>NZ_CP136574.1:0-1376568 GCF_035195345.1 Flavobacterium sp.
AGCCTGAATAAGAAGCACAAAAAATAAGTTTAGCCCTAGTTGTGGTGACCTTTGGGTTAAACATGATTAAGCCAAGTCGTGAGATTTGGCTTTTTTGTTTTAGATTTCACCAAAGTGATTGAGTTGTACTTCAATAACAATGACTTCTGCATTATGACAGTACAAATCATTGTATTTTGCAAAATCAATTGCTTTATTTCTACTATCAAAAGCACCAAAAAAGACTCTTGATGCTTTAGATTTCCAATTATCGGTTTGAAATAATAAAAACAGGCTCATAGTATTATATTTAGTTTTAAAAAAAGTTTATTTGTTACTATAGCGATGAATGATTACTCTACGCATATCATTAATTAGATTAATATTTTCGTGAAATTGTTTTTCTTTTTGAGCTAGTAATTTTAAAGTTTCTACATGTTTTATATGTGCCTCATATTCTACCATTAAATGTGCGGATTTTGAGAAGAATTCTTTTTTAAAATCAGGTAGTCGTAAAAATGAAATTACAGAACCCACTAAATGTTGGTGCCAAAATTTTGATTTCCATAAACTATATGCTACCCAAAAGATATTTTCACAATCTTTTTCATTGTCAAATATGATTACAAAACTATTTGTGAATGGTTCATTTTGAGGTTTTCCACTATTCATTCCTTTGTTTAAAGTAAAGAAATGAGGTTTGTTGTAGCTTGTGCCTACTTTGTGAGATTTGATGATGTAATTTTGCATAATACAAGGATTTAAAAGGTTAAGTTCCTTCGTCTTTCCTTCGTGATTGCCTGAAATGTGAATGGAAACCGAGATGCCCCACACACATTTTTGCAAAAGAAAAAAGGAAAAAAAGAAAGCCGTCTTGCCTTGTGGAGGGTATCAAAAAAGCAAGTTTTACGGGTAAAATACTACCCAACTTAGGAGTGTTCAGTGGTCAGTTTACAGTGGTCAGTCAACTGGAAATTGAGGGTGGAGATTTTATCCGGAACCGAAGGCTTGAACTTGCTTTTTTGAATACCCGGAACAAACCTTTGGCTTCTTTTTTATCCTTTTTTTTGTGAAAATGTTTACCCAAAATGTTCTTATGAACTAGGGTTTTAGGGGTGTTCAATCGGGGCTGGTGAACAAGGGTGTTTTTTTATTTGCTTACGTGGTGAAGCGGTTGTGGTTGCAAATAAAAATACACGCTTGTGGTGGTTTGATTTTTGAGGATGCTTGATAGTTCAGTTAGCAGTCGCAGTTTTCAGTTAGCAGTTAACGCCTGATGGAAAAGGGAAGCATCTTCAAAAAACAATGTGATACTTCCTAGTGATTGGGCAGTAGCGGAACAAGGGTGTGGTTTTCTTTTTGCTGGACGACCTCGATTTCGCTCGGTTTGACAATAAATCTTAATAAAAAATTAGAAAAAGAAAACCACACTCTTGTGGTGGAAATTTGATTTTTGATAATGCCTGATGGTTTAGTTGGCAGTCGCGGTTTTCAGTTAGCAGTTTTGGTCTACTGGTAATGGGAGGCATTTTCAAAAAACAATGAAAATTACGTTAGCGGTAGCGTTCCTATTTTTTTCGGGTGGGTGCGGCTGGGAGCGGATATTTTACATAATAACCCTTATAACTTTCAGGGGGACTGCGTGGGGTGTTGGGAATGAATTATAAGGTTTATTATGTAATAATAGCTTGGGAGTGGTTTTTGTGTGTTTTTAGCGTTTGTTTTCTGGATTGGGTGTAAGTGGATAAAAAAAGGCGGACTGTGCGCGAGGGGTTGGGAAAACAGGGAGCCTTTTTTTATTGACTTACTTTGGGGAAAACAAGTGCTAAAAACACACAAAATACCACATATGCGGTGGGGAGCGTTGGACTGGGTGGGTAAAAATACGACAGCGAAGCGTTCCTATTTTAAAAAAGACAACAAGAATGCCTATAGATTACTTTCTAGCCCTGATAGTAGCGATACCTTGTAATAGCGTATAGCAGGAATATGGAAAACAAGAATGCCCAAGCATAACGCTTATTAAAAATCATTATTTGGATATAAAAAATTATTTTCTAGTCTGACATTAAGCATTATTATTTTTAATTTATTAAAGTTATTATTATGATTAAGTAAAAGAAAAGATGACACCATAATTTAATCAAATCTATTCTCTATAACCTAAACTATCTTTAGAATTAGGATAAAATAATTCTCTAATTTCATAACTCAATTCATTAACCTCAAATAAATATTCAGTCCCTACATTATAATCTGATATAATACTATTAATTACACTCCATTCATAAATATCTTCACCTTCAACAGTGTTTTCCATTATATATTTTCTATAACTATTTACAATTTTTTTAGTTCCTAAAATTACACTTTCTTCATCATTTATTTGTTTATCAGTTTTAACTTGCATTACACCTAAAGTATGACTTTTATCAGTAAAACGATGCCTTAAATTTTCAATTATTCTTATAACTTTTGGACGATTAAAATCTTCATAAATCAATATTGCATATGTAACAGCTTCTAAAGCTTCATTTTTAGTTATATCTTTAATTAAATCCCCATATAGTCGATTAAAATGTAAGTATCTAGACTTTAGATAATTTTCCTTTCGCTTTACTGTACCATTTTGAGAAAACCTGATGTTATTGGTTAATTGAAAAATAAAAATTATAATTATAATCCACAATTCATTTGCAATTGTTGTGAAATCAGGTAGAATATTTTCTTTTACACTAATGATCTTTTCATAAACAAAATAAGATATAATGATTATTACAGACCAATATAAAGTTTGTCTGTACCAATCTAATAGTTTACCCCTGATAGTAATTAAATTAATAAATAACCGAAAAATGATGTAATAAATATTAACTAAATATATATTATTAACAAATTTATCAAGGTTTAAAGAATATAAGATAGAAGAAATTATTATTAGATAAACAATCGGTGTTAAAACACGAATTAAAAAATTTAAAGCTGGAGCTTCCTCAGCTTTAACAAAAATAGAAATAGCCATATAACCAATAGAATAGGATTGTTTACCTATCCAATTAATTAAAAAAAATAATATTACACCTAATGTAAATTGAATGAAAAATATATCCATATTTCTTACTTTGTTTATTAAAAAAAGTTAATGTAGTCAAAAATAGTAGGTGTTTTTTATTTTCTTTTGCAACGAAACTTTACTGATTATTTATGATTTAGGAGAAATTCTTCGTTTTTAGTTTTTATCTATTTTTGATAATATAAAACCCCATATTGAAACCCATATAATTCTGAATATTACAAATGAATAAGTTATTAAAATAAAATCGTACAAACTAAAATTAAAAGAATTATTCAAAAAAACACTTACTCCTAAATAGCCTATTGAATATAAAACTGTAATTTTAAATATATCTTCAATACTTGAGTCGTCATTAAACCATTTGTCGAAAATGAATGAAATAATTAGGCTTAAGATTAAATTCATTATAAACCATGATAATGAGAGGCAAAAACATAATGATATTATAAACCAAAAATCCATATCAACTAAGGGGTTTGCACTTATTTTTTTAATTAATGGCTGATTAAATAAATAAATACAAACAAAATAGTATGGCATTAAAGCTATAATTGTAAAAAAAGTAGATTTATATGTAACATGTAATTCATCAAAATCTTTAATAAAACTCATAACTTTATATTATTTTATTAATTCCAGTTTGTAATCTTTTATTCAAATTATACATACTTTCAATTTGATATCTTGAATTAGAAAACATTGTTTGGATGTGCTCCTGACTAAAACCAAGTTCTTTAAATATGCATAGTTTTGTTAATGCTTCTAAATAAAATGACATATAGAAAAGTTCCAAGCCTTTTATGGTATCTTCGCTAGAATCGCGGTGAACAATGAAATTACGAGTTTTCACAATTCTTGTAATGATGTGATCGATATCTGTTTCTAAAGGTAATACCGTTTGAAAATCTTCACGTAAACTTTGTAATCTTTCACGGAATGATGGTTCGTTAGCGTGTGCTAATTTGTCGCTAAAGAAAGTTTTTACTTCTTCATTTTCTATATTGGCTAAAATTTCTTTCTTTATTCTCCTAAATTCTGCTTTAGGATATCGTTTGTTGCCTTTAAACCTTCTGTGATAGGTTTCTATGGCAAAGCAACTATTTAGAAAAAAAACATCTGTACTTAATTTTGCTTGAAAATACTTTTCTAAAACTAAATCAATACTATCAGACAATTCATTCAGGTTGTACCATTTTTGCAAAATTGTTTCAATATCATTTTTGATAAAATCGTATTTTACTTTTTTGATAGCATCGACACCATTGTTTTTAAAATTATATTGCTTACAATAAAAATTCATGGCAACTAATTCGTCTAAATTTTCATATTTTACATCTTTATCAAAGAAAGTAAATTTATCTTCACCCTTATCAAAAATACCAATGAAAGCTAAAAATTTTTTAAATTTTTTATATATTTCAATTAACTCCCAAATTGATAGTCTATCGTCTTTTGTTTTAATTCTTAATACAACAGAATCATTAATCTTTAACCCCGTTTCCCTATTCAAATTTTGATTAATTCCAAATCCTACTTCTAAGTTAAATGTATCAAAATCTATTAAATGAACAGTATTGTGTTTAGCTAATTTAATATTTCCTTCAAAGATGTTAACCTCATTGAAAATAGTTTTGTCAAACCAATTTCGTAAAGAGGGCATAGTGACTGAAAGCTGGGTAAATTTTAAATGATCTACGTTTTCAATTTTGAGACCTGTTAAAATATATCTACAACCTATTTTAGTTTCGTAACCACCAATGCCATTACTAGTACCGATCACATTACATTCCAATAAGCTTACATAACCCAAACTAGTAAATGCACCAACTATTAAGTGATATTGCTCTAAACCTAATAAATTTGCTGCTGTTTCAATCCAAAATTCGTCCCCATCCATAAAAAGACTGACACCTTCTATTAATTCATATCGTTCTTCAAAAAAATTTTCAACAGTTTGAGGATTGTTTTGAATTTTATTGCTTTTTGGTAGGTAAATATGTCCGAAATAGGATTGCATAATCTATTTGTTTTTTTTAACAATTAATTGGTTAATCAAAAATATAATTTTCATAAAGTAATGTCAGCGATATTATTTAATTATACTTGTAAGTTTTCAAATAGTTCATCTATTCTTTTATTATCAAAATCTTGACGATATTCATAATCATTGTAATAATTTTCTAACTCTTTTATTTTCTTCTGAGATTCTTCTTCTTTTTTTATATTATCATCTATCAGCTCATTATAAATTTCCTCAGTAATTTCTTCTTCTACATCAATAATAATTTTTGGTAACAAAATTTTATTTAATGTCGATTTTATTTCTTTCAAAGGATCGTAAATATGAATTATAGAATCTTCTTTATCAAAAATTAAATCTTTATATGATGAAAATAGATAATTTTCCTCTTTAACTATAATTTTTGATACTTGGTTAAATACTAAATTAAATCCCTTTTCATTTTCAATAAATTTATTATAATCATGATTGTATTTATAAAATAATGAAGGTAATTGTAATATCAAATCTTTATCGTCTAAATCATCAATTAAATTTTCAATTATATCAATAAAATTTATTTTGATAAATTCAATACTTAATCTTTCCTTATTTAAACTATTTAAAACATAAAAGAAGTTGTATCTAATCCACCATATTTTTTTAAAATCAATTTGTTTTAATAGTATGAAAAGCGTTTCATCAATTTCAATCTCTCGACAATATTTAACCAAAGTAACTATATTTAGTCCAACTAATTTATTTTCCTTAAACCTATCGAGTGAGTCTAATTCATTTTTTTTTACTTTATCACAAATGATTTTTTGCAAGGTTATATCTAGACTAAGTTTTTCTTTCTCAGGGTTAAAAATATCAAGCTGCTCAAAGTATTTAATTGATGAAATTACAGCCGTTTTTTCATTAATATTATTATTCAAATACGATATAAAAAAGTCGGAAAGTGATGGATTAATAAATTTATAATTCTTAATATTCATTTCAATATCGACAATAGAGGCAGAAATAAAACCTTCAAGCAAATTTTTTAGGCTAAGATTATATTGGTTGTTTTCTAATTTATGATTGTTTACATCTCTTTCATACTCCAATCTCTTTTGGTATATTGTATTTAGAAGCTTGTCATCAACAGTTTTCTGAAGTGTAAACATTGAAAGTAACAAGCATCTATCAAAATAATTAATCTGATTCTTAAATGAATAACTCCATATCTCACTTGGATTATTCAAACTTTCAATTATAAATGAGATAAAATCTTCTTTTGAATTACCATGATTTTTATAATTATCAGTTATGAATTCAATAATTCTAGGTGTATAATTTTTATGAATTATAATATTGTAGTAAAACTTATCTTCAACTATATATTCAATAAATTCTGGTTCTATATTTTTAAAGTACAGATGATTGTATAAAATTTTAGCTTTTTCATACTTATTATAATCATTAAGATTTAATTCATACTTGACAGCATCAAGTCTAGATCTTTTAATTTTTTCTGATTTTTCTTTTGCTTGTTCAAGAATTACTGTTCTTGTTGCTAAAATTAAATATTTATTAGGTGTATGCTTAATTCTATCTAGAAAATCAGCTATTTGATTTTCATTGTTACTTCCTGAAATTATTTCGTAATAAACTTCGCCAAGAAAATCGTCAAAATAAAAAACTTGCCTTTTATTATCGTCAGTTGAAATTACATCTTCTGCTTCTTTAATATCTCTAACTAAGTAGACTTCAAAATTTAATTTAGCCTTTTCAAATAGAAGTACATCTGCCAAAGTCGTTTTTCCTATTCCAGGTTGACCAGATATTAAAAGTATCTTATGTTTTTCTAAAATTTTATTCGCCTCATCTAAATTTTTGGTAAGAACATACAAAGGAATTTTATTTTTAATTCTTTGCAAATAACTTTTTGTTCTTGCCTCAATTGCATTATTTAAAATACTAGATAATGTTGTTGTGCTAGAAAACCAAAGTTTGAAATGATTTTTTTCAATTTCCTTAAATTCACTCAAATATTTATTTAAATCTTCTTTGCCAAAAATATCGTTTGATGTTAAGATATAAGGCTCAAAGGTTTCTCTAATAAGATCCTTTTCCTGATTAGAAAGTTCTATAGATGTAACAAAAATGTATCTATCAGGATTTAAGACTTTTACTTTTGAAACTTCCTTATTTTTTAAATCATATAATAACTTTGTAAAACCTGATTTTAAATAGTGCTTTGCTTGTACTACTATAGAGTTATTGTTTTCTATAGATGAAAACCTTAAATCTACTCCTTTATCTTTTCCTGATTTAAAATTTTGCAAGTCAAGTTTTAAATGAGCATTTAAAATATCACGTGATAATATTTCAAAATCTTTGTCATTTAAAGTTGAAAAATCATAATTCATAATTAATTAAGTGCTTTTATTCTGTTGTATAAGCTCTTCAAATGAATATCTGATAAATCTAATATGGGTTCAAACATAAATGAATTCAAATGGATATTCTCAGGGGTAATCAAATTTACTTCATCCATAATTCTAATTTCATTGTCCAGAGTTCCAGTAAATTCATTTTTGAATCTACCGAATAACTTCCCTGTTTGAGAACCATTAATAACAGATTTATCTGTTACTTTAGACCACATATATTGCTCCGCTTTAAGTCGAA
Organism: Flavobacterium sp.; assembly: GCF_035195345.1. NCBI lineage: Bacteria > Pseudomonadati > Bacteroidota > Flavobacteriia > Flavobacteriales > Flavobacteriaceae > Flavobacterium > Flavobacterium sp. The sequence goes on from NZ_CP136574.1 coordinate 7,731, forward strand.
TACTCATAGATAACACTAATTTATTTTCTAAATTTATACCTTCATCAGCTAATAGGCAATTTTCAGCTTCTTCTAAAATAATCTCGACAACTTTTTTATTTCTTGGAATTGGTGAATTGAAATTAATACCATTAAAATGATTTGCAAAAATCCTTTCTAAATCAGAAAGTAGTTTTGTTTCAGTGTCGTTCTTCCAATGCAATATTGATGTTAAATCATTATAATCCTGATGTATTTCTCCCTCTGTATATTCAATAATATTTCTAATAAATGGAATAGATGCTATTAATTTTTTAGAATTATTAAGATTTATTTTCCAATCATTAATAAAAGGATTCTTTATCCCTCTTGCCTGCTCTAAACGTATCCCTTCTGTAGATTTAAAAGACAAATACATGCTATTTGACCCGTCCTAAAATAACTATACAGATTAATAAATAAATCCTATTATAGTTATACAAATATAATTTTTAATCCTAAACTTACTATACAATTGTTTTTTCATGATAAAAACTCTTATTATAGTTCTTCCATCTTTTGTTTAATTTATCGGATTGCAAATGGGCTTGATTAGGTGTTAAATAATCACAACTTGCATGTGGTCTTAATTCATTATAAGATTTAATACTTCTACTTATTTGATTTCTTGTTTGTTCAAAACCTAATAGACTTGAGTAAAGATTAAATTCTGTTTTTATAATACCATTTACTCTTTCTGCTAAAGCGTTTTCATAAGGATCTCCATTCTCAGTCATGCTTATAGCTATATTATTTTTTAATAGTAAATCAACATAATTATGAGAACAATATTGCGAACCTCTATCAGAATGATGAATAATAGATTGGTTATAAATTCTGTTATTCAATGCCATTTTTAAAGCTTCTATGCATCCTTCCGCTGCCAAATCTTGACGAAAACTATATCCCATTATTTTTCTCGAATAAGCATCTGTAATTAAGCTTAAGTAGCCCCATTGATGAGTAAGACGTATATAAGTAATATCACTTACCCAAACTTGTTCTGGTCTTGTTATTTCAATATCTTTTATTAGGTTGCTATATTTTCTCATCCAATGCCTAGAATCAGTGGTCATAGCTTTTCTTTTTCTTTGCCTAATGAGTAATTTATGTTCTGACAATAAATCAAATAAATAATCTCTACCAAAAGATATTTGATGTGAGATCAACTTATTTTTTATTAGAAAGTGTAGCTTTCTAGTTCCTAGTCGTGGCAAGTTTTTTCTGATGTTAAATACTTCTTGGAGAATAACATCTTCTTTGACTAAACTACTCTCTTTACGCCATAAACTATCGTAATATGCGTGTCTTGTTCTGCCAAACAACCTACACAAAACAGCTATTCCCAATTTTGGAAAATCCTGTTTCATTTTTAGGACTGCTTGGCACCAGACTTTTTTCTAATATCAATTTTTAGTTGGTCTTCGGCTACATCAATTAGGGTGTTTAGGGCTTTTATTTTAAGCTCTGCTTCTTTTAAAGCTTGTAGTAAAGCTTCTTTTTCTAAATCTTTTTTTGTTTTTTTATCTTTAGCCAAAACAGAAGGTTTTTCAATACAAATTTCGACTTTTTCTGTTTTATATTGTGCTATCCAACTACGAATTATTTTTTCCGTTTTAATATTGTGAGCTATTTTTGCTTCTTTAACAGTTAACCTACCTTGTTCTATAGCGGCAACCACAGTACGCTTCAAAAGCGAATTATACGTTCTACGCTTCATGTTTTCTTTGTAGTCTTGTGAGCCGTAATTACGCATCCAACTATCCAAAGTAGGAACACTTAAACCATAAGTTTGAATTGCCTCTTTTCGGGGTAACCCTTTTTCAATTTCTGAAACAACTTTTAAAATTAATCGCTTATCAAAACGACTTTGCTTGTTCTTACGAACCACATAAATTACTTCTTTTTGATTTTGCATATACACTGTTTTTATGTATAGCTATTTTAGGACAAGACAATTGTAATTGCAAATATTTCTACTTTGAATTGACCTAAAAAAGTCAAAATTATGAGTCAAAATTATTTGATAAAACAACGGTTCGTTACTTATATCTTTCAGATATTGAATAATGGCATACTTATTTTTATAATCGAATGAATCAGCAATATCATCTATGATAAAAAGAGTCTTTTTCCCTTCTTTTTTTCGAGCTTCAATATTAAACATCACATTTAATAGATACATTGCTCTATTTTCTCCTTGACTTAATAAATCAATTTCGTCAATTTTCTCTTTTTTCATTTCTTTTAAATCACCAGTAGTAGGATCTTCAAATGAAAATGTAATATTTGGAGCTGATTTACCTAAAACAACGTTTGATTTGTTTTTTATATCAACATTAAAAGGAACAAAAAAACGTGCTTTAAACTTATCAATAATATCTTCCCATGAAGTTCTTTGTTCTTCTGCTACGTTTTCAATTTCCTCTAGACGCTCCTTTCCTTCAGAATAAGTTTGGATTAATTCTTCTATAAAGACTCTCTCTTTTGCTAAATAAGAGTTCCACAATCTTCTTTTTAATTCTACAAGATTTTCAAGTTCTGGAATTATATAGTTAGCCTCTTCTAAAATTTCTCTAAATCTAACAACCGAAACTTTTTTAATTTCGTTCTCAATTTTTACCAACTCTGCATTCTGAAGTATTTCTTTTCTTTCTTCCTCTAACTTTATTTTAAAAACTTCTTCGTCCAAAATCTCATCCTCATCTCCTGATAATTTTATTTTATGATTAGCTTTAAAAAAATTTTCCTTTGATAGTGTTTTAAGGACATTGTCAGCCTTTGAAGGATTAAAAACACCTTTTTTAAAGTATTTTGAATGCTCTAATAGACTATTATATTTTTCTGTATACTCATCGATATTTTTCTTTACTTCCGGGTTTTTAATAAAACTAATAACGTCAGGTTCAAAAATCTCTTTATATTTTATTTGAGAGAGGTCATAATCAATTTCATCAAACTTAATCTCTGATAAAAATTTAAAAAATTCAGTATTGTTGAAATTGAAATCATCTAAAATTTTATTTTCAATATCAGTTTGTTTCTCACCAGAAATTCTATTCAATTTTGATATTAAACTTGATTTCTTTTTAAGTATATCAGTGTAAATAACATCATAATCACTTTTACTTTCTTCGTCAACCAATAAAGTTGTAACACTATTTTCAGCAGTTATTTTGTTTTCAAACGACTTAATTACAACTATCTCATCTTTATCGATAATTACTCCATCTGTTAAAATTTCACATTCAGAAATATTCCCGAATAATTGTTCTTCAGGATCTTTACCTTCACTTATAGCCTTAAAAGTTTTGGCGAAAGAGGTTTTCATTACACCATTTGGAGCGTAAATAGCAACTGCCCTACTATTTGAAAAATCAAACTCATGTTCTAACTTATCTATACCAAAACAATTTTTTAAATCTAACCTTAATTTATTCATAATTAAAACGCATTAAATTTATCTCCCAAATAATGTTTCAGGTTGTATTTTTTGGTGGTGTCCAAGGCTCTTTCTAAGCAAATGAATTTCTTGTCGGTATTGGTTTTAAAATACTCTATTGTGTCTTCATCTATGCTAACATCTAAACAGATTAGTGTTTCCTTTTCTTCATCTTTAGCTAATACCATTTCATTCTTTTTGAAATGAGGTTGCGGTACGGTTTTGTAATTCAGCGTAAAGTTATTTTTTAAGAGAATTTCTGTTATTAATTCATCTCTGTTAAAGGCGTTTACTAACTGGTTTTCTTTATCTGCAATGTATTTTTTTAAAGCTTCTAAATTCTCTGCATCTGATAGTTCTGGATTTGGTGCAAACTCAACTCTTGGAAAATTTGATTTTTGCAGTTTGAATACTTTGAAGCCTAATCCACTAAGAGCCTGTTTTTTTTCTTCCGCATTTTTATCCCCAGAAAATAAATCGGGCTTTTCTTCCGCTTTTACTTTAATTAATTTCTCAACAACTCTTTTATTACGTTCGATTGTGATATCACTAATCTTTTTATATCCTTCATTAAAAGCTTCGCTCTTTTCATCTGATTTCTCAGGAACTTGGACTAAGATGTATTTACGAGTTCCTCCATCTTTTTCATTAAGTGAATACACTGCATGCCCTGTTGAACCCGAACCACCGAAAAAGTCTAAAACAATATCATCATCCTTGTCGCAAGAAATAGAAATTATTCTTTCCAATAATTGTACAGGTTTTGGAAAATCAAATATTTTTTTGCCATTGAATAAACTTCTTAAATCGCGTGCTGCTTTTTTATTCCCATCTAAATCATCCCATAGTGGAGAAGGTCTTTTTGTTCTTCCTTCTAAATAGTACTTTACGTATGGCCACCAAATTTCGACATCTTCTTTTTTTGTTTTTTTCCACAAGATAAAACCCTCATCTACCAATCTATCATAAGTGTTTTTTTCAAATCTCCAACGACTTTCATAACCACCTGGGCCAATCGGATACAATTCTTCACCGTCAGGATTTATTACAGGATAATACATGTTAGGTCTATCTTCTCTTTTGTCATTACTACCTGTTTTACGCATTTGGTCGTAAGCATACTTACCTTTATCGTCTTCATTTTCAAATCTTTTCAAATCATGCTCAGTCAAAGGAAGACCATTTAATGCTCTATTCGTGTTTTTAGAATATACAAGAAGATAATCAAAAGAACTACCTAAACCATCACTATCTTGTCCTGTTGTTTGCCCTGTCGTTCTTACAATACAGCCTATGAAATTTTCTTCATTAAAAACTTCATCACATAATTTTCTTAAATGATGAACTTCGTTATCATCTATTGAAATAAATATTATGCCATCATCACTTAGTAATTGTCTTGCAACTAATAAACGTGAATACATCATATTCAGCCAATTCGAATGATAACGACCATCTGTTTCAGAATTTGTATCAATAACAATACCGTTTTCTACATATTCTGATTCTTCCCAATAAGCTTTTTTATCTTGGGTAAAATTATCATTGTATACAAAATCATTTCCTGTGTTATAAGGCGGGTCGATATAAATACATTTTATTTTTTCTCTATAACTTCCACTTAACAGTTTTAACACTTCAAGATTTTCACCTTCAATAATTAAGTTTTCACTTGTTTCTGGATTTACACTACGTTCTTCGTCAAAAACCAAAGTGGCATTGCTAGGAGTAAAAGCTTTACGTTTTTCGAAGCTTTTGCCAAACCAACGGAATTCGTAACGCTCAGTTTCATTAACGCTATCAGGATTAACTGCTTTTTTAACTTCGTCTATATTTAAAGTTCCTTCACTTGTAAACCAATCGGGAAACATTTGCTTTAAATTTTGTAGACGTTCGTTGTTCCAATCGTTACTTAAAGGCATATAATCGTTAACTGTTTCCATTATTTTTTTCTTTTTTTAGAATCTTTCAATACTTTTTTGTCATCACTAACCAACTTACGTTGCACTTTTTTTACGTCATCAGCTGGCGGAAGGTTTTCGGGAATAATACCTCTTTGTGTAAGCATATTTCTAACCGCAGTGTTATTGGCAATATGTTCGCTTTCAATTCTGCTTTGTCCTTTTAAATCTTTACTTTGTACATTAAGACCCGTCATTTCAGCTGCTAAATCTTTAGCTTTAATAGTGATTGTTGGAAGAAAATCGGCTACCGGTCTATTGTCAGGAACACCCATTTTCTTTTTTAATTGTACCGTTGTTAATTTGAACAAAGCTTGGTCTCCTTTTGAGCGAATAATACCAAATCCTACGTTATCCACTCCGCGTTCGTATAATATACCTGAAAGTTGTTTTTCGGTTTGTGATAATTTTTCTCTTGCTTTAACTCTTTCAAACTCTAATAATCTTTGTTCTATAACTTCCGCACGACGTGTTTGTACTGCAAAATAGTTTTGAGCAAATGCAATTTCTTCTTTACGGCTATCCCCATTTTGCGCTATTAAATAACATGCGTAACGCGTTAATGCAATGTCATCTATTTCTTTTTCAGCACCTTTGGGCATTGGTATCGTTTTCCTGATGTCAGGAAAATGATTGTATGCATCTTCTCCTGCATTATTACAGGCATCTTTAGCTTTCTTTATTACTTTTTCGAAATTTTCCCACTTTGTATATCCAAGTAATTTTTGCAATTCCCTGGCGCTCCAACATTCAACCCCTTCCAATTCAGATGCTACTGCCTCAAATTGTTGAAATAACTGTAAAATTTCTTCCTTTTTCATGTGTTGTCATTTATTGTTTTTTTCTTACCATCGGGTTTGATAGAGTGAACTATTTTATATCCTTTACAACCATTTTCCTGATATCGGGAAAATGGTCTTTTATCTTATCTAAAATATCAGTTTCCTGATATCAGGAAACTGATATTTTATTATTATGTTTATGTAATTTATTGACTTGCTAGTGTTTTAAAAAAACTATACTCTTTAATTGGGGCTTTGTATTTTACTTCTAATCCTAATTTTTCAAAGTGTTTCATAGCGCATCGAATTTTATACACTTCGCTTTCGGTTAGTGCTTTTTTGTCGTTAATATCATTTGTTCCTTTTGTTTCAATTACGAAATAGAACTCATTTTCATCTCCTGTTTTTAAACTTTTACGTTTCATAACTAAACCAAAATCAGGTTCGTAATTTCCAATTGGAGTTTTGATTTTATACCAACTAGGTAATTTTAAAAAACAAACTACTTCAGCATCTTTGTCGGCATCTAAAGAGAAATTTCTCTCTACATCACTATCCACTAACATCTTATCAAAAACTCCTTTGTGGGGTGTATCTACATATGCTGTTTTAGCAATGTTTTTTACAAAATCATTGAAATCAAAAGGGTAACTTTCACCTGTAATTTGATAGTCTAAACCACGAATCATTTCATTTAATTCCACATCTCTAATGATTACTGATGCTTCATGAATGAAACGTGGTGGGTTCTTTACCATTTGGTCCAAATTAGTCATTCGATTTATAATCTTGAACAATGTATTGTAACTAACACCCGTATTTTCACTTAATTCTTCAATTAAATCTAAAGGTGTAAAAGTTGTTTTTTGAATTATATTTTCTGAACCTTGAAATGTGTCGTTTTTATCTTCTTCTGTTAATGCATTAATCAAAAAACTAGAAGCTTCAATAATAAAATCGGGAATCGAAATTTGATTGATTCTTTCTACGGATTCTTTGATTAAATTATCTTCATCAAATGCCATTGTATATTCCGTTTTTTTAGACAAAGCTGTCCAATATTTTCTGAAAGCTTTATCTATTTCACTAGAAGGATTTCGTTTGAACATTACTTCATCTGCTGGAATTCCCTTGTGTGTATGTGTCATTCCAGCACCTGCGTTTGGTGTGCCGTAGACTGATTTGATTTCTTCCTGGTATTGCGTTACGAACGTTTCGTAGGTTTCATTAGGAATTACGGTCAGTTGATTTATTCGTTCACTTTCCTCTACATTAGGATCATCATACACTCTTTGACCATCCTGATTTACACAAATACGCAAACCACGACCAATTTCTTGACGTTTCTTAATTTCGGAATATGTTGAATTTAATGTTGCAATATTGAATACATTTGGATTATCCCAACCCACACCTAAAGCAGAGTGAGAGAAAACAAATTGTACTGTATTTGATAAGGTTAAAAGTTCTTCTTTCCCTTTCAATATTAAATCGTAAATTTTACTTTGTTCTTTTACGCCACCTTCGTTATCTGCATATTCACCGCTTGCCTTTTGAGCAAAGTAATATCCCTGTACTGCCTGAATTTCTTCATCGGTAGGAATTCTTCCATCGTGATATTCTGGGAAAATAGCTCTGTATTTTTCAACAAAAATATTTTTAATGATTGGTGTTTCACCGACATAATTAGCTACTCTGTCAATGAAAATTAATGATAAACATTTTATATTTTTCTCAATTAATTTTTGCGTTTTAGCAAAATGTCTATGAATTAACCATTCTATTTGCAACGCCCAAATGTTTTCTAAACTACCTGAAATTTGCCTTTCAAGTACTTCAGTACCATTTGAGAAGGTAACCGTCCATTTACCCGTTTTAAGGCTTTTATTTATTTGTGAAATCTTATAGTTTAGATAACTAGGATTGTTTGTTTTGTCACCTAAACTATCGCCCACTTTTAACCAGGCTGTGTTTTTTAAATCGATTTTACCATTTGAATTGTTAAAATGCCATGCTTTAAGTTTTACTTTTGGATCACCTTTACCTGTTTGAATTTCAGACAATTCAATTTTTAATGTTGCTTCGTCATTTTTTTCAGTAACAGTAAGTACCTCAATTTTCTTAACTAAACCTTCTTTGTAACTATCATAAGGCGTAAGTCTGTAGACTAAATTTTTAATTACTTTATGTGTAGCAGAATAGCGAAGCTTAAATAAAGGATTTAATTTCGCGATTTGTTTAATTGAATTCTCCGTATCCATCCCTTCCTGAGGTTCATCCATGAAAATAATTGGATTTGTTTTTCCAATTGCATCAATAAAAGGAATGTTATTGAATAAGTCTTCTCGTTGTGCTTGGTTAAGAATTTTATCTTCTGAATTGAATGAAGCCAACGTCATAATCATTACTTGTGGATGTTGGTCTTCTATAAACTGTGTTACTTTTTGAAGTTTTTTACTATCATATTCGAAAGCATTTGGTTTAAAACCATATATGTCTTCAAGCTGCTTATCAAATGATTTGAATGTTCCAATAATATTTTGTCTAATGGCTACTGATGGAACCAATATTATAAATTTAGTAAACCCGTAATGTTTAAATAGTTCATAGATTGTCTTAATGTAAACCAACGTTTTACCTGTACCGGTTTCCATCTCTACACAAATATCATTTTCATCTGAAAGTCTAGCTATTTCTTCTGTAATGCCGTTTTCAAATAATACATTTTGAATGTTGCTTTTTACTTCTTCTAAAGTTAGGCGTGTCATGTTAGAACGAATTCCTTCAAAACAAGCATTATCAAACGTATTTTTTTCAGTTCCTTCAAAAACTTTCACTATGCTCTGTATGGCGTTTTCTTGATATTTTAGGCTTTCTAATTTGAAATTCATTGTGTAGTAATTAGTTTATTACAATAATACAAAAAAATGATGTCTTGTGTAAGTATTAGTTTCGTTATAATTTGAATTATTTATCAACAAAATGTATTGAAATTAATTTTTTTGTTACATTAAAAATATTGTTTGCTTTACTTTATGTTTTGTATTTTAATATAAAATTAATCAAACTTGTATTGCTTTTAGAATTAGCTATCCGTTGTAAGGAATTCTATGAATTCATCGTAACTGAATATCTAGTCTTTGTGAAAAATCCTTTAAAAATTTAAAATTTACTTTTTCTAAATCGGTTATCTTGTCAAGAATATTATTTACATATTCTATATCGACCGTAACGCCACCATGCGCAATTTGATTTCTTATTGCATTGTGTACATTTACCCAATTTTCATTACCATTAATAATTGGCCAATTTGGACACTGTCCCCAAACTTGTATAAAGCAGTTCCAGATTTTATTTATAATACCGTTTCGAGTTCTTTCATTTTCTTCACAAAAAGCATCAGAAACTACAGAAATTGAATTCCAAAATGCTAAAAATTTGTCAAGTGTATTTTCAGAATTTAACCCCTTTCTATACCAACTGTATGCTCTTAACATTTTACTTCTTTCTGGATCTAAGTTTAATACTCTAGCCAATTCAAATGCTTGTTGTATTTCATTCACATTCACAATTGTCCTGATGTTGTGAGTAATCTGTCTATTTTCAAATAGACTGATGTCAAGTTTGCAATTTGTAATAACTGTCAAAACATCTAGCATTTTACCAATAAAAAGTGCTGCTACTTTTTCTGCACGGTCAATATCATTTGTAAAAACTGTCGCATAAATAACGTTTCCCCTTTGTGTAGTTCTTATATTAATTTCGCTGTCAAATACTCTACCCAAGTCTAGTTCTTTAGTAGTTTGAAAATTTATATTGTTTTCAAACTTAATTGGCCCATCAATGTAAAACTGTACTTCGTAAATTCTCATTTTTGTCTATTTATATATTGTTGATATTATGTTTGCATACTAAATATACTCAAGTCTATACGCTTATTTTTTGATGTAGATGTTGCTATTCATTTGGTCTTGTTTTGATTGCTTGGATGGTTATAGGTCTTAATTTTTATTATTGATTAAGCACGGATTGCAAATCTGCACCATCGAGGATTTTTCTATTTGTTAACGTCAAAATATTTTTTAGTTACAAAACCTGATTTCGGTTCTCCGGTCTCAATATCGAGATAGGAGATTAGTAAGTGTTTATGTCTTATTTCGATTACAGTCACTTGCTGTCCTATTTTTACAATACCAATCACTTTTGAATTTTTCTTTTCCGAATATCTTAAATTGACATTAGTACTAGCGGTTCTTGTTTTGTTAAGTTTATTAAGTTCGGTTTCAATTTTTGTTGAAAATTCTTTACTAATTTTTTGAATTTCCCTTTTAGTGGTCTCAATAACCTCAGTGTTGGTTTTGTCTGTTGGAATAACAAGAGGATTATAGAAAATTAAAAGAAAGCTAATAATTGCTATTAATTCAAAAATAAACTGGCGTGCCTTTTCTGTTTTAGTTTTACCAAGCAATCCAAAAAGTTCAGTAACGATTGATTGTCTTAAATTATCAAGTTCTTGAACCGTTACTTGGGATGAATTATTTAATAGTTCTGTTGCAATATTTGCAATTTTTTCGTTCGCTTCTTCCGCAACATATATATCTTCCCAATTCCGAGTTAAAGCAATGTTCTTCAAATAGGTTTTGGAAATTCCTTGTAAAACAATGTCTATGCTATTGAATTTATTTAAATGAGATTGGCTTAATGTCTTGGCAATAGCCGTTAAGTTGTTTGAAAGTATCAACTGACTTGTCGCAAATCCTGAAAGTCTGTCTGAAGCGAGTTGATTTAATTTCGCCAGTTCTTCGAGTGTAGAAGTCAACCCAAATAATGCTGATTGATTTTTCGGATACTTAATTGCAGCTAATTGTGTTTGAATACTATTTCCTAAAACCATTGATGCTGCATTATACGGTTTCATTTGTTGGGATATAGACCTTGCAACATCTGTCAACCCATTTAGTCCTGACAAATTAAAATGCGTTTCATTTTGCTTTTCTATTGTTGCAGCGATTGCTTGAAGTGAAGTTAGTCCGTATGCACCTTGCATTGTCTGGTTCTGCTTTAGTACCCCCTTAATTATGTCTTGAAGATTTGTCGTCATATTAATATTGCTGGTAATTTGTAAATATTATCAATACTAGGCAACTTTTATAATGTTTGTAGTTTATTAATTCTATTTTTTTGTTGTTGATTTTGATGGTTTTAAGGATGGTGTATTGCCTGGTGTACTTTTGTTATCACGTTGACGTTGATCAGGTTTTCCTGTAGATGTTGCAATTCTTTTTGACTCTGGTTTGATTGCTTGGATTGTTTGCATGATTTTTATTTTTATTTTGTTTGGTTGCCAAACGATGGAACCGAGCGGTAACGTTGGTAGTTGAAATTTTCTTAGCTTTTAATTAGTTTGTTAGATTTTAGTTCGAGTATCACTATTTTAGATTTAAAAGACATATTTTCAATACTTTCAAGAATAAGATTCATTTTGTCATTTTCCGTATAGAGTTCTAAAATTTTATCATCTGGAATTTTTAAAACATCTCGTGCTATTTTTTTTGCTGTTTCCATTCCTTTAAAATTAACATCAAATGTTTTTTTGTCATGTCTCTTGCCATCATCATTCCAAGCAACTTGTTTTGATTTGGTGTTGATATGTTTTTTATGAGCTAAATGGATATGACGTTTTTCGTGATCAAACTTTGGTGTATCAACACGTTGCCAAATATCCTTAACATTTGAAGGTGTCCAATTTCCCTCATATAAAATATTTAAAGCATCAAATTCGTCTTTTTCAATTTCTACAATTATGTAAATAGAGTTTTCATACTCCTTTAATTTTTCTTTTAAACGTTCTTTAATGAATTGTTTAAGTGATTTTATGTGTTTCATTCTCATTTTTTGTTAAGCAATTACCGTCAACTTGTATATAAAATTGATGCTATAAAACTTTTTAAATGTTGTAGCAGTGTTTGATTCTATTTTTTTGTTACCACGTGATAAGAATAGCTCAGTAGCCGTGTGACTTTCTATTTAATGTCATATTTTTTCTCCCTCTGTTTAAATGCTTCATTGCCTCCTTCAAGTATTTCGCAAACGTGCTCTTTTATTCCTTGTGAGTGTAAAGTTATTTTAATTGAATTTTCAAATTCTTTAGTGTTTTCTAAACTGCCTGAAGTATATTGAAATTTTGCTCCACTTATATTTGGGGTATCGATTCCATTTTGATTAGCTACAATTACTAATTCTGAGTCAGCGCCTACAACAATGTTAGGGTTGTGAGTAACGAGAATAATTTGTCTTTCTTTCTTTTTGTTTTTTAGATATTTGACTAAATCTTTATAGATTGCTCGATTATCCAAATCATCTTCAGGTTGGTCAATTAATATGGGGCAGTCTTTGTTACTAAAATCTAGAAGAAGCATTAGAACAACAAATGCCTTTTTACCTTCGGACATTTTTTTGAATGTATCTTCATAAATAATATCATAGGTTATTTCAAAAAAATTAGTTGAAAGCACTTTTTGTGCAAAGCTAATGTTAGTATTACCTCCTTTTAATGTAATATTATTCAGAAGCAACTTGTCAAACAAAGCATGAGCTGATGTGAAAAAATCTTCGATAGTTTCAATTTTTTCATTAACAATTGATTGACCTTGATAGCTTTGTTGGTTAATCCCAAAATTTAATAAATCTTTATATCCTTGAGAATTTAATCGAGCAGAAGCTTTTATTTCAAGTTTGTCTTTAGCAATATCAAGAGAATTTTTCATCTCTTCGATTTTCTTGAAATAGTTCCTATGTGCCTCTTTGATTAAAGAAACAAAGCTTGTTATTTGTAGTCGTAACTCTTCATTTTCTTTTTTAATCAAAGTTATATCAGCTAGTTTGTCTTTTTGAATCTTTAATTTTTCTTCAAGTTCCTTATACTGTCTGTTATTTTTAAATGTCTCTATACCCTTTATATAAATTGGACTACTTTGAATTGACTCTATTTTTATATTGTTTGCCTTTACTTCATCAGAATTTTTCTGCGATATTTTTTCTATGGAGTCTTGCCATTCCTTTTCAAAGCGCAGTTTCAAATCATCATACTTTGCTCTTACCTCGTCTTTATTAGAATCGCTTAAAGCAACTATTTCAAACTCTAAATCTTTGTTGATTAAAAATTTTGACTTTAACGATTGTAGCTTTAAAATTTGAGACTGTAAATTTTCATTAAGTTTTAGAAGTGTATCGGTTTCACTTTTTAACTTGTTATATTCTTGTAGTTCAGAATCAGAAATATTGATTTTTGTTTTTAATTCCTTTGATTCTCTTTCAAGCTTATCAATTTCACTTCGGATTCCTTTTTCATCGCCTTTTTCCTTTAATTGCGTATTCTTTTTGACTAATTCATCTTGTAGCTGAAATAATTTATTTAGCTTATTTGTTATGTCCGTATTGTTCTCTGCACTGTAAGTTTCGTATTCTGCAATTAGATTATTTTTAGCTTTATCTTGTCTTACTATTTCTTCAATAAGTTTGTCTAGTTCATTGTTTTTGTTTTGAGCAAGACGGTACATATAACTTTGTGGAAAATACTCAATATTTCTATCATTATTTATAACTCCGTCTTTCCAAGTCACGGTAATGCTACTGACAACTTCATTTACGAATTTTGTATAATCTTCATTATTAAATTTCACTTCCTTATCACAGTTCAATTTCTTTGCAATTGCACCTAAAAGCACCGACTTGCCAGTTGAACGACCTCCAATTATGGAGTTAAGGTTTTGATTGAAATGAATTTTTTGACTGTAGAAATCAGTATGTGATATTTGTACCGAATCAATAACTTGATATTCCGCCTTTTCGTGAGGTTTTAGAGCTTGAATTCGAACTCTTTGTTTGGATTCATAAATTACTTGTTTTAGTCCTTCAAATGAACAATCAGCTTTTATCCAACAATTTTCTTTTAAAACGTATTTCTTGATATTGTGATTATCTGAACAGATAATCATAGGAATATGCTTTCCTATTGCTGGGAATACAACATTGATATATCCATCTTTGTCATCTACTTTACCCAATTCATAGATATCAATTTGATTAGCTATTTCGGTCTTTTGTGCCTCACCGTGTGGTAATGAATGGGTTATATTTTCAATGCTATTTGTCTTATCTCCTGCGTGTATTGTTGTTATTCCTCCAAGACTTTTAACTAGTTTAATTGTTTCTTCTAAGTCACAGTACACTTGATTTGGCTCTTTTCCTTCTCCCTTAATCTTTTTTATGTTAGTGGTATTCTCAAGTTGTCCCCAAATGTATTCGAGATTACAATTTTCTGAGAATATACCAATAAAATGAATTGGTACTTTTCCTCTTGCGTCTGACAAAAGTTCAATACCCGGAAGAACCAATATGTCTTTTTCTTTTCCTAGACGTTGTAACTCTTGAATTCTTTCAATGTCTATTTTGTGATGGTCTGTAATTGCAACCACAGAAATTTGATTTGCCGATAAAGTATCAATTATTTCTTGATTTGTAATGGATTTGTCACCATAGTCATATGATGAAGGTGTATGAAAATGTAAGTCCCATTTTCTCCAGTCTGAACCTCTTTCAATTTTAGTCATAATTTAATCTTTAAAAGTATCGTTTTTAAACTTGTACCCATCTAATTAATTATATAAAAATTTAATCTTAATTTATAAAATTCACTTTCTTCTTTTAGTAGTATAGGTGGTGCTTGGGTTGGTTTTAGCTTCTTTACCAGTTACGTATCTGCCTGTTTTTGCACTACGAGATTGGTTGTAGGTTTTTGATTTTTTTTCTTGTGCATTTACTGTTGTTGTTAGTAACGCGATGGCAATGATTGTGATGATTTTGTTCATGATTTTTTATTTTTTTAATGTCATGTGACCCTTCCTTCGTCAGGGTGACAAGGGATGTGGGTAGTTTTGTGTTTATTTATGTTTTTATTGAAAAATAGTTTAGTTCTTTCATTTTTTTAAAAATTAATCTTGTGCAGGATTGTCCGGATTTGGAGTCGTCCCAGTAGGATTTGTGCATGGTGATGTGTTTTAGGGTTAGGAAACTGAAGACGTTGCATTTTTCTTTTCGGGCGATTTCGTAGTTGAGGTTGATTGGGACTTCTTTTTTGCCTTTGATTCCGAATTGTGCTTTTCCTGCTTTATTGTCTTTTCTGAAATTGCTTGCGAAGGCATCTAGGGTAGAGTAGACGTTTATCCATTCTATTTGTTGGGACATATTATCGGTTCTTTCGCTGTAGAAGTTGGGATAATAACTGTCTATAAACTCGTAGGGTGCACCCACGGTTATGAGTAGTTTGATGTTGTTTAGTACGTTATTACATGGTTCTGTTCCTATTGGAAATAAGGCATCTAATGCGATGATGCTTCCGAAACTATAGGTATGTAAATGGATGTTTGGGTTTTCTTCATTTTCTACAATGTATTCTACTAGTGCATCAAAGTTGCCTTGTATGATTTGGGATTGCTCTCCGTATTGGATGTAGTTGTCTATGGTTGTGAATTCGGCTGCTACTTTAGTTAGTAGGGTATTGGATTCTGGTATAAAGATAATAGCTAGCGAAGTAATAGGTAGTGTTATTTTGCTAAAATTCTTCAAAAATCTCAGTATATCTATTTGCCAATCAGATAAGTGTTCTTTTATAAAAGTTAAATTTTTGCCATCAATGAATTGTAATAATGATGGAAAAATTAATAACACCGATAACGACATAATTAAAAACATGAGAAACATGTAAAATGTTTGTCCTCCCTTAGTGTAAGTTGTTTTTTTGAACAAACTGACTATTATTCTAGGAAATTTTCTAACCACTAATAGCAACAAGGCTATGTTTTTGAATAATAGGTTTTTGTTTTGGAATTTTTGGTTTAGGAGTTCGTTGTATTCGAAATCGTAGAAGGAGTAGAGTAGGGTATCTTTCTGTGATTTTGGTTGTTCTTTTGGGTGTTGGAATATTCTAACCGCTAGACTACTTAGGTCTTCGTTGTAATAGATTTTTTCGACTTTGGTGTAATAGTTAATACCTGAGGTGCTATACTCTAATTCTTTGATATAGCGTGCTGCATACTTTTCTACTGACTCTTTTGTAGTTGATTGACCTAGTCCTGCTATGTAGATTCCTGTTGGCATTGATTTATGTTAAATTGCTAAATTACGTTTGCCATTACATTCTGATTACGGTGATTTTATTAAATTTTTTACGGTATTACCGTAACAAAAACTCAAAAAAAACCGTAAATTCTTTCTAATTTCAATAGGTGTTTTGGCTATGTGAATTTTTATTAATCTAAAACACAATTTATAATTCAACAACTCCCAAGAGTCAAGCAACAACTTTTTTGTATTTATCCTTCCTTTTCTTATCTATTATTGGGAATGTAAAAGGTTATTCCCAAACCAATAAAGAACTTTTTATTTCATTGGATATAGGATTCCGACTTATGATTTTGATGCATAAGAATTTTATATTGAAGAGATAAGAGGTTTATATTTGGATTGTATTAATTTAAATCGGATTCAAAACTTAATTTAAAAATTATATTTGTTTTATATTATGGAATTACAAATCTTAATTAAATTTGGGAAACACGGATTAGAAATCTGCTCTATCGTTTTATTCACTAACTATTACAATTACAAAAGCGACTTTCAGTAATACCCAAAAGCCGCTATTGCTACAAACTGCGGTTGTAGGCTGTATTATTGAATTTTCAACATTTTTTCATATTCACTATTCGCTATCGAGTCAAGTTCTTTACTAGCATAATAATTTAAACAACTATATGAAATAAAATTTTTATTTTTTAAATGTTCATTCCCAGCTTCAATTTTTATATATGGTACTGGTATTTTAACAATAATCTGTTTCCCTAATTCTCTTGCATAATCGATAGTTTTAAAATCAATAGCATCGTAAGAATTAAATAAATCTTTTTCTGCCATTAATTTAAAAATTGTATCATTTTTATATACTTCTTTTAAACACTCATAAAAAACCTCTGATTTGAAAGTATTAATCCAAACTTTTTTGTCTTCATTTCTGTATTTAAATGTATCTCTTTTTTGAGTAGAACAAGATAATATACTTAATGATATTGATAATATAATTATTTTTTTAATAAATTTTAATTTAATTTCCAAACATCTATATATTCAATTGGTGCTTTTACTTTCAGTTAAGCCCGAGCTGCTATTGCTAAATTTTTTTTTATAGGAAGCCTTTTTAATTTTCATATTCTTTTACATATAATATTATTGCAGGAGAAACCAAAATACTTTTATGTGGTTTAAGAAAAAACTTGTTAGCAAAATCATAATTTATCATAAGATTTATATTTATTAAGTTATTACTCATTTCTTTTGTATATAAATCTATGGTTTTAGAATAATAATTTAATTTGTTGGATATTTGGAATTTAAGCTTAGTTAAATCATCATTAGAAGGAATAATAATTCTATCGTTTTCATCATAATAATTCAATAGTTGAATAGTTACAAATATTGAACTTCGAGGTTTAATCGTTAACTCTGAGGATATATCTAATTCAACAATATTTTTATATTTTTTTTCGATGTATAGCGTATCTGTAGCATGTATTAAATTACCAATGTCAGCGTATTGATTACCTCTAGTAGGTATAGTTTCACTTACTTCAAAAAAATTTATCTTATAAGCTGTTCGAAATAAATTTTTTTCAATAAAAAATGTTATTTTTTTTATTTCAATCTCTTTGTCAATTTCATTTTTGTATAAAATACCAAAATACATATCTTTTGTAAATGCTCTACTTTGTCTTTTTATAAAACGATTTGTTTCACCCAATAATATATACTCGTTTTTTTTTGGATTTACAACAACTTCATTAAGATATACAATTTTTTTTGTTAAATATACAATAGAGTCTAATTTTTCTTTTGCTAAACCAAGTGTATAATAATCAATTCTTGATAATGAAATTGAGTCGTACTCAATTTCATTACTTATTGATGTAATTTTTTTATTTTCCGTTTTTCCATAATATACTTGCTTTTTTTTAAAAAAAAGAGAATAATTAACATCTTCGATAAATTCATTTGTATCATTATCAAGTGTAATAAATGATTGACTTAAGGATGAATTTAAATAAAAAATGAATATTAAAGAAAATATTATTTTTGACATATTTATAAAAAATATTAAAGACCTATTAATTTTTAAAATTAATAGGTCTAGTTCATTAATTAGGATTGTACTCTGTACCACAAGGAACAGTTGCATGTACTAAGTTGCCATTACTGTTTTCTTCAACTGTTGCTGTCCATTTTGTAAATCTAATACCAAGGAAGTAAGTTGCCTGATATACACCTTGAACACCATTAACGCAAGCTCCGTAAGAATATCTAATTCTAAAAGTTACTGGTTCAGGGTCTGTTACAATTGGTTCTTCAAAATCTGGGTCTTCTATAACTTTTATAAAGTCAAATTCATCAGTAGATAAATATTTCTCCAATTCATTGATTTCATTAAATTGTTTTGTCTCATTAGTTTCAACTTTAACGGTTGTCAATTTATAATCTATTCTATCTACATCTAAAAAGAATATAAAATCATTTGTAGATTTTTCAGTAATTATATAACCTCTTGCTCTAGTATCTTCACCTACAAATACTTCTGTAATTAAATAGCTTTGCATTTCTACTGTTCTATTTAAAGTACTCGTTTCTTTTTTAGATTTTATCTCTATTGGTTTACCTAATTCAGACTTTTGCTTGTAAAATGATTTTAAAAATGTTTCAACATTTTTATTTGATGTTTCATTAGTAGTTGTATCATTATCATTTGAACAACTTACTAAAATACTTGCACTAACAAAAAGTGAAATTAAAGAATAAAGTGCTAATTTTAAATGTTTCATTTTTTTTGTTTTTGTTATGCCTACTATCTTTTATTCGGTTCCTGTTCGGCTTATTTCCCCCTTTCATTCAATTATATGAATATTTAGCTAAAAACAAATTTTCAACTCGAAATGTTAAACTAAAATAAAAATTATGCTACTTTCTTATCAAATTAGGTAACAAATCTAGTATTTAAAAGTTTTATCTTCATTAGTTTATGTTAGTTTTTACGTTTTGTTTTCATAAGGTTTCCTTTAATTTATTAAATATCATAAATGCTATATAACTTTTTGTAGTCTAATGATTCTATTTTTTTTTTGTTGATTTTGATGGTTTTAATGATGGTGTGTTGCCAGGTGTTTTTTTATTATCGCGTTGCCTTTGGTCAGGTTTTCCTGTTGAGGTTGCTATTCTTTTTGGACCTGGTTTGATTGCCTGAGTGTTCATGTTATCTATATTTAAAAGTAAGTACGGATTTTAAATCCATGGTGTTATAGTTGATTTTTAATAATAGTTATTAACCCGTTGGGTGTAATTAGGTTTAGATGATAATTTTACGTCGATTTGAGTAATTTTCGACTGAAAATTGTATCGAAAACAAGTGAAATTTCATTAAAACGATTCTCGATACATTTTTTGTTTCATTTTATTACACAAAAAACACTCGAATTGACGTTTTTTGTAATTACACCCAATGGATTAGTCATTAGTAAAAAGATTTCATGTGTTTGATGTTGTCTTTTACTCCTTTTGTTAAGTTATAAGATAAAGAAATAAAGAATCCTGGAACATAATTTTTATCGGATACATTTTCAATTGTATATTGTTGTGGTACAATATCACCTTCCTGATAACCATTATTTAAAACGGGTAAATTTTTTATGGATAAACCCGAAGTTAAAGTAACTCTTTCATACTTACCAACTGTTAAACTTGGGCCTACAAAAAAGTTATCAAAGGTTAGCGATCCTTCACTAGCACTAACTCCTATGCCTATGCTAAATCCACAAGAAAAATGAGTTGCACTTCTTCGGCTAGCTGTAAAAAAACCTACAAAACTTGGTGTGAAAATAGACTTGTCGTTTTTCATTATGACATTTTCATTGTTTTGATTCATTTTAACTGCGTACGAATATTTATCCGAATGTAGACTTCCTGCTACACCCAAGCTTACATCTAACCGAAGTCCATGTCTTACAAATTCTTTGTGCGAAAATTTTCTACTGTTGTCAATTAAATTATTATCTGTTTTTTTCTTTTTTATTTCTACATCAAATATTACGACATCTTGAAAAGGTTGTATTGGATGCGAAACATATTCAAAAATTAAATTTCTATTTTTGGTCTTCAATAGATTCTTCAATTGAATTAATTCATTTCTTAAGTCATCAAAATTAATTTTATTAATTTTTTCATTAATGTGATTGATTACAACGTTTTGATTATCACTGATATAATTAAGCTTCATCACACCACCATAATTGGTTGATTTTCCTAATTGTATGTTGGTTTTTATGGCATTGTATTCGCTTTGAAATTGATTCACTAATAAAGAGATGTCTTCTTTAATAATTTTATTATTTTCAAATTCAAGCACTATTGTCTCTAGTTTTGAATCATCTATTTGATCATTACTTGATAATAAAGGTTCATTAATAAGACTACTTATATGTAAATACTCTTTACTAAGGTTGAGCATTATGTAATATTTTTCTAAAATTTTTAAGTAAAGTGTAGTTAGTTTTTTTTGAAGTTCAAGATGATTTGATATGTCTTCATCAATTTTATTTCCTACTTTAATGTTTTCGATTGAATCCAATGCTTTTTTTATATCTTCTTTATTAACTGCATTTAGAGGTAAGTTTGATTTTGAAGATAGTTCTATCATAAAATTATTGATCGATTTTTTTAATTCTTTATTTTCTTTTACAGTACCTTTGAAATCATCAACAACTACAGCTGTATAGGGTTGGATATTTGATTTATTGATATCCGAAGTATTTATTTGCTTTTCTAAATTTTCGATTTGCTCCTTTTTAAATAATTCCCTTAATCCCTCCATATTTGATACCCCAATAACTGAATCTTTTGCTTTTACCCTCACTTCATATGCCAAACGATTGATGTTTACAATTTTAAAAATAACAGGACTGTTGACAATAATTTTTTGATTATTCTTTTTAAAATATCCGCTTTTAAAATCATATTCAATAACATAAGTATTTGTTCTTCTCTTTCCCATTTTTCGATTTATAGAATCAGAAGTTTCTTGACTAAAGCTAAATGCAATAGCAATAAGAAAACAATAAATTGTAGCTAATTTTTTCATACTATTTTGATTTTTAAAATTTCTATTAATTCTATCTTAAAATGTGTATACTATTTAATTAGTAACTATTATTTAAAAGCTTCAAATGGTATTGAATATGGTTTCAATAACAATACTATCTAATTTGGATTATTCACTATTGCGGTAATGATATCAATACTTATTTGAACAATTAAAAAAATTAATCTTATCATTTGACTTTGTTTCTGTAATTACTTTTGTCTATTCTATTTTTGGGTTTTTATCTTGATTTTATTTTATGAATGTTTATAAGTTATATTTTGTTAATTGAACTCGGATTTTCAATCTTAATTAAATTGGCTAAGTACGGATTAGAAATTTGCGTTATCGGGTTCTTCAAAATCCAAATCAGTCATATCTTATTCTATTTTAACACTATATATTTCACCTTTTGTATTTGATGCAGTATGTGAAAAGCTTCCTGAGAAAGTATCTTCTTGAAAACGTGCAATAATTATTCCACTAGTTTTTCTCATTTTCCCATTCTCAACAAAGTTTATAATCAACTTATTTTCTTCAATTGCACCATTAAATTCCATATAAGTTCTTTGATTATAATCAACATCAACTCCATTTATTTTAATTTTTTCAGCTGTTCCTTGAATTTTATTATCACTTTCAGTAATAAACATTTTCCATTGTACTTCTGCTCCAATATATGCTTTCATATCGGCATGAAATACTTTTGAAGTCATTAACCATTCACCCGCTAAATTATTTGACGATTTGGGTATAAAGCTTATTACAGTTACAACTATTGTAATGAGCAGTCCTATTGAACCAATTATTGTTCCTGCTTTTGTATATTTTCCTTCCATATACTTGTTAATCTTTTACAACTAGTTAACTAATCTTTTTTATTTACTTTGTAGGCACATATTGCAAATCTGCGATATCGGCTGTTGAGCATATCCGATCGGTCGGGTTTTCCAATCTTAATTAAATTGGTGAAGCACATATTAGAAACCAGCACTATTTGGCTTATATTGTTTGATTAAAACTCATCAATTATTTCTACTGTATGTTGAGCAAATGGGCTACTGTCAATTTGCAGTTGAAGAACACGTTTAAAGTTATTCAACTCTTTTTGTTCTATGATAGTTTGCATTTTAGTTCGTCCTTTGTAATTTTTTTGAAGTATTAGTTCTATTGCATCATCAATACCTGTCAAAGTGCTTGGCATATCATACATTAATGCTATCGGAGCGTTTTTAGGGTCAAGTTGGAACCATAAGTGATGTTTGCGAAATTTTGATTTTATATCGTTCGGCTGTAAGCCATTTCGTTTGTAAAAAAGTGAAGCTTTTTCCCTTATCATACCTTTAAGGTCTTTGGGGATTACTACTTTCAATTTGAAATCAGTATATATTACTCCATTAAATTCTAATTTTTCAGCTGTTTGAACGCTTTCAACAAGGTCAGCAATAAAGTTTTTATAATAGCCGATTGCTAATGCTGTTGTTGGATATAAACTTAAATGTCCCAATTGGTAATGCTCTGTGATTTTTGATTTGTATTCGTTACAAGCCAATATAATAGAATCATCATTTTTCCTATCAAAACGTGGCATAAAAATTCCGTTGAAATCAGAAGGTAGTTTTACACCATCTTCAACCAATAAGAAAGATTTGTGATGCCCCATTGCACCTAAAAACAAAGCCATTTCAAGAATAACATTGTCTCTTGGTTCAATAACTAATTTGTCGTTGGTGAGTGTCAAGTCATCACTTGTTGCAACGAATATACCAAAGTCAAAGTAGTTTGACATTCTTATTAAATTATCAAATGTACTTCTATTAGTTTCCCAAACATCAGGGTCTTGCCATAAGAAACAATCGGCTATTGGAGATAAATTAGCTTTGATTTTCTCTGCAATGGAATAACCTGCAGTTGATGAACCAATAAAAATTTTCGGTTTCAAATCTTTCATATATTAGTAGTTTAAGAGAGTTCTTTTCACAGTAGGACTGTTTAGTTCTTTAGCTGTATCAATAATAAGTGTGTCTAAATCTTCCTTTAATTTTTTCATTTCGGGAACTACTTTGTCATCAGTTAAAGGTTTCTCCGTACCGTTTGGGCTCAATACAGACTTCCTTGTTTGTGGGTCATTTATTAGAATGTTTATTTTATCTGAGATGGCTTTAGCTATCAAAATTTCATTCCCAAAATTGTAGTTCAAAAGATTGTTATCTACTGAGTGAACTATTGTAGTAAGATGAAAACTTGACAAATCAATTTTACTCTCAGCATCAGCTTTCAAATTTTTTAAAAGGCGTATTCCTTTTCTTGCACCATCATTTGTATTATCTCCTTTGTAATTTACGTTATTGATATGGGCAAAAGGATAATCAAGTATTTTAGTTTTATTAGGGAATTCATAAAGATAAATGCCTTTATAATACTCGTCTTTTGTTTCAATATACTTTTTGGAATGATACCAAAAGCAAAAAACAATATCTACTTTTCGGTTCAATGATTTATTAAAAATGGAAATGCCTTTTGTTCCACTTGTATCAACTTCATCATAAATATCCTTCATAATTTTTGTTGATTGTGTTCTTAATGCAAGAATGTCATTATCAGGGTCTGATGCTGTGTAGTCATTTGAATTTTCAACCCCTGGTTCATTATAATGGTATTTGTCAATAATAGTTAGTAAGTCAAAATCACTGTGAACTTTTATGTTGGTGTTTGTAATAACCGAACCTTGAGTTTTATATGTTCTGTTAAAATGTAGATTTAAGTTGTCTTGTAAGTGTTTTTGAACCCTATTTGCAGCGTCATAAGTTCTGTTGTTATATTTTTGCTCAATTTTACGCATTGATTCAGCAAGATATTTTACATTCTCTGGTATTTCTCGTGAACTGAATATTTTTGAAACAACAGATTCATTTAGCTCTTTGTCAAATTTTCTGCTCTGTATGTTTTGGAGTCTTTGTCTGTAATTAATTATAGCCATATTCTTATTGTTATTTTTTGTTGGGTAGTCATTTTAAGTTGATTACTAACTATCAAACATCTTTAACTTTTACTTCTTTTTCTGTTGGTGCTGTAAGTAGTAGCAGGCTTTTCTTTAGCTTCTTTTTTTGTAACGTATCTTCCTGATTCAGCACTTCTGTGTTGTTTGTAGGGTTTTGATTTTTTTCTTGGGCTTGGAGTGTTAGACTACAAACCATAACTATTGCTAGAACGAAAATTTTTTTCATACTCTGATTTGTTTTAAAAAGATGTTTTAAAATTATTAGTATGATACCTATTATTATTACGGTAAATCAATAAAAAATATTACGGTATTACCGTAATAAAAACTCAAAAAACACCGTAAATTATTGTTTATTTCAAAACGTATTTTGGCTATGTAAATTTTTACTAACCAAAACACAATTATTATGAGTAAACAACTCTTTAGAGTCAGACAAAAAATATTTTTTGTTTTAATCTTAGCTTCCTTTTTGCTATTGGGAAGTGCAAAAGGATATTCCCAAACTAATAGCGGAATTGCTATTTCTTGGGACAAAGAAGTAGGCTGCCAAACCTATAATTATGATGATAGAAAAAAAGTCTTTATAGAAGATATAGGCGAATCTGATTGCATCCGAATGTGTGAGCAAAGTGTCGTTCACTATACTTTGACTAATTTACCAGCTGGTGCTACCACCACTTGGAGTGTTGGGGGTGGTACTCTTTCCAATGCTACCAACACTTCATGTACTGTGAGTTGGGGCGTAGTTGGAACTGGCTCTGTATCGTTTACAATTGTATCTGGAAGTACGATTTTATCCAAAACTTTATGTATAGAGAAAATTGTTATTCCGTCCGCATTGTTTGAGATTGCTCCATTGCACCAATACACGCCTGATGATAACATTTATCTTTGTAGGGATCAAGTTATCAACTTTATTAATCTTTCGTCTGCTAATAATGGTACTAGTTTAATTAGTTATCATTGGGTTTTTAAGAATAATACAACAGGTACTTTTACAACCTCTTCTGAGTTTCAACCGTCGGTTGCATTTACAGAAGATGGTGAATATAAGGCCATTTTGACTGTTACTAATGCATGTAATTGTACGAGTGAATATGTATTAAAATTTAAAGTGAAAGGAAGAGGTTTCGAAATTTCATGTCCTACTGTTATTTGTGAGGGGCAATCCTCAATTTATTCTCTACCGTTTGATGGGATGGATATTTGTCATGAGCACTTTAACTGGACCGTAAATGGTGGTCGGGTTATATCTGAAGGTGGTGGTAATATTGAGGTTTTATGGGATGCTGTTGATTCGAATGGTTTTGGCTATGTTACTTTTTACCCAATGGATTGTCGTTTAGATTGCCTAGAGCCAAGTACTATTAAGGTCCCTGTAATACAGACACAGGGAACCATACAAGGTCCTACCGATATCTGTTATAAAGGGCAGGGGAGGTATAAATTACCTCAATGGCCTACCACAGACATTCAATGGGAAATTGTTGGCAATGTAAATAATGATTTAGGTGAAATTATATTAACTGACCAGCGTAATGAAGTAATTGTTACTCCCTATACAATGGGAACTATTACTTTACGTGCTACTTATATCAATACTTTATTGCATTGTGGAGGTGAAGCGGAATTTGAAATTTTAATTTCTAGACCTTTAGAGATTACTGGAGAACAATTTGTATGTCAGAATAATTCCTCTGTATATACTACAAATGATGGGATTCCTGTGCAATGGAATTTAAGAACTAATACGGGTGTAACTATCTATTCTGCATCGAATAGTACAACATTTTCCTATACTTTTAATCAAAGTGGTTCTTATATTTTGACAGCTACTGGTGCAGGCTATTGTGCAGGTGAACAGAAAATTATTACTGTTATTGCAAAGCCTAGTGTGCCTAATGGCATCGATGGTACCCCTATAGTATGTCCGAATAGTCCCTATACTTATAGTGTTCAAAATCCTAACCCTCAAGCAAATTATGTATGGAGTATCACAAATGGAACCTTTTTAGGTTCCAATGTTGGCAATCAAGTTAATGTTACTTTTACTGGGGCATTGCCTCCTAGTATTGAGGTTAGAAGCGAAGTCTATGTACCTGTTGCTTGTCATTCAGCCCCTGTAGTTTTACCAGTTACTATTCAAGAAATTAATGCTGAAATTGTAGGAGCCCAGACAACTGTTTGTGCCAATTCGGTAAGTACGTTTCAATTGAATAATTTAGGGCTTTCAACCTTATATACCGATTATGACAATGTTGTATGGAGTATCTCAGTTCCTTCATTAGGGAGTGTTTCTGTTGGCCAAAATACCACTCAAATTAGTGTCAATTGGAACCACACCACCATTACCACTCCAGTTACCTTGACTGCTACTATAACTAAATGTACTCTCACGGAAATCGTTTCTATACCTATAACCATTTTAGGTATTCCTGAAATTAGCATTTCGGGAGATACCACCATTTGTAGTGGTCAAGGAGCCTCTTTTTCAATAACTTCTTTGGGCTATACTTTTAATCCAACCACCCAAGTTATTTGGAATTTTGGATATGGCGATGTAATAGGAACTTTAAATCAGAATTTTACGTTTAGTAATACTGGTACAACCAATCTTTTAATGCCTGTAACTGCCTATATTGTAAATCCTAATGGCTGTACAGGTACTACAAATATTGCAAATTTTAATATTTTAGTTTTACCTAGTCCAGTGGCAACTGCTTCGTTATCTAGTACCCATGGTAATGTATTTTGTAGTAAATATGATATTAATGCCACATTGACAGCTGCTACAGGTTCTGCTTCAACCATTCAATGGTATTTTAATGATGTTACTCATCCAATCCCTGTTTCAAACGGTGGGCATAGTACAACACTTACTATAGGGATGAGTAATAATTTGGGCTTTGGAAACTATTTCTTTATTGCTACTTATAGTAATAATTGTACATACACTTCAAATTCTCAATATATCATTCAAAAATGTGGACCACCTGATTTTTGTGAATTAAGTCCAGCACCAGAAATTAACAATAATTCGAATAATCAATGTGGAGTTATAACCTTAACAGGAACAGCCAATCCTTCTCCTGTACAAGAGAATTTTACAGTTATAGGTCCTATTAATTATTCTTCTGTTCCGCAAGGATTTTCATTTGCGGCTACTCCTGGAATTTATCACATCTTTTATAATACTTTTTATATGTGTGAAGGTGAACTTTCGGAGTTAAAAACCTATAAAAAAATTACGGTGCCTTATGTCGCTAAGCTTTCGCATGCTTCTTCTTGTGGTGACGACAACACTTTTAATGTAACCTTATTTGACCAAACCAGCTATTATGCGGCGGCAACAGGACTTACTCATTCTTTTGAATACAGTTATAATGGAGGTGCTTGGCAACCTACTTCTGCTACCTTAACCAATATTCCTGCGGGAAATTATCAATTTAAAATTAAGGTAAATGGATTTGTTGATGGTAATGCACAACCGCAATGTGAATATATAATTACCGTTAGTTTACAACCTATTCCTGATTTGGATATAGTTTTGTTGTCAGATTTAGATTGCCATGATTCGCCAGTGAGGTTTGGATTAACAGGGTCTGGATTATTTTCCATAACTTCTTTTTTATGGGATTTTGATGATAATGGTGCACAAAACACCATGTCAGAGCCTACCCGTGTATTTACTAATACTGGGGATCATGATGTTAAAGTTACGGTTAAAAATGCTTCGGGTTGTCAACGCACTTTTGTTCTTGATAATCCAATTATTGTCCCTGAGCCTTGTTTTGGAGGTGATATTACTACTACTACTGCTACCGTTTGTATGGGTAATGTAGTTACTATGCATTATGTACCTAGTAGTACCTTAAGTGAATGTACCGCTACTCAATATCAATGGATGAATGGCAATACTGTTGTTGCCACTACAACAGTTCCTACTTGGAGCACTAGTGTAAACGGTGTTTATTGGGTGCGATTAAAAAGTGCACTGAATTGTACTTATGATACTCCATCTCGAGTAGTTCCACAATTTATTACTCCTCCTAGTATTAAGGTTATTGGCGCTACTACTTTATGTGTAGGAGACGATTTTTCATTGCAAGCGATTACTAGTGCTATTGAACTCACATGGACATTAGACGGTGTAATACAAACTGCTTGGAATAATCAATTGACTCCTGTATTCACTGGTTTAACTGTAGGAAATCATAACTTAGAGATTATTGCATCCGATCAAGTTTGTAGTCAATCTACAACTGTTGTATTATCAGTTGTACAACCACCACAGCATGTAACTATAACCCCTCAACTTATTAGTTGTACTCCTTATCTTATCAAACTTACGGCAACAGCTGTTGGAGGTTCTACTTTTAATTGGTCGAATGGAGCTACAGGATCTACTATAATTGTAACCGAAGGAGGTCCTTATAAAGTAACTGCTACAGCAGGTGGTTGTAGTGCGTCGACTCAACTAGATTTACCCAAAAATCCTGAGAATTATATTTGGATTTTCCCTACAGGCTGTTATACGGACTGTTCTACTGAGACTAATTATTTGATTGGGCCTAATTTACCTTTAAATGAATGGAGTTGGAATAAGGATGCGCAATCGGATACTCATGGTTCGGAATCATTTGCTGATCCTTATACCTTAATAAAGGATGGTGATTATACTCTAACTATTAATACAGGGAACTGTTCCTTGGAATCGGAACCTTTACATTATTCTACTACAAAATGTGATCAATGTAAAATAGAGCGATTGGAAATTAAGGAAATTAAACAAAATGAAACACCTTATTGTTCTTATACGTATACCCTTGTGATTTATAGTGGTTTTCCGTTCCCCTATCAAGTAACATTGAGTGATGAGACCCATCAGGTAGTACTAATTCCTTCTACGTTTACTTTACAGCCAGGGCAGAACGTAATTCCGATTACTGTAATTCCCCAAAGTCCTTTTAACGGAGGCGTATTGACTTGGATTTTGCAAGGAACTTTACCTTATAAGGAAGGTTATGAATTGTGTATCACTAAATTTGCTGTTGATGTTGCAGGATGTGATTCTACTGGAAAAATGGCTAGTGTAGATAAGAATGAAGTTAATTCTAACCTAACTAGTTTTAGTCTTTATCCTAATCCTGCTGTCACAGCCGTAACCCTTTCTTACTCTCTAGAATTAGAAGGTGCAACGCTTGAAATTTATGATTTGACGGGTAGAAGTATTACTAAAAAAGCCTTATCTTCGGCTGATAAGGAAGTCACTTTAGCGATTGACTCTTATCCTGCAGGTATGTATATGTTTGTTGTAAAACAAGGAGATGCTATCTTATGGCAACACAAGTTAATTATTAAATAGAATAACCCTAAACAGGTACGCTATAAGCGTACCTGTTTTTAAACTAACGAATTATGCTTAAAAAAATTACTTTATTCTTTTTATGGGTATCTGCTTCTACTTATGGTCAATGTTTTGATGGTTTTCAGATAGGAAGCTATCATGTTGTCTCTATTAAATCAAATGGAACTTTATGGGGTTGGGGTGAGAGCGATGCTGGAAACTTAGGAAATACCAATTCCATAAATTCTTTCTCTTTTCAAATAGGGTCGTCTACTGATTGGTTAAAAGTAAGTGCTGGGGCATACAATACTTTTATTATTAAAAATAATGGTACTTTATGGGCTATGGGAGATGGAAGGTACGGACTATTAGGTAATGGTTCTACAACTACAATAAATCCTACATTGCAACAAATCGGTACCGCCACTAATTGGCAAAAAATTTCGGCGTCGAGTGATATGACTATTGGTTTAAAAACCGATGGGACTGTCTGGGGCTGGGGGCAAAATGATCAGTATGAAATGGGGAATAATACGTGTTGTGCCAATCAACTTACCCCCATTCAAATTGGTACAGCCAATCATTGGGTGGATGTTGAAACTAGTTTGGGTGCCTCTGTTTTTGCTTTAAAAAATGATGGCACTATTTGGGGGTGGGGATTGAATCTTGCAGGTTTATTAGGTAATAGTACTGTTATGGCACGAAGCATACCTACTCAATTGAATGCAGATACCGATTGGGCTAGTATTCATGTTGGCGCTGCCCATATTTTAGCCTTAAAAACCAATGGCACCTTGTGGTCTTGGGGGGGGGGGGAATATGGCCAAACAGGCGATAATTTCCCTTCATCTTACTATAGAGACACACCAACTCAAGTGGGTACAAGTACTTGGTCTAAAGTATTTGCTGGATGGAAAGTATCCTTTGGAATTAAACCTGATGGTACCCTTTGGGCTTGGGGACTTAATGATGTTGGACAATTAGGAATAGGCAACACCACTAATCAATTTACCCCCGTTCAAGTAGGTACTGATACCGACTGGGTTGATGTGGTTTCTGGAGGGGCTGGTAATGACCAGTTTACTATTGCTACCAAATCCGATGGTACGGTTTGGGCCTGGGGAGATAATCAAGGGGGGCAATATGGTAATGGTACTGTTGGCAATCCAGTTTATGTTCCTACCCTAATGACGGGGCTTTGTGCTACCTTAAGTGCTACTGAATTTGAACAAGAAAATGTTTTTACAATGTATCCTAATCCTGCTAAGGATGTGGTAAATTTAACTTATAATTTAACTGTTACCAATGCTACAGTTTCCATTTATGATGTAACGGGTAGGTTGATTCAAAATGTGGCTTTGAATTCTGTTACAGGAAGTAGTGAGCTGAATGTGAGTTCTTATCCTGCTGGGGTGTATTTGGTTTTGGTTAAGCAAGGTGCTGTGGTGGTTTCTAGTAGTAAGTTGGTTGTTGAGTAGTGGGTTACGAGTTTTAGGTTTCAAGTTTCAGGTTGTTGACTAAACTGCGTTTAGTGGGGTGCCTAAGGTTAGGAGATTCCTAGCAGGCTCGGAATGATAAATAAATGATAAAGGAATCATTTATATGAAGGTGTATATTTTTAAATAGCAATCCCCATTATTTTATTAGCAAATAAGCAGGTTGAATATTCTTGACGTTTTGTGATGGTATAATAATAGAATGAAAAACAATACATATATAATTTTTCTTTATTTGATAATATAATAATCCTCATATCGACTCTATTAAGAGATTTGAATTTAAATTTTAATAAATTATTTTTTAAGTTATTTATAAAAAAGAACATAATAATTAACCTTATTTTTATGAAGTCAAAATTATTTTATTTTTTAGTTGTATTAACAACAAATATTTATTCTCAAAATCCTGCAGATATTGATTTGATCATCGGTTCTGGTTATAAAGGATTTAGTTATGTTTCTGTTATGAAACAACAACCTGATGGTAAGATAGTTGTTGGAGGCTATATGGCGATTGGAACACAAGGACTCACAGGGGAAGCTTCAGTTGTTCGATTTAATACTGATGGTAGCATTGATACTAGTTTTGAAAGTCCTCTTCTAACGTATAGTGGAGTTCTAAATGATCTTGTTTTGCAACCTGATGGTAAAATTCTGGTTGGTGGAGATTTCAGCTTAATGAATGGAGTTAATTCAAGGCAAATTATCCGATTAAATACCGATGGGAGTAAAGATAATAGTTTTGTACCTACTATAGGAGGTAGAGTAGAATCAATAGCTCTACAGCCTGATGGTAAAATTTTAATTGCTGGAAGTTCATCTACTTTCATTAATGGTCATCTTCAGCGATATGTATTTCGTTTAAATGCTGATGGTACTACAGATCCTACTTTTGATTTAGGTAGTATTGGTTTTTCGTTTTCAGCTACTGCTGTTTATAAAGTAGTGGTTCAATCAGATGGTAAAGTTATAGTGGGTGGTTATTTTAATTTTTTTAATAGTCAACCACAAGGAAAGTTAATTCGTTTTAATAGTGATGGCACTAAAGACACTTCTTTTGATATTGGAACAGGTGCTTTAAATTCTAACGCTGTTCGTGATATTGAATTACAACCTGATGGAAAAATATTAGTTAGTGGTGGCTTTACAAGTTGGAATGGTCAACCTGCGGGTTCAATAATTCGATTAAATTATGATGGTAGCTTAGATTCTAGTTTTTTTCTAGCTATTCCAAATGCCTATGCTCCTGATATTGCTTTACAGCAAGATGGTAAAATAGTTGCAATAGGAACTTACACCGTTAATGGGGTTCTTAATAGGGCTGTTCAACTAAATTCAGATGGTAGTTTAACTAACACTTTACAAAATCTACGTGTAGGAAATGCAGCAAATTGTGTAGCTGTTCAATCAGATGATAAAATTTTGATAGGAGGTTTTTTAAATAGTATCAATGGGGTGGCTAAAAATAGCCTTGCACGTCTTAACACAGATGGTTCACTTGATATGAGCTTTAATTTGAATACGGGTTTGAATGACAAAGTAGAAGCAGTAGCAGTCCAAGTGGATGGAAAAACAATATTAGGAGGTGCCTTTACAACTTTTGAAGGTATTTCGCAAAACAGAATTATACGAATTCTTGATGATGGGAGTAAAGATTTATCATTTGCAATAGGTTCTGGATTTAACAATACAATTTACACTATTGTAATTCAACCCGATGGAAAAATTCTTGTGGGGGGGAATTTTACACAATTTAATGGAGTAAATACTAATTCTATTTTACGTTTAAACAACGATGGTACATTAGATTCATCATTTGCTGTGAGTTCGGGCTTTAATGATTATGTTAAAATCATTCTTTTGCAGCCCGATGGAAAAATTTTGATAGGTGGAAATTTCACAACGTTTAATGGTCAACCTCAAAACTATTGTGTACGTTTAAATAATGATGGTACACTAGATAATTCTTTTTCTGTAGCTACTGCTTTTAACGGTAGAATTTCATGCTTTGGGCTGCAACCCGATGGAAAAATCATTATGGGAGGGAATTTTACAACTTTTAATGGACAAACTCAAAATCATTTGATTCGTTTAAATTCTGATGGCACAAAAGACCCTTCTTTTGAAATAGGTACAGGTATTCCACCTTCGAATCATCAACACCATGTTAGAGAGATTAAAATTTTACCAAATGGTAACATTTATGTACTTGCATCTGCAGTTTGGTATAACGAAAATTCGATTAAACAACCCTTTCGATTGTTTCCTAATGGTACTTTGGATTCTAGTTTTGTGAGTAGTGTTACAATTAATGGCACAACTACAATTGATGCACTAGCTGTTCAACAAGATGGAAAGATTATTTTAGGGGGTGATTTTTATGCTTTAAATGGTATAAACCCTAATCAAAGAAGACTAGTCCGTCTTAATACTGATGGTAGTTATGATAGTGGTTTTGATGTGGGTGATGGAAATCCCGAACATTATGGAGGTTTAGATCCTGGAATTTGTTCAGAAATTGTAGTTATGGATGATGGTAAAATTTGGTTGGCAGGAAGTTTTTTTACCTACAGAAGTATTTGTTCTTTTTCTGCTATTCGTTTAGTAGGAGATACGGTTGTTCTATCTACACCCGGTTTTGATGCTAATGAAAATGAAATTATATTGTATCCCAATCCTACTAAAGATATTGTAACCTTGCAATACGATTTAACTGGTACTAATGCAACTGTAGCCATTTTTGATGTAATTGGTAGGTTAATTCAAAATGTGGCTTTGAATTCTGTTACAGGAAGTAGTGAGCTGAATGTGAGTTCTTATCCTGCTGGGGTGTATCTGGTTTTGGTTAAGCAAGGAGCTGCGGTGGTTTTTAGTAGTAAGTTGGTTGTTGAGTAACGGGTTTCGGGTTGTGGATATTTTTTTTACACCGAGCTGCACTGAGTTTCTTTTAAGTGGATTGCGTTGAGAGCGTTTCACAGAGCGTTTCACTTTATTGCTTTAGGTTACGAGTTACGGGTTGTGGACTAAACGGTGTTTAGTGGTGTGCCTAAGGTTAGGAGATTCCTAGCAGGCTCGGAATGACAAGAGAGTAAATACTTGGAAAACAGCAAAATAATGATTTATAGTGGTATGACTGTTCCTTATCAAGTGACATTGAGTGAAGAGACGAATCAAGTAGTATTACTGCCTTCATCGTTTACTTTACAGCCAGGACAAAACGTAATTCAAGTAACCGTTATTCCCCAAAGTCCTTTTAACGGAGGCGTATTGACTTGGATTTTGCAAGGAACAGTTCCTTACAAAGAAGTATATGAATTGTGTATCACTAAATTTGATGTTGATGTTGCAGGATGTGATTCTACTGGAAAAATGGCAAGTGTAGATAAGAATGAAGTTAATTCTAACCCAACTAGTTTTAGTCTTTATCCTAATCCTGCCGTTACAGCCGTAACTCTTTCTTATCCTATAGAATTAGAAGGTGCCATATTGGAAATTTATGATTTGACAGGTAGAAGTATTGCTAAAAAAGCCTTATCTTCGGCTGATAAGGA
The DNA here is from genome assembly GCF_035195345.1 of Flavobacterium sp. NCBI lineage: Bacteria > Pseudomonadati > Bacteroidota > Flavobacteriia > Flavobacteriales > Flavobacteriaceae > Flavobacterium > Flavobacterium sp. Next base: position 42,567 of record NZ_CP136574.1, read on the forward strand.
AGTCATTTTAGCGATTGACTCTTATCCTGCTGGTCTGTATATGTTAGTTGTAAAACAAGCGGCTACTATCTTATGGCAAAATAAATTAATTATTAAATAAAATAACCCTAAACAGGTACGCTTATAGCGTACCTGTTTTTAAACTAAGAAATTATGCTTAAAAAAATTACTTTATTCTTTTTATGGGTATCTGCTTCTATTTATGGTCAATGCTATAGTGGTTTTAATATTGGCGAATATCATGTTGTCTCTATTAAATCGGATGGCACATTATGGGGATGGGGTTCAAGTGATGCTGGAAGCTTAGGGAATACAAATTCCATAAATCCTTCCTCTTTTCAAATAGGAACGTCTACTGATTGGTTAAAAGTAAGTGCTGGAGCATACAATACTTTTATTATTAAAAATAATGGTACTTTGTGGGCTATGGGAGATGGAAGGTACGGACTATTAGGTAATGGTTCTACAACTACAATAAATCCTACTTTGCAACAAATCGGTAGCGCTACTAATTGGCAGAAGATATCCTCTTCAACTCAAATGACCATTGGATTGAAAACCGATGGCACTATTTGGGGCTGGGGGCAAAATGATCAGTATGAAATGGGGAATAATACGTGTTGTGCCAATCAACTTATACCCATTCAAATTGGCACAGCCAATCATTGGGTAGATATTGAAGGAACTAGTTGGGGTGCCACAGTTTTTGCTTTAAAAAATGATGGCACTATTTGGGGTTGGGGATTGAATACTGCAGGTTTATTAGCTGATAATACCGTTATGGCACGAAGTGTTCCCACTCAATTGAATGCAGATACTGATTGGGCGAGTATTCATGTTGGAGCCGCCCATATTTTAGCTTTAAAAACCGATGGCACCTTGTGGTCTTGGGGGGGGGAATATGGACAAACAGGAGATGGTTTGTCTCCTTCATTATATCGTTCGTATCCAAGACAAGTCGGTACAAGTACATGGTCAAAAGTATTTGCAGGTTGGAAAGTCTCGTTCGGAATTAAACCCGATGGTACTCTTTGGGCTTGGGGGCTTAATGATGTTGGACAACTTGGAATAGGCAACACCACTAATCAATTTACACCCGTTCAAGTGGGTGCTGATACTGGCTGGGTTGATGTGGTTTCTGGAGGGGCTGGTAATGACCAGTTTACCATTGCCACAAAATCCGATGGTACGGTTTGGGTATGGGGAGATAATCAAGGTGGGCAATATGGTAATGGTACCGTTGGAAATCCGGTTTATGTTCCTACCCTAATGACGGGGCTTTGTGCTACCTTAAGTGTCTCTGAATTTCAACAGGAAAATGTTTTTACGATGTTTCCTAATCCTGCTAAGGATGTGGTGACCTTACAATATGATTTAGCTTTAGCTAATGCTACTGTTGCCATTTATGATGTAACGGGTAGGTTAATTCAAAATGTAGCTTTAAATTCTTTTTCAGGAACTAATGAGCTGAATGTGAGTTCTTATCCTGCAGGGGTGTATTTGGTTTTGGTTAAGCAAGGAGCAGCTGTGGTTTTTAGTAGTAAGTTGGTTGTTGAGTAGAAAGTTTCAGGTTTCAGGTTTCAAGTTGTGGTTAATTTTTTACACCGAGCTGCACTGAGTTTCTTTTGAAGTGGATTGCGTTGGGAGAGTTTCACAGAGCGTTTCACTTTATTGCTTCAGGTTTCGGGTTTCGGGTTGTGGTTAATTTTTTACACCGAGCTGCACTGAGTTTCTTTTGAAGTGGTTTGCACTGAAAGAGTTGCACAGAGCGTTTCACTTTATTGCTTCAGGTTTCGGGTTGTGGTTAATTTTTTTACACCGAGCTACACTGAGTTTCTTTTGAAGTGGTTTGCGCTGAAAGAGATGCACAGAGCGTTTCACTTTATTGCTTCAGGTTACGAGTTTCGGGTTGTGGTTAATTTTTTTACACCGAGCTACACTGAGTTTCTTTTGAAGTGGTTTGCGCTGAAAGAGTTGCACAGAGCGTTTCACTTTATTGCTTCAGGTTACGAGTTTCGGGTTGTGGTTAATTTTTTTACACCGAGCTACACCGAGTTTCTTTTGAAGTGGATTGTGTTAAGAGAGTTACACAGAGCGTTTCACTTTATTACTTCAGGTTTCGGGTTACGAGTTGTGGTTAATTTTTTACACCGAGCTGCACTGAGTTTCTTTTGAAGTGGATTGCGTTAAGCGAGTTACTCAGAGCGTTTAGAGCGTTTCACTTTATTGCTTCAGGTTTCGGGTTACGAGTTGTGGTTAATTTTTTACACCGAGCTACACCGAGTTTCTTTTGAAGTGGATTGTGTTAAGAGAGTTACACAGAGCGTTTCACTTTATTGCTTCAGGTTTCGGGTTACGAGTTGTGGTTAATTTTTACACCGAGCTGCACTGATTTTCTTTTGAAGTGGATTGCGTTAAGCGAGTTAGACAGAGCGTTTCACTTTATTACTTCAGGTTTCGGGTTTCGGGTTGTGGTTAATTTTTTTACACCGAGCTACACCGAGTTTCTTTTGAAGTGGATTGTGTTAAGAGAGTTACACAGAGCGTTTCACTTTATTACTTCAGGTTACGAGTTATGAGTTTCGAGTTTCACACTAAACTGCGTTTAGTTTGGAGGTTGGGGTATCTTGACTTTGCTCGATATGACAAAGATTATAATTTTATAAAAGGCCTTTGCTTTTGGCTATTTCTATTAGTTCTTTATCATAGCCTGTTTCAAAAATCAATTGTTTTTTGATATTGGATTTTCTTTTTTCAATTGCACTTAATGATAAAGGAATTAATTTAGTTAGCTGAGTAGTTTTATATCCTTCTGCTAAGAATTGTAAAATTTTCGTGTCGTGTTCGTCCCAATTAATATTTTGTTGAATCATTATTTTGTTTGATTTTTTTATCGACTCGCTATAAAAGAAAAAATCAGCTTCAATTTTTGAACAAATTTCAGTTAATGACTTTGCATCCACATCTGATTTTGCTAAAAAACCTTCTGGATTTATGGCTTTAATAATTCTATTAACCCATAATGGATCATTGTGCATTGAAATAATTATTATTTTACAATTAGGAAATAGTTCACGAGTTATAACTGCTAAATCTTCCCCTGATTCAATATTTTTTTCTTTATATGGGGGTAAACTAATATCAAAAAGCACCATTTTTAGGTTTTCACCATTTGAATTAATTTTAGTTATGATATTGAATGCTTTTTCAGCATTAATTGCAGTTAGATAATTTATTTTTTTTTCTTTTAATGCTTTTGATATAATTCCCTTGTGCACTTCTACAGTTAATGGATGATCATCGACAATTAAGATGTTTTCTATACTTCTATTTAATTCACTATTAGGCATCTATTCTAGATTTAAACATGAATTCAAATTTAATTAAATAAAACTAAAATTTACGGTTTTACCGTAAATTTTAAGTATCAATTAGAACTAATTTTAATCAAAATTAATTTATTGTGCTTCATTCATATTTAATAATTGATTCTACAGGTTTGGTTTTAAAACAAATTGAGTCTTCACAATTTGTAGAAGATTATTTATGTTTGGGAGTTTATAGTACATATGAAACAGCATTAAATGGAATTCTTGAACATAAACCACAACTACTATTATTTCATTTTAATGACTTAATAAGTTTACAACTCTTGCTTGATTTGCATCAATATTTAAAAGAATTACCCTATGTAATTGCACTCAATGAGAATAAGACTGAAGCTTATTCTGCTTTAAAATTAGGGGTGTCAGATTATTTGTTATTTCCAATAATTCCTACAGAATTGTATAAATCTTTTTTAAAATTTTCTAAATTAAATAGTAGAAATTCTGAAACTAAACTTTGTATTAAATCAAATGGAGATTATCACTTTATTTCATTGGATGATATTGTTTATTTGAAAGCGGATAATAATACAACCGATTTTTATTTACAAAATGGTAAAAAAATATCTGGATTTAAAACTATGAAATTTTTTGAGAATCAATTGCCTTTCTACTTTTTTAGAATTCATCATAGTTATGTTGTTAATATCCATTTCGTAAGCAGAATTAATTTAGGTAAAAATGTTTGTTACTTGCTAGACAATGAATATAAAATCCCTTTTTCGAGAGGATATAAAGAGAACATAGACACAATTATAAGACGAATTCAATAGTTAATTTGTGCAGTTTACTTTTATATTCATGCTGATTACTACAATAGCATAGTCATTTACTAAACACTCTTTTTTAAACACTTTTTAGACCAAAACTCTTTCTATTTTTGGCTTGTTCAAAACAACGAACAATTGAATTCAATTCGGTTTTTTAATGTGGGAACTAATAGTTTATTCTTTTAGTCGTTAGAAAACTACTGCTAAAGTACTCCCTGCTTTTTCAGAAAATCAAAAGCAACTCTTTGAGTTGCCTAAAAAACTATTGTTTAATTTTTTAATTGATTTTTATGAAAATTTATTATTTTATTGCTGCTGTAGCAGTTTGTGCTCTTTTTGTTTCTTGTTCTAATGATGACCAAGAAAATTTATATCAAAATGAATTTGAAACTCAACCATTAGATTCGGAAGATATTATGTCTAAATATGGTGATTCAATAAACATAGGAGATCCATATCCACCAAAACCTAAAGGATAATAAAAAAAAACTATGCAATTGCATAGTTTTTTTTTATTTTTGATAAATTATAAACAATTGAAAAACACTTTATTTTTAATTTTAGTAGTTCTTTTTTTAAATTCATGTACTAATGAAAGAAGTTCATTTAGTAGTGAATCAATATATTCTAATGAATATAATAATTTTTCAAATAAAAAGAAAGCAGAGTATTTAGATTCCTTAAAAACTGAAATTGAATTTGTAAAAAATGATTCTTTAAAAATTAAATTATTTTTCGAAGTTGCCGCTGAGTACTATTATTTAAATGATTTTAAGAACTCATATATTACAAGTAAAAAAATTTACATTCTTTCACAAAAAAATAAGGATTCGATAAGTATTGGTAGAGCTTTATATTATATGGGAGATTGTTTTGAGAATTTTCAAAAAGATAGTGCCTATTACTACTATAAGGAATCTGAGAAAGTCTTTAGATTACTAAAAGATGATGAAAGAATTGCAAAAGCACTTTTTAACAAAGCTCATTTACTATTTACAACTGGCAATTATATTGAAAGTGAAGTAGAGGTTATTAAAGCTTTACAAAAAATAAAGAAAACAAAAAAGTATGAGTTATTATATTCATGTTATTATTTACAATCTTGTAATCATACAGAACTAGAAGAATTTGATGAAGCTTTACGTTATTTGAAATTGGCATATATAAATTTAGAAAAGATTAAAAATATTGACTCTAATTATTTAGAATATAAATCACTCGTTGTTGTTGGTATTTGTAATATTTATGATAAAAAGGAAGAATTTGATAAATCTATTGCCTTATTGAAAACATTATTGACAGATGATTTAAAATTAAATCACTCTATTTTATATTCGAATGTGCTTAGTAATTTGGGATATTCTTATATGAAATCAGGTAATTTTACAATAGCTAAGCAATGTTTTGATGAATCTATGGATTTATTACCTAAAAATTCTTTAGACAAAAATTATCTTTTCAGAACAATACATTTAGGTGAATATTATCTTTTGAATAAAGACACTTTAAAATCAATGGATTATTTTAGAAAGGCACTTACTTTATCTAAGTTAATCAAATCTAATAATGAATTGTTAAAAACACTTAATTTTTTATCCCTATCTGATAAAAGAAAATCTAATTTTTACAAAAATGAATATGTAAAAGTTTCTGATAGTATTATTAAGCAGCAAAGGTTAAATCGAGATAAATTTGCTAGGATTGAGTATGAAACCAGTAAAGTTGAAGATGAAAATGAAATACTTTCTACCAATAATTTACTATTAATTTTAGGTTTGGCTATAAGTACAGTTGTATTTTTAACCGTAATTATTGTTAGAAGTCAAGTAGCTAGAAAAAAAGAATTGCTATTGATAAAGCAAAAAGAACTTGCCAATGATGAGCTTTTGAGTTTGATTAAAGAGTTTCAATACGGTTTAATTCATGCCAAAGAAGAAGAGCAAAGTAGAATCTCAAAAGAATTACACGATGGTGTTGTTAATCAAATTTATGCTATTCGAATGGTTCTAGATACTTTGAATGATGCTGATGATGCTATTACAAGAGATAAAAGAATTACTTATATTAAGGAACTCCATAAAGTTGAAACAGAGATAAGAAATCTTTCACATGAGTTATATATCGATTATTCAATTTATGATTCTAATTACTTGTTTTTACTTCATTCTTTAGTTAAAAGTAATACTGATTTAAATGGGACAGTTTTTAATCTTTCTCTATCAGATATAATCGATTGGAATAATTACTCTTCAATTGTTAAGATTAATCTCTATCGAATTTTACAGGAACTCTTTTTAAATGTGAACAAATATGCTCAAGCATCTGTTTGCAATTTGGTCATAGATGAGACAACTGATTTTCTACTTGTTACAGTTGAAGATGATGGAATTGGTTTTGATAAAAATCATACAACAGATGGAATTGGGTTAAAAAACATAAATGAGCGTATTAAAACAATCGATGCTCAAATTTCTATTGAAACAGCTGTTGGTAAAGGTGTACGAGTTTCGATTAAAATAAAGAGAGATTTATAAATTAACTTACCCTTCATCGTTGATATATAATTTTAAATGATGTAATTTCAGATGATCAGTATTTATTTGATGAAGCTGATTAATTTCAATAAATTTTAAATCATTAGCGAAAGACTTTTCCCCAATCAAATGTTCTATAATAATATATACTGCCTCAGTAAGTTTAGGATTATTTTTATACACTATATAATTTTTAAGTAATACTTTTATACCCAGATCTATTGGTTTTTCAGGATTACCTAATAAAATAAAATAGCTATCACTCACCTTTATATTTATTCCATAAAATTTAAATGGTTTGTCAGTGCCGTTTTCGTATTTATCAAGGTCTGTTTCAGGTTGGAGAAATGCCGTTATTTTCCATCGCTTTATTTTTGGGGCATAAAAAACTAATAGTTCTACTTCTTTAAAAAGATAGGGATTGCCATGTGCCGTAATAATTAATTCTGCTTCATTTTTTTTGTTTTTTATGATAAGATCTAAGTTTTTGTTGTAGCGGTATAGTTCTTCTTTGAGTTTATAGAAATGAAATTTCATTTCTTCCTGCGAAACTTCGTTTAGAAATAAGAAAACGAAGTTGTTTTGTTGGAAGTAGTTCCAGAAGTTGGTTATTGTGTTCATTTTGTTTCAAGTTTCAGGTTTCAGGTTTCAGGTTTCAAGTTTCAGGTTGTTGGAACGCGGATGAAACGGATTCGCCATGGCGAAACGCAGATTAATGCGGATTTTATCTTTTATCTGGTGCTGATTTATCGAATGCGATTAGATTGACCATTTGTCTTAGTCGACTTCTGACTCTGTTTCCGTACTGTTTTTCTATTTCAGTAGCTGATAGGTTAGTGGTGATGTGGGTTTTTAGTTTTTTGAAGATGAATAGATCGTATCTGCTTAATAGAATTTCTGCCATGACGTTGCATTCGTTACCGAAGTACTTTAGGTTGTTTTCTGTTCCTAAATCGTCGAAGCAATAGGTTCTTGGTTCGGTATGATAGAGTTGGCCGATACTGTATTTGTGAATGATAGGGTAACCCTCTTGAATGAATTCGAAGCTTATGTCTCGGCAAGGTTTTACTGAGAATTTATTACCTGTTGGGGCTGTATGTTTCATTAGGTTCATTAATGAGGTTTTTCCACAGCCTATAGGGCCAGTTAATAGGATTCCTTTTTCTAAATGGATATTGAATTGATTACAGGCATGCTCGTCTTTTAAAAAATAGGCTATCAACTTATAAATTATTTTATGGTCTGTTTCTACTATTTTGAAATGATTACCGTATAGTTCAATTCCTTTAGCTTCGAGCCTATTGATTATTTCGGGGTAGTTGTAGTTTGATTTTGTTGAATTATTCATTTTGAGTTTCGGGTTTCAAGTTTCGGGTTTCAGGTTTCAGGTTTCATTTTGTTCGCTAAAGCGAGGGTTTTGGTACACGGATGACACAGATTTAACGGATTTACGCGGATTTTTTAGTTTTAACCGCAAAGACCGCAAAGGTTCAACGCAAGGTTCGCTAAGATTTTTTTGCCACGGATTAAATGGATTAGCACAGATTTCTTCAAAACGGAAGCTATAAAGGTTCTGCATAGTCTTTTTCGGTTGTGGTGTTGAGGTGTTTTGCTTTGTTTGGTTGTTCTGCATTTGAAATGAATTTAGGTGCATTGATTATCCAATTTTGTGCTGCTGCTTGCCAATTGATCATTGGTGTTTTGCCACCGACAAGCCAACCGACACTGGAGAAATAATTGTAGAATTTTTGGGCTTCTTGTTCTGGGAAGTTGTTTTCTTGGAAGTAGATTTTGACTTCTTCGATTGTTGGATTGAGTTCCCTCGACTGTGCTCGGGATGACAAATCGGAATTCTCAAATTTCTCTTTACCTCCAATTTTATGATTGATTTCAATTTGAGTCGGTGAATCCGAAACGGATTTCTTTTTTTCGCGCAACTTTTTTTCTTTCTCATTTTCGGTTTCATTTTCTAAATTGGAGTTATTTATTTCTTCAATTTTTTTTGCTTGCTCTTCCAAGTTTGAAATGTTTTTATCGTTTAAAAGGTTTGTATTGTTTATATAGTTTATAGAAGGTACTACTGCTTGTTCAGTACCTGTTTCACTACTAGTACACGACTTGTTCAAAGCTTGTTCATTAACCTGTTCAAAAAGAAGTTCATTTTTTGGTTTTCTTTCGGATTTTGGAAGCGGTTTTAAATCATCGGAAAAGTTGAATAAAATGACGTGGCTTCCTTTGAATGGGTTGTAGGAAGGTTGGTAATTGATGTAGCCTAAACTATGTAAGTTTTTTAGACATTTGTGATAGGTGGCTTTGGAACTTATTTTACTTATCCGCATTACCTCATCGCGATTGATGCTGATGGGGTTTTTAAAACGGTTGCAGTTCCAGAATTGGAATAAGGCGATGTATAAGCTTACATGTGTTGGGTTAAGGGTTCTGTCTATGGCAACTTTTTCGAAGAAGCCGGTGAGGTGTTTGATGTAGTTCATTTGGAAGTATTAAGATTGGTGTATTAAGTATTAAGACTGGTTGCTTGAACTTTGTTCAAGGATTGACCTGCTTTGCAGGAGATACCTCGGCTTCGCTCGGTATGACAAAGTTGGATGGTTTTACGGAATGAGGTTACTTAAAAAGAGTTGGTAAGGACTTTACCTTGTTTCCATTTAATAACTTATCAATATCTGTATTGTCATAATACATGATGCCACCTATTTTGGTGTAGGATAGGGTGCCGTTGATGCGGAGGTTTTGGAGGGTTCCTGGGGAGATGTTTAACAGCTTGCGGACTTCATTGGATTTGAGCCACTGCTTTGTTTGTTGGGGTTTGGATTGAATGATTTCTTTTAAATCGTTCAAAAGGAGACTTCTGAATTCGTTTAAGTCTTCGATGGTAATGATTTGTACTGCCATAACGTATGTTTTAGATTGTTATGGTGCAAAAATGTAGTTTATGATTCTGTTTGTATCACAACTGTTTCACAAGTTGTGATGAAAAATAGAAAAAATATCAAAAAAGTTATTGCAATTCGTTTAGTTTTTCGATAAAATATGTAGGTGAGATGTCGGTTCTGTTTTTGAAAGCTCTTGTAAAATTTTGTGTTGAGCCGAAGCCTACTTCATCTGCAAGGGCTTTGTTTGTATAATTTCTATACTTATTTTCCGTTTTTAGTAAATCAATAATCTGTTCAATTTTTAAATCATTGATATAATCGATTGTCTTTTTACCTCTGTGTTTTAAGATTATTTTTGAGGCATACTTTGTGTTTGTTTTTAAATAGGAAGCTATTCTACTTAGTGTCATATCCTTTTCCAAGTATTTTTTTGTTTTTTCAAATTTCTCGAGATTTTTTAAAACCATTTCCACAATTTCAGGATTAATTTCTAAATCAACATCTAATGATTTTGAACTATTACTATTGCTATTATTGCTAGAAGTCATTAATTCATCGAATTTTAGTTTGTAATATTTACTTTTTCTTCGATGCTTACTTATTATAACAACGGTACTAATTAATAAAAAAAATGAAGTTGCATATGCTACTTTATTTTTCCATTTCATTGCGTTTTCTATTTCGTTTTTGGCATTAATTAACTTTTTAGCGTCATATTCTTTAAAAATCTTTTGTGAAAGGTTTTTATAATTGTGGTTTAAAAGTTCGTCTACTTCAAGCAGTCTGTTGATATAAAGCAATTGTAATTTAGTATCTTCTTTTTGTTTGTAATATTTGATAAGTAACTCGTAGTTTTCTCTTAAATCAGGACGTATATAGTTTTTTTCTAAGAAAGTTTTATCTACTTTTAGTAAGTAGGGTAGTGCATCTTTGTACTTCTTTTGTTGCCAATAACTTTTTGCAATGTAAAATTCGGCAACTGTTTTATTATCAAAGTCGTTTTCTCTATTTAATTTAGGAATTACTTTTTTTAACCCTTCTATACACAAATTGTATTTTTTTTGATGATACAAGTTAATAGCTTGAGTATGTTCAAAATATTTTAACATTTCTTTTATATTCCATTCTTGACTAAGATTTTTTCCTAAATCGATGTAATATTTTGATTTATTAAAATTATTAATTTTTTGATAACACAATCCTAAAGCATGTAGTGTATTTAGATACGCTCTATCATTTTCTTCAATAAAGAAAACAGCTACTTCGTTAAAAATTTTAATAGCTTCGTCATAAAATCCTAAGTAATACTTAGTTTGTGCTATTGCGTATTTCGTTTTATTAGAAGTATATAAATCTTTTGTTTTTTCTAAATAATCCTCTGCTTTTAAATAATAGTTTAAGGCTTTAACCAATTCTTTATTTTCATAGAAAACTATGCCTTTATTTAAAAAAGCACTTCCGATAATATTGTTTTCATTGGTTTTTAGAGCAACTGTTATTATAGAATCCGAATAATTTTTCTTTTTACTATTAGGCTCATTTATCATTAATTGCCTGTAAGCATTAATTTGCTCTATTAAATTACCTTCTTTTTTTGCTTTTAAAAGCCATGCTTTTTTGAAGTTGATATTTATCTTGTTTTCTCCGACTTTTTCTTTTAAATATTCATAATCACTTTTACACAAATTGTTAATTATACTGTCTGAAAGAGGATTTGCTTGTAGAAAGACACAATTAGTTATTACACAAAAAAAAGCTATTATTTTTTTCATTTTACATTGTTAGTGTTGTTTAATCTTAATTAGTATAGATTAGTAAGATTTGTAGGCTTTTACTAGCAAATTTAATTCAAAAAAATTAACAATAAATAAAACAATCGATTAAAGTGCATAATAAAAATAACTTTTTTGAATTGTTTAATTCGGGAATTTAAGTTGTTTAATTCGTGAATTGCACTTATCATGGTTTGCGGAGGCTGAAATTGTAGGATAGTTTTGTCTCGAATTCAAGAGGATTTATAAGCTATACATCCAACCTAGTTCAGCTTACCCGGGCAAGATGAACTGATGAAAACAAGTAATCAGTATTATCAAAAAATTAAACATCATGAAATTATTTTATTTATGCATTCTATCTATTTTTTTATTATTTTCTTGCAGTGAAACTTCAGAAGTTGATATGTTAAATTCAACTCAATCTAATTTATTGAATACTAATAAAATTTCCAGTAACGACTCAGCTATGCCTTTTAACCCAGCTAATTCTTATGATTATGTAGGTCAATTACATTATGAGCTTTATTTAGAATTTTATGCACAGAAAAACGATTCTTTAACACTTTTAAATGTTATTACAAAAGTGGAAACATTAGCCAATCAAAATGGTAGTTTCAAAAGTCATTTTACTGCTCCTTATTCTTTTCAAGGAGTAACTGCAGTCTCAAATCTATTGGCTTGTGAGACTTTATGTATTGACACTTTCTTAGCAAATTCTTCTCTTTCGAATATTGCCAAAAATAAGATGAAAACCTTTCTTATTGATTTTAATTTTCATTTTGACAAGAACATTGAGAGTGATCCAATTTTAGACTATATAATTCTTTTTGAGGATCAAATTATAAATTCTGACGATTTATTAGCATCAGACAAAGCTATCATTTTAAGTACGACTTCAATTGCTCGATTCAGTGCTTATGAGAGTAAACGTAGACCTAAGAGGAACTCAGATCCTGATTGGGACTCTTTAATAACTAATTTATTAGGTAATATTGTTGGTTCTTCAAATGGAATTGAAAATGGATTAACATCTTCATTAGTATGTGGAATTTTGACTAATTAACAATTAAATAAGCAGTCTAAAGCGGTATATCTTTAATTAGAGTATTTTTTTAGACTGCTTTTGTCTACAGTTTATATTATTCATCTAATTGATTTATTTTATTATTTAGATTGACTTGAAGAGAATTTATGAAGTTTGTTTTATCAATTGTTTTTCGATTTCTTATTTCAAGGAAGATTCGATTATGTTGTTTTATTTCGGTATTGAAAAAATTTTCAACTGCTTTTATACATTCATTTAAACTTATATTTCCATTGTTGATGATTTTTTCGTTATGTAATGCATATACGAGTTCAACTAATGCCACTTTTGTTCCAGTCCATTTCAAAATGTTTTTATCATTTTTTTTGGTAGTATTAGCTGTTTGGTTATTTAGTTTGTTTTCAAGAAAAATAATGATTTTTTCGTTTGCTATAAGTTTAGCGATCAAGTAATCGTGTGTGGTAGAAAAGACTGGATCTGATTGGAAGTAATAACTTTCCAATGTGAGTTTTATATCGTATTTTTTTCTTAAGAAATATTTTTTATCAAGGCAGGTGTTTTTTGTTCTGTAATATTTGTAGAACTCTTTATTTTTTGTAAAAAAGTTTTTAAGTTTTTTTATTTCTTTAGAATAGTATTTTTTTATTCTTTTTTCATCACCTATGGGTTTATTTATTTCAATATTGTAAATCTCATTATAGTAAATTAATTTACTTGTAAATTGTGGTTTGATTTCTTTAAAGAAATAGATTTCATCTTGTTTATTATTTAGGTTATAATTTTTAAAAAATGCTTTTAATTTTTCTAATGAAATGACAACATACTCAATAGCCACTTCTAATTTTTTTATTGGATCATCTTCAATAGTTTGGGTTTCTTCTAATTGATTTTCTAATTCAATTAATAGTCTATTTGTGAAGTTTTTCATTTCAGTTTTAGATTTGGTTGTTTGACAAATCTAAAAGAGTAAAAGTGTTAAAAAAAATAGTGTTTATTGCAATTCCCGAATTGAATACTAATATTCCCGAATTGAGTATTTTATTATTTATGTTAAATAAAATGTTTTTACTCAACAAATATTATAATTTAAAATAAAATCTCCTACATCAAACTTAATAATTATATCATGTATCGCGGTGGAAAGCTATTTAATTTTTTTTTGTTCTTTTAAGGTTTGATAAATGCGATTGATTTTATATAGGTCTAATTCAACGGTTGACTTGTTAATTAAATAGTTAATTCTTTCTTGTTTATGAGTACCTGTAACATTTGAAAGTCTTTCAACTAAAACAAAGCTTTCTTCAGGAGTTAATATTTTTTTATTTATGTTTCCATAAAAATGTTTAATTGCTTTTGATAACCCCATTACCGCATAATCATAGCGAACAGAAACTATATATAAGTTTAAAATCTCTTGTTTTGTAAATTTTCTATTTAACCAAATTGCAATCCAAATTTCAAATATTTTTCTTATGTATTTGTTTTGATTTGAAGGTATAAATAATGTCCTGGCTAATTGCATAGTTATTGTTGAACCACCACTTTCAATGAGGTGAAATACTTTTTTTAAATATTTAATTTGACTAATTGCACCTCTAAGAAGTGCTTTAATAGAAACTCCTTTATTGGTTTAAAAACATTTATCTTCAATGTCTATAAGTATAGATTTTAAGTTTTCGAAGTTTACATTTAAACGAGACATTTCAAAAACTTCGAGTTTTGCTCTATAAATTGTGTATTCAAAATTTTCGACTAGTTTAAAACGTATAAGACTAGCAATAAATCTTCCAATGTTAAGAAAGCTTGTTTCGTGTGTATCATTTAAGTTTCGTCTAAAAACCAGTAAATAAGTTATTGTGATAATTACATTGCCTGTTAGCCAAGATATTGTAAATAGGGGCATATCATTTATTGAAATTGAATGTACATTTCTATCCTTAGTTGTTAACCACCAAATAGCATTTACTCCAATGGTTAGAACCCAAAAGGGCATGCTTTGAAACATTAGCCATCCGTTGAAATATTTTATTGTAAAAGGATTTGTAGCGCCCTCAACACGCCAATTAGGAAGCGTTAAATGTATATGACCGTAATCTAAACCCAGCATTGTTCTGAGTGTAACTAATTTTCTTCCGTTGATTGTTATTTGTTTTTGTAAGTCTACAAAATAACGCAACAACAATGCACCAAATAAAAAAATAATAGTTGAAAAGAATAATGCATTTTCTTTTATTATATTAAATGTTTGATTAGTTTCTTTTTCTTGACTAAAGAATAATGGGATTAAAACAGTTATAACAGCTAAAAGTATATTGGTTACTTGTCCATAAACTTTTGTTTGACTGTTTGCTATTTTTTGAGCTTCTTCAAATTCCAATAAGACAACATCCCGATTTTCAGGTTTGAAAGTGTAGGTCGGATAATATTGTTCAGCTTTGGTATCCATGATCTTGATTATAATACTATTAACTATTTAGAGTATTGGTTTTTTCATTGATGTTTTTCCGTTTGAACGTTTACCTGTTTTATGACAAAAATTTTCTGGATAGTTTTCTTTTTTAAAGGATGCCCAACTTCTGTATGATTTATTTGAATATGGCTTGTTTGGATTATATGCAATTTTATCACCAGTTCTTATGCAATATCCAATTGTTTGTATTTCAATCACTTCTCTATATGGTCTTAATTTAGTCATTGATCCTAAATCTAATTCAGAATCAAAATCATTCAAAGTTTTTATTTGATATTGTTTGATACTATCAAATGAAGAAAAAAAGATTGACGTAATGTCATGTAAAATGTCCGATTTCACATAATTTTTTCCTAAAATAGGGCTGAGTATTTTCTTTTCGTATACAGGTCGTTTAATAAAAATTGCTTCACTTTTTTCTGCAAGATTATAGCATGTTTGCCATGCGTCATTATCGGCATTCTTTCTATATTTACTTAAAAGATTAAGTTCAGAGTAAACACCAAATTCTATATTATTTTTAAAAGAATAATCGTATAAGTTTATAGATGTAATTACTCCTTTTTTCTCATTTCCGTAGTATTTAGCATGTAAATTAGGAACATAAACAATACTTATATTGAGAAACTTTTTAAAATAGTTAAAATCTTCATTACTTAAACTTTTGTTTTTTTCGTTTTCATTTTTACCAAATACAATTAATATATGTAATTTTGGGTTGTTGATATGATTATTAAATAATCTTTTGAAATAGTCATCAAGTTTTATAAATGGAGACACAATTATAAGGTTTTTTTTTGCCTCCCATATTATTTCATAAACTGCATTTTCAAGGTTTTCACCAGTAATAAATTTGTTCATTTTTTTATAATTTTCAGATAAAAATAAACGATTGTAAATCTTAAAATTTAAAGTGAATTTTAATTTGATTCTTTGTTCTGATCATTTGTTTTAATATTTAAACAAATCTGGAATTAATGCGTTTAATTTTTCCATGAATTTTGAAGATTCTGCATTGTTTTCGTCTGTTGGTGGTAGTTTCTTTAATCTTCTTCTATTTCGGATTTGTTTTCACTTTCATAATCAAGATCGGTTAAGTTAGATTTCAGATAGTCATCATTTAATATACCGATTGTAATTATTTTTGATATGTCAGTATCAAGCATAATTCTGTCATTAGTTGCATTCAGTCTAATTTTTGTACTTAGTTTAGGATGATTTGTTATAAACTCTATAACTCTCAATTTTGCTAATTGTAACACAGGAGAATTTGCATTTATTCGCAGAACTCGTTTTGCATATTTTATATTATTAACGAAAGCGGTTAATTCACCAATGTTGGCTATTAAATCTAAATCTTGAATTAACGTTATATTTTGTCTTGCCTGATTTTTTATAATTTCATTATAACCATAAGCCGATGATAATGTTTTAATATTGTTTACAAATAAATTATCGTTTGCGAAAAGGAAATCTATTGAGTTGTTGATTTGCAAAATGTTTGAACTTAGTTTTTCAAATCTATCTCCAATAGGAAGAAAGCCAAGCATTCTATCTTGTCTTACAATTGTAACAGGATAAACATGCTTGTAAATTGTAAAATGATTTTCAACATTCCCAACAGTTATTAATATAGCTTTTATACTTTCTATATCGTCATTGTTAAAAGAAAAATCTTCATACTCGGAGAATGGGTCAAAATTGTTAGCTGATGCTAATTTCTCTGGAAACTCTTCCAAATCATAGTAGAAAATTGAATTAAAAGTTTCAATTGAACTTGAGATTTCTCTTAAAACTAATTCTTGATTATCGAAGAATTTATTATTTATTGTAGCTCTGAAAATTTCTTTTAATTCATCAGCTAGCTCAACCGAAATATCAGCTTTTAAAATTGTTTCTGTTTCATCATCATTTTTTTTAATAAGATGAACATTTATTCCAATAGGATTAACTTCATCATTTATAATACTCAATTGATCTCTAAGTTCTTGTAAATTCATTTGGTTTAGATTTATTTGCTATGTAAATGTTATCACTTAATAATTTATATTCAATCCAATCATTTTCAGAAATTATATCTCTTGAAATGAATATAACGTTATTCCTTTTCGTTGTAGAAATTTTATAAATGTGGTATCCTAAAATTGCAAGAGTTGGATTTGTATAAAACATATTTGTTTTAACATAAATCAATCCAATAATTATTAAGACTAAAAAGAACATTAGACTATTTCTATCTTCATCTAAGTTAAAATCTAGATCAAAACTTAAAAGTGGAATAACATAAGTTACTAAGAATGTTAAATGTTCCCAATTTATATTTTCAATATTTGTTACTTTTTCTGGTAAAGATTTATTACCGCTTACAATATATTTAAATCTGAAATAAAATATAAATCCAAGAACAACAATAACTATTGAAATAGTTGGAATTATGTTGTCTAAAAGCAGTTTCTTCCAGCCTACAAATTCACAATCAAAAAAGCAAAGAGGGATTTTTACTTTATTGATAAATAATAAAATAAACAATAGCCACAATGATAATATGTAAAGTTGAATTTTTAATTTCATATTTTATTTTCCTTTTTTTTCGGTAAAATTACTACCAACGTTTTGGTAAGCGGATTTGGAAGCACTAAACTGTCAACCTAGCACAAAGTTTAATACGAGATAAAATTTACAATTTAGTAGTACCCCCTCCTTATTACAAAACAGCTGATGCCAGTTGTGTTTTTACTGTTTTAGTCCTCGTCTGCAATTGTTTCTTTTTCTAAATATTCTTGGTTTGTTAATTGGGCGTTATTGTTTATAGCTAGTACTTTTTTGAGCTCTTCTATTAATACTGACTTTCTTTTTTCGTAAAACTCAAGAAAGTCTAAGAAATCTAAACTGATGTCCTCGGGTATAAAATTGCTAATTTTAAAATAAGTCCTTACTGATTCATCTTTTTTATCTAGCCAAACTTTAAATGCAGTTGCATTCTTTGATTCATTTTGTCTTCCCTCTAAAAGCTGTAAATTAGGAACTGTATCCCTAAGTTTTAACCATTCATCTTGCATTTCTTTAGATAGTCCTATTTTGTTAAAATTGTCAACATCAAATTTAGATGCTGGGTGTATGTGATCTTGATGAAATTGAACCTCTTTGTATTTTAAGTTAGGGTATAGTAATGATAAAACAAAGAATGATGAAGCACCCTTTCGGTATGACATAAAATTGTCTAATTCAATTTCTGTTATGTATAGAGATTTTCGTGAAGGAAGTTCAAATTTTAAAATTTCCTCAAAAGAAAAATGATTGCTTTTTAGTTTGAATATTATTTTACCATTTTCATCTTTTGATTGTGCACGGAATGCATTTCTCAAAAATGCAATCAATTGATCTTGAGAACTACCATAAATACCATTTAGTAAGGAGTGTATTAAATACTTCTTGATATCAAGCTTAGTTGTATCATTAATTACTCCATTTTTGTATATGTAATAAGCGATAATTATGGTTGCATTTTGAGAAGTTAATAAGCTTTGATTAAATCCAAACTCTACTAAAAGTTCAACAGTTTGTTCAATTGCATTTGCAATATTTTTCCATTCATTTTTGATTTTTTGAACATTTTCAGATTTAAATGAATTGACCTTATAAAGAACTGGGGCGTCTGTTAATACCAAACAAGAACGCATTAAAAATTCGTTTGAGAAGCCAAAACCATCTCCTTTTCTATTGATTTTTTGTAGTAGCCCTTCAATTTCATCTCTGCCGCTGTCCCAGGTAGCGACTATTGTAGAAAATAACAAGTCAGTTTTATTTAATTGTGTTCCACCACTATTAACACGAATAAATATTTTTAGTATATCTTCTAGATCTTGCTTGTCAATTTCAAAATAGTTGATAAGTTGGTCAGTTGATATTCGTTTATGTAAAGTTTCAAGCGTTTTTTTTACTAACCTTCTTTTCTCATTGATAATATCTTTTTGTTTTTGGTTCTTACATTTTTTTATAAATGAGTCTATAATAATATCAAATTCTGGGTCGGCATTCCACGATAATACGTCTCCAACTTTAAACCAAAACATATTGTCTTCATTTACCCTTTCTGCTCCATTTTCATCTTGTTGTCTGATTTTTCTATATACCCAGTCTTCACTTTCTTTTTCAGTAAGAAATCTAAATTCGAAATTCTGTTCCTCAATAGTTTCAATGATATTTTCAGAATTTACTCTGTAAGGTAGCGAAAGTAAGTTTAGAAATAGTTTTGACTTACGATAAGCATTATCATCTGCCCAACGCATATATGGTGCTTTTTCTGTGTGTGTACCTTGAAGTCCAATATACATCGAACTGAGTCTTTGCTGTCCATCAAGCACACCAATTATTTCAGGATTTAATAAACTACCATCTTTCTTTTTATTGTATGGATTTCTTTGGTCGTATTCCCTCAAAAACTCATAAAAAACATAGTTGTTAGCAACTTCTCTATTTAAATTCCAAAAGAGAAAAGTTCCAATAGGGAAGTTTCTCATTAATGAATCAAAAAGAAGTTCAATTTGAGGTTTTCCCCAAACAAATTTTCTTTGTAAAGCTGGTAGGAAAACTTTGCTACCTTCAATTTCTTTTACAATTTGTAGTATGCTTTTACTTTTATATGCCATTTTTTTAGATGTGTTTTTTTGTCTGTTTGGTTTTTGTTTTACACTTGTTGTAACTTGTTTATATCATCAAATCTATATAACTAAATAATTTATTTATAATAATTTTTAGATATATTAACATTTAAACTCAAAGCTTTCATTGTTTAAAATTTTTGGCAATTAAATAAAATATTAAATGATATTGTTACGGTGTTTTGGGTAAAAATATTACGGTCTTTTTTGTTAAGTAATTAATAGTTATAAATGCCTAATCTCCATCCTTAATATCAAAATAGATATAAATCAACTGTAAAATAAGAATAACTAAACCAATGAACATGATTAAAGCATACGTTCTTGAACTATCCCATTTTTTCATATTTTTCAAAACTTTTATTATTTATTTAAAATCATTAAAACATCGATATTGTTAAAAAATTCAACTTTGTTTTAATAGTTTTCTTTCCAATTATCATGACCATAAAATATTCCTTAGTTTTATATATTTTAACTCTCATATAAATGTCAGCAAACCATTAATAACTCAACTAATTATTTCTATTATCAATATAACATGTTCATTTAAAAACTAAGCTAAATTAGTTACCTCAATTCTTTATTGGTAAGTATTTTTGGAATTTTACTATGCAAAAACGAAATGATAAAATAATTAGTTATTTTTATTTTTTTTGTGCTAATTTATATGGTTACGCGAAAGGATTTGCCCACCAGTAAGGGGGGTATTTTTTTTCGAAAAATAGTTTAAATTAAAGGAAGAAGTGCAATAGTAACATGTGTAATCAGCAGTTATCTTTATTTAAATCAATCCTTGAGTGTTAAGTTCTGCTATAATTAATCGAACGTCTGCGGTATTTATATAATCAATTAATGCATATTTTCTCCCGAAGCCATTTAGAGAAGTTCCCAAGAAAAGTCCTTTACCATTATAGTTACTTATCCAAAATCTGTCGTGAAAGTCATCTGTATGTTTTATGTTGATGGTTAATGTTTCTTTTTTACTAAATAGCAGACTTTTAATTGAGTTTGCAGCAACAGAATTATATCTTGGCGAAGTAATAAATGTTATTTCATCTATAATTGATAAATATTTATCTAAAATATCTACTACAAAATTTGGATAAGTTGCATCGTGATTATTTGGAAAAAAATATCTATCAATTATAATGAGTTTATTTGTTTTTATTGTTCTGTCGAGATATTTTTGAATGAGTAATTTGATATCACCAGGACGATGGCTGGTTGTTCCAAGAGCTTCAAGGTATTGAGAAGTATTAAAAGCTTCTGTTATTCCAACATCAAGTAGCCATTCTTTTTCTTTTTCGATGTTAATTTCATTGTTTTCTGGAAAATAATGAAAGAATTCAACATCTTTTATTTCCGACAATTTTTCGACAAGCTTTGTTTCGTCGTCTAAAGGATTTATTAATACTTTTAAGTACATTACTTTTTTCATTTTTGATTTAAAATTGAGTTATAATTTTGATTCTGCGTTACAATTACTATATTATATTATTAAATAAATAAAACTTTTAAAATTTGTTCAAAAAAAATGCCTATGCATCTTTTTGATTATATTGCTTTCATGAAAGGTGAAAGGAATCGCGCAAATTCAAATGAGTACATATTATTTTACTTGGCTTAAATAATCTAAAATTTGTTTAGCGTTTTTGGTCACAAACGAAACTTGATTTTCCGTTACTTTTTCACCGTGAATCGCATAATTACAAATTGAAAGTATTTCTCTTAGTATAACAAAAAAGTTGTTATCAATAATTTCAAATTTGGCTAAGTCTTGAATAATTCGAGTTAATGGCTGATGTCTAGGGTCAAAATTACCACTATCAAATCGTTGTACCCAAATCCGTCTTAATTGTTTTTCAATGTTAAAACGTACTTGGAACATTAATAAATTGCCTTGTGGAACATCAATACGTCTAGCTATTTTGATGTCTGGTGTGATACCGTGTTCTTTTAGTTTGGCACTTAAAATCCTTTCAATTTCGTATTGTAGCTCAGGTAATTTATTGTCAGGTGGTGGAGGTCCAAATGTCTGAACGGTTTGATGTACAGTTTGAGTTTGACTGCTGCGAATTTCGTTTTTTATGTCTCCTAGTTTAATCCTAATATCTTGTTTAAGGTCTTCAATTTCTTTTTTTAGCTTAATGCCAAAAAAATCAATTTCTGAAAAAATGGGTACAAGCATTAGCGCCACAAAAATTAAAAAAATAAAAATATCAAATAGAACAGATTGTCCTGAAATTATTTCGTCAAAACGGTTAAATAGAATTATTCCTGTCAATCCGATTAGTAAAATCCACCATAATATTTTAAACCAGTTTGGAAGTTTCATATTGTTTTTGAGTTTTTTTAGGGTTACTGCTAACTTGTTTATATAATCAAATATATACAGCTTTTAAAATTTATTAATAAAAAAAGTTGCCTAAACATTTAACTCTTAATATCAAAATAGATATAAATCAACTGTAAAATAAGAATAACTAAACCAATGAACATGATTAAAGCATACGTTCTTGAACTATCCCATTTTTTCATATTTTTCAAAACTTTTATTATTTATTTTAAATCATTAAAACATCTATATTGTTAAAAAAATCAACTTTGTTTTAATAGTTTTCTTTCCAATTATCATGACCTTAAAATATTCCTTAGTTTTCTATATTTTAACTCTCATATAAATGTCAGCAAACCATTAATAACTCAACTAATTATTTCTATTATCAATATAACATGTTCATTTAAAAACTAAGGTAAATTAGTTACCTCAATTCTTTTTTAGTATGTATTTTTGGAATTTTACTATGCAAAAACGAAATGATATAGTATTTCTTGTTTTTGTATAATAAAAAAAAGATGCCAATTGGCATCTTTTAATATTGATTGTAATAAAGTTATATTACTCTTACTGAAAAATATATTTGTTTCATTTTTCCATTTTTTTCAAGATTCGTTACCCTTATGTCAATTTCTTCGTTTTTGACTTTATGAAAGAATAAGTTATGACCTCTTTTAACGTAACCTATACATTCAGAATTTTTGAAAATCTTTACCGCTGATTTATCAACTTGATTTTCTGGCTCAAGTTCAAATCTTAATTTATCACCTATGTTTACGCAATCTGAATCTAATTTTAAATGGGATAGGGCAGCAATGTCTGAAACAAAATTAACTCCTACACCATTGTGTTTTTTTGGATATTCAGCAAGAAATTCAAAGGTGTCAGTTGCTAACTCTCCTTGTGTAAACCCTAATTCATCAAACCAATCTAGACCTTCAATGTTAGCGTTCCAAAAAGATAAATAATTGTTTCGATCCGCTCTAGTTTTTGGCATCAATCTTAAAGATAAAGCTGTTTTTAGATTGGTACGATATTCTTTGTCAAAGTCTGGAAACTCGGGATAGTTATAAAATCCTTTGTTACTAGCTTTCTTGACTTCATCGGATTGATATTTAAATACAATATCGTCCCCTGATGAATTTTCTCTTGAAAAGACACCTACTAAAAATCGACCATCTCCTTTGCCTGGTCTCCAACTTAAATAGATTTTTTTTAATATCATATTACAAGAATTCCTGTAAAAGTTTTTTTGTTCTGATTGTTATTAATTTACTTATTAATTCCTTCCTTTTTGGTGAAAGGAAGTATTTTTCATTTGCAAAGATAATACCATTATCTATGTTTAAAACAATATCGTTAATTATATTTTCGTTAAAACTCTCATTAACTTTTTTTATAGAATTAAATACAACATCCGGATAGATTTTTGATATGTGCTTTAGTAATTCTATATGTGGCATTGCAGCACCAAACCATTTTAGATGGGATACAGCTTTCTCTCCAAATAAATACTTTTCTAATTTATAATCATCATTTATAAAACTATCTAAATTTTCTTCAATAATATTATAAGCTAAACAATTGCCATTATCAAAAAGTGGAGAAAATCGAACAGTTCTAGTAATAATAGGTGAGTTTGTATCTTTTTTTAACCCGAAATATTTATTTGGTCTAATTTGTATTTTGATTTCTCTTATAATTGCCCAATTTTGTTGATGTCTGTCCCTATTTCCTATAACTGAATCAAAAACAAGCATATTTATAAAATCGTTTATAATTAATTTTTCCTCTTCTTTTTTTAATGACTTAAAGAAACTCTCAACTAGTTGAAAAGTATGGTCTGTTCCTCTTTTTGTTTCAAACTCTGGATAAATTCTTAAAAGGACTTGTTGTCCATGAATTAATTCTTGAGTGAAATCTTCTGTCATTGATTTTGAAAGACATCCGCCGATACCGTCTAAAGTAGCAACTTCATATTTTAATACATTAAAACCTAACTTATTTCCAACTTCATATGCAATAATTTCATTCCAAAATTCCCATGGATATTTTTCTTTTGGTTCTTTAAAATAAAACAAATCATAAGTTTCGGGATGTAATACCACTTTTTTAATTCTCTTCCCAATAGGAACGAACCTTTGATCGCCAGAAGGCCATTGTGATATATCAATTAATTTCATATATTAAAAGTTCTTGGCTGAGTTTGACTTTCAAAAGTCTTTTATATACATTTTGTATTTTAATAATACCTTTGAATCTTAAATAAATAAAATTATTCCTTGTCTAAATCAATTTTGAAATCAAATAGCTGGTTTGGTTGTAATTTTAATCCTTTTGATAATTCAAGAATAGTATTTAAGGTGATATTGATTTCACCCTTTTCAATCTTGCTAATGTTACTATGATCAATATCGCATCTTTGAGCTAATTGTCTGTAGCTTAGATTTTGTTCAATTCTATGCTTTTCTATAATCTTTCCAAAAAGAATTAAAAATTCATCTTTATCAATCATTACTCATTTTTAATGGCAATTTCATTACATTTTGAAAAAATATTGTAGGTTTATAAAACCACATTTAGTTTTTTTACTTATATTTGTTTAATATTTTTAATAAATTTGCGATTCTTCAAAAAAAAATTGAAGCATTCGCTTAGAATCTCGTCATCAAAAACTGGTAATTTTTAAACACACGAGATGATAAGTCAGATGCTCACGTCAATACTGGCGTGGGCTCACTTATTCGTGTGTTCGGTATACCAGTACCTTGATAGCGGATTTGTTGAGTTCCATGCCTTTTTTTTATGCCTAAAAGTCACTACTCAACATCATTCTTAGCACTGCTTTCATTACAAAGTTTCGCAAATAACTCATTTAACATTTTAGTTAGTTTGGAAGGGCACTGCCTGCGCTGTACTTTTTTAAGCAACGGCAGTATCACTTTTCAACTTAGAAACCTTAAAAAATAAATGCCTATGATGTAAAACAAAATAGTATGTCAAATGATTACATGAATTCAAACATGATAATCAATGCCATTCGTGGCTAACAAAAAAGTCCCCTAAACCGTCGGCAAACTAGCTAGAGGACTAAAGCAAACAAAACCAATGTTTCATTTAACCAACACAAAAGTATGAATAAAAATGCATTCTTTAGTTATTGGGCATCACAACTATTGCCCAAACTTATTCTCACATTAGCTGTATTTTCAACAGCTATACTACAAGCACAAAATACGGTTATCAAAGGAACTGTTTCCGATAACGTGGGTACGCTTTCGGGTGTTACCGTTGTTATCAAAGGAACCACAACCGGAACGTTAACCGATATTGATGGTAACTTTCAAATTACTGCTCAACCCAGTGATGTCTTAGTGTTTTCCTATTTAGGATATCAAACACAAGAAGTACCAATTAACAACAGGACTATAATTAAAATTAATCTACAAGAAGACACAACAACACTTAAAGAAGTGATTGTAAATGCAGGTTATTATAATGTAAAAGACAAGGAGGGTACAGGTAGTATTGCAACTGTAAAAGCTGCAGCTATTGAACAACAACCCGTAACCAATGTTTTGGCTACATTGCAAGGACGAATGGCTGGGGTAAATATTACGCAGGCTACGGGTGTTCCAGGCGGTGGATTTAGTATACAAATTCGCGGAGTGAATAGTATTCGAACCGAAGGCAATCAGCCTTTGTATTTGGTTGATGGTATGCCATTTTCAACGGAGAGTATGGGAAATGCTGCTATATCAGGTTCTATTATGGGAGGAGTTTTAAATCCTTTGAATGCTATTAATCCTTCCGATATTGAAAGCGTTGAAGTATTAAAAGATGCGGATGCTACAGCCATTTATGGTTCTAGAGGCGCCAATGGAGTAGTGCTGATTACCACTAAGAAAGGAAAAAAAGGCAAGACACAATTTACTGTTGACACTTATACTGGGGCAGGTACAATCAGCCGAAGACTGGATTTATTGAATACTCCACAATATTTAGCCATGCGTGAAGAAGCCTTTGCTAATGATGGCATAAGTAGTTATCCGTTTTGGGCGTATGATGTTAATGGTACTTGGGATCGTAACCGTTATACTGATTGGCAAAAAGAATTGATAGGAGGAACTGCTCTAACGAGAAATATTTCGTTAGGTGTTTCAGGAGGAACAGGAAATACTCAGTTTATGGTGAGAGGGACACACTTTAATGAGACCACGGTATTTCCAGGTGATTTTAGTTATGGTAAAAGTGCCGTTCATTTCAATATTGCCCATCAGTCTGATAACCAAAAGTTTCAAATGAATATGTCGGGTAATTATGTTGCGGATAAAAACAACTTGTTTAGTACCGATTTGACTCGATTGGCAACAACTATAGCACCCAACGCACCTGCCTTATATGATGCTGATGGGAATTTGAATTGGGAAAACGGCACTTGGGATAATCCTTTGAGTTTGTTGAATGGAAGATATTTAACAACTACTAAAGGTTTAACCGTTGGAAGTACCCTTTCTTATGCTATACTTCCCGATTTAGAATTGAAATCATCTTTTGGTTATAGTGATACCCGAGTAGCAGAGTCTAGTACAAGTCCGTCGACTATTTATAATCCCGCTTATGGATTAACCAGTGCTATTTCGTCTACCATGGTTAATCAATCTCAACAGAATTCTTGGAGTATAGAACCCCAAATACATTGGCAAAAGACCTTAGGTAATGGGAAAGTTAGTATGTTGCTTGGGAGTACTTTTCAAGAGCGAAGTGCGACTCAGTTAGCGGTTTATGGTGCAGGATTTTCGAGTAATGCTTTGTTAGACAATTTGTCGGCTGCTTCATTTACTCAAATCATGAACGATTCCGAAATCAATTACCGTTATATGGCATTATTTGGTCGTTTGAATTATAGCTTACAAGACAAATATTTTTTTAATTTAACAGGGCGTAGAGATGGTTCAAGCCGTTTTGGACCTGGTAACCGTTTTGCTACATTTGGAGCTGTAGGTGCTGCTTGGTTGTTTAGTAAAACCGACTTTTTTGAAAAACAACTTCCGTTTATAAGTTTTGGAAAATTACGAGCTAGTTACGGTACTACGGGCAGTGATCAAATAGGGGATTATCAGTTTTTAAATACCTACACACCCAGTGGTATTGGTTATAATGGTGTAATAGGTTTGGTACCTGACCGTTTGTTTAATCCTGATTTTAGTTGGGAAGTAAATAAAAAATTTGAAGTAGCATTAGAAACTGGATTTTTAAATGACGCTATTTTTATAACTGCAGCTTATTTTAAAAATCGTTCTTCGAATCAGTTAGTTGGGATTCCTTTACCCGGTACAACAGGTTTTAATTCCATGCAAGCTAATTTAGATGCCACTGTTGAAAATAGAGGTTTAGAGTTGATTTTTCGAAGTGTAAATTTTTCAAAGAAAAATTTCAATTGGACTACTTCTGTCAATTTAACATTACCTAAGAATGAGTTGATAGCTTTCCCTGATTTAGAGGGTTCGGTCTATGCGAATCAATATGTTATAGGTCAGCCTTTAGGAATTTATAAGGTCTATGAATTTGCTGGGGTTAACCCAACTACTGGAATTTATGAATTTAGAGATTTTAATGGTGATGGATTATTGACTGATTTAGAAGATCGTCAAAAGATTGTAGATACCTCACCCGATTATTTTGGAGGATTGCAAAATAATTTGCGTTATAAAAACTGGGAATTGGATTTTCTATTTCAGTTTGTAAAACAGATTGGGGTTAATAGCAATGCAATTTCTGCTTTACCAGGGTCTTCAAGTAATATGCCTAACTCTGTATTAAATCATTGGCAACAAGTAGGCGATACAGGCCCCACACAACTCTACACGGCTGGTTTTAATGGTGCGGCTGTAAATGCTTTTTATTCTTATTATACACGAAGTGATGCGGCTTATAGTGATGCTTCTTATGTACGTTTGAAAAATCTATCCTTTTCGTATACATTGCCAAATTCTATTTTGAAAAATTTTAAATGTAAACTTTACTTTCAAGGACAGAATTTATTGACTTTCACACGATTTAACGGAGCAGACCCTGAAAATCAATCTAGAGGTCAGTTACCTACATTACGTGTATTGACTTTAGGGATGCAATTGACTTTTTAATTTTAAAAAAAACAATTATGAAAATAGTTATTCAAAATAAACTATCCTTTTGGATTTGTTTCCTTTTTATAGGATTTGCTTCGCAAAGTTGTGAAGAATTTGTAGCTGTAGATTTGCCTTCAAATCAATTGACGGGACCTATAGTTTTTGAAGATGAAGCTACTGCTGATGCAGCTTTGATTCACATTTACACCAAGTTGCGAAGTGAGCAGTTAGTTACGGGAACGTCTAATGGATTAAGTTGTTTACTAGGGAATTATGCTGATGAATTGGATTATTATGGAATAGGAGGTTTGCCCGCATTTGAGTTTTATCAGAATAATTTACTTCCATCTAATTCAACAGTAACGCTCACATGGAATGCTACCTATAATTTGATTTATGCAACTAATTCTATTATTGAAGGAGTTTCTAATTCAACAGGAATTAGTTTGAATTCTAAGGAGCGTTTATTAGGAGAGGCCTATTTTATTAGGGCTTATTTGCATTTTTATTTAGTTAATTTATATGGTGAGATACCTTACGTTTTAACAACTGATTATCAATTAAATAGTGATATAGAAAAACTAGCTGTAATGGATGTTTATGCTGCATTGACTACTGATTTGCAACAGGCTGTGACTTTGTTACCAGAATCCTATTTTGTACCTGAGCGAATTAGACCTAACAGAAGTGTAGCTTACGCTTTGTTATCGCGAATAAAACTTTACAGTGAGAATTGGTCACAAGCAGTTTTGTATGCAGATGAGGTTTTAAATAATACTTCGCTTTACACAATTGAAACCGATTTGAATTCTGTTTTCTTAAAGAATAGTGCAGGGACTTTGTGGCAGTTATTGCCACAATTTTCAGGTTCCAACACTTTAGAAGCCCAAACATTTATATTTAGTAGTGGTCCGCCACCTTCTTTTGCGTTGACTTCATCATTACTTGCATCGTTTGAAACAGGTGATTTGCGTCGTGCGAATTGGATTGGAACGGTTACCGATGGTGCAGATAGTTGGTATTATGCTAATAAATACAAAGAACAAGGCAATACAGGTTCTTCAGTTGAATACTCAATTTTATTTCGAATAGAGGAGCTTTATTTAATTCGTGCCGAAGCTAAAGCGCAATTGGGTGATTTAGTAGGAGCGCAGGATGATTTGAATGTGATACGAAATAGAGCAGGACTACCTAACACAACAGCTGTTACTCAAGCAACTTTATTGAATGCAATTTTGGAAGAGCGAAATAGAGAATTTTTTACCGAATTAGGACATCGTTGGTTTGATTTGAAGCGTACTGGATTTGCATCTAGTGTTTTGAGTGTTAAACCGGGTTGGGATGCAAAAGATTTACTTTGGCCTTTACCCGCTTCAGAACTACTATTGAATTCCAATTTATTACCACAGAATCCAGGTTATTAATGCAGTTACTACCTTAGATAATTAAGGGGGGCTGGTATGTAAAAGGTAAAAAGGGGTGGGTTAGGGGAATTTTAAAATAATAATTATGCGGTATTTTATATTATTATTTTTTATGTTGATAACGACCGTATTTTCGCAGCATAAAAAACAATTAACAGCAACGGATTATAGTTTGTGGAGTAAGTTTAATCAAACTTTAATGAGTTTAGATGGTCGTTGGGTAAGTTATGGGTTGGAGTATGAAAAAGCCGATACTCTTTTTTTAAAAAATACTACTTTCAAAAAATCGTTTTGTTTTCCAAAGGCAAATTGGGCTACTTTTTCATCAAAAAGTGATTGGTTTTCCTATTATCAAAAGGATAGTTTGTACTTGTTTGATTTAAAACAGGAACGAAAGCTATTTATAGATAAAATGATTGTTGATTATTTGTATTCGGGTGATGGAACTTATTTGTTAGTTTTTAAAAAAGAAGATGCGACTATTAATTTGCGGATATTAAACTTGAAAAACCAAAGTTCGGTTTACATTCATGATATAGTTTCTTATAAAGTAAGTCCCGATGCCAAACGCATTGCTCTAGTTACTAAAGAAGGCTCATCACAAAGCGTTAAAGTTGTTGCATTGAAATCAACCCTTGCTGAGGTAATAGTTGTAAAGGATTCTTCTTACTTATATAGTTTTCTCACTTGGGATGTTTCAGGAACTCGCTTGGCTTTTTTTAAATTTGAACGAAATCTATCTAATGACTTGAAAAAACCTGTTGCGATTTGTTGGAGTACAGGATTCGATAAAAAGGTTAATAAATTTACTTTAGAAGCTTCGGAGACTTTGCTACCTAAAGGTTATGATTTGACCACTATAAATTTGTATTTACCTGAACAAAGTGATGCAGTATTGTTTACTTTACAGCAACCACTGGAAAATTTAGCAGCTGTATCCAATCAGGAGGTTCAAATATGGAAGTCGGGAGATTTGACAATTCCGCCAAAAAGTAATAATGATGCTTATTATCGTTCGTTGAAGTGGTACAAATGGGATATCAAGTCGAATAGGGTATATGAGATTGAAGATTCCATACATCCGAATTCGATATTAACTGGAGATACAAAACATGCTTTGGTATACCATCCTGATGAGTTGGCACCCATTTATAAATGTAGTAATGAGTTGGTGGCACTATATGTAAAAAATATAGCTACTGGAGAGAAAGATTTATTATCTGACCGTCAGACCACATTAGAAAATCAGGTTCTTATTTCACCTACGGGAAAATACATTACTTATTTTAAAGACAAGGCTTGGTGGATTTATGATATTTATAAAAAAACACATTTGTGTTTAACATGTAATTTATCTTACCCTGTTCATCAAATTACCTATGATCGTGCTGGGCAGTTTCCTCCAACATATAGGACATCGTGGACAATGGATGGTTCTAAAGTTATTATACATGACCAATATGATGTTTGGTTGATAGCGCCAAATGGTACTTCCAAAAAGCGTTTGACAAATGGTGCAGTTACAAAAACTATTTATCGCGTTTATGAGCCGTATTCACCTGCTTCACCTAATTACTATTCTTTTGGGTTTTTGTCAACAGTTCATGACCTTAAGCGTCCACTTTTATTACAAACTGTAGACGAAGAAACCTTTGCACAAGGTTTTGTCTTATTGTATCCGAACGGTGTTATTAAAACATTGTTTAAACGAGAGAGTAAATTTCATTTAGTATCAACAACAAAGGATTTTACATCTTTTTTGTTTTTAGAGCAAAATTTCAGTTTACCACCAAGGTTGTTTGTTGTGAATAGTGATGGAAGTGAACAATTAATACATCAATCGAATACACAACAAGAGACATTTGAATGGGGTAAATCAAGATTAGTAACCTATACCAATTCAAAAGAAAAACCATTGAAAGGAGCTTTGTTTTATCCTAAAAATTATGATGCCGAAAAAAAATATCCTTTGTTGGTAGTCATATATGAGAAAAAATCGAAAGAGGTTTTTGATTATTCATACCCGACGGTTTTAAGTGATTGGGGTTTTACTATTTCTAATTACGTAAGTTCGGGCTATTTTGTATTATTACCAGATATAGCTTATGGGTTAAATTCACCTGGTGATGATGCATTGGATTGTGTTAGTGCTGCTGTTAATTCTGTTGTACAACAATATCCTATAGCTTCTGATGCTATAGCATTGCTAGGTCATTCTTTTGGGGGATATGAAACGGCTTACATTATGGGAAAATCGAAACTTTTTAAAACAGCAATTATAGGTGCTCCTCTTATTGATTTGCTCGATCATTATTTGACAATTGATGGTCATGGAAAATCTAATATGTGGCGTTTTGAGCATGATCAAATGCGAATGCCTATACCTTTTTATAGTAATGAATTTGAAAGGAATTCGCCTTTAAAAAATGTGCAGCATATTTCTTCTCCCATTCTAACTTGGACGGGTAGTGGTGATTTACAATTGGATTGGAAAAATGGAATGAAATTGCATAATGCATTATGGCGTTTGGATAAAAAGAGTACTTTACTACTATATCCGGATGAAGGTCATGTATTAGCGGATAAAAAGAATCAAGAAGATTTGTCAAATAAAGTCAAGGATTGGCTGGATTATTATTTGAAAGGTAAAAGTAAAGCGAGCTGGATGGAGTAGGTGTTTTACTTGATGTTAGTTAAGGTAAAGGTGTCGCAAAAGCGACACCTTTATTAATGATTAAGGTATTTTGTAAAGTACCTTAGAACAAGTAAGATCGTTTGGATTTACTTTTCCATACGCTTGTCTTTCTTGTCCTAAGTGGAACATTGTGCACACAGGTCCTATTTCAGTTCTACAAGAAACTGAAACATTACAAGGTGTTGGATAATTAATCCAACCTGTTTCAGGAGCTAAAACTTTGTTGTCTGCTTTTTGCGATGCAAAAGCTCCCACAATTGCCAAAGCAAAAACAGCAATTGGCAAACCGAATTTTAAAAACTTAGTTCTCATAATGTATAAAATTATAGTTGTGATCTACTCTGTTAACAGGTTTTCGATCTTCCCCTGAAACTGGCCAAGTATGTTTTTATTATTTTATTTTGAAGTATTTTGGTTTTAATTTTGTAACAATAAGATGCTTATTGGTTAAACCAATTAGGAGGTTATTATAAATTTTAAATGTTTTTATTTCTTCATTGTTGTAGTGGTAGAAGTAAAAACTGAATTCGTAAGTTCTTTTTTCAATATCATATACATCTATAATACTAGCTTGTTTGGCAATGATTTCGGATTCATACTTTCCAAGTCTGTCAGATTTGATAAATATGTATTTGCCAGATGTTGCAGCGTATATGTTAATTGTATTAGGTTGCTTAGCTAATTTTTTTTCTGTGTTTTTCTTTGTGTAGGCAAATTCAAGATTGGATTGACTTACAGTATCGATTGTTTTAATTGTTTTAGTTTTGTTTAAATGAGAATCTGTGATGATGAATTGATTTCTATAGTAATAAGTGTAAATAATTTTATTAAGTTGCTCATTGTAAAGTAGTAAACCATCTGTATCAAATATGCCGTCTATTCTTTTTTCTAATACATTATTTGTTTCAATTATTTTGTAATTTTTGGATTTACTTAATTGTCCTAATATATGTTCACCCGATTTTGAATGACTTCCTCTTATTATGAAGTCGATAGGCGTAATAGGTTCTAAAAGAGAAAAATTGCTGGATTTGGTAGTTAATATTTTGGCATTCCAATTTGAAGTAACACCTTTATAAATTATTGGGACTGATCCATCTACCAGATAAAAGTTAGGTGATTTTATTTTTAATTGAATAGATGAGAACTGAAAATCTTTGTTGTCAGAAATAGTTATTTTTACCTCCTTGATACTTTTTAATGTGGTATCAATTTCTAGCAAATGTAAAGGCGCAGTACTATTTCCAAGAATTATTTTTCCTTTGTCAAATCCTGCAATATAGTAGGAATTGTATTTTAGAGGAATTCCTTTTAAATCGTCAACAGGATGATGAGGATATCTTCTTACGAAGCTATTGTTTCTATGCATTTCATTCTCTGATAAAAGATATAATCCCGTAACAGAAAAAGCACTTAAAAGGCTTACACTCATTAATTGAACGAATTGCTTTTTTATTGAAAATTTTAAATGCGTATCGAGAATAATTCCTATTCCACCAATAGCAACGAAAGTAAAATTAAAAATAAGATGTTCGTTCCAATCCATTTCCGAGAGTACACCGCCGCAGGAACATGGAATAAAATCACTATAATTTAAAATTATGATTATGTAGGTGGAAAACATCATCATTAATCCAAAGGCTAGAAATAGTCCAATATATCTAATTCTAGGAACTAATAGTAGAATCGAAATTACTATTTCAATTGTTGGGACTAGGATTCCAATCCATTTTGCATAGGCACTTAACAATGGTGATTGTCCCAATTGGACAATAAATGTTTCGAAATCTAGTATTTTACTAATTGCAGCATACACAAATAAAAAGACATACAAGTAGCTGATGATGATAACTAAGATATTTTTTAATTTGTTCTCCATAATACTTTTTTTTGTTGTGTAAAGTTTTGAAAAACAAATAATTGTAAGTAGTTAAATCGGGATTTAGTTTAGTTGAAAAAGTATGGCTTAATAAATGCTAATCTTCTTCATGTAGACTTCTTTGCAATTCACTAGGCACATAATTGTACTTTTTTTTGAATGCTTTGGAAAAATTATTGTAATCATTGAATCCGCTTATAAAAGCAATTTCTTTCAATGGAATGTTCGTTCTTTTAATGAGATAAGTTGCTCTTTTTAATCGTTCATTTGTATAACATTTATAAATACTAATATTGAAATGCTTTCTAAATTCAGCTTTTAATCTAAAATCGTTTGTTCCAAACATTTTTGCTAGTTCATTTACAGAAGGTAGAGGTTCTTCAAGATGATTCATTATATAATCATAAACATTTTGAACTATAGTATTACTATCAATTTTTTTTGAGGAAGCTAAATTATTATTAGCAATATTATAATTTGTATAATCTTCGATATTTGTAGTGATTCCAGAAATTACAATTTTTTTAGAGTTTAATAAAGATGAAATTGTAAAATAGGAGGGGTAGATTTGATTGTTTTTATCTAATAAGTGTAATTGAAGTGTAATATGAAATATGTTGTTAGTAACAATTTCATTTTCTATTGTTTTCCAATCATTAATAGATTGTTTTGCAATTATTTTTGAAAATTTAAGTTTTGAAAGCTCTTGTTGACTTAACTTTAAAGTGTCTAGTACACTCGATGAAAAGCTCAAAATGTAAAATTCTTTATCTAGAATGAAAGTATGCTGTACTAAGTTTTGATATGTAAATTGAGGAATTACATGACCGATTTTATGAAAGGTATTTTTAATATTACTAGCAATCTCATTAAGCTTATGAGCGATTTGATCAATTTCATCTTCTTCATCTAAATTAGCAATTTGAAATTGAAGATTTCCAGAAGCCATTTCAAATAGCATTTGGTATATTTTTCTAATTCGTTCTTGCTTATTTTGCTCTGACATGATTTGTTTTTCTGTAACAAAACTATATAAGCTTTTAAAAGGAATCAAATAGTTTAGTATTCAATTCAAGAATTAAATACTAAACTATTTAGAAAGTTAACAAATGAATTAAGAACTTTTTAATACCAATTTATTCGAAAATTTCTCTTTTAAAATTTGCATATCTTCACTCACCTTTTTATCCAATACTTTGGCATAGTGTTGCGTGGTTCTTAAGTTTTTGTGTCCTAGCATTTTGCTTACTGATTCAATTGGAACGCCATTTGTAAGCGTTACAGTAGTTGCAAATGTATGCCGGGCAATATGGAAAGTTAGTTCTTTTTCAATTTCACAAATATCTGCTAGTTCTTTGAGATATGCATTCATTTTTTGATTTGATAGAATAGGGATAAGTCTATTTTCATTGATACATAGTGGATGATTCTCGTATTTATCGATAATCATTTGTGTAATAGGTAGGATTGGAATTTTTGAAGCTGATTCTGTCTTTTGTCTGTGAGTTGAAATCCATTTTTCACCATCTATGCCAATCACAACATTAGATTTTGTTAAATTGAAGACATCAATATACGCAAGACCAGTGAAACATGAAAAAATAAACATATCGCGAACTAACTCTAATCGTTTTATTTTAAATTCTTTATTAAGTAAAGATTCAATTTCATCTTCTGATAAATAAGTTCTTTCTATCTCTTTTACTTTACCTTTATAGTTTAAGAAAGGGTCTTTATCAATCCATCCATTTACATAACACTGCTTAACTATTTTACCAAAGTTTCTAATGTATTTTATGGTTGAATTGTTATTGCAGTTTTTGGTGTTACGTAAGTAAAAATCAAAATCGTTAATGAAAGCTATATCTACTTGTTTAATTGAGATATCATTTAATGAATATTGATGTTGTAAAAATTTTTTTGTGTGGCTCAATGCGGTCTCATACTTTTTATAAGTATTAATTGAGAATTCTTTTCCAATTAACTCTTTCATTCTTTTGTTATGTTCTTCAAAAATCATGATAAGTTTGCGTTGTCTTTCTTCAATACCTAAAAATTTATTTTTGAAGGTTTGTGCATTAATTTCCTGGTTGTTGTTTACCATCCATTTTTCGGTTTCATAGACTTTGTTTCTAAGAATATCAAGATAACTATTTATCAGTCTAGTCTCTTCTGAATTGCCTTTTATTTTGCCAGCTGAAGGTATCCATTTTGATTTTTCACTGTATTTGCCTGTTGTGATTTCTAATCTTTCACCATTAATAGTGATTCTTAAATAAATTGGCACTAAGCCATTTTTTAGGGCTCTTGAGCTCTTAGCATGAAATAGGATTGAAATTTTGTTTGACATGATGTGGTGACTTTGATGTTTACTAAAAATATGTTTTGATTTAGAAACACACAAGATGTTCATTTTTTGAACTGCCTTTGTTCATGGGCTTTAAGGAAAAAATCGGGGACATTTTTTTACATTTTATTTTGTCCCCGAATTTGCACCCTAATGCTTTATGATTTAATGCTATTTTTTGATAGTATGTAAAACGAAAAAGCCCATAAATCCTAAGATTTATGGGCTTTTAGTTTACTTTGAAAAGTAATAAGTGGAGTCGGAGAGAATCGAACTCTCGTCCAAACAAGCAATCAAATAGCTTTCTACACGCTTAGTTTCTTCTTGGATTTTCGACAAAGAGCAAGGCTAGAAACCGCCACTCTTTGCTTAGCTTTATCAGTGTCAGAACGGATTTAAAACATTACCGTTCCTAGGTTTACATTTACGGTTCTCCTAAACCAACCGCCATAAACCAAGGCTTTTGAGGAGAATCCAGCTTTCCTACCTAGTAGGAACTTGGCAAATCTTACTATAATTCAGATTAAGCAGCTAAAGCGTAATTATTTTCGCCGTTTATAGGTTTGTACATTTGGATTTACGAGCTAAACATACAATGCTCGACGTGCTTACTAATCAATTCCACTCGCTGTCAAAACCAGTCGACCCCAATATTGAGTTTTCAGTCGCAGTTTTCAGTCTGCAATCCTTCATTTGTAATCAAAAAGTGAGCCAAAAGTACTATCATTTTTTCAATAAAAAAAGTGTTTGTATAAAGAGTAGTAAAATGTTATATTTGTAACATAAACACAACGTTTGGTTATAATATATATAAAATATGAAATTCGGTATAATTAAAGAACGAAAAAATCCACCTGATAGAAGAGTAGTTTTCACACCAGAAGAATTAGTTCGTTTACAGTCAGAACATTCAGAAGCTAAAATTAAAGTTGAAACTTCAGATATTAGAGTGTTTTCAGATGAACAGTATGCTGATTTGGGAATTGAAGTAACTGCAGATCTTTCGGATTGTGATGTGCTTTTTGGAGTAAAAGAAGTTCCAGTTGATGCTTTAATCCCTAATAAAAAGTATTTTTTCTTTTCACATACCATAAAAAAGCAGTCTTACAATAGAAAATTACTGCAAGCGATTCTGAATAAAAATATAGAATTGTACGATCATGAAACCATTGTTGATGCTAATAACAAAAGATTAATTGGTTTTGGTCGTTATGCAGGAATTGTTGGGGCATATAACGGTTTTAGAGCTTTCGGAATTAAATATGATTTATTTACATTAGCAAAAGCCGAAACCTTAACGTGTAAAGATGAATTAATTGCCCGTTTAAAAAGACAAACACTTCCTAATATTAAAATTGTACTTACAGGTCATGGAAAGGTTGGAATGGGAGCAAAGGAAATTTTAGATGGAATGAAAATTAAGCAAGTTGCCATAGAAGATTTCTTATCTAAACAATATTCAGAACCTGTTTATACTCAAATTGATGTTTTAGATTACAACAAGCGTATTGATGGTTCGATTTCAACTAAATCTGATTTTTATAAAAACCCACATGAATATACTTCCGATTTTGGTCGTTTTTCTAAAGTGGCTGATATATTTATGGCTGGGCATTTTCACGGTAACGGAGCGCCAGATATCTTGACAAGAGAAATGTTACAGGCTGCCGATAATAAAATTCAAGTTGTAGCCGATATTTCTTGTGATGTTGATGGTCCTATTGCTTGTACCCTAAAAGCATCTACAATTGCAGAACCGTTCTTTGGCTATTTACCAAGTGAGCATATAGAAGTTCCGTATACTCATCCAGCATCCATCATGGTGATGTCAGTTGATAATTTACCTTGTGAATTACCCAAAGATGCCAGTGAGGGATTTGGTGAAATGTTTATGAAGTATGTTATTCCCGCTTTTTTTAATGGTGATAAAGATGGCATCTTAGGAAGAGCAAAAATGACAGAGGACGGAAAATTAACGCCACGATTTGCTTATTTACAAGAATATGTTGATGAAAAACAGGAAACTTTAGCATCAAAATAACTGATAACCCGATGAAAATCGGGTTTTTTTTATGTGAATTTAGTACCATAATATTTTAATTAACACGAAAACGTTTTCGTTAATAAAATTATTTCATTGTTTAAAATAAAAGCATTAATGAATGTATATTTAGCGTTTGATTCTATTAATAAGCAAGTTGTTTATTGCTATAGATGAAATTCTATTAAACTAACTAATTTAAAAAACTATGAGTACAAACCAAATTAAAACGAATTGGGCACAATTTATTCCCTTAGTAACAGTTTTCTTTTTTTGGGGATTTGTTGCAGCTAGTAACGATATTTTAATTCCTGTTTTTAAAGAAGCTTTTGATTTAACACAAGGCCAAAGTCAATTGGTATCTGTAGCCTTTTATGTTGCTTATACAATCGGCTCGATTATTTATATGATTATATCGTACCTTATGAAAGGGGATTTAATTAATAAAATAGGATATAAAAATTCTTTAGCATTAGGTTTAGTTGTTTCGGCTATGGGAACTTTATTGTTTTATCCAGCTGCCAATTCAGGTTCATTTCCATTAATGCTATCTGGTTTATTTATAGTAGGTTTAGGTTTCTCACTTCAACAAACAGTTGCAAATCCGTTAGCAATTGCTTTAGGACCAATTACAACTGGTTCACAACGATTAACATTAGCCGGTGGAATTAACAATTTGGGAACTACTATTGGTCCATTAATTGTCAGTTTTGCTATTTTTGGTTCAGCTACCTCGAGTAATACTACGTTAGATATTGAAAGCGTAAAAATTCCATATTTAATTTTAGGAGCTGCTTTTTTATTAGTTGCAGTGTTGTTGAAATTTTCATCATTACCAGATAAACCTCAAGCGGTGGTTGAATCGGATGAAAGTATTGCTAACGACAGGGGTAGTGCTTTAAAATATCCACAATTAATTTTGGGTATGATTGCTATTTTTGTTTATGTTGGAGTAGAAGTTTCAACAGCAAGTAATTTACCAGCCTATATGGAAAAAGACTTAGGCTTTTTAACTAAGGATATTGCACCTTACATATCATTATATTGGGCAAGTTTAATGATTGGAAGATGGACAGGTGCTATTGAAGCCTTTACCGATAAAATGAGTTTACAAAAAATTCTTCGCTTTGTAGCTCCTTATTTAGCTTTTGGTGTATTTCTTTTGGTTAATGCAATTGCTAAACATGATTTAACACCATTTTACATTTATGCATTTATTATTTTAGTTTTAATTGCTGCCGATATAGCAAGTAAAGGTAATCCTGCCAGAATGTTATTAATCTTTTCCGGATTAGGCATTTTAGCATTACTTATCGGAATGGCAACTTCTGGTATGACTAGCGTGTATGCATTTACTTCTGTTGGTTTATTCTGTAGTACACTTTGGCCTTGTATTTTTACTTTAGCAGTAAGTGGACTTGGAAAAAATACTAGTCAAGGAAGTAGTTTCCTAATCATGATGATTATGGGAGGAGGAATAATTAGTTGGTTACAAGGCTTTGTAGCTGATGAAACCACCATTCATTCCAGTTATATCATTGGTGTTTTATGTTTTGCTTATTTGGCTTTTTATGCATGGAAAGTAAGTGGAATTCTTAAAAATCAAGGAATTAATTTTGATAAAAAAGTTGCGGGTAATCATTAAGTATAAAAAATAGTAAATATAAAACTCCGTCAGAGATAAAATTCTGACGGAGTTTTTGTTATTTATCTATTCCACTCAATTTTACGTGAAAAATACATTACGGCTGCTAAAATCAGGAACAAGCCGATGCTTCCTACTAATAATGCATAATCTTCTAATTGAATAATCACATAGATAAAAGTATATAAAACACTTAGTGAAATACCGATAAAGGTTGGGAATTTTCTATCTTTTAAAATAGAAATTGAGTAAAGAGATATCATTATAATCACCGAAGCACCCGCTACTAAATACGCAAATGAAAAGCTACTGTGTTCGGTAATTGAAATCAATAAAGTGTAAAACATGATTAGTGCAATTCCAATCATCGAATATTGAAAAATATGAATGTTAATTTTACTTATCGACTGAATTAAAAAGAAGATTAAAAAGGTTAAGCCAATGACTAGAAAACCATATTTTGAAGCGCGTTCGTTTTGTTGGTATTCATCTACTGGAGTGATAAAATCAACCGCAAATGCATATTTCCCTAATTCGGGTAAAACATCAAAATATTGTTGTGCAAACGGACGATTGAAGTGTAATATTTTCCAATTAGCTGCAAAACCTTTATCTGTTATTTCTCTTGAAACAGGGGAGAAGTTTCCGTTGAAGTTGGGTGAATTCCAATTAGAAGTTATTTTCGCGTCGGTTGTTTTTCCAATTGGAACCATTTTAATTTGTTTGCTTCCGTTGAACGAAATATCAAAATTGAATTGAGTGTTGTTTTGTAATGATTGAAAATCAAAATAGTTGGTTTCTAAACTTTCAACACTATCGTTTACTGTATTGGCTACCGATTCAAAAGTTAATTGTTGCTTTCCAATTTTCATTTTTACTTCGTCTTTCAGGCTTTTTAAGTTGGAAGTTCGAATCATAATTTTGGCACGGTTCCAATAAATATTCTCGGCAGGAATTCCTTTGGAAGCAAAATTTGGCGTGCTGTATTTTCCATCAAATTGCATTTTGGTTGTAAACACATTTGATTTGTAAATGCTTCTTTCCAAAGGTTTTACCATGGTTACTTCCGATTTATTATTTAATTCTTCTGGAAAGAAATAAGCGTAGTTGTTGGCACCCGTCATTGGGTCTTTGTAAGGTACTTTTAAAATGGGACCATAAAAATAGACCGAACTTCCCCATTTAGAAGTGGTTTCGGTAATGACTTCTTTTTGACGTTGGCTTCTCTCTACAATTAATTCTTGAACTAAGGCTAAAGGAATTAATAAGACTAAAGTTAAAATTCCTACCATGATCATTTTTGCGGTAGCGGTTTGAAAGAACGATACTTTTGGTTCTTGTTGCATTTGTGTTTCCATGATTTTTGATTTAAAAAGGTGAGGTTATTAATACATTATTATGGCTAAATAGATAATTGCAATTGGAATATTGGCTATAAGAATTAAGACTTTTCTTGAAATTTGTTTTTTTTCATTTGGATTTTCTATCCAGTCAAAAAGTAGAATTATTAACATAAATAAGTTACTAATCAGTGCTATAATTACAAACATAAATCCAAGAATTAAAAATATTAGTTTATCATCAGCAACAAAATAGCCTATGAAAAGGGTGGTTCCCATAAGAAAAGATAGAATGGCCATTTTTATTGAAAAGGGTAGTTTTAAAATCTTATTTTCCATTATTCATTTGTTTTTATATTAAAGCTTTGTTGAATAGTTATTAGAGGAACCGAGAGCATGTTCAAAAAATCCAATCCATAAAATTGATGTGCTGTTTTTCCTTTTTGATATTGCCTTATGAAATACCTAAATCGGGTAGGATAGAAGAGCGTTCCCGAAAGAATTACCATTAGTAAATACAAGCTTCGTTTTCCGTTTCCTAATAGATAATACTGCATTCCTATTTCTTCCTCCACTGAGATTCCGGTATTGGTTAACACGTGAATGACATCGTGGTCTTCTAATTTGGGTTGGATTTCAAAATTGTATTTCAATAAAAAACAACCTAAATGATACCCTAAACTGTCAGTAGGAAGTTGAATTAGTTTTGATAGGTTTATATCCCAAGCTTTTCCTTTTTTGATAAACTTTTGATACGGTTTCTTACTGAGTTCGTACATTTTTTCGATGAATAAATCTTTCATAATTAGTATTTAAAAGTACTTTGAATTTCAAAGTAAATAGATAAAAAAATAGGTTTAACTTTTCTTAATTAATTTTTCAAGCGCTTCAATATGTGAAGTAAAGGCGATTCTGCCTTCTTTTGTGGCACTGTATTTTGTGTTGGGTTTTTTACCAATAAACTGCTTTTCAATTTGAATATAATTTTCTAATTCTAATGCTTTGGTGTGCGAAGCTAAGTTGCCATCGGTTACACCTAAAAGTTCCTTTAGCATATTAAAATCGGCACTTTCATTCACCATCAATACCGACATAATCCCCAAACGAATTCGGTGATCAAAGGCCTTGTTGATATTTTGGATGATGTTGAGCATTTTTAAGAGTTTAAAAGGTTAAAAGTTGTTGAAAATAGTTTCAACCATTTCAGATTCATATAATTGAGAAG
This sequence comes from Flavobacterium sp., assembly GCF_035195345.1. NCBI lineage: Bacteria > Pseudomonadati > Bacteroidota > Flavobacteriia > Flavobacteriales > Flavobacteriaceae > Flavobacterium > Flavobacterium sp. Next base: position 85,170 of record NZ_CP136574.1, read on the forward strand.
GAGCAACTACAGCTTCATTATATGGAATTTTATTACCATATCTTTCCTTCATAATATTTTTTACAATTGGACTATTAAGATTAAAATCTTTTAGTTTTTTTGTTTTACACAATTCTATATTAGCTCCATATTTGTATATTTTCCATACTAATTCAGAACAATAAATTTTTTCATCACTCCATTCAAAATATAAATCATAGTCTTTGTTGTTGAGTGATTTTCCGTAATCTTTCATTTTTGCTACTACTTCTTTTGTTAGAATTTTATTAGCGTTTTTGATTCTTTGAACTACATATTTTGACTCTTTTCCATGTGATATCCAATCTTCTAATAAGGTCATTTTAACTGGTTGGACAGCTTCATATACGTATGTTTTGCCATTTTCAATGAATATTATTCCGCAATGAGAAAATTTGGAATTGGTTGCAATTTTAACGGCTTCACATTGTTTTGATTGTGATGATTGAAAAATGATATCGCCATTTTGATAAGACACACTTTTGTTTTCAATATTTTTGCAATTGAATGAAGTAAAAATTAAGCCTATAAAAAGTGATACTATAAACTTTTTCATATTACTTTCTCTCGTATTTAAAATACATTAAACTTCCATATAAAATGTGGCAACCTCCAAAACCTAATGCCCAAAATAATAAGCCATAGCCTAAGAACCAAGTTGATAATAATCCCAACGCAATCATTGTAATTCCTAAATAACGAACATCTCCTAATGTATATTTGCTAGCATTTACACAAGCTAAACCATAAAATATTAAGGTGAGGGGAGCGATTAATTGAAATATGTTTTTTTCGATTAAAAAGATAATCAAAAAGCCACCCGTTGCTAAGGGAATCATGAAATTGATAACCAGTCGTTTTGAAGCCGTATTCCAAACATTTTCATTGCTTTTTCTTGCTTTACTGATACTTAGAACGATACCCGTTACAATCGACAATACTAATACTGAAGTTGCTATAACTAATAATCGAATTACAGCTGCCTCCGAAATAATTAAATCACGATAAGCGCCCATAGTGGAAGTGTCAAAGTAAATTGTTTTATAGGCTAACCAAGCACCCACCAAAGCATACACCCCAGCCAAAATTCCTGATAAACCACTCAAAGAAATAAAACGTGATGATTTGTTCATCAAATTTTTAATTTCACTAATGTCATTTAGATATTTTTCGTTTTTCATTTTAAAGTACTTTGAATTACAAAGTAAATAATAAAAAATTTGTTGACCAAACATTTTTTGAATTATTTTTGAAGAAATAAATAACTATGAAACCCACAGAAGAATTTATTCTCCGCCAACCACAACCTTATCAAGCTATGATATTGCATGTATTAGCAGTAGTAGAGCAGGAGTTGCCTCAATCGGAATTGCTTTTTAAATGGGGTATTCCGTATGTGTATTTTAAGAACAAACCTTTTTGTTATTTCGCTCCTAATCACAAAAAAGGATTTTTGGATGTTGGTTTTGCCAAAGGATTTGAACTGAAAAGAAATCAAGAAGTCTTGGTAGATGAAAAAAGAAACACAGTGAAATCACTTCGTTATTTTTCAATTGAAACAATAGATCATACCCTTCTAATAGATGTTATTTCAGAAGCAAAATTACGCTACTAAACATAAGAATTGAGAAGATTTAATTAATCAACTTAAGCAAATATTAAGATGTAATTAAGTTATACTTAAGCCTTTTTAAGTTGGCTATTAAGAGATTTGTATAAAAATACAATTATGCAAATTAAGTCTTATATTTCAAAAAGATATTCACTTTTACTTGGGTTTTCAGGTTGGTTTTTCTTGTTTTCTCTCCTCTTAAGATTATTTTTTTTAATTTGGCAATTAAATGATTTAGATCTTTCAATATTTAGTTTAATTAGAATATTATGTACTGGTCTTGCTTTTGATATTGGCGTGTTATCATTTTTGTTTGTAATTAGTACTTTTTATCTATTGCTAATTCCTCAAAAGTTGATTGGAAGTAAGTTGGATAAAGTGATAGTATATTTGGGTTTTTCGCTGACGCTCTTAATTTTTGTTTTTACTTTTTTTGCAGAAATTACGTTTTGGGAAGAATTTAAATGTCGCTTTAATTTTGTGGCAGTAGATTATTTAATCTACACCTTTGAAGTGGTTCAAAACATTCATGAATCTTATCCATTGTATGTATTAATTCCCTCTATGTTTTTAATTACTGGAATTATTTTTTATTATTTCTGGAAAAAGCATTTTTTTGAGGAAACATTTCAAAATAAAACTGCTTTTCGATTTCGCTTAGTAAATTTTCTAGTTTCGATACTATTAATGTTGTTTTATGTTGTTTTTGTTACTAATTCTGCTGCCGAATGGTCAAAAAACAGGTATAGTAATGAAATTTCTAAAGCTGGCATCTATTCTTTCTTTGCGGAGTTAAGAAATAATAAGTTAGACTTTAAAACCTTTTACAATTCAATAGCTGATGAAGAAGCATTTAAAATTATCAGAGCTAATTTAAAAGAAGATAACGCAGCGTTTTTAACTAATGATTTTTCGATTAAACGCAAGATTTCGGACAGTTTAAATGCAAATTCAAAGCCAAATGTGGTGTTTGTTTTAATCGAAAGTATGAGTGCAAGTTTTATGACTGAATTTGGGAACCAAGAGAATATTACCCCTTTTTTAGACAGTATTGCAAATCAAAGTTTATTCTTCAAAAACTTATATGCAACCGGTAACCGAACAGTTAGAGGTATGGAGGCTGTTACTTTGTCAATTCCTCCAACCCCTGGGCAAAGCATCGTTAAAAGACCTAATAATGCCAATTTATATACCATATCAAATGTGTTTAAAAGTAAGAATTATCAATGCAATTTCTTTTATGGAGGTGATGGTTATTTTGACAACATGAATGCTTTTTATGGAGGAAATGGCTTTGATATTTATGATAGAGGTAGAGGTAGTATTTTAAGCGATGCTATTAAAACAAAACGCTATAATATAGATGATAACGAAGTAACTTTTGAAAATGCATGGGGTATTTGTGATGAGGATATTTATAACAAAATGGTTAAAGTTGCCGATGAAAATTATAAGAAAAATAAACCTTTTTTAAATTTTATCATGACAACTTCAAACCATAGGCCTTATACTTATCCAAGTAATAAAATAGATATTCCTTCGGGTTCAGGTAGAGAGGGAGCAGTTAAATATTCTGATTATGCCTTGCAACAAATGTTTGCTGTGGCAAAAAACAAGCCATGGTTTAAAAACACAATATTTGTTTTTATAGCAGATCATTGCGCAAGTAGTGCTGGAAAAGATGAAATTGATGTAAAAAATTATCAAATTCCAGCAATTATTTATGGACAAAATTTAATTCAGCCTCAAAAAGTAACCAAGTTATGCAGTCAGATAGATGTTTTTCCAACTCTTTTTGGACAGTTGCATTGGAGTTATACTTCTAACTTTTTTGGGACTAATGTATTAAAAAAAGCTTACAAAGAACGTGCTTTGATAGGTACGTACCTTAAGTTAGCTCATAAAACAAACGAGAATGTTTGCATTTTATCGAATCAAAAAAAGAATGCTAATTATAAGTGGAATCCTATTTCAAATCATTTACTTTTGTTACCTGAAAATAAATCAAAACTTTTTGAGACAATTGCATGGTATCAAACAGCAGATTATTTACATTTGAATAACAAATTAAAGTAAACTTAATATTTACTTAAACCCAGAACAAGAAGACAATTTGTAACCTTTTTTGGTGTTATTTTGTATAAGGATTTAAGTTCTAATTTAGAGAAGCTATAAAAATACGGATTGAAAAAATATTATAATTATGAAATTGCCATTAACAATAAGTTTGCGTAAGCAAACACCAATAAATAAAAAGGCGATACCATATATGACCGCTTAAAAATAAATTTTACATATATGAAAAAAATTGCATTACTATGTTTCGTTTTACTATCCAGTTTTAGTTTTGCACAAGATTGGCAAACTAATTTTGAAGAAGCAAAAAAAATAGCTTCTGCACAAAATAAAAATATTATACTTGTTTTTTCAGGTTCCGATTGGTGTGCGCCTTGTATTAAATTAGATAAAAGTATTTGGCAATCAGAAGCCTTTAAAAAAGAGTCTGAAAAAGAATGGATAATTGTAAAAGCAGATTTTCCAAGAAAAAAAGCCAATTTATTAACAAAAGAGCAAACTGAACAGAACAGAAAATTAGCTGAAAAATATAATAATGATGGTAGTTTTCCATTAGTTGTAGTTTTAGATAATACAGGAAAAGTTATAGGTAAAATGGGATTTAAAAACGTATCGCCTGAAGAATATATCAAGATGATTCATTCATTAGAGATAAAATGAAAGCAGCAATAATCCTTTTATTTGCATTAGCAACTTCGACTTTATTTTCTCAACAAATTTTTAAGAAAAAACAAAATTTGTTGGGAAGTCCTTTTGAAATTACAGTAGTTGCTTCAGATTCAATACAAGGATATTATTACACTGATTTAGCTATTGCAGAAGTAAAACGAATTGAAAATTTAATTTCTGATTGGATTCCTACTACGCAAATTTCTAAAGTAAATCAAAATGCAGGAATTGCTCCAGTAAAAGTAGATCAAGAAGTATTTGATTTGGTTGAAAGAGCTATAAAAATTTCTTCCCTAACATCAGGAGCTTTTGATATAAGTTATGCTTCTATGGATAAAATATGGAAATTTGATGGAAGTATGACAACCATGCCAACACCCGAAGTGATAAAAAAATCTGTAGAAAGAGTTGGGTACCAAAATATTATTTTAAATCCCAAAGAAGTAACTATTTTTCTGAAAAATCAAGGAATGAAATTAGGATTAGGTGGTATTGGTCAAGGCTATATTGCAGATAAAATTAAAGTCTTGTTACAAGAAAAAGGATGTAAATCGGGTTTGGTAAATGTTTCAGGAGATATCAATACTTGGGGAAAACAACCGGATGGCAAGCTTTGGACTGTTGGAATTGTGAATCCACTAAATAAGAATAAAGTTTTTGCAACATTTCCATTAGATGAAAGTGCTGTAGAAACTTCTGGAAGCTATGAAAAGTATGTTACTTTTAACGGTAAGCGTTATTCACACATCATTGATCCAAGAACTGGATATCCTGCTTCTGGAATTATAAGTGTATCTGTTTTTGCAAAACAAACAGAATTAGCAGATGCTTTAGCCACTGGAATATTTGTACTAGGAGTAGAAGTAGGATTAGATTTAGTAAATCAATTAAAAGGAATAGGTTGCATTATTGTTGATGATAAAGGCGCTATTCACGTATCAAAAAATATAGACATTAAAAAATATCAGTAAATGAGAAAAATCATTTTAGCTTTAGTTGTAGTTATTTCTGCAATTTCATGCAATTCAGTAAAAGAATATGATAAGCAATATATCAATGATCCTGATATGAAACTTTCAGCCAGAAGTTCAGAACGTTATGAAACTACTTTTCAAGTATATCGTGAAGCCGCTTCTGGTGCAAATGGAGGAAAAACAGGTGGTGGTTGTGGATGTAATTAATTGAGAAAAATGAAAAATAAAATAAGCCTACTATTTATATTCTGTTCTTTACTTGGTTTTTCTCAAGTAAAAGATTCCACAGAAGTAACTTATAAAAAACGCGTTTTAGAATCTATTGAAGTAGATTATTTAATGAGTTATTACAAGCAAAATGGTATTCATTCGGCTGTTTCTGGAGGAATTGGTTCTGAAAAATTAACCGATTTAACTTCAAACATCGTAGTTGCCATGCCTTTAAATGATGACGATGTTTTAACTATTGATGCAGGGATTTCTGCTTATACATCAGCATCTTCAAGTAATATTAATCCATTTAATGCTTCAGGAGCGTCGGGTGGTGGTGGCGATGACGATGATAGAGTAGCAGCGGGGCCATCTGGAACCCCTTGGCAAGCTTCTTCAGGAGCTTCTGCTCAAGATGTTTATGCCTCTGTTGTAGCAAATTATAGTCATTCAAGTGATGATAGAACTTTAGTTTGGAATGCTGATGTTGCCTTTTCAAATGAATATGATTATACTTCTATTGGATTTGGTGGAGGAATCGCAAAATTATTTAATGACAAAAATTCAGAAGTATCCTTAAAAGTTAATGCTTATTTAGATCAATGGCGACCTATTTATCCTACAGAATTACATGAATATGCTAGTTATGGTTCAGGTTTTCAATCCAATGGCTATTTTAGTGGAGTTACTATTTTAGATAAATTTGGAAATGCTTCTACTGCCTATCTTCCATCCGCATATAAAAATTGGGAAAGCACAAATAGAAATTCATATTCTGCCTCTTTTGGTTTTTCTCAAGTAGCCACTAAAAAACTCCAATTCTCTGTCTTTTTTGATGTATTATCACAAACAGGAATGTTATCTACACCCTATCAAAGAGTTTATTTTGCCGATAAAGATAATTATTATATTGGAGAAGCTCAGTATATTACTTATCCAATATCAATATATCAGACTAGTCAAAATCAAGGGGTTTATCAATTAGCCGATGATATTGAGCGTTTACCTGGAACTCGTTTTAAAATACCTGTTGGAGCCCGATTGAATTATTATTTAAATGAAAGAGTAACCCTTAGAAGTTATTACAGATATTATTGGGATGATTGGGGAGTAACATCCCATACTGCAAGTATTGAACTACCAGTTAAACTATCAGATAAATTTACTATTTACCCTTCGTATAGATATTATACGCAAGGAAAAGCAAAATATTTTGCACCGTTTGAAACCCATCTTTCAACAGAAAAATATTATACTTCAGATTATGATTTATCTACTTTTAATGCCAACCAATATGGTTTTGGAGTAGGATATACAGATATTTTTACGAATGCTAAAATTTGGAAATTTGGTCTAAAAAATATCGATTTTAGATACAGTCATTATGATAGAAATGATGGATTAAATGCAAATATTGTCTCTTTCGGAATCAAATTTGTCGAACAATAATTATAGTTGTTATGCACATTTTAATAATTGAAGATGAAAAAGGGATTGTTGATTTTCTGAAGCAAGGTTTAGAAGAAGAAAATTATACTGTTTCTACAGCCTTTGATGGTGTTGATGGATTGCAAAAAGCATTAGAACTTCCTGTGGATTTAATTTTGCTAGATTGGATGTTGCCAAAAATGCAAGGAATTGAAGTGTGTCGTAGTATTAGAAATCAAAATATAACGATACCGATTTTATTTTTAACGGCTAAAGACACGGTACAAGAGACTATTGAAGGACTAAAAGCTGGTGCTAATGATTACATCAAAAAACCATTTTCTTTTGAAGAGCTTTTGGAACGAATTAAAATTCATTTTAGAGCAAAAGACGAAGCAAAAATTGTAACTTTGGGTAACATTACAATTGATAAATCTAAATTTCAAGTCTTTGTTGATAATAACGAAGTTTCATTAACGCATCGTGAATACGAATTATTAGAATATCTTATAAAAAATAAAGGAAACGTTTGCACTAGAAACAAAATTATTGAAGATGTTTGGGATATTCATTTTGAATATGATACGGGTGTCATTGATGTTTTTATGAATGCCATTCGAAAAAAACTGAATTTAACCAAAGACCAAGATTTAATCAAAACCATTAGAGGAGTAGGATATATTGCAAACGATAATTAGCATGTCAAAAACCGAAACAGCTGTAAAAGCCACTTATTTTAGCATTATAGGAAATACTTTATTAGCTTTAATAAAAGGAATAACAGGCTATTTTGGTAATTCATATGCCATGATTGCCGATGCCATAGAATCAACAGCTGATATTTTTGCCTCTTTTTTAGTGCTTTTTGGAATCAAATATTCCAATCGTCCTGCCGACGAAAATCATCCGTATGGCCATGGAAGAGCAGAACCTTTGATTACGTTTTTAGTGGTTGGTTTTTTAATTACTTCGGCTACGGTTATAGCTTATGAAAGTTTTTATAATATTGGAACACCTCATGAACTTCCAAAACCTTTCACACTTTATGTGCTAGGAGCTATCATTCTATGGAAAGAAATTTCGTTCCAAATTGTCATGAAAAAAAGCATCGAATCCAATAGCAGTTCGCTAAAAGCCGACGCTTGGCATCACAGAAGCGACGCTATAACATCAGTTGCAGCATTTATTGGTATTTCTATTGCATTGTATTTTGGAAAAGGTTACGAATCGGCTGATGATTGGGCTGCTTTATTGGCTTCATTTTTAATATTATACAATTCCTATAAAATATTTAGACCTGCTTTAGGTGAAATCATGGACGAACATTTATACCACGATTTAGAAGCCGAGATTAAAACCATTTCTCAAACGGTTTCAGGGGTTATATGTATTGAAAAATGCTTTATTAGAAAAGCAGGAATGAAATATCATGTAGATTTGCATGTAATGGTAGATGGCAATAAATCGGTTAAAGAAGGCCATGATATTGCGCATATTTTAAAAGATACACTACGAAATAAATTAATGGATTTAGGTCATGTTTTAATTCATATTGAGCCTAATTTTGAAACTATTGTACGTTAATTATGTTATCCTTTTCATTTAAAAACAGAATTGCTTTTAACTACATTTTGAGTAGTTCAATATTGATTGCAATAGTTTTTCTATCCATTTTTACGATTGTAAAATATAGTGTAAATCAACACATTAATGAGGAAATACAAGAGGAATTATACAAACACTTAGACGATGTTTCTACCGATTCAAATGACACTTATTTAATTCAGGTAGATCAATGGCGTGCTAGAGAGCATAATTCAATTAGTGTGAATCCAGTGTTTGTTGAGTTTTATGATACAAATAAGCAACTCATTGATAAATCTCCGAATTTAAAAAATTCTAATATTCAATTATTAGCTGCTAATCAAAATAATAAGTTTACTGATACCAAGCTTAATGGAATTCCTATTCGTCAAATTCAAACGGGTATTATAAATAAAGATCAAGTTGTTGGTTACCTAGTAGTTGCCATGTCTTTAGAAGACTTTGAAATTGTTCAAATTCTTAAAAACATCTTATTAATTTCATATCCGTTAATTTTAATTTTACTCTTTTTAATTGCTCGTTTTTTAGCGGGAAGAAGCATTAAACCTGTTAGTACCATAATTGATACATCGAGTCAAATTACAAAAGACAATTTAAAATCACGTATTCCGCTTCCCATCAATAAAGATGAATTATTTGTGTTATCGCATAATATTAATAACCTTTTGGATAGGGTTGAAAATGCCATTGAACGCGAAAAACAATTTACTTCTGATGCTTCCCACGAATTAAGAACTCCTTTGGCAGTCATAAAAGGCACCATGGAAGTTTTAATACGAAAACCAAGAAATCAGCACGAATATGAAGAGAAAATAAATTTTTGTATTTCAGAAGTGAATCGATTGAACCACATGGTGGATCAATTATTGCTTTTGGCTCGATTTGAAAATCAAAAGCAAAATATTAAAAATGAAACCATTTATTTAAATGCCATTATTTTAGACAATCTAACGCGTTTTTCAGAGAAGATTGAAAGTAAAAAAATAAAAATTATCACTTCTTTTTCAGATGATTATTATATTCAATCCGACAATTATCTCGTTTCAATTATAATAAGTAATTTACTTTCAAATGCTATAAAATATTCAGATAGTACTGGGGAAATTCGAATTAAACTATCGCAAAATGAACACCATATTACTTTTTCAATATCCGATAACGGAATAGGAATTGCTCCTGACGATATGAATAAAATTTTCAATTCGTTTTACCGTTCAGATGTTATTAATCATGCGCAAATAAAAGGAACTGGACTTGGTTTATCTATTGTAAAAAGGCTTTGTGATTTATTGAAATTTGAAATTTCAGTTGATAGTAAATTAAACGTTGGTACCACTTTTAGTTTAAGTTTTTCTTTAGCCAAACTTAAGTAGTTCTTAAGGTATTTCTTATACATTTGCTATACATTTGTACTATAGTTTTTAGTATATTTATATACTGATTAAAATAGTATAAAATGAACAAGTTAATTGTCTATTTCTTAGTTTTTGTTTTCCTATGTGCTAACACATCACTTGGGCAATTAGTAAAATTACCTAATCTTGTTGAGCATTACAAAGCTCATAAAAATGAATTGTCTTCTAATTCCATATCATTCATAGAATACATTAAGTTACACTATGCTAAAAATGTTGACAACAATCAAGACCATCAAAATTTACCTTTTAAAACACTTGATAATTCGATAAGTGTGTTATTTGTTTTCCCTTTAATGACGTTTCAGTTACAATTAGTTAATCCTATTATTGCGATAACAAAGAAATTTTTCTACAATAAATCATTTACATCCAATTTGATTATTTCAATTTGGTTACCGCCTAAAATATTCTAATATATTCTTTTATAATTGATTCATTATTAAGGTTTCAATTCTAATTATCTTAAAAGATAAATGATATTTATTTATTTTAAAAATGTATTAAAATGTTAGAAAAAATTATTGCTTTTAGTTTAAAAAACAAACTTATTGTCCTTTTATTTACACTAGGAGTCTTGGGTTTTGGTTTGTTTTCTGTTTTTCAAATATCCATTGGGGCTGTCCCAGATGTTACTAATAATCAAGTGCAGGTAATTACTACTTCTCGTAATTTATCTACACAAGATATCGAACAATATATTACCTATCCTGTTGAAATTGAAATGGCTAATTTACCCAGTGTAAAAGAAATTCGTTCTATTTCAAAATTCGGATTATCAGTAGTAACTATTGTTTTTGAAGATGAAATTGGAACGTATTTACCGCGACAACTAATTGCTGAAAAAATTAAAACAGCAGCAGAAAAAATCCCTGAAGGTTTTGGTACTCCAGAAATGGGACCAATTACTACAGGTTTAGGTGAAATTTATCAATATACGTTAGAAGTTAAGCCTGAATTTAAAAATCAATATTCTGTTACCGATTTACGAACTATTCAAGATTGGGTAGTAAAAAGACAATTGTCTGGAATCAAAGGTGTAGTTGAAATCAATACTTGGGGTGGCTATTTAAAACAATATGAAATTGCTATCAATCCTGCCAGTTTAAAAGCAATGAACATTTCTACTGCTGCTATTTTTACAGCTTTAGAGAAAAACAATAGCATTGCTGGTGGTTCGTATATTGAAAAAACCAATCAAAGCTATTTCATTCGTGGCGAAGGAAAAGTAAATTCTGCTCAAGATATTGAAAATATTGTTGTTAAAAATGATTCGGGATTACCAATTTATATTAAAGACATTGCTAAAGTACAATTTGGTCATGCGAATCGTTTTGGAGCCATTACAGGAAATGGAGAAGGCGAGAAGGTTTTAGGTCAAGTAATGATGTTAAAAGGAGGCAATTCAAAACAAGTAATTGATGATGTAAAACATCGAGTAGCTGAAATTGAAAAAACATTACCTGAAGGTGTTTACATCAACGGATTTTTAGAACGAAGTGAGTTAGTTGGAAAAACAACATTTACTGTTGCCGAAAACTTAATCTTAGGTTGTTTAATCGTAATTTTTGTAGTGGTTTTATTGCTTGGAAATTGGCGTTCAGGATTGGTAGTAGCTTCTGTTATTCCACTTTGTTTGCTGTTTGCGATTTCCTTTATGAATATTTTCGGAATTGATGCCAATTTAATGAGTTTAGGTGCTATCGACTTCGGTATCATCATCGATGGAGCCGTAATTATTGTCGAGTTCATCGCTTTCCAAATTGCGCATAAATCCCGACATTTAGTTGGCATGGCTAAAGAAGAACGTCAGTTAGAAATTGACCAAATTACTTATAAAAGTGCTTCTAAAATGATGAATTCGGCTATTTTTGGTCAGTTAATCATTCTTATCGTATTTATTCCAATTCTTTCTTTATCGGGTGTGGAAGGAAAAATGTTCAAACCTATGGCAATGACATTTAGTTTTGCATTAATTGGCGCCATGTTGTTCTGTTTTACTTATGTTCCAGTGGCAGCTTCCTTGTTTTTAAAACCGCAAGAAGAAAACCCAAAATCCATCTCTAATCGGTTAATTAACAAATTGAATTCGTGGTATTTACCTGTAATCACTTGGGCTTTAGGCAATACTAAAAAAGTACTATATGGTGCTGTTGGCTTATTGTTTTTAGCCGTTGGATTGTTTGCAACCATGGGAGGGGAATTTATCCCAACATTAGATGAAGGCGATTTCGTAATTCAACCGGTTTTAAAAACGGGGACTTCCTTGTCTAAAACCATTGAAACTACTACAAAAATCGAGCAAATAATTCTTAAGAATTTCCCTGAAGTAACGCAAGTGGTAAGTAGAATTGGTGCTGCCGAAGTGCCAACGGATCCCATGAGTATGGAGGAAAGTGATATTATTGTAAAATTAAAACCTAAATCAGAATGGGTTTCTGCCGATACAAAAGATGAATTGGCTGATAAAATCAAAGCGGCACTTGAAGAGAAAATTCCAAATATGGAAATCGAATTTACGCAACCTATTGAAATGCGTTTTAATGAATTAATTTCGGGTTCTCGTTCCGATGTGGCGATTAAAATTTTTGGGGAAGATTTAGATATTTTAGCCAAAAAAGCCCATGAAATTGAAAAAGCAATTAAAAATGTAGAAGGGGCTTCGGATATTATCATTGAAAAAACAGAAGGTTTGCCTCAAATGTTTGTGCAATACGACCGAAGTAAAATTGCTCGTTATGGCTTAAATATTGCTGATTTAAACGAAATGATTGCTCTTGGTTTTGCAGGAAAAACAGTTGGAAATGTTTTTGAAGGTGAAAAACGTTTTGATATGGTCATTCGCTTAGATAAAACCAACAGAACGGATATTGAAGACTTACGAAACTTATATGTTTCCACTCCAAATGGTGAGCAAATTCCGTTACGAGAATTAGCTTCTATCGAATATACCGAAGGGCCTGCAAAAATTTCAAGAGATAATACCAACCGAAGAATCATCGTAGGAATCAACGTAAGAAACCGCGATTTACAAAGTGTTGTTGATGATGTTAAAAAAATTATCGATACTGAAATTAAGTTACCTTCAGGATATCGTGTTACGTATGGTGGGCAATTTGAAAATTTGCAAAGTGCAAAAGCCCGATTACTTATTGCTGTACCTATTGCCTTATTTTTAATTTTTATATTGTTACATTTTGCCTTTGGATCAATCAAAGAAGCCTTAATGGTTTATTCTGCAATTCCATTGTCTGCTGTAGGTGGTGTTTTATTTTTATGGATACGCGATTTGCCTTTTAGTATTTCGGCTGGGGTTGGATTTATAGCATTATTTGGTATAGCTGTATTGAATGGTATTGTGTTGATTGAACATTTTAAAGAATTAAAACACAGTGGTATGAAAGATATGAACGAGCTTATTTTAAAAGGAACCACCGATAGACTTCGACCAGTTTTATTAACTGCTGCAGCCGCTGCTTTAGGATTTTTACCTATGGCTATTTCATCTGGAGCAGGAGCAGAGGTGCAACGACCATTAGCCACTGTAGTTATTGGTGGATTGTTTACAGCAACACTTTTAACCATGATTGTTTTACCTATTTTGTTCAAAATCTTTGATGAGAAAGAATTTAAAAAACCAAAATTCAAAAAACACGTAAGTGGAACTTATATTTTGCTATTTTTATTTGGAACCAGCTTTGGTTTTGCACAAGAAAATACTACTGAATTAGATTCAATGATGTCTAAAGCTTTACAAAACAATAAATTAGTGAAAGCGGGGCAATTGCAAATCGACAAAGCCAACGCTAACATTAAAACGGCTTATTCTTTTGATAAAACCAATGTGTATTACAGTTATGACCAAAATAATTTAGCCCTAAATAACGAACCTTTAAAAGTATTCGGAGTACAACAATCCTTTGCATTTCCAACGGTTTATGGTGCTCAAAGAAAGGTGTATAAAGCCGAGTTAGAAAGTCAAAAAGCTTCTTTCGAATTGCAAAAAAACAAACTCAAATTAGAAGTTTCAAAACTTTATCATCAAATTGTGTATTTGCAACACCAAGAAAAATTGTATCGCTATTTGGATAGTTTGTATCAAAATTTTTCCAAAGCAAGCAACAGAAGATTTGAATTAGGGGAAACCAATTATTTGGAAAAAATAACTGCTGAAGCTAAGTTTAGACAAATTAGTACCAAACTTTCGCAACTGGATAAAGAGAAAAAAGCACAATTAGAAGTATTGCAAGCTTTGATTCAATCAGAGGAAATAATTACCATAAAAGCGAATGAAGTCAAACCTATTAATAATATATTAGATACTTCAAGTAAAGCATTGTATGGAACTTATTTTGAAAGTATTACTAGTAAGTACAAATCAAACGAACAACTTCAAAAACAAAACTGGTTACCTGATGTAAATATCGAGTATTTTCAAGGTAGAAATAGTGGCATTACGCAATCTTTATATGGATTTCAAGTAGGAGTGGCTGTTCCTTTATTATTCAATGGCAATGTGGCAAAATCAAAAGTGGCTAAGTTGGAATCTCAAGCTTGGGAACAACAAAAGCAACACGAATTAATTAAAATTGATGCGCACATAAAACAGAAAAACAGCGAATTAGAACAACACAATCAAGCAATTGATTACTATAACCAATACGGAAAAAAAGTGTCTCAAGAAATTATTAAAGTGGCCAACATGAGTTACAAACAAGGGGAAATTGATTTTTTCCAATTCATCCAAAGTTTAGAGAATGCCACTACAATACAGGTGGATTATTTAGATGCTGTTAACCAATACAACCAGACACAATTAGACTTACAATATATTAATATACAATAACATACCAATGAAAAAAGTAGTATACATAGCAATAATAGCAACCCTCATGTTTTCATGCAAACAAGAAGTTGCAGAAGAAAAAATAGTTGATGACGGATTAATAACGGTAACAGCTGCGCAATTTGAATCTTCCAAAATGGAAATAGGCGCTCCAGTTGAACAAGATTTTGAAGTCACGATTAAGTCATCTGGAAAAATAGATGTTCCACCACAATATCGAGCTAAAGTAACCACATTTTTAGGAGGTTATGTAAAAGCTACCAAATTATTAGTAGGAGATAAAGTAGCAAAAGGGCAAGCTTTAATTACCTTAGAAAACACAGATTATTTGGATTTACAAAAGGATTATGTTGAAGTTGCTGAACAAATTAACTATTTAAAATCAGAATTTGAACGTCAGAAAACCTTGTATAGTGAAAAAATAACTTCGCAAAAAAACTATCTAAAAGCTGAAAGCGAATACCGCCAAGCAAAAGGAATGTATCAAGGCTTACGTGAAAAACTACTACTGTTAAACATCAATCCAGCTAATGTAGAACGTGGAAAATTTACTTCACAAATCACTATTTCGGCACCTATTTCGGGAGATGTAACAGTAATGAATGCAAATGTGGGCATGTTTATGTCGCCATCAGATGTAATATTAGAAATTGTAGACACCAATTATTTGCATTTGAATTTAAGCATTTTTGAAAAAGACATTTTGCATGTAAAACAAGGACAAAATATTAGTTTTACGATTCCAGAAGCTAGTAAAGAACAATTCAGTTCTAAAGTACAATTGGTAGGAAAATCAATAGAAAGTAAAGAAAGAACTATTTCGGTTTTTGGAACTTTAAATCCAAAGGACAAATCAAAATTATTATCAGGAATGTTTGTGGAAGCAGGAATTGTAATTGATTCTAAAAAAGGCTTCGGTATCCCTGTAGATGCTTTAATTAAAGAAAATAACAAAAGTTTTGTACTTTTATTACAAGAAAATAAAGGCAGTTATGTTTTCAAAAAAACATTGGTTTCGGTAGGAGAACAATCAACAGAATTTGTTGAAATTTTATTAGATGAAACAATTAAACAAAATTCAAAAATATTGACAAAAGGTGTTTTTGATGTAACCAATTAAATGATAGAAATTATGAATCAAGCACATTTACACATGGTTTTTAACCATTTTCCAATTATTGGATTATTCTTTGGAATAGGAATTTTAGCCTATGGTATTGTTAAAAAACAAACCATATTAGTCAATACGGCTTATGTAATCTTCATTTTTTGCATGCTAATGGCAAAAGCTACGATGATGACTGGTGAAGGGGCTGAAGAAATTGTAGAAGAATTAAGCATTTCACATGACATTATTCATGAGCACGAAGAATTAGCAGAAACCTTCATGAAAGTACTTTATGGTTTAGGACTTGTTTCCATTTTAGGCTTAGTTGCTAATTATAAAAAACATGGAAAAGCATCAGTTGTTTCGTATGTAATATTATTTTTAGCAATAGGTTCAGCGGTGTTGTCTAAGTCTGTTGGAACTTCGGGTGGTGAAATTCGCCATACTGAAATTAGAGACAATGCTAACTTGAGCAATACTTCTGAAGCTAATCATGAAAACGAATCATCAGAGGAGGATGACTAGTCAAAAAAATAGTTTTCAAATCGATTCCATTTTAATTATTAAACCGTTTGATATTTTCAAGCGGTTTTTTATTTCTATTGTGGCCAGTCAATTACTAATCATCGTTTCTACACGTTTCTCTTTTTAGATTTCATTTGTCAAACTTGATTTTCATTGATTGGTGTTTTGAGCTTTCCACAGCGTTCGAAGTTATGGGCTGAAGTTTCAGATGGTGCGCTTAAATTTAGCACGCGGATGTTACGGGTCCGACTGGGCGGAACGCTGATTGGGGCGGATTTTTAACACATAGGTACATAGTTTTTACACAGAGCTACACGGAGTTTTATTGGAAGTGGATTGTGTTGAGAGAGCTACACAGAGGCGTTACACTTTTCATAGTTCACAATAGGCTACACACATAGTTTTTACACAGAGCTACACGGAGTTTTATTGGAAGTGGATTGTGTTGAGAGAGCTAGACAGAGTAAGAAGCTTCGGACGTTGCGCTTTTCATAGTTCAGATAATGCTACACGTATCGTTGGTTATGCTACTAGCCTTCACTTTTTACACTTTTCAACACTTTATAAAAACATGTAATCAATTGTATAACTTTCATAAAAAGAATGGCAAAAAAGTTAGAAAAAAGTTAAAAATATTTATTCTACAATGCGGTAGTGAACAGCTTGATTTTCAGATGCTTATAATTAAAAAAACAATGTGTTTTATTTTTCAAATACTTGATATTCAATCAATTAAAAACCTATATTGTTTTACTAAAAACAAGCAGGTTTGTTTAAAAATCCTACAATTTGTGAATAACTTTGCCTTTCATTTCTCATCTCAATTTATAAACTTTGCATTAGTCAGTTAGACATGATTTCCGAAGGTTGTGTACTATGACTAATTTATTTTTTTTCACATAAAACACATGAAAATGAGCGTTAAGTACAAAGTTCTTCCAAGAAGAAACCCGCAGGACATGGCTGCACCAGAAAAATTTTATGCCGCTGCAATTGCAGATGGAGAAACCGATTTAGACAAATTAGCTGAGCAAATTTCGTATCAATGTACGGTAACCGAATCCGATTGCTATGCTGTATTACTATCGTTAGAGCGCAATATTATTAGCGAGTTAGAGCAAGGCAGAATTGTCAAATTAGGACGATTAGGTAATTTTCAAATTGGAGTAAGCTCTGAAGGTAGAGATACCGCTGAAGAAGTAACTTCAGGTGCAATTACCAAAACGCGTATTTTATTCCGACCAGGAAAAAGATTACGTTCATTATTAAATGATTTATCATTTAGAAAAGCGGGCTAGAATCCCCACTGTAAGTGTAAGCTTATAGTAAGACCTCGAGTATTCCAGTACTCGAGGTTTTTTTTTGTTATATATGTAACAATTTCGTCCTGATGAAACTTTTGTTTCGTCCTGACGAACCATTTCTTTCGTCCTGATGAATTGTTTGTTTAGTACTGACGAATCAAAAAATTATATTTTTACTCCCAAAAAGGCATAAAAAAAGCTCAAAAAAACTGGCTAGAACCCCACTTTTTGAGCGTAAATTTATAATAAGACCTCGAGCAGTTCCAGCTACTCCGTCGTAATAAGTTGTAAATATAATAGATAATTTTATTTTGATTGCACTATTTAAAAAAATTAACACAGGAAAAACAACTTACTACTTCTTGATTTATGCCTCAAAGTTTCAGTATTGCCCTTGAACTTGCCATTGTTCTGTTTATTTTTTTACACTTCCTGAACGGTTTTCTACATTTTTTTCTCCACACCTTTGTATACTTTAACCAAGGAAGTTTCTTTATATTTTACCTAGTTTAAAATAGGTATTCTTATGGGTTGTATGGGTGCTTTTTTTTCGCTATGTTTGGGGTAAAGTAAATCATAAATAAAAGCTATTTCGATAACAAAAGCACTGTAAAAGTTGTTTCAAGAGTTCATGAAGTTATATTTTCATATTTCAATGATTTTAAGATAATGATACAAGTGATTTTTTTGATAAAATTAAAGCTTTAGTGATTTGTGAAAATAATTAGGATTGTTAGCTTTATAAATATATGAATGTAATTGAACATTTAAATGATAAACAAAAAGCTTCTGTACTTTCAGAAGCAAAAAGAGTATTAGTACTTGCGGGTGCTGGTTCAGGAAAAACTAAAACTGTAATATCTAAACTTCTTTATTTGGTTGCAGAAAAAGGTGTAAAATCTTCTTCAATATTAGCAATAACATTTACTAAAAATGCTGCAAATGAGATGATTGATAGGTTAATTATTTCCAGTGATACAACAAATACATATGAATCATATATTCAAAATAAATCAACTACATCGCTACAAAAAGAATCTGAAAGAAGAAAGAGAGTTTTAGAGCAGCCTTGGATTTCAAATTTAACAATTAGAACATTTCATTCTTTATGTTATAAAATTCTTCGTGATAATGGCAATCCTGTTTTTGATAACAAATTCAAACTAATTACAGATAATTCGGCTGAAGAGGTGGATTTAAAAGCGAAAGATATTCTTGCGAATGAGAAACCTAAAGATATTATAAGTAAAATATTAATTCTTGCTTGTAAAGACCGAGATTATTTATTGAAATTAAAACGATATATATTAGACTATTATGTTGAAAAGGTTTCTATTGATAAGGAAATAAAAATTTATACTAACGAAGGACAAAAAACATATACTACTTTAAAAGGGGAAACGGTAAAATCGAAGTCAGAGCGAGATATTGCAGATTGGCTGTATAGGCACAATATAAAATATGTTTATGAAAAAGTAACCAACTTCAAAGATTTCAATTTTAAACCAGATTTTTTCATTCCCCAAGCCAATCTTTATCTGGAACATGTTACTGATAAAAGCTATAAAATGGCTGATAAAGAAAGACAATTTATTGAAGGCGGAAAAAAT
This sequence comes from Flavobacterium sp., assembly GCF_035195345.1. Lineage (NCBI taxonomy): Bacteria > Pseudomonadati > Bacteroidota > Flavobacteriia > Flavobacteriales > Flavobacteriaceae > Flavobacterium > Flavobacterium sp. The sequence continues at coordinate 104,570 of NZ_CP136574.1, forward strand.
TGTGTTGTAACTTACGAATCCATAATGAATAACTCAATCCTTTTCAATTTAGCGATGGAAAGAATTGTAAAGGGAAAAATTTCTGAAACAATTTCTGAAGAAGTTTCTCTGAATTATGAAGAAGAATTTAATCGATATCATAATAAAATAGATGAGTTTTTAAAAACGGTTATGCGTTTGCAGTCTATGATGAAAGGGGAAGATATTGAACCTTCAAGTTTATTAGAGAAATCATTAAAAAGCGAGCATGAAAGAATAAGAGTTTTTTATGAACTTGCTATTCCAATTATCCAAGAGTACAAAAATTATTGTACAAATAAATCCTATGTAGATTTTGATGATTTAATAATTTTAACCGTAAAACTTCTTAAGGAGAATGAAGATGTTAGAGAACTTTACAGAAGTAAATTTAAGTATTTAATGGTTGATGAATTTCAAGATGTAAATGGATTACAAGTAAAATTATTAGACTTATTATTGAAACCAGATAATCAATTATTTTGTGTTGGTGATGATTGGCAAAGTATCTATGGTTTTAGAGGTTCTAACGTAGATTACATAGTTAATTTTGAAACACATTACAAAGATTGCGAAATACATAAGTTGGATGTTAATTATAGGAGTACACAAACAATTGTAGGCGCAAGTAATGAAGTAATAAAGCACAATAAAAATCAGATTAGTAAAGATGTAAGAGCATTCAACGAAATGCCAAGTAAGATTCAAATATACAGAGCCAAAATCACTGAAGATGATGGTGTAGAATTTTTAATTGATAAAGTTCGACATCTTTATGATAGTGGCTTGGGTAAAGATGATATTCTTGTTTTATATAGAAGATCTAAAATGTTTAGTCCATATTTAGAAGCTTTAAAACAGAATAGACTTTTTGTTTCCTCAAAAACTATTCATGCTTCTAAAGGATTAGAAGCTAAAGCTGTTTTTATTATTGGGTTAACCGAAGGTAATGGAGGTTTTCCAGATATTTGGCTTGATGATGCTATTTTTAGAGTTGTAAAAGATATAAAATATGATATTTTGCTTGAAGAAGAAAGACGATTATTTTATGTAGCCATCACAAGAGCAAAAGATGAATTATTTCTTATAACTGAATTAGGAAACGAGTCATCATTTGTTGATGAAATTCCACAACATTTTTACCAAGTAAATAAGCCGGTAATCAAAAACATAGAAACACAAATTATTGTTTGTGAAGAGTGTAGAGCTACAGTGAATGAATTTGATAAATTTTGTAGAAATTGTGGAAGTAAACTTTCTAAAGACAATTTATATAATTCTGAAGAAAAAAAAGTACCTAGTTATATTCAAACTGCAAGAATAATAAATAAAAATGCCTATATGCCTTGGACTACTGAAGATGATACAAAACTTGAAGAACTTTATAAACAAGGTAAATCTAAAGCGGAACTTTGTAAGTTTTTTGGTAGAAATTCAGGTGCTATTAATGCTCGAATCCAAAAACTAGAATTGGAAAAAAAGTATAATTTAAAATAATCTATTAATAAAAAAACAAAGTTTATCCTAATTAGAATATTATTTATGAACTTACCAATATCAAATAATTTACCAATTAATAAACTTGCATCTGTATTTGGAAGCACTTCGGCTACCTATAAATTTTATTGGTTAATCGCTTTAATTGAATTAGTAGAAGAGGGCAACATTGAAATTCCAAAGAGAAAAATATTTTCGAGAATGATAAGTAATTCTTGGTATACTATAAATTACTTTCATATTTCATTTGGTAAGCAAGACAATTTACAAATTGCAGTAGAACTAATTTTAAAAGAAGAAAATTTAACCATTGACGAAAAGAAAAGTAAACTTGAAACTTGTTTAGAGAATTCTACAAATAAAGAAACGATAAATCAATTGTTTCATTTTGATAAAAATGTACCTCATTGGTTTTTATCTCCTTGGTTTCCAAAAATCAACAATGAAACCGATAATCAACAAAAAAGTAGAATATATTTAGATTCGCAATCATTTGTTAATGATAGTATGTATGCTTTGCATAAAAATTTTATTACTATTAACCCTATTTGGGTTTCTTATTTAAAAACTAATGCAAAAGTTTTAAAAGATTACTGCTATTGGAATTTGGCATTATTTCTTCAAACAAGAAATCCAAACGTTCCTGATATTCCAAATAAGTTAATTAAGCCAGCAATTAGAAATGGTTTGACCAAACAAACAAATGAATATTGGAAATTAGTTTTCAAAGAATTAGGTTCGGTAAATTGCATTTTTACTGATACTAAATTGTATTTTGATGAAAAGAATTATGCGTTAGACCATTTCGTTCCTCATGCTTTTGTTTCACATGATTTGATTTGGAATTTGTTACCAATTGAAAAGAAATTCAATTCTTCTAAAAGTGATAAACTTCCATTATTTGATAGGCATTTTGATAAATTTTATGATTTGCAAAAATTAGCTTTTGAAATCAATAAACATCATAATTCTAAAAGTAAATATATGGATGAGTTTCTAACTATTTTTCCAAATATTGATTCTTTTGAAAAAGATAAATTTTCAAATACAATTCAGCCTTTGATAACAATTGCTAGTAATAACGGATTTTTATTTATGAATGAGTAATCAAAACCAAAATAGTCATTTAACAGCAATAGAAAGAACCTCTCTTTCATATCCAGCAAGAATTTTACTAAATCAAAAAAAGATAAAAGGTAAAGTTTTGGATTTTGGTTGTGGAATTGGCAAAGATGTAGAATTATTAAAAATTAAAGGATTTGATATTAATGGATATGATCCATTTTATTTTCCAGAATTTCCAACCGAAAAATATGATACAATCCTGTGTTTTTATGTTTTAAATGTTTTGTTACCAGAGGAACAAGCACAAGTTTTAATGAATGTTTCAAATCTTTTAAAACCAAACGGAAAAGCCTATTTTGCGGTTCGTAGAGATATTCAATATGAAGGATTTAGAATTCATAAAGTACACAAAAAAGAAACTTATCAATGTTTGATTAAATTAGGTTATTTGTCTATTTTTAAGAATGAGAATTGCGAAATATATGAATACGAGCATTACACAACTTTAAACAAGGGTAATATTTATTTAAGTCCGTTTTTGATTGGAGATGAAACAAGAGAATTAATTGTTGAAACTGCAACTATCTTTTCTTTTTATGATAAATTTCCAGTTTCAAAGGGACATGCATTAATTGTTCCTAAACGTTTGGTTTCTAATTATTTTGAATTGACTATAAAAGAACAAACTGCTTGCTGGATTGTTGTAAATAAAGTAAAAGCGATTCTTCAAGAAAAATATAATCCTGATGGTTTTACGATTGGTATCAATATTAATGAAGCAGCAGGACAAACGATTTGGCATTGTCATATTCATATTATACCCAGATATAAAGGAGATGTTGAAAACCCAAGAGGAGGCATTCGTGGTGTTATTCCAAAAATGAAAGATTATTAGCTCGCTCGTGTGAGAATCCCTTTTACGTTCGTTGTAAAAATAATTTTTAATATTGTTTAAATTAACTTCAATTATTTCATAAATTAGCCCAATAGGCTATATTACTACTTGCAATAGTGATATACTGTTTTTGTAAATGTTTTTTTATATTAGCTACTTGAAATTTACATTTGAAAACACTAATTTTATTTTTATGTTGCTTGTCGGCTTCGCTTTGGTCGCAAGAGGTTACACTCGAAAACATTGGTACGTTTGAAGGTAAAATCGTTACGTTTTGTGCGCCCATTACCGGTACTTATCAAACCAAAGGAGAACGAAAAGTTACGTATTTGAACTTTGGCAAAGCCTATCCCGATCATTCGTTTACAGTGGTATTTTTTGAAAAGGTGTTGAAAACGTTTAGTTATGACCCGCTTACTTTGAAAGGCAAACAGGTTTGTATCACAGGTAAGGTAATTTTATATAAAGAAAAACCGCAGATTGTTTTGTATGATGAAAAAGATTTGAAGGTTGTGGATTGAGAAAGGGTGGGTTTTACTGTGTAAAACAGAAGCTTACTGGGTAGGAGATGCTGAAACGAGTTCAGCATGAACTGTGTTTATTTCCAAATTTATTTTAGTTAATTTTTACTGAATAATATTCTTTTTTTGTTGCAATTGCAAAAGCTTGTTTTAATAATTTGTTTACTACTGCAATTAAAGCTAGCTTTTTTGATTTTCCTTTTTCTACTAATCTATCGTATAATTCTTTACAACTCTTATTACATTTTTTTGCTGACCATGCACATACATAAAGCATTGCTCTTATTTTACTCATTCCCATTTTACAAATTTTCGATCTACCCTTAACACTTGTTCCTGATTCAAATATTCTTGGCGATATTCCAACATATGAAGCAAGTTGCTTATGATTATTAAACTTACTAAAGCCTCCAGATATTACAATCAATAGCAAAGATGTTTTAGTTCCCATTCCTGGTATACTTTTTAGTTGACTAAACATTTCTTGATGATGTGTTTTAATTATTAACTCCATTTTTTTCTCAATGTTTTTCATCTCTTGTTCTATGGTTTCTAAAACAGAATTGATACTTTTTTCAAGTGTTTCACTCTTAATAGGATTTTGATTAAATGCTTCTTTTTGAACTACAAATCCAGTTCTGTTTTTATTTAATTGTTCTAGATAGGCTTGCATTTGCTTAAGCTCTAGAACATGATTTGCTTCAGGTTTCCATATACCTGGATTTTCGGTTTTTCCATATTCTGCAATAAGCATAGCATCTTTTTTATCTGTTTTTGCTCTACTCATTCGCATTTGAGAAAACCTCCTAATTACCAATGGATTTATCACACAAACATCTATTGCTTGCTCTGACAAAAAAGTGGCTAATTTTAAATAATATGGACCACTAGCTTCCATCACACAAATTGATTCAGAGACCTTTAAATGTTCTAAAAACATCATAAAACCTTCATGATTGTTAGCAAATTTAAAATACTTGTACTTGTCATCATAACTAGAAATAGCGACATCAAAAGTTAATTTTGAGATGTCAATTCCAACATAATTGTTACTTTTTTTCATACATTTGTTTTTAAGGAAATTAAAGTAAACGGAAGAAATCTGCTTGAGACTTATCAATCCTAAATACGGTCTTTATGACCAATGAACTGTCCAAGTTCAAAAGCAGAGAGAGAAAGGAACTAGCATGCTGAACAGTCTTAATTGACCAATGACAAAATATAGCTTTTATCTTTCTCTTTCTTCTGTTGAAATAAATTTATAAAATTTTCAAAGAACTTCCTTTTGCAAACATAGGATGACAAAAGGAGAGATGCTGAAACGAGTGCAACAAGATAGATAATAGAACCTGAACGTACGGCTTGTCAACTTATCCTGAAGTTTTGGGATTGTTTCAGGTTTAAATAAATAGAATAAAATACTATGAAAAAAGTTTTAAGATTAAAAAAAAGGTATCTAATAGTCCTGCTGCTTTTGGTCAGTATTTGTGGTTTTTCACAAAGTAGGTATATATCTACTACAACAAAAAAAATTGTTTTTACTAGAGATGGTGGTGTATGCCAATGTTGTGGAAGTTCTGAAAATATTGAATATGACCATATAATACCCTATTCTTGTGGCGGAAGTAGTGATGTTTCAAATATTCAATTGCTTTGTATGAAATGCAATCGCAGCAAATCAAACAGTTGTGTATGTAAAATTCATGAAAAAACAGTTGGCTCAAATTGTTGCGATGGTAAAACAACAAAAAAGGCATCAACTTATTCACAACAATGCTCTGGAACTACAAAAAAAGGAACAAGATGTAAGAAAAGAACCACCAATTCAAACGGACGGTGTCACTTACATTAATTATTAATTAAGTAGAAAATGAATAAAAATTTATTATTTGCCGTAGATACCAATACACAAGAAGTAATCGTATCTGATTCACCTAAAGGAAGTACCAAAATTAATTTCATTGAACGCATAGGACGTAACGACAGTGAAACGCTCTATAATGCGACTTTGACTTTAACCAGCATTTCTAAAGCTCCAAATTTTGAAGTTGCAATTTTTAAAGCAATGGATAAAGTTTGCCAAATGTTGTATAACCAATATAAAGAAAGAATGTAATAGTGGTTGTTTTTTGAGTAGGTGTAAACAGGATGTGCTAGTAGAATAATTTAAAAGGGCTAAGAAATTTCTTAGCCCTTTTTTACCATTTAATATCTTTTAATTTCATTCTATAATTATCGCAATCTCTACAGGTATAGCTTGATTGCCAAGTTAAAGTTAATTCATGTACGCCTTGATTATGGCCAAATTTTGAGGTATTAACGTCATAGGAATAGCCAAATTTAAACTCTCCAGCTCTCATAGTTACATAAGGATTTAGTGAAGTTATTAAATGGCTATTGGTATTTCTACCTTCTGGATTAGTAGCTGCAATAACACCAAATGAAAACATATTCATTTCAACAGAAGTTCCTATGTCTAATCTATTAAATTGCGATTGACGCATATAGTTAATGGAAACTAATAAATCGGTATCTGCAGGCAGGAGCATAGATGGTGAATTGTCTAATGTAAAATAGTATCCCCCATGTACACTTAAAAATAAATCTAAAGGGGCATTTCCATTTTCAAGAAATGTAATATCGGGACGTGTTAAGTGTTTTAAACTTGCTCCAAACCATGCATTTTCTTCATCTACCAAAACCCCAAATGAAAAATCAACAAAATTAATTTGACTATTGTATCTTAAAAATCCTGGGTCAATACTACTTCCTGAAATTGAGCCATCATTGACATTAATTTGGTCTTCTAATAATAAATTTCTAAAGTTAAAATCTTTTCGACCAAAACCACCTTCTAAACCAAGTCTTAGTCTCCATCTATAATTCAAATCAATTCGATAGGAGGCAACGCCATTAAATTGAAAATAATTGTAATCTGTGAAAGTTTCTCTTTGATTCAAAATTGTTATTCCCAATCCCAAATTATCGGTTACTAAGTTATTGGCAAATGCATATTGGGTGTCGATTCGTCTATTGCCCTCAGGCCATTGTCTTCGATGAATAATACCCGCGTTCCAAGAACTAGCAGCACCTGTAAATCCTGGATTTAATGTTTCTGGAATGATTAAAGATTGCGTGAATACAGGATCTTGTGCTTTAACTTCATTGAAAAACGTAATAAAAAGCAGTACAATATATATTTTAATTTTCATTTTCTTCTAACTTTTATTTGATTAAAACAAAGGTTTCCTCGGCGGTTATTATTTTTCCGTAAAACGTTTCTGCACTTACTTTACAATTGTAATTACCGTTTTCTGATTGAATTCCTCTAATGGTACCATCCCATCCTCTTAAAACATCTCCTGTTTCAGAATAAATTAATGAACCCCATGTATCATATACATCCATTCTTACATTTTTCAATCCTCTTGTAACGGGTCTGAAGGTATCATTTAGAGTGTCATTATTAGGTGTAAATGCTGTTGGTACAACCAATACATACCCTTTTTCAATTATTAAACTAATTGTATGCACATACACACAGCCAAAAGGGTAAGTTACTGTTTGTGTAACTACATAATCACCTTCTAAAATGTAAGTGTGAATAGGATTCTCTTCGTTAGAAAATGTTCCATCTCCAAAATCCCAAAGAATACTAACATAATCACCTGTTGCGGTATTTGTAAACTGAATTGGATCTAATATAGAATAAATACCATAAGCTGTATATCCATAAGAAGATTGATTAAAATCTGCGTTTCCAATAACTGGAATATCTACATTTAAACTATATGTTGTTGAACAGCCTAAAGCGTCCGTTGCTGTCAATATAACCAATCCGTCTTGCTCTGTAGTCATGAATTCATTATTTGCACCACTTACAGTTCCGCTTGACCAATTTAAAAGTACAGGTGGTACACCTCCAGAAACTTGTGCTTCAAAAACCTGACTTATTTCTCTTGTTTCACAGTTAACATCAGTGTTAGTTTGTACATTCAAGGCTAAAGGTTGAGGTCGATTAATACTATATTGTGCAGATTTTGTACATCCTCTCGAATCGGTTACCAAAACAGCATAATTTCCTGCTGGTATATTATTTAAATCTTCAGTTATTGTACCATTAGACCAACTGTAAGTAAAAGGCGGAGTACCACCTGAAACTAAAAGATTTATAGAACCGCTATTGGCATCATTACAATCTAATGCATTTTGAAGATTAGCACTTAAAACTAAGGGTTGTGGCTCAACAATTGTAAAACTTCTAGTTATGGTACAAGGTTTTGAGTCAACAATTGTTACCGTATATATACCTGGCGGTAGATTATTTCTAACTAAACCAGCATTACTACCATCGCTCCAAGTCAAGTTAATAGGAGCAATACCACCTACTAAATTTAAATTAATGCTACCGTCATTTGCCCCATAACAAGAGATATTTACTACTACAGGATTAATTGTAAATATCGGAGCCTCAGGAATATTAACTACAATTGATTTTGTACAACCAACGCTATCAGTTATCAATATAGTATAATCTCCAGCAGCTAAGTTATTTTGATAGAAACCAGTGGCTAAATTATCCCATTGTGCTTGATAAGGTCCAGTTCCACCTGTTACTAACAATGTTATTGAGGCATTGTTGGCACCATAGCATGTTATTGGTGTTGTAGTTGCCGTTATTACAATATCGTCTGGTTGAGCAACAGTTAGTCCTGTTACAGTTTTTCTACCCCCATTAGCATCGATAACAGTTAGTGAATAGGTATCTGCAACTAATCCTGTAAATTGAGGATTTAAGTTAGTTGAATCTGTAATTGAAGTCACTAAGTTACCACTACTGTTGTATAATTCATAATCATAAGGTGGAACAGATTCTTGAGTAATTAAAACACCTACTGCTCCATTATTGTCTCCAAAACATCTTAAGTTTATAGTAAGATTTAAATCTTGTTGAATAAGTAATTCAGGTGGTTCTGTAAGTGTAAAAGTTAAAACTAATGGATTACAATAACCATCGTTTATAGTTACGGTATATGTTCCTGCAAATAATCCTGATATATCTTCATTTATTGATGTATAGCCATTAGGACCTGTCCAACTATAAGTATAGGTTCCTGAACCTCCTATTGTAGTTAAATTTATACTTCCATCGTTAGCTCCAAATACACTAATGTTATATCCGTTATAATTAGATAAAATTCCAGAAGATGATAACGTAGGATTAACTGATATTGAATAGTTGTATACATTACCAATACAAGATGAACCATTATTATTAAAGGTTGCAGTTGCTTCATATGTAATTGTTAATGGATCAGGTGTATTATTTACTAAAGTTTGTATAGGTATTGTATTTGTTCCACTACTTATAGCACCTGTAATTCCTGCTGGAATTGTAGCATTCCAATTATATGTAATGTTGCCTGGTATTGATGAATTTAAAGTTACCAAAGATGTATTGGTTTCGTTACAAATTGTTTGAATTGGAAGGTCAAAAGTAACATCAGGTTTAGGATAAACATCTACAGTGATGGTAAATGGAATACCTGTACAAATACCTGCAATAGGTGTAACTTCATATACTAGAGTTGTAATTGCATTAGAATTATTCACTAATTGTTGAATAAATTGATTTTGTAAAGTTCCATTATTTACCGAACCTGATACTGTTCCAGTAGGAGTCATTGAAACTAAATTCCAACTATATTGTAAACCAGGAGGTAATACATCATTTGAATTTATTGAATTAAAAATATATTGTTCGCCACTACAAATAATTGCAGTAACATTATTTATGACTGGGATTTGATTAATCACCACTTGAGCGGTATTAGAAAGCACGCTTGTACAACCACCGGAAGAGAAAGTAATCTCACAATAGTAGTATAAAGTACCCACTGTTGTAGCAGGCGGACTATAAGAAGCAGTTGTAGCATTAGGAATAATTGTTCCACCAGTAGTACTATTAGTAGTATTACTAAACCATTGATAAGCAGGAGTTCCAGTTCCGTTGGTGTAAGCTACAGTTAGAAGAGTAGGAGTTCCATTCTCACAAACCGAGCTAGAAGTAGGTTGTGAAGTAATAGCAGGCGCAGCTACAATGATTACAGTACTTACCGCACTAGTTACATTACATCCCACACCACTTTGAGTAACCACACAGTAATAGTATTGAGTACCTACAGTTGCAGTAGGAGGAGTAAATATTGCGTTTGTAGCACTAGGAATAATTGTTCCACCAGTAGTGCTATTGCTTGTATTGCTGTACCATTGGTACGCAAAAGTTCCAATACCACCAGACACACTAATAGTTAAATCAGTTGGCGTACTACTTTGACAAAGTGTTTGAGTAGCTAAAGCTTGCGTATCTACAATAGGGTCTGTTACCACAATTACTTGAGCCGTGTTCGAAGTAGTGCTACCACAACCATTACCACTAAGAGTAATTGTTGCGTAGAAGTAATAGGTTCCAGCAGTAGCAAAGGCAGCAGGCGTATAAGTTGCATTAGTAGCACCAGTAATAAGTGTTCCACCTGAGTTAGAGTTAGTAGTATTGCTATACCATTGATAGGTCGCGGTTCCCACACCACCAGTATAAGCTACCGTTAAAGGAGCAATAGTTCCACCCACACAAATAGATTGTGTTGTAGTTGGTTGAGTAGATACCGTTGGAAGTGGATTAATCACCACTTGAGCGGTATTAGAAAGCACGCTTGTACAACCACCGGAAGAGAAAGTAATCTCACAATAGTAGTATAAAGTACCCACTGTTGTAGCAGGCGGACTATAAGAAGCAGTTGTAGCACTAGGAATAATTGTTCCACCAGTAGTACTATTAGTAGTATTACTAAACCATTGATAAGCAGGAGTTCCAGTTCCGTTGGTGTAAGCTACAGTTAGAAGAGTAGGAGTTCCATTCTCACAAACCGAGCTAGAAGTAGGTTGTGAAGTAATAGCAGGCGCAGCTACAATGATTACAGTACTTACCGCACTAGTTACATTACATCCCACACCACTTTGAGTAACCACACAGTAATAGTATTGAGTACCTACAGTTGCAGTAGGAGGAGTAAATATTGCGTTTGTAGCACTAGGAATAATTGTTCCACCAGTAGTGCTATTGCTTGTATTGCTGTACCATTGGTACGCAAAAGTTCCAATACCACCAGACACACTAATAGTTAAATCAGTTGGCGTACTACTTTGACAAAGTGTTTGAGTAGCTAAAGCTTGCGTATCTACAATAGGGTCTGTTACCACAATTACTTGAGCCGTATTTGAAGTAGTGCTACCACAACCATTACCACTAAGAGTAATTGTTGCGTAGAAGTAATAGGTTCCAGCAGTAGCAAAGGCAGCAGGTGTATAACTTGCATTAGTAGCACTAGCAATAAGAGTACCACCTGAGTTAGAGTTAGTAGTGTTACTATACCATTGATAGGTTGCAGTTCCCACACCACCAGTATAAGCTACCGTTAAAGGAGCAATAGTTCCACCCACACAAATAGATTGTGTTGTAGTTGGTTGAGTAGATACCGTTGGTAATGGATTAATCACTACTTCCGCTGTATTAGAAAGCACGCTTGTACAACCACCCGAAGAGAAAGTAATCTGACAGTAGTAGTATAAAGTACCCACTGTTGTAGCAGGCGGACTATAAGAAGCAGTTGTAGCACTAGGAATAATTGTTCCACCAGTAGTACTATTAGTAGTATTACTAAACCATTGATAAGCAGGAGTTCCAGTTCCGTTGGTGTAAGCTACAGTTAGAAGAGTAGGAGTTCCATTCTCACAAACCGAGCTAGAAGTAGGTTGTGTAGTAATAGCTGGTGCAGCTACAATGATTACAGTACTTACCGCACTAGTAACATTACATCCCACACCACTTTGAGTAACCACACAGTAATAGTATTGAGTACCTACAGTTGCAGTAGGAGGAGTAAATATTACGTTTGTAGCACTAGGAATAATTGTTCCACCAGTATTGCTATTGCTTGTATTGCTGTACCATTGGTACGCAAAAGTTCCAATACCACCAGACACACTAATAGTTAAATCAGTTGGCGTACTACTTTGACAAAGTGTTTGAGTAGCTAAAGCTTGCGTATCTACAATAGGGTCTGTTACCACAATTACTTGAGCCGTATTTGAAGTAGTGCTACCACAACCATTACCATTAAGAGTAATTGTTGCGTAGAAGTAATAGGTTCCAGCAGTAGCAAAGGCAGTAGGCGTATAAGTTGCATTAGTAGCACCAGTAATAAGTGTTCCACCTGAGTTAGAGTTAGTAGTATTGCTATACCATTGATAGGTCGCGGTTCCCACACCACCAGTATAAGCTACCGTTAAAGGAGCAATAGTTCCACCCACACAAATAGATTGTGTTGTAGTTGGTTGAGTAGATACCGTTGGAAGTGGATTAATCACCACTTGAGCGGTATTAGAAAGCACGCTTGTACAACCACCGGAAGAGAAAGTAATCTCACAATAGTAGTATAAAGTACCCACTGTTGTAGCAGGCGGACTATAAGAAGCAGTTGTAGCACTAGGAATAATTGTTCCACCAGTAGTACTATTAGTAGTATTACTAAACCATTGATAAGCAGGAGTTCCAGTTCCGTTGGTGTAAGCTACAGTTAGAAGAGTAGGAGTTCCATTCTCACAAACCGAGCTAGAAGTAGGTTGTGAAGTAATAGCAGGCGCAGCTACAATGATTACAGTACTTACCGCACTAGTTACATTACATCCCACACCACTTTGAGTAACCACACAGTAATAGTATTGAGTACCTACAGTTGCAGTAGGAGGAGTAAATATTGCGTTTGTAGCACTAGGAATAATTGTTCCACCAGTAGTGCTATTGCTTGTATTGCTGTACCATTGGTACGCAAAAGTTCCAATACCACCAGACACACTAATAGTTAAATCAGTTGGCGTACTACTTTGACAAAGTGTTTGAGTAGCTAAAGCTTGCGTATCTACAATAGGGTCTGTTACCACAATTACTTGAGCCGTATTTGAAGTAGTGCTACCACAACCATTACCACTAAGAGTAATTGTTGCGTAGAAGTAATAGGTTCCAGCAGTAGCAAAGGCAGCAGGTGTATAACTTGCATTAGTAGCACTAGCAATAAGAGTACCACCTGAGTTAGAGTTAGTAGTGTTACTATACCATTGATAGGTTGCAGTTCCCACACCACCAGTATAAGCTACCGTTAAAGGAGCAATAGTTCCACCCACACAAATAGATTGTGTTGTAGTTGGTTGAGTAGATACCGTTGGTAATGGATTAATCACTACTTCCGCTGTATTAGAAAGCACGCTTGTACAACCACCCGAAGAGAAAGTAATCTGACAGTAGTAGTATAAAGTACCCACTGTTGTAGCAGGCGGACTATAAGAAGCAGTTGTAGCACTAGGAATAATTGTTCCACCAGTAGTACTATTAGTAGTATTACTAAACCATTGATAAGCAGGAGTTCCAGTTCCGTTGGTGTAAGCTACAGTTAGAAGAGTAGGAGTTCCATTCTCACAAACCGAGCTAGAAGTAGGTTGTGTAGTAATAGCTGGTGCAGCTACAATGATTACAGTACTTACCGCACTAGTAACATTACATCCCACACCACTTTGAGTAACCACACAGTAATAGTATTGAGTACCTACAGTTGCAGTAGGAGGAGTAAATATTACGTTTGTAGCACTAGGAATAATTGTTCCACCAGTAGTGCTATTGCTTGTATTGCTGTACCATTGGTACGCAAAAGTTCCAATACCACCAGACACACTAATAGTTAAATCAGTTGGCGTACTACTTTGACAAAGTGTTTGAGTAGCTAAAGCTTGCGTATCTACAATAGGGTCTGTTACCACAATTACTTGAGCCGTATTTGAAGTAGTGCTACCACAACCATTACCATTAAGAGTAATTGTTGCGTAGAAGTAATAGGTTCCAGCAGTAGCAAAGGCAGTAGGTGTATAACTTGCATTAGTAGCACCAGCAATAAGTGTTCCACCTGAGTTAGAGTTAGTAGTATTGCTATACCATTGATAGGTCGCGGTTCCCACACCACCAGTATAAGCTACCGTTAAAGGAGCAATAGTTCCACCCACACAAATAGATTGTGTTGTAGTTGGTTGAGTAGATACCGTTGGTAATGGATTAACTATAATAGTGACACATGAATTACTAGTATTTAAACATGAGGAAGTACTTGAATCCACAACACTTAGTAAACAATAATTAAATGTTCCTAATGTTGAAGTAGGTGCAGTTAAAGTAACAGAACTTCCTGAGGTAGTACTTATAGTTTGGTTTGTACCACTATTTATCGAATAGGTAAAAGTATAGGGAGCTACCCCATTAAGCCCCGTAAATGTAATCACGGCAGCATTAGAGTTTTGACAAACACTTGCATTCCCTGAAATAGTTGCACTTGGAGCAGGGTTTACTGTTACAGTCAGTATAAAATTACTACTACAAGTATTTATGCCTGATCCAGAAGTTGCTGTAATTGTATAAATTACATTTATAGGATTACTTGTTGAATTAAGTAATGTTTGACTTATAGTAGAAACAGGTGTATTTTGATTAGAAGCTCCTGTTATTCCTACAGGAACAGAAACGGTCCATGTGTAAGTAGTTCCAGCTGGCAGGATTATACTTGGAGGTGTATTTACCAAGGAAAGATTAAAAGGATTTCCTGAACAAATTGATAAATTTTGACTTGTTATTTGTGGTTTAGGGTTTACAGTAACAGTTAAAGCAAAGATACTACTACAGGTGTTGGGTGCGGTTCCTGTAGTTGCAGTTATTGTATATATTACATCAATTGGAGCATTAGTTGTATTAACTAGTGTTTGACCAATAGAAGTAATAGGTGTACTTTGATTAGAAGCACCACTTATTCCAACTGGACTTGAAACAGTCCATGTAAAAGTAGTACCTGTAGGCAAAATAACACTCGGTGGATTATTGATTAAGGAAACCGTAAAAGCGTTACCAGAACATACCGTTAATGCTTGTGCTGGAACTAGTGGAGCTGGGTTTACTGTTATTACAAAATTTATTGGAGTACCAACACAACCATTATTAGTAGGCGTAACCGTATAAGTTACTGTTCCCGATGTATTACTAGGATTAATAAGTGTGCTTGCTGGAATTGTGTTTCCATTACCAGGAGTAGTAAAACCTGTTATACCATTAGTAGCAACCACAACCCAATTAAAAAGAGTCCCAGAAACCATACTTGAAGTTAGATTTATAGGAGAAGTTGTTGCTCCTGTACAAATCGATTGTGTCAAGTTGGAGTTGGTAATAACGGGCATTTCTTTTAATGTAAAAGTAAATGAGGCTTGATTAGAACCAGCACAATTTCCATTTACTTGAACAGTAATAATATAAGTTTTGTATGCAGTAAAATTGATTTGTGGGTACTGACTGTTGGTATTTGTTCCACCTACAAAAGAATAATCTGCAGGAGTTACACCAGAACCAGTAATCGTCCACACAAAACTAGTTGGTGCATAAGGTGCAACACTGTAAGTAGGGCTAGTGCCTACTTGACTAAAATTAATAGTATAACCAGCAGGTGTTGCATCACAAATAGTTAAAGAGTTAGGATTAAAACTAACGGTAGGGTCTCCAAAAACTTCAATAATTTTTGGAGTCGAGGGAAAAGTTCCACAAGAATTAGTAACATTTAAAACTACAGAATAGGATCCAGGTTGGGTAAATAATATATTAGCGTTTTGAGATGTTGCACTAGAAAGAGCAACAAATTGATAGCCTGAACTTGTAGCAGGTGTTCCGTTTATAGGTGTAATTGTCCAAGAGTAAACAGGTTCTTGACAAGGGATATTTAAAACATTTGAAGTATTGGTAAATAAAACCGATGTACCAGCACAAATAGGAGATTGAGGTGTATTGGTAAAAGATGGTGTTGGTACCGCTTCAATTTTGATGGTTTTTATTTTTTCAGATAAAGTTTGACAAAAATCTGGATTTTTAGCTTCTAATTTAATTTCCCAACATCCAGCTATAGTTACGAAACTAGATGGTATTGTTAAATCAAAGGTTGAATTAATCCATGAACTATTTGAGGGTACATTTGTATAATTTGAATCACCAGGTTTTTTATAATACCAATAATAATCTACTAAATTTAAACACCCATTATTTCCATAAGATCCAGGAGTTGAAGTATTATCTGCAAATATTTGAGTATTTATACATTGTTTGATTTGTAAATTGAAGTCAGCTGTTGGAGGTGTACTAGTATTTACATTCTTTGTTACACCATTTCCATTTACAGAATAAGTACTACATACATTGTTTATTCCTTTATTAAATAGCTCTTTTTTTATAATAAAATAACTTGTAGGGCGATTACACGAAACAGCGGTATAGATATGATTTAAAGTACTAAATTGAAGTAATTGCGCATGAGTATATTCATTAATTACACCATCTCCAAAATCAATTTTATATTTTGATCCATAGTAATTTCTTCCAATTCCAGTTATTGTTTTATCTATTGCAAATGTTACATTTTCATTAACACAGATTTGCTCACTTGAGGAGTTTCCAAGACTAGTAGCATTTCCATGGAATAAGAAAGTTACACTAAATACAGATATTGAATTGGTAGATTTTTTTTCAATTTCAAATATGTGAGTTCCAATTGCTAATGAACCTGGAATTGTAAAAACTCCATTATTTTGTGGAATGATATTAGGCCCTAAAATAGAAAATGTGGGCACATCAATTTTACTAATTAGTCTAATTGTATAATTATAGTTACTATCATAATTACAAATCGTTAAATCTCTTTGTGATATAGAAGTAACACTATTGTTTACGGTAGCTACATCACTTCTATTCAAGCTACCAAATGATACAAAATCTCCGCTACAATTTATACAATTAAAAAAATTTGTATTTGGATTTGGAGACGCTAAAAGAGACGTTATTTTTGGTATTCCATTATCAATACCATTAACAACTGTAAAATTTAATGTTTCTTCAGGTAAAACGTTAATAGTGGTAGTCCTAACTCTTAATTTGTATGTTCCTGATGTCAATCCAGTAGGTAATACTCCATTAATTACTGGTACATAAAACTCATCTAAAGTATTTAAAACTGTTGGAGAAGTAAATGCACCACCAGGATTGGATAATTCTAGCACAAACTGGTTATTTAAATCAAATACACCAGTTGGATTAATTATTACAGAAACTCCAGAACCTGGAGTGTAATTTGCCGAGTTGTTAAAACGAATAAGATTGATTTGTTGCGAATAAAGATTTAAGCTAGTTAAAGCAAAAAAGCAACTTAAAAGTAAAATCTTGTAAAATTTCCCCATAATATATGAATTAATTCAAAAATAATCTGACATTGAAGTTATTGAAATAAAACAACAATAAACTTCTTTACCAAAAAATTAGTTTTTGTAAAAATATGCTTATTTAGGGAATATTTAATGCGGAAATACATATATGCACCTAATTTCACAAAAATATAATATTTAATTATTAACAATTGTTTTTTTATTTTTTTTCTCTAATTTAGATGAAATAAGTTAAAAATGAAAAAAAAATATTTTACTTCTATTCATCTTTGTATTTACATCATTTACTAGTTTAGAATCTGATGTTTATATCTGCGTTTCTAAAGGTGCTAAAAGTTATCATTTTACGAAAACTTGTAAAGGTTTAAGTAATTGTAAGCATACAATTAAAAAAGTAACTTTAAATGAAGCTAAAGGAATGGGACTAACTCTATGTGGTTGGGAAGATTAGTGCTATGAAAAACGACTGTTTTTTTTAATACTCTTTTCTACCGCTTTATTTTCCCAAGTAAAACTTCTTTCTTGAAATGTAGAGAATTTAGGAAGTTCTAAGTCACAATCTGATTTATTATACTTAGTTAATATTCTAAAGGATTATGATGTTGTGGCTTTGCAAGAAGTTGTAGCAGGATCCGGAGGTTCACAAGCACTAGCAAAGTTAGCAGAGGCTTTAAATAGAATGGGTTTTAAATGGGATTATGTTGTTAGTGACCCAACAAGCAGTAGTGCGTATAAAACGGAACGCTATGCTTTTTTATGGAAAACCAGTAAGGTTAAAAAAATAGGAGAGGCTTGGTTAGAGAATAAATAACATTTTGAAAATAACAGAGAGCCTTATTGTTTTACGTTTTAAAATAAAGGCCTGCATTTATCTAGTGTACTTCCTGTTATTGGTTCCTTTATCCAATAAATATCCATTTTTTATCACTGTTGAGTCTGAAGGAGCCCAGGTGTTCTCTTGCACATTCTGTGGGTGCAATTAGCGATAAAAAGTTAAGACCATCGGTGCCACGGTACAGGTGGTATATTTCTCCAATAACAGGTTCAAATGAGAATTTGGCATTGTAAACCAATTCATTGTATTCAAACTCTTTCATTAAATTTTCATATTGTATTTTGAGCTCGTTGAATTTGTTTTCAAATTCTTTGTTGACACTTCTAATGCCTCTGCTCTTAAAGGCAGCTACATCTTCAATTTGAATTACGGGTGCGCCCACATTGGTAGCATAGGTCATTAATTTGGCATTGTAGCCTTCTGTTTCAGAATACACCACATTGTCTGGTTTTTTTGCTTCCATGAATTTACCTTTTAGAAATTTTATTGTTGGAGATGTTGCGTTGTCTTGTGCATTTAAATCGGTCAATGTCTGCATTGCGTTTAGCGCTGTGCTTGGTTTTGCAATTTTCTACTCGTGTGCGCCACAATTTGTAACTGCTCCATTTGAGTTCCTTTTTCATCAAGGCTTTTACGTCGGCTTCCGCCAATCCAAATTGGAAAGTAATCGCATCAAAAGGGGTTCGGTCTTCCCATGCCATTTCAATAATGCGATCAATTTGACTTTCGGTTAGCGCTTCGTTGGTATTGGGTGGGCTTATGGGTTTCACTTTGTTTATCTTTTTAAATAAATTATTAAACAAAAGTAAGTAAAATTTTGGATATAAAAAATGTTTTTTTTGGGTGAGAGGTGAGGGGTTAGATTTGATATTTTTTTTGTAGTTTAGCTTAAAATTATTAAAAAAAATATGAAAAAATTAATTCTACTCTTCAGTATTTCTATCGTTTTTGTAATGAATTCTTGGTCTCAGACATCCAATTTGGTTGTGTTTTCAGAGGATTTGAATCCATTTTATTTGGTTGTTAATGGGATTAAGCAAAATGCGACACCTGAAACTAATGTTAAAGTTACCAACATAAAAACACCTGATAATGCATTGATGGTGATTTTTCAGGATAAGGCATTGGGTACGGTAAAACAGAATTTTTACTTTCCAGAAATGGGTGTTGAAGCTACAACCAAAATAACGAAAACTTCAAAAGGATATAAATTGCGCTATTTTGGAGAAGTGCCTATAGAAGAGGCTATTCCTAGTGCTAATCAATACGCTACAAGCTTTCAAAATGTAGATGCCGAAACGCCATCAGCACCTATTGAGGAAGTAGTTCCTGTAGCACCATCTACTGCAATTACTTCAACACCAAAAGAACTAATTGCAACTCCAGCTCCTAAGAGTACTAATGGTTCTTCTAGTGTATCTTCTGGAGCGGTTACAATGAATTACAAATGGGTAGCTGGAAAAAAATATACTTTTGTTGCCAATCAAAACGATCAGGTGACTACTTCTGTATTGGGTATGCAAATGAAAGACAAGTTTAAAGGTACTACTAAATTCTTAATGGCGATTACTAATGTTGATGCCAAAGGAACTGCATCTGGTACTTTGTACTTACTAGATTATAAAGTGGTGGATTCTAAAGGTAGGGTTTTGGCATCGTTAGTTAATTTGCCAGCAACTGCTATTAAAAGTGATTTTAAAGTTGATGCCAAAGGAAATTTTACGTTTTTGAAAAGGTTAACATTAGTTACTACAGCTCAAGGGAATGTGCTTGTATATTCTAAAGCTAACGACTCTTCATTGCATGTAGGTGGCGAAGCAGGCGATGTTAGCGTTGATGCTTATGCCGAATTTGATACTAAAACAGGTGCGATTAAAGCAGGATATTCTATTAAAGCAACGCAACCCGTTAAACAAATTAAAATTAAAGTAGATGAGAATACGGATCTTGTTGATGTATTGCCTTATGATTATTTGGAGCTGTTGGTTTTACCAGAAGGAACAGTAAGTCAAGGTGATAGGTCACAATCTACCGTGAGTATTTATACCATTGCTATTTTGGCAAAAAATATTAGTAATGGTGTAGCACAACTGAATTATAAAATGGAGTCGGATAAATCCAAAAGTACGTTTGGGTCGTCTACTACCATTCAATCTGAGAATTCTTCGATGTCTATGGAAATGCCAAATATGAATCAAATGATGAGCGACTTGAGTCCAGAAGAACAGCAAGGTATTGCTTTAACTAATCAAATGATGCCTTCAATTAGTATGGATTTAGACAGTTTTTTTGATTGCAATTTAGGAATGTTTTCTTTAGTGAAAGGGGTTATGAATACTAGCATCAATACTATGGGAATGAAAATTAATGTGGTGTCCGATTTGGAAATGAAGAGGTTATAGAGTTACGGTTTTCTCTTTTAAAAGTGGTTTTCTTCATCGCACAAAGTGTCTGGCTTTAGTTAGTATATTACTACTTCGGAGTAATTATAGTTGAGGGGGAATGGTTAATGTTAATTAATGAAGGTTGAATTTAAGCTTTATTATTCTATTACAAAAGATATTTATACTATGGGAAATACAAATACAAAAACGCTCAAGATTATCTTGAGCGTTTTTGTATAAAATGTTTTACTTTTTTTAGTAATTTATATATTCCATAATTTCTAAACCGTAGCCAATCATTCCAACACGTTTGGTAGGAGCAGAGCCGTTAGAAAGTAATTTGATTTTTGTGATGTCTAGGTCGTGTAATATTTGTGCGCCAATTCCAAAATCTTTAGCATCCATTTTAATTTGAGGCGCTTTCATTTCGCCAGCGCTTTGTAATACTTTTAATTCAGCGATACGATCTAGTAACTCTAATGATTTTACTTCTTGGTTAATAAAAATGATAGCACCTTTTTCCGCTTCATTAATTTTTCTGAAGATATCTTCAAGCTTTTTGTCGTTATCGTTGGTTAAAGTACCTAATATATCGTTGTTTACTTGGGTGGTATTAATTCTTGTAACTACGGTATCGCCAGCATTCCAAGTTCCTTTTGTTAATGCAATGTGAACTTGTTTGTTGGTAGTTTGTAAATAGGCACGCATTCTGAAGGTTCCAAAACGCGTTTCAATATCAAAATCTTCTTTCTTTTGAATTAAACTGTCGTGTTGCATTCTATAAGCCACTAAGTCTTCGATAGAAACTAGTTTTAAGTCAAACTTTTTAGCTACTTCTACCAATTCCGGTAAACGTGCCATGGTTCCGTCTTCGTTCATGATTTCAACAATCACACCAGCTGGTTTAAAACCTGCTAAACGTGCAAAGTCGATAGCTGCTTCAGTGTGTCCTGTTCTTCTTAATACACCGCCTTGTTTGGCAATTAATGGGAATATATGTCCTGGACGTGCTAAATCGTATGGTTTTGTTTCTGTATCAATTAAAGCTTGTATGGTTAATGCGCGGTCAGAAGCTGATATTCCTGTACTTACACCTTTCCCTTTTAAATCGACAGAAACTGTAAAAGCAGTTTCCATGTGGTCTGTATTGTTACGCACCATAGCATGAAGCTCAAGTTCTTTACAACGCGATTCGGTTAAAGGAGCACAAATAAGTCCTCTACCGTGAGTTGCCATAAAGTTTATCATTTCGGGTGTTACTTTTTCAGCCGCAGCTAAAAAGTCACCTTCGTTTTCTCTGTCTTCATCGTCTACTACTATGATTACTTTCCCTTGACGGATGTCTTCAATAGCTTCTTCTATAGTGTTTAGTTGTATGTTCTTTGACATGGTGTTAGTTGTTGTTGTAGGTTATTCTGTATATTCGGCTACTGCCTCTTTTAATTGTATTTTGTTATATAAATAGATAAAAATAAAAAATGGGAATCCTAAAAAGAAAGCCAAATAAATGTTTGTAAAATTATCCCGATTTGTAATGGCTTTGATTTCTTGTAAACTCTCTGACGATTTATGTATGGTGGTATACATTAGAACTAAATTAACTAAACCAACAACCATCAGGATAACATTTCCTGAAGTTGATAAAGTAGCAAATACAATTGATAAAAGACTAAAAGTTAAGGCTAAGCCACTTTGTTTTTGATATAAAGTATAGTAGTAGTTTAATTTTAAATAATCGCCGTTGTATAAACTATTTGTTTGTAATAATTCTTCTTGATGAACGCCTCGATTTTCTAATATTTTTAGTGCTTTTAAACGGTAATCGGTAGTATACCCAAATTGATCTGAATTTTTTACAATTCCTTTGATTACATTGGTTTCCATTGCGTTTAACGATGTATATTCTTCGTTAGATAAGTCAATACTTAAGCTGTCTAATGAAACAATTTGGCGTTTGAATTGCATTTCGATTGTTTCTTTATCTTCTTTTTTAGAAAACAATTTTATAAGAGGTTCTGTTAACCAATCAAAGTTAATAGACATTCCAATATCATTAGTTGCGCGATACGTTAGTAGCACTGCAAAAGGAGTCATTATTATTGAGGCCATCCAAGCACCTAAAAAGGGAGGAATGGAATCTTCTTGTGCAATTTTTCTACCAAAAGTATTGATGAAATGGAACGAAATAAAAATTAACATCGCAAAAACGATTGGTAAACCTAGTCCACCTTTTCTGATGATTGCACCCAGTGGAGCACCGATGAAAAACATTAATAAGCAGGAGTAAGCAATTACAAATTTTTCATGTATGGCTAACCAGTGATTGTTGATGTTTTTCGATTTAATTTCTAAATCTATTTTATTGCTTTGTATGCTAAATTCACTACTAGTAGTATTGCTTTTGGCTGTTTCCAAAATTTGTTTACGTTCCATTTCGTTAAAAATAGACAGTAATTCTTTTGGAACTTCTTTTTTAGGTAATGTGTCTTTAGCTGTGGTGGAATTGTTTTTTCTTCTGAAAATATTTTCCGTACGCATAATGATATTTTCGGCATAAGAAATTACGTCTTTGTTGTAATTTTTTTGCAACGAATCTATGGTATATTTTAATTCAGGAACCGTCAGCATTTTTTCTGATGTAATATTTCCATCGTCTATTTCTGCTTGGTTTAACTTGGTTAAATCAATGTTTATTACATATTTTTTAAAACTACTTTTTGTAAATGGAAGTCGCTTGCGTTCTTCAAATTTTTTAGGATGCAGGTCTTCGTAGTAATAGCCATCGTATAATTCTAATTGTAAGTAATTGGAATCGTCTTCACTAGTTAATATACCGGTTTTGGCTTTAATTACGGTATTAGCACCCAATCCCATACTGTTGTTTTTTACATGCATGGTAATGCCTTCTAAAAACTCACCATTTTCACCCGATTTTTTTTCTACTTTGATGTTTGATGTACCAATGGTATTAAATTGTCCTTCTGCAATTGCCATAGCTGGTTTTTGCTGTACAATCGTTTTTCTAAGGTTGATGAATTTGTATTGAGCGTCTGGAATTACGTTGTTGGCAAAAAAGAAAGATACAAAGGCCAAAATTCCAATTGTAATGGTAAGCATTTTCATGGCGCGTTGCAACGAAATTCCAGAGGATTTCATAGCCGCAAACTCATAGTTTTCTGCAAAACTACCAAAGGTCATAATAGCCGCTAATAATACCGAAAGTGGTAAAACTAAAGGAACGATGGTTGGTGCATAGAACGAAAGGAATTTAATAATAGTAAAGAAGTCCAAATCTTTACCCGCTAATTCAGCAATGAAGAGCCAAATTCCTTGTAAAACGAATATAAAAAACAAGATTACAAATACCGTAGTAAATGTAATCATGAAAGATTTAATAATGTATTTATCTAATATTTTCACCCGAACCGAATTAGTCTAATTTATTGATGTAATAATTAGGATATTTTGATTTGGTAAAGGTAAAATGATTTTTCGATAATGGCTGATTTGTTTTAAAAGAATTAACAGTTAAAGTTGTTTTTGTCCCATTTTTGCCTACTTCAATAATCGTGTAGATGTGTTTGGTTTGTACATCAATTCCAATTAAGATTTCTTTTCGTTGGTCTTTGTTGCTAATAGGGGTTAATTTTATGAATTGAATTTTTCGTCCTTTTAGATTCTGAGGAATGTCCCAAGCGTATTTATAGCCTGAATTAAAGAATGTCAACATTTTATTTGGAGTGATGGCATTATCGTCTTTCGCATCAAAATTAGCAATAGTAACTTCTTCATCTTCAGGAACAATAGTATATACTTTTTTTCCATCAAAAATTTTGCTTACTCCCATGAAATTTAGGTTGTATAAATTTCCTTGAAGTGTAACGTTTCCTTTACTTTCTTGGTTTATGTTCTCTTTTGGATTGTTTAAAGAGTATTTAAAGTCAATCACAATGTTATTATACGATTTTACTTTGTCAGATACTTCGTCTAATAATTCTTTTGCTTTTTTAGCATCTTGTGCTTGTAATGAAAAACCAATAAGTAATGCGATTGCAACTTGTAAAAAACGTGTCATTTGGATATTAATTTTGTTCATTGTTTAAAAAATGTTCCAGAGCAACTAAATCAGGAATTAAAACGGAACGGGCTTTACTTCCTTCAAATGGTCCTACAATACCAGCGGCTTCTAATTGATCAATTAAGCGGCCAGCTCTGTTGTAACCTAGTTTCAATTTTCTTTGAATTAGCGAAGCACTTCCTTGTTGTGCAGTTACGATAACTTCAGCAGCATCTCTAAACAAAGAATCTCTTTCGGAGATATCTATATCAAGTTTTATGCCACTATCTTCTCCCACATATTCTGGAAGTAAGTAAGCTTCGGGATATGCTTTTTGCGAACCGATGAAATCACAAATTTTATCTACTTCAGGCGTGTCAACAAAAGCACATTGCACTCTGACGATTTCGTTACCTTGTGTGTAAAGTAAATCACCTCGTCCAATTAACTGATCAGCACCACCTGAATCTAAAATGGTTCTTGAATCAATTTTAGAGGTTACTCTAAACGCAATACGCGCAGGGAAGTTGGCCTTAATCATTCCTGTAATTACGTTTACTGACGGACGTTGCGTGGCAATAATCAAATGAATACCAATAGCACGGGCTAATTGTGCCAAACGCGCAATAGGTGTTTCCACTTCTTTACCAGCGGTCATAATTAAATCGGCAAACTCGTCGACCACTAATACGATGTAAGGTAAAAAACGGTGTCCGTTTTCAGGATTTAATTTTCGGTTTTTGAATTTTTCGTTGTATTCTTTAATGTTACGTACCATGGCATCTTTTAATAAAGAATAACGGTTGTCCATTTCAATACACAACGAGTTTAAGGTATTGATAACCTTAGTATTATCTGTAATAATAGCATCGCCACCATCAGGTAGTTTAGCTAAATAATGGCGTTCAATTTTATTGAAAAGGGTTAATTCAACCTTTTTCGGATCCACCAGAACGAATTTCACTTCGGCTGGATGTTTTTTGTAAAGTAGGGAAGTCAATACAGCATTTAATCCTACCGATTTTCCTTGTCCTGTAGCACCTGCCATCAGTAAGTGAGGCATTTTAGCTAAATCTACTACAAATGTTTCATTCGAAATGGTTTTCCCTAAAGCAATAGGTAATTCCATTTCAGCGGTTTGGAATTTAGGTGAAGAAATAACACTCTTCATGGAAACCATAGTTGGATTGTTGTTTGGTACTTCAATACCTATAGTTCCTTTTCCAGGAATAGGTGCGATAATACGGATTCCTAATGCGGCTAACGATAACGCAATATCGTCTTCTAAGTTTTTAATTTTGGAGATACGAATTCCTGCTTCTGGGACAATTTCGTATAAAGTAACCGTAGGACCTACTGTTGCTTTTATTTGCGAAATACCGATGCTGTAATTTTTTAAGGTATCTACAATTTTATTTTTATTTTCTTCTAATTCTGCTTGATTGATTGTAATACCACCGGAAGAATATTCTTTTAGTAAGTCAATCGAAGGAAATTGGTAGTGCGATAATTCTAATGTCGGGTCAAATAGCCCAAAATCTTGCACCAATTTAGCGGCTAAATTTTCTTCAACCAATTCTTCTTCTTCCACTTTTTCAATAACAAAAGCATCTTCATTTACAAAATCTTCTTTGGGAATGCTTCGGTCTTCGATAGAAAAGTTAGTTATTTCTGGTGTTTCTACTTTTGGCTTAGGATCTAAATTTAATTCCGATGCTGAAGCAATTGTTGGTTTTAGAGCTTCTTTATCAATTTCAAAAGAAGAAGGGTAGGTTTTTAATTCGAAATTGCCCATTTCTTCTTCGTCTTCCGTTAAAACGAAGTCTTCTTTAGCGTTGTAAGGAGTAGTTAAAGGTAAATCAGTATTGATCTCCTCCTCATCTTCTTCAGTATCTTCTTTCAGAGGAACAGGAATTACAGCTGCGCTAATGTCTTCGTTAAATGCTGTTTGTGGCTTTTCAAAAACTTTGGTGAAGCTATCTGGTGATATTTTAATTTTAAAAATTAAGAAAATTAGAATACCAAATAGCAGTACTAAAAGGGTTCCTGTTTTTCCGATATAATCTTGAATGTATAGATTCATTTCATACCCAACAGTTCCTCCAAGTTGCGGAATATAGTCCCAGAAAAAGCCTAAGATTACAGAAACGAAAATGATTAAATAAAAGTCCCAAAAAAAACTTTTATTAAGTTTAGATATCGGTATGTCTAACACACCATAAGCGCCCAGTAAAAATAATATTCTAACAAATATAAACGAGGCTACTCCAAATCCTTTGTACAAAAAGAAGTCGGCCAAGTAAGCTCCAAATTTACCCAACCAGTTTTCAGCTTTAGCATCTCTGTTCATTAATTGAGTTACCAAATCTTGGTCGTTATTACCTGTAATGAAATACGAAATAAAAGAAAGTAATAAGGCTAATGAAAAGAAAATTAGCGAAATACCTAAAATAAATTTCTGCTGACGACTTAAACGCCAAGAGAATTTTTCTTTGGTTTCAGTAGGGTTATTAACGGAGTCTTTGCTTGTTTTTTTTGCCATGTAAAAGTAACAATTTTTACAAAAGTAGCTAAATTAAAACAAATACGGAAAATAAATAATACATCCGATTGCAATTGCAGTTAAAGCTGCAAAAAATACAGCACCAGCGGCAATATCTTTAATAAAACCAATGCGTTCGTGAAAATCTGGGTGAATAAAATCGGCAATTTTTTCTACTGCAGTATTTAAGCCTTCGATTCCTAAAACTAAGCCAAATACAAGAATTTGCATCATCCATTCATATCGGTTAATGCCTACATAAAATCCAGCAAATGTCATGAGCACCGCCAAAGACGATTGCACCATAACACTGTGCTCTGTTGTTATTAATTTGAATGCTCCTTTAAGGGCATACACCATACTTTTTAATCGGCCTGTAAAAAGGGTTTCGTCTTTTTCGAATTTCATTTACTATGTTTTAATTTTTTTTTTTGATTGTATAAGGCAATCAAAATAAGAATTTTGTCATGCTGAACACGTTTTAGAATTACTTTATGGATTCTAAAACTTCTTTGAAAGAAGCTGAAACGGGTTCAGCCTGACAAATCTAGTTTATAATCAATTATAATACAGCCAAAGCTGCTTCATAATTTGGTTCGTTTGCAATTTCGCTAACTTGTTCGGTATGAAGAATTGTTCCGTTTTCATCTAAAACAATTACTACACGCGAATGTAAACCTGCTAAAGGACCATCGGTAATTTCTAAACCAAAGTTTTTACCAAAGCTACCTTCTTTAAAATCAGAAAGATTGATTACGTTTTCTATACCTTCAGCACCACAAAAACGTTTTTGAGCAAAAGGTAAATCTCTTGAAATACATAAAACTTTTGTGTTTTCTAACGTACTTGCGTTTTCGTTAAATTTTCTAACCGAAGTTGCACAAGTTCCCGTATCAATGCTTGGAAAAATATTTAAAACCACTCTTGAACCAGCAAAATCAGCTAAGGTTGCTGTTCCTAAATCGGTTTTAACTAAATTAAAATCGGTTGCTTTTGAACCTACTTTTGGCAATTCGCCATTTGTGTGAATTGGATTTCCTCCTAGTGTAATTGATGCCATACCTTTGTTTTATTTAAAGTACAAAAGTAAAGAATAATTAGTTAAAGAAACACTTATATTTTGCTTAAGATTACTTAGCGTAATAACCAATTCTTAAAATCAAAGAAATTTTGAGGTGCTACACCATGTCCAATAGGATATTCATGATAAGCTACTTTCAAACCTAAATTTTCTAACGCAGGTTTTGCTTTTCGAGCCCAGTCAACTGGGATTACTTGGTCAACCGTACCATGGGAAACAAAGAATTTCAAATGTGAAATGGCTTTGGTATCAATAACTTCTGGTAAGATGTCTTGATTGAAATAACCGCTTAATGCAACCACTTTTGCTATTTTTTCAGGATAGGTTAGGGCAGTAGCATAACTTAAAATGGCACCTTGACTAAAGCCTATTAAAGTTACATTTTTAGTGTCGATAGGATATTGTTTAACAATCTCTTCAATAAAACTAGCAATTAGCGCTACTGATTCTTTGGCTTGTTCGTTATCAGAAAATTTATTTTCGTCTGCGTCAAAATGAATGGCATACCAAGCATGACCATACGGTTGTAAATCATAAGGCGCACGAACCGATATCACGTAACTATCGTTTGGTAATTCAGGAGCAAAAGAAAATAAATCTTCTTCGTTACTGCCATAGCCATGTAGTAATATTAATACTGGATTTTTTTCGTGTATAATTTTAGGTTCTTGAATTAGATAGTGTAAGTTCATTTAAAAAAGGTTAAAAGTTTGGGTGTTTAAAAGTTTAAAAGGATTTGAATACTTTTTGGAAGAGTTCTCCTAAAAAAGGAACCATTTTTGTCTCATTATTTAAACACGTTATAAATCCATAAACCCATAAAATAAAAATAAAAATCCAAAAAGAAGCTGAAACCATCCAATTATCAAAATACCCTATTGGATATCCTAATAAAAAGAAGGTCAAGAAAATACCTAATGCTTGTCGAATATGAAAACTAGCAAATTCATTACGGTTTTCTTCTTGGTTCATAAATATTGCAATTACCGAACCTATAATGGTTAAATAGCTTACAATTGCCGTTTGCTTGCCTTTTTCTATTTCGTTCATATTCTAAAAAATTATCAATTATTCATTATCAATTATCAGTTGTCCATTGTTGTAAATTCCGATGGCTTTTCCTTTCATTTTTTGTCCTAAGAAAGCTGAATTTTTTGATTTAGATTGGATGTTTTCTTTTCCAAAAATCCATTCGTTAGCTGTTGTAAAGAGTGAAATATCGGCTTTGTTTCCAATAATAATTGAAGGGTTATTAACATTGAAAACCAGTTTATTAGCAACTAATTTATTAACTATTACTTCAAGTGGTAAAATTGTTTGTAAAACTCCAAAAGAACTTTCTAATCCGATGGTTCCATCTTTGGCTAAATCGAATTCTAATTTTTTATGTTCGATGTCTAATGGATTATGATCGGATGTGATACAATCTATTGTTCCGTCTAATACTGCTTCTACTAAAGCTTTACGAGTAGCTTCTTCGCGTAATGGAGGCAATACTTTGTATCTCGAATCAAATTCCAATAAAATCTCGTCGTTTAAGACTAAATTGTGAACGGCAACGCTACAAGTAACTTGTAATCCTTTTGCTTTGGCTTCTTTGATTAATTGGATACTTCCTTGAGTAGAAACTGTTGGAATGTGTAATTTTCCACCGGTATATTCTAATAAAAATAAGTTACGTGCGACTTGCAATTCTTCTGCTAAAGCTGGAATTCCTTTCATGCCTAGTTTTGTACTTACTATGCCTTCATTAGCAATTCCAATTCCTTTTAACGTGCTGTCTTGACAAAATGCGATCACCATTCCGTCGAAATCTTGTACATATTGTAAGGCTATTTTTTGTAAATTGGCATTTTGTAATGCTTTCTTGTAATCACCAAACGCAATGGCTCCAGCGTTTTTCATGTCGAATAATTCGGCTAAATCGGTTCCTTCGCTTCCTTTGGTTAAAGCTCCGATTGGATATAATGTTGTCGCTTGGTTTTTAGCTCTGTCCAATACAAATCGTACTTGCGCTTGATTATCAATGGTTGGGTTTGAGTTCGGTTGTAAGGCTACCGCTGTAAATCCGCTTTTAGCTGCAACTTTTAAACCGTTTTCTATGGTTTCACGGTCTTCATAGCCTGGTTCTCCAAACGAAACCGAGCTATCCATCCAACCTTGTGAAATATGTAAATTAGGAACAGTCACTACTTCAAAACCAGAAGTAGTTGCGATTTCTTTTTCTATTTGCGTTATCGTTCCGTTTTCAATTTTGATGTCCATAGTTTGGTTATGAAACGGACTTGAAGCGTCGATGATTTTGGCTTGTTTTAGAATAACTTGCGTCATTTTACAAATTTTTGGATTAGTAGTTCTGTGAGTAATAATAGTAGTGTTGCAATAATAAACCATTTCCAAATTTCATTGCTCGTGCGTTCGGAAGCAATGTCGTTTAGAACAGTGGTTATGTTGTTTACTTTCGTGAAATTTTCAAAATTGGAAGTTGTAACTTGTGTTAAGTCACTTTCGGTTCTTGGATAGTTGAAACTGATTTTCTTTAGCGAATTATTTGCTTTGATGACATCAAAATTTCCAGCTTCTTCAGGATAATCGCCAAAAGACAGTTTACATTTGGTATTCAAAATTTGTTGCATCGGAATGAAACTGTATCCTTCTTTTTGAATCGAAACTACTTCGTCTTTAGCTAAAATCGTTTCTAAAATCAGGTTTTCGTTTTCTCCGATGGTGTAAGCGTTAATTCCCGTTTTGCCTTGATTTTGTCCCATATTATAAAAGGTGGGAACTATCAATGGCGCATTTTGGAAGTTACTATTTTGTTTGTTTATAGGTGCCGAAAATGCATAAAAAGTTCCTAAGCGATTGGTGGTTGAACCCACAAAAACTGCGTTGTCTTCGTATTGCAAAATATTCGTAATTCCTGATAGACCAAAGCTTTCTTTTACATTTGGATATTGAAAATTAGTCACTTTTTTCTCAAATACAGTTTGAAATAGCGGATGGCTAAAGTTGATTTTCGTGATTTGTTTTGTTGAAGCGGAAAGTTGGGTATAATTCAATCCACCGAAGTTTTTTGCAAAAGCATTTAATTGACTTGGAGTATTTTTTGCATTCGGAATCAAAACAATATTACCGCCTTTTTCATAAAATGATTTTAAAGTTGTTCCCAAAGCAACAGGCAAATCTTCCAATTCATTCAACACAATTGCCTCTTGATTTTCGATTTGATTGTAATCTAAAGTCGCTAATTCGGTGCTTTTAAAATTGAATTCATCAGTTGTAAAAATGCGACTTAAAAAGTTGTTTTTATCAGAATTTCCAATGGCGATTATATTCGCTTTCTCCGGTTTTGAAATGCTTAAGAAGTAATCGTTGTCATAGCTTAAACTATTATCTTCAATACTAATGATTCCGTGGAAATCGTTTTTAGGAATGGTGATTAAAATTTCCGTTTTCTGATTTTCAAATTTCGCCATAGTTTTGGCTACCGCTTTATTATTACTAAACACGGAAAGAGGTACTTCGTTTTCGGTTTCTCCAAAGGCTTGTAGCGTGATTTTCAATTCATAAAATTGGTCTAACACTTGAGAAATTACTACTTTATCAATACTGATGTTGGTTTTGTTTTGCGCTTCGGGATGGATGAAATAGACTATATTATTTTCTACCAAATCCGATGCTTTTTTGCTTTCGGATTGAACGGCATCAGTGATGATAACGTAGTCTTTTTTCGTATTTTTCTTTTTGGTTTCGACTTGATTGATCAAGTAATCCAACTGAAATGGCATTGCCGAATACTTTAAATTTTGCAATTCTTTTTGAATCGATTTGATATCCGTATCCCAAAACACTTCGGAATTGGTAAGCAATGAAAATTGTTGGTTTTCGGGTAATTCTTCTAACAATTCTTGAATGCTTCGTTTCAGTAATTCACCTTTGGTGCCTTTAGCTTGCATAGAAAAAGAATTATCTAACAAGATAATTAACTCGTTTCCTTTGTTGGTATTGTCTTTGGCATCAAAAAAAGGTTGGGCAAATGCTAAAATTAAACAAGTTAACAATAACAAACGTGTCGCTAACAACAACCATTTCTTGATTTTAGAACTTTTTCGGGTTTGAATTTGAAGTTCTTTCAGCAGTTTTACGTTGGTAAAATATTCTTTTTTAAAGCGACGTAATTGAAATAAATGTACCAATATTGGTATAACCAACAGCAAAAGAAAATAGAGGATTTCGGGATGTTTAAATTGCATTTACGATTAGAATTTGTCAAAACTACGAAATTCAATTTAGAATTTAGAATTTAGAATTCAGAAAATGCTGTGAAGATTTATGGAAACTTAATTCCACCTTCGTCACTTCGACTGTTTTGTATTTGTAAAGCCAAAGATTTACAAATGCAAAATGTATCGAGAACTAATGAAAACTATTATTTTTCAAACCTTTTCTTTGCAAGATTTGGAAGTTCATCATAGTCACTATTTATTAAAGCTTCTTTTTTTACTCTTGACCATTTTTTAATTTGTTTTTCTTTATCTATTGCGAATCTAATATCGGTAAATTCAGCATAAAAGACTAATTCTACTGGTCTTTTTGAAGCAGTGTAACAATCTGGATAAAAAGCTGATGTTGGTACATACGTTGTATTAAATTACTTGTTACTCCTGTATAGTAAGAATCATCAGCACATTTTAGTATATAGACGTATGAGATTTGCATCTTGTAAAAATAGAAAAGATTTCAGTTGTTCTCGATACAATTTTATATTTCAAAAACTTGGGTTTTTAAAATATAAAATCACTCGAAGTGACGGTGGTTTTATATCGTTTTTTAAGTTCTCGATATAATTTAAAAAAAAAAAACAATATTTTTTCTTTTTAAAATCACTCGAAGTGACGAAGATTGAATTTCTAGTTTTGATACTATTTTTTCTTTCTCTTCTCGTCTCTTTTACGTTCGATGTTTCTATTTCTTGATTCGGTTTTGCGGGGTTTACGTTTTCCTGGGCCGCCAAGGTTTACTTTGGCATTTTTATCTTTTTTCTTGTGAAAAGCTTCGCCCCCTTCTTTTTTAGGGGTTTTCAACAAGAATTTCATTTTTTTCTTTTCCTTTTCGAAGTCTAAATAGCGTTCTTCGATTTTTAAATCTTCGGGAAGTGGAAATTCTTTAATCTCGGTATTCATTAACAATTCAACCTCAATTTTACTTTCTACTTCACTTGGCGAAACCAAACTGATGGCAATACCGGTTTTATCGGCACGACCCGTTCTACCAATACGGTGCATGTATTTTTCTGGTTCGTCTGTGAATTGTAAATTGATGACGTGTGTGATATCCGAAATATCTAAACCACGCGCCATAATATCGGTTGTAACCAAGCCTCTTAATTCGCCTGCTTGAAAAGAAGCCATCGTATTTAAACGGTAATTTTGCGATTTATTGGAGTGAATTACTCCAAATTGCTCTGAAAATTCTTCGTCTAAGGTTTCAAAAACCAAATCAACAATACGTTTGTTGTTGACAAAAATCAACACACGTTCCATGGTTTCGGTTTCGCGAACCAAATGTTTTAACATATTTAATTTGGTCAAAAAGTTTGGAACTTGATATACGATTTGTTCAATTTGTTCTAACGGCGTTCCGCTTTGTGCTAAAGAAACTTCTACGGGAAATTCGAAATATTCGTCTAACATTGCATCTACTTCTTCAGTCATAGTAGCCGAGAATAAGATGTTTTGTTTTTTGCCACGCATCATGGATAAAATGGATGTCAATTGTGCACGGAATCCTAAGTTTAAGATTTCATCAAATTCGTCAATGACTAATTTTTGTAATTCGTCGAAACGCAATACACCATCTAAACCTAAATCCATTACACGACCCGGTGTTCCTACTAAAATATCTACACCTTGTGCTAGTGCTTTTCTTTGGGTATTGATGTTGACACCTCCATAAATTCCAAGCGTTCGTACACTCATGTATTTAGTCAATTTCTCAACTTCTTCTGCAACTTGTACTACTAATTCACGCGTTGGAACTAAAATAACAATTCTGGCTGATTCGTTATTTTGAAACTTCCATTGCTTAAGGATAGGTAATAAATAAGCAAAGGTTTTCCCTGTACCTGTTTGTGCAATTCCCATCATGTCTCTTCCTGAAAGAATAACTGCATGCGATTTTTCTTGAATAGGTGTAGCGTGAACAAAACCTAATTCGTCTAATGCTTTTTGTAGTGATTTTGGTAAATCGAATTCTTGGAACGTCTTCATAATGTAAATAAAATTGTTTGCAAAGGTACATAAACTTTTTGGATTGAATTTTGATAGTGAATTCTAAAATAAAGAGTATTTTTATAACATATTAGGTCAATTATATAACAAATTTTTAATTTTATAGAACTATTTTTGTTGGGTGAAAAAAAGAATGCTATTCATATTTGTTTTTATCTTTTGTTTAAGTTCTTTGGGAGTACAAGCTCAGGAAATTATTCAAGAGAAGGATAGTGTTTCAATATATAAGGATATTAATGATTTTTCGAGAAGGAGTAAATTTTCGCGCTTTATTTATAAGTTGCTTTTTAGAGAATCGGCATTAAAAGTTGAAAATATAATTCCTGTTCCCACAAAAAAGCATGAAAATGGGGTTGGAGAACATCAGGAAGGTAAAATTATTCGAAATATCACCATTGAAACGTTGGATCCGTTTGGTTTTTCTGTTTCAAATGTGAAAAAGAAACCTAAGCGCAAGTTAGAAAATTTTGGAAATGCCGTTCATATCAAGACAAAAGAGATTACCATTCGCAATATTATGCTCTTTAAAAAATATGATAAGTTAGACTCAAAACTATTACAAGAATCGGAACGTTTAATAAGAAGTCAACGTTATGTTCGTGAAGTTGATATTGTTGCGATAGATATTCCTAATAGTGTTGATTCTGTAGATGTTACAATTCGAGCTTTAGATTCTTGGACTTTAATTCCTACGGGTAGTTTATCTTCAAATGAAAGCAGTGTTAAAATAACCGAGCGAAATATTTTAGGTTTTGGACATTTAATAAGTGGCAATATTAAAAATCGATTTAATACAAATGAAAGTGCTGTTTATGGACAATATTCTATCAATAACATTAAAAATACTTATATTAAATTGGATTTGGATTATGCTAATGAATATAATAATGATAGTAGAAGAAGTATAAACATTAATCGACCATTTTACTCTGTTATTGCTAAAAATGCGGGCGGTGTTTTTTTTGAAAACCGTATGCAAACCGAACAATTTCCAGTGGATGATTTGCTTAATCCGCAAGTTATTTCATATGATTTGCAGGAATATTGGTATGGAAGAGCTTTTAAGATTAACTCTAAATCTAATCCTAATCGTTATTTTAATAATTTGGTTTTGGCACTAACCTACAATCAGAAAAATTTTGGACGTCAACCCGATGTTGTTTTAGACCCAAGTTTATATTTTTCAAAAGAGAAAAATTGGGTGGGAATGATTGGTTTTTCAAAACAAAAATTCTATCAAGATACCTTTTTATTCAATTTTGAAATTGAGGAGGATATTCCGTATGGAGAAAATATTGCATTGATTATTGGGCACCAAGAAAAGAACAGCACTTCAAGAATGTATTCAGGTATTAGTGTTTCGTATGGTAAAAAATTTAAAATGGGTTACTTTAGTGGAGTTGCCGAGTGGGGAAGTTTCTATAATTCGGGTTCAACTGAGCAAACTACTTTTAAATTAGGATTAAATTATTTTAGTCCGCTTTTGCATGTTGGAAGTTGGCGATTCAGACAGTTTATTAAACCAACTTTTATTTGTGGAAATAATCGTGACGCTTCTTTTAAAGATCGTTTAAATCTATTAGAAAGTGATGGTTTGCCAGGGTTTAATAGTCGTTTAAATGGTGTTCAAAAATGGAGTGTTTCTTTTCAAACGCAATCGTATATTCCTGGAAGTTGGTATGGTTTCCGCTTTAGCCCTTATTTTAATGCAACATTAGGTTCTATTGCTGGTGAAAATGCGTTACTTTCAAGTAAAGTATATTCAAAATTTAGTATTGGAGCCTTAATCAATAATGATTTTTTAATTTTCAATAGTTTTCAAATTTCATTTTCATATTATCCCACCATTCCGTTCGAAGGCGACAACATCATGAAAATCAACTCCTTTGAAAATAATAATTTGACTTTATACGATTTTCAGTTGTCTAAGCCAGCTTATATACGTTATGAATAGTTTCTATATTTTAGGTTTCAGGTTTCAAGTTTCATTATATTGTCATTGAAAACAGCTTGGTTTCTGGTGCATTTCTAATAAGACGTAAATCAAAAGCCATGCAAATATTTCGAACAAAAGGCTTCCCTTTTTCGGTTACTGTAATGGTATCGTTTTGAATGGTAAGTAAACCATCTTCTCGCATTTCTTCTAAACTATTTAGCACTGTTGAAAGTTCTGGAAAATCTAAGCTGTTGTCTTTCCATGAAGTAGTGAATTGACACATTAAATTCAAAATATGTTTTCTAATAATTAAATCTTCAGGAGTAAGTAAATGTCCTCTAAAAATAGGCAATTGAT
This sequence comes from Flavobacterium sp., assembly GCF_035195345.1. Lineage (NCBI taxonomy): Bacteria > Pseudomonadati > Bacteroidota > Flavobacteriia > Flavobacteriales > Flavobacteriaceae > Flavobacterium > Flavobacterium sp. The sequence continues at coordinate 141,395 of NZ_CP136574.1, forward strand.
TTTCTTCTAAATGGGTATAATAATCTTCTAATGTTTTTTCGTTTTGTGCAAAACTGTACCAACTATCACTTATAGAAGAAACACCTAATCCAATCATCAGTTGTGTTTTAGATGCGGTGTAGCCCATGAAATTACGATGTAACTTACCTTCATTGAAAGAAGTATATAAGCTGTCTTTATCTAACGCAAAATGATCCATTCCAATTTCGTGGTAACCATTTTGAGCTAATTGTTTTTTACCTTCTTCATACAACATACGTTTTTCATCATCTTTAGGTAAATCTTCGTCATTAAAACCGCGTTGACCATTGCCTTTAATCCATGGCACATGGGCATAACTATAAAATGCTAATCGGTCAGGAAATAATGATTTTGTTTTATCAATAGTGTCTTTAACTTCTGTAATTGTTTGAAAGGGAAGACCAAATATTAAGTCGTGCCCAATTGATGTATATCCAATTTCTTTTGCCCAAAACGTAACTTTTGCCACATTATGGAAAGGTTGAATGCGATGTATGGCTTCTTGAACTGTTGTTGAATAATCTTGCACGCCAAAACTAACTCTTCTAAATCCTAAGTCGTATAGCGATTGTAAATGTTTTTTGGTTGTATTGTTTGGGTGACCTTCAAAACTAAATTCGTGTTCTGGAGCAATTGTTGCAAATTGGAGAATACCATTTATAAGTCGCTCTAAATTTTCTGGAGAAAAAAAGGTTGGCGTTCCACCTCCTAAATGAATTTCTCGAATTATAGGTTTTCTTGGAAATAAATCACAATACAATTTCCATTCTTTAATGACTGCCGTAATATAAGGGTCTTCAACTTCATGACGTTTAGTGATTCTTTTATTACAACCACAAAATGTACACAAACTTTCACAAAAAGGTAGGTGAATGTACAAACTTATTCCTTCCGTATGATTTGTTTCTTTGAACGATTGTAATAAAGTTCGTTTCCAATCTTCTAAATGGAATTTTTCTTCCTCCCAGTAAGGAACTGTTGGGTAACTGGTATAACGGGGTCCGGGTACATTGTATTTTTGGACTATAGAGACTGACATAATTATAGAATTTTAGCACAATACAAACTTACTTTGATTGAAAATAATAAAAAATGATATTTATCATGTTAGACTTATGTAACAATTATTACATATAAGCAAAAGGCTATGATGTACCTTTGAGAAGCTAAAATAGAAGTTATGAATGCAAAATTTAATGAAATAATTAACGGTAATGATTTGGTTTTAGTAGATTTTTATGCCGAATGGTGTGGGCCTTGTAAAATGATGTCGCCCATATTGCAAGAAGTTAAAGTAAATCTAAAAGATTCAGTTAAAATTATAAAAGTAAATGTTGACCAACATCAAGATTTGGCGAATCATTTTATGGTGCGTGGAGTACCAACTTTTATGCTGTTTAAAACAGGGAAAATGCTTTGGCGTCAATCAGGTTTGTTGAGCACAAAAGATTTAATACAAATTATTAGTTCTCATTTGAATTAATTTTTTTTTGTATATTTAATTCAAATTAAAAATTAGATTTATGAAGATAAAAGTAATGAGTTTATTGTTCCTGTTTTTAGGATTGACTTCTTGTTTAAAGAATCATACCGATGGGATTCAAGTATTAGATGTGGCTAAGTATGAGAAAAAAATTACTGAGCCAAATATTCAGTTAATTGATGTTCGTACACCCGAAGAATTTAACGAGGGACATATAGCCAACGCTGTCAATATTAATTTTTTGGCGGATGATTTTGAAGCTAATGTTGCTAATTTAGATAAAGAAAAACCTGTTATGGTTTATTGCAAATCGGGTGGAAGAAGTGCTAAAGCTTCTGCAAGATTGAAAGAATTAGGATTTAAAAATATTACAGATTTAGAAGGCGGAATTTCTAATTGGAATAGCGCTGATAAACCAACGGTAAAATAAACTTAATACGCTTAGATTATGAAAAAAAATATAGGAACAGGTAATCGCTTTTTGCGAGTTATGCTCGGTGTGATTGCGCTAATTTTGGACTTTCAGGCATGTTAGAAGGTATATTTAAATGGGTTGCCTTAGGTGTTGGTGCTGTTGTGATTTTTATCTCTTCAGTGCAGTTTTGTCCACTTTATACTTTGTTAGGAGTTAATACTTGTAAAGTAAAGCCCAAATTACACATCAACTAAAGTATGATTTACGATTGTAAATTGTACTTTTTTATTTTATAAATATGATAACTTGGCACGATTTTGAAAAGGTTGAGATGCGAGTAGGAACTATCTTAGAAGTACAAGATTTTCCTAAAGCAAATAAACCAGCCTATCAATTAACGATTGATTTTGGTTCGGAATTAGGAATTAAAAAAACATCTGCCCAAATTACAAAGCGTTACACTAAAGAAGCATTACTTGGCAAACAGATTATTGCAGTTGTCAATTTTCCAAAAAAGCAAATTGCTGATTTTATGAGCGAATGTTTAGTTTTGGGTTCAGTAGGCGAGGAGAATGATATTGTATTGCTGACTTCAGATATTCCTGTAGCAAATGGTTTGCGCATTGGATAAAAAAAATCCCAAATTCAGTTGAGTTTGGGATTTATTATGTAATCTATAATTTAAATATCGTCGAAGTCAATATTGGTAAAGCTTTCAGATGTTTTTACATCATCGCTTTCGTCACCATAGGTTTCTCTTTTAAAATCTTTTTGATGTCTTTCTGAAATCACTTCTTCTCCTTTTTGATCTAAAACAAAATCGGTCATTTCGTCTAAAATTTCTCTAAAAGCAGCAAAATCTTCTTTGTACAAATAAATTTTGTGTTTTTTAAAATGAAAAGAACCATCTTCTTCTGTGAATTTTTTACTTTCAGTAATGGTAATGTAGTAATCATCTGCTTTTGTAGCTCTTACATCAAAGAAATACGTTCTTCTTCCTGCACGCAATACTTTAGAAAAAATTTCTTCTTTTTCTAACATGTCATTTTCTCTCATAATTCTTTCTTTCAAATTAATTAGTTTATAGCGTCTCAAAAATCTAAAAAAAAAATGGATTAAACAAAAATTTAATCAATTTCTTTTTCCGAAAGTTGTTTTAAGTACAACTCTTTGTAGTAACCATTAAGTTCTACTAGTTGAGAATGAGTGCCTTGTTCCACAATTTTACCTTCATCTAAGATAATGATAGAATCTGCATTTTTAGCTGAAGAAATTCGATGACTAACAATAATGGTAGTTTTATCTTTACAATACGTAAGTAAATTGTTTAAAATTGTTTCTTCTGTTTCAGTATCCACAGCACTAAGGCAATCGTCTAAAAGTAAAACAGGAGCGTTTTTAATTAAAGCTCTAGCAATAGAAACGCGTTGTTTTTGTCCGCCAGATAAAGTAATTCCACGTTCTCCTAAAACGGTTTCATATTGATGATTGAACGTCATAATATTATCATGAACTACCCCTTTTTTAGCCGCTTCAATTACTTCTTCATCGGTAGCCATTTCATTACCAAACTTGATGTTGTTTTTAATGCTATCTGAGAATAAAAAAGCATCTTGTGGTACTACACTAATTTGATTGCGCAAATCAAATAAATTTAAATCTTTGATATCTTTGTTGTCGATGTAAACTGTACCAGAATTGGTATCATACAAACGACTTATAAGGGTTAAAAGAGTTGATTTTCCTGAACCTGTTTTTCCTAAGATTGCTAAAGTTTTTCCTTTCTTTACTTCAAAAGAAATGTTGTCTAAAGCTTTAATGTTGGTGTCATCGTATTCAAATGAAACTTGGTCAAATTTAATAGTTCCTTCAATTGAAGTATGGTTCTGGTTTGTGTTTTTAATTTCTGGTTCTTCTTTTAAAAATTCATTAATACGTTTTTGTGAAGCCTCTGCTTCTTGCACTAACGAAGATACCCATCCTAATGATGCCACTGGCCAAGTAAGCATATTGATATACAATACAAACTGAGCAATAACACCAAAATCTGGAATGGTTCCATTGATATACATGTTTCCACCCACATAAATTACAATTAAATTACTAAGACCAATTAGTAATATTAAAAGTGGTCCAAATAAAGCGTTCGTTTTTGCAAGATCCATCGCTTTCTCTCGGCTATCGTTTGTTAAGGCATTGAATTCATTTTGTTTTTTAACTTCAATGGCATACGCTTTTATGACTCTAATTCCCGAAAATATTTCTTGTGTAAAAGAGGATAATGTTGAAAGATTTTGTTGGAATAAACCACTTTTTTTGTGGATTTGAGAGCTAATTTTAAATATACCGTATGACAATAACGGTAAGGGAAGTAAAGAATAAAATGTTAATTCAGGAGAAATTAACACCATTTGAATGATGACTACAATAAATATGATGAGCGTATTGATGGAATACATTACAGAAGGTCCTACATACATTCTTACTTTACTAACATCTTCACTAATTCGGTTCATTAAATCACCGGTTCTATTTTGTTTGTAAAATCTTTGAGTAAGTGTCTGATAATGTTGGTAGATATCATTTTTTAAATCAAACTCAATATGTCTCGACATAACAATTAGTGTTTGTCGCATTAAAAAGGTTAAAAATCCTCCAATTAAAGCAACAATTAAAGTATAGATAAAGTTGTTAAATAATATAGAATACGCTTCATCTTTTGGAATTGCTGTATTTTCAATTGCTCTAATAGAATCACCAAAAAACTTTGGAACATAAAGTTTAAATATTTGAGCAACAATCGTTATAATAATTCCTAAAAGGAAACGATATTTATATTTGACAAAGTATTTGTTTAAATATTGCAGTTCTTTCATAATATTTTTATGTGAGATAATTATTCATCATTAAATTGATTAAAATGGTTCTCAATTGATAATGAATGATTATCTTTTTTTATGGCATTTTATTGCTAAATTATTAAAATAAATATAATTTTTTGAATCAATTTAAAATTATTCGTAATATTGTAATTGAATAGTGAATAATTTTCAAACCAACTAATATCACATGACAACAGAATTATTAAAAGCCAATGAGCTTCATAAAGTAGACCCAGTATTTGGTCAGGTTTCTTTTGATGGTCATGAACAAGTTGTATTTTGTAACGACAAAGATACAGGATTAAAAGCAATTATTGGAATTCATAACACAGTTTTAGGACCTGCATTAGGTGGTACTAGAATGTGGAATTATACAAACGAATGGGAAGCATTAAATGATGTTTTGCGTTTGTCAAGAGGAATGACCTATAAAAATTCGATTTCAGGATTAAATTTAGGTGGTGGTAAAGCTGTAATTATTGGCGATGCTAAAACACAGAAAACACCTGAGTTAATGCGTCGTTTTGGTCAGTTTGTGGATTCTTTATCAGGAAAATATATTACTGCTGAAGATGTAGGAATGGAAACCAAAGACATGGATACTGTAAATGAAGTTACAAAATATGTTGCTGGAATTTCAGTAGATAGAGGAGGTTCTGGAAATCCTTCACCTGTAACTGCTTACGGAGTTTACATGGGAATGAAAGCGGCCGCTAAATATAAATACGGTTCAGATTCTTTAGAGGGTAAAAAAGTATTGGTACAAGGAATTGGACACGTTGGAGAAGTATTGGTACAACACTTAACAGAAAATGGTGCCCTTGTAACTATAACAGATATCAATGAAGAAAGAGTAAATCAAGTGGCAACAAAATACGGAGCTGCTATTTATTCAGGTGATGATTTATATAGTGCAGCAGTAGATATTTATGCACCTTGTGCTTTAGGAGCAACAATTAATGATGCTACTATTAACAATATTAAAGCGTCTATTATTGCTGGAGCGGCTAATAACCAATTGGCAAATGAAGCAATTCACGGAAAAATTTTAAAAGAAAAAGGCATTTTATATGCGCCAGATTTCTTAATTAATGCAGGTGGTGTAATCAATGTGTATTCTGAATTAGTAAAATGGACGAATGCTCAGGTGATGGAAAAAACAGAAAACATCTATAATACTGCATTAGAGATTTTCAAATTTGCAGATGATAACAACATTACTACGCATCAAGCAGCCTTTTCAATGGCACAAAAACGTATTGATGATGCAAAAAATGAATTAAAGAAGTAATTCATTTTAAATAAAATTGTATTTTTGCAGAGCGAAAGGAGTTATTCTTTCGCTCTCTTAATTTTATAAAGTTCTTAATTAGTATGTTAAACAGAAGACATATCCGAGTAAAAGTGATGCAAAGTATTTATGCCATGCATCAACATCAATCAGATAATTTGGATAAAGAAGAAAAATTTCTTTTTCAAAGTATTGAAAATACCCAAAATTTGTATCTATTATTGCTTTCAGTACTTGTTGAAATCAAAAAGAAAGAATCAGAATACATTGATTTGGCTTCAAAAAAGCATTTAGCAACTAAAGAAGAACGCAATCCAAATTTAAATTTTATAAACAATAAAATTCTTGTTTTATTAACAGAATCGGAAGCGCTTGAAACTGCTTTAGAAGATAATAAAATTAATAACTGGAAATTAAACGACGATATTATTTTGGCTTTAATCGAGGCTGTAAAGGAAAGTGATTTGTATAAAAATCACATGAGTAAGTCAACCACTAGTTTTGAAGAAGACAAACATTTTTTAATTGATTTATATACTGAAGTTATTGCTCCAAGTGATAGATTGTATGACTATTTAGAAGATTATAAATTAACTTGGGTAGATGATTTACCTGGAATTAACACTTTAATTGTGAAACAAATTAAGCAATTAAAATCGGATAAAGATACTCTAGTAATTCCTAAAGTGTACAAAGATGGAGATGATAAAGAATTCGTAAAAAAATTGTTTACAAGAACTGTTTTAAATGAGGTAGAATTATCTAAAGAATATATTGATAAAACGCCAAATTGGGATGTAGAACGTATTGCGGAAATTGATACTATTATTTTAAAAATGGCTATTTGTGAATTATTAAAATTCCCTTCCATTCCAACCAAAGTAACAATTAACGAATATTTAGAAATTGCAAAAGAATATTCTACACCAAAAAGTAGTATTTTTATCAACGGAATTTTAGACAACTTGGTGAAAGAATTTGACCGAGATGGAAAATTAAATAAAGCGGGTAGAGGTTTATTATAAAAATTTTAAAATATGAAAAGAAAATCAGTAGGGTTATTCACCCTTTCGTTATTGATGTTAACAGTAGCTTGTAAAAAAGAAAGTGTTGCAGACAAAATTACTGATGCTGATATGAAAGCTATTCAAACTGAAAATGCTATAGCTGGAAAATTAGCAAAAGTGAAATTTGATAAAGAAGTTCACGATTTTGGAACCATTGCAGAAGGTGCTATTGTAGAAACTGAATTTATGGTTACAAATATTGGCGATTCAGATTTAATAATTCATGAAGCTAAAGGGAGTTGCGGTTGTACTGTGCCACAACCTCCAAAAGAGCCAATTAAACCAGGAGATTCTGCGCCTATAAAAGTATCGTTTGATTCTAAAGGTAAACCAGGAGAACAAGAAAAATCGGTTACTTTAAAAACCAATACAGTTAACGGACACGAAATGTTCAAAATTAAAGCAAATGTAACACCAGCTGCCAAGTAGTAGCTAAATAATAATCAAATTATGAATCCAAGTTTAGCAATACAAATTGTATTAATGATTGCTGTGTTTTATTTTTTATTAATAAGACCACAACAACAAAGAGCCAAAAAAGAAAAAGCATTTGAATCAGGATTAAAAGTAGGAGATAAAATCATTACTAAATCTGGAATTCACGGAAAAATTGCTGAAATGAATGAAGATACTATCGTAGTAGAAACTATGGCAGGAAAAATTAAAATGGAAAAATCAGCGATTTCATCTGAATTAAGTGCAAAATTAGCTGCCAAATAATATTTTTAAATCTATAAAAAAGGGCGAATTTCGGTATAGAAATTCGCCCTTTTTACATATTTTACCAAGACGACTTCATAAATCATTATATTAAATTCTTTATTAATTTACTATTTAATATAAAATACTACTTTTAAAGGGTGTATGAATTAATTTTATATTTATCATCGATTTTTTTATCTATAGCTTAAAAAAAGTTTTTCGATTATGATTATTTTAATTTCATTAAAAAATAGTAAATTAGCGGTTAATAATTATTGTAAAACTTCATGAAAAAATTAACTTATTTCCTTTTGGGGTGTGTTATTTTTGCTCCAATTCACAGTCAAAATAAAACAAATAAAATGTCTGATAAATTACAGCCACCGGTTGCTAAAATTATTCCTAAAACTTTAGAAAAGCATGGTGATAAGCGAATTGATAACTATTATTGGTTAAACGAAAGAGAAAATCCGGAAGTTATTGATTACTTAAATAAAGAAAACGAATATTACAAAAAATCTACTGCTCACACAAAACCGTTGCAAGATGATTTGTTTACGGAAATGAAAAGCAGAATTAAAGAAGACGATAGTTCGGTGCCTTATTTCTACAATGGCTATTACTATATTACCCGTTATGAAACAGGAAAAGATTATCCTATTTATTCGCGTAAAAAAGGAACTTTAGAAGCTCAGGAAGAAATTTTATTCGATTGTAATGAAATGGCTAAAGGGCATTCGTATTTTAGTTTAGGTGGATTAAATATTAGTGAAGATAACAAATGGGCCGCTTTTGGAGTGGATTTGGTTTCAAGAAGACAATATACGATTCAAATTAAAAATTTAGAAACAGGCGAAATTCTTCCTGTAAAATTAGAAAACACTACTGGAGGTTCTACTTGGGCAGGCGATAACAAAACCTTATTTTACACACGTAATGATCTTCAAACTTTACGCTCAGATAAAATTTATAAACATACTTTAGGTACAGAAGCTACTGCAGATGTTGTTGTTTTTCATGAAAAAGACGATACATTTGGTACATTTGTTTACAAAGAAAAATCAAAGAAATATTTGGTAATTGGCTCATCAAGTACTTTAACTTCTGAATATCAAATCTTAGAAGCTAAAAACCCAAATGGTGCTTTTAGAATTTTTCAAAAACGTACACGTGGATTAGAATATTCGATTTCACATTTTGGAGATAGCTTTTATATTGTTACTAATAAAGACAAAGCAACCAACTTCAAATTAATGAAAACACCAGAAACAACCACTTCTGCTGAAAACTGGAAAGATTTAATCGGACACAGAAAAGATGTTTTATTAGAAGGTATCGAAATTTTCAAAGATTATTTAGTAGTGGAAGAACGTTCAAATGGATTGAACAGAATTCAAATTCGTCCTTGGAACGGAAAAGGGGAGTACTATTTGCCATTTTCAAGCGAAACTTATACAGCTTATACCACTACAAATGTTGATTTTGATACAGAAATCCTTCGTTATGGTTACCAATCTTTAGCAACTCCATCTTCTATTATTGATTTCAATATGAGAACTCAGGAGAAAAAAGTGTTGAAAGAACAACAAGTTTTAGGTGGTAAATTTGATAAGAACAATTACATCGAAGAAAGAGTTTGGGCTACCGCAACTGATGGAACGAAAGTGCCAATTTCGATTGTGTATAGAAAAGGAATTCAAAAAGATGGTAACAATCCATTGTTGTTATATGCTTATGGTTCGTATGGTGCTACCATGGATCCTTATTTTTCATCAACTCGTTTGAGTTTATTAGATAGAGGTTTTATCTATGCTATTGCACACATTAGAGGAGGCGAAGATTTAGGAAGAGAATGGTATGAAAACGGAAAATTGTTGAAAAAGAAAAACACGTTTACCGATTTCATTGACTGTTCAAAATTTGTGATTGCACAAAAATACACTTCGGCAGCACATTTATATGCTGAAGGTGGATCGGCAGGTGGTTTATTGATGGGAGCAATTGTGAATATGGCGCCAGAATTATACAATGGGGTTATAGCTCAAGTTCCTTTCGTAGATGTTATTACAACTATGTTAGACGATACCATTCCTTTGACAACTGGAGAGTATGATGAGTGGGGAAATCCGAATGAAAAAAAATATTATGATTACATGCTTTCGTATTCACCATACGATCAAGTTAAGGCTCAAGCTTATCCAAATATGTACGTTTCAACAGGACTTCACGATTCACAAGTGCAATATTTTGAACCTGCAAAATGGGTAGCAAAATTAAGAGTAATGAAAACAAATGATAAACAATTGTTTTTAGATACGAATATGGATGCTGGCCATGGAGGTGCATCGGGTAGATTTGAAGCTTTAAAAGAATTAGCTAAAGAATTTGCATTTTTATTAGATTTAGAAAAAATTAAGAAGTAGTTAAACTTTTTTTTGTTAAATTTGCAAGGTTTTATTAGTGTCATTTGGACTAATTTAGAACATAAAATATAGTATAAAATACGGTAATGCTAGTAAAGCATAGTATTTTGGAAACATTAAAAAAACAATATCTTCATATGAAAGAAGAAATAAAAGCCTATAATAGTGTATTAGAATTAATTGGAAATACACCATTAATCAAACTGAGTAAAGTTTCAGCTGATATAACAGGTAATTTCTATGCAAAAGTTGAAGCCTTTAATCCAGGACATTCTACAAAAGATCGTATCGCATTATATATTATTGAAGAAGCAGAAAAGAGAGGAATTTTAAAGCCTGGTGATACAATTGTTGAAACTACTTCAGGAAACACTGGTTTTAGTTTGGCAATGGTAAGTATAATTAAAGGATATGATTGTATTTTAGCTGTTAGTTCAAAATCATCTAAGGATAAGATAGATATGTTGCGTTCTATGGGAGCAAAAGTTTATGTTTGTCCCGCTCATGTTTCTGCAGATGACGAACGTTCTTACTACAATGTTGCTAAAAGATTACACGAAGAAACTAAAGGTTCGGTTTATATTAACCAATATTTCAACGATTTGAATGTGGATGCTCATTACAAATCTACAGGACCAGAAATTTGGGAACAAACTCGTGGACAAATTACGCATTTAGTAGCTTGTAGCGGAACAGGAGGAACTATTTCAGGCACTGCTAGATACTTAAAAGAGAAAAATCCAAACATTAAAATTTTAGGAGTTGATGCTTTTGGTTCGGTTTTGAAAAAATATCACGAAACGAAAGAGTTTGATAACGCTGAAATTTATCCATACCGTATTGAAGGTTTAGGTAAAAATTTAATTCCAACAGCTACTGATTTTGATATCATTGATAAATTTATCAAAGTATCCGATGAAGAAAGTGCTCATACCACTAGAGAATTAGCTAAAAAAGAAGGTTTGTTTGTAGGATATACTTCTGGAGCTGCTTTTCAAGCGGTGAAACAATACGCTGAAGAAGGCGAGTTTGATGAAAACAGTAATGTGGTTATCATTTTCCCAGATCATGGTTCAAGATACATGAGTAAAGTATTTAGCGATGATTGGATGAACGAACAAGGGTTCTTTGATTCGGTTAACCAAGAAGAAGCATTAAAAATTGAAATTATTAAGTAATTTCCTTTTATAACATATAGAGAAGAATCCCAGTCTAATGATTGGGATTTTTTTGTATTAGCACATTAAAAACAAACTTAACGAGATTAAGGAATTTAGTATTTCGCAATAAAGACGAATCACTATGTAATTATGCAAAGCACAATTGTAAATACTATAAAAGCATTTTTTGAATTAAAAAAGAGTAAATGATCGCGCCATATTCCTTTTATAGCTTCATTTTGTGTAGGAATTCCACTCTTTTACGGTAGGTACTTTGATGCATTGGCCATGGGTTTAAAAGCTAGTTTAAGAGGATTGGTTATTTTGTATTATCAACCTAATGCTTCCTTTGGAAAGCGTATAGTTACAATGTTAGTAAGTTCAATAGGATTTGTACTTTCATTATGTGTTGGCCTTGGCTTTACTTTTAATCCTTAAGTGTCAGCGGTGGTCCTTGGTTTTTTTGCAATGGGAATTCACTTAACCACTACATATGTATATGTCAAATATCCCACTAATTATTTGTCTTTTTTGTTACTTATGTTTTAGTCATATAAAGTAATTTAGAGTTGGCTGAGTAAATTATTTATTTATATAAACTTATTTTATTTTCAATTTATTCTAGTTGTTTTAATAAGAGTTAATAACTTCTTTTGTATTAACCCTTTTCATAATGTATTTTTGTAAATTAGTTAAAAGTTATTTATCCTATGAAAGAAATGCACCGTTATATCAGCCAATTAAATGAAGCACAGCAAGCACCTGTTTTGCAGAAAGATGGCCCCATGATTGTTATTGCGGGCGCAGGTTCTGGTAAAACTCGGGTGTTAACGGTTCGTATAGCTAATTTAATGAGTCAAGGAGTTGATGCATTTAATATTTTAGCCTTAACTTTTACTAACAAAGCTGCGCGTGAAATGAAAAAGCGTATTGCAGATATTGTAGGCACTAACGAAGCTAAGAATCTTTGGATGGGAACTTTTCATTCCGTTTTCGCTAAAATTTTACGTAGTGAAGCTGATAAATTAGGTTATCCCTCTAATTTTACTATTTACGATTCGCAAGATTCTTTGCGTTGTTTGGGAGGTATTATCAAAGAAATGCAATTAGACAAAGAAATATACAAACCAAAACAAATTTTAGGCAGAATTTCATCGTATAAAAACTCTTTAATTACAGTAAAAGCTTATTTCAATAATCCAGAACTACAAGAAGCCGATGCGATGAGTAAAAAACCACGTATGGGTGAAATTTACCAGCAATATGTGGAGCGTTGTTTTAAATCGGGTGCAATGGATTTTGATGATTTGTTGTTGAAAACCAATGAATTATTAAATCTTTATCCAGATGTACTAGCGAAATATCAAGATCGTTTTCGATACATTTTAGTAGATGAGTACCAAGATACAAATCACTCGCAGTATTTAATTGTTCGTGCATTGTCGGATAGATTTCAAAATATTTGCGTGGTGGGAGACGATGCGCAAAGTATTTATGCATTTCGTGGTGCGAATATCAATAATATTTTAAATTTCCAGAAAGATTACGAAAATGTACAATTGTATCGTTTGGAACAAAATTATCGTTCTTCTAAAAACATTGTAGAAGCAGCAAATAACGTAATCGACAAGAATAAAACCAAGTTAGATAAAATTGTTTGGACGTCTAACGATGATGGGCCAAAAATTAAAGTCCACCGCAGTTTAACCGATGGAGAAGAAGGTCGTTTTGTAGCGGCAACTATTTTTGAACAAAAGATGCAAAACCAAATGTTGAACGGGCAATTTGCTATTTTGTATCGAACGAATGCGCAATCGCGTGCTATGGAAGATGCCTTGCGTAAACGCGACATTCCGTACCGAATTTATGGAGGCTTGTCGTTTTATCAACGTAAGGAAATCAAAGATGTTCTAGCGTATTTGCGTTTGGTGATTAATCCGAAAGATGAAGAAGCCTTAGTGCGTGTGATTAATTATCCGGCAAGAGGAATTGGTGACACAACGGTTGAGAAATTAACGGTTGCGGCCAATCATTACAAGCGTTCTATTTTTGAAGTAATGGAACACATTGATAAAATTGATTTGAAACTGAATTCGGGAACAAAAGCCAAATTGAATGATTTTGTCACGATGATTAAAAGTTTTCAAGTCATTAACGAAAATCAAGATGCTTTTTTCTTAACCGATCATGTAACGAAGAAAACGGGATTGGTTCAAGAGCTTAAGAAAGACGGAACGCCTGAAGGAATCGCCAAAATTGAAAATATCGAAGAATTATTGAACGGTATTAAAGATTTTACTGAAGGACAAATTGAAATCGACGGTGCTAGAGGTGCGTTATCCGAATTTATGGAAGACGTAGCTTTAGCCACTGATTTAGATAAAGATACTGGAGATGATGATAGGGTAGCACTGATGACGATTCACTTAGCCAAAGGATTAGAATTTCCCCATGTGTTTATTGTAGGCTTAGAAGAAGATTTATTTCCAAGTGCGATGAGTTTGAACACACGAAGTGAATTAGAAGAAGAGCGACGTTTATTCTACGTAGCCTTAACTCGTGCCGAACATCAAGCGTATTTAACGTATGCACAATCGCGTTACCGTTGGGGGAAATTGGTAGATAGTGAACCTTCACGTTTTATTGAAGAAATCAATGATGAATACTTAGAATATTTGAATCCAGTAGATTCAGGTTATCGTTATAAACCGGTTATGGATATTGATGTTTTTGGTGATATTGATAAATCGAAGTTACGTTTAGCAAAACCAACCGCAGGAACACCACCAAAATATTTAACGCGAGATGAACCTATTTCTTCAGCCAATATTAGAAGATTAAAACCGGTTTCGAGCAATTCAGGAAGTTCTAATGTCGTAGATGCGAATTTAAACGTTGGAAATATCGTAATGCACGAACGATTTGGAAAAGGACAAATTGTAAACATTGAAGGAATTGGAGCCGATAAAAAAGCAGAAATTCGTTTTGATGTGGGTGGATTGAAAAAATTGTTATTGAGATTTGCTAAGTTAGAGGTGATTGGGTAGGAAAGTTTTAAGTTTAAGGTTTCAAGTTCTTTTTGTTAACTTGAAACGTGAAACAAAATAATTTTAAACAAAAATTAAGATGTCAGAAATTATAAAAATATACGAAGACAAACCCAGCGAAGCGGCTATTAAAAAAGTTGTTGCCGTTTTGAAAGATGGGGGTTTAGTGATTTATCCAACCGATACGGTTTATGGTTTAGGCTGCGATATTACTAATTCTCGTGCACTTGAAAAATTGGCTAAAATCAAAGGAATTAAGTTAGAAAAAGCAAATTTTTCTTTCGTTTGTTCGAGTTTAAGTAATCTTTCTGATTATGTGAAACAAATTGATACATCGACTTTTAAAATTTTAAAACGCGCTTTGCCTGGACCGTACACATTCATTTTACCAGGAAATAACGATTTACCAAAAGAATTCAGAAAGAAAAAAACGGTCGGTATTCGTGTACCAGCTAATATTATTGCTTTGCAGATTGTAGAAATGCTTGGAAATCCTATCGTTTCTACATCTATTCATGATGAAGATGAGGTAATTGAATATTCAACCGATCCCGAATTAATTTTCGAAAAATGGAATAACAAAGTGGATTTGGTTATCGATGGTGGTTACGGAGACAATGTAGCTTCAACAATTATCGATTTAACAGGTTACGAACCCGAAGTCATTCGTGAAGGAAAAGGAAGTTTGGATGTTTTATAAATGTTTATATGAAAATTTTTCTTCAAGTATTATTACTTTTCCCCTTATTCTTATTTTCACAATCCAAAATAGATGGTTTTGTTAAAGATGAAAAAGGAGAACCTATTTTTGGTGTTTCAGTTTATGTTGATGGCTCTACTATAGGAACAATTACAGATGAAAACGGATATTTTTCTTTATTAATTTCATCAGAAAGTAATTCAATTTTAGTCTTTAGAAACATTGGTTTTAAATCAGAGTTCTATCAGATCAATAAAATTACTTCTTCTTTTAATGTTATATTAAAAGAAGAAGTAAAAGAATTGAAAGAGGTTGTTGTAGGACAAAACTTTTTTTCAAGAAAGCAAATGCTAAAATTATTTAGAGAACAATTTTTAGGAATTAATGTTGCTGGAAAAAATTGTATAATAGAAAATGAAGATGAGATTTATTTTGATTATGATAGAAAAACGTTGACTTTAATTGCTTATTCTGACCAACCATTAATCATTATTAATAACTATTTAGGTTATAAAATTGAATACCAATTGATTGATTTTCAATGTAATTTTGGAAAGTTTAGTATGAATTCTGAATTCGTTACACAGTTTCAGTATGCGGGTAATTCATTGTTTACAGAGATTGATTCTTCGAGCAAAATAAATAAAAGAAGACAAAAATCATACAACGGTTCTACTTTACATTTTTTTAGAAATCTAATATCTAATAATTGGAATAAAAAAGAATTTACTCTTTACGAAGGTAGTTTTATTACCAATCCTCAATTACATTTTAAGCAAACCCAAATAGAAAATGGGATGTATAAAATAGAAGTAGTTCCTAAAAAAAGCATTGGAATAAAAACAAAATTTGTTAATCAATTTAATATGTTGTTTGATAACAATGAACAATCTAAAATTCAGTTTTATACCTCAGAATTTTATGTAGATTCATATGGAGTATTTACTAATTATGAAAGCATTATATTTTCTGGTGCTATCGTTTCAAAACGAATAGGCGATTTACTTCCTACCAATTTTTTAAAATAAAAAACCGTTTCAAAATATAACTATTGAAACGACTTCTTTTAATTTATATTTACTTCTATTTGTTTTTTTAAAGTAATTTTGTCAAAAATAATTTTTGATTTTTCAATTTTATATATTCATTTATTATGAATTATAGTTTAAATATTATTGAAGCTGAAATCAATTTGTTGCGATATTAAAAGTATTATTTGAAAAATACTCAAATTTTATCGAAATGAATTAGGTATGAAGTTAAATTTGGATGAGAGGAATTGTGTAAATAATTATTTAAGCAATGGCAAACAAAAAAATAGTTGAAATAGAAAATGTTTCAGTTTAAGAGTTAGTCGGAACTATAATCAATATAGCACCAATTAACTTTGTTTACCAACGAAGTCTTAGAAATAGCCTACTCAATTTTTAAAAAAATCACTCCAAAATAGCTTAAAGCATTATTTTTTTAAAAATTCCGACCAATCTGACTTCGGACATGTTGTTAAATACACGAAAGCGAAGCATGTATCTGTTGCGTGGTTAGATTTAAGGATTTGAACTTTATTATTTATGAAGCATAAGCAAGTTAAGCATGCCTTTTTTATTCAGGAAATTGATAATTATTACTGAGTGGGCTGGAAAATAAGGCGTATTGGTTAGTTTTTGAGTAGCAATGTAGACTAAATAGTAGAAATAAAAAAGCTTAACTTATTTATTTTCAATTAGTTAAGCTTTTAAAAAGTGACCTCGACTGTAATCAGACATTCCTTTATTTTATTATTTTCCCTGAGTTATTGGGTAGTTTGTGAGTAGTAGCAATTTTTTTTAATCTTTTAAAAAGTGCACTGTCTTCTTCTGAAATACTTATTTCAAGTACTAATTCATTTTCATTTTCCAATTTTTTTTTGTTGGATGATTTCATATATTTTATTTTTAATTTTTGGATTGTCCATATACTTCAAAAGCATATATTCAAACGCATCATTTTTTGTAATGTACATTTCAGGTGATTCGTTTATTAAATGAACATGTTCATCTAATAATTCTTCTGGTCCTTCTCCATATAATAACCAATGAACATTCAATTTTGGTAATATCTCATGTATTCTATTCAATACATTAATTCCTAAACCTCTTTTTTCTGCCATTATCATTATCATACTATTATACTCAAGAGAATATATTTCACAAAAACTCTTTTTTGTAAAACCTTGTTTTTCAACATAATAAGTCAGCCTTTTTCCTTGTCCCATAAAATTTATTAAAAAAACATACAAATTGTTTTGTAACTTACAAAAAAGTATGTTAAGTTTGTAAAGCATTTGTAAAGCATTTGTAAAGCAATTATAAAGTAAATATACGAAACTAAAAATCTTAATAAAATAGCACTTATATATGATTAATAAAACTAGAAGAAGAAAGTTAAAAAAAGTCTTAAAACACTCATTTATAGCGGATGTTTTAAAAAAACTTAATGACGATAATGTTTTTAATAAAAAAGGCGAACCTTTTTCTAAAATGTATATTTCATTAGTTTTTAATGGAAAAAATGAAAACATAGACATTGAATTAGCTATTATGGAAGTCTATAATTTAAGATTAGAACAACAAAAAATGTATGTAGAAAAAAGAAAACAATTAGAAAAATAATAAAAGCAGTTGCCTACTATCGTGAGAAGTAGGGAATAGTACAAAGCATGAAAATGTGTAACTCGAAATCTGGGACAACTGCTTTTACTAAAATAAAAAAACCCGAAGCGGTCACTTCGGGTTTAAAATTCACTCATTAACCTTTAAAAGATTAACAAATTATCATGGACAAATGTACAACAAATCAAAGAATTCACCAAATTCCAGCAGGATTGATGATTGGTGATAAATCAACTGAACTTTTTGGTTGTATTGAAACAAAACGTGTGTATGCGCTTTCAAATGGACAAACTATCAAGTTTGAAGATTTGAGCCCTACCAAAAGAGCACTCATTTTTGAAAAATTACTTACAGATGATGTGGCTATCCAAGATTTAAAAAATTTACCACAATCCGAAGCAATAGAGCGTTTTGCTTTTTGCATTTATGGTGCAGCAGATCATGAACCTGATTTTGATGCCAACGGTAATTTAAAACAAGCCGATAACTTCATCTGCTCAAATAACTGCCAATGCCTTAAATGGCTTTCAAAAAGTATTTCGATTGACGGAAATAAACTAACTCCACGTGAATTTGAAATTGTTACGCTTTTAGCTTCTGACAAACCAGATAAACTAATTGCTGATGAATTAGGAATTACAGAATCTACTTTGAACACCCACAAAAAACACTTATTCGATAAGTTTCATGTGCTTTCAAAATCGGGATTAATAACAAAAGCAATTTCTAATAAAATCATTCAATAATCATGGGAACGATTAAACTACAATATACAGGAACAGAAGCAGTAGAAATCTTAAAAACCTACTATCCAAATGACTACAAACAACGTATTGAAAGCAAAAAACAAAAATTAATCAAGCTTTCTAGTGTACACAAAGTTTCTATTGAAAAAGCCTATAAGAAATTCATTCTACCAAGAGCAGAACAGGAAGAATCCATTGTGTTTTTTGCAGCTCTTTCTGAATTAATCAAAATGAATAAAATGCAACCTAAAGAAAAAAGCGAAAGAGTTTTAGCATTAGAAGCCAAAAGAGAACAAGTTATCCAACAAATCATTGGTTTAGAAAGTATTTCAAATACAATAAGTTATGAAGATAAAAAAATGTTGAGTGGGTATTACTCACGACTTCAACAAGAAACAAGCCAAGAAATTGACGAACTCATTAAGTCCTTCGAAGTTATTGAGCCACAACTCATCATCCACCAACCCGGATTGTTTGACGCAGGAATTAACAATTAAAGAATATCATGAAAAATTTATAGCAAACAATGTATGTATAAACAATCCTCAATAGATCAAGTAAGAGAAGCCGACATCATTACCATAATTTCACGTTATGCTGATTTACAACGTCGTGGTTCGCTATACGAATGTAAATCTCCTTTTAATCCAAACGAAAAATCACCAAGTTTTAAAGTGTCGCCTGCTAAAAATAATTTTGTTTGTTACAGCACGCAAAAGAAAGGTGACGGTATCAAGTTCGTAATGGAAAAAGAAAGCTGCACGTTTTATGAAGCCATTCAAAAAATAGCGCATATCTGTGGTATTGTCCTGGAGCGTGAAGAAGAAACCGAAGAAGCACAAAAGAAACGCTCAGAGAAAGAAGAATTGTTTCGTTTGATGGATTGGGCAGCTAAAAAATACCAAAAAGCATTGCAACAAATGCCTGCTGATCATTGGACTAAAAAAATGATTGCAGCACGTGAAATTTCAGAAGAAACACTTTTGACTTTCGGTATTGGTTTTGCGCCTGATGATTGGAAAACTTTAACGAATCCAATTATTGAAACTGCCAAATTAGAACTTGGAAAAACTTCAGGATTGGTAAATGTGAAAGACGGCAATTCGTTTGACTTCTTCAAAAACCGATTAATGTTTCCAATTGAAGATGTAAACGGAAATGTTATTGGTTTTGGTGGCCGATGTGCCGATGATGACCCAGCAAAAGACAACGGAAGAAAGTACATCAACTCGAAAGAATCGATTGTATATTCAAAATCACGTTCGTTGTATGGAATTTTCCAAGCCAAACGAAGTATGGTGCAAACCAAAACCGCTGTTTTAACGGAAGGTTATACTGATGTAACTGCATTGCATCAATACGGTTGTGATATGGCATTAGCATCAGGCGGAACGGCTTTGACAAATGAACAATGCTTATTGCTTAAAAAGTTTGCAGCTCACGTAATCATCTGCCGAGACAATGACGGCTTTGATGCGCAAGGAAATCCAAAAGCAGGAACAAAAGCCGCACTGGAAGACATCAACAAATTATTGGCTAATGGCTTTAAAGTTTCGGTAGTTATTTTCCCTGAAGGAGAAGACCCTGATTCGTATTCAAGAAAGCACGAAAACATCAAAGATTTCATTTTTGAAAACGCACAAGATGCTGTGCTTTGGAAAACTACGTTTTTGAAAAATCAAGCGGCAAACGACCCTGATAAACTTTCGGAAGCGGTTACTTCGGTGGCTGAAATGTTGTATCAAATTAAAGATGATATTAAGCACAACACCTACGTTAAGGATTGCAACAAAATTCTAAAAACACAATTGGCTTCTTTGAAACAAAGAATTAACGACTTCGCATCAAAAGCCATTGAAAAAATAGAAAAAGGAACGGCAGATGATACCACTTCCATTGATTTAGGTTTGCCTCCTGGTGCCGACTTTGAAGAGTTTAAAAAGTATCGCTTTTGCACTATTGGAAACTCCTGCTGGTTTCAAGGTAGAAACGGAAGTTTTTTGAAAGGAACAAACTACCGAATCACGCCACTTTTCCACGTGTATGGTAAAAATGACAACAAACGTTTGTGCGAAGTAGTCAACGAAAACGGCTCTAAAAAACTGATTGACTTTGATTCTTCGGATTTCGTTTCGCAAAACAAATTCGATGAAGCTTTGATTAACGAAGGTTATTTTGTGAAGAATGAAAGCTTCTCGGCTCAACATTTCACGCTAATGAGAAACAGAATTTTGTCGGATTTCATTATGGCATTCGAATTGAAAACGTTAGGCTGGCAACGTGAAGGCTTTTTCGCTTTTGCTAACTGCGTGTATTACAAAGGTTATGTAAAAAACGTAAACGAATACGGAATCGTGCAAGTAGAAACCGAAGCAGCGGACAAATCAGAATATTTTGAAGAAGTAAAACATTACTATTCTCCTGCATTTTCTGAAATATACAAGCACACACGTGATGATGATGATCCTTACGAAAATGACCGCTACTTTGTTTTCAAAAAATCACCTGTAACAATGGACACGTGGATGAAGCAAATGCAAAAAGTGTACAACGAAAAGGCAATCATTGGAATATCATCGGTTTTCTTTTCCTTGTTTCGTGATTTGTTTGTGAAAACGCACGCTGTATCGCCTTTGCTTTTCTTATCAGGTGAAAAAGGTTCTGGAAAATCAAAGTATGCCGAATCTTTGGCTTCGCTTTTCACTTACAAGCAACCAGCATTCGATTTGAACGGTTCCACATTGGTAGCATTTTCACGAAGAATTGGAAGAACCCGAAACGCAATCACACTTTTAGAAGAGTTTCACGACAATATCGACTTGAAAATTTTACAATCGATAAAAGGATCATACGATAATCGTGGTCGTGAATTGGGAATGGCAACAGGAGACAACAGAACCAAAGTTGCAAAAGTGAATTGCTTCTTAGTAATGCTTTCGCAGTATTTGTCATCTTGGGATGATAACGCCATCACCTCGCGTTCGGTAATTCAGCATTTTATTAAACCGCAGGAAAACTTTACTCAGCAAGAAATTAACGAATACAACTTGCTAAAATCGTGGGAAGAAGAAGGATTGACTTCGTTAGTATTAGACATCGTGGAGCACAGAGAAGAAGTTGAAAAAGGTTATGTGAAAACGTATGCCGACATCATTAACCGATTCAAAAAGGATTTAAAAGGTCACGATTACCAGGAACGTATGTTGCAAAATTATGTGGTAATAATGACACCTATCACGATTTTATGGAGACACTTCACTTTTCCATTTGAATATGAAGAGTTGTACCAATTGTGTAAAAATGCGATAATTGATTCTTCTGATTTAATTGTGGAAAGTGAAGGATTGGCAGAATTCTGGAAAACGCTGGAGTATTTATTGGACCGACAACCTTATCCGCTTTTAGTGAAAGACACTCATTTTATTATCGACAAGCCAGCAAGTTTAAAGCTTCAAGGCAGAAAAGGAGAAAAGGAAATCGAGTGGACAAACGACAACCGAAAACGAGTTTTGTTTTTACGATTAAACGCAGTGCATCAATTGTATCACAAAGAAGTTTCAACACGTGAAGGCGTGGATGTGATTGGAGAAAATACACTTCGTAATTATTTCAAATCAAAGAAATACTTCATTGGAGCAGTCAGAAGCCACCGATTTAGCGACACAGCAACATCGGCTTACATTTTTGATTATGACATGATGGAAGCTTCAGGAATATTGAATTTGATACGAAATAAAGAAGATTTCAATCTTTCACAAGAAGACAAAGAGGATGATTTACCGTATTAATTATGAAGCCTGAAGAAATTCATTTTAAATGGTGTACCGAAAATGGAATTAGAATTTATCCAGTTCCAGTTTCGGCATCCAATACCGGAAACTATCACATTGTAGTGGAGCGAAACGGAAAAGCAAGTAAAGGAAATTTAATTTTTAATGAAAAACCAATCGCAAAAGTAACTGAAGAAGTTGTAAGAAATAAAATAGTAAAAAGGACTATTGTAACACCTTCAGTATCGCAACAAATAAGAACCTTATATAAAATGATTTATGAAAAAGAATCAGTTAACCAGGACAGAAGCGCACGAGCTGTTAATGCAGAATAAAAAACACTATTTGTGGAACGTGCCATATAATAAATGGACAGAAGAAGATGAAGCTAATTTGTTAAACGGAATCAACTCCAATCAAAACATAAAGCTTCCGGGCAATAGAGTAGGAACACAACCTGTAAAAGTGATTGATGAAAAAGGAAAAGAAATAGTTTACAAATCAGTTGCAGAATGTTCCAGAAAAACAGGAATAACAGAATCCACCATTTTTGCCACCATCAACGGAAGACGCAGATTAAAAAAAGTAAAATATCCATTATTCGAAAAAGTAAACCATTAAATTTTAAATATGACACAGAAAGTCGAAAAGCCAGCCAAAGCAAAAAGCATTCAAATTTTTGTAGGCACAGAATTAAAAGCGGAATCAAATGATCGTTTAGATGCACTTGAAAAATTAGCAAAGTTGCAAAACGAAAACTTTCCCGAAATCAAAATGGTTTACCATAATGCTAAAGTTTCGCATTTGTACATCAAAGGCAGATACGATAAAAACTACCGCATTACTGGAACCGAGTATGTAGCACCTTCAAAAGCCGTAAGCGAAGAAGCAGCTGCATAGTAAAATCTCAAAAGAAAAACTCTAACGTTCTTAAATAGACCAACGCCTTAGTCAAACAAACAATCAGGTTTGAGAGTGTAGCCTGATTATTTTTAAAATTCATTCATTATCAAACAAATTATCAAAATGGGAGAGTACAGATTTTCAATTTACACAAAATGGTCATTCGGTTTTAATATAAGCTACGAATATGGCCAAATATTAATCACAGTTCCTTTTGTAACAGCACACATTGCTTTATCAAAACACGCATCTGGATATTTAATTTTTAATAAATACTTCGAATAACATCATGGGAAAAGCACAAAAGCAACGCGCAAACAGAATAGCAAAGCAAATCAAACAAAAGCAAGAAGATGAAGACTTTCAAAGAATGATTGCATCAATGAAAGATGATATTACTTATCAAATTAAAAAAGGCAATGGCTACTTATACGGTGGAGCTAATTTTTACGGAGCAAGATGGAAAGAATTGTTTTTAAAACCTAAAACGGAATAAATTTTGGCAACAATAGGTAAATATGGTAAGGTGATTTTCTCTGATGAAGAAATACAATTTTTGAAAGCTAATTTTCAAAGCATGACAAACAAGCAAATTGCCGAAGCTTTAGGTTTGAAGATAACAATTGTTAGAATGAAAGCCTACGAATTAGGATTACAAAAAATGGAATTGGAATACTGGAGTGAAGCAGCAATACAATTTTTAAAAGAAAACTTCCACAAAATAGGAGATCGAGAACTTTCAAAAATATTCAATGAGCATTTTCCAAAAAATAAGAATTGGACATCAAGACACATTCAAAAGAAAATGGCTTATTTAGGATTGAAAAGAACAAAGCTAGACTGGTTTGTAATCAAAGAACGCAACCGAGACAATGGCTGTTTTGGTAAAAGAAATCCGAAGAACAATCCACCACCACCAAAATCCTATTTTTATTTAAACGCAAAAACCCGAATAGAAGTTAAACCAGGACAAAGTATAGAACAATTAAAACAAAAATATCATGCAAATACAAGTAACAATCGTTAGAATTTTAGAAACCAAAGAAATCGGAGAGAAACAATTCAAAGTAAGAGAAATCCACGCAGACACCGAAGAGCAATACACACAACGTTTAGCCATTCAGTTTACGCAAGATAAATGCGCGCTCCTGGATAACTTTAAACCAGGAGAAAAAGCAAAAATCGACATCAACCTAAAAGGCAAAGAAGCCACCAACCAAAAAGGAGAAACCGTTGTTTTCAATACCATTCAAGGTTGGAAGATTGAGAAGGTGTAATATTTTAAAATTAGAACATGCAAGAATTAGAACAAAGAGTTAAGGAGTTTAAAGATGATACTGATTTAATTGTGCAATCAGCAACTTTAGACAAAAGAGATCCAGAACCTTGGATAGTTGTTATGCACAAAGGCGATGAACTTTCTATGAGTGTAGAAAATTGGAAAGCATTAGTAAAAATGACAGATGAATTAATTAAATAACGCTTGAGTGCTTTACGTCCGTTGTGGTTAAATAAGCACTAACCTTTCCTGTTATCACGAAATTAAACTGATGCAAAACAAACTTAATATTAAACCTAAACCCACAATGGCGTAAAACACTTGTTATCCGTTCGGTTTTTAAAAATCATAAATTATGAATCACTTTGTAGAATTAAAAGTAGTAAATGATGGAATTGAGAAAAATTTCATTGGTAGAATTTGGTGTGAATATTCATCAAAAAAAGTTAGAAAGGAAATTGTTACTGAAGAAGTAATAAAAATTGTCGCTAAAGAATTAAATGTATCAACTGTGGATATAAATTGGCATCCTGAAAAGTATCAAGATAATTTCAATTATTCAATTGAAAAATATGATGAATCAATACACGATATTCTTTTTTCTGAAACAAATGAAGATGTTTGGATTGAACGTAAGGTTATGGAAACTGACCGCTAACGTTTCTCGGCTTTGTTTAGTGCCGACTTATGAAAACTAAACGTAATTTTTAAAAATTAAATAACATGAAAAACGATAATACAGAAGATAAGGCATTGAATAAAACCGATGTTATAACTGGTGCTTTAATTCCGATGACAGATTATGTTTTGAAGCAATATGACTACCTAACTTGTGACGAAGCATCTCCTAATTTTGTAAAAAAAGTTGTTAATTACTCTTACTTTTTAAAACAACCATTAAAATTAGAAATGTTTTTCCCATTTGATGAAGAAGGTAATCCTTTAGAAATTCCTTTAGAAATTTATTATCAACCTAATTTTGGTTGTCAAAAATATCCTCAAGAATGTTATAAGCATGATTTAAAAATTTTTAATGAAGCAATGGAAAAAGTTTTATTTAAAGGATTCATTATTGAAAGTGGATATATTCAAGCAAATAGAGATACGCTTTATTTGAATAACCAAGATGGATTAGATATTGCTTCAAAAAACGAATCTCACGATAAAAATTTCATTTGTGATGGATTTACAACTATTGAAGATTTAATTCCTTATAATATTCAATTAACTGACGTTGCAATTAAGCACATTTTCGGATAGCATCAGTTATAACGTTCGAGTGCTTTACGCCATTGTGGTTAAATAAGCACTAAACTTTCCTGTTATCACGAAATTAAACTGATGCAAAACAAACTTAATATTAAACCTAAACCCACAATGGCGTAAAACACTTGTTAGCCGTTCGGTTTTTAAACACAAATTAAAATGAAAAATTTAGCAAACATCGAAGTATTTAACATCGAAATTACAGAAAAAGGAACATTTGCACACATTTCTTTTCAAGATTTAGATAACACTGACAACTTGAATAATGGTTACGATAATATTCGTGTTCCAATGAATTTAAGACCGATTCAATTATCCAGCCGTGACAATATTTTAGTTGACCAATCGGTTAAAAATTATGATGTTGCTGTCGGTTCTTAAACTGACGGCTAACGTTTGGTGCTTGTGTTCAGTAGCGAAAATTCAAGACTGAACCTTGCAAGTACAAAACTAGATTGAGGTTGTCAGAGTTTTTTACGCAGGAAAAAACAACCAAAGCTATTGACACAAACACTTGTTGGCAGTAGTGCTTTTATAAATTAACAATTAAAAAACAATATTATGCAACAGAATGAATTTATTGACTTATCAAAAAAAGAGGTTAAATCCTTAAACGCTGGTTATTGTAATTTAGAACAGCATTCAGAATCTTGGCGTGGTGGATATATGTATCTACTTGAAAAAATAGAAAAATCTTTTAGAAGTGATTTTCACGAAGAATTTCTAACGAAAATTGAAGAAATTATAGACAAAGATTTAGACGTTTTCGAGTAGCATTACTGCCAACGTTTTCCACGCTTGCAGATGTGGCGTGAATGAGCGAGAACCATTACAAATACAAAACCAATATTGAAGTCAACAGAGTTTTTTCCGAAGGAAAAAACAACCAAAGCCATATTTGCAAACGTGTGTTAGTAGATGGCTTTATATTCAAAAATAAATAAATATCAAAAATTATGTCAAAATATACAACAAACGGAGAAACTCCAAAAAAGTACGAGTGTACTAAAAGAAAATGTAAGTGGCAAGGAACTGATAATGCAAAAAGTCAACGTAAAATGGATGGCTTTTATCAGCTACTAACATGTCCAAATTGTGGAAACGATGAATTTTATGGTTTGAGAGAAGGTTTGAGATTTACTCATATAGAAACTGGAAATACTGGTGAATTTATTAAAACATACAGACCAACAGGTAAACCTTTAACAATGCAAATTAGATTAGATGATGGAAGTATATACTTTGCTCCAAAAGTAGAGTTTAAGCAATGTCGTTCATAAGCTATCTACTAACAGTCTGATTGGCGATGGTTTTAATCTCGCCAATCATTTGTTATAACTTAAATTTAAACCGCCACACAAGGCGGTTTTTTTTATTCCAATACGATGGACAAATGGAACTATCAAATTCAAATAACAACCGCTTAAATCGAACACAGTGCAGTAATTCGCAACACTACCCAACACACCACCGACACAACGCCACTTCGTCACCCCCGCACCCCCGAAAATATAAAAATTTTTTCAAAATTTTTTTTTCTAAAAAATATAGAGATTTTCAGTTCCAAAAGTTCCACATTCCCACAAAGTTACTTTACTATAGATATAATCTATACTATGTATTTAATAATCAATATATTAAGTCTAAATAAGATTTGTGGAACTTTTCAAAATTCTGTGGGATTTTTGTGGGATTTGTGGAACTATTTTTTTGAGTTCCAACAAAAAACACCATGTTCCCACAAGTTCCTTCTACTTGTGGAACTTTAAAACCTTGATTTTCAACGTTGTGGAATTGTGGAACTATTTTTTTAAAAAAAGGCTACAATATTTTATGTTTTTACAAACATTTTTGTTTGTTGTATTCTAAAAAATGCGTATTTTTACTATTAAACCTTTGAAAATATGATAGTTATCTCAATTCCTGTAAAGCCACACGTAAAAAAATACCTGATCAAGCGTTATGGAAACGTGCATCAGGTGAGCAAAAAGACATTTATTGGTTTGTTTCTGCTCCAGCTACTCGAAAAAAAGATTGACAAGCCAGAAAAAGAAGTCGCTACAAATTTTACATACGACATCGAGGTTCCGGAATATTATTTTAACACCAAAGGTTACAGCATCGACAAGCATAAATTGAAGTTTTTAGGCATTTGCCTGGAGAAGTTATTCATTGAAGACTTCTATTCCTTCATTGATAACGAGCTTATGAAGGGTGAAATGAATGCAAAAAAATCGATAAAGCTATTTTTTAGCATTTATGATCTATCTGAAAACGATTTGAATTTGGATTCGATGTACCGAAATTACCAACGTTATTGCGGTGAAAATATCAAACACAAAAAACAAAATATAGTAAAAATATAGTTAAAAAACCGCTGAAAGCCTTGTAAATAGTGTTGGCAAAAAGCGACAGTTCTATAAAAATAAATTTTAAAAAATATGACATTCAATTGCGATGAGCAACTTTCCGGAGTTGCAAGCTTAGATTTTTATCTATTAGAAGAAACTTCCAACTGGCCACGAATTGTTTCTGATGCAAATTCGGCACAAATTGTATTTTCGCCTTCGGTTCATTCTGTGGAAGCTTCCATTAAACCCGATAGTATTTCGGTAAACGTGAACAAAACCACTACTGCATCAGGAATTGTAAATGATATTTCCATAAAAATGGAATTCTTAACCCGATCAGAAGCATTGGAACAACTATTGGAGCAATATGAAAATAAACCAGGAGTTGTAAAAGGAAAATTCAATAACGAATTCCAAAAAATTTATGGAACCAACATCGAACCATTGTATTTGCTTTACGAAGATGTACCAGGAACAAAAATAGATGGAGACGGTGCTACCACTATAGAAATAAAAGGAAGAACCGCAAAAAGACCAGTGTTTTATACGGATTTATAAACTGTCCTATTTTAAGAAGCAGCATTAAAATAATATTGTATTGTGAAATAGTAGTAACAATACAATATTTTTTTTTGTGAACAAGAACTTACACACATTATTAGCTGGACCTCTTTACATTAATGAAATGTATGGAGCTTCTTTGGTTCCTTCTATTTACAGAACATTAATTGGCAATTCAATTGAAGATAAATCCATTGAACAATTAATGATTGAAAAGCAATCAGCTACCGAAAAAACTTCTGTTAATTCATCTGCTAATAAAGTAGTTGTAGTTGATTTCAATCAGCCTGTATTAAAATTTGATTATGGTTATTGGTTAGGTACTAAAACTTATACCAAAATTTTAAATCAATTAGCAAATGATGATACTGTAGCTGGTGTTGTTTTAAATATGGATTCTGGAGGTGGACAAGTTTATGGAACTCCTGAATTCTATGATTACATTTCAAATTATCCAAAACCTATTGTTGCTTATACAGATGGTTATATGTGTTCAGGTGCTTACTACATTGCAGCTGCAACACAAAGAATATTTGCAAATAAAAGAGCCGATGCAATTGGTTCTATTGGTGCTTATGCTACAATTGTAGATAGCAATGGAATTTGGGAACACTTCGGTGCAAAGGTTCACACTATTTATGCTACAAAATCAACTGAAAAAAATTCAGAGTATAGAGAAGTAATTGATAACTCCAATTACGAACCATATATCAAAAATCAATTAGATCCTATTGTGGAAACTTTCATAACAGATATGAAAGAATCCAGACCAAACATTTCAGAAGAAGCTTTCAAAGGTGGAACATGGACTGGAGAACAATCTGTTGAAATGGGATTAGTTGATGAAAACGGAACAATTCAAGATGCAATTAATCATGTATTTGAATTATCCATGAACTCTAATAATCAAAAACCAAATACAAATATGAACACAAAATCGCTACCTAAAGTGGAAGCTGTTTTGAGTTTAGAAGCTCCGTTGGCTCTTAATGAGAATGGGAGCTTTTTAAACGAAGAGCAGTTAGATACTATCGAAGCGCGTTTTGATGCTTTAGAATCTGAAAATTCTACACTTCAAACGCAAGTAAGTGAAGCAAACACCGAAAAAGAAACGGCTGTAAATGCAATCACTGCACAATTAACAGAAGCAACCAACACTGCAACAGCAATGGAAACTTCTGTAAATGCAATTATGGAAAACTTAGGTTTACCAGTTGCAGGAACTTTAACCGAAAAATTAGCCGCTATTGATGCAAAAAGCATTGAAGTAGGTAAAAAAGACGGTGCAGCACCAACGGCTCCAAAAATTGGAGTAGATGGAGAAGGAAAAAAATCAACAGCAAGTTTAAACATTGCAGGAGTTGATGTGGCGGAAGCTTTAAATTGTTAATTATTAATTCATAAAAACAAAAATTATGTCAATCATTGCTACAGGAATAGTTACCGCATTCGGAGCTTACTACTTAGAAGAAGGACAAAACATGGATAGATTAAAGGATGCTTTGCGCCAAAAATCGGTAACTCCAGAAGTTTGTGTTCCTATCATCACAGAAAGTGATGTATATCGTTCTGCTAACGTTTCGTTAGGAGAAATTGTTCAAGGTTTTCAAAAAGGTTTCACACCAAAAGGTGATGTTACTTTTACTCCAAACGAAATTCGTTTGAGAAACATCAAAGCCGATATTACTATCGACCCAGATGATGTAAAAGGTAAATGGTTAGGCTTCTTGGCTTCATTAACTGAAGCAGATAGAACGCAATGGCCTATTGTTCGTTACATCCTTGAAAAACACATTGCAACACGTATTCCACACGATATGGAAACGGCTGCATATTTCAAAGGTGTTTATTCTGCTCCTACAACTGGAACTGCTGGTGCTGCATCTGCTTCATTAGATGGTTTGAAAAAATTAATTGATGATGGATTAACTGCTGGAACAGTTCAAGCATTAACGCTTTCTGCTACACCAAGTGCTTCAAATATCTTTGATATTATTGAAGAAGTGGCTGATGATGTGTTAACTGCTAACCCAGCATTAGAAGGAATTCCAATGAATGTGTGTGTTTCTCCAAGTTGGATGAGAGCTTATTTCAGAGACAAAAGAAATACGCATGGTGCAGATACTAATTACACAGGTACAGGAATGGAATCAATTGATTTCACACCAAACTTCAAATTAGTGGCTTTACCATCTATGGAAGGAACTAACTATATTTTTGCAACTCCAGCAGACAATATGGTTCATTTACGAAAAGTAAACGGAATGACAACTCCAAACGTTCAATTGTTTGATCGCCAAGTTAAAGTTTTACTTGACTGGTATGAAGGAATTGGATTCTTGCACAACCAATTGGTTTTCGCTTATAAACCAGCTTAATTGAATTTAGTTATGGCAAAAGATAAGAACGCTCCTTCTACGGAAGGAGCTACTTCAAATGAAGTAGTTGAAACTCCTGTTGTAGAAACAGAAGTAGTTGAAACTCCTGTTGTAGAAACAGAAGTAGTTGAAACTCCTGTTGTAGAAACAGAAGTAGTTGAAACTCCTGTTTTAGAACCAGAAGTAGTTGAAACTGCTGTTGTAGAAACAGAAGTAGTTGAAGCTCCAGTATTTGCTCCTGAAGTTATACAGGAACCATTAGTAGTGGTAACAAATGAAGCAGAAGTAATTCCTTCAAACATTTTTGTTGCAGAAGACGGAACAGAAGTTGAATTTGCTGTTCAGCATTTCATCTTTAAAAAAAGAAAATATACAGTTGAAGAAGCTGTAGCGGAAATTCCTGAAGGTTTACAGGAATTGTACGAAAGAAAATCATTCATCTTTAAAAAAGTATAACTATGGTAGCTTTAGAAGATATCGGAGCAGAAGTTTGCGAGCCAGTTGCTGGTTTGTCGCAAGTATTTTATTCATTACATGGTGAGTACAACAGTATTGAAGATCCAGCAGACATTTGTGGAACGGTTACTGCCGACACATTTGCTGAATTAGTTGAAATTCCAGCTTCACCTGGACACATCATGGCAACAGGTAAAAAAATCCACGAATTAAAATTCGTTACTGAAACAGGAACTATTAAATCTACTATGGTAGGTGAAAAAGGTAGAAGATTGTTTGAAAACGAATTGGTGGTGGAAGTTGGTGGTTCAGATGCTGATTTATTAGGTTTCCTTAGATGGATTAAAAACCAAAAATTAGTATTCAATGTAGTAGAGTTTGGAACAGGAAATGTTCGTCAGTTAGGTTCTAAAAGAATGCCTGCATGGGTAGAAGGAATCGAGCACGCAATTGAAGCACTTATCGAAGGTAAAAACTCGGTAACGTTGACATTGAAAGACAAACAAAAATGGCCAGCGTCTATTTATAAGGGTGCATTGCAGTTAACTCCTGTAACTCCATAATAATTGAGGTTAGTTTGTTTAAAAAGAAAAAGCGTTCTGTAATGGAACGCTTTTTTTATATTTGTTGGATTAACTAAACTCAAATTATTATGATTCAAGGATTATTAATGCTTTCTGGAATTGTTTTTCCTATTATTTATTTTATTCAAAAAAAAGAATTAAACAAACTAAAAAATGATTTTTTTAATATCAAATATGAATATGAAAAAATTAAAAATAATCAAGAAAAATTTAGAGAAGAAGTTTTAAAAGAAGCAAAAAAATATACTACTCCGAATATTACTGCTGATTTTCCATTGCCAAAATTTAAAGAAGAACAAACAAAAGCATTTAATAAAAATTCAAATCCAAACTTTAATCCTATTGAAGTTGAATATTATCGAGATAAAAAAATAAAAAAAGAGTTTTTATATCCAAAAAAAGGATTAGAAGATAATGGAAATTATTTTTTTGGAAAGAAAGTTGTTATTACTGGTGATTTCAAAAAAATACCTGATAGAAATGAAATGGCAAAAATGTTATGGGAAATTGGAGCTGATATTGATACAGCAGTTGGAAAAAATACTGATGTACTTATTGTTGGTGATAATGCTGGTGATGTTAAAATAGAATATGCTGAAGAAAATGGTATTGAAATAATGTATGAAGAAAATTTTTTAGAAGAATTTGATATTAATTAAAAAATAATTTATATGTTTGCAGAGTCAAAAATCAATTATCATGTTTTCTACTTCAAAAAATCTTATTATTAATATGGCGGTGTCAGAGCTAACAGCTCTGGGGTTTTACTTCATTGGTAATTGTACCTTGACAGCACCGCCACCTTTTTATTTTATATTATGTCAGAAACTATTACCAAAGAAGTTCCAACTTTAAAGACTAAAGCAACTTCACAAAAAACAAAAAAAGCCTTATTATCTTTCAAAGAAGCTTTATTTGAAGATATGACCTCAAAAGAAGCTTTGCAAGTGTTTGATAAAATGACCTATGATATTTTAGGTTCAGACTATGCAGAAGATACAATGTATAGAAATGAAATTTTAGTGCTGCAACGTTTAATTCATAAAGCGTTAGTAGGAATTGATAAGAACATAAATCCAAACGACATTCACGTTTTACAAATTACAGTTGAATATTAGAAAATAATGACTAAGGCGTTGGTCACATCGTTTCAAAATAAACAATTTCGGTTAAATTGATTATTTGGGGAATGAAACGGTTATTAAAGCGGACATTTGTCCGCTTTTTTATTTATAGCCTGCAGTGAGCTTGTCGAACTGTCCTATTTTTACGCTTTCCATTTCTGCAACTTTGTTCTATGAACGCAATAGAACAATGGAAAGCAAAAGGAACTCCTTACAATGAAGGAGTTTTGTTGTATGCGAGTTTTCCATCGCATAATAAAGTGTTGCTTAAAAACTTCCAAAAAAAGCAATCGCCACAACTTCTGGAAAAATTGAAGTATGAGTTGTCAAAAATTGACCATTCAGAAAAAGCAGTTGTTCCGGTTAAAAAGGAAATTGCAAAAAAAACTACTATTGGACAAAATGTGTCCAAAAATGAAGTAGTGCAATATATTGAACAACAACAAATTCAACATACTACCAAACAAGCACTATACTTTCACGAATTACCAGAAGAACTGCGTCCTACACTTTTAGAAGCCAACACAATTTTTAAAGAAATGTGTTTGTTGAAAGTCCAATTGAATGAACTTCCAGCCGAAGCCGAAAACAAAGCTTTACAACTTCAAATCGAGATTTCCCAAAAGCAAAAAAGAAACGCTTTGTGTTGGGAAAAGCTAGACTATTGGAAAACGCACAAAGTAGCACCAAAAGAAGCGAAAGGAAAGTTTGAAACATTATCGCCTGCTAACCTGGTGAAACAAGAACAATATCTTTTTGCGAGTATTTCCAAAATGAAAAAGAGATTGGAATTGAATCGTGAACTATTAAAAATTGCTTCTGGAGTTGTTGAAGTGAATAAGATTCAACGCACAATTACCAAGCAAGAAAGCTCTTTGATTGCTAAAAATGAAGAATTACTAAAAATTAAAGCATTAATCAATGGCGAAGGATAAACGAAATATGTTAGTAAAAGTGGGTGATTCTACTTTTGATAAGATTCAAGCCTATTATGTGAATCCTGAAAAGTATGAACTTTCTGAAACGTGTGAAGCCATTCGCCAACGTTGGGTTTTGGTAGTTAATTTGTTGCTTCGTGGTTTTCCAAGATATAAAATTGCCAATATGCTTGAAAAAGATTTTGGTTTAAGTCAAGCACAGGCATATTTAGACATCAACAACGCTGGAAACTTATTTGGCGACATTCACCAAACATCCAAAGAAGTAGAAAAAGCCATGTGGCGCGAATGGTGTCGTGATTTTATTCAAAGAGCCAAAAGGCGTGGCGATATGAAAGCCGAATCCAAAGGATTAGATATGTATGCCAAGTATGGTGACTTTAGTGCCGAAGAATTAAGTTTTGACCCAGAAAAACTAGAGAAAAAAGATATTGAAATCACAGTTGATCCTAAATTGATTGCAGTTCTTCAAAACATGATTTCAAAAGGAGTTGTGGATTTCAACACGCTTGATGTAACCGATATAGATT
The DNA here is from genome assembly GCF_035195345.1 of Flavobacterium sp. Taxonomy (NCBI): domain Bacteria; kingdom Pseudomonadati; phylum Bacteroidota; class Flavobacteriia; order Flavobacteriales; family Flavobacteriaceae; genus Flavobacterium; species Flavobacterium sp. The sequence continues at coordinate 176,123 of NZ_CP136574.1, forward strand.
TTGATTCTGATGATACAGCCAAAGAAGAAGATAGTTAGTTTACACCTTTCGCAATTAGTGTTTGATTTGGCACCACAGCCAAAGAAATATCTGGAAGCTGGTCGTGGTTGGGGAAAATCTACCATATTAGGAAAGAAAATGCGTGATTTTGTAACTAATCTTCCACGTGCTACAATTGCATTGGTGGGTGTTACTTATTCGCAAATATTATCGAAAACGCTCCCTTCTACCATTGAAGGATTGGAAATGTTTGGCATATACCAAGACGTTGATTTTGTTGTGGGAAGATGTGGCAAGCGTTTTGGTTATAAAATGCCATTCCAACCGCCTTCGGGTCCAATGGGATGGAATAATATAATTCACTTTTCCAATGGCACAATCTTTCAATTGGTTTCGTTAGATAATCCAAATAGTGGTCGTGGTTTAAACTCTTACGGCATATTAGCCGATGAAGCTGCGTTATTAGATGAAACCAAACTATATAACAACGTACAAACAACGAATCGTGCTAAGAAAGCCGAGTTCAAGAACAATCCAATGTTGGGAGCCGAGATTTATGTATCATCTACTCCAGTAACCAAGAAAGGGAAATGGTTTGTTGATAAAGAAGAAATTGCTAAAAAGCATCCGGATAAGTATTTCTTTCTGAAAGGTTCTGCGTTAAACAATCCCTATTTACGTAAAGAATGGTTTGAAGAAGCACGATTGAACGCACCAAGTCAATTGATCTATGAAGCCGAAATTCTAAACATTCGCCCGAAAGAAATCACTGATGGATTCTATGCCAACCTAAACCCTGATAAGCATTACTACACAGACTACAGCGCATCGTATCTGGAAGGATTAGACGCATCGAAGTTTAAGAATAGTAATCAGGATGTAATGCGTGAACACTTCAATAGTAATCAGGATAACGACATCAACCCAAATGAACCGCTGATTGTGTCGCTTGACTTTGGTGTGTTCAATTCCTTAGTAGTATCGCAAACACATGATGATGAGTATCGTGTATTGAAGTCTATGTGGGTGAAGTCTCCTAAGTTGTTGGATGATCTATTCATTGAGCAGTTTATTCCATACTACAGACCGCACCAGGATAAGACCATCTACTTATATGGTGGACATGATGGAAACAACAGACTACCAAATAGTTCCAAGACTTTGTTTGAACAAGTACGCGAACTGCTTACACAGCATGGCTGGACTGTCATCATCATGTCTAAAGGTTCGGCAGCAACACACTATGATAAGTATTTGTTGTTCAATGCTATGCTAAAGGAGAACCAACCCAACCTGCCTAAGATACGTATCAATGAAGGAAACAATCCTGATTTGATTATCGCATTGGAAAGAACCGAAGCAAAGGAATCCAATGCAGGAGTAGAGAAGAACAAGAAGGATGAACGTAACAGTTCCTTCCCACAGCAACACGCAACGCACTTACCTGATGCGTTCGACATCCCTATCATTACCATGTACAACGATAGGTTCAAAGGTGCAACGAGCTTCGCCAACGAGTACACAATCGGAGTATCACGATAACAAATTCATATTTCCTACATTTTCGCAAATGGAAAGTGAAAAAATTCTTAGGGACAGGCGTGCCGAATCGTGATAAATTAAAATACGAATTTGATTTTTTTAAACTAAAGTTTTGGCTTTCAAATAGTTAAATGCTTAAAAATTAGAATATTACATTAAAATAGGCAGTTTTTACCATTGGTTTAAACTGTCCTATTTTTTTTTAGGTGTAAAATCGAATTTTACATCATGATTAACGGATTTATCACATTGTCAGAAGCTCTTAAAATTTTCAATTTGCGTGATGCAAGTGGAATGTTTGTTCCGTTTGATATTGAATACAGAACATTCAATGAACAAACCAAACAAGGCGGAAAACTAAAGGCCTACTACGGTGTTAAATACCTTCCGCAAGCAAAAGAAGCCGAAGAAGCTCCTGCTGATTTATCCGCAAAATCACCAAACCATTATAAAAACAGGACGCGAAACATCGAATTGTCAAACGGAGAAATTAAAAAAATCCGCATTGACTTCATTGTTTCTATTAATAATACAAAAGTCATTTACTAATGAATGAGAACACTGAATTTTTCGGAACCAAAATAGCAGTCTCCAAATTAAAAAACGGAGACGTTGCTGCTTTTACTTTTAAGAATACAACCGAGAGTTTAGATTCTTCGGTTACCGTTGTAAAAGTAGATGTCAAAGACAAAACCGCAGAAATCGCTTCTTGGGGCAAAAACAACGATTATCCGCAACAAATTTTAAAAGCAGTTCGCCCGAATGGTTCCGCATCTTCAGGTTTGCGTTTCCTTCGTAAAGCGCATTATGGTAATGGATTGGTTTTAGTGCGTGATGTTGCTGATGCAAACGGTAAAAAGGAAACTAAAATGGTAGAACTTTCTGAAGTTCCAGACATTCAAAAGTTCTTTTTAGATTCTCAAATGAATCGCTTTTGGAAAGAAACTATTGCCGACTTGGAATATTTCTCAATTGGTTTTCCTGAATACATTGTTTCTGAAAACTTCAAAACCATTAACAAGGTCAGAAGACAAAAAACTGCATGGTGTCGTTTCTCGCTTCCAAACAAAGAAAATAATTTGGTAGAGTACGTTTATATTTCGGAGAAATTCGGAAAAGAAACCGTTGCCACTACTTCGGAATATGTAGAAGAAGTTCCGTTAATTGATTCTTATTGGTCTCCTGATCAAGTGAAGGAATATTGCAAAACCAACAATATTAAAAAATTCATTCGCCCGATATTTTACCCACTTCTTGATGAAGCATTATATCCAAAATCAGAATGGCACGCAGTTGCTGAAAGCGGTTGGTTAGATGTTGCAAACTCGGTTCCTGCTTTAAAGAAAGCAATCTTTCAAAATCAAATGACTTTGAAATACATTGTCGAAATTGATGAACGCTACTTAAAAGCTTTGTATCAGGAAAATTGGATAAAGTTTACTCCTGATGAAAGAATTGATATTAGAAATAAAATCATTGATAAAGTAAATGAATCTTTAACAGGAAATGATAACGCAGGAAAAGCAATCCAATCTATGAAAATAATTGGAGAAGATGGAAAAGCTTATCCAGCAGTTGAAGTAATTCCAATTGACGATAAATTAAAAGATGGCTCTTACCTTCCGGAAGCAGAAGCCGCTAACTCCGAAGTTCTTTTCGCTCTTGGTGTTGACCCGTCCTTGATTGGTGCTGGCATACCAGGAGGGAAACTCGGAGCAGGTTCTGGTTCCGATAAACGTGAAGCCTTTACAATCCTTTCTGCACTTTTCAAAACCAATCGTGAAACTACTTTGGAAGTGTACGATTTCATTGCACAGTATAATGGTTGGGACACTTCCATTCGTGCCGCTTTTGAAAACACAATATTAACCACATTGGATGCAAATCCTACAGGCTCAAAATCCGTAACAGCATGATACTAGCAGATAACTCCGATTTAAAAAAATACGTTTCCATTGCCAATTCATTTGAATTTCAAGACTTCGAGCCTTACATTCAAAAAGCAGTGTATGCCTACACCCATAAATATGTTGGAAACCTTCATGTAGTACTTGATGCACTAGCAACAGGAGAAAACGCAACAATTAAAAACGAAGCTCGCGAACACTTGCGTTCAGCAATTGCAAACTTCGGAATGTACATATTCTTACCATTGTTAGCGGTGCAATTAGATTCTTCTGGAATATCTGTAAACACTTCCGAAAATCGTGCAGCTGCAAATTGGGGACAAATCAAAGACATCCGCAGAGAATTATTGCGTGCCGGTCACGAATCTATGGATTTACTTTTGGCACATTTAGACGCTAATCTTTCGATTTTTACTGATTACGCTACCAATTATAGTCCAGCAAACAACGAATTATTAGTTAATAATGCCACTATATTTTCAAAATACTATAACATTTTCGATAGTAGACAAACGTTTTTAGCCTTAATTCCAATTATTCGCAAGGTAGAAGACCAGTATTTACAAACGTTTTTATGTCCTGAATTAATCACAGCACTAAAAACAAACGTTACAGGAAACGTAAAAGCGGTTAAAATCGCAATGCAAAAAGCGATTGTAGCGTTTACAGTTGCCAAAGTTTCTGCAAATGGATTGTTTGTTTTCGATGAACGTGGCTTACGCATCGACTTTGAAAACATGTCCGATGGCAGAATAGAAAATACAACATACGGAAAACCAGTTGATCAATTAAAATCGTTAGCCGATGAAGAAATCAACAACGGAACACAATATTTAAAACTCGTAGCCGAAATTATAGAAGCGAATCCTACTGATTTCAATCAATGTGATTTCCCATTGGTAAAAAATTCAAAATCATTACCAGGTTACGAACCATACAACACAAAAGGAGTTTTCGGACTATAATCGCCTGCACTGAGCTTGTCGAAGTGTCCTATTTTTTTGCATCAATAAATAAGAAATTTGAATCATGAGTATAACAGGAAGTAATAATCCATTTGCATGTGAACCAGTAGTTTTTGCCAACGCAAACACTATTGTTTCATTAGGTACAATTACCAGAGACGGAAACCAATTCACGTTCTCGGTTGGTTTCGTTTGGAAAATAAACGGAGTAACCTATCAAAATACAGCTCCAGTTGTTTTAACAATTGCCGAAGCTTCAGAAGGTTTCCAAAGAATAGACAACGCCTTGTTAAATACCTCAAATACAATAGAGTTACAGCAAGGAAATGAAAGTGATACTATCGCGTTAAAACCAATTGCGCCTGATACAAATATTATTTTAACTTCTTGGAATATTTCAGGAGATACAATTGGAAATACAGAAGAACCAATTATCGGCACGCAATTCAAAAAAAAATCTGAAAATTTAGACTATAGCTATCCACTGTTAAAAGGCACAAGAGCTGTAATTCAATTAAGACCTGAAGGTAATAGTTATTATGCTATTGGAAATACTTTATTGATTTCTGTTGATGGATTTGGAACAAGTTTAATTACTGGCAATCCAGATGCAGAAACGCCTTATCCAATGAAAGATTTATTCATTCATAATACAGGTACAACGCCCTTCACTTTGCTACATAATGGAACAGGTTCTGCTAATTCAAAGTTCTTTTTTTTAGATGAAAGTGATTTGGTAGTGCCACCAGGAGGTAAAGTGTGGTTAAAATATGGCATAACCTATTGTCAGTTATTTTTAACAAGTTGGAATAATGGAATACCAACTTTTCAACAAGTAACTGACCAGGGAAATGTTACTGATAACGAAATTACTGCTGCAGCATTTAAAACTACTAATGGCGAAGAGTTACCCACTATAGAATGGGTATATGATAAATTTGCGTCTAAAGAAAATTCACGCCAATATAATTATTCTTTTTCAGAACCAATTTCATCAATTAGATTAGATTTACCTGCTACAGAATCTTATCTTATAATTGATACCTTAATTCAATCAATTAATGGCTTTAATGTTTCATTTAATGATCTATATGATGGCAAGGATTATTATATTTATAATAATTCATCAGATGAAATTTCCTTAAAGCATAATGCTGATAATGCTAACTATGATTTTAATTTTAAAAAAGGCGTTAATATAAAATTACCAAGAAGAGGTCTTCTTCATTTAAAATTTATTGGCGGAAAATTTATCGATGTAATTCAATCATGGATTGATTATAATGAATTACAGCCATATTTAGACACGAAACAAGATAAGGCTTTTTCTATTAAAGTAACAACTCCAAGTTCAATAGTTACAGGAAGTGTTTCTGAAGTGGAAGTTTTGAAAGTTACTATACCACCCAATTCTTTATCATTAAATGAAATTATAAATATGCCACTTCTTATTCTAACAAAAACTGGTACAGCAGGAACTTGTGAAATAAGAGTAAAGATTAGCACAGCATCAACAATGCCATTTGGCAACACAGATGCTATTGCAAGATATTCAAGTGGAGCATCTAACTTGTTTGTAAAAATGCAAAGAGATTTTATAATTGACAATGGAACTATTAAAGTTTATCCGTTATCATCAAACGTTATTGATAATACAACATCTGCTTCAGTTATTCTAACAAAATCTTTTGACCCAACAGTTACAAATTATTTATATGTTAGTATACAACAATCAGCTACAGGTGATTCTAGTGTTTTACAAGGTTTTTATTTAACAAATCAATAATATGCTTAGAACAGTAATAAACAAGAATACAGGAAAAGAGCATCGCGCACAATTTGATGATTTCATTGCAGAAAATGAAATGCTAATTGAAACGCTTAGAACTGAAGTTATGGAAAATCCATATTGGGATTTTGAAAATGAAATCTTTTATGATAAAGTAGAGTAATAATAAAACTATGAAAAATTATATAAACGAAATATTACAAATTACAGCTCCTAAATTTTCAATGTTTATAGAGTTGTTCAACAAGCCTTTGTTTGGACTGTTTACACTTTCTTCAACCGTTGTGGCAGTGCAAATAGTTAGCTTTTGGGGTGCGGTCGACTTGCTTACAATTTTATTTATAGCCGATTTTACTACAGGAATGCTTGCTAGTTGGCTAATTTGGAGAAAAAAACAAGATCGAAAAGACAAGTGGTTTTTTGGAAAAGGTGAAGGATTTTCTTCTGACAAGTTCAAGAAAATGTTTATAAAACTAATGGTTTATCTCGGTACGCCAATAGTAATAGATAAGTTCCAAGATACTTTCTTAATTAAAAATTTAAAGTATTCAACCATTTCAGATGCAGAAATTGAGTTAACTACCTTTTTAATATTGCTTTTTTGCTTGAATGAATTTTACTCTATTTTCAATGAAAACCTACCAAAGTGCGGTTTTAACCTTTGGGAAAGTATTAAGAAAATAATCGGTTTCTATAAGAAAGTAAAAACGGAAATTAATGAAGCTAAATAGTAAAACATGGATCAGATATCGCTTGAAAGAATTAAAACAGCTCATCCTAGAATAAAGGATGAATTAGGTGCTTTGTACATTGTTGCTAATAATAATTTAGGCAAGTATGTTCGTTTAAGAATCACAAGAGTTTACTCAACTCCAAAAGAACAGCACATTTTATTTTTACAAAAACCAAAAGTTACAAATGCAGATGCCTGGCAAAGTATTCACAATTATGGATTAGCCTTTGATATTGTTTTATTGATAGATAAAGATAAAAACGGAACTTTTGAAACCGCAACCTGGGACACCTTAAAAGACTTTGATGTTGATGGAATAGCTGATTGGATGGAAGTTGTAAAAGTATTCAAAGATGCTGGTTGGGAATGGGGCGGTGATTGGAAGAAATTCCCAGATGCACCACATTTTCAAAAAACATATGGTTTTAATTGGAAAGTCTTAAAACAAAGAGTAGACAAGGGAATTACAGTAACTGAAAACGGAATTGTTTATCCAAAAATATAATTATGCAAATCAACTTATTTCAATTTAAAAAAGCATTTCCATACTTAGGTTGGATTTTGCTTTTCTTGTTATTATTTTTCAGAGGTTGTGGTGCTTCGGTTCCTGGAACAACGGTAACCATTCCAGCAATTACAAAAACGCTTCCTGCTGACACAATCGTAAAGCATGAAACGATTAAAATACCAAAGTGGTACAAAGACACCAAAGCAGAAAAAAAGTACTTAAAAGACATTTCTGAAGCCGAACAAAGAATCATTGCCTACCAGGAAGAAATCGACAACATGCAATCGGAGTTCGAATGGGGTGATTCTATTAAAAAAGCCGAATTATATCGATTAGCTACGGAATTGAAAAACTTTGAATCCAACTTTGAAGATGAAAATCTAAAACTAACCATTAATGGAATAATTGGCAGCAATGAAGTCAAAGAAATGACACCAACTTACACCATTAAAGCAAAGAAAGTCGATGTACCACAAAAGCAAGTCAAGTTTCGAATGTTAGTTGGTGGTGGTTTAGGAAACTCGCTAACATTTGATAAACCGCTTTTTAATGGAAATGTAGGTTTTCAAAATTCAAAAGGAAATATTTTAAGATTTTCGTTTGATACGGAACAAAGAATTATGATTGGTTATGATTTCTCACTTTTTAAAATTTCAAGATAATGACTGATCAACAGCAATTAAATAGCTTACAATTAAAACGTGCCAACTTATTAAGTCAGTTGGAAATGTTGTCTTCGGCATCATCAGACTTTTACGAAAAGTTAGGAAGAGTAGAAGCCGACATTCATTTACTAAAAAATAAAATGCTTCGCGAAGTAAAAAACATCGGAAATGAAGATTAACCTAAACATACCACAATCATGGAACGAACTCAATCAAAAGCAGTTCGAAAGAATTGCCTTGCTGTTTTCTACCGCAGAACCTTCATTTATTCGCGATATAAAACTGCTAAAAATTCTAGTAGATGCAAAGTGGTGGCAACTTAAAAAGAAAGCCAACTTTCGTTTGTTTTTAAAACAAGTTCCGTATTGTATTTATAACGAAGAAGACAAAGAAAAATATGAAGGATGGAAACATTTTATTGATTTTCTATTAAAGGAAAACAACCGCACTAACTTCATTCCATTAATTAAAGTCGGAAAGAAAACCTACTTCGCACCAGCCGACAGAATTCAAAACCTAGATGCGGAAGAATTCGCGGTAGCTGATGATTTACACATTCGTTTTCGCGAAACACAAAACCCAGAATATTTACAATATTTGTTTCACGTTTTGTATTCCGAAACCGAAGAAAGAAAGCCTTTCGATAAAAACAAACTCGAAAAGCAAATCAATAAGAAGGTGCCAATGGCAACTTTGGTAATTACCGAAATGACGTACTTCGGTTGTAAGAACTACATCGCTAACAAATTCAAAAAAGCATTTCCAAAATCAACAAAAAAGGAAACAGGAACACGCAAAGGATTTGGAAAAGTAATCCAAGCAATGGCAAAAGGCGACCTTTCCAAACTGCCAATTATCGAGCGCACGAATATTTACAAATTCATGCAACAATTTCAGGATGATATTGAAGAATATAACAAACAAAAAATCAAGAAATAATGACACGCATCGCCACACATAGTAAGATTGTACAGTTTCACAAAGAAATTGCAACAGCGCACAAAGGAATCAATGGTTTCTATCGTTTCGATATTACCGAGCTCACAAACAAACTACGTTCAGGAGTTCAAACGCCTGTGCTAATGTTGGAAAGCCATTCTACCGATTTAGCACCAAACGCCAATAAAACCGTAACATTTGCCAATCGTAGAATTTCATTTTTATTAATGAATTTCGCTGGTAAAGTAGATAATTACGATTTGAAAGAACAAGTATTGGATGAATTAGAAGTAATTGCCTTAGATATTTGCACCTTCTTAAAAAAATGCTCCGATGATAGAACACACTGGCTTTATGGAATGATTGACTTGCAAACCGTACAAGTTGAAAAAGTGGGACCACTAATGGATAACATGTACGGCTGGAATGTTATCTACACATTAAAGAACCACGAACCAATGTGCTATGATGCTACAAAATGGGAGTGGCCAACACCATAAATAGAACTGTCCTATTTTTTTGAAAGTGTTGTAATTAAATTTGAATCACTTTAAAAATAACCAAATAGTAATTATGAAAAAATTCATTTTAGGCTTAATTTTAACGCTATTAGCGTTTAGTGCTTTGCCAGTACAAGCGAGTGCTCCAGATGATGGAGTGAAAACAGAAATCGTAAAAGCAACTGCTTTTGATTTTGTAAATGTGTTGGAAGTTTCTATTGAAGCTCCACAAGTTCGTTTTGAGAATCCTAGTATTTACAAGCCTGTGGGATTGTGGAACTATAGTTTTCAAAAAATGCCTGCTGATTTAAACATTTCAAATTTTCAAAAAGCGCAAGTTCAAAGTTGGCGGTTTATAGATAAGAATAAAGCCAATTCAAATGCTTCAACCTTAAAGTGCAAAAATCTCCATATTGATCCTGGCAGTTTTTCTCATTGTAATTTGTTTTAAGTTAATCACTAAACCACTCTTCGGAGTGGTTTTTTGTTGCTAAATGTTAAAATTTAGTGTATTTCATCGATTTTATTATTTTTAGCTTGGATAATATTACATATATGTTATATATTTGCTCTATCAAAATAACAATTAGAACGTGGCGGCAACACTTTAATACGGCAAAAGAAAAAATGAGAACACCAGAATTTTACATCGAAACAAAAAAAACAGGAGCAGGTCATTATTTAGTAACTGTTACTGATGAAGCGAACAATGAAATTAAATCTTATACTGAAACTGATATGCAAGTTATAGATGCTTACAGTGAAGAAGATGGGATGTATGACATGACTCAATGGGATGCTACTCAGATAATGATTAGAAAAGCAGGATTTGACAATTAATTATGGCAAATAATAAAAATAAAAACGAGCAATGGATGTTGCTCGTTTTACTTCTTAAAGAAATTGCAGAAGAAAAAGGAATCACGCAAAATCAAATTGCAGAACAAACAGGAATGATACAATCGGCAGTTAGTCGTTTCTTTTCCTTGAAATTCAAACCTACAATTGATACTTTTTTGCAAGTTTCAAAAGCAATAAAAGTCAATTTCTTTTTTGAAGATAAAGAATCAAAAACAGATTTAAACAAATGCTTTGAAAAAGCAATGGAACAACTTGGAAGAAGAGTTGATAAGCTTCCAAAAAATTAAAATAACTTCTTTTTTATCTTAAACCATTCGCCAACACGAATGGTTTTTTGTTGTCCTATTTTTTGCCATTTCGCAAACCTAATTTTACCATAAATAATTACAAAATGGCTGGACAATTAGACCTTTTTATGTTAGAAAAACAAGCAGGAACGCAGTTTGCAAATCGCATCAAGCGAAATCTTGTTTCTTCTATTCGTAGTAAAACCAACAAAGGCAGTGGATTGGCTTTGAAATCTACCGTAAAACCATTTTACAAAAACAATCTTTTAGAGCGCATTACCATTTTTACGCCTTATTACATCTATCCAATTCTTCACGTAGGATTTGAAGGCACAAAAGCAAACGGAATCAACGCACGATTAAAAGCACGTGATTTCATTATTGATGCTGTAGAACGTGGAAAAGCAGTAGAAGATTTAGCAGACATCATCGGAAACCAAAGAGCCGAAGTAATTATAAACCGAATCAACTTCGGATTTGACAGAAATACACAATCATCCAACACCATAGGAAATGAGTAAAGACAATGTAACCAGAAGAATATCCATTTTCGTAAATGGAAAAGAAGTAGAAAACTCATTAAAAGGAGTAGAAGGAGCAATGGCGCAAGTGCGTAATCGTATGCGTTTACTAAATTCTGATTCTGAAACCTACGAAAAAGACTCAAAAGAATTAGCACAAACAATGGATCAGTTGCGCCAACGTCAATCTGCTTATCGTGATGAACTTGGTTTGACAAACAAAGCAATGGAAGAAGCCAACGAAATTTCGGGAGGTTTGCGTGGCACACTTACAGGAATTTGGGATTCATTGGTTTCAGGAGATTTGCAAGGCGCAAAAGAAGGAATTTCCGCTATTACTTCGGGTATTGGTGGAATGATAAAAGCTTCTTTAACTTTTATTGCAACGCCACTTGGTGCTGCATTAGCTGGATTGGTAGCTTTAGGTGCTGGTGCAAAAGCCTTATTCGATTTCAACAAAGGATTAAACGACATGAACACCGAGCTTCGTGCTTTAGGTGTTAACGCTTCCGAGATTTCAAAAGTGCGTGATGAAATTTCCGCTACGGCTGAAACATTCGACAAAGACTTCAAAGAAATAGCAGAGAAAGCCAACTCACTTTCCAAAACCTACGGCATTTCAATGTCAGAAGCGAATAGAATTATTGCTGAAGGTTTGGCTTCGGGTGGCGCACAAAATGAAGAGTTTTTGGATTCGCTTGGTGAGTACGATGAATTTTTTGCAAAGGCTGGTTATTCTGCCAAAGAATTTTCAGACATCATCAACACAGGTTACGATTTAGGAATCTATTCTGATAAACTTCCAGATGCTTTAAAAGAAGCAGATTTGGCATTAAAAGAAAATACCAAGTCAACTCGCGATGCATTGGTAAACGCTTTTGGTGCTTCATTCTCTGATGATATTCTAAACAAAGTTAAGACTGGAGAATTAACTACCAAACAAGCATTAGATGCAATTGCACAAAAAGCGGAAGAATCTAATCTTTCACAACAGCAATACGCACAATTAACCGCAGATGTTTTCAAAGGTGCTGGAGAAGATGCTGGTGGTGCGCAAAAGATATTTGAAGCTTTAGGGCAATCAGCAAAAAGAGAATTAGATGCAACGGCAAAAGCTTCACTTCAATTGGTTGATGCAAACGAACGATTAAACAAAGCACAATCTGAATTATTTGAAATCAAAGATTTTGGCGAAATCTGGACAAAAATTAAAGCGGTTTCGGTAGATGCTTTCGCTTCGATGTTAGAATACATTTCCGAAGTAAAACAAGATATTCAACCACTAATTGATTTTGTTGGAGTTGTATTTTCAAACGCTTGGGAAGGAACAAAAGCAACGTTCTTGGCGTTTTTTGAGTTACTAAAAACAAACTTCAAAGTAATTGGAACCGTAATATCAACCTTTGTAGAATTCTTTAAAAAAATATTTTCAGGTGATTTTCAAGGAGCTTTCACTGCCTTACAAAACGGATTCTTTAAAGTAATAAATACCATTTCAAACGCTTTTGGAAAACTTAAAAACATCATTTTAGATGCTGTAATTGGAATCATAAGCAATATTGCACCGGTTCTTGAAGCTTTAGGAGTTGATGTTGATAAACTTAAAAAATCAATTGAAGGTTTTAAATCAAAAGAAGTAAAAATAAAAGCCGAAGTTGAAACCATTACCAATAACAAAACCACAAATACATTATCTGGTTCTGGTGGCGGTGGTGCTACTGCTGATGAATTAAAAGCACAAGCAAAAGCACGTGCAGATGCAGCAGCAAAACAAAAAGCCGAAGAAGAAAAGGCAGCAAAAGAGCAATACGATAAAGCAAAAGCACTTGCCGATGCAAAAGCTAATTTAGCCAAAGCGCAGTTAGATAAATATATTTTTGATTTACGTTCTACACTTGATAAAGAACAAGCATTAACGCCTGAAAGTATTGCAATTGAAACCGAACGTTTAGCAAAAATTAAAGATGCTCAAATTCAATTTAATAATGATGAATTAGCGCGCAAAATTGCAGATTTAGAAGCAAAAGCAGTTTTAGAAAAAACATCGGTTGAAGTTTTGAATGCTCAAAAAGAAGCATTGAATTTGGAGTATCAAATGAGAAATCAAGAGTTAGAACTTGGTTTCCAGCAATCAACTGATGCGCTAAAATTACAATACGAGCAAGAACAAAAAATTCTAAAAGCCGAGCAATTGGCATTGGATAATGAATTAGCATTAGCAGAAGCAGAAACAAAAGCAGAAGCCGACAAAATAAAGCAAGAACAAGACTACCAAGCCGAGTTACAGCGATATGCTAAACTTTACGCTGATAAGAAAATAACAGATGAAGAATACACTCGTTTCAAAGAAGCTGCAAAACAAAAGCAGGATGAAATGGACAGAGTTAGAGAACTTCAACAATTACAAGGAACGCTTGGCGGTTTAAACCAATTAGCTAATGCAGTTGGAGAAATGTTCGGTCAGTCTAAAGAATTGGCAATTATTCAAGCAGGAATCAATGGTGCAATGGCTGTTACATCTATTTTGGCACAATATCCAAAGTTTGATGGTGGATTTGCAATGTGGGCGGCTATTGCAGCAGCAGGAATTACAACAATTGCTCAAGTTGGAAAAATTGCAAGTGCTAAACCACCAAAAAAACCTAAATTCTTCTACGGTGGTAACACAGGAGATAAACCTGCACTTGGTTATGATGAATTTGGACCCGTAACTGGTTACGTTCACAAAAACGAGTACGTTATTCCAGAAGTAATGACACAAGATCCACGATTTGCAAATACTATTACTTGGTTAGAAGCTAATCGCCAAAGTAAAATGCGTGGTTATGTAGATGGTGGTGCTACTTCTCCAGGAGTGGTTGGTGCTAATCCTGTGAAAACTTCATCCAACGAAACCGCAATGTTAGTAAATGCTGTAAATAATTTGAACGCGATACTTTCAAGTGGAATTATGGCTAAAGTAAATTTTGGATATAAAGACGTGGAAGAAATGGAAGATATGAAAAATGAAATTACTTCAGCTTCTCAAAATGGTACAATCGGATAAATAAAAAACAATGATACAAGTAATCAATTTTCCACCAGAAAACCGCTATTTATTAGACGGAAACAATACACAAATAACCGTAACTTCTGATAATGCAGATGGTTATTTTCGTGCCAAAATTTATATTGATGATGCGCTTTTTGATGAGCAAGGTTGGAGCCGAAAAGACAACTTCACCGCTACAAAAGATTTATTGTATTTGTACAATGCATATTTCAAACCTTACTTTTTAGGAAGCTTCACAACGGGACTTTTAGAGCAAACCAATTTCAAAAAGAAAGTTTCAATCGTAATCGAAGAAAAAGACATCGATACCGATGTGCTTTTAGGAACTGTTACGCTTCCAGATTTCTATTTGTTGTACAATGTAAAATCGGAAATCTTCAACGACATCAACAAATTATATATTTTCGGACTAAAAGCCGAACATATGAATATGAAAAAAGACGGAACAATCGTAATTCCGTTTTATGCCAATGCCGAAACAGAAGATGTAAAAGTGACAATCTATGATGATTTAGATAATATTTTGCACACGCAAACAATCGCTGATGTAAACGGAAAAAAGGTTTTCATTTACACCTTGAATCTTTCTGAAGTTACTGTAATATCATCGGTTTTATATTTGCGTGCCAAAATTGAAGTAGGAGCTGAAAGCACAGAGAAATTTTACAACGTTTTACGTTTGCCAAATTACGAAGTGAAAGAAGTAGTTTTTCAAAATAACTTCGGTTACTACATTCCAGCATACTTTGATGGCGATTTTGAAGATGTAAGTGGTATGAAAGTACAATCATACGAACGCTACGATACATCAACCGCAGTTTACGCAGTAGAAGAAGACGGAACCTACACAATCAACACTGGTGGATTGTCAATTCGTGAAAAAGAAATCGTAAAAGAAATCGCCAATTCAATTGATTGTTATTTTAACAACAACGGAAAATATATCAGCGTAAACACAGCAACAAAAAAAGCAACCAACTTTAAATCACGTTTGAATATTTATGCAGAAGATTTGGTTTTTACTTTTTCGGCTGGATTGCCATTTACAAATTTAAATTTAGGAGAAGATGTTTCTGATTTAGAACTTCAGTTATTATCTATAACCAATTTAGAAGGTTCTAATTATGCCGTTGCATTTGATTCTAATTTTCCTTTGTTTCAAGTCTTTTCACAAGTTAGGATTAACTCAACAACATCTTGGTCTAATCCTGTAGCATTTTCTACAACTGTAAGTCCACAGGAAAGAATTGTTTCATTTGGAGGTGGATCTTTCCAAATGAGATTATATGCTTCGTATAACGATAATATTATTTACTCTAACATTTTAAATAGTTTATAATGGCTTTAGTTACAATATTTTCGCTTGAAGGCGTAGAAATCGAGTATAAAAAAGATTCTTTAAGTTTAAAGAAAGAAAACAATTCCTTGTCTTCTGATTTTAAAGTGCCACATTCTCAATTTCCATTTTTGGTGATTGAGAATGATGTTACAAAGGCGGTTTTGGGTCCTTCTGATATTACTTCTATACGTAAGAACAAGATTGTTCCTGTAATTATATTGGAAAACGGAGTGCGTTATTATGGCGAGCTTCAACAATTAACGGTTTTGAAAAAGTTTAGAAAATGTAATTTAAAATATGGCTCTGATATTATTCCAATTGTGAATAAAAAGATTGCTGAATTTATGCCTTCGGTTTCGGTTATTCCAGGAGAAACTTCTCCAATTCCATTTACAGAAGAAAGCACCGAAGTAATTACAGGAAATGAATATTGGGAAATTTATCCAACTTCAATGATTGGACAAATATATCCAGCTGTAAAATTTAATTTTCCAACGATGTATTGGCTCAATAAATACGGTGTTGGATTAGAAAATACAGATCCTTGGTATGCTTATCAAAACCATATCAATAATTTTGGTGTTAATGCTTTTGAAGAAACTATTTTTTTATTGAATATTGGCGAAGTAGATGGTTCAGAAGTAACGGTAATTAATAAAAATGTAGCAATGCCACACGTTTTTATATTATCTCCTTTGCATTATATTTTCACTTCTTTAGGTTGGAAAATTTCAGGTGATTTTACCACACACGAATTAATAAAACGTTTGTTGATGGTGCCTAAAAAAGATAATATTAGTAAAACTATAATTGCACCAGAAGGAGAATTTGTTATTTTACCATCAACAGCATGGACACTAATTGAAGGAGGTGGAGTTTTTGGAACTGACATTTACCGAAAAGTAGTTTATCAAACAATTACAGTAGAAGGTAATTATAAATTAAAATATTCTTTTGAATTAGAAAATTTACCCACACCTTTTACTCCGTATAATCACCAAAGGAGTAGATTAATTGTAAACCCATCTGGAGCTGATAATTCTGTTTGGGTATTTCAAAAAGCTATTTTTTATAATAATGGAAATAATTATATTGTTGAAGGAGAAGTAGAATTGCAATCTGGTGTTGGTTCAATGCTTTTTATTTATGAAGATTCTTTACAAAATATGCCTGTTAATTATAATTTAGAATTGACTTTAATTGGTAATGAAAAAGAATTTAATCAAATGCACCCAACTATTGAATTAGGTCGTTATGTTCCTGAATGGACAGTTGGAAACTATTTGAATTACATAAAAAATAAATTCAATTTAGATATTACTTTGGATGATTTTAAAAAGGAAATCACTTTGAATTTAAACGAGAATATTGCTTTGAATGAAGAGCCAGCAATTATTTCTCAATCATTAAAAATGACCTCTTATGATATTGCTGCAAATTCATCTTTCGTATTAAAAGAAGAAAACGAAGAAGATGCCGCGTTATTTATCACACAAGAAGAAATCATTTCGTATGATGGAACCACCGATGATTTTACCAAAGTAATTGAATCTAAATTCAAAATTTTACCACGCAATGGATATACTTCGGTTTTATCAGACGACATAAACGATAAACAAGGTGTTGGTTTGATAATTTATGATGAAGCAACCGCACCATTTACAGCCGAAGCCACCGAAAACGGATTCAATTTAAACATACCAGGAGAAAAAGGAATCTATGAAACATTTTTTAGAAGATGGTTAAAATTTATGTTGAATGCATCCAATTGTGAAGTAACAGGATATTTTACAGAAACTGAAATTGCAAAAATAAATAAAGCGAAGGCAGTTTATATAAACAACCAACGCTTTAGAATTATTGATATTCAAACTACCGAAGCTGCAAACAATTTTCAAGAAGTGAAAATGCGCTTATTAAGCGTTAATTATTAAGAATGGTATCAAGGTTAAGGATTTCAATATCAGTAATGCTTTCGGCAATGTGAACGTAAATCATAGTGTCTTCAATTTTCGAATGGCCAAGTAATTTTTGAAGCACCGTAACATTTCCACCCGAAATAATAAAATTAGTTGCAAACGTGTGACGGCTTACATGGTACGTCACACGTTTTTTAATGCCACAAATTTTACAAATATCTTTCAAGGTGCGATTCGTGTATTCATCTGTATAGTTACTATTGAAAGGCTTTTGTTTACTAATGAATTTCTTTGCAGATTCATTCATTTGGATGCGTTGGAGCTTTCCAGTCTTTTCCGCTACGAAAACAACATAGTCACCGATGATATTGTCAGCTTCAATTTTCTTAATATCTGAAATTCGCAATCCGGTAAAGCAAGAAAATAGAAATTTTGACAAAATATTCTTGTGCATTTCGTTCACAAAATCCGAATTCCAATACTTATATAAGGTATTAATTTCATCAGGCATTAAAAAAGTACGGTGCGATTTAAAGTTTGGTCGTTTAATGTCGGAACTATTCAACGGAATTTTTATACCACGATCAAGCGCAACATTCAAGTACTTTTTAAAATTCTTAAAGAAAGTAGAAATTGTATTCTCTTCGTTTTTCATTTTCACTTTTAAAAATATACGAATGTCTTCGATTTGCTTTTTATCGATTTCATAGAAATACAAATGATCCTTATATTTTCGAAGCTTCTCCAATGCAGATTTTTGTTGGCGATACGTTCCTGGTTTCAATAACCCTTTTTGCCGATCCAGTTCTTCATCCCAAAAAGTGATAAAACAAATCCAAGAAGAAGGATTTAATATTTCGTTTGTGAGTTTATCAATATCAAGCACCACATTTGAAAGTCGGTAGTTGATTTCAATTGTATTTATATCAGCCAAGAATTTTTCAATTATCAAATTGTAATCCTTATGCTTTTCAAATTTTGCAGAAACACGTTGTTTCACTTTATCAAAGTGAATTTTTTTAACCGAAAGATTTAATGGAAATATTTTTTTTCTGCCATTTAAAAAAATCTGAACATATAAAGAGTTGGTTCCATCAGTTCTGATGTAGTCCTCTTTAATCTTTACTTTGTAAGTTAACTTCCCATTCATTTTTTGTGAGTAGTTTTGTGAGTAGTAAATTGCGTTTTGAGAGTGTAAAAGCATAAATGTTTGATTTTGTCAATTAGCATAAATAACTAAAGGCGAGCACTTTACGTTTTTATACGTAAAATATTCGCCTTTAATTTTATTTCTAGTGACCTCGACTGGATTCAAACCAGTAACCTTCTGAGCCGTAATCAGATGCGCTATTCAGTTGCGCCACGAGGCCGATTTTGTGAGTGCAAATATAGATATATTTGTGTAAATTGCAAACCTTAACAAGAAAAAAAGTAAATAAAAATGAACTTACATGACTATATTCGTGATATTCAAGATTTTCCGAAACCAGGAATTGCATTTAAAGATATTACACCTTTGCTAATTTCACCAGAAGCCACTAAATTTTGTCTAGAAACATTGGTAAATTCATTAGAAAATCAAAAAATTGATAAAGTAATAGGAGTAGAGAGTCGTGGTTTTTTCTTCGGAATGTTATTGGCACAAAAATTAAATGTTGGATTTATTCCGGTTCGTAAGCCAAAAAAATTACCGTTTGATACTATTAGTGCCTCTTATGAATTAGAATATGGAACGGATACATTAGAAATGCATGTTGACGCCATAAAAAAAGGAGATAGGGTTTTAATTCACGATGATGTTTTAGCTACTGGAGGAACTGCAAAAGCCGTTTGTGAGTTAGTAGAGCAATTAGGTGGCGAAATTGTGCAATTGAATTTTTTAATGGAATTATCCTTTTTAAACGGAAGAGAAAAATTAGGAAACAAAGAAGTTTTTGCGGCTTTGAGATATTAAAAATAAAAAACCATTCGCTTGGCGAATGGTTTTTTTAAACAAACTAAACCAATTAATTGCTGTATTAAAAAGCGTATTTATTTTCGCTAATAATTTTTGCAGCAATTTTTTCACGAAGTCCAATTACATTTGGCATATTCGTATATTTTGTAAAACGTTTTAAACCCATTAACATCATACGTTGTTCGTCTCCTTCAGCAAAAGAAACAATTCCTTCTTTTCCTTTATGGTTCACGATATCTACGGCATGATACAAGTATAATTTTGCCATAGCAATTTGCTCCTGAACTTTGTCTTCGCCTTCTTTTTTAGCTAATTTCTCCGTTCTAAGAATAGTACTTTCGGCCATATAGATTTCGATTAAGATATCAGAAGCAGCCATTAATAATTGTTGGTGTGATTCTAATTCAGCTCCGTATTTTTGAACTGCAGCACCAGCAACCATTAAGAATACTTTTTTCAATTTGGCAATCATTTCTTTTTCTTCAGCAAATAATTCTGAATAATCAGGAATATCGAAAGATGGAATTCCCATTAATTCTTCTGCAACAGCCATTGCTGGACCTAATAAATCAACGTGACCTTTCATTGCTTTTTTCACTAACATTCCAACTGATAACATTCTGTTGATTTCGTTAGTTCCTTCGTAAATTCTGGCAATACGAGCATCTCTCCAAGCACTTTCCATTGGTGCATCTTCAGAGAATCCCATTCCACCAAAAATTTGAATTCCTTCGTCTGTACACGCTTGAACATCTTCAGAAACCGCTACTTTTAAGATTGAACATTCGATTGCAAATTCTTCTACACCTTTTAATTCTGCTTCTTGGTGCGAATTTCCTTCACTAACTCTAATATTAATTCTGTTTTCGATATCAGATGCAGCTCTGTAAGTAGCACTTTCTCCAGCGTAAGCATTAGTAGCCATTTCAGCAATTTTAGCTTGGATAGCACCAAAACTTGAGATTGGTGTTTTAAACTGAACTCTTTCGTTAGCATAATTTACTGCTCCAGTAATGGTTCTACGTTGTGCTTCTAAACAAGCTGCTGCTAATTTAATACGTCCAACATTTAAAGCATTCATAGCAATTTTAAAACCTTCGCCACGACCAGCCAACATATTTTCTACTGGTACTTTTGTTTCATTAAAGAAAACCTGACGAGTAGAAGAGGAGCGAATACCTAATTTGTGCTCTTCGTCACCCATTGAAATTCCGTTTGAAGGATCATTTTCAACGATGAAACCAGTAATATTTTTATCGTCTTCAATACGAGCGAAAACAATCATTACGTTACAAAAACCCGCATTAGAAATCCACATTTTCCCACCTGTGATTTTATAATGTGTTCCATCTTCTGAAAGAACGGCTTTTGTTTTTCCTGAATTTGCATCTGAACCAGCTCCAGGTTCTGTCAAACAATACGCTCCAAACCATTCGCCCGAAGCTAATTTTGGTACATATTTTTGTTTTTGTTCTTCAGTTCCATATAGTGTAATTGGCATGGTTCCAATTCCAGTATGCGCCCCAAAAGCAGTTGAAAACGAACCAGTTGCTCCCGAGATATAATCACAAACTAAAACGGTGTTTACGAATCCCATTTCCATTCCGCCATACGCAGCAGGAACAGCAACGCTTAGGTAACCCAATTCACCTGCTTTGCGCATGATGTCTTCAGTTAAAGCGTAATCTTTCTTTTCGAAGCGTTCTTTGTTTGGCCAAATTTCTTTGTCTACGAATTCGATAACCGAATCACGCATCATAACTTGTTCTTCATTGAAATCTTCTGGAGTGAAGATGTCTTCGCATTTTGTTTCTTTTACAAGGAATTGTCCTCCTCTGATGTTATCTGACATAACTTTTATTTTTTAGAGAAAAGAAAATAAAGAATAGAAAAGAGACTTTTCGGAATTCTATATTTTCATTTTCAGTTTATCTATATTCTTTTTTCTTTGTTCTATTTTCTTATTTCAAAAATTCGTAAATTCCCGCTGTTCCTTGTCCTGTTCCCACACACATTGAAACAATTCCATATTTACTTCCTCTTAATCGCATTTCGTCAAACAATTGAACAGAAAGTTTTGCACCAGTACAACCCAGTGGGTGACCTAAAGCAATAGCTCCTCCGTTCACATTTACGATATCAGGATTTAAGCCTAATTCTCTAACAACCGCTAATGATTGGGAAGCGAACGCTTCGTTTAACTCTATTAAATCAATATCAGATTGTTTTAAACCTGCTTGTTTTAATGCTTTTGGAATTGCTTTTACAGGTCCAATTCCCATGATTCTTGGTTCTACACCTGCAGAAGCAAAGTTTACTAATCGAGCAATAGGTTCAAGATTTAATTCTTTTACCATTTCTTCACTCATAACTAATACGAAAGCTGCTCCATCACTCATTTGAGATGAGTTTCCTGCTGTTACACTTCCGTCAGAAGCAAATACGGGTCTTAAACCTGCTAATACCGCAACAGAAGTTCCTGCTCTTGGTCCTTCGTCTTTGTTAACAACATAAGAACGCGTTTCTTTTTTACCATTTTCATTGATAAAAGTTTCTTCTACTGTAATAGGAACTATTTGAGCGTCAAATTTGCCTTCTGCTTGTGCTTTTAAAGCCTTCATATGTGAATGATAAGCAAACTCATCTTGATCTTCACGAGAAACGTTGAATTGTTTTGCAACCGCCTCAGCAGTTAATCCCATTCCCCAATAATAATCTTCGTGGCCTGCAGCTGCAGCTTTATAATCTGGTGTTGGTTTATAGCCTCCCATTGGAATATAACTCATACTTTCGGCACCACCTGCAATGATACAATCTGCCATTCCGGATTGAATTTTAGCCGTAGCCATTCCGATAGTTTCAATACCTGATGCACAATATCTATTTACTGTAACACCTGGAACATCTTCTACTTTTAATCCCATTAATGAAATTAATCTACCAACGTTTAAACCTTGTTCTGCTTCAGGCATGGCATTTCCTACCATAACATCATCAATACGAGTTTTATCAAAATTAGGAAGCTCTTTCATCATGTGTTCGATGGTTTCTGCTGCTAATTCGTCAGGTCTTTTGAATCGGAATACTCCTTTTGGTGCTTTTCCTACTGCTGTTCTATATGCTTTTACTATATATGCTGTTTTCATCTTTTAGTTTCTTAACGGTTTCCCTTTGGTTAACATGTACTGAATTCTTTCTAAAGATTTTCTTTCTCCAGTTAATGATAAAAATGCTTCTCTTTCTAAATCCAATAAATATTGTTCAGAAACTAAAGTTGCTTCTGATAAATCACCACCAGCCATTACGTAAGCTAATTTATTGGCAATTTTTTTATCGTGTTCAGAAATGTATTTGCCAGCTTCCATTTGGTCAGTTCCTACTAAGAACATACCTAAAGCTTGTTTACCTAATACTTTGATATCTTTTCTTCTTACAGGTTGTGTGTAACCTTGTTCTGCCATTTGTAAAGCCACTTGTTTAGCTGTTGCAATTTGGCGGTCTTTGTTTACCACTACGATATCTCTTCCTTTTTGTAAAACTCCTGTATCAAATCCTTCGTAAGCTGAAGTAGCTACTTTTGCCATTCCGACAGTTAAGAAATATTCTTGTAAAACGTTTAATTCAACATCGTTTTTACGGAATAAATCAGAAGCTCTCAAAGCCATTTCTTTAGAACCACCACCACCAGGAATTACACCAACACCAAATTCTACTAATCCGATGTACGTTTCTGCTGCGGCAACAGCTCTATCAGCGTGCATAGTTAATTCGCAACCACCACCTAATGTCATTCCGTGAGGAGCTGCTATAACTGGAATTGCAGAATAACGACAACGCATCATCGTATCTTGGAACATTTTGATAGCCATGTTTAATTCGTCATATTCTTGTTCGACTGCCATCATGAAAATCATTCCTAAGTTAGCTCCAACTGAGAAATTAGCTCCTTGATTTCCAATCACTAAACCATTGTAGTCTTTTTCAGCAATGTCAATAGCTTTGTTGATTCCTTGTAAAACACCAGCACCTATAGAATTCATTTTAGATGTAAATTCTAAATTGATGATTCCATCACCTAAATCGGTAATAATAGAATCACTGTTGTTCCATATTTTTTTGCTTTCGCGAATATTATTTAAGATAATGAAGGCATCTTGACCTGGAATTTTTTTTACTTTTTGGTTTGTGATAGAGTAGAAGTGTGTTGCTCCATCTTTAATCGAATAAAAAGAAGTGTTTCCAGAAGCTAACATATCCGTTACCCAAGAAGCAGGTTGATATCCTTCCGCTTTCATCAATTCAATTCCTTTTTCAACTCCAATAGCATCCCAAATTTCGAACGGACCATTTTCCCAACCAAATCCAGCTTTCATAGAGTCGTCGATTTTATAGAAAGCGTCTGTAATTTCAGGAATTCTGTTAGAACAGTATTGGAACATTGAAGCAAAGTTTTTTCTGTAGAAATCACCTGCTTTGTCTTTTCCAGTCACTAAAACTTTGAATCTGTCGATTGGTTTTTCAATCGTTTTGGTTAATTCTAAAGTTGCGAAAGATGCTTTTTTATTCGCTCTGTATTCTAATGTATCTAAATCTAAAGTTAGAATGTCTTTTCCTTCTTTTTTGTAGAAACCTTGACCTGTTTTGCTTCCTAACCATTTGTTTTCCATCATTTTGTTAACAAATTCTGGAAGTTTGAATAATTCATGCGCTTCGTCGTTTGGACAATTTTCATAAATTCCGTTAGCTACATGCACTAAAGTATCTAAACCAACCACATCAACCGTTCTAAAAGTAGCCGATTTTGGACGACCAATAACGGGTCCTGTTAATTTATCCACTTCTTCCACGGTTAATCCCATTTCCTTTACTTGGTGGAATAAACTTTGAATTCCGAAGATTCCGATTCTATTTCCGATGAAAGCTGGAGTATCTTTTGCTACAACTGAAGTTTTTCCTAAGAATTTTTCACCATAACCATTTAAGAAATCCAATACTTCATTTGTGGTTTTTGGACCAGGAATGATTTCAAATAATTTTAAGTAACGTGCAGGGTTAAAGAAGTGCGTTCCACAGAAATGTTGTTGAAAATCTTCGCTTCTTCCTTCGCTCATGAACTGAATTGGAATACCAGAAGTGTTAGATGTTACTAAAGTTCCTGGTTTTCTATATTTGTCAACTTGTTCGAAAACAATTTTCTTGATGTCTAAACGTTCTACTACAACTTCGATAATCCAATCGGCAGTAGCAATTTTTGACATATCATCAGTAGTGTTACCTGTTGTAATTCTTGCCGCAAAACTTGGATGATATATAGGAGAGGGCTTTGATTTTAAAGCGTTGCCTAAATGATCATTAACCAATCGGTTTCTAACGGCTTTACTTTCTATGGTCAATCCTTTTTTCTGTTCGGCTTCGGTTAATTCGTTTGGAGCGATGTCTAATAATAAGACTTCGACACCAATATTGGCAAAATGACAAGCAATGCCACTTCCCATAATTCCGGAACCAATAACAGCAACTTTTTTTATAGTACGTTTCATGTTGGTAGGTTTGTTGTTTTATTTATCGTTATAGATTTTTTTATCAATAATTAACTCGTTGATGATTTCAGCTACTTCCATAAAATGAAGTAATTTTTCCTCACTAATATTTTGTCTTACAGCTTCATTAAATCGAAGTACAGTTTCTTTAGAAAGTTCTCTTTTTTCTTTGCCGTCTTTGGTTAATTGTATAATTACCCCTCTACCGTCAGTTGGATTTTTTTTACGGGTAATTAATCCTCGTTCTTCCATAGATTTTAAGGTTCTGGTTAAACTAGTGGCTTCCATTCCCATTTTTGGGCCTAACGTAGTGGAAGGAGAACCTTTTTCTCTATCAATACTTAACAAAGCAAAACCTGTTGCCATTGTTGCTCCGTATTTTGCAGCTTCCTCGTTATACATTCTAGCAACGGCTTGCCAGGTTGTTCTTAATGCATAATCTATAGTTTTATCTTTCATAGTATATAATCAAAACTTTTTCAAATATAAAAAAAAATACTATGCATGCATAGTATTTTCTGTGTTTTTTATAAAATTTAACATTTTAATAAAATAAAGCCCACAATTTGTGGGCTTTATAATTTTTATCCATAAATTTTTTGATACAAATCAGCATATTTTTCTTTAATAATTTTACGTTTCAATTTCATGGTAGGAGTAAGATGTCCGTCTACAATTGACCAAACATCAGGAGTAAGTTCAAAACGTTTAACTTTTTCCCAATTACCAAATTTTTCATTGCAATGGTCAATTTCTTCTTGAATTCGGTCAATTACCATTTTATTGGCACATAATTCTTCATTAGTATTAAATTTAAGATTGTGTCTAGTAGCCCATTCTCTAACAAATTCAAAATTTGGCTGAATAAAAGCAGCTGGCATTTTTTCTCCGTCACCAATTACCATTATTTGTTCAATAAAACGCGACTGTTTGAAAGTATTTTCTAAAACTTGAGGTGCTACATATTTACCACCTGAAGTTTTGAACATTTCTTTTTTACGGTCGGTAATTTTTAAGAAACCATCGGCGTCAATTTCACCGATATCACCTGTGTGGAAATAACCGTCTTTTAAAACTTCGCTAGTTTGTGTTTCGTCTTTGTAATAACCAATCATTACGTTTGGACCTTTACATAAAATTTCTCCATCTTCAGCAATTTTAACTTTAACTCCGTCTAATACTTTACCAACTGAACCAACTCTGAAACCTCCATTTCTCATATCGTTTACAGAGATTACAGGAGAAGTTTCCGTTAAACCATAACCTTCCATAACAGGAATATTAGCAGCGCAGAAAACTTTTGTTAAGCGAGATTGTAATGCAGCACTTCCTGAAACTAGTAATTCTAATTCGCCACCTAAACCTTCTTGCCATTTAGCGAAAATTAATTTTCTAGCAATTTTAAGTTTAAATTCATAAAATGCACCATTTTGTTTGTAAGGTTTATATTCCATTCCTAAATCTAAAGCCCAAAAGAAAAGTGCTTTTTTGATTCCGGTTAAATCCGCTCCTTTAGCATAAATTTTATCATATACTTTTTCTAATAAACGAGGTACAACCGACATAACATGTGGTTTAACCTCTTTTAGATTGTCAGATATTTTTTCAATACTTTCCGCAAAGTAAATTGATATACCATAATATTGGTATAAGTACGTCAACATTCTTTCGAAGATATGACAAATAGGTAAGAAGCTCAAAGCTCTTGTACTTCCTGCTCTTAAAGGTACTCTTGGAGCACTCATCAAAACATCGGAAACAATATTTTGATGACTAAGCATTACACCTTTTGGTCTTCCTGTAGTTCCAGAGGTATAAATGATTGTCGCTAAATCTGTTGTTAATACATTATTTTTTCGGTCTTCAACGACATCTTGGTTGTCTGTATTTGCACCTAAATCTAAAACTTCTTTCCAACTTTTACAACCTGCAATATCATTATAAGAATACACTTCTTTTAATAATGGTACATTAGATTTAATGCTTTGTAATTTCTCATAGACTTCAAGGTCAGAAACAAAAACGTATTGTGATTCTGAATGATTTAAAATGTATTCGTAATCTTCGGCAGAAATTGTTGGATACATTGGAACGGTTTGAGCACCAGTTTGTAATACACCAATATCTGTGATATGCCATTCAGTTCTATTATTAGACGAAATGATTGCTATTTTATCATTTTTATTTACGCCTAATCGAAGTAGACCTCTTGAAATCGCATTGGCTTTGTCTAAATATTCTTGGGTAGAAGTTTTTACCCATTCATTTCCATATTTAGTAACTAAAGCATCTTTTAAATTATACTTTTCTAATTGGTAGTAAGGAAAGTCAAATAAGCGTGTGATATTGTTCATAATTCGCAATTATTATTTTATGCAAATTATAAAAATAAAATTAATAAAACAATTTTTTATATAATTGATAATCTTTAGATTATAATTTTAACAATACTAAAATAGTATGCTTGCCTACTAATTTCTACATTATTTGAGAAAGTGTAATAAAAATTATTGAAACTATTGCTAAAAAGATACCAAAGTAGTTCCATTTTGTTATTTTTTCTTTAAAAATTAAAATCCCAGCAATACTACCTAAAATAATTACTCCCATATTCATACCAGCAAAAACAGTGGATGGATTTTCTGATAAAGCTTTGTGAGCTTTTAAATAGAAGAGAATATTTCCGAAATTTAAAATTCCTAAAGCTAATCCCCATAGTATATTTTTCAATTCTAATTTTTCTTTTTGAACAAGTATTTTTCCGATTAGAAATGATATGGAAATTACAAATGCACCACAAAAGATTATAAATAAAGAAGTAGTAAAGTTAAATTCTTTTAAAACAGCTACCTTTTTAAATAGAATATCAATGATTCCAAATCCCAATAAAACCAATAATGGATATACCCAATTGTTAGATTTATTATCTGATTTTTTATTCAATGTAAAAAATATAGCTGAAAATCCGACTATAAATCCGATAATTTTTAGTTGACCAAACGTTTCATTAAATATAAAATAGGAAGCAGTTAACGGAATAAACAAAGACAATCGTTGGGCAATATCAGTTTTAACAATCCCAGTTTCTTTAATTGACTTGGCTTGAATTAAAAAAACAATTGGTAACAAAATCGCTAATCCAATATAAAGCGAATAAGGGATTGTTTTTTCTTTGAAAGTTAATTCGGGTTGGTAAGTAAAATAGGTAAGGAGTAGAGCCGAAAAATAATTAAACGTAATAATTTGAAAAACAGATAACTGCATTTTTTTGGCTACTTTTAAAAATAGGCCAACAGTTACACTACAAATTACACTTAAAAGTACAAACCACATGAATTTTAATTTTTGCAATATTAGTGAAGTTTTAAGCAAAAAGCGATAAGGTTATTCAAATCAATGCTCTTTTTTAGTAAAAAATGGGATTTATATAAATATTATCCTTGATTTTATAACAATAGTGAAAAATAATTAACCACCTTTGAATGAGTTGTAATTCTAGTTAAAAGAAATAAAGCAATTCGGTTAAATAAAATGAAAAAGCCAAACGAGTTTATCGAAGTCGAAAAAGGAAAAATTCACATAGTTGTAGAATTAATTGAATACATACCAAATGCAGTGGTAAGTAAAACAATTATAAAAAAAGTAACGGGTAATGTTACAGCTTCATCTTTTGATGCAGGAGAAGAGTTAGATGAAAAAAGATCGCCTTTTGATACCTACATTCAAATTATTGATGGAGTAGCTGAGCTAACTATTGATAAAAAGAAGTTTAAATTAAAATTAGGAGATGGCATGGTAATTCCGGCACATTCTAATCACCAGTTTAACGCAAATCAACAATTTAAAATGATTTCAACAGTAATAAAAAGTGGTTATGAAGATTAAATAAATAGAGCAAAAATTAATTTGCACTTAAACAAAAAACAAAATGATACTCTATATTAAATATATGGTTAGTCTTCGTTGTAAAATGATGGTCAAAGAAGAACTAAAGAAAATAGGGTTACATCATGTTATCGTAGATTTAGGAGTTGTAGAAATTTTAGAAGATATAACTCCTGTTCAATTCGATATACTTAAAAAAAATTTAGCAATGTCAGGTCTTGAATTGTTAGACGACAAAAAAGCTATTTTGATTGAAAAAATAAAAGATGTTATTATCGAAATGGTTCATTATACTGATGAATTACCAAAAGTAAATTATTCTGAATACATTAGCGATAAATTACACCAAGATTATACTTACCTATCTAACATATTTTCAGAGGTAAAAGGAATTACCATTCAACAATTCATAATTAATCATAAGATTGAACGCGTTAAAGAGTTGCTCTTATATGATGAAATGAATTTATCTGAAATTGCTTATTTACTAAACTACAGTAGTGTTGCACATTTATCTGGACAATTTAAAAAAGTTACAGGATTATCTCCATCCTATTTTAAACAACTTAAAAAGAAAAGAAAATCTCAACTTAGAGATAATCTTGAAAACATTTAATTGCAAATGTTTGTAAATGTGTGATTTATACAATATTTACTTTTATTACTATAACACATTTTTATTAGTAAAGTATAACCTTTGTTTTATAAGATTATAACATTTAAATATAGTAAAAATGGAAGCAAAAGCAAACAAAGGTTTAGAAGTTTTTAAAATCTCTGGTGATTGGAAACGACAAGCAGATAAATTGAAAGATAAATTTCCGCAATTAACAGATGCTGATTTAAAATTCCAAAGTGGTAGAGAAGATGATTTACTTGAAAGAGTAGAGGCACGCTTGCACAAAAAACGAGAGGAAGTAATCAATATTATAAGAAAAGGGCAACCAACAGCATAATAATTGACTTTTTTTTGTGGGCAACTTAGTAACTAAAAAATGCTAAGAATACACATAATAGCCAATAAAAAGGCGTAGGTGATTATCGTCTACGCTTTTTTTATTCTTCTAACACAAAATCACATGATACAAATAAAAAAAGAAGGAATTCTTCTAAAAAATACGGAACTCCCATTTGAAAATGATAGTGTTTTAAATCCAGCAATTCTAAAAGACGGAAATACAGTGCATATGTTGTATCGAGCAGTTAGAAAAGGAAATTATTCCACTATTGGATATTGTAAATTTGAAGGACCTTTACAATTGATACAACGCAATAATACGCCACTACTGATTCCTTTTTCTGATGCAGAATCAAAAGGAATTGAAGATGCTCGAATTGTAAAAATAGATGATATTTATTACATAACATATACAGCCTATAATGGTATCAATGCTTTAGGTACGTTAGTAACTTCTACTGATTTGTTAACTTTTGAGCACCATGGCATTATTGTTCCAAAATTTACTTTTGATGAATTTAAGCGGTTGGCGGAATGTAATAATTTGGTAAACGCCAAATATTTTCGTCATGTACGACATTTTAAACACAATGAAGAAGTTTTTCTTTGGGATAAAGATGTTATGTTTTTTCCAAGAAAAATAAATGGAAAATTAGCTTTTTTGCATCGTATTCGTCCCGGAATTCAGCTGGTTTTAATTGATAAATTGGAAGATTTAACTAAAGAATTTTGGAATCAATATTTTCTCCATTTTAATGAACACATTATTCTGGATCCTATTGGTATCAATCATGAATCAGGTTTTATTGGCGGTGGATGTCCTCCTATTGAAACTGAATTCGGTTGGTTACTTATTTATCATGGTGTTTTTGATACTTCGGAAGGTTATATATATTCTGCTGCAGCTGCTTTATTAGATATTGATAATCCTACAAAAGTAATTGCAAGATTATTGAATCCATTGTTTGCTCCTGAGCTAGATTATGAAAAAAACGGCGTGGTATCTAATGTAGTTTTTCCAACGGGAACCGCTTTATTTGAGGACACACTTTACATCTATTATGGTGCTGCAGACAAATGTATTGCCTGTGCATCTTTAAGTTTAAAAGCTTTATTACAAGAACTTTTACTAAATCCAACATAAAATGAGAGCTAATTTTTTTCCCATCTACAACAATTCATTACTCGTTTATAACGAAGCTAAAAACAACCTGAAAACAAGTAATTTAATGGAATTTATTAAAAATTCTAAATATGAACTAGTTCCAGTTGTTCAAAAAACGTTACCTGAAATTCTTTTTATTACTTCTTATCCACCAAGAGAATGTGGTATTGCAACTTATACGCAAGATTTAAAAAATGCGATACAAGAAAAATTTGGAAGTACATTTTCATTAAAAGTATGTGCATTAGAAGCATCTCAATCTAATTATTCATATTCTGAAGAAGTAAAATACAAACTAAATACTGCAATTCAAGAACAATATGCTGATTTAACTTTAAAAATCAATGCTGATAAAAATATTGCCATGATTTTTTTGCAACATGAATTTGGTCTATTTGGAGGAGATTATGGTGATTATTTGTTGAAGTTTATGAAACATTTAAAACGTCCAATTACTACAACATTTCATACAGTTTTACCAACTCCAAACGAAAAACTAAAAAAAGTAGTTCGTAAAATAGCAGACTATTCAGATTATTTAGTTGTAATGACTGCAATTTCAAAATCTATTTTAATGACCGATTATGGGATTGCTGAACGAAAAATTTCAGTTATTTCGCATGGAACACATTTAGTTGCTTCTTTTGAAAATGGTATAAAAAAAACAAAAAATCAGTTCAGTGATAGAATTGTATTGTCAACATTTGGTTTGCTAAATGAAGGTAAAAGTATTGAAACAGCTTTGGATGCTTTGCCTAAAATTATCGAAAATTTCCCGAATGTTATTTACTTAATCATTGGAAAAACACATCCAGAAGTTGCAAAAAGAGAAGGCGAAAAATACCGTAATTTTCTCTATAACAAAGTACACGATTTACATTTAGAAAACAACGTTCGATTTATAAATAAGTATTTGTCTTTGGAAGAACTAATGTGTTATTTACAACGCACAAAAGTTTATTTATTCACTTCTAAAGATCCAAATCAAGCGGTTAGTGGAACATTAGCTTATGCGATGGCTTGCGGTTGCCCAGTAATTGCAACGCCTATTCCTCATGCCAAAGAATTTTTAGATGGTGCTGGATTCAATTATGATTTTCAAGACGCTAGCCAACTGGCCGAAAAAACCATTGAATTACTTTATAATCCAAAATTATTACGAGAAATGCAATTAAATGCCTTGCATAAAATTAGCCCAACATCTTGGCAAAATTCGGCGATTACTCATATTGATTTAGTTAAAAATAATTGTCAAAAACATAAAATAGTTTTACAATATCAAATACCAAAAATTTCTTTAGATCATATTAAACGAATGACAGCAAAGGATGGAATAATTCAGTTTTCTGAAATTGCAATCCCTAATCTTAATTCTGGATATACTTTAGATGACAATGCAAGAGCTTTGATTGCAGTTACAAAACATTATGAATTAACTAATTCTGAAGAAGATTTAGAATTAATAAATACCTATTTAACGTTTATATTATTTTGTCAGCAAGAAGTTGGTAGTTTTCTAAATTATGTGGATATAGATGGTAATTTCACTTCTAATAATATATATGAAAACTTAGAAGATGCCAACGGAAGAGCCATTTGGGCCCTTGGTGAATTCATTTCTTTTAAAGATACTATTCCAAACCATTTAATTAGAAAAGCAAAGTTTGCTCTTGAAAAAGCATTACTACATTGTCATAAATTGCATTCACCAAGAGCTATTTCTTTTGCAATTAAAGGATTGTATTTTTATA
Organism: Flavobacterium sp.; assembly: GCF_035195345.1. Lineage (NCBI taxonomy): Bacteria > Pseudomonadati > Bacteroidota > Flavobacteriia > Flavobacteriales > Flavobacteriaceae > Flavobacterium > Flavobacterium sp. The sequence continues at coordinate 208,906 of NZ_CP136574.1, forward strand.
ATTTGGACAGACAAAGCCAAAGAATAAATCATTTAATTACATCATTGGCCGATAATTTAGTTTCAAAATACCGTGGAATTTCAGATAAAAATTGGAAATGGTTTGAAGATTATCTTACCTATGCCAATAGTATTTTACCAGAAGCAATGTTGTTTGCTGGTTTGAGTACAGGAAGTGAGTTGTATAAAGATATCGCAAAAACTTCATTTGACTTTTTGTTGTCTATAATTTTTAAAGACGATCAAATCAAAGTAATTTCTAACCAAGGTTGGTACCATAGAGGAAAATCGGTCAATCAATTTGGCGAGCAGCCCATTGATGTAGCTTACACGATTTTAGCGCTTCAAACTTTTTATCAAGTATATGAATATGAAAATTATAAAAACAAAATGAAGATAGCTTTTGATTGGTTTTTAGGAAAAAATCATTTGAATCAAATTATTTATAATCCAAAAACAGGTGGATGTTATGATGGCTTGGAACAAAATCATGTCAATTTAAATCAAGGAGCTGAATCAACAATTAGCTATTTACTTTCGAGATTAGCAATGGAAAACGCATTAAAACCAATAACTGTAGAGCCTTTATTTGAAGAATATTTTCAAAATGAGTGAATCATGTAACTTATATAATAGATTGTGTAACACATTTTGAACGTTCTGCTCGCACCTTTGTAATATAAATTAGAACTATTAATAGTAAGGTTTGAAATAATATTACGCATATAACTTAAAATAAAAAAAAATGAAAAAAGTAATCATAATGATTGCATTAGTAACACTTTCAGTTACCAATTCAAAGGCTCAAGAATCAACATTGACAGATAATCGTGAAAAATTATTTTTCGGAGTTAAATTAGGTACAAATTACTCCAATGTTTATGATTCAGAAGGAGAAGATTTTGTTGCAGACGGAAAATTTGGTTTAGTTGGTGGTGTTTTTGTATCCATTCCGTTAGGAAAATTTATTGGAGTTCAACCCGAAATTTTATTTTCTCAAAAAGGATTTAAATCATCAGGAACGTTTTTAGGAACAGATTATGAAACTACCAGAACAACAGATTATATAGATATTCCGTTATTTTTTGCAGTTAAACCGATAGAATATGTTACTCTACTATTTGGACCACAATATTCTTATTTGTTAAAACAAAAAGATGAATTTACAGGAGGATCATTAAGTTCTACACAGGAAGAAGAATTTACAAATGATGATATTAGAAAAAATACATTCTCGCTTATTGGTGGAGTAGATTTGAATATTAAAAATCTAGTTTTTGGAGTACGTGGTGGATGGGATTTAAAAAATAACAATGGTGATGGAACGTCTACAACACCTCGTTATAAAAACATGTGGTATCAAGGAACTGTAGGTTACCGATTTTAATTTTTAAAAATATAAAAAATGGAAAATTTAAATAACAAAGGAAGATTAGTTGTTGGAAGTTTATTGGTTGGAGCACTAATTGGAGCTACTGTAGGTGTATTGTTTGCACCACATAAAGGTAAAAAAACAAGAAGTAATATAGCAAAAGGATTAAAAAATAGTGCTAACAAATTCAAAGATGAAATAAGTAAAGATAGCCAATATTTGAAAGATCAAGCCATGAACTTTGAACATCAATTAGAAGACAAAATGAATAAAATGGGCACTTCGTTTAAAGACAAAGCAAACGAATTACTGCATAGCGGTTCTGATCATGAAATGATTAAAAAATAATTAATAAAGACCATGGTTTCATTTTTAAATCACAATTTGATAATGTGTTTGTAAGGGAAATATTTAATGAAATGTAGATAACATATATGACTTAAAAAATAAAAATTTTACATATACGAGATCGCCATTAACAAGAAGTTTGCTTAAGCAAACACCAATAAATAAAAAGGCGATACCATATATGACCGCTAAAAAATAAATTTTACATATATGAAAAAGAAATCATGGTTTTATAAAATAACAAAAATGAAAAAAAATAGTGCAAAAACAATTATTGCGTCATGCTTAATAGGTTTTTTAATGAACAGTTGCAATAACTCGCCTACTGAAAAAGTAGAAGATGTAAAAGAAGCAACTAAGGATTTAATTAATGCAGAAGCAGATTTAGAACAAGCTGAATATGATTCAATTAATGATTTTAGAATCTTTAAAGAGAGCATTCAGTTAAAATTAGATGAAAATCAAAAAATTGTATCTGAGTTAAAACTTAAATTAAATTCGAAAGGAAAAGCTGAACGCGATATTGATGAAGTTAAAATCAACAAATTAGAAAAGCGAAATTCTGATTTAAGACTTAAAATTGAAAATTACGAACAAGGTCCAGAACAAAAATGGGCATTATTTAAAGTAGAATTCAATAGTGAAATGAACGATTTAGGAAAATCAATTTCAGAAATGGCCGAAAATAATATGAAAAAATAATAAAAATGAAAACGAATTATTTAGTTCAAAAATTAGTACTTTTTTTAGTATTGTATTTTGTCTTATCGCTAACATTTACGTCTTGTTCCAAAAAAATTCAATTTGAAAATTCAAATGTAGTTCCGGCAGCAAGGGGAGATATATCGGTTAAGAAAGACAAAAATAATAACTACAACATTCAAATGGAGGTTTCATATTTAGCCGAACCAGAACGATTGCAACCACCTAAAAAATATTATGTAGTTTGGTTATCATCATCAGATAATCAAATTCCTTTAAATATTGGTCAAATTGTAGGAACCTCCAAACTTCATGTAAAGTTTGAAAGTGTTTCTTCATCCAAACCAAAACGAATTTTCATCACAGCAGAAGACGATGCCAGTACACAATATCCTGGGCAATATGTTGTGCTTGAAACGGATAAGTTTTAGTTTTTTTGGGGTTAATTTGAAAAACTGCTTTCGGGCAGTTTTTTTGTAAAAGAAAAGCTCTCGTTAAGAGAGCTTTTCTTTTATTTTTTATTTTCAATCCATTTTCTAGCATTCACAAACGCTTCTAACCAAGGCGAAACTTCATCTTTTTGTCCTCTTTCTGGATAATGTGCCCAATTCCAAGGGAAAGTTGAACGCTCTATGTGTGGCATCATCACCAAATGTCTTCCAGTTGTATCACACATCATGGCTGTATTGAAATCAGAACCATTTGGATTCGCTGGATAACCTTCGTATTCATATTTTGCTACAATGTTATATTTCTCTTCTGAATAAGGTAATTTGAATTTTCCTTCTCCGTGCGAAATCCAAACACCTAAAGTAGTTCCTTCTAACGTTGATAACATCACTGAATTATTCTTTTGAACTGTCACCGAAGTAAAGCCACTCTCGTGTTTGTTCGAAGTATTGTGGTGCATTTTTCCATGAACTTCGTGTTCTGGATTTATCAATTCTAATTCCATTAACAACTGACAACCATTACAAATTCCAACAGAAAGCGTGTCTTCACGTTTGTAGAAGTTTTTTAAAGCTGTATTTGCTTTTTCATTGTATAAAAACGCTCCAGCCCAGCCTTTAGCCGAACCTAAAACATCTGAATTCGAAAATCCTCCAACGGCTCCAATGAATCGAATGTCTTCCAATGTTTCTCTTCCCGAAATTAAATCGGTCATGTGAACGTCTTTTACATCAAATCCTGCTAAATACATAGCATTTGCCATTTCGCGTTCTGAATTACTTCCTTTTTCACGAATGATTGCTGCTTTTGGTCTTGGTTTTGACCCATCAATCACAGGTAATTTTCCATCAAAATGCGATGGGAACGTGAATTGTAATTTTTGGTTTTTGTAATTATCAAAACGTGCTGCAGCCATTCCGTTTTTAGCTTGTTTCGAATCTAAAAGGAACGATGTTTTAAACCAAGTATCTCTTAAGGTTGAAACACTGAATGTTAAACTATCATCTCCGTTGATAACCGTAAACGCATCGCCATCGATAGCCGAACCAATTTTGAAAATTTCAATATTATGTTGTGCGAAAGTCGCTTCCACTTCAGTATTTGCTTGGAAAACAACTCCTATATTTTCATTAAATAACGCTTTAACCGTATCTTTTTCTCCTAAAGAACTCAAGTCGATTAACGCACCTAATTTATCATCTGCAAAACACATTTCTAATAAAGTTGTGATTAAACCACCGCTTCCAATATCGTGTCCTGCTTTAATTTTTCTTTCTTTGATTAAATCCTGTAAAACGTTGAATGCTTTTTTAAAGAATTCGGAATTTTGAATCGTTGGAACATCATTGCCAATTTTATTCAATACCTGAGCAAATGAACTTCCACCTAATTTAAACGAATCTTGCGATAAGTTGATGTAGTAAATGTTACCTCCGTTTCTTTGTAAAACAGGTTCAACCACTTTCGTAATATTTGAACAATTTCCAGCTGCTGAAATAATAACCGTTCCAGGCGCAATTACTTCATCATTTGGGTATTTTTGTTTCATCGAAAGCGAATCTTTTCCTGTCGGAATATTGATTCCCAATTCAATAGCAAAATCAGAACAACCTTTTACGGCTTCATATAAACGAGCGTCTTCTCCTTCATTTTTACAAGCCCACATCCAGTTAGCTGATAAGGAAACCGATTTCATTCCTTCTTTTAAAGGAGCCCAAACCAAATTTGATAAAGCTTCACCAATAGCTGTTCTTGAACCCGCTACTGGATTTACTAAAGCCGAAATAGGCGAGTGGCCAATCGATGTAGCAATTCCTTCTTTTCCTTTGAAATCCAATGCCATTACACCGACATTGTTTAAAGGCAATTGTAATGGTCCAACACATTGTTGTTTTGCAACGCGTCCGCCTACACATCGGTCAACTTTATTAGTTAACCAATCTTTACAAGCTACTGCTTCTAATTGTAAAACTTGACTTAAGTAGCTTCCTATATTTTCTTTTGAATATTCTAAATCTGAGTAATTTGTTGCAACGGTTTTATCCGTCATAATCGTTTTTGGCGAACTTCCGAAGAAATCTTCCAACGCATAATCCATTGGTTTTACACCTGTTGATTTTGATTCAAATGTAAATCTATGGTCGTTAGTTACATCACCCACTTGATACATAGGAGAACGCTCTCTGTCGGCAATTCTTTGTAAGGTTTCAATGTCTTTTTCACCAATAACCAATCCCATTCTTTCTTGCGATTCGTTTCCGATGATTTCTTTTGCTGAAAGAGTAGGGTCACCAACAGGTAATTTATCTAAATCAATTAATCCACCAGTTTCTTCCACTAATTCAGATAAACAATTCAAATGTCCACCCGCACCATGATCGTGAATGGAAACAATTGGATTGTTGTCACTTTCTACCAAACCACGAATGGCGTTGGCAGCACGTTTTTGCATTTCTGGATTCGAACGTTGGATCGCATTTAATTCAATTCCTGAACCAAAAGCACCAGTATCCGCTGAAGAAACTGCAGCGCCACCCATTCCAATTCTATAATTTTCACCACCTAAAATAACGATTTTATCGCCAGCAGTTGGTTTCTTTTTAATGGCTTGATCTAATTTTCCGTAACCAATTCCACCCGCTTGCATGATCACTTTATCATAACCAATTTTACGATTGTTTTCTTCATGTTCGAAAGTTAAAATAGAACCCGTAATTAAAGGTTGCCCAAATTTATTACCAAAATCTGAAGCTCCGTTGGATGCTTTTATCAAAATATCCATTGGTGTTTGGTACAACCAAGGTCTTTCTGCCATACCATTTTCCCAAGGACGCTCATTTTCTAAACGAGAATAAGAAGTCATGTAAACTGCAGTTCCTGCTAAGGGTAACGAACCTTGCCCTCCCGCTAAACGGTCACGAATTTCTCCTCCTGAACCGGTTGCAGCTCCGTTGAAAGGCTCCACTGTTGTTGGGAAATTGTGTGTTTCTGCTTTTAAGGAAAGAACTGAGTCAAATTCCTTTTCTTGGTAGAAGTCTGGCTTGTCAGCACTTTTTGGTGCGAATTGTGTTACTTTCGGACCTTTTACAAAAGCTACATTATCTTTATAAGCAGAAACAATATCGTTTGGATTTGTTTCTGATGTTTTCTTAATTAATTTGAATAATGAAGTTGGTTTTTCTACGCCATCAATCACAAAAGTTCCGTTAAAAATTTTATGACGGCAGTGTTCTGAATTCGCTTGTGAGAAAGCAAAAATTTCAGAATCGGTTAACTTTCTTCCTAATTTTGTAGAAAGATTGTTTAAATAATCCACTTCTTCAGGGCTTAATGCTAAACCTTCTGATTTGTTGTAAGCGTTAATATCTTCAATATCCAAAATCGCTTCTGGTTGGATATTAATCGTATAAATTTCTTGATTTAATTCCGAATACTTTTGGGAAAGCATTGGATCAAAATCGTTAAAATCGGCAGCTACTTTTTCAAATTCCTCAATACGAATGATACCCGAAATCCCCATGTTTTGGGAAATTTCTACAGCATTAGTACTCCAAGGCGTAACCATTGCGGCACGTGGTCCAACAAAAAAATCCGACAATACGGATTTTTCTATTTTATGTGCGTTGCCAAAAAGCCAATTTAATTTGTTGATGTCTTCAGTCGATAATTCGTTTTGCGTTTGAACCGCAAAAACGGTTTTGGATTGGTTTCCGAAGAAATGAATCATTGTAGTTTTGTTTTTAAAGACAAGTTTACCTTATCTGTATGTTTGTGTTGTTGTTGAAAGTACAAATTTATTCTAAAAAGTTAGAAGTTCAAAGTTTTAAGACTGCATAAAAACAAAAAAAGCTGTTCTTTTTTGAACAGCTTTGTATTTATTTGTTGAAAACTATATTTTGCGTTTCGAAACTACTTGCATTGATTTGAATTCTTTGCCATCTTCCAAAACATCAAACATTTCCATTTTTTGGTTGTTATCGTCAATATAGGTAATAACTTCTTTTACATTTTTAGCCTTTTTAGTTACTGGGTCTACCATTTCTCCATGAAAAGTAGATGTTTTTGTTGCTTCATCATATTTTCCGCGAGTAACCATCATTCCAGTTCCCATATTGTCAATCCAAGTTGATACAAATTCTTCAGTTGCATTATCAAAAGCAACCGTTCCTTTTCCTTCAAATGGCATTCCAAACATATCTCCAGAATAAGTTCCTTCTTGATATTTACCACCCATAATCATTTTGTAGGTTACGGTAGCTGTAGATTTCATTTCTTGTGGATTGTCTGGCGACCAAAACGTTAATTCAGCATCCCAAGTTCCCGTATCTTTAGCTAATATTTCATGCCCTTTTGATGGAGTGGCATAATCTGCCCAGGCCTTAGCAACGGTCGCAGAATCAGGTTTTGTTTCAGTAGTAACTTCCTCATTAGTTATTGTTTCGGCTGGTTTTTGCCCTTCTTCTTTTTTGCAAGAAACAAATGTTAAACCAATGATTAAAAGAGATAAAGAGAGATTTTTCATAATTGTAAATTATTAATTAGTTATTCAAAAGTAATCCAATTATAAGCGCCAATATCAGTAGCGCCACTTCTTGAATTATTTAAAATATCATTAAAAGTAGAGTAGATGTTATTAGCAGTACCTTTGGCTGCCGAATCTTCTCCAATGATTAATTCATTATTTGAAGCATCTTTAAAATCGGGTTTATTTACAGTTGAATTTGTAGCAATCAAACAATTTACAAATCTCGGATTTACTGAAAATTGATACAATGTATTGTTTGCAAATTGATTACTATAATCGGCAAATTTTATTAAACAATGATCAAAATTATATTCAAAAACAGTTCCTCTTTTCTTAAGTGATAAACCTAAATTTGAGGATCCATAAATTATACAATTTTTAAAATTGGCACTGGTTAAGGCTTCAATTTGTTCTCCAGTTTCAGTTTCTATATAATCATCTAAAATAATGCATGTTTGTGTTGAACTAGCCCAGTAATTTGCAAAAGTACAATGAGTGAAATCATAACTACCCCCATAACTACCAGCAAAAGCGGCTTGTCCACAATTGTTAATTACGGTGTTTTTACCTTCAATATTTCCTGTTCTTGCTAAAATACCAACATTAGAGCAGTTATAAATTTGAGTGTTTTCAAGAGTTAATGATGGTGTAGAAGTACCATCATTTCCGGAAACTAAAATCCCAACAGTAGCATTTTTAATAGTTAGATTTTTAATTTGATTATTGGTGCTTCCTTGTGTGAGCCAAATGGTTCCCCATTGCCCAGGAACTTCAGAAAAATCTGGTTCTAAACGATCGCCTTCGAAGATGACTTCGTTTTCTAAAGCGGCTGTTGTTGAATTGCCGCCATTAACATGGATAGAGGCATTATTGGCTACGATTAAGCCTGATTCGGCATGAAAATGAATTCGAGCACCTGCATCAACCACTAATGTCTTATTAGAAGGAACCGCTGCATAACCATATATCACATAAGGTTTTGTGTTGGACCAATGCAATTCATTACCATTTACTGGATTGCTTTCTTCTAAAAATCGACCGCGAATGGTAATAGGATCGCCATTGCCATCTATTCCTAAGTTTAATTCGTCATAAGTATAGCTTTCATCTGGATTTTGAACTCTACCAGGGTAAATAAAATAAGCATCTTGAATCAATGTAACTAATTCTACTTTTTGATGATTACTATTGGTTTCTTCACCAAATAATATTTGATCGGTATATAAAAAATCGGTTGGGTTTACATCGGCAACTTCTGCAGTTACCGACACAAAAATATACATGCTATCTTTTGCTAGAAGTTCAACATCTTCAAATACTTGTCCAGCCATACCATCAACCATTAATCGGTATTTTGAAGCAGTTCCTTTTTTTAGTCGTAATGAAGGAATTGAAATGTTTTTATCACTTCGGTTATACACTTTTAAAGTGTAAGTACTTGATCCAATGTCAGTAAAAACAGTATCTAAATAAACCGTGTCCTTCGAAAATTCCAAACCACCAGTTTTTGATTCAAAATCAAAATCGTTTCGGCAAGAAGTCACAGAAACGACTAAACCTATTAATAATAAAAGTAATAAACGACGCATGTAAAGAGTAATTTTGGTAAATGTAACTATTAATTTTAAATTTTTAAAAACAATGAACTTTTTACTTTAATACTTTATAAAAAAAACTTTGTTCAAGAATAAATTTTTATTAAATAACTTAATTTTATAAAATTTATTTTATTTTCAACTTGACAATGTAAACTTAATGTTCAATATATTTAAAAATAAAATTTGTATTTAACGCTTTCATATTGCAAAACTACTTTCCGATACAGAAATTCGCAAAAATATTCCCCAATAATTCATCATTTGTAACTTCTCCAGTAATTTCGCCAAATAAATACAATGCACTTCGAATATCAATCGCCATCAAATCAGAAGAAAGTCCTGAGTTTAAGCCCCATTTCACTTTCTGAATTTCCTCTAAAGCTTTTAATAAAGAATCGTAATGACGCGTGTTGGTTACAATGGTTTCGTTATTACGTAATGCACCTGTGTTTACAAAGGACATCAATTCATTTTTTAACTCTTCAATACCTACTTTTTGTTTTGCAGAAATGAAAATTGAATTCTCAATTTGTGATTCTAGATTTTGAAGTAAACGCTCTTCTAGTTTGTCTTTTTTATTAAATATTGTAAGTAAAGCTTTTTGTGGGTATTTGTTTCTAATTTTTTCAACTTCCACTTTTAAAAGTTCTAAGCTTTCCATTGTTAATTCTGTGCTGTCAACAAGGAACATTACAACTTGCGCTTGCTCAATCTTCTCAAAAGTCTTTTGAATCCCGATACTTTCTACATGGTCTTGTGTTTCACGAATTCCTGCCGTATCAATAAATCGGAAACCAATGCCATTGATAACCAATTCATCTTCAATCGTATCACGAGTTGTTCCTGCAATATCGGAAACAATGGCGCGTTCTTCATTTAATAAAGCATTCAATAAAGTCGATTTTCCAACATTCGGTTCGCCTACAATTGCTACAGGAATACCGTTTTTAATTACATTCCCAACCGCAAACGAATCAATTAGTCGTTTTAAAACAAACTCAATGCGTTCTAACAATTCATAAAATTGCGTTCTATCGGCAAATTCAACATCTTCTTCGGCAAAGTCAAGTTCGAGTTCGATTAGGGAAGCAAAATTTAATAATTCTTCACGAAGTTTGGCAATCTCGTTACTAAAACCACCGCGCATTTGTTGCATAGCGATTTGGTGACTCGCTTCATTATCTGAAGCAATTAAATCTGCTACAGCTTCCGCTTGTGATAAGTCTAATTTACCGTTTAAAAAAGCGCGTAACGTAAATTCACCAGCTTGCGCCATTTTAGCTCCTCTACGAAGCAATAATTGAATAATTTGTTGTTGGATAAAAGTAGAACCATGACACGAAATTTCAATCACATTTTCTCCAGTATACGAATTAGGTCCTTTAAAAATAGAAAGCAGTACTTGATCATATACTTTGCCATTATCGACTATATGTCCTAAATGAATCGTATGCGTCTTCTGTTTTGTAATATCTTTTCCAGAAACCGATTGAAATACGTCAGCCGCTATCGTAATAGCATCTTTACCAGATAATCGAATAATAGCAATCGCACCCGCTCCAGACGGTGTAGCTAATGCAACTATAGTTTCTTGTGAAATCATGTTCTAAATTTAGATTGCAAAGATAAATTAAAGTCGGAAGTTAGAAGTTAGAAGTTGGGAGTTTTTTTAGTTACACAAAGTATCACAAAGTTTAGCACGAAGTTTCACAGAGTTTTCTTTTGCTTCCTTTGCGAAAAAACTTTGCGTCCTTTGCGTTTAAGCAAAATTTAAAAAACCACTATAGCCTAAGCCAAGTGGTTTTTAAGTTAGTTAGGGTTGGTAATAAGATTTTCAGTTAGCACTGTAAAATCAAATATTGTGAATTAGTTGCTTAACATTACTGGCATTACAAGCATTGTAACTGTTTCGCCTTCGTCTAAGCCGTCTACTGGAGTTAAAATTCCAGCACGGTTTGGCATCGACATTTCTAATTGGATTTCATCACTTGATAAATTATTCAACATTTCTGTTAAGAAACGCGAGTTGAAACCGATTTGCATGTCGTCTCCTTGGTAATCACAAGTCAAACGCTCATCTGCTTTGTTTGAATAATCGATATCTTCAGCCGAAATATTCAACTCAGTTCCAGCAATTTTTAAACGAATTTGGTGCGTAGTTTTGTTAGCAAAAATAGCCACACGACGAACCGAGTTTAAAAACTGAACTCTGTTGATTAATAATTTGTTTGGATTTTCTTTTGGAATAACCGCTTCGTAGTTTGGATATTTTCCATCGATTAAACGACAAGTCAATACATAATTCTCGAAAGAAAATGTTGCATTTGAATCGTTATATTCGATTGAAACTTCAGCGTCAGAAGCGCCTAAAATTCCTTTTAAAATGTTTAAAGGTTTCTTTGGCATAATAAAATCAGCAACTTGCGATGCTTTTACATCGGTGCGCGCGTATTTTACTAATTTGTGAGCGTCAGTTGCTACGAAAATTAATCCTTCTGGTGAAAATTGGAAGAAAACACCACTCATTACAGGGCGTAAATCATCGTTTCCAGCTGCAAAAATTGTTTTACTTACTGCAGTTGCTAATACTTCTGCAGGAACTAATGTTTTGGAAGGATCATCTAATACTACTGCTTTAGGAAATTCTTCTCCTGGAGCGTATGCAATTGCATATTTTCCAGAGTTCGAGCTAATTTCTACAGTTGAATTGTCTTCTACGGTGAAAGTTAACGGTTGTTCTGGAAATGTTTTTAAGATATCTAATAAAAGCTTCGCTGGAATAGCAACACTTCCTTGACTTGTAGAATCAATTTCTAAAGTAGCTGTCATGGTAGTTTCTAAATCAGAAGCTGAAACTTTTAATTGGTTGTTGTCTAATTCAAAAAGGAAATTATCAAGGATAGGCAAGGTGTTACTACTGTTGATAACACTACCTAATACTTGTAATTGTTTTAATAAATACGAACTCGATACTATAAACTTCATCATCTTGTATTTTAAAATCGTGATTTGATTTTATATTTTACAAATATATTCTAATTCTACTCAATCGCAAAAACATTTTTATTAACAACTAGCGACTGTATTTTCTTTTACGCAAGAAAGTGAATAAAAATCCAAAGATTGCCAGAATAACTATTGGTAATCCGACAGTTATCAATTGAGCTGCGGTGTAATTTTTATATACTTCTTCTTTGTTTAAAAGAGGTAAATCAACATCTTTGCTTCGGATGTTAATAAGTCCGTTGTCGTCTAGAAGGTAATTTACACAATTCATCAAGAACTCTTTGTTCCCATACAGTTGATTAGTCCACTTATCAAAACCTAATTCTAATGGTACGCCTTTGTCCATTTGATTTTTAACCACATCACCATCTGAAATCACAATCATCTTATTCTCTTTTCCAGTAGCTTGAAACGAATTATCTTTAAACGGTAATATACGATTTTGGTAAGCAGATTTGAATTTTCCTTCCATTAAAACTGCCACTGGAAGCAATCCTTTTCCTTCGTATTCTTCAGGAGTAGTTTCTTCTGTAACCATGTCTAAAGAGATTGGACTTGGCGTTCCAATGGTTTTCGAATATTCAGACGAACTCAATAAAACGGTTTTCTTAATATCATTTTTCAGGATTTCAATTGGGGAAGCAAATTCAAACTTAATCCCTTCCATATTTTTCACAATCGGATTGGTAGAAGTTGGATAGATAAACGGAGCAAATTTCCAAGTGTATTCTTGCATTTGTGTTTCGCTTCCTTGATTACCGGTTGCTAATTTGATAGGTGTAGCATATTCATCTTTAATCAATAACGGATTCATTCGAATACCGTATTTGAAGAACATATCTGTTAAGTTCAATTCACGTTGGGCTGCTAAAATGGTGCCGGTTTCGTTGTACAAGCTGTCCATGTCTGCCGAAATTACATCGACTAACCACAAGGTTTTGCCACCATTCATGATGTACTGGTCTAACACTTGTTTTTCTTCTTCCGTAAAAGCTTCGGTTGGCTTTGCAATTACAGCTAAATCGTATTTTTTAAGCGCTTCTAATGTCTGAGTCGGTTGTTTGGCTACCGAATCCAATGTAAAAGGTCCGATATAATAACTTTCTTTAACTGTTTTTAAGAAATCGGCCATGAAAGGCTCAATTAACTCACCATTCCCTTTGATTACGGCAATTTTCTTTTGTTTTTCTTTTGAAACTTTATTGATAGCTTCCGCAAAACCAAATTCCAAATGCTGCACGGAACTAATTACTTTTTGCTCGGTTGAAGCACCCATTAAGTTTTTAAGCAAAGCTATTTTTGTGAATTTATCGCCATACGTTGCTTGCGCCCATGGGAAAACCACTTCTTGCGATTGCTTTCCTTTATCTTCCACTGTGATGCTCAGTGGTTGCATGCCTTTTGCGTAAAATTCTTTCATTTTTTCTACTCGCGTTTCCTCTTTCTCAATCGGATTTTTGAAGTTGAAAATAATGTTCGAATTATAAGCCGTAAATTCCTCTAAAAGTTGTTTGGTTTCGTTTTGTAAACGCTTGAATTCTGGCGGAAAATTTCCTTCCAAATACACTTCAATGTATAACGGACTTTCTACATCTTTTATAATGTTTAACGTCGTTTCCGATAACGTATAGCGTTTGTCTTGTGTTAAGTCGAAACGTTTGAAAAAGAAGTTGCTGATTAAATTGATAACGATGATGGCTAAAATTACAATTCCCAATTGCTTTAAAGCTTGTGATTTATTCTCTTTCATTACCATTTCAAAGATTTAAGTTGATAAACCGTTGCCGACAAAAATAAAAATGTCACACTCACAAAATACACTATGTCACGCGTATCCAATACACCGCGACTCATACTTTTAAAGTGATAATCCATTCCTAAAGCAGCAAACATTGAACTGTAATTTCCAAGGAACGATGCAATGCCATCAAATCCGAAATAGAAAAAGAAACAACAAAAAACGGCAATTATAAATGCCACAATTTGATTATCCGATAAAGTAGAAGCAAAAATTCCAATCGCCGTATAAGCCGCAATTAAGAACAACAATCCGAAATAGGAACCTAAAGTACTTCCCATATCAATATTGCCTTGTGGATTTCCAAAATGCGAAATCGTCAATACATATATAATTGTAGGAACAATGGCTAGAATGATTAAAATTAGTGCGCCAAAGAATTTTCCGTTTACAATATCCCAATTAGAAAGTGGTTTAGTAAACAACAATTCTATCGTTCCTTGTTTTTTCTCATCCGAAAAACTGCGCATGGTTACGGCAGGAATTAAGAAAATTAAAATCCAAGGAGCCAATTTGAAAAACGGACTCATATCGGCAAAACCCGAGTTTAATATGTTGAATTCGCCTTCAAAAACCCAAAGAAATAATCCGTTGAGTAAAAGAAAAATCCCGATGACTAAATACCCAATTGGCGAACCAAAAAAGGATTTTATTTCTCGTAATAATAATGCTTTCATTTTTTATTGTTTGTTTCAGGTTTCAAGTTTCAAGTTTTTTAATTCTCAACTCTAACTTCTAAATTCTAATTTAATGTTACCAATCTATCAACACTCCAAGCTTCTGGTTTGTCGCTAAATAAAGTTTTAGTGTATGTCCAAACGCCATAAAACAAAGCCGATTTTCTGTAGTTTTCTAACGCTTCTTCGTTTTCCCAATAACTATACGTAAAGAAAATACGTGGGTCGTTTTTGTCTTGATATAATTCTAAGAAACGGTTTCCTTTGAAATTTCGTATGTGGTGTTTCACTTCTTCAAAATTATTTAAAAAAGCTTCGATTTTATCTTCGTGAAAACGCATTTTTACAATTCTTATGAACATAGTTTTGTTTTATTTAAATTTTACCGAAATACTATCTCTAAAATGCAAGCCTAACAAAGTAGAGGCTGAGCCCACCGTTTTGGGATTACTTTTATAAATAGCAATTTCTAAATACCCATTTTCGTTGAACAAAGCCAAGAAGTCGCCTTCTAAATCTTTCAGTTGCTTTGTGTCGGAAACAGGAAAATCAGAATAGCTTCGGTGTAAACGAGTTATTTTTTTATTTTTAATACTAATTTCAAATTTTCTTCCTCGAATCGTTTCATTAAACTGTTTGTGAGAAATATTAGTAACGCAATTTCCAAACGAATCGATATAAACAATTTGTCCTTTTATTTCGGATAAGTCATCGGAAATCGAAGAAGTCAATACGCTAACCTCTTTTAAGGATTTAATTTCTTTACCAATAACGTTTAATAGACCCCCTCTAGAAATATGACAAGCCACAGCTGCAAAAACAGCCATATCGCTCACATCGGTATTCAAGCGATCGTGAATGGTTATGGCAACAATTTTCTGCGGAATTTTCTTTTGTATTAAGGTGTTCAAGATGCCATTATCGGCACAAATAAAGTAATGATCGTCCCATTGCATTGCAATATGTTGAGTATCGCCCACGCGTTCGCTATCAACTCCAATAATATGAATCGTCCCTTTTGGAAAATTAGAATACGCGGCTTCAATACAGTAACTTGCTTCTAATGTGTTGAATAAGTCAATTTCGTGCGAAACATCAACAATAACCGCTTCTTTTTGTTCCGACAGAATTTTGCCTTTCAAAGCGCCTACGAAGTAGTCTTTGTGTCCAAAATCGGTAATTAGCGTAATTATTGACATTTTTTTGTTTATAACTTATTTGAAATACAATAGTAGTTTTTACTAAATTTGATTGCAAAGCTACTATAATTTTAGCGTTTCAAAAATAATTAAAAAAACAAAGCCTTTGAACGAAAGAATCATTGAATTAGTCGACATTGCTCCAAAAGAATTTTGGGGTGCGCAAGATGCTCATCTTGAAACCATTAAGAAGTATTATCCAAAACTTAAAATTGTAGCACGAGGAACTACTCTCAAAGCGTATGGTGAGCCTGAAATCTTGGATGAGTTTGAAAATCGCTTTAGACGATTAATGCATCATTTTACGAGGTATAACAGTATTGATGATAATGTTATCTTGAGAGTTTTAGAAACCAGTCATCAACACGATGCGGAACACATGCACGATCGCGATAAGATTTTAGTGCATGGAATAGGAGGAAAGCTAATCAAAGCAATTACCCTAAACCAACAAAAATTAGTCGATACCATTTATAAAAATGACATGGTATTTGCTATTGGTCCCGCTGGAACAGGAAAAACCTATACTGGTGTGGCTATGGCGGTGAAAGCGTTGAAAGAAAAACAAGTCAAGCGAATTATTTTAACGCGTCCTGCGGTAGAAGCAGGGGAGAATTTAGGGTTTCTTCCAGGTGATATGAAGGAAAAACTAGATCCGTACATGCAACCTTTATATGATGCATTGCGCGATATGTTACCACCACAAACCTTAGAAGATTATATTTTAAAAGGAATCATTCAAATTGCACCGTTGGCTTTTATGCGAGGTCGTACGTTAGATAATGCGTTTGTGATTTTAGATGAAGCGCAAAATACCACGCATTCCCAAATGAAAATGTTCTTAACACGTATGGGAAAAAATGCCAAATTCATGATTACAGGCGACCCAGGTCAGGTAGATTTACCAAGAAGAACCATTTCGGGATTGAAAGAAGCGATTTTGGTTTTGAAAGATGTAGAAGGCATCGGAATTATTTATTTAGATGATAAAGACATCGTCCGTCACAGATTGGTGAAAAAAATTATTGATGCGTATAAGAGTATTGAGAATAATGATTAGATAAGAGTTCAAAAAGAATTGAAATTTAAAGGGGTCGAATTCGATTCCTTTTTTTTATGAAATCTTTTTTGGAAGAAAATAAATAGTTTACTTTTGCACCACACAAACAACAACACAGCATAATGAATACAATTACGACTACCAATTTCAATTTTCCAGGTCAAAAATCGGTGTACCGTGGAAAAGTTAGAGAAGTTTACAATATCAACGATGACATATTAGTGATGGTCGCTACCGACCGTCTTTCGGCATTTGATGTGGTTTTGCCAAAAGGAATTCCTTACAAAGGACAAATTCTAAATCAAATTGCGACGAAGTTCATGGAATTAACGTCTGATATTGTACCAAATTGGTTAGTAGCAACTCCAGATCCAAACGTGGCGGTAGGACATTTATGTGAGCCGTTTAAAGTGGAAATGGTCATTCGTGGATATTTATCAGGACATGCAGCGCGTGAATATGCAGCAGGAAGAAGAATTCTTTGCGGTGTGGAAATGCCAGAAGGTTTAAAAGAAAACGATAAATTCCCAACACCAATCATCACGCCTACAACCAAAGCAGATAACGGTTCGCACGATGAAGATATTTCGCGCGAAGCTATTTTAGCTAACGGAATTGTTACCGAAGAAGATTACCTGATTTTAGAAAAATACACCAGAGCTTTATACCAAAGAGGAACTGAAATTGCAGCGTCTTGCGGTTTAATTTTAGTGGATACAAAATACGAATTCGGGAAAACAAAAGACGGACAAATCGTATTAATCGACGAAATCCACACTCCTGATTCTTCTCGTTATTTCTACGCAGAAGGTTACCAAGAAAGACAAAACAACAACGAAGAACAAAAACAATTGTCAAAAGAGTTCGTGCGTCGTTGGTTAATTGAAAACGGTTTCCAAGGAAAAGAAGGACAACAAATTCCAAACATGACCGACGAATATATCGAAACGGTTTCGGAACGTTACATTGAGTTATTCGAAAACATCATTGGAGAGCAATTCATAAAAGCGGATATTTCCAACATCAATGAAAGAATTGAGAAAAACGTTTTGAGTTATTTAGAGAATAGATAATATAAAATCCCGTGAAAGCGGGATTTTATCTTTTTTAGATGAATAAATAAGTTATTTTTTTAATACTTGAATTCCATTTTTGCCTTTTTTTCCTAACTTCATTGCTTCAGATAACTTAATTCTAGAAATACCTGTTTTTTCTTCAGCTTTTCTTAAAGACATAAAAATTCCAAAACTAACACCATTTAATATTACCTCAATTTCTTTTGCTTTTGTTAATTTTGGTTTATGATCGTTAAGGTTTAATATGAGATTTTCGTCTGCATATTTCCAAATAAAACCTCCCATTGTTTTACGTTTTCCATTACAAACAGAATTAACGTTGCTTACACCTAAAATTCTTTGTGGTTCACGTGTTGAATTCCATATTTTAATTATTTCTCCATTTAAAGGATTTATTTGTAATACTTTTCTTTTTTGGGTATTAGTTTTTTTTATTTTAATTGAAATTTCAGGTTCAGAAGAACTTACAATGTACCAATTATTTTTTGAAAAAATAGGTTTGTTTCTAAATTCTAATTTTAAAGATGATCTATTTACACCTTTTGAAGCAGCTTCTCTAATCGAATTATAAGATCTAATGTAATTGCCTTTTAAGTCATATTCGTGAACAGATAAACTATTTTCACTGTTTTGATTAATATAAGGTTCAATACTTGATAATGGAATTTTATCATATCTTCTCCATTGAAACCCTTTAATATTATTTACATTGTTTTCAACATTACAAGCAGCAGATATGTTATGGACAGAAGATCCAACTTCATTAGCTGCACTTTCTGTTGTATCAAAAGTTTTTATTAATACTCCTTCTGAAGAATACATTGCTACTGGAAGTTTCATGGTATCTGCATTAGCAATTCTTGCTTCTTCTATAGCTCTTGAACTTGGAGTATATCTTTTGTGATATTTATTTGTCATTGAGGCCATTGCATGGAAAGCTGCAGAAAAATTTCTAACTCCTGGAAATGCCCTATGAAGTAACCAATGTGCCACAAAATGTTCTCTGCCTGTTAAGCTTACAATATTGTTTTTATCTTCAACATCTTTGAGTGAACTTTCGTCCATATAGCCTTTTCCAAAAATGCTTTTTGGAACAATATGATGTTTTTCCAAATAACAATTTCTGGACATCCTTTGTCTAGATTTCATTAAATCATAATATACTTTTAAATAATTCATTAATTTGCTTAATTATAAATTTATTTTTAAAATAAAAAATATTCTAAAATATTAATTCTTTTACAAATTCCTGCAATTAAACTTTTCAATTTAAAAATATCAGGAAAAATTATAAAGTTTGTAAACGGTTCTCGTAAGAAAAGTTAAATTAAAATCCCGCTTTTGCGGGATTTTTTGTTTATCTATGAACAATATTTTTATTTAAAATAACTAAACGTTTCGTTATTCTCTATTTTCAACAAACTTTCGTAAATTAATTTAATTACATTTTCTACGTCGTCGCGGTGAACCATTTCTACCGTCGTGTGCATATAACGCAACGGTAACGAAATCAAAGCCGAGGCAACTCCGCCATTGCTATATGCAAAAGCATCGGTATCGGTTCCCGTAACGCGAGAAGTCGCATGACGTTGGAAAGGTATTTTGTTTTCTACCGCTGTGTCCACAATCATTTCACGTAAAATGTTTTGTGTTGCAGGAGCGTAAGCAATAACAGGTCCGCGTCCCATTTTTAAATCGCCTTCAATTTTTTTGTCAATCATTGGGGTAGTAGTATCGTGGCAAACATCGGTTACTATGGCAACGTTTGGTTTAATGCGTTGGGTAATCATTTCCGCACCACGCAAACCAATTTCCTCTTGCACCGAGTTCACAATGTACAATCCAAAAGGTAATTTCTTTTTGTTTTCCTTTAATAAACGCGCTACTTCGGCAATCATAAAACCACCCATGCGGTTATCAATGGCTCTACATACAAATTTATCGTTGTTTAAAATCTCAAAATTATCGGGATACGTAATCACACAACCCACATGAACGCCTAATTCTTCCACTTCGGCTTTCGTAGAGCAACCACAATCAATAAATATGTTTTCAATTTTTGCCGATTCTTCAGCTTTTCCGTTTCTTCCTCTCGTATGAATTGCTGGCCAACCAAAAACACCACGAACAATCCCTTTCTTGGTATGAATGTTCACACGTTTCGATGGCGCAATCATGTGGTCACTTCCACCATTTCTAATCACATAGATTAATCCGTCATCGGTAATATAATTCACATACCACGAAATTTCATCCGCATGGCCTTCAATTACTACTTTATAAGGAGCATCTGGATTAATAACTCCAACGGCACTTCCGTAGGTATCGGTAATAAAAGTATCTACATACGGTTTTAAGTAATCCATCCAAATTTTTTGTCCTTCCGCTTCATAGCCAGTTGGCGAGGCATTATTTAAATAATTTTCCAAAAAAGTCATCGACGACTTCTTTAATATCGATTTTGTACTCATGTTAACTATAATTTTTTGCTAAAATAGAAATAAGTAATTAGAGTTTCATATTATTTCGATAATTTTGGTTTACTTTTTGCTATGAGTTTAAAAGTATAAACACAAACATTATGTATAAGTTATTTTTTAGTAGTTTCTGCCTATTCATTACTACTTTTTCTTTTGCTCAAACCGAAACCGACACGTTAAAGATGACGCAACAAGATTCGTCAATCATATATTCTATCGAATTAAAAGAAATTATTTTCACGCCCACTAACGTGTATACTACTGACGAAGACAAAAAAGCCAAGTTAATATTAAAGAGAAGAATTTTCAAAGTGTATCCGTATGCCAAATTAACGGCTGATAAATTAACGCAGTTAAATGCTACCATGGCAAAATTGAAAACCAATCGCGAAAAAAAGAAATACTTTAAACTGGTAGAAAAATATTTAGAAGAAGAATTTGAACCGCGTTTGAAAAAACTATCCCGCAAAGATGGTCAAATCTTAGTAAAATTAATTTATCGCCAAACCGGAAGTACCACTTTCGATTTAATAAAGGAGTACAAAAGCGGATGGAAAGCCTTTTGGGCCAATTCTACAGCTTATTTATTTGATATCAATTTAAAAACACAATACAAACCCTACGAAATTAAAGAAGACTACCACATTGAAGGGATTCTAAATGCAGCCTTCAACCAAGGGCAACTTACCAAACAAGAATCAAAAAAGCCCATCGATTTTGATAAACTCAACGAACACTGGATCAATAAAATTAAACTTCAGCCTAAAACAACACCTAAAGAATAATTTTTTTAGAAGCACCCGTTTTACATTTCATAAAGACTAATAGTCCCGCTGTCCACTATATCTTTTACAAACCTAACAGGTTTTCAAAAACCTGTTAGGTTTGTAAAAGGATGCCGTTCCCATCGGGGCTAGTCAAGACGTATAGTATGTCTTGTCCTGAAATAGGTTTACACAAAAGTGTAAAAATATGGAAAGATATTCAAGAATAAGAAGTTCTAAGTGGCAATCTATTTATTCGGAAGAATTTAAAAGATTTGTTTGTAATGAATACTTAGCTGGTTCAATGACCAAAAAGGAGGTTGAATTAAAACATAATCTTGGTAATGGTCGACTAACCTACTGGTTAAGGGAAAGAGGATATGATAATATAAAATCAAGAATTGTATCTTTACCCGTTATGAGATCAGTTAAAAATAATTCTAAAGAAATAGACTCTCAAAAGTCAATTACAGAACTTGAAAAAGAACTTCAAGAGGCAAAACTTTTAGCTGAGACTTATCGTAAAATGATAGAAATAGCAGAAAAAGAGTTTAAAATTAATATCGTAAAAAAGTCCAATACCAAGTAATTCAGGAGATGAAAAACCATTATCCCAAGATTGGTTTAGGCAAGTTTTGCCGATTACTTGGTGTAACACGACAAGCATATTATCAACACTTTTGGCATCAAGAACAATATGTTTTTGAAGATGAATTAGTTATATCTGAAGTGCTAAAAATAAGAAATAATCATCGTCATATAGGAGGAAGAAAGTTATCCGAATTACTTCAACCATTTCTATTAGAACATCAAATAAAAATGGGTAGAGATAGATTATTCGATGTTTTATCTGCAAATTATCTTTTAGTAAAGCGTAGAAAAAAACAAACAATTACTACCAATTCTTATCATCGATTTAAAAAGTATCCAAATTTGATACGTAATTTAATTCCAACTAAACCAAATCAATTATGGGTTAGCGATATAACATATTGGAAAATAGCAACAGGATTTGTTTATATCAGCTTCATAACAGATGCTTATTCAAGAAAAATCATTGGTTCACATGTGGCACAGACAATGGAAGCTGTTGAAACAATGGAAGCGTTGAAAATGGCAATCTCTGGTCTAAGAAAGGTACCAGATTGCCATTTTCAACTCACGCACCATTCTGATAGAGGAATTCAATATTGTAGTGATAAATATATAAAACTTCTAGAAAATAACAATATAAGAATTAGTATGACAGAAAAAGGAGATCCGTTAGAAAATGCAATTGCAGAGAGAGTTAATGGCATAATAAAAGAAGAATATTTAAATGATTATCAAATAGATAATATTAAACAAGCTAAAGAATTATTGAAAACAGTTGTAGAATTATATAATAATGAAAGACTTCATATGAGCATAGGAAATCTTACTCCAGATCAAGTACATCAAAATAATATAAAAACAGAAAAATTATGGAAGAATTATTATGTAAAAAGTCCTATTATTGTAAACAAATAACAGGACTAAAAATGAATTGTAAATCTATTTTAGGATTAAGTGTAAAAATGTAAACTTATTTTAGGACGAGACAGTATTTCAGATAACCATCCCACTGGCTCGCAAGACGAGCACAACTTCCTCGCTATGCAAGCAATCCTTCCTCGCAAAGCGAGCTGTCATTCCGCAGAACAGGAATCTCCTGCGCAGCAGGCTACTGCTTAACGCAGTTAAGCCCACAACCCACCGAACCACTTTTATGAACTTTACCTTATACTATATATAAGTAACAAAAACACTTCTATGTCTTATATGTTTAACAAACAAATATTTTCCTCAAATAATTCTCCTTTCGAAGGGGGCTAGGGGGATGTTTCGCAATACATAATCCCTTTTATGAACTTTTCCCACATTATATATAAGTAACAAAACACTACTATGTCTTATGTGTTTAAAAAGAAAATAGTGTGCTTTGTGTCTTCTTTGTGCCTTAGTGGTTAAGTCCTAAAAAAACTTTTCTATATTAAATCCTTGTTATCAGTGAGTTAAGAAAAGTATCAAAAAAAGAATTAAAAAAAGAATATAAAAGGCTTGTGGGAACAAAAAAGATTTCTACTTTTGCACCCGCAT
The DNA here is from genome assembly GCF_035195345.1 of Flavobacterium sp. Lineage (NCBI taxonomy): Bacteria > Pseudomonadati > Bacteroidota > Flavobacteriia > Flavobacteriales > Flavobacteriaceae > Flavobacterium > Flavobacterium sp. The sequence continues at coordinate 232,078 of NZ_CP136574.1, forward strand.
TAGAGCAGAAGTTCACACACAAACTAAGGATTAAACAAATCAAAAAACTTTTAAAAAAAGTTAAAAAAAGATTTGGATAATAGAAAGTAAAGGTAGTATCTTTGCCGACCCGAAACGAAAGAATTGGGGGAGTGCAAGTTCTTAAAAATATTGGCAAAGTGGTTAAGAGAAAATAGTCAAAATTTTTTTTCAAAAAAGCTTGCCAGATTAAAAAAGAGTTGTACTTTTGCACCCGCTAATCGAATGAGAGGCGGATATAAAAAGAGAATGACACGTTCATAGACATATTGAATTGACAGCACAAAATTACAGTAATGTAATTTTGAACATTAAGAGAGAGTAAGATTTTTCGAATAACATTGAAAGACTAGCGACTTTAATCGAAACATAGTTAGATTTATCTAACAAACAATATACGATGAAGAGTTTGATCCTGGCTCAGGATGAACGCTAGCGGCAGGCCTAACACATGCAAGTCGAGGGGTAGAGTTCTTCGGGACTTGAGACCGGCGCACGGGTGCGTAACGCGTATGCAATCTACCTTATACAGGGGAATAGCCCAGAGAAATTTGGATTAATGCCCCATAGTGTTATCGAATCGCATGGTTTGATAACTAAAGTTCCAACGGTATAAGATGAGCATGCGTCCCATTAGTTAGTTGGTAAGGTAACGGCTTACCAAGACAATGATGGGTAGGGGTCCTGAGAGGGAGATCCCCCACACTGGTACTGAGACACGGACCAGACTCCTACGGGAGGCAGCAGTGAGGAATATTGGTCAATGGGCGCAAGCCTGAACCAGCCATGCCGCGTGCAGGAAGACGGTCCTATGGATTGTAAACTGCTTTTATACAGGAAGAAACCCTCCCACGTGTGGGAGCTTGACGGTACTGTAGGAATAAGGATCGGCTAACTCCGTGCCAGCAGCCGCGGTAATACGGAGGATCCAAGCGTTATCCGGAATCATTGGGTTTAAAGGGTCCGTAGGCGGCCTTATAAGTCAGTGGTGAAATCTCCTAGCTCAACTAGGAAACTGCCATTGATACTGTAGGGCTTGAATTTTTGTGAAGTAACTAGAATATGTAGTGTAGCGGTGAAATGCTTAGATATTACATGGAATACCAATTGCGAAGGCAGGTTACTAACAAACGATTGACGCTGATGGACGAAAGCGTGGGGAGCGAACAGGATTAGATACCCTGGTAGTCCACGCCGTAAACGATGGATACTAGCTGTTCGGAGCAATCTGAGTGGCTAAGCGAAAGTGATAAGTATCCCACCTGGGGAGTACGCACGCAAGTGTGAAACTCAAAGGAATTGACGGGGGCCCGCACAAGCGGTGGAGCATGTGGTTTAATTCGATGATACGCGAGGAACCTTACCAGGGCTTAAATGTAGATTGACAGGACTGGAAACAGTTTTTTCTTCGGACAATTTACAAGGTGCTGCATGGTTGTCGTCAGCTCGTGCCGTGAGGTGTCAGGTTAAGTCCTATAACGAGCGCAACCCCTGTCGTTAGTTGCCAGCGAGTCATGTCGGGAACTCTAACGAGACTGCCAGTGTAAACTGTGAGGAAGGTGGGGATGACGTCAAATCATCACGGCCCTTACGTCCTGGGCCACACACGTGCTACAATGGTAGGTACAGAGAGCAGCCACTGCGCGAGCAGGAGCGAATCTACAAAACCTATCTCAGTTCGGATCGGAGTCTGCAACTCGACTCCGTGAAGCTGGAATCGCTAGTAATCGGATATCAGCCATGATCCGGTGAATACGTTCCCGGGCCTTGTACACACCGCCCGTCAAGCCATGGAAGCTGGGGGTGCCTGAAGTCGGTGACCGCAAGGAGCTGCCTAGGGTAAAACTGGTAACTAGGGCTAAGTCGTAACAAGGTAGCCGTACCGGAAGGTGCGGCTGGAACACCTCCTTTCTAGAGAAGACTAAGGAAGTTAGTTTACGATGCGTAAAATATTACTCTCGCTGTTAATTCAAATAATACAAATAAGTAAAAACAGAGTCTCGTAGCTCAGCTGGTTAGAGTACTACACTGATAATGTAGGGGTCCCCAGTTCGAGTCTGGGCGGGACTACAATGTTTTACTTATAAGGAAATTTTAGAGGTTGAGTAACCGTTTGAAGTACTGTTAACTGATAACTGTTAACTGAACACTAAAAAACGGGGGATTAGCTCAGCTGGCTAGAGCGCCTGCCTTGCACGCAGGAGGTCATCGGTTCGACTCCGATATTCTCCACAACGGCTAATTCAAAGCTGATAATTATTATCAGTGGCGATACGCCACAAGTTCATTGACATATTGAGATAAAATATTTTAAAAAGTAGAAAGTACAGTAGAATCGTAACAAGTTACGGTTTTATAAAGAAAGTCCTAGTTTTATTTATAGAATTAGGCGGCACATAAGCAAAATAAGGGCGTATGGGGGATGCCTAGGCTCTCAGAGGCGAAGAAGGACGTGATAAGCTGCGAAAAGCTACGGGGATTGGCACACACGAATTGATCCGTAGATATCCGAATGGGGCAACCCACTATGTTGAAGACATAGTACACCGATAGGTGGGCAAACCCGCTGAACTGAAACATCTAAGTAGGCGGAGGAGAAGAAAACAAAAGTGATTCCGTAAGTAGTGGCGAGCGAACGCGGATTAGCCCAAACCAGGGATGTTACGGCATATCTGGGGTTGTAGGACCACGATATTTGTTGCGGATTGAATTAGAATTACCTGGAAAGGTAAGCCAAAGAAGGTGATAGCCCTGTATAAGTAAGAGAAGATAACGATAGTGGTATCCTGAGTAGCGCGGGGCACGTGAAACCCTGTGTGAATTTGGCGGGACCATCCGCTAAGGCTAAATACTCCTGAGAGACCGATAGTGAACCAGTACCGTGAGGGAAAGGTGAAAAGAACCGTGAATAACGGAGTGAAATAGATCCTGAAACCATACGCTTACAAGCGGTCGGAGCCCTTTCGTGGGGTGACGGCGTGCCTTTTGCATAATGAGCCTACGAGTTACCGTTGCTGGCAAGGATAAGTACTTATGGTATGGATCCGTAGCGAAAGCGAGTCTGAATAGGGCGCTTTAGTCAGTAATGGTAGACGCGAAACCGTGTGATCTACCCATGGACAGGTTGAAGCTGTGGTAACACATAGTGGAGGACCGAACCCGTTGACGTTGAAAAGTCTTGGGATGATCTGTGGGTAGGGGTGAAAGGCCAATCAAACTCGGAAATAGCTCGTACTCCCCGAAATGCATTTAGGTGCAGCGCTGGGTATAAGTTATATAGAGGTAGAGCTACTGATTGGATGCGGGGGCTTCATCGCCTACCAATTCCTGACAAACTCCGAATGCTATATAATGTTTACCAGCAGTGAGGGCATGGGTGCTAAGGTCCATGTCCGAGAGGGAAAGAACCCAGACCATCAGCTAAGGTCCCCAAATATATGCTAAGTTGAAATAACGAGGTTTGTCTGCCCAGACAGCTAGGATGTTGGCTTGGAAGCAGCCATTCATTTAAAGAGTGCGTAACAGCTCACTAGTCGAGCGGACGAGCATGGATAATAATCGGGCATAAGCATATTACCGAAGCTATGGATTTGTAGTAATACAAGTGGTAGGGGAGCATTCTAAACTGGGTCGAAGGTGTGATGTGAGTCATGCTGGACTGTTTAGAAAAGAAAATGTAGGCATAAGTAACGATAATGCGGGCGAGAAACCCGCACACCGAAAAACTAAGGTTTCCACAGCTATGCTAATCAGCTGTGGGTTAGTCTGGTCCTAAGGCGAACCCGAAAGGGACAGTCGATGGCCAACGGGTTAATATTCCCGTACTACTTATAATTGTGATGGAGAGACGCAGTGGTGAAAGTACCGCGAACTGACGGAATAGTTCGTTAAAGCACTTAGCTATAGGCCCGGTAGGCAAATCCGCTGGGACTGGTGAAATGCGATAGTACACGGAGTCTTCGGACAAAGTGATAGTGTACCTAAAGGCTGCCAAGAAAATCTTCTAAACTTAGATTATAAGTACCAGTACCGTAAACCGACACAGGTAGTTGAGGAGAGAATCCTAAGGTGCTCGAGAGATTCATGGCTAAGGAATTAGGCAAAATGGACCCGTAACTTCGGGAGAAGGGTCGCCAGCAGCAATGCTGGCCGCAGTGAAAAAATCCAGGCGACTGTTTATCAAAAACACAGGGCTCTGCAAAATCGTAAGATGAAGTATAGGGCCTGACACCTGCCCGGTGCTTGAAGGTTAAGTGGAGATGTTATCTTCGGAGAAGCATTGAAATGAAGCCCAAGTAAACGGCGGCCGTAACTATAACGGTCCTAAGGTAGCGAAATTCCTTGTCGGGTAAGTTCCGACCTGCACGAATGGTGTAACGATCTGGATACTGTCTCAGCCATGAGCTCGGTGAAATTGTAGTAGCGGTGAAGATGCCGCTTACCCGCAGTGGGACGAAAAGACCCTGTGCACCTTTACTATAGCTTAATATTGACCTTGGACACGTGATGTGTAGGATAGGTGGGAGACTATGAAGTGGCGTCGCTAGGCGTTGTGGAGTCATTGTTGAAATACCACCCTTTGCTTGTCTGAGGCCTAACTCCGAATATCGGAGGACATTGTTTGGTGGGTAGTTTGACTGGGGTGGTCGCCTCCAAAAGAGTAACGGAGGCTTCTAAAGGTTCCCTCAGCACGCTTGGTAACCGTGCGTAGAGTGCAATGGCATAAGGGAGCTTGACTGAGAGACATACAGGTCGATCAGGTACGAAAGTAGAGCATAGTGATCCGGTGGTTCCGCATGGAAGGGCCATCGCTCAAAGGATAAAAGGTACGCCGGGGATAACAGGCTGATCTCCCCCAAGAGCTCATATCGACGGGGGGGTTTGGCACCTCGATGTCGGCTCGTCACATCCTGGGGCTGGAGAAGGTCCCAAGGGTTGGGCTGTTCGCCCATTAAAGTGGCACGCGAGCTGGGTTCAGAACGTCGTGAGACAGTTCGGTCTCTATCTACTGTGGGCGTTAGAAATTTGAGTGGATCTGATTCTAGTACGAGAGGACCGAATTGGACTAACCGCTGGTGTATCTGTTGTTCCGCCAGGAGCACTGCAGAGTAGCTACGTTGGGAAGGGATAAGCGCTGAAAGCATATAAGCGCGAAACCCACCACAAGATGAGATTTCTTTTAAGGGTCGTGGAAGATGACCACGTTGATAGGCTATAGATGTAAAGGCAGTAATGTCATAGTCGAGTAGTACTAATAACCCGTTAGCTTATGTACAATTCCCGAGTCTTCGGACTCGGGAGAAAACTTTCTTTTAAATTATTTATCTCAGTATGTTAAGATATTAGCTCGCCTATGGCGTGGCGTTTAAAGCTCCAAGTTTAAAGTTCCAAGTTGTTTAACCTGTAACTTTCGAACCTGAAACCTTAAACAAAAATTTAAGGTGGTTATTGCGTCGGGGCTCACCTCTTCCCATTCCGAACAGAGAAGTTAAGCCCGATTGCGCAGATGGTACTGCAGTTATGTGGGAGAGTATGTCGCCGCCTTTCTTTTGAAAACCCTTCATCTATCGATGAGGGGTTTTTTGTTATGTGTCTTGTCCTGAAAAAAGTTGACTAAATATTACATAATATGTCAACAAAAAAGAAAACTTCAAAAATTGAGAATACTCCACAAATTTATAGTGAAGTGTCCAGTGGATCAGTATAATTTAATTCATCCAAAAAAAGCGAAACAAAATAATTTAGATTACTTAGTAAACATGAATTGTATTTAAAAAAAGCTTTTAAATTCATCTTTCAAATAATGAATCGCAATATTGCTCGGTGCTTCAGTTTCTGTTAGTTCTATCATAATGGCTTCTCTCATTTTGAAGGCATCAGCAACATCTTGAGAAAGTGCATTTTTTCGAATTAGATGTATTGTACTGTTTTTTGCTTTTAGTACAATATCCCATGTTTTAGTATTTAAGTAAATTTGTTGCGTTAAATTATGTTCAAATTCAGATTGAATATGTTGAATTAGCAAACTAGCATAATCACTTTTGCTACTTCCTATTGGTTCTACACGAATTATTAATTGTGTTGGATTAATTCTCTCTAAAAATAATACTATACGCTCATAAGCTTGAAAACGAATTGGTAAAGCTTGTTTTTGATTTTCTCTTAGTAATTCAAATTTTCGTTTACTCTCTTCATTACTATAATTTTTTTGTATCATTATAAATACAACTCCTCCAGTAATTAAAGCAGGTATTGTGTATGCCGCAATTTCTAATAATTTATCTTCTATCATCATTTTTTAAATTAATTTTAAATGTATCACAAAATAAGTTTAAAAAAAAATAAATTTCAAATTGATTTATTATACATTAATTCTATTTGCAATCCAATATTACTTATTATTTGCTGTGTAATTAGCATGTTAATTATCGAACTTAAAATTCCTACTCCACACATTTCAAAAAATCCATAAAATAACTATCAGGTTTAGATTTTGATTGTAAATTTTCAGAAATTAATTCACTTTTTAGTATATAATCTTTAGTTTCTGCGTCAAACTGAATTCGCATTATGCTAATGGGACTAGTTTTTATATCTTCGTAATTACTTTTTGTAAAATAAAAATAACTGGTTAATATTCTAATATTGTTTTTTTCATTTTCATCATACATTAGTTCGCTACAATTTTCATCGTTAGCACTCAATAAGGTTAAGATTTTACCATTAGCCAATTGCAATATAATTTTTGATTTTTTTGTAATGCAATTGGTTTTAATAAAATCTTTACTTTTTTGTAATTGTTGAATGCTCAACATAGGAATATCATTATTATTTAAAAGTGAAAAAAATAAGTATTCGTTAGAGTTACCAAATATTTTTTCGTGCATTAATACTTTAGGTAATATTTTTAAAGAAGTAGAGTCTGTTTTTTCTTCAACATCATAGCTACAATCTTTATTTTGAGCAGTTACACTTAGCGTAAGTAACAATAATAGTGATAAAAAGTATTTCATATGGATTATAATTTGGTGCAAAGTAAAATTATTTTTTCATTATTCAAATTGGTAGTAAAAAAAGCAAAAACGGTTCCACCATCTTGAATTTTATATTTCTTTTTAATTTCTTCGGGTTTTATGGGGAAATTTCGAGTTGAAACATTCATTTTTTTGCCTTGAATATAGTGTGCAATTTCTTTTTTCTGAAACGGTATTATTGCATCAATTTGAAATTTTCTTCCTGGAAAAGCTGTTATTTCTTCCGTAGTGTATAAATGCGAATGTTGGTGTAATTTACTCACTGTGAATAATTCGGAAACTGCTTCAAAACCGCCTGATTTCATTAAAGCTGCATTAGGTTCGTACAGATATTTTTTTGGTAAACTATAACGGGCTGAATACGATTTTGAACTTTCAATTTTAGTAATTGAAGGGTTACTTTTTTCAATATTTACAGCTATGATTTCTGGTGATTCATTAAAGTTTTTTTCTATTTTCCAAAGCAACTCTTTTACTTCGTTATCTACCGCCACAATATGAATTTGGACTACATTTTTTAATTCTAATAATCCAGCTTGCAAATCTAAAATAGGTGCAGTCTTGATTAAAATAGCATTGGTAAATTGAAAGTAAAAATCTTGTAAATCCACTACGTTTGGCAAACAATCGGCCAGCATAAAAACTTTGCCTTTGGCGTCATTTCTTCTGGAAGGATCGATGTAAATGCAATCGAATTTCTGATTTAATTGTTTTAAAATTTCTGTGCTGTCGCCTTGATAACATTCAATATTACTTACTTTTAAAACTTCACAATTATGTTTTACAATTTGAGATAAATCGGCATTTAATTCGCAATGAATTACCGTTTTGAATTGTTTTGAAAAATAATAATCGTCTATTCCAAATCCGCCTGTACAATCGATTAATTTTTCACCTGAAACCAATGAAGATTTATAGTTTGCAGTACTTTCTGAGGAAGTTTGCTCAATAGAAATTTTTTCAGGATAAATTATGTTGGTTTTTGAAAACCAGGTGGTTAATTTTTCTTTAGCCTTCTTTTTTGAAATAATTTGGTTGATGATTTCGGCATAAGAAAATTCAGGAAAAGGGTTTCTCTTTAAAGCTAATTTTACGCTATCAGTACCTAAATTTTCGGTAATAAAATCTTGAATTTTAGGCTGTAAAAGTTCTTCAATATTCAAAATTATAAGTTTTTTGTAAGTGCTTTAATGACTTTATTTTCCGGAAAAAATTCTTTCCCAATAACTTTTAATGAAGTGTAAAATGGAACAGCGATAATCATTCCAGTTATCCCAAATAAAATTCCTGCCATCAAGATGATTAAGAAAATTTCTAATGGATGTGAATTGGTACTTTTAGAAAAAATTAAAGGTGAACTAAAATTATTGTCAATTACTTGAACTAATGACATTCCGATTAAAACATAAATTGCGGTTGGAAGTGTTTCGTTTACAAAGTCTGCACCCGCACCGATTCCGCTTGTCATAACTAATAAACCAGCCACTACAGAAGCAATTAGAGGTCCAACATATGGTACAATATTGAAAATTGCACACAATAAGGCTATTATAATTGCATTTTCTACGCCAAATATTAGGAAAACAACTAGATATAAAATCATAATAATTGTTAACTGTAATAATAAACCAAGAAAGTAGCGCGATAGTAAATGATTAATTTCTTTGACAGAATGTAATATTTTTTCTTTTTGATTATCGGGTAAAATATTTTTAAATTTCAAATAAAAAGATTCGCTTTCCTTCAAAATAAAAAAGGTTATAAATAAGACCGAAGCAAAGCCCATACTGAAATTTCCTAAAGTGCTAAAAAAACTGTTTATGAAGTTTGGAATAAACTCAAATGTTGTAAACGAAGATAGTTTACTGCTTTGAATGAGTTGCTTTGTATTTACGTTATAAGAATCTAAAAAAAGTGTAATGTTTTGAAGTAATATATGATAGTTTTTTTCTAAGGTGGTAACATCTAACAATGATAAGTTTTTACCTTGTGCTAGTAAAAGGGGTACAAAAAGTAAAATAAATCCAGAAATTACAAGAAAAGCTATGAGTATTGCAGTAATTACAGCGAGTGTGTTTTTGAACTTTAATTTTCGTTTTAAAAAATTCACTAAAGGATTTAATAATAATGAAATCACAATCGCGATAATACAATAGATTAAAACTGTAGAAATTTTAAATAAAAAAAACAAAGCTAAACCGTTTGCAATTAATATTGCAACTGCTTTTACTATTCCAAGTGAAATTTCTTTTGAAGTCATACTATTAATTTTTAAAAGCGTAATTGATAATATTAGCACCCATTTTTAGCGCTTTTTCTCTTACAGTTTGTGGGTTATTATGCACTTCAGAATCTTCCCAGCCATCCCCTAAATCCGTTTCATAAGTATAAAGCAATGCTATTCTACCTTCTATAAAAATGCCAAAAGCTTGAGGTTTTTTGTTATCGTGCTCATGAATTTTAGGTAAACCACTCGAAAAACTAAATGGTTCTTTAAAAATAAGATGATTAGAAGGAATTTCTGTCAATGGATTATCGGGAAATATTTTTTTAATTTCTTTTCTAATAAATTCATCCATTCCGTAATTATCATCAATATGTAAAAATCCACCAGAAGTAATGTAGTTTCTTAGATTTATTGCATCATTTGCACTAAAAACCACATTGCCATGACCTGTCATGTGAACAAAAGGGTACGTAAATATTTCGGCACTTCCCACTTCAACCGTAGCAACTTTTGTGTTTATTGATGTATTGATATTTTGGTTACAGAATTTAGCTAAATTAGGCAATGAAGTCGGATTTGCATACCAATCGCCGCCACCAGCATATTTAGCAACTGCAATTTCTTGGGAAAATCCTAAGTTAAAAACTAATAATAATAAAATCAATTTATTCATTTATCAAGGCAATTGTATGACAAGCAACTAAAGCTGCTGTTTCGGTTCGTAATCTTGTATTTCCCAAAGTTACAGGAATAAATTTATTTTCAATAGCGAAATTGATTTCTTTTGTAGAAAAATCACCTTCTGGTCCAATTAGAATAGTGATTTTTTCGTCTCTTTTGACTTCATTTTTAAACGATTTTTTATCCGTTTCTTCACAATGAGCAATGAATTTTTGTCCTGTTATGTTTGATTTTATGAATTGCGAAAGTGAAACGGGTTCATTAATTTTAGGAATATAATAATGAAGTGATTGTTTCATTGCGGCTTGAATGATTTTTTCAGCTCGATCAATTTTATACACTTTTCGTTCCGAATGATCACAGATAATTGGTGTAATTTCGTGAATACCAATTTCGGTTGCTTTTTCTAAAAACCACTCTAAACGGTCGTTCATTTTGGTAGGAGCAACGGCAATATGGGTGTAAAACGTATTGGGTTCTTGAAAAGTTTCCTCAGTGATTTTTACTTCACATTTTTTTTCGGAAGTCATAATTATTTCTGATTCAAATAAGTAGCCTAATCCATTTGTAATAAATACTTTATCACCTTCCTTTTTACGTAATACTTTAACTATATGTTTACTTTCTTCTTTATCGAAAAAGAAGGTTTTGTCACTTTTTTTTATTTCTGAATTATAGAATAGTTGCATCTGCTTAATTTTTATTTAACCAATTTTTCCAGTCTTTTCCAACATTTTCCCAATTATAAATTTCATAGTTTGGTTCTCTTTTTTCATTTACTGGAAAAAAATTATGCTCAACATCGAAATAAGGTATAAATGTAAAATTAGTACTATTTAATTTAATACTTTCAATTTGGAATAAATTAACAAAGGGAGCGTTCCAATCCTTTGTTCCAAATGTAACTAGAACTGGTATTTTAAGTTTCTTTAAATTATCTGCTGAGGGGATAGAAAAGTCATAAGTAGCTCTATAAGTATCTCCACCATTATAGTTTAAGTTGTTTTTATTGATCACAACTTCTCGCCAATAATCAATAATATCGTAATTTTTAAGTTTGAAAACTTCTTCTTCAATCATGCTAAGAATTCTACCATATGGATTCCCACCCGAATAAATTAAGTGCGTAACCTTTTTGTTTTTTGTAGCTAGTTTAGCCGCAATTGTACTTCCTTCTGAATGACCTGCGAGAACTAATTTATTTTTTGAAACCCATTTTTCTTTTAAAAGTTTTTTAATGATAAAATCATTTCTTTCAACATAATAATCTAAGTAGTTGTGATCGGAATATGCCCTTGGGACACTGTCATTATCAACTAAATATTGATAATTATTCTTTAAATTTTTAACATCAGAAATCACGGGAATCCCAGGTTTTCCTATAATAACTAAATGATAATCAGATAAAAAATCATTTACATCAAATGGCAAAGTTCCATAAAGTCTATTTTCGTCATATTTTATGATTGGTTGTGGCATACTTCCTTGACACCAAAAAAATAATGGTTTTTGTATATTTTCTTCCCCTTTTTTTGATTGGATTAAAACATCAACTTTTAATTTTTTATAATCAAAGGATAAGTGCTTATAGCCAAAATCTTCAGGTGTTTTTTGAGAAAAAGCGGAAAGGGTAATTAAGATAAATAATAAATTTTTCATCATCTTAAAATTCAATTCGTGCTTTAGAAGTTATTTCGGCGTTACTAAAATTTCCTTCTAAGAAGTTATAATACCCAACAATTCCAATCATGGCAGCATTATCGGTAGTGTATTCAAACTTTGGAATATAGGTTTTCCATCCGTATTTTTTTTCAGCCTCCTTCAATGTGGTTCTAATTACTGAATTGGCCGAAACACCGCCACCAATAGCTATCTGATTAATTCCAGTTTCAGCAACCGCTAGTTTTAATTTATCCATTAAAATAGCAATAATAGTATGCTGAATAGAAGCACAAATATCCGCTTTGTTTTCGGCCACAAAATCGGGGTTTAAAGCAACATTTTTCTGAATAAAATATAAAATTTGGGTTTTTAAACCACTAAAACTAAAGTTTAATCCAGGAACTTTTGGTTTGGTAAAAGGAAAAGCTTTTGGATTACCTTCTTGCGCAAATTTATCAATTAAAGGTCCGCCAGGATAGGGAAGTCCTAATATTTTAGCACTCTTGTCGAACGCTTCTCCTACCGCATCATCAGTTGTTTCTCCAATAATTTCCATATCAAAAAAACTACTCACTTTTACAATTTGGGTATGTCCTCCTGAAATAGTTAAGGCTAAAAAAGGGAATGTAGGCTTCTCATAATTTTCTTCAGCAATAAAATGTGCTAAAATATGCGCTTTCATGTGATTAATTGCAATCAACGGAATATCCAAAGCCATACTCATTGATTTCGCAAAAGAGCCTCCTACTAAAAGTGAACCCATTAATCCTGGACCTTGAGTAAAGGCGATACAGTTTAGGTCGTTTTTTGTAATTCCCGCTTTTTTTAGGGCTACATCTACTACCGGAACAATGTTTTGTTGGTGTGCTCTAGAAGCTAATTCGGGTACAACGCCTCCATATTCTTCGTGAATTGCTTGTCGAGCAACAACATTTGACAACACAACATCGTTACAAAGTACAGCTGCAGCGGTGTCATCACACGAACTTTCAATAGCTAACGTATAAATATTTTTTTCAGACATTTTAGGCACGAAATTTGAATTAAAGATATTGTAAATTATCTTACAAAATTTGTTATTTTTGTTGGATTACTACTTAAAAGGGTATTGATTGCAAATTTAAAACAAAAGATTGTATCAAAAAATTTAAAAAAATAGTATTTCGAATAATTATAGGGATTCTCCTATTGTTGCTGCTGATGGGTATACTTTTGTCGTTACCATCGGTACAAACTTATTTGGGAAAATATGCAACCGATAGTATAAATAAATCGTATGGTACTAATATTACCATTGGAAAAGTAGCTATCACACCTTTTGGAAGCGTAAAGTTGGGGGATGTTTTAGTCTTAGATCATCATAAGGACACTTTATTTTACATCAAAAAATTAAATACTTCTATTCTAAGTTTTAAAAAGTTATATGATCTGGGACATCCCTATATGAATAATGTAGTATTGCATGGTTTGGATGTGCGTTTGGTGAATTATAAAAATGAAGATTACACTAATCTAGACAAATTTATTGAGGCTTTTGATGATGGTTCGCCTTCATCGGGAAAATTTAGAATGAAAGCCAATAAAATGACAGTTTTTAACAGTCGCTTTCAGTATATTGATCATAATCTTCAAACGCCAAAAATAGTTGATTTTACAAAGCTTAATGGTAAAATTGAGGATTTCTTTATTAAAGGCGCTAATGTTACCACTTTTATCGATAAGTTATCGTTTAACGATCATAGAGGATTAAAGGTAGAGGATATTACAGCAGATTTTACCTATACCAAAAAGAATATTTTACTAGAAAGGTTAGCCATGAAAACAAAACACTCTGAGATGAAAGGAAGAGTGGAATTGAAATATGATCGAAAAGATTTTGCTGATTTTAATAATAAAGTAATTTTTGATGTTCAATTCGATAAAGCAGCCATTGCTTCTAATGATTTGAATTATTTTTATAATGAGTTTGGAAAAAACAATATGTTTTATCTTGACACGCATCTAGTAGGAACACTTAATAATTTTACGACCTATAATTTAAAGTTAGTTGATAAAAATCAGTCAGAAATTATTGGTACCCTTAACTTTCAAAATCTTTTTGGTAAAGAACATCAAAAGTTTTACATGAAAGGAAATTTTAATAGAGTAGTTTCAAATTACGAAAATTTAAAGGCTATAATGCCTCAAATTTTAGGAAAGAATCTACCTTCTGTATTGTCAAAATTTGGTACAGTAGATATTTCAGGAGCTGTAGAATTGACACAGAAAATTATCAATGCTGACGTTTTAATGATGTCTCAATTGGGGTATTTGCAAGCTAATTTAGCCATGCAAAACATTGATAACATTGATAATGCTTCTTATCAAGGAAATATTAAACTTGAAACGTTTGATTTAGGAACACTTTTAAGTCAAAATGATATTGGGAAAACTACCCTTGATTTAGATGTGAATGGAAAAGGTTTTACGCAAAAATTATTAAATACTGCTATTAAAGGGAAGATTTATAAATTCTATTACAACGGTTATAATTATCAAAATATTACAGTTGATGGTAGTATGAAAATGCCTTATTATAAAGGTTATTTTAATAGCAACGATCCAAACTTAAAAATGGATTTTGATGGAATTGTAGACTTAAGTTTGAAAGCAAAGAAATACGATTTTAAAACACAAATTGATTATGCTAATTTATATGCATTAAAATTTATAGATTCAGACTCAATTTCTATTTTTAAAGGAAATATTAACTTTAAGGCAAATGGAAATTCTATAAATGATTTAGCGGGTATCTTGCAAGTCAAAAGTGTTTCATATCAAAATAATAAAGACGCGTACTTTTTAGATGATTTCGAAATTACCTCAACTTTTGATGCAGAAAAAGTGAGAACCATTGAAATCAATTCTCCCGATATTATTACAGGAAAAATTGTTGGAAAATATAAAGTGAATCAAGTACAGAAAATGGTTGAAAATGCACTGGGAAGTTTGTATGCTAATTATGCTCCAAATAAGTTAGAAAAAGGACAGTTCATTGATTTTGATTTGACAGTTTACGATAAAATTGTCGAGATAATTTTGCCCGAAGTAAAAATATCTGAAAACACCAAATTAGAAGGTAAAATTAATGGCGATGAAGGACAATTTGTTTTCGATTTTACATCTCCAAACATTGTAGTTTATGAAAATTCGATAGATAATATTAAAATTGATATTGATAATAAAAATCCTTTATATAACGCTTATATTTCGATTGATTCTATTAAAAATGATAAATATAAAATTACTGATTTTAATTTGATTAATGTAACGCTTAATGATACGTTGTTTGTGCGTTCTGAGTTTAAAGGTGGACTAAAGGGGCAGGATAGCTATGATTTGAATTTATATCATACTATTAATGAAGACAAACAATCTATTGTTGGCTTTAAAAAATCTGAAATTAAATTTAAAGATTATATGTGGTTTATTAATGAAGGGGAAACTACAGATAATAAAATTATATTTAATAAAGATCTTACCGATTTCAACTTTGAAAAATTAAGTTTATCGCACAACGATCAAATAATTAATTTTGTAGGAACAATGAGAGATTCTACCTATAAAGATTTTAAATTATCTTTTGAAGATGTTGATTTAAATAAAATTACACCTTCTTTAGATAGTTTGTCATTTGGAGGAAAGGTTAATGGAAATATTACTTACAAGCAGGATAACAATAAATATGATCCTATTTCCAATCTTACCATCGATAGTTTAAAAATTAATCAGTTTTTATTGGGCGATTTAGACTTTAAAATTGAAGGAAACGAATATTTTAATCAATTTAAAGTCAATTCAAGTTTGAAGCAAGATGGTAAAGAACACTTTTTCTTAGATGGAAATGTAAATTTTATTGGAGATCAATCTAGTTTGGATTTACAAGCTGGTTTTGAAGCCTTTAATTTGGCACCTTTTGGTTCACTTTTAGGAAGTGTTTTATCAGATGTTAGAGGTAGTGCAACTGGTAGAACTACTATTGGAGGGTCATATTCTAATCCTGAAATTGATGGGCGATTATATCTTAACAATGCAGGCATGCGTGTGCCATATCTTAATATCGATTATGCGTTTGAAAAAAATGCAATTGTAGATTTAACAGAACATCAATTTAGCTTGCGGAAAATTGAAGTAACAGATACAAAATACAATACTAAAGGAGTAATTGATGGTACTATTAAGCATGAAAAATTAGGTGATTGGGAATTGGATTTACATTTAATTTCTGATAATATTTTAGCCTTAGATACTAAAGATTCTGAAGATGCGTACTATTATGGTACCGCTTTTATGAAAGGTAAAGCCAGTATTACAGGAGAAATAAATGCTTTAAATATTAAAGTGGCTGGTGAATCTGAAAAAGGAACCTCAATTAAAATTCCTGTAAATGATGAAGAAGATTTAGGAAATACTTCTTTTATTAATTTTATGACGGTTCAAGAGTTTCAAAAATCTCTTGCTGAAAATATAGCTAAAGATAGACGATATGAAGGAATTGAACTTGATTTTAATTTTGATATTGACACTGATACAGATATTGAAATCATACTGAATAGAGAAACAGGACATGCCATGAAAGGCAAAGGGTATGGTTCAATGCAAATGAATATCAACACACTCGGTAAATTTGAAATGTATGGCGATTTTCAAGTACAAGAAGGAGAATACAATTTTAAATACGGTGGTGTAATTGATAAAAAATTTAATGTTGAAAAAGGCGGTACAATTCGTTGGGATGGACAACCAATGAATGCGGTTTTAGATTTAAAAGCAACCTATAAAACAATGGCTAATCCTGCAGTTTTAGTAGAAAGTGCTTCGTTTAATAGAAAGGTAGATACAAATGTGACTATTTTACTGAATGGAAATTTAAGTAATCCGCAACCCGACTTCAATATTGATTTTCCAACTGTAAGTTCAGTATTGAAAAGCGAAATAGATTATAAATTACAAGATAAAGATTCACGACAAACACAAGCTTTTGCTTTATTAGCAACCGGTTCATTTGTAACCGCAGAATCTACAGGTAACGCAGCCTATGGATCATTAATTGAAGGAGCAAGTTCTATAATTAATGGACTTTTTGCCGATAGCGATAGTAACTTACAATTAGGGTTAGATTATTCACAAGGTAATCGATTAACAGAGATTTCAGATAGAGTAGGTGTAACCATGAATACTCGAATAAATGACCGAATTTCGATAAATGGTAAAGTTGGAGTTCCAGTGGGTGGTGTAACCGAATCTGTTATTGTTGGTAATTTAGAGGTATTAATTCAGCTTAATGAAGATGGTTCATTAAATGCTCACGTATTTAATAGAGAAAACGATATTAATTATGTTGGAGAAGGTATTGGATACACACAAGGACTTGGACTTACTTATAACGTAGAATTTAATACGTTCAAAGAAATGTTGCAAAAAATATTCAAAAGCAACAAGAAAAAAGATTCATCTAAATCTCAAGATGATTTACCCGATTCTGAGTTCCCTCAAGAATTTATAGAATTCATAAATAACAGAAAATCTAAATCACAAGAACCACTTAAAGAGGAACCTATTGAGGTTCCAGAAATCGATTAATTCTTATTTTTTAGTACTTAAATCAAAAACTTATTAACGAAAACGTTTGAATTTGCAGCTATTATTAAATAGTTAGCAAATATTGTGTTTTTATTATATTTCGTTTTATAACTTTACATAATTAAACAATTATTATGACCAATTCAATTAAAAAAATAGGTGTTTTAACTTCTGGCGGAGACTCGCCGGGAATGAATGCTGCTATTAGAGCTGTAGTCAGAGCTTGTGCATACTATAATGTAGAGTGTGTAGGTATTTATAGAGGTTACCAAGGTATGATTGAAGGTGATTTTAAGCCTATGGGACCAAGAGATGTTAAAAATATTATTAATAAAGGAGGAACTATTTTAAAATCGGCTAGATCTAAAGATTTTAGAACAGCTGAAGGTAGAAAATTAGCCCATAATAATCTTGTTGCTGCAGGAATCGATTCATTTGTAGTTATTGGTGGTGATGGAAGTTTTACAGGAGCTGAAATATTTAATGATGAATTTGGTTTTCCAGTAATAGGTATTCCTGGTACAATTGATAACGATATTTTTGGAACTAGTCATACACTAGGTTTTGATACAGCACTTAACACGGTAATTGATGCTATCGATAAAATTAGAGATACAGCAAATTCTCACAATAGATTATTTTTTGTAGAAGTAATGGGAAGAGATGCTGGACACATTGCTTTAAATGCAGGTATTGGTGCCGGAGCTGAAGAAATTTTAATTCCTGAAGAAGCATTTGGTTTAGATCGATTAGTGGATTCATTAAAACGAAGTAAAGAATCTGGAAAAACATCAAGTATTGTTGTTGTTTCTGAAGGGGATAAAATAGGTAAAAATGTTTTTGAATTAAAAGATTATATCGAAGAGAATATGCCCGAATACGATGTAAGGGTTTCTGTATTAGGACACATGCAACGTGGTGGATCACCTTCGTGTTTTGATAGAGTTTTAGCATCTAGACTTGGTGTTAAAGCTGTCGAAGCTTTGTTAGAAGGAAAATCAAACTTTATGGTAGGTTTATACCAAGATAAAGTAACCTTAACTCCTTTAGAACAAGCTATTAAAGGACAAAGTGAAATTGATATGGAATTGGTTAAAGTATCCGATATTGTATCATCATAAATAGATAATAAATTAAAAAAAAAATAAAATGTCAAAAGTAAAATTAGGAATAAACGGATTCGGAAGAATTGGAAGAATTGTTTTCAGAGAAACGTTTAACAGAGATAATGTAGAAGTAGTTGCTATTAACGATTTATTAGATGTAGATCATTTGGCTTATTTATTAAAATACGATTCTGTACATGGTCGTTTTAATGGAAAAGTGGAAGTAATTGATGGAAAACTATTTGTAAATGATAAATTTATTAGAGTTACTGCAGAAAGAGATCCTAAATTAATTAAATGGGATGATGCTTCTGTTGATGTGGATGTGGTAGCAGAATGTACAGGTATTTTTACAACCCTTGAAACAGCTCAAGCTCATATTGATGGTGGCGCTAAAAAAGTAGTTATTTCAGCTCCTTCAGCAGATGCACCAATGTTTGTAATGGGGGTAAATCATACTCAAGTTAAAGCATCAGATACGATTGTTTCTAATGCTTCATGTACTACAAACTGTTTAGCTCCTTTAGCAAAAGTTATTCATGATAATTTTGGAATTGTAGAAGGATTAATGACAACCGTTCATGCTTCTACAGCTACTCAAATGGTTGCTGACGGACCTTCTAAAAAAGATTGGAGAGGTGGTCGTGCTGCTTCTGTAAATATAATTCCTTCTTCAACAGGTGCCGCTAAGGCAGTTGGTAAAGTAATTCCTGCTTTAAACGGAAAACTTACTGGAATGTCATTCCGTGTGCCTACAGTTGATGTTTCTGTGGTAGATTTAACGGTAAAATTAGTCAAAGAAACTACATATGAAGAAATCATGAAAGTTTTAAAATCGGCATCAGAAAATGAGATGAAAGGAGTTTTAGGCTTCACTGAAGACGATGTTGTATCTCAAGATTTTGTATCAGATACAAGAACATCAATTGTAGATGCAAAGGCTGGAATTGGATTAAATTCAACCTTTTTCAAACTAGTATCTTGGTATGATAATGAATATGGCTATTCTAGTAAATTAATCGACTTATCGGTACATATTGCAGGTTTAAAATAAATTCAAATGTAGAAAGAATAAAGATGAAAATAATTTACTATTTTTATTCTTTATTCTTTATTCTTTATTCTATACCCTTAAAATATGAAATTATTAGTTGATAGTGGCTCTACAAAAGCCGATTGGATTGCGATAGATGATAATGGAAAAGTATTATTTACTACTCAAACCTTAGGTTTAAATCCTGAAGTTTTAGATAAAGAACAAATTATTAATCGACTTGATGATAAATTTGATATTTCGCAAAATAAGTTAAAAGCTACACACTTGTTTTTTTATGGTGCAGGTTGCGGAACAGATCGAATGAAAAATCACCTTTCCGATATTTTTCAAGATTATTTTATCAATGCTAAAATTGTGGTTCACGAAGATACATATGCTGCTGTATATGCCACCACTCCAAAAGATGAAGCGGCCATTGTATGTATTTTAGGTACTGGTTCAAATTGTAGTTATTTTGATGGTAATACATTACATCAAAAAGTACAATCTTTAGGATATATAGCTATGGATGATGGTTCTGGTAATCGATTTGGTCGTCATCTTATAAGAGGGTATTATTTTAATACCATGCCTGTTGAGTTGGCAAAAGAATTTGAAGAAGAATATAATTTAGATGCAGATTACATTAAGCATAATTTATATAAAGAATCAAATCCGAATGCGTATTTAGCCACTTTTGCAAAATTTATTATTAAGCATAAAAATCATCCTTATTGTAAGAAACTAATTCGTAAAGAATTAAAAAAGTACGCCAAAAATTACATCATGCAATTTGAAAATTGTAATAAAGTACCGGTTCATTTTATTGGTTCTATTGCATTTTATTTGAAAGACGAACTTACAGAAATTCTGAATAAATACAATATAAAAATTGGAAATGTACTTCGTAGACCTATTGATGGTTTAATTGCATATCATATCTTAAATAAATAAATAAATTATAAAATATATTTAAAGTTAATAAAAATCTCAAATCATAACAAAAGGATTTGGGATTTTTTATTTTTATCTTTGTTAGGAAATCTTATCATTATGGAAATAGCCATTATAGCACACGACGGTAAAAAAGCCGATATGGTGCAGTTTTTAAATAAAAACAAAACCATTTTATTAAAAGAGAAAATTAAAATTATAGCAACGGGTACCACTGGGGCTCGGGCAGTAGCAGCAGGGTTTAAAGTAAAGAGAATGCTCTCAGGACCATTGGGCGGAGATGCGCAAATTGCCGCTCGCGTTGCCGAAGGAAAAACTAAAATGGTATTATTTTTTAAAGATCCTAACTCTAGTCATGCGCACGAAGCGGATATTAACATGCTAATTCGTATTTGCGATGTGCACAATGTACCGTTAGCAACTAATGAAGCCACCGCTCAATTGTTATTGTTGGGTTTAGATGAGATTTAATTTGAAATTACTTTTTTTTTCGTAATAATCCAATCATTTGACCAATTCCAATTCCAATGTAAGTTCGGTCTTTGTTTATTTGGAGTAGAGGAGAAATAGTTAACCCGTAAAATCTTGAAAAGGGAAATTCTATTTTTGGATTTACTATTACACTAAAAGTTGTTGACTTATTATAATTCCAAGTGTAATTTTCAGCTAAAAATCCATTATTAATTCTTACCCAATTTTCAGGCTCATTTATAATTGTATAACCTAATCCTAAAGATATATTTGCTCTAATAGTGCCACTATTGTTTAGATTGTAAATTTTACCAATACCAATTTGATAATTTTCTAATTGGTCATATGGATTAGCAGCTCCAAAAAGTACAACGCCTGTTAAGCCAGACGAGTAATCTTCGGGTTGTGATTTAGGTTTTCGTATATTTCCAGTATATCCAATTTTAAAACTATAATTATTTTTATAGACATAGTTTAAATTAATATCAATCCCAACATAATTACCTTTATTAATTTCACCTGAAGTATATAAGGCATTCTTTTCTTTAAATTGAGCATTTACAATTGTTACTTTAATTAAAAAAAGTAAAATTATTATTTTATGTATTGATTTCATTTAAGCCAAATTATAAAAAAAAATCCTCTCAAGTATAAATTGGAGGATTGTATTTATTTTAAGAAACCGTTAATATTTCACCGCTATCATTGATATTTCAATATTTACATTTTTTGGCAAACATGCTACTTGCACAGTTTCTCTAGCTGGAGCAGTTTCTTCGTTAAAGTAACTTCCGTAAACCTTATTAATTAGAGCAAAATCGGCCATATTCATAATAAAAATAGTAGACTTTATTACATTTTCAAAGGTCATATCGGCAGCTTCTAAAACAGCTTTTAGGTTATCCATAACACGTTTTGTTTCTGTTTCAATATCATCTAAAACCAATTCCATGGTTACAGGGTCTAAAGCAATTTGACCAGAGGTGTATAAAGTAGTATCTACTAAAATTGCTTGATTATAAGGGCCGATAGGTGCCGGAGCTTTGTCTGTAAAAATTATTTTTTTCATAATAGGTTAGTTGTTTATTGTCTAAAAACACGATCTGGTAATTGTCGTTTATCGTATTTAATGTCGCTTAATATTGAAGATGAAATTCCAATAAAGAAACCCCAATAGGTATTAGTTCCAAAAGGAACCCAGTTGAAACTCATTCTCCAACTTTCTAAATCTCGTTCAAAACGCAATTGCGTGAAAGTAACTCCTTTTTGAACAAAATCATATCCCGATGAAAAACCAACTTTCCATCTTGGAGCTAATTCAATGTTTCCAGAAGCCATTAAGGAATGAGAAGCAATCTCATCTTGTCGGTTTGAGTTGTTATAATTCATGGAATAGGCTATCCTTAAATCCCATGGTAATTTGGTATTGTACCATTCAGAATTAGTTCCTTTTTCGTCCTCTTTCTTATCTTTTCCAAACAGACTTTGTTTGTTATCACTTAAATCTGTTCCTACGCCAAATAAATCATCTTCGCGACCACCATTTTGAACATTCTGATCTGATTTTTTGCTGCTATCTTTACCATCAGCACTTGAAAAACTATAATTTAAAGTAACATTTGCTCTTGGTAATCGAAACAAACTCCCGCCATTATCAATATTGAACTTTTCAATTCTTTTTCCTGAATTATCTATTGCATAAGGGTCTAATACGGCAGCAAAATTGATGTTCATCTTTTGTTTAAATAATTGTGTTCCACCACTAACAGATATTTCTTTTAACTTTAAAGAATCGGCATTAAAATCATAACGTGTTGAAAAATTTAAGTTGTTTAAAAGTATTACCTTTTTAGTTTCTCCTTTTTTACTTTCTTTATCTTTTACTTTAGCTTCAAAAGTATTGCTGATCGAAAAGTTCATAGCATTTGAAATACTGTTTGAAGGTGAACCAAATAGGCCATTATCAAATTTGGTATAATTAGAAAAATTTATTCCCGAAGCATCTAATGCATATCTTTCAAAATATTGATCAAAACTTGGAGTATAACCATACGAAATATTTGGTCGAACAACATGTCGGATTGCTTCAATTTTTTTGCCTTCGCCAAAATTAAATGTACCATAAACGGTAGTTCCAATACCTACATTAAAATTATAAGTTCTAAACGATTCAAAACCGTTTTTATCTACTGTAACTACTTTGTTTTCCGTGGCACTATAATACTTTTCAATAGTGTTTAAAGTCCATACTTCATTGTAATTCGCACTTCCAGTTACACTAAAATGTTTGAATACTTTAAAATTAGTACTAATTGGAATAGAATGTTGAAATCCAGTTCGCGCATCTCTAAACATTTGTGGCTTAAAAAATAACGAATCAGTAGTTTTAATTCTATTTTCTCCTCTAATGTTGTATTGAAAACTAATGTTTTTAATGATTCCTTTTTTAACACCATCGCCCTTAGCAAAAGGAAAAATACGATCTACACTTGCTTGAAACGTTGGAAGTGTCATGTCGATTTGTTGCGTATTCGTATTTTGAGAATGGGTTGCAGACAATGACATGTTTACTTGTGGAACCGTTTGAAACGTTTTTGAATAAGAAACTGAGGAACTTAAATTGTTATTTATGGTTGAACCAATATTATTTAAATTTACAGATTGGCGGTAATATTGACTACTTCCTAAATTTACAGAGGCAGAAAATCTTGAATTCGGGGAAGCTTTAGAATCTTGACTATGCGACCATTGTATGTTGTATTGTCTTGATTTTAAATAATCGGGAAAACCTTTTTCACTTTGAATATTATTTTCGAATCGAATATTAGCCCTACCATTAAATTTGTAGCGTTTGGCATAGCTTGTTTCGGCTCGTAAACCGTAACTTCCATTAGTATAGTAATCTCCTAAAACGGCTAAATCATAATTATCACTTAACGCAAAATAATACCCTCCATTTTGTAAAAAATAACCTTGTTGATTATTTTGTCCAGGTGTAGGCATTATGAATCCAGAGGTGCTTTTTTCAGACATAGGAAAATAACCAAAAGGCAACCATATTGGGGTAGGAACATCAGCAATGAACATTTGAGTAGAATTCATTACCACTTTCTTTTTTGGCACAAATTTTACTCGTTTTACTAAAAAATAATATTCTGGATCATCAATATTTTCTGAGGTGGTAAGGCGTGCATTTTTCATAAAATAAACCGAGTCATTTTCTTTTTTAGAAATCTCAGATTTTATAAATAATTCTCCTTGATTGGTTCTTGAGTTCCAAACTTTAGCTCGTTTTGATTTGGTATGAAAAATAATTGAATCGGGTTCTACAACGTTATCCCCTTGTTTAAATACGGGCCTTTGTATGTAATTTCCAGCCGAATCTTTTAATCTACCAGCATACACTAAATTTTTTTCATAGTCTAAAACAATTCTCCCAGCTTTTAATTCAAAATCGGTGTAGTAAATTTCGGCTTCGTTATGAAGAGTAACTGTTTTTTTCTTTTGGTCTAATTTTTCGTAATCTTTCGATTTCATATTAACCACTCCATCCAAAAAAGGTTTGTTTTTTTTTGTAGTGTCAACCGTAGTAGATGTAGAGTCTTTCACCTTTTTTAGGTCAGACTTTGATAAAGTAACCGTATTTAAAGCAGGGTTTTCTTGTGAAAAAACAGAGGTGGTTCCTAATGTTAGAAAAATTACTGAAAAAACGATATGAAATAACTTTGTATGCAATGCTTTTAATAGTATTTTTGTAAAAATTTGGCTTACTTTTTGAAGTGTCAAACTTACATATATTTTTTTGCAAAATTAATGTTTTAATAAAATTATAACTTATAATATCAATCAATAGTTTTATGCCTACTAAAAATTACACTAAATACCTGTCAATAATTCTTTTACTTTTTACTTTTACATTAGCTTTTGGTCAAAATCATACCAAATTCAAAGTGGTTTTAGATGCAGGTCATGGAGGAGAAGACCCTGGAGCTGTTAAAAATGGTATAAAAGAAAAGGATATTGTTTTAGATGTTGTGCTTAAAATTGGAAAAATTTTAGAATCTAACAAGAATATTGAAATTATTTATACAAGAAAAACCGATGTTTTTATTGGATTAAAGGAACGCGCAAATATTGCCAATAAAGCAAAAGCTAATTTATTTGTTTCTGTGCATTGTAATGGGGTTAAAAGTACTGCAGCAAGAGGAACAGAAACTTTTGTTATGGGAATGTCTAGAACCGACACCAATTTGGATATTGCAAAAAAAGAAAATGGCGTTATATTTTTAGAGAAAAACTATAATGAAAAATATAAAGGTTTTGACCCTAATAATCCTGAAACACTTTTAGGATTAAAAATTTTACAAGAAGAGTTTTTAGACCAAAGTATTAGTTTAGCTTCTGAAATTGAAAAGAATTTTGTTTCTAATGACGGACGATTTTCGAGAGGAGTAAAGCAACAACCAATTTGGGTGTTGGATGCAACAGTTATGCCAGGCGTCTTAATCGAATTAGGTTTTGTGAGCCATCCGGAAGAAGGTAAATATTTAGACTCAAATAAAGGGAAAGAAGAAATAGCAACTTCTATTTCTAAAGCGATTGTTTCGTATAGAAATGATTTTTTTAATCCTGATGCGTCTGAGAGAAATACAGAATCTAATGCTGTAATTTCTGATGATAATTCAAATCCAAAAACAGTTAATTCATCGGATTCTGAAAACGAAAAATCTACTACCACATATTATAAAGTTCAAATATCGGCCGGAAGAAAAAAAATAGCGACTAAACCTTCAAATTTTAAAGGATTAAAAGAGATATCATTTGAAAAAGAGAAAAAACTATATAAGTATTTTTACGGCAATGAAACGGATTATAATTCTTGTAAGAAAAAATTAGAAGAAGCTAAAAAAAAGGGATACACTTCTGCATTTATTGTAACATTTACAAATTAAAAACAAAAGTTTATGGATAAGAAAATTGTATTTGTAATTATTTCAATGTTTTTTTTAACAGGATTTAGTCAAACCAAAAAGTTTAAAGTAGTTTTAGATGCCGGTCACGGTGGAAAAGATTATGGAGCTGTTTATCATGGTAATATTGAAAAAAATATTGCATTACAAACAGTACTTAAAGTAGGTGCAATATTAGAAAAAGACCCTCAAATTGATGTCGTTTTTACACGAAAATCAGATGTTTTTATTGAGTTACAACAACGCGCTAATATTGCAAATAAATCCAAAGGAAGTATTTTTGTTTCGATGCATTGTAATGCAAATAAAAACCAAGCTGCTGAAGGCAATGAAACATACGTGATGGGAATTACCCGTAATGCATCCAACTTAGAAGTTGCTAAAAATGAGAACGAAGTAGTTACTTTAGAAACCGATTATAAAATTAAATATGATGGTTATGATCCTAATTCTCCCGAATCGGTAATTGGAATTTCTATTTTACAAGAAGAGCATTTAGATCAAAGTATTGAATTGGCGGGGAGAGTTCAAGAATTTTTTACCAAGAAAACAGATAATAAAAATAGAGGTGTTAAACAAGCTGGATTCTTAGTATTGCGTCAAATAACTATGCCACGGGTTTTAATTGAAATGGGATTTGTTTCTAATAAAGAAGAAGGTGAATTTTTAAATTCGGAAACTGGACAAGATTTATTAGCAGAGGCAATTGCTAAGGCTATTATGGATTATAAAAATGAATTTTTTAGCCCTTCTAGCAATGATGATGTAAAAGAAGAAGATAAAAATGTTCCTAAAATGGAAGAAATTATTGTTAAAGAAGTTCCCAAAAAAGAACAAATTATAAAAAAAGCAGAAAATACTATTGAAAAAGGAATTGTATTTAAAATTCAAATTTCGGCTAGTACAAAAGAATTAGCTACGATTCCTTCAAATTTTAAAGGATTAAGCCCGATTTCAGTAGAACCTTCAGGAAGTTTATTCAAATATTTTTATGCATCTGATAAAAATTATGATTCTATAAAACAAAAATTGGAAGAAGCGAAACAAAAAGGCTATAAAACTGCATTTATTGTGGCTTATAAAGACGGAATAAAAATAAACGTTACCGATGCAATAAAATAAAATAAAAGTTTATTTTTGTTAAAAATTAGAATACTTTGAAACTAACTAAAGAAATTAAAACCGCTGTACTCGTAATTGTATCTATATTTTTATTTATTTGGGGATATAATTTTTTAAAAGGAAAAGACTTATTCAATAGTACTACACGTGTTTATGTTGTTTATGACAACGTAGCCGGACTTGTAAACTCAGCTCCAGTTACACTTAACGGATTAGCTATTGGTAAAGTAGATGCTATTACTATTCAACCTGATGGTAAATTACTTGTTGAAATGCAAATCAACACTGATTTTCCAATTTCTAAATCAAGTATTGCTGAAATATATGATTCAGGGTTAGTAGGAGGTAGACAAATTGCAATTAAACCTAATTTTCAAGATAAAAATTACATTAAATCAGGTGATTACTTAAAAGCTAGTAGCAAATTAGGTATTACTGATGCTTTAGCCCAACAGTTAGAGCCACTGCAATATAAAGTTCAAAAACTATTAGATAATGCAGATGCTTTATTTACCAATTTTAATGATATTTTAGACGAAAAAACCAAAAAAAATCTTAAAAATAGTATTTCGGAATTGAATAAAACGCTTTCTGAATTTAGTGTTGCCTCCAAAAACATTAATGGAATGATTGCAGATAATAAATCTAAGTTCAATTCAACAATGACTAATTTTGATAATACGGCTGCAAATTTTTCAAAAATGTCAGATTCTTTAGCAAAAGCTAATTTGGGTCAAACGGTAAGAAATTTAGAAAAAACCTTAGCAAATGTTGATAAAATAATGATTGACATTGAACAAGGAAAAGGAACAATGGGTAAATTAATGAAAGATGATGCTATGTACACTAACTTTACTAATACTTCTAAAGAATTAGAGTTGTTATTACAAGATGTTCGTCTTCATCCTACACGTTATGTAAATGTTTCTCTTTTTGGAAAGAAAAACAAACCTTATGTAGCTCCAGTAAACGATACAATTAAAAAGTAAATTTTATACGATGAATTTTTTAGATAATATTTTATTCGCATTGCTTTTAGCAGCAGGTATAGGTTATTTTACAATTAATGTAAAAAAACTAATTCGTAATATAAAATTGGGTCACGATGTAAATCGTAGCGATAATGCTTCCGAACGTTGGAAGAATATGACAATGGTTGCTTTAGGGCAATCAAAAATGGTGAAACGACCAATTGCTGGTTTTTTACATATTGTAGTGTATGTTGGATTTGTAATTATCAATATTGAAGTAATAGAAATCATAATTGATGGCCTTTTTGGAACACACCGTGTATTATCCTTTATGGGTGGATTTTACGATGTGCTTATTGGTTCATTTGAAGTTTTAGCTTTCTTAGTTTTAATTACCGTAATTATTTTTTGGATCAGAAGAAATGTAACCAAGTTAGGTCGTTTTACGAGTACAGATTTAGATGGAAAACCTAGAAATGACGCCAATTATATTTTATATTTTGAAGTGGTATTAATGTCATTATTCTTGATAATGAATGCAGCTGATTTTCACCTTCAAAATTTAGGAATTGGTCATTATAATCAAGCAGGAAGTTTTCCTATTTCTCAATTTATCGCTCCAATGTTTAATGGAATTAGTGAAGGTTTAGTGGTTGTTATCGAAAGATCCGCTTGGTGGTTACATATTGCTGGAATATTAGTTTTCTTGAACTATTTATATTTCTCAAAACACTTACATATTTTATTAGCGTTTCCAAATACTTTTTTTGCAGATTTAAATGCGAAAGGTAAATTAGATAATTTGCAAAGTGTTACAAACGAAGTAAAATTAATGATGGATCCAAGTGCAGATCCATTTGCAGCCCCAGCAAATCCGGATGCAGTGCCTGCAAAATTTGGTGCATCAGATGTTCAGGATTTAAATTGGGTTCAATTATTAAACGCTTACAGTTGTACCGAGTGTGGTCGTTGTACATCTTCATGTCCAGCTAATCAAACAGGAAAAAAATTATCACCTCGTAAAATCATGATGGATACGCGTGATCGTTTAGAGGAAGTAGGAAGAAATATTGATTTAAATAAAGGTGTTTTTGTAGATGATGGAAAATCTTTACTAAACGATTACATTACGCCAGAAGAATTATGGGCTTGTACAACTTGTAATGCATGTGTTGAAGAATGTCCTATTAATATTAGTCCGTTATCAATTATTATTGATATGCGTCGTTATTTGGTAATGGAACAAAGTGCGGCGCCAATGGAGCTAAACAATATGATGAGTAATATTGAAAACAACGGCGCTCCTTGGCAATATAATCAAATGGATCGTTTAAATTGGGTAAACGAATAATTTTACATTAACTATCATAAATAGTATATAATATGTCTGAAAATTTAATTGTACCAACAATGGCCCAAATGATGGCCGAAGGAAGACAACCTGAAATTTTATTTTGGGTAGGTTCTGCTGGTAGTTTCGATGACAGAGCAAAAAAAATTACAAGAGCTTTTGTTAAAATTTTAAATAAAGCAAATGTAAATTTTGCAGTTTTAGGTACAGAAGAAAGTAGTACAGGAGATGTAGCAAAAAGAGCTGGAAATGAATTTTTATTTCAAATGCAAGCTTTAATGAATATTGAATTGCTAAATGCTTACGAAGTAAAGAAAATTGTAACCTGCGATCCTCATTCGTTTAATTGCTTAAAAAATGAATATCCTAGTTTAGGTGGAAATTATGAAGTTTTACATCACACTCAATTTATTCAACAGCTTTTAAAAGAAGGACGTATTGATTTTAATAAAGATACTTATAAAGGTAGTCGTATTACTTTTCATGATCCTTGTTATTTAGGTAGAGCTAACAATGAATACCAAGCGCCAAGAGAAATATTATCTCAAACAAACGCACAAATTGTTGAGATGAAACGAAGCAAAAGTTCTGCTTTATGTTGTGGAGCTGGTGGAGCTCAAATGTTTAAAGAACCTGAAAAAGGGAATATGGAAATTAACGTTTTAAGAACTAAAGATGCTCTTGAAACCACTCCAAATATTATTGCTACAGGCTGTCCTTATTGTAATACAATGATGACAGATGGAGTGAAATTTGCACACAAAGAAAGCGAAGTTAAAGTGTTAGATATTGCAGAAATAATTGCAAATGCACAAAATTTATAAATTAAAAACTTAACATGAAAAAAATACTATTATTATTAGTACTTGTTGGAAATATTGCATTTGCACAAAAACTTACTAAAGAACAATTGTCTGAAAAATTAGCTGAAAAAGCTTGTGGTTGTGCTGAAAAGCAAGAAATTACAAAAGAAAATTTTGAATTAACAATTGGAATTTGTTTGCTTGAAGGAATCAATGCATTTGAAAAGGATGTTGAAAAACATTATGGCAAAGATGTTATTTCTAACGATAAAAAAATGGAAGAATTAGGATATGATGTTGGAAAAAAAATGGGATCAAAGTGTCCTACTATTTTCAAATTTATGCTTGATGATGAAGAAGAAGTTGCACCAGATGAAAGTGAAGAATTATCAGTTTCAGGTAAAGTTTCTGAAATAAAAACCGAACAATTCATAACTTTTGTAGTTAAAGAAGCAAGTGGAAAAACCAATCAATTTATTTTGTTAAGTAATTTTGATAATGCATTTTTATTAACAGATAAAGTACTAAAAGCTACTGATGAAGTAGACGTTACGTATTATGAAATGGAATTGTACGATGCTAAATTAGGGAAGTTTGTGTCTTATAAAATTGTTACTGATATAATTAAAAAATAATCATGTTTGTACCTTTTGAAAGCTTACCAGACGATTCAAAAATTTGGATATATCAATCTAACAGAAAATTTTCAGATATAGAAATTCAAGAAATTGAACACGAATTAAAAATATTTTTGGATAACTGGACAGCTCACGGACAACACCTCGAGACTTCTTTTGTGACTCGTTATAATCGTTTTATTATTATTGCTGTAAATCAAGAGATTCAAGCGGCAACAGGTTGTTCAATTGATGCTTCTGTTCAATTAATTCAAATCTTTGAACAAAAATACAATGTTGATTTATTGGATAAAATGAATGTGACATATAAGATGGGCGAGCATGTAGCCTTTAAACCATTAATAGAATTTAAAAAATTAGCCAAAGAAAAAGCGGTTTCAGGAAACACTATTGTATTTAATAATCTATTAAATACTTTGGGCGAATGGAAAGATTTTTGGGAAGTTCCTGCTAGTGAAAGTTGGCACAATAGATTTTTTTAGTAACTACTAATTCATTACTTACTTTAAAATTTATGGCTAGCGATATCTTTTTATTAAATATATCAGGACAAGACAAACCAGGTTTAACTTCTTCTTTAACGGCTGTTTTAGCAGCATATGATGCTAAGGTCTTAGATATAGGGCAAGCAAATATCCATGATACGTTATCTTTAGGAATCCTTTTTCAGATTAAATCTGGGAAAAAATCAGCGGCAGTTTTAAAAGATTTATTGTTTAAATCGTATGAATTAGGTATTAAAGCAAAATTTAAACCTATTACGCTTGAAGATTATGAAAAATGGGTGAGTCTTCAAGGAAAAGACAGATACATTGTAACCCTTTTAGGTGAAAAATTGACTGCCGAACAAATTTCAGAAGTAACAAAAGTTATTTCAGAAAAAAACTTAAATATTGATGCTATAAAACGTTTAACTGGAAGAGCTTCCTTAGTAAATGAAGATGATTATCCAAGAGCATCAATTCAATTATCAATTCGAGGAATAATTGAAGACAAATCAGAGTTTACTGAAAAGTTCATGCAGATTTCAAGAGATTTAGATGTTGATATTGCTTTTCAAGAAGATAATATTTACAGAAGAAATAGACGCTTAGTTTGCTTTGATATGGATTCCACTTTAATTCAAACTGAGGTTATTGATGAGCTTGCAGAGTTTGCTGGTGTTGGTGAACAAGTTAGGGCTATTACAGAATTAGCTATGCAAGGTGAAATTGATTTTAACGAAAGTTTTAAACAACGAATGCTACTTCTTAAAGGATTAAAAGAAGATGTGTTAGAAAAGGTTGCAATCAATTTGCCAATTACAAAAGGTGCAAGAAGATTAATTGATACCCTTAAAACGTATGGTTTTAAAACTGCAATTCTTTCTGGTGGATTTACCTATTTTGGGCATTATTTACAAAAAGAGTTAGGTATCGATTACGTTTTTGCCAATCAATTAGAAATTAAAGATGGCGTTTTAACTGGTGGCTATATTGGTGAAATAGTAGACGGCAATAAAAAAGCAGCATATTTAAAAGAACTTGCTCATAAAGAAGGCTTACATATTAGTCAAACCATTGCAATTGGTGATGGGGCAAATGATTTACCTATGCTAAATTTGGCAGGTTTAGGAATTGCGTTTCATGCCAAACCCAAAGTTAAAGATAATGCTCAAAGTGCTATTTCAAGTATTGGATTAGATGGTGTACTTTATTTATTAGGATACCATGACCGACACATTGATTTATTGCCATAGCTTTAATATATTATTACAGTCGAGAACCATATTAATGTCATTTTAAACTTTCTTCTTAAAATAAACTTAACAGTTTTTTGTTTAAATAAGAAATGTAGTAATTTGGCATAGATTTAGTTCTTAGTACAAAAATCAAAAAATTATTTATGCGACATTTTTATATACTATTTTGTTTAATAGTTTCAATACATATATCATTTTCTCAAAATACTCCAGAGCCAGATTTATTGGTTAAACAAGTAACACAGGAACAATGGGTTGATAGTATTTATAATCAATTATCATTTGAAGAAAAAGTGGGGCAATTATTTATGGTGGCTGCTTATTCAAATAAAGATGAAGCTCATAATAAATCTGTTGAAAAATTAGTAGAAGAGTATAAAATTGGAGGATTAATTTTTTTTCAAGGAGGTCCAATACGTCAAGCTAAATTAACCAATCGTTTCCAAGAAAAATCGAAAGTTCCTTTATTCATTGGTATTGATGCAGAGTGGGGATTAAGTATGCGTTTAGATTCTACTTATCGTTATCCTTGGAACATGACTTTAGGTGCAGTTCAAGATATGAAGTTGATTGAGAAAGCCGGAAATCAAATGGCAAAACAATCAAAGAGAATGGGTATTCATTTCAATTTTGCACCGGTTGTTGATATTAACACCAATCCTAAAAATCCTATTATTGGGAATCGTTCATTTGGAGAAACGAAAGAAAATGTTACCATGCGTGCTTTAGCTCTTATGAAGGGTTTGCAAGATGAAGGTGTATTTGCAACGGCTAAGCATTTTCCTGGTCATGGTGATACTTCAACAGATTCACATCATACATTACCTGTGGTAAATTTTGATAGAAATCGATTGAATGAAGTGGAATTATATCCTTACAAAGAATTAATTAAGAATGGATTAACTAGTGTCATGGTGGCGCACTTAAATGTGCCAAGTATAGAACCTCGAGAAAACTATCCAACTTCTATTTCATATCCAGTAGTTACTGATATGTTAAAAAAAGAATTACAATTTGAAGGTTTAATTTTTACGGATGCACTAAATATGAAAGGCGCCAGTAATTTTAAAAAACCAGGCGATATAGATTTAGAAGCTTTTTTAGCAGGAAATGATGTGTTGCTATTTGCTGAAAATGTTCCTGTGGCAATTAAAAAGTTTAAAGAAGCTTTTGATGCTGGCGTTATTACAGAAGAACGTTTGATGTATTCGGTAAAAAAGATTTTGGGTTATAAATACAAGGCAAATTTAAATAACTACCAACCAATAGTTTTAGATAATTTATACAATGATTTGAATGCTGTTGAATTTGATGCATTAAATTATAAATTATATGAAAATGCAGTTACGGTAATAAAAAATCATGATAAATTAGTACCAATTAGAGATATTGAAAAAGAGAAAATTGCGTACATTAAATTAGGTAATGATAAATCTGATACGTTCTTATTACATTTAAGAAATTACGCAGTTATTAGCGAAATTACTTCTAAAAATTTAGATTCGGTTTTGGTTCAATTACAAGATTTTACAAAGGTAATTATTGGCTATCACAAACAAGATGGCGCATGGAGAAATCACAATTTGAACTTCAAAGAGATGCTTTGGATAAATCAAATTGCTAAGCAAAATGATGTTATTTTAACTTGTTTTAGTAAACCTTATTCACTAACCAATTTAAAAAACTTTGAAGATATTGAAACTATTGTTGTGGCTTATCAAAATAACAATATTTCGCAAACTATTGCTCCTCAAATTATTTTTGGGGCTATGGGAGCAAAAGGAAAATTACCAGTTTCAATTGATGATGAATTTAAAGTAAATGAAGGTATTGAAACTTTAGAAATTAAACGACTCGGATTTTCAATTCCTGAAAATGTGGGTATGAATTCTAAAGTATTAATCAAAATAGATTCCATAGCCAATTATGCGATATCTAAAAAAATGACACCAGGACTTCAAGTTGTAGTTGCTAGAAAAGGAAAAATTATTTATCAAAAATCATTTGGAAATCATACTTATGAATCAGAACAAAAAGTTTCAAATATCGATGTTTATGATATTGCATCTTTGACAAAAATTGTAGCTACTTTACCTAATGTAATGCAAGAATTTGACAAAGGACATTTAACTTTAGACACTAAGTTAAAAACAATGTTGCCTGCTTCTAAAAATTCTAATAAAGTCAATGCTACAGTTTTAGATATGTTAACGCATCAAGCCCGATTTCAGCCTTGGATTCCTTTTTATAAAGTTACTTTGGATAGTTTAAATCGACCGAGTTCTAAATTTTATAGAAGTGAATTTTCGGATGAATTTCCAATTCATGTGGCAGATAAATTGTATTTGAAAAAAGGCTACAATGATACAATAGTAAAAACCATTTTTGATAGCGAATTATTACCTAAAAAACAATACAAATACAGTGATTTCTCTTTTATTTTATTCAAAGAATATTTAGAATTTCACAATAAAAAGTCGTTAGAAGATTTAGCGCATTTTAATTTTTACGAGCCACTTGGAGCAAATTCAATCATGTACAATCCTTTGCGAAAAATGAATGTTTCAAGAATAATTCCAACAGAAAACGATACCTACTTTAGACATCAATTAGTACAAGGTTATGTTCATGATATGGCCGCAGCTATGCAAGGTGGAATTTCAGGGCATGCTGGTTTGTTTGCTAACGCTTTGGATGTGGCTAAAGTAATGCAAATGTATCTTCAAAAAGGAAGCTATGGCGGTCGAACGTACATTACTGAAAATACATTCAATTTGTTCAATACGTGTTATTTTTGTAAAGAAGGAAATAGAAGAGGAGTAGGTTTTGATAAGCCTCAATTAGGTAACGAAGGGCCTACTTGTGGTTGTGTTTCGTTAACAAGTTTTGGCCATACTGGTTTTACAGGGACTATGACTTGGGCTGATCCAGATAAAGAAATTGTTTATGTATTCTTATCTAATAGAACTTATCCAGATTCCAATGCATCGAATAAATTGTCAAAAGAAAATATTAGAGAGAATATCCAAAAGGTAATCTATGAAGCTATAATTGAATAACTATGACATCACAAACAATTACAGTAGATCAATACATCAACGAATCTCCTGCAGATAGGAGAGAAGCGTTGCAAAAATTAAGAAAAGTAATCTTAGAAAATCTTCCAGAAGGTTTTCAAGAATGTATAAGTTATGGTATGATAGGGTATGTAGTACCGCATTCACTATATCCTTCAGGTTATCATTGTACGCCAGAGTTACCTTTGCCGTTTATCTCCTTTGCAAGTCAAAAAAACAGCATTAATTTTTATCATATGGGTATGTATGCAAATCCTGAATTATACGAATGGTTTGTTTCTGAATATCCTAAACATTCTAAACAAAAACTAGATATTGGTAAAAGTTGCTTTCGCATCAAAAAGCCTGAAAATATTCCGTTTGATTTGATTGGTGAATTGGTAAGTAAGGTAACAGTTCAAGAATGGATTGTGACTTATGAATCTGCTTTTAAAAAATAATTTTAACAAATGTTTTATAATTGCCAATATTAGAAATGGTAATTTTAAACAAAATTTATATTCATGAAAATTGCAATTGTTTGTTATCCAACCTTTGGAGGAAGTGGAGTAGTGGCTACCGAGCTTGGTTTAGAATTAGCCAAAAGAGGTCACGAAATCCATTTCATTACATACAGTCAACCGGTACGACTGGCGTTATTGAATCCAAACGTACATTATCATGAAGTGCATGTTCCAGAATACCCATTATTTCATTACCAACCCTATGAATTAGCGCTCTCAAGCAAATTGGTAGATATGGTAAAATTATATAAAATCGATGTTTTACATGTGCATTATGCAATTCCACATGCGTATGCAGGTTATATGGCTAAACAAATGTTAGCCGATGAAGGTATTCATATTCCAATGGTTACAACACTTCACGGAACTGATATTACTTTGGTAGGAAATCATCCATTTTATAAGCCAGCAGTGAGTTTTAGTATCAATAAATCTGATGTGGTTACGAGTGTTTCTCAAAGCTTAAAAGATGATACTTATCGTTTATTTGATATTAAAAATGATATTGAAGTTGTTCCAAACTTTATTGAATTAAACAAAGAAAAATTAAAAGAGAATATTCCGTGCCATCGATCTTTAATGGCCTCTGAAAATGAAAAAATTATCACACACATTTCAAATTTCCGAAAGGTAAAACGCATTGAAGATATTGTGAAAATATTTTATGAAATCCAGAAGGAAGTACCTTCCAAATTAATGATGGTAGGCGAAGGTCCAGAAAAAGAAAATGCAGAATATTTATGTGAAAAGTTAGGTATTCAGAACAAAGTAATTTTCTTTGGGAATAGTAATGAAATTGACAAGATATTGTGTTTTTCTGACTTATTTTTATTACCATCAGAAACAGAAAGTTTTGGTTTGGCAGCATTAGAAGCAATGGCTTGCGGTGTACCTGTAATTTCAAGTAATTCAGGTGGTTTACCTGAAGTAAATAAAGATGATTTTTCTGGATATTTGAGTGATGTAGGTGATGTTGCTAAAATGAGCCGAGATGCCATTTCTTTGTTACAAGATGACAAAAAATTAACCCAATTTAAATTAAATGCTTTAGAAACTGCTAAATTGTTTGATATTCAAAATATACTACCATTATATGAACAGATTTATTTTAAAGCTATAAATTCAAAGTAATGATTAAATTTTTACCCATATTGTTTGTGATTTTTTCTTGTAGTGCTCCAAAAAAAGTTGTAGACACTTCTTTTTCTGTAATTTATAATAGTGCAATTGGCGGGGCTGAAAAGCCTGGTCATCTAATAATTAGTGATAATGAATCCTATATTCAGTTTATAGATTCGTTAAAATTAGATGAATCACAATATGCTAATTTTTTAAAAGTTGATTTTAAAAATAAAAATGTATTGGTTTTATTTCAAGGTCAAAAAAACTCTGGAGGTTATGAAATTAGCATAGAATCAATAGTAAATGAAAATGAAACTATTGTTGTTAAGAAAAAGGAAATTGGTCCAAAAAAAGGAGAATTAGCAACTACGGTAATCACTAATCCTTATTGTATCGCTTTAATTCCAAAAGGTAAAAATACAATTGTTGAATAAAAAAAAGTAGCCGATCAATGATGATACGGCTACTTTTTTATTAAGGATGTTTTATTAATTGAATTTATATCTAATTCCTAAAGCAAAATCAGGACCAAATCCATCTCTAAAATCTAAATAATCACCACCAAAATACATTTCTGGTCTAAAGTCTAATGTCAATTGAATAGGCACTTCAGAAAAGTTATATTCTATTCCGATATCACCAGCGGCTAAAATAAAACTTCCGCTATCTTCAACATCGTTTTTGTCATAACTCCAACTTCCAATTCCTCCACCTACACCAGCATACCAATTAAAACCGCCATCAATATTCCATATCCATTGGTATAATCCAACAATTTTAAAAGCATCAACGTCTTTACTATTTCTCCAACCTAAATCAACTTCTAAACGATTGTTTGAACCTAATGCTCTTTGATAAGAAATTTCTCCTCCAAAACCATCGTTATCTCCTAATCGAAGGCCTAATACATTTTTAGAAATTTCTTGAGCTTGAGCGCTAAACGCTATACCTAATAGCATAAATGCAGATAAAATTAATTTCTTCATATTATTTGTTTTTACAAAGATAGCCAATTTTATACGGTTTATTATAAAGTAATAATAGATAAAAAATGAAATAATATATTAGCTTAGAAGGTTTTAAAATTATTTAGTTAATGTCATAGTTGTCTAAAAATTCTTCTTGAGTTTGTGTGTCGCTCTCAGGTATTTGTAATTCATTTGCAACAAAATTACTTACAGTGTATGAAGAAACTGTGTTAGTATAAACTACACCAATTCCATCAGATAAATATTGTGTAGATACCAAAACATCTTGAGGTGCTAAAGCCGTAAACGTTTGAGGTGAACCAAGGACTGTTATAATTGTAGTTATGGTTAGATTTAGTTTTATTTTGGTCGATTTTACATTAGAATACACCATACCATTTGGAGTTGTAAATGTTGATAATGTTTCTCCTCCATACGATTGTAAAGAGTAGCTAATTGTTAGTGGAACCCCATTAACTGTCTCATTTATTACACCTGTTTTTGGTGACGAATTTAAAGTTTGATTATTTGTAGCATTTTTATCAAAAATTATAAAATCATTTAATGATAAATCAATCGTAAACGGTAAATTTTGTCCAGCAGTTAATGCTAAATCTCCGGTTAGTAATAATTTACCATTATTCTCTCTAATATTATTATTTTTTAGAGAATTTGAATAAAATCCTGTAGCTGCATCATTTTTAGCTTTGAAAACTTTATAGGTATTGTTGTTTATAGTAGTTTCACTATCAACAAATAAAGAGTCTCTATTAATTCCAGATTGATCTTCAATATTATAAGTCCAATAACTACCTGCAGTTAGTGGAGTTGAAAATATGCTTGAATTATTTGAATTTTCATTGTCATTAGAACAAGAAAAAAAAATGTTAACAAAAAGTATAAAAGTTAATAAATATGATTTATTCATGGTAATATTTATTTGTGATATTATTTGATTTGCTAATATATAAAAAGTATCATATCAATCTTGTAGAATATTTGTAACGATAAATAAAATTAAAAAAAAACTCATTTAGATTAGTTAACTTTATGTAATATTAGGTTAAAATCATTAAAAATACTAAGCAAAGTAATTCTTTTTAGATATTATGAAACTATTACAAATTTTGTTAATAAATTTGGAGACCTTTAAATTTAAATTGTTTAAACTTCAATTGTTGTTGTACTGCAATTTTATTAAGAAGATTAGCAAAATTTAGGTAAAGGACAATCAATAACAACCATATTTCCAAGCCAGTTTAAAAAATGAATAACACATTAAATAATTATACAGACAGAGAAAAAAGTTGGTTAACATTCAATGCCCGAGTACTTCAAGAAGCTAATGACGAAAATGTTCCTTTATTAGATAGATTTCGATTCCTTGGAATTTTTTCAAATAATTTAGATGAATTTTTTAGAGTGCGTT
Source organism: Flavobacterium sp. (assembly GCF_035195345.1). Taxonomy (NCBI): domain Bacteria; kingdom Pseudomonadati; phylum Bacteroidota; class Flavobacteriia; order Flavobacteriales; family Flavobacteriaceae; genus Flavobacterium; species Flavobacterium sp. Next base: position 271,584 of record NZ_CP136574.1, read on the forward strand.
ATGCAGCAATCCGAAGAATGAGTTTTGAAACTGTTGAAACCGAAAAAATATTAGGTGTTCCTGCTGAACAATTGCTTAAAGAAATTACAGGAATTGTTATTGAACAGCAATCTGAAAGTTTGCGTATTTTAACCGAAATCGAAAAAAAATTAGAAAAGGAAAACATCTTTATTATTAATGAAAATCAAGTAACAAAAGAACAAGAAATTTTTATACATGATTTTTTTATTCAAAACGTAAGTCCGGCGGTTGTTACCATCATGTTGAATAATTTGGAGGAATTTCCTTTATTAAAAGATACTTCGGGTTATTTAGCGGTTAAACTTGTTTTAAAATCAGATAATTCTACTAATAACATTATATATGCTGTTGTAGAAATTCCTAATACAATTAATCGATTTGTTGTTTTACCATCAAACTCAAATAAGCAGTATATTGTTCTTTTAGATGATGTTATTCGACTTAACTTAAATAATATATTTAATATATTTGATTATGAAAGTATTTCAGCTCACATGATTAAAATCACTCGAGATGCGCAGTTAGAGTTTGATAGTGATTTGAGTAAAAGTTTGATGGAAAAAATATCAAATTCGGTTAAAGAGCGAAGAGTTGGCGAACCTGTTCGCTTTGTATACGATCAAGCGATTGGTAAGGATACCTTGGAATTTTTTCTAAAAGGAATGAATATTTTAAGTTCAGACAGTATTATTCCAGGCGGAAGATATCATAATCGAAGAGATTATATGAATTTCCCAAATTTAGGTAGATATGATTTGTTATACCGTGAAAATCATCCGCTACCAATCCCAGGATTATCTTTAGAAGGTAGTATTTTAGAGCGAATTAAAAAGAAGGATTATTTACTTTATGCTCCCTACCAATCATTTTCCTACATTATCAAGTTTTTGCGTGAAGCCGCATTAGATCCAAAAGTAGCTTCCATAAAAATTACGTTGTATCGTTTAGCTAAGAATTCTCAAATTGTGAGTTCACTTATTAATGCAGCAAAAAATGGCAAAAAAGTAACTGTCCAAATCGAATTACAAGCCCGTTTTGATGAAGAAAGTAATATTTCTTATTCTGAACAAATGCAAACCGAAGGCATTGAATTGATTTTTGGTGTAAAAGGTTTAAAAGTTCATAGTAAAGTATGTGTAATAGAACGATTAGAAGAAGGAAAAGTAAAGCGTTACGGATTAGTTTCAACAGGAAATTTCAATGAAAATTCAGCAAAAATTTATACGGATGTAACTTTGTTTACAAGCAATAACGAAATTTTAAAAGATGTTGCTAAAATATTCGATTTCTTTGATGTGAATTACAGGGTACATCGTTATAAACACTTAATAGTTTCACCACATTATACTCGAAGCCGTTTTAATAAATTAATTGATAGAGAAATTTCTAATGCAATTGCTGGAAAAGAAGCTTACATCAAATTAAAAATGAATAGTATATCCGATTTCAAAATGACGGATAAATTATATGAAGCAAGTAATGCTGGTGTAAAAATACAATTAATTATCAGAGGAATATGTTGTTTAATACCCGGATTAAAGGGTATAAGTGAAAATATTGAAGCTATTAGTATTGTGGATAATTATTTAGAACACTCTAGAATTTATATTTTTGGTAATGCGGGTGATCCTGAAGTTTTCATTTCATCAGCAGACTTTATGACACGTAATTTAGATGCTAGGGTAGAAGTAACCTGTCCAATTTATGATAAAGAAATTAAAAAAGAATTAATTGAAACATTTGAAATTGGTTGGAAAGCCAATGTAAAAGCTAGAATTCATTCTGCTGCATTGTTAAATCAGTATAGAAATCGTGGTGATGAAAAACCATTTAGAGCGCAACTAGAAATGTACAATTATTATCAAAATAAATTAGACGTAATTGCAGAAGAGCTGCAATAATAAAATATAAATGATTACAATAAAAAAATATGCTGCTATTGATATTGGTTCCAATGCCATGAGGCTTTTGGTAACCAATATTGTGGAGCAAGAAGGTTGCAAAACACAGTTCAATAAAAGTTCCTTGGTGCGTGTTCCAATTCGTTTGGGGCAAGATGCTTTTACAGTAGGCGAAATTTCGGAAGAAAATATTGAACGAATGGTTGATGCCATGAAAGCATTTAAGCTATTAATGAAAGTTCATAAAGTAGAACAATATCGTGCTTGTGCAACTTCCGCTATGAGAGAAGCCTACAATGGAAAAGAAGTTGTAGAAATAATCAAGAAAAAAGCCGATATTAAAATTGATATTATAGATGGAAAAAAAGAAGCAGCTATAATTGCAGCATCTGATTTAAAACAATTTATAACTTCAGATAAAGCGTATTTATATGTTGATGTTGGTGGTGGTAGTACTGAATTTTCATTGTTTTTTGAAGGAAACATTATTGCTTCAAAATCATTCAAGAACGGAACGGTTCGTTTGCTAAATAATATGGTTTCTGATATTGTGTGGCAAGAAATTGAAAAATGGATTAAAACAAATACAGAATCTTTTGATAATATTACGCTTATTGGTTCTGGTGGAAATATTAATAAATTATTCAAATTATCTGAGAAAAATCAAGATAAGCCATTGTCATACATGTACGTGCAATCTCAATATCAAAAATTAAACAGCATGACATACGAACAACGCATTGCTGATTTAGGATTAAATCCAGATCGTGCCGATGTAATTATTCCAGCAACGCGTATATATTTAAATGCTATGAAATGGAGTGGTGCACGACATATTTATGTGCCAAAAATTGGATTATCGGATGGTATCGTGAAAGCAATGTATTATGGGAAGATATAAAAACTACACATCCAAATCAAACGTTTTTCGCAATAATTCTATTGTAGGATTGATTTGTTTTAATCGTTCAAATTTTTCTTGAGGTGTAAAAGCATATTTGTTTTCAACCGTTTCATTTACAACAACTTCAATTGTAATGTCGTGATTGTGTAATTTTCCTCTTAAATAGCCTATTAATTCATGGCAACCTGATAAAAACTCTTCTTTTGTACTTTGATTTGGAAGTTCTAGAGTAATGGTGGTTCCATTTAAGCTAGGATCATTCATTTGCATGTAAGTTGCCATCAATCGCTTACCAGCATCTGTCATTTTTTGAGCAAATTTATTCCATTGCAACAACATGTCGATTTCGTTAAATATTTCAGAAGGCAATCCTTCTTTGTGCTTTTGATGCTGATTTTGTTGTGCTTCAAAGTCTTTTTTAGCTTTAATACTTGCTAAAGACAGTGCAGAAACTTTAGTTCCTGTCGGATTTAAATTTGTTAAAACTGGCTTAGGAATTTCTGTAACAATTGGAGTAACTAAATCATTTTGTGTTACCGGATTCTCTGTAACTATAGGTTCGTTTACAACAGTTTCAGCAACTACAACAGGTTTTAATTTTTCAGTAGGAATCTGTGCTTTAACCGATGGAACTTCCGAAATAGAGTAGGAGTTGTTGTTGAAATATTTAGCAGGAATGATAAATTTAGCTACTTTTTTTTTTCTCCATCAAAAGTGATAGAGGCTAGTTGCATTAAGCAAAGTTCAACTAAAAGTCGTTGGTTTTGGCTGACTTTAAATTTTAAATCACATTCGTTTGCCAATTCAATTCCTTTTATCAAGAAATCATGCATTGCTTTGTGTGATTGGGCTGCATATAAGGCTTGAGCTTGTTCTCCAGCTTCTAACAAAGGTAACGTAGCTGGATTTTTACACACTAATAAATCTCTAAAATGCGAAGCTAAACCAGCAATAAAATGATGACCGTCAAAACCTTTTGCTAAAATATCATTGTATGCAACTAATAAATCAGGTATTTTATTTTCTAAAATTAAATCAGTGATTCTGATGTAATATTCAAAATCCAATACATTTAAATTTTCAGTAACAGCTTGTCTTGTCAAGTTATTTCCACAATAGGAAACCACTCTGTCAAAAATAGACAAAGCGTCACGCATAGCACCATCTGCTTTTTGTGCAATAATATGTAATGCATCATCTTCGTAAGCAACGCCTTGTTCTTTGGCAATTTCGGCTAAATGTTCTTTTGCATCTTTGACTGTAATTCTTTTGAAATCAAAAATTTGACAACGTGATAAAATCGTTGGAATAATTTTATGCTTCTCCGTAGTAGCCAAAATAAAAATGGCATGTTTTGGCGGTTCTTCTAATGTTTTCAGGAAAGCATTAAAAGCAGCTTGTGAAAGCATGTGCACCTCGTCAATAATATAAACCTTATATTTTCCAGTTTGCGGAGGTATTCTAACTTGGTCGATTATACTACGTATATCATCAACTCCATTATTAGAAGCGGCATCTAATTCAAAAACATTAAACGAAAAATCTTCGTAAGGGTCATCATAACCTTCTTGATTAATTTTTCGAGCTAAAATTCGGGCACAAGTTGTTTTTCCCACACCACGAGGTCCAGTAAACAATAAAGCTTGTGCTAAATGATTGGTTTCAATAGCATTCAACAAAGTATTGGTAATAGCCTGTTGTCCAACAACATCTTTAAATGTTTGCGGACGGTATTTTCGGGCTGATACTATAAATTGTTCCATAGAATAAATTGATTCACAAATATATAATTTGATAATCCAAAAAGCAAGTTCCAAAATCTAAATTGGGACTAATCTTTATAAAAGTTATTCACAATTTGAAATAATATTAATTAAATTCTAAATTCTAATTTCTAAACTCTAAATTTGCACCGCAGACCGCCTTATCGTCCGTGTGAATGCATGGGAGGAAAGTCCGGACACCAAAGAGTAGCATAGTGGGTAACGCCCATCCTTTCGTTTCGACGAATGAGGACAAGTGCAACAGAAAGTATGTACAGATAATGCTGTAGTGAAACCAGGTAAACTCTATGCGGTGAAATGTCAAGTATATCAACAGTTTCTAAGTAATTAGAATAAGGGCGACTCGTCCGATGTTGAAGGGTAGGCAGCTTGAGCTATATAGTAATGTATAGTCTAGATAAATGATAAGGCTCCGTTTATCGGAGACAGAATCCGGCTTATAGGTCTGCTTTTTTATTTTTGAAGATTTTACCCTTCGTCTTCCTCTTCAATATCTTCTTCTTCGTAGCTTTCAATTTCGTAGAAAGAAAATACAGAACCTCCATAACTCTTCGAAAAAGAGAAATTAGTCATATGATCTAATTTAGTATGTTTTGAATGTTCAACAATCAACATACCTTCTTCGTCTAAGATTTCGTTTTCAAAAATAAGTTGAATTATTTTTTCAAAATTTTCCTGACCTAGATCATACGGAGGGTCAGCAAAAATAATATCATAACTTGATTTGCTCTTTTCTAAATATTTAAATACATCACTTTTAATGACACTGATATCTAAATCTAATTCTGTTGCCGTTTTTTTGATGAAATTTACACATCCCATGTCGCCATCAACACTTGTAATGGGACCCGCACCACGAGAAGCAAATTCGTAACTAATATTTCCCGTTCCAGCAAATAAGTCTAGTACTTTTAATTCATGTAAATTAAAATAGTTATTCAGAATATTGAACAGCGATTCTTTACACATATCGGTAGTAGGGCGGACAGGTAAATTTTTAGGAGCGACTAGTCTACGTCCTTTGTGTTTTCCGGAGATAATTCTCATGAATGATATAATATAAAGTGATTTCGTAAATCTTTGGGAGTAATTTCTAAACTAGATGATTTAGATGTAATATCTAATAATGCACAATTTCGAATGTATTTAAAGGCAATTTTAAAATAAGCATCTTCATCCGAACAATCTCCTAAAATTTGAACCGAAATGGTTTCAGGATTTAATTGTAATTGTTCACATGTAAAAAGTATGTAGTAAATAAAATCTTCTGGAGTATTGTATTGAAAAGAATTAAATAGAAGTAATTGTTGGTTTTTAACCACAACTATTTCAAAATGTTCCTTTTGAAGATGAATGAAAACTTGTTTTTCTTCATTATTTTTAGAAAAATCAAGTAATTGTTTAACTAAAATAGAATTGGAATTTTGGTATTCAAAACTTTCAAATTGGTCTAATAGGAAATTGTTAATATTAATAAAAGGCACGTAAATGTTATTCATTTCGTATGGAAAAATAACATCATAGGTAAAATAATCTGTTTCAAAAACTTTAGTATTGTATTGCAAGTAGCTTGCTAAAAAGTTACTATCAAAAATTGAGGTTGGAACAAAAGTATTTAGGTTATTATCGTGAATAATAGATACATCATCATACGATTTAGTAAGAATAGGGTAATCTATAAAAGCTCGCCACAATTGCTCCTCAACTACTTTGTTTTTTTCAAAATTAATTGATGCTGTACTAATTATTTTATTTGAAATTAAATCAAAGACACAAAAAGAAAGTCCACTCAAGGAAACCTGAATGGACAACTTTTTGTATGTTTTTTGAGTAATGTCGTTATTCGTTATTACCATATTTTTTCGGCCAGTTTCCAGTAAGAGTTACTTCTTCTAGTGAACCTAAAATAATTTGTGGACCATTGATTTCGTCAATAGACTCAACTTTGTTTTCTTGTTTAACCAATTCTTGATCTAAATCTTTCAATAAAGCATTTTTGTCAATAATCGCTTGAAATACTGATATATTCATGTCGCTTCTAGAAACAACTCCAGTTTTCATAACAACAGGCACTTCTACTTGGCCAACTTTGACTATATTTAACCTTTTGTAACGGTCAGAATTTTTAAATAAAGAATCTTTTACAGATACTGAACCTAATTTAGTAATTACAACTTCATCTTTAAAGAAACCTCCAACACCGTCAGCTCCAACTTTAATACCAAAAGCAGCATTTTTTGCAGCATCAATTACAGCAGTATCTCTTCTTGAAATAATTTCAAACTGACCGTTTTCTACAAATTTAATTAATTCTTCAAACGTATCAGCAAATTTTCCATTAACAGATTTGTATCCTGTTTGAAGTTTTTTAATATCTAACATTGTTTTAACAGCAATTTCATAACGAGCTTCTTTTTCGTTTTGAAACGCAATTGGCTTCATGATAGATGAGTATATTAAATATACAAGAAAAATTGAGATACCCCACAATACAGCAGTAAATACTTTCTTATTTCCAGGTGTAACAAATTTATCAATTAGTTTAACCAATGCAAAGATTAAAACAATCAATACGACTAAATAAATAGCAATTTCTAACATTCGATTAATTTATTTTTAGTTAAATAGGTACGCAAATCTACAATTTTTTTTTCTACACAAAAGAATTTCTTGAAAAAATCATCAGTATATTTGAAAAATTAATATTGGATAAATCCATTTTCATGACTTATAAGCTGTTTTACAATTTATTACAAAATAATTTTCCTCATCAACCTACTGAAAAACAAGCAATTTTTTTTCAGAAAATAGCCGATTTTATTTTAAATTCGACTTCTGATGATATTTTTGTACTCAAAGGTTATGCCGGAACAGGTAAAACAACCATAATTTCGACGGTGATTAATAATTTAGCCGATGTAAATATGAGAGCTGTTTTATTAGCTCCAACAGGAAGAGCAGCAAAAGTAATTAGTAATTATTCGGGAAAACCAGCGCATACCATTCATAAGCGGATTTATTTTCCTAAAAAGAATAAAACAGGTGGTGTTAGTTTTACCTTGCAACAAAATAAATTTAAAAACACTCTTTTTATTGTAGATGAGTCTTCAATGATTTCAGATTCCAATCAAGATTCTAAATTGTATGAAAACGGTTCCTTATTGGACGATTTGTTTTTTTATGTAGATGCTGGAAAAAATTGCAAGCTATTACTAATAGGAGATACCGCGCAACTTCCACCTGTAAATATGAGTATAAGTCCTGCTTTGGATATTGATTCACTTTCCCTTCACTACCAAAAAAATGTGCATCATATTGAATTAGACGAAGTAATGCGTCAGGCTGAACATTCTGGGATTTTGTATAATGCCACTGAATTGCGAGAATTATTACATTCCCATTTTATTGATACGTTCCAATTTAAATTAAAAGGATTTAAGGATGTGGTTCGTTTACAAGATGGTTATGACATTCAAGATGCTATTCACCAAGCATATGACAATTATAGTATTGAAGATACTGTGTTTATTTTGCGTTCTAATAAAAGAGCCAATCAATACAACCAACAAATAAGAGCTTCTATTTTATCCAAAGAAAGTGAAATTTCAACCGGAGATTATATGATGGTTGTGAAAAACAACTATTTTTGGTTAAAAGAAGAATCAGAAGCTGGATTTATTGCGAATGGTGATATCATCGAAATTTTAGAAATCAGAAAAATTCAAGAATTATACGGATTCAAATTTGCTACGGTGAAAATCAGAATGGTCGATTATCCTAATCAAATTCCGTTTGATACTGTAATTATGTTGGATACGATTATGAGCGAATCGCCTTCGTTGACGTATGAAGAATCTAATAAATTGTATCAAGAAGTGTTGTTGGATTATGAAGAAGAACGCCAACAATATAAAAAAATGCAAAAAGTAAAAGAAAATCCTTATTTCAATGCACTTCAAGTAAAGTTTTCCTACGCCATAACATGTCACAAATCGCAAGGTGGACAATGGAAAACTGTTTTTATAGAACAACCTTATTTACCTGATGGAATTGATGTTGATTATGTTCGTTGGCTCTACACAGCCATTACACGAGCGGAAGAAAAATTATATTTAATCGGTTTTAAAGATGAGTTTTTTGAAAATTAATACTTTTGTAATCAAAATAAATAAAACATGAAAATAATAGCTGTAATTCCTGCTCGATATGCTTCCACTCGTTTCCCTGCTAAGTTAATGCAAGATTTAGGAGGTAAAACGGTAATTCTTAGAACGTATGAAGCAGCTATTTCAACTAATTTGTTTGATGATGTTTTCGTGGTTACGGATTCCGATTTAATTTACAACGAAATTATCTCGAATGGAGGTAAGGCTATTATGTCTATTAAAGAACACGAAAGCGGAAGCGACCGAATTGCAGAAGCTGTTGAAAATATGGATGTCGATGTCGTAATTAACGTGCAAGGTGATGAACCTTTCATCAACAAAAAACCTTTAGAAGAGTTAATTGAAGTCTTTAAAAAAGATACCGAAAAGAAAGTTGATTTAGGTTCGTTAATGTTTCAAATTATTGATAAAGAAGAAATTAATAATCCGAATAATGTCAAAGTAATTACCGATCAACAAGGTTTTGCATTATATTTTTCACGTTCGGTAATTCCATTTCCAAGGGAAGAGAATGTAGGTGTTCGTTACATGAAACACATCGGAATTTACGCTTTTAGAAAAGAAGCATTAATGGATTTTTACCGTTTGCCAATGTTATCATTAGAAGCATCTGAAAAATTAGAACAACTTCGTTATTTGGAGTATGGAAAACGTATCAAAATGGTAGAAACAACTCACGGTAGCATTGGAATTGACACGCCAGAAGATTTAGAGAAAGCTAGGATTCTATTAAACAATTAGACATCATCATCAAAATATCCTTTGCTTTTTATTTTTGTTGAAAAGAAATTCAAGAATAAAATCACAAATGATAAAAAGAACATTGCTTGTAAACTAACTAAAATTTTACCAAAAGTAGTTACAGGATAATAATCACCATAGCCAATTGAATTAGAACTAATTACACTAAAATAAACTGAATCAAACCAATGTTCAAAAGGTTTGTTCATATTTTCACCAAGCGTATATAACACAGCGAAAGAAACCACTATTTCAATGTAATTAAAGAAAAGAAGTAGCATTGAACGTTTGTAGGAACGAGGTCTCGAAAATAAATCCGAAGCAAAAATCAAAGTAGGGATATACAATACAGTTTCTAATAAGACAAAAACCAATATCCAAATTATGTAATCATTACTTTGCCAACCGTTTATTAGTATTAAAAAAGGGAATATAACTTTAGCTAAAACATATAAATCTATTCCTAAATCCTGATATTCATGACCAATTTTCCCTACAAAATATTTTATGTAAATACCAGGAAACAATAGCTGAGAGGAAGATAAAAACAAACGAACTAATTTTTCAATTCCGTTATCATCTTGATGATCATTATTCCAAATAGATTTAATATTTAGAATTCGTTTTTGAATTGGATTGTATTTTGGAATATAATTATGTCCAACATTACCCACTAATAATTTTTCAAAAAAGTTCATCAGGCTAATTTTTTTATTGTAAATAATTCGTTGTGCTCTTCAATTTTTGGATATAAACGGACAGAATAATTACTGTCAAATTTATTTCTGTAATCAAAATTTCTTTCACTATCATTTTTATTTAAAACCATGGTATTGAATAATATAAATCCATTTACTTTAAGTAAAAAATTAATTCTATTAATAAAAAAATCTTCAAATAAAAAATTTGGCATGGTTGTGTCTTGAAAGATATCAATGATAATTAAATCATATTTTTCTTTGCTTTTCAAAACAAATTCAAAGGCATCATCAATTACAATTGAAACATTATTATATTTTCCCAATCCAAAATATTTTGTGGCTAATTCTACAACAACTGGATCAATTTCTACACCAGTTATTTGTCCCTCAAATTTAATTTCTTTTTTTAAAGTTTCAATTACACTACCACCAGCAACACCAAGCACTAAAATAGATTGAAAATTCCTAATCCTATCATAACCAATATATTTCAATCCTTTTTTTAAAACCCGTTGTAAACTTCCATACGAATAATTAGTGTTTTCAGAATCTAAAACCAAATAACCATTATTCCAAGTCACCTCAAGATTTTTACTATAAACCGATTTTTTTTGATGAATTTTTACAGGAAGTAAAAAACTTAGTAAGCGCTTAATCATGAAACTTTGTTTGTAATCGTAAATATAATTTTATTTTTGCATCAAATACAATCTCATGAAACAAATTATATACAAATTTATTTTCTGTACAATTTTTGGTTGGAAAGTAGTTGGAACAATTACTCCCTTAGTAAAAAAATGTATAATTATTGCTGTTCCACATACTAGTTGGTATGATTTTTTTTTGGGAATATTTTCTAGAGGAATACTGAATATCGAAATTAATTATGTTGCAAAAAAAGAATTATTTGTATTTCCTTTTAATTATTTTTTCACATGGACAGGAGGAAGGCCTTTAAATAGACAAAAAAACGAAAATAAAGTAGATACAATTGCAACTATCTTTTCTGAAAATGATATTTTTAGACTAGCAATTGCACCCGAAGGAACGCGTAAAAAAGTAACTCAATGGAAAACAGGGTTTTATTACATGGCAATAAAAGCGAATGTACCTATTGTTCCCGTGGCATTTGATTATGGAAGAAAGCAAGTTGTTTATCATGAACCATTTTATCCTACAGGAAATATAGAGGCGGATATTAAAATCCTAGAATCGTACTATGTAGGTGTAATTGGAAAAGTTCCACATTTAAGTTACGTGCCTGAAAAATAACTGATTAGTAATACTTCGTCATATCTTTTAAAGTTCTAGTTTTTCTAGAACTTTTTTTACGGCTTATAGTTTTTAAAAGTTCCATTTTTAAAAAACACCACAATTCGCTCAATTTCTTCAGAAGAATTATTTTCTGTTTTAATAGATTCTACAGTATGCTGCTCCATAAGAGTAGAAGGATCCACTTTTTCAACTGTTGAAAATAAATCGGGTTCTGCAAATGACGATTCATTTAAAGATTTAGTTGTTTCCTTGTTTTCTGATGCTTCTAATAAAACTGAATTATTTTCTGACTTAGGAAAAACACCTTTACCATTTAAAATCCAGTATAAATCAATTTCTGGAAAAACCTCAATTACTTTAATGATAAAATCCAAACTAGGTTTGTTTCTGCCAGAGAGTAGGTGAGACAAACTTGATCGTTGTACATTGATTTTATCTGCAAAAGAAGAAGCTGATAAATTATAATAATCGAGTATGATTTCTAAACGTTTAATAAAATCATCGATGTTTACCATTGTAAATAGTTTTTAATTCTTTAGAATTACAAATGTAAACAAACTAAGTTAATTCTACAAGTTTACAGTTGTAAATTCGAAATATATAGTTAATTTATTAGTTTAAAAAAAATGCTTTAACTAATTGATTTTATTAAATTTATTAAAATATATAATTATAGATTAATATTGTAAACTTTAATGTTTTATTAAGCTAGCTTTACCTATTTAGTTTGTTTACAAAAGTAAAATCTATAAGTATTTTGATTGTTTACAAATGTAAAATTAAAGTTGTTTACATTTGTAAATCAAAATTAAGCAATGGATTATTTACAATTAGCAACACACTATTTAGTAGAAGATTTAAAAGGAAAGTATATTCATTTAGATACAATACTTCCTGTTATTGACAGATTAAAATCAGATTTTGAAATTACTGAAATTGGTAAATCTGTTCAAAATAGAAGTATCTATCAAATTAAAATTGGTACAGGTAAAACCAAAATATTAATGTGGTCTCAAATGCATGGAAATGAATCAACGACTACAAAAGGTGTTTTTGATTTTTTTAATTTCTTATTATCCGATGAAAAAGAAGCTTCTCTAATAAAAAAGGAGTATACCTTGTTATGTATTCCAATGCTAAATCCTGATGGAGCCTATCTATATACTAGAGAAAATGCCAGTAATGTTGATTTAAATCGTGATGCATTCAATGCAACACAACCTGAAATGAAAGTCTTACATGCTATTTATAAATCATTTGAGCCTGATTATTGCTATAATTTGCATGATCAAAGAACAATATTTGGTACAGAAGAATTTAATTTACCTGCAACAGTATCTTTTTTATCACCAGCTTTTAATTCAGCCAGAGAATATAATGATGTAAGATTGAAATCAATCACTATAATAAATAAGATGAATAATGTTTTGCAAAACTATATTCCAAATCAAATTGGACGTTTTGATGATGGCTATAATATAAATTGTACTGGAGATTATTTTACTACTCAAAGGACCCCAACAATTCTTTTTGAAGCAGGTCATTATCAAAACGATTACCCGAGAGATCAAGTTCGGAAATATATTTTTATAGCGCTATTGAGTTCGTTCGATGCTATTAACGAAAACGTTATAGTTGACAATGAATTGATTAAATATTTGAATATTCCTCAAAATAACAAATGTTTTTATGATTTTATTTATAAAAATATCAAAATTATTGACAATAGTGAAGAAAAAATAATTAACTTTGTAGCTCAATATAATGAAGTGGTGCAAGATGGTCAGTTAAAATATATTGCAACAATTGATAAATTGGATGATTTGCAAAATTTTAAAGGACATATAGAATACGATTGTGCTTATGGTTTATTTTCTTCGCAAGGATTGAATTATCCTGTTTTGGGAGAAGCAGCCAATTTTTTTATTGATAATTTAACAGAATTTAACAATGGTCTGAAAATTATTTAATAAATTTACTTCATGTTTAAATAAAAATAAAAAAATTAACAATTATTATAAGCACTTATGAGTAAGTTTCGTTTAGATGAAGTAGATCATCAAATTTTGGACATGTTGATTGATAACACGAGAGTTCCTTTTACAGATATTGCAAAAAAACTATTAATTTCTGCAGGAACTGTTCATGTAAGAGTAAAGAAAATGGAAGATGCAGGTATTATCCAAGGGTCTTCATTAACTTTAGATTATGAAAAATTAGGGTATTCTTTCATTGCTTATGTTGGTGTTTTCTTGCACAACACGTCACAAACTAAATTTGTTTTAGAACGTATTAATCAAATTCCGTTTGTCACAGTTGCTCATGTAACTACGGGGAAATTTAATATTTTTTGTAAAATTAGAGCTAAAGATACTAAACACGCTAAAGAAGTTATCTTTATGATTGATGATATTGAAGGTGTTTACAGAACAGAAACAATGATTTCTTTAGAAGAAAGCATTAACGATAAAAAACGATTAATGCATACGATTTTTAAAGAATTGTAAAATTACAAAGCTTCCTTTTGAGGCTTTTTTTATGTCTTAAAGTTATGATAAATTTAAATCCGAATGAATTTGCTCCTTATTATGTGGATTATATCAAATTAGTTCCAGAACAAGATATAGTTAAAGGACTTACGAATCAAAATGAAGAATTAATACACTTTTTCACTTCAATTCCTGTATTTAAACATGAATTTCGTTACGAGGAAGGGAAGTGGACAGTTAAAGATATTATTCTACATCTTATTGATGCTGAACGCATACTGTCTTATAGAGCACTTCGAATTGCAAGAAATGATAAAACTGCTTTGCCTGGATTTGAGGAGAATGATTACGTAGTTTCAGCACGTGGAAATGAAAGAGATTTTGAAAGTTTATTAGCTGAATATAAAACAGTTAGAAAAGCAACAATAAGTTTGTTTGAATCTTTTAGTAAAGAGGTTTTACAGCAATTAGGATTAGCATCAAACTACAGTGTATCGGTACGAGGTATTGGTTATATTATTTTGGGACATGAGTTGCATCATAAGCAAATAATTTTAGAAAGATATTTATAAATTAAAAAGGGATTCAAAAAATATGAATCCCTTTTTTTATATTAATCTTCGTCGTCTAAGTCTTCAGAATCATTTGTGTCATCCTCTTCTTCGTCCTCATCTTCATCAATGTCTAATTCTTTAAGGCCAACAATTTTGTCTACAACAACATCTTCAACAATAATATCATCTTCATCATAATTTTCAATTCGATCAGATAATTTTGTACTTACTTTCACAAGAAAAATAGTATCTGTTGTTCTAACTTCTACTGCTTCTATTGTTTCATTTTTAGCATTCTTAAAACGTATGATGTCCGAATCATCATAACCATCAGGAAATTTCTCAACTAATAATGTTAAGATTTCATTTGTTAATTTAGCGTAATCAACAATAACTCTTTTCATTGGGTAGGTTTTAATCTTATTTTGGTCAAATGTACTATCCTAAACTTATATTTTCAAGCAAAATAAATTTTTTTTTTAACTTTTTTTACCATCCTAAAATATAAGCAAACATTAACGGTGCAACTATAGTAGCATCTGATTCTACTATAAATTTAGGTGTGTGAATATCTAATTTACCCCAAGTAATTTTTTCATTTGGAACTGCTCCAGAGTAAGAACCATAACTAGTTGTAGAATCAGATATTTGACAGAAGTAGCTCCAAAACGGTACATCATGCATTTCCATATCTTGATATAACATAGGAACCACACATATTGGGAAATCTCCAGCGATTCCTCCACCAATTTGGAAGAAACCAATTCCTTTTCCAGCACAATTTTTTGGATACCAATCTGCTAGCCACATCATGTATTCAATTCCACTTTTCATTGTAGTAGCTTTGAATTCTCCTTTGATACAATAAGAAGAGAAAATGTTACCCATTGTACTATCTTCCCATCCAGGAACAACAATTGGTAAATTCTTTTCAGCTGCAGCCACCATCCATGAGTCTGCTGGGTCAATTTCGTAGTATTGTTTTAAAACACCTGAATTAATCATTTGGTACATAAATTCATGTGGAAAATAACGTTCACCTTTTGAGTCTGCATTATTCCAGATATCAAATAAATGCGATTGAAGTCTTCTGAAAGCTTCTTCCTCTGGAATACAAGTATCTGTTACACGATTATAATGATTTTCTAATAAATCCCATTCTTCTTGAGGTGATAAATCTCTATAATTTGGAACTCTTTTATAAGAATTATGAGCTACTAAGTTCATGATATCTTCTTCTAAATTAGCTCCAGTACAAGAAATAATATGTACCTTATCTTGACGAATCATTTCAGCTAATGATTTACCTAATTCAGCAGTACTCATTGCACCTGCTAAAGTAATCATCATTTTTCCGTTGTCTAATAAATGTTCTTCATAACCTTTTGCTGCATCTACTAAAGCTGCAGAGTTAAAGTGAAGATAATGTTTCTCTATAAACTGACTAACTGGTCCTTTGCTCATTTTTCTTATTTTATTGTTCTTTTCTTTTGTTGTATCCTAAAATTTCTAAAACATCTTCGGCTTTTTGTTGTTCTGAAAACACTTCAGTTGCAATAATACCGTTCTTGTCTTTATCAATTAAAATGTGTTTTGGTTGCGGTAAAATACAATGACTTAATCCACCAAAACCTCCAATTGTTTCTTGGTAAGCGCCTGTGTTAAAAAATCCTATATATAAAGGTTTTTCTTTATTGTATTTAGGTAAATAAACGGCATTCATGTGTTGTTCAGAATTGTAATAATCATCACCATCACACGTTAATCCTCCCAGTAAAACCCTTTCATAAGTATCGTTCCAACGATTAACGGCAATCATTACAAAACGTTTGTTAATTGCCCATGTATCTGGAAGTGTTGTAATGAATGACGAATCAATCATGTTCCAGTTTTCACGATCATTTTGTTTCTTTTGATATAAAACTTGGTATAATGCACCGCCAGCTTCACCAACAGTGAACGAACCAAATTCGGTAAATATGTGAGGAACTTGAACTTCTGCTTCATCACAAGCAATTTTAATTTGGTTCAAAATTTCATCAACCATATATTGATAATCATAATCAAAGGCTAATGAATTTTTGATTGGAAAACCACCACCAATATTTAAACTATCTAAAGTAGGACATTCTTTTTTCAAAGCAATGTATACTTTCATACATTTTAATAGCTCATTCCAATAGTAGGCGGTATCACGAATTCCTGCATTAATAAAGAAGTGAAGCATTTTTAATTCCACTTTTTTATTTTCTGCAATTTGTTTACGATAAAATGGTACAATATCTTTATATCCAATTCCTAAACGAGAGGTATAAAACTCAAATTTCGGCTCTTCTTCAGCTGCAATACGTATTCCGATTTTAAATTTTCCGTCAATTTCTTCTTGAAGTAAATCTAATTCTTCAAAATTATCAATTACCGGAATCGTATTTTTATGTCCGTTGTTGATTAAACGTGCAATATTGGTTACATATTGATCGCGTTTAAAGCCATTACAAACAATAAAAGTGTTTTTATTGATTTTTCCTTGTTCCATTAATGTTTCAACAATGTTGATATCAAAAGCAGAAGAAGTTTCAATATGAATGTTGTTTTTTAAGGCTTCATTTAAAATAAATTCAAAATGTGAACTTTTAGTACAGTAGCAATAGAAATATTTAGCATCATAATCATGCTTTTCCATAGCATTTCTAAACCACATTTTGGCTCTATTAATGTTTTGAGAAATTTTTGGTAAATAAGTAAACTTCAAAGGTGTACCATATTCTTCAACTAATTTCATTAAGTCAATACCATGAAATTGAAGTTCATCTTTGTTTAGTGTAAATTCTTCTTGTGGGAAATAAAAAGTCTGATTTATTAAATCGTAATATTTTGTGTTCATTTTGAAAATTAGATTAAATTATAAAAGGTAACATCTATTTTTAATCTCGATTTTCAAACCCTAATATTGGCAAAGCGAATTAGTAATTTTTCGCTAAACACCTTTGAGGTTTCAAATAAATCAGTAATATGAAAGCTAAAGATAGAAAAAAACAACCGAGCAATAATAGATATGTCGACATTTCTATTATTTCGTTTTCTGTTAAAATTAGATTGTTTTTTGTTTTCTTTCATTAGGGCAAAGTTAAAAAATTAAATCGCTAAAAAATAAAGAAAAAAAAAAAAAATAATTAGATGGAATAATCTTTAAAAGCATTGTAAATCAATGTGTTGTCTGATTCTTGATTGATTTTTATTTTACCAATCCCATCAAGTAATGTAAATTTCACTTTTCCAAACTCATTTTTTTTATCAAAAATAAGGAGTTCAATGATTTTTTCAATATCAAATGGAGTGAATTCAATTTTCTCAAATACATCATTAATAATGTATTTAATTTCCTGATATTCTTCATTGGTTAGTAAGTTTTTTTCTTTTGAAATATAACTTTCTAATATCATTCCAACCGCAATTGCTTCGCCATGAAGTAATGTTGTTTTAGCATTTTTTTCTAAAAAATAACTTTCGATAGCATGACCTAAAGTGTGTCCAAAGTTTAAAGATTTTCTAATCCCATTTTCGGTTAAATCTTCACAAACAATTGTATTTTTTATTTGAATTGATTGATGAATTAAGTTGTTTAAATCATCTGTATGTAAGTCTTTTAAATCTTTAAATTTATCCCAATATTTGTTGTCAAAAATCAATCCATGTTTCAGCATTTCAGCCAAACCAGATCGCATTTCGTTTTGAGGCAATGTGTTTAAAAATTGAGTATCAACTATTACAGCTTTTGGTTCACGAATTATCCCAATTTGATTTTTTAAATTTCCTAAATCTACACCGTTTTTACCTCCAATTGAAGCATCAACCATAGATAGCAATGTTGTTGGGATATTAATAAAATCTATGCCTCTTTTAAATGTGCAAGCTACAAACCCTCCTAAATCCGAAATAACACCACCTCCTAAGTTAATTAATACGCTTTTACGATCGCCTCCAAGTTCTGATAACGCTCCCCAAACTTCAGTGCATGTTTCAATATTTTTATGAATTTCACCCACTTCCAATTCGATTATTTCAATTTCGATTTCCGTAACTAAATTATTTAGTAAATGTGGTAAACAATATTGTGAAGTATTTTCATCAACTAAAATAAATATTTTTGAATAACGCGAAGGAATTAGTAGTTCTGCTAAAGTTTCATATCCTTCTAAATCAAAGTAAACACTATATTGGGTTGCTGTAATTGTTTGCATGTAAAAAGCTTGAATTTTATTGCAAAATAAGGCATTTTTTATTTAAAATTAGCAAAATCTAACGTATATTTGTGTCGCTTTTTATTAAAAATATCATGAATAAAATATTTGACAATACACAAGTTGCTTTTTCTTTAAAAAGTGACACAGAACTCGAAAGAGCTTATTTTCTTTTCAAATTAATTGCTAGTCAACCACTTGTAAAAATAGGAACTGCGGTTACAAATTTTGCTCTTAAAGCACATTTACCTGTAGAAGGATTGATTCGTTCAACTGTATTTGATCATTTTTGTGGTGGTGTTAACGAAGTAGATTGTTTAAAAGTGGTAGATAATATGTTTACCAAAGGTGTTTCGTCGGTTTTGGATTATTCTGTAGAAGGGAAAGAAGAAGAAGAACAGTTTGACGCTGCTTTAGAAATGACATTGAAAACAATTGAATTTGCTAGAGAACGTGAAGCCATTCCGTTTGCAGTTTTTAAACCAACCGGTTTTGGTCGTTTAGATTTGTATGAAAAAGTAGGAGAGAAGTCGGTTTTAACGAAAGCTGAACAACAAGAATGGAATCGTGTAATTGCTCGATTTGATTTGGCTTGTAGAACCGCACATGAAAAAGATGTTTTATTACTAATTGACGCAGAGGAGAGCTGGATGCAAGATGCAGCAGATGCAATTGTTTCCGATATGATGCGCAAGTACAACAAACAAAAGGCTATTGTATTCAATACGTTGCAAATGTATCGTTGGGATCGATTGGATTATTTAAAAAATCTTCATGACCAAGCGAAAGTAGAAGGTTTTTTTATTGGAATGAAGTTAGTTCGTGGAGCTTATATGGAAAAAGAAAATGAAAGAGCAGAAGCACGTGGATTAAAATCTCCAATATGTGTTTCTAAAGAAGCTACTGATATTAATTACGATGCAGCCGTTTTGTATATGGTTGAAAATATTTACAAAATGGCTGTTTTTGCTGGAACACACAATGAAGAAAGCTCATACAAATTAATGCAATTAATGACAGAGAAAGGAATTGCTAAAAACGATAATCGTATCTTTTTTGGACAATTATTAGGGATGAGTGATAATATTAGTTTTAATTTAGCTTCTAATGGTTATAATGTTGCTAAATATTTGCCATTTGGACCAGTAAGAGATGTTATGCCATACTTAATTAGAAGAGCAGAAGAAAACACTTCAGTTGCTGGACAAACTAGTAGGGAATTGATGTTAATTAAAAAAGAAAAGGAGAGAAGGAAATTGTAAAATGAATAAATTTTTTTTATTAAAAAAAAAATATTAATTTTGATTAAATTTAATTTTAATATTATGAAAAAAACTTTACTTTTTTTATTGCTACCATTTTTTTCAAATGCACAGATTTTCCAATCAGGATTTGAAAATGTAAATGGTCCGCTTTCTCAATGGACTCTTTACAATCAGGATAATTTAACTCCAAACACAAATGTTAGTTATGTTAATGGTGCATGGGTGCAATCTTTATCAGAATTTGATAATAATGTAGCATTAAGCACTTCATGGTATGCTTCTGCAGGAGTTTCTAATGATTGGATGGTTAGTCCTGCTATATCATTACCGTCAGGAAGTTCAACTTTATACTGGCAAGCTAGAGCTTATGATGCTACTTATCCAGATTCTTATAAAGTATATGTTTCTACTACAGGAAATACTCCATCAGATTTTACTACACCATTACTTACTGTAGGAAATGGTACATCTACGGGTGAATCTAATACATGGCAAAATAAGAGTATTGATTTATCTTCTTTTGCAGGACAAACAGTTTATATAGCTTTTCAGAATTTTTCTAATGATATGTTTTTATTAGGAATTGATAATGTATATGTCGTGAGTGGAACTTGCCCATCTCCAGCTAGATTAATGACAAATTCTAATATTGGTTTAAATAGTGGTACTTTTAATTGGACTGCTGCAATTGGAGGTATTACCGAATATGAATATTCATGGGGTACAGCAGGCCACATACCAACAGTTACAAATACTGTTAGTACTAATTCTGTTACAATGAATTCATTAATTTCAAATACTCGTTACCAATATTTTGTTAGAAGTAAATCAGGAACAAACAGAAGCGGTTGGATAGGACCTTATTCACTTTTTACAGCTGTAGTAGGGGCACCGTCTTACAATTATGGTTTTGACAATGCTAATGGATTTTCATCTGATGGTTGGTCTGGTGCTTGGTCAACAAATGCAACCGCGGGTAACCCTCAATCTGGTACTCAAATGACATTTTCGAATTCTAGTACTACAGTTGGAACTCCTACTAATAGATGGCTTTTTTCTAGACCTATATATTTAGTAGCTAATTCAACTAATGTAATAAAATTTTATTTGAGAAATTTTGGTGCAGCAAATGCTCAAAGTATAAAAATGACAATAGGAAATGAGCCTCTAGTTGCTTCTCAAACAAATACACTTTGGACGTCATCTACCATTGCAAATACTACATGGACAGAATATACTGTTAACTATTCACCTACTTCAACAGGTGTATATTATTTAGGTTTTCATCATTTCACGCCAGGTGTAGCAGGTGCTGTTTCACTAGGTCTAGATTCCTTTAGTTTAACTTCAACTCTTTCAAGTGAAAATTTTGAAACATATAATTTCGAGATTTATCCAAATCCAGTTACTACAATGTTAAATATTTCAAACACTAATAATGTTGAAATCAAAAACATATCCGTAACAGATATCAATGGAAGAGTTGTTAAAAATGAAACAGGTTCATTAACTCAAATAAACGTTTCTGACTTAAATGCAGGTGTTTACTTTGTAACTATTGAAGCTGCTGAAGGTAAAACAACTAAGAAATTTATCAAACAATAATTTCTTTCTAAAAGAATAGTAAATTAAAAACGACCAGTATTACTGGTCGTTTTTTTTCTTTTTATCACTATTCATCATAAGCATTACGGCGCCTACTAAGCCGAGAATTACAATTGCAAAAATTGCTATCATAATAAATGCTCCATTTCCCCAAGAATAAAGTGGTAATAATAAATTTGCCATAGTTACAAAGGTTAGAATTTACACAAAGATAAATGTTCATAATTGTTTATAAACTGATAATTATCATGTGGATTTATTCTAAAAACTTAGCTTTTAATTCCAATATTGGAATCATACAAGCTTCTTTTTTGCCATACCATTTATATCTATTTTTTGCAATATAATCATAAATAGTATCACTAATTCCTGTGGGTAAAAGTGTGAAAACTCTTGCCAAAGTAAAAACACCACTTAATCCTTTTGCAATTTGTAAAGCAGCTGTTGATTTATAATAGTACGAAATCCCTGGCTCATACAAAACAATACTATCATTATGAATTGGATTAATACCAATGTGCTTTAGAATCATTTGACCTAAATCTGATTGTAGTGCTACAAATCGAAAAATGTCTTTTTTATCGTGTTTAATAACATATTGAACAGATGAATCGCACAAATTGCAAACACCATCAAACAATATGATTTTTTTATCTTGAGGTAAGTCTTGTATTTCCATATATCAATTTTAATGTCAATTTCAAATTCAAAAATTTAGGAACACCGATTTTTAAAATTTTAAAAATTATTAAAACTATATTCATGTTATAAAATTAAACATATGAGTCATGTAAGTTTATAAAAATTGAATTAGTTTGTTTTTAGAAGTTAATGAAAGATTATTTTCAGTTATTAAAATCGCACTCAAAAGTGAAACCTCTCTGTGTAGCTCTTTTCAACATAAACATAATTTAAAAAAAACTCTGCGAATCTCTGTGTTAAACTAAGCAGGTTGTACGTATTCCAATTGCTCTAAGCTTACTTTTGAAGTAAAAATCCCATAATTGACAGTTGCTTTTGTTTTTTCAATTACATCAATAGTTCCAATGGCTTTTCCATCAATCATTCGAACTCTGTCACCCACTTTTAGAATAACTTTTGGTTTGTTTTCTTCTTCAATCTTGGCTTTGATTTTCTTTTCTTTTTTAACTACTCTGATTTCTTCTACAATCACTTTGACTTCTTCTTCAACCTTTTTCTGAATAACTTCTTTCACTTTCTTTTCTTTTACAGAAAGCTTTTTACGTTTCGAATTTTCAATTTCAACCATTTTCAAAAACTCACCAATTAAAGTCTTTTTGTCTTTGTTATTGAAGTAGCTTTCCGAAATATCATCTATTTTTTGCCCTATATAAATCAAACGCTGGTTTGCGTCATACAATTCTTGATAACGTTCTAATTTATCCTGAATTTTCGCATTGATAGTTTCCATTTTCTTGCTTTCCTCTCGCGCTTTGGTTTCTTCTTCTTTTAAATTTAAAGACGTTTTTTCTAATTTTGAACGTTCTTTTTGAAGAGTAGCTATCGTTTTATCAAAGCGAACTTTTCCACCTTCAATTTTCTTTTTGGCACGATTGATTAGTCCAAATGGAATACCGTTTTTCTGAGCGACTTCAAACGTAAACGAACTTCCGGCTTGACCTAAAATCAATTTGTACATAGGTTCTAATGATTTCTCATCAAATAGCATGTTGGCATTGGATGCGAAAGGTAATTCGTTGGCTAATATTTTTAAATTACTATAATGTGTTGTAATGATTCCGAATGCTTCACGAGCGTAAAATTCTTCTAAGAATGTTTCAGCCAATGCGCCGCCCAATTCAGGATCAGAACCTGTACCAAATTCATCAATCAAGAACAATGTTTTATCGTTACATTTCTTTAAAAAATAGTTCATGTTTTTTAATCGATAACTGTAAGTACTTAAATGATTTTCAATAGATTGGTTGTCTCCAATATCTGTTAAAATACGATCAAATAAAAACGTTTCGCTTCTTTCGTGGACTGGAATTAACATACCGCTTTGCAACATCAATTGCAATAATCCAACGGTTTTTAATGAAATTGTTTTCCCACCAGCATTCGGTCCCGAAATCACAATAATGCGACTTTCGTTATGTAATTCGATGGTTTGTGGATAGGTAGTTGCTTTTTTTTCTTTATTGTTTAAATACAAAATAGGGTGGAAGGCTTCTCTAAAAAACAAACGTTTCTCTTCAATAATATTGGGAAGTATTCCATTTATTTTATAGGCGTATTTCGCTTTGGCAGAAATCACATCTACATCACTCAAAAAGTCTTGATAAGCCGAAATCGTTTCTGTAAATGGACGAATTTCATTAGTTAAACGCTTTAAAATTCGCATGATTTCTTCTCGTTCTTCAAATTCGAAATTATTTAATTCGCGTGAATATCGTTGCGCTGCTTCGGGTTCAATATAAGCGATACTACCTGTTTTAGAATTTCCTAAAATAGAGCCTTTTACTTTTCTGCGATACATGGCTAAAACCGCTAAAACTCTACGATTTTCAACTACTGTTTCTTTAATATCATCTAAGTAACCAAGTGAGTTGTATTGACTCAAAGCCATACCAAAACTCTGGTTAATTTTACCACGCACAAGATTTATATTACGACGAATATCTATCAAATCGGGGGAAGCGTTGTCTTTGATAATGCCAAATTTATCAACCACTTCATCAATACGTTGCAAAATCAATTTTACAATGTCAATTTGCGCTCCTTTTTGATATAAATTTGGATAGTAATCTTCAAATTTCTTTAAAAATTGAATGAGCGTAATAGCAGTTTCTGAAAGGTTTCCAATTTTTTTAAAACTTCCCACTTCTAAAAAACTATCTTCAATAGCTAAGAATTTTAGTTCGTAGTTAATATTTTCAAATCCGTGATTCGGAATGGCGTTATTGTTTGAAAACGAAGACAAATATTCAGAGGTTTGCTTCAAATTAATAAGCAATTCTTCTTTGTTTTTAAAAGGAATAATTGCCATAGCTTTTGCTTCACCAATATCAGTGTTACAGCGACTAGCAATCGTTTCTAAAACGGTATTAAATTCTAAATCTTGAAGTGTTTTTTGTGTAATCGAAATCATTTTTCTTTTTCTGTTAGGTCAAAGTTACAAAGTAAAAAAGGCATAATGCAATAGAAATTTATATTTTTGGTAAAAATTATAAAATGTATATCAAAAATACGTCTTGGCAAACCCTATTATCATCTGAATTCAAAAAACCTTATTTTGAAACATTGATGCAACAAGTTGAGCAAGAGTATGCTAATACGACTTGTTTCCCTCCAAAAGAACTCATTTTTTCAGCTTTTGAACAATTTGATTTTCAAGATACCAAAGTGGTAATTATTGGACAAGATCCGTATCATGGAGTAGGTGAAGCGAATGGTTTGTGTTTCTCGGTAAATGATGGTGTGGCTATTCCTCCATCGTTGAAAAATATTTACACAGAAATTAATAACGAGTACGATAGAATTCTTTTTCCAACTTCAGGAAATTTAGAACGATGGGCAAAACAAGGTATTTTATTATTGAACGCTGGATTAACGGTTCGAAAAAACGAAGCTAACAGTCATAAACACTTGCAATGGAATGTTTTTACCGATGCTGTTATAAACTTGATTAACGAACAATCTGAAAATGTGGTTTTTTTACTTTGGGGCAGTTTTGCACAGAAAAAAGGTAAATTAATTGATCGAAATAAACATTTAGTTTTAGAAACAGGCCATCCATCTCCATTAAGTGCAAATCGCGGATTGTGGTTTGGTAATAATCATTTTATTATAACAAATGATTATTTAATTAAAAATATGAAAATAAAAATTGTTTGGTAATCAATTAAAAGTAAGCGCACCCAGTATTTCTTCACTCATAAATTTACCACCAGGATACGCCGCAGTGTAGTCTAAATTCAACCAGATTTGATCTCTTTCATCAATATGATAATAAATTTGTTGGTGGTGACTTTCTTGGATAAAAAGCACTTCTTTGATTAGATAAATTGCGGTTTCTAAATCGTTTTTATTGCCAATCAACATTTCTGGATACAAATGACCTCCTGTATGGATAATTCTAGGTGTGCCACCAACAGCTTTAATACACGCTGCCATCAAAATGGCATGATCATCACAATCTCCTGAAAAGTGTTGCAATGTTTCTGAGGCATAAGCAATATACTCTCTTCCTTTCGGGTCATTGACATAATTCCAACGGTTTCTAATTTCTTTAAAAACTGCAAAACATTGAATCAAACGCCTTTTATTTCCAGTTTGTTTTGTATCACGAAAGTGCTTTGCGGTAGCTGATAAGGAAAAATTTCTTACTCTAGGATTGGTAAAATCTACAGCGTCAATAATTTTAGATTTATTTGGAAAGGGAAGTAGTTTGGCTACAATTATGTCTTCCGGATTTGGATTTTCACTCATGGAATAAACCATGTAATTGTAATCTTCAAAAACTCTTTTAAATCCGTAATTGCCAATTAATGTTCCGTACAATAAAGTAATTAAATAAAGAAAAACAATTAGTATAATAATCGTTTTGACTAATCGTAATAGGAGTTGAATACTGATTACAATTAAAATAAAAAGTAGAATTCGGTCTAAATGCAATTTCCAATTTAAGTCAATTAGATTTTGATGCGCAATCAAAAAGAGAGGAATAGCGATTAGAATATTTAAAATAAAAATAACAACAATATCCCATGGCTTTGGTAAAGAAAGCTTTTCTTTTAATTGAGCGATGGTTGGAATTTTAATTGTCATTTCGTTTAAAACGATAAAAATACGGAATTATTTAAGTATCGATTCTTTAGGTATTTTTTTATCGATAATTTGAAGCTTCAAAAGTTGTTCCATTATTTTGTCAAATGTTGGAGCAGTCATTTGTTTTTGTGACCAACGTGTTAATTTTAGCCATTCCTGAATTGCTTCCACTTTTTGATTGTATTTAGAAGCTAACGTTCTATCAATACTAGGTATCATTTTGAATTCTTCGGTAGTAGTATTGATAATGTCTAAAATTTGATTGATTACTTTTGGATGCTGTTCTAACACTTCATTGCGAACAGCAATTACAAAACAAGGCCATGGAGTAGGGCAATCGGCAATTCTTCTAAAAATCCCTTGATCTACTAAGGGTTGTGTCATAAATCGTTCCCACATGAAATAATCGGCTTTACCTGAATTTAAACTTTCAACCGCACCATCAATAGTGTTTACGATTTCAAATTGTAATTTTTCTGTGTTCCAATTTTGATTTTGAGCATTCACAATACTCATCAAATGCGAACCTGAACCCATTCGAGAAATAGCTGCTTTCGTGTTTTCTAAATCGCTTAAAGCTTTGTAATTAGAATTAGCTGCCACGTGAATGCCCCAAATTAAAGGACTTTGCACATAAATCTGCACAATAGATGACGGATTTCCTACGGTAATATCTTTGATGATACCTTCAGTTAAAATTACGGCAATATCTGTTTCACCCTCACGAAGCATTTGACACATTTTACCCGTACCTTCAGGAACATCAGTCCATTGTAAATCGATTCCAACGGCTTCAAATTCGCTATCTTCAATGCACATGTGCCAAGGTAAATTAAAATGTTCTGGAACGCCAGCTATTTTTATTGTTTTACTCATGTGTTTTCTGGTTTATTCGTATTTGCAAATCTTCGATTCAACTTAAAAATTAAACATTGATGTCTTTAAAATTTTGTAATCGCGCATAGCGAATCATATTAGTAAACGATTCAGCATCTAATTTTGGTATTTCTAAAATTGAATTTAATAAAGTAGTATCATATTCATTAGCAGCCGAAGTTAAATAAGGTTTCAAATGCTTGCCAATGCTTTCGTAGTATAATTTTTCAATGGTGTTTTTATAATCAAAATCTAATGTATTTTGAATCACACTAAAGTTTGAATAACCTACTTCTTTCATGATGAGTTGTAAACCTTTTACTAAATTAAAACTCTCGTTATGAACTATGTTTAGTTGCTGTATGTCTTCTCTTTCAAATGTATTGACAATAACTTTTGCTACATAATCAACAGGAATTATATTCAACCCTGTTTCTTCACTAATGGCAAAACGAACATTTTCTTGTTGGTCTTTACGTTGTGCTGTAAAATGGAAAAACTTTGCCATTAAATAAAAAACCATGTATTTTGGGATAAAATAGCGGTTTTCAGTGCCTAACATTTTTCCACCAATTACACTTGGTCGTAAAATTTGATACGGTAAATTTAATTCCTTACACTGTTGAATAACAAATTCTTCTGAATGAAATTTAGCATTTTCATAGGCATTTCGATGCTCTAATTTAAAATCTAAATTATGAAAGTCATTACCAATCAAGCCTTTACGAGCTCCCGATGAAAAAGCAGTACTGATATAAATAAACTTTTTAATGAAAGGAGCAAACATTTTGAAAATTGCCTTTGTTATAGCCGCATTCTCATTGAATATTTTTTCTTTTTGGTCTTCGTCTGTCGATAGATTTACATAACCAGCGGAATGAATAAAATAGGCGCCTTTTATTTTTTCTGAAAACGAATCTTGTAGAGTAGCCAAATCGGTATCGATAATTTCAAGATACTGATTAAGTTTATCAACTCCTTTATCCAACAAAAATTTAGGCGTATAATTGCTAGACAATAATTCGTTAATACGCTCTTTAGCAGTTACTTTTCCTTTATTTCTTGTGATTAGAAATAGTTTTCCTTCAATGTTATTGGTTATAAAATTTTCTAGGATATCATACATAATATGAGAACCTAAAACACCTGTTGCACCTGTAAGGATTATTTTCATTCGATTTTTAATTTAGCACAAAAGTAGTGCTATTTTACGGAATTATTTTCTAATTGCCACCATTTCCATATCACGCCATTTTCATCAGGGTAATCTTCCATAAAATTGAAGCCTACTTTTTGCAAAACATGATTAGAAGCTCCGTTTTCGGCATGTGTATAAGCATTCATCACTTGAATCTTCATTTGATTAAAACCATAGTCTAGCCATGCTTTTGAGGCTTCTGTAGCGAAACCTTTGTTCCAAAATTTTTCATTTAAACGATAGCCGTAATCATAGAAATTAGTATTGCCGTTTTCAACGTGGTCGTTTACAAATTTAATGCCTGTCCAACCGATTAATTCATTCGTGTCTTTAGTAATAGCAACAAAACGCCCAATTCCGTTATCAATGTATTGCTGTCTGACCATATCAATGTATGCATGAACTTCATCAATATGAACAACTGGTTTTTGCCATAAATATTTATGAACATTAGAGTTGCAATCCATTTCAAATAATGAATTTGCATCTTCATGTCGCATTTCTCTTAGGATTAATCTAGGTGTTTTGAGTATTAAGTTCATTTTTATAATTTCATCATTCAACATTTGTTATTAGTTATTCAACGTTTAAACTTGGAATAGTCAATTTTGAACAACGAATATTGAAGTTTTTGTTATTCTGCTAACTTATTTAAGGCATATTCAATTAATTCATCTACAGCTTTGTATGGGTCTTCACTGAAAGTTCCAGTTGCACGGTTTGCAATGATGGCATTTAACGATAAACATTGGTGACCTAATAGTTTTCCTAAACCATAAATAGCACCTGTTTCCATTTCTAAATTAGTCATTCGAGTTCCGTTGAAATTGAAACTATCCATTTTAGAATTTAATTCTGGATCTTGAATTCCTAAACGCACTACACGTCCTTGCGGTCCGTAAAATCCACCAGCCGTTCCTGTGAATCCTTTAAAGATTTTATCGCTTTCTAAACGTTTTTCTAGTGATTTACTTCCTGCAATTACATACGGACGACCTTTTCTCATGTCCCAATTCGTTTGCTTGATAAACGCATCTTCCATTTCAGTTTCTGAAATTTCGTCAATTAAATAGGAGCGAAGCATGTTATCCAACCCTAAGCCATACTGACTCATCACAATGCTATCGCAAGGAATATCTGCTTGTAAGGAACCTGAAGTTCCAATACGAACAATATTCAACGAAGTCAATTCTTTTTTAACGGTTCTGGTTGCTAAATCTACGTTTACTAAAGCGTCTAATTCGTTCATTACAATATCAATATTGTCAGGACCAATTCCAGAAGACATTACGGTAATTCTTTTACCTTTAAAGATTCCGGTTTGCGTTTTAAATTCACGTTTTTGCGTGCTAAACTCAATAGAATCAAAGTGTTTTGTAATTTTTTCTACACGATTTTGATCCCCAACGAAGATAATATCGTTAGCGATTTGTCCAGGTTTTAAATTAATGTGATATACACTTCCGTCTGGATTTAATATTAATTCTGATGCTGCTATCATTTGTTTTTTTGTTTAAAGTTTCAGGTTTCAGGTTCTTTAACTTTGAACTTGAAACTTGAAACAAATTTATCCTCCTACGCGTTTTGTTTTGAATCCTTTATCTTGTAGTATTTTCATGATTTTATCACGATAATCACCTTGAATGATGATTTCACCATCTTTAAACGTTCCACCAACCGCTAATTTACTTTTTATTTCTTTTGCTAAGATTTTAAAATCTTCGTCTTCGCCTTCATAGCCTGAAATAATCGTAGTAGGTTTTCCTTTACGTTTCTCATATTTGCAAATCATTGGTTCCTTTTGAACGAATAATTCATGGGGCGTTTCTTCGATAGCTTCTGGTTCGTTTGAAACTTCGTGGTCAGGGAAAATTTTTTTTAATTGTTCGCTTAAATCCATTTTTAATAAGTTAACAAGTTCTATCGTAACAAAGTTAGTGTGTTTTATGGTAGATTTTATAAAAAACAAAAAAGACATCAAGAAAACTCAATGCCTTTTCTATCTATTATAAAATTATTTACTTTTTAATCAAACCTAATTCTACCAAACGTTCGTATAAGAAATCACCAGCAGTGATGTCTTCATATAATTTTGGATTGTTTTCATCGATGCATTCTGGTAAGCAATTTAAACTCATGTCGCTTATAGGGTGCATGAAGAAAGGAATTGAATAACGAGAAGAACCCCACAATTCTCTTGGTGGATTTACCACTTGGTGAATCGTTGATTTCAACTTATTGTTGGTGTGTCTTGATAACATATCCCCAACGTTAATCATTAATTCGTCTGGCTGTGCCATAGCGTCAATCCATTCTCCGTTGTGATTTTGTACTTGTAATCCTTTTCCTTGAGCACCCATTAATAAGGTAATCAGGTTGATGTCGCCATGTGCTGCTGCACGAACGGCACCATCTTTAGGCTCGTCAGTAATAGGCGGGTAGTGGATTGGACGTAAAATACTGTTTCCATCTTTGATGTATTTATCAAAGTAGAATTCGTCTAAACCAATGTAAATAGCTAACGCTCTTAACACATAAACCCCTGTTTTTTCTAACATTTGGTACGCTTCTTTACCTACTTCATTGAATTTAGGTAATTCTGTTACTTCTACGTTATCCGGATATTCGCCAGCATATTTTGAATCTTTGCTAACGTATTGTCCAAAATGCCAAAACTCTTTCAAATCTCCAGCAGAGCGACCTTTAGCATGTTCTTTTCCAAAAGAAACATAACCACGTTGTCCGCCAATGCCTGGGATTTCGTATTTTGCTTTGGTTTCTAAAGGAAGTGTAAAGAAGTTACGCACTTCGGAATACAATCCTTCAACTAATTTATCATCTAAAAAATGACCTTTTAATGCTACGAATCCGATTTCTTCGTAGGCTTTTCCGATTTCATTTACAAATTTTTGTTTACGTGCCGGATCATCCGACAGGAAATCACGTAAGTCAACACTAGGAATTTGTTGCATACTTAAGCTTTGTTATTATTAAATCATTTAGGGTAGTAACCCAAGTGAATACAAATGTAATTAAATATTTTAATTGTGAATGAGTAAAGTTGTTAACATTGATGGGGGATTTTGATCGAAGTTAGGAGTTGGGAATTTGTAACACAGATTAAAAAAATGCAAGAAATCAAAATAATCTTTTATGAACTTTTGAATACAAAGAAATTAGCATAAAAATCTTATATGACTTTTATGTTAAATGTTACACAGAGACATTTTATTTTAATCTTTTATTTTTCTTTTGCGCTCATTGCGAAAAAACTTTGCGACTTTGCGTTTAAAATTACACAGAGTTACACAGAGTTTTTTTTTAAATACTTTGTTTTAAGAGAGCTACACAGTTTCCTAAGCTTCGGTTGTTCAACTTTAATGATTAATTCTTTGTTCTCTTTGCGAAATAACTTTGCGACTTTGCGTTTAAATTTGAACTTGACCTTGTTCTTGCTATTGATATTTGTCTTATCTTTTTTTATAACAATTCACTTTCAAAATGTTATTTTTATTACTTTTGAGCAAAATTTAATTGTTCCACTATCATGAACTTTGAAAGAAAAGAATTATCAAATCCGCAACTACTTGATTTATATAAGAAAATCTTAAAACCGCGTTTGATTGAAGAGAAAATGTTGATTTTAATCCGTCAAGGAAAAGTGTCAAAATGGTTCTCTGGAATTGGGCAAGAAGCTATTTCTGTGGGAATAACTTCGGTTTTGGATAAAGATGAATATATTTTACCTATGCACCGTAATTTAGGTGTGTTTACTACTCGTGATATTCCGTTGCACCGTTTGTTTTCGCAATGGCAAGGCAAGAAAAACGGATTTACTAAAGGTCGTGATAGAAGTTTCCACTTTGGAACGCAAGAATATAAAATTATTGGAATGATTTCGCATTTAGGTCCTCAATTAGGGATTGCAGACGGAATTGCTTTAGCCAATAAACTAAGAAAAAACGGGAAAGTTACCGCAGTATTTACAGGTGAAGGCGCTACTTCAGAGGGCGATTTTCATGAAGCATTGAATATTGCTGCTGTATGGGAATTACCGGTTTTATTCGTGATAGAAAATAATGGTTACGGATTATCAACACCAACAAACGAGCAATACCGTTGTGAAAACCTTGCCGATAAAGGTGTAGGTTACGGGATGGAAAGTCATGTGGTTGACGGAAATAACTTGTTAGAAGTAGTGCATTTGATTTCGGAATTAAAAGCATCTATGGTAGAAAATCCGCGTCCAGTGTTATTGGAGTTCAAAACGTTTAGAATGCGTGGACATGAAGAAGCAAGTGGGACGAAATACGTTCCTCAAGAATTGATGGACATGTGGGCAATCAAAGATCCAGTAGAGAATTATAGAAATTACTTAAAAGCTACAGCAGTTTTATCAGAAGAAGATGATGAAGCAATCCGAGCAGAAATTAAGAAAGAAATTGATACCGATTGGGCAAAAGTGCAAGAAGAGCCAGAAATTGTAGCTTCTTTGGAAGAAGAATTAGGTGATGTTTATCAACCTTATACGTTTGAAGCATTCAATCCTTCTTCAGAAGTAGAAAATATCCGTGTGATTGATGCGATTTCGAATGGTCTACGTCAGTCGATGGAACGCCATGAGAATTTAGTTATCATGGGACAAGACATCGCCGAATACGGTGGTGCTTTTAAAATTACGGACGGATTTGTAGCGCAATTTGGAAAAGAAAGAGTTAGAAATACACCTATCTGTGAAAGTGCTGTCGTTTCAGCGGCTAACGGATTATCTATCAACGGATTTAAAGCAGTAATGGAAATGCAATTTGCGGATTTCGTTTCAACCGGATTTAATCCAATCGTAAATTTACTAGCAAAGCAACATTATAGATGGCAAGAAAAGTCGGATGTAGTGGTGCGTATGCCTTGTGGTGGTGGTACGCAAGCAGGACCTTTCCATTCGCAAACTAACGAAGCTTGGTTTACCAAAACACCTGGTTTAAAAGTAGTGTATCCTGCGTTTCCTTATGATGCAAAAGGATTATTGAATACCGCAATTAACGATCCAAATCCAGTATTATTCTTCGAACACAAACAATTGTATAGAAGTGTTTATCAAGATGTGCCAAAAGATTATTACACATTACCTTTTGGAAAGGCATCATTGATTAAAGAAGGAACGGATGTTACAATAATTTCGTTTGGAGCAGGTGTTCATTGGACTTTAGAAACGTTAGCAAAAAATCCAGAAATTAAAGCAGACTTATTAGATTTAAGAACATTACAACCAATGGATTGGGATGCGATTTACGCTTCAGTTAAGAAGACTAATAAAGTGATTATTTTACAAGAAGATACTTTATTTGGTGGTGTTGCTAGCGATATTTCAGCTATGATTATGGAAAACTGCTTCGAACATTTAGATGCTCCAGTTAGAAGAGTTGGAAGTTTAGAATCGGCTATTCCGTTTATGAAGTCGTTAGAAGATCAATATTTACCAAAGGTTAGATTTGAAACCGAATTAAAAGAGCTTTTAGCTTATTAGATTTTTAACACATAGCATCATAGATTTTATACCGAGGATCACAGAGTTTTTATTGTAGTGGATTGCGTTGAGAGAGTTACACAGAGTCGTTTAACTTATTTGAGTTTTCTAACCGCACAGTTTGTCTTGCTGTTAAGCATTTTTTGATTATCTGTCTTCGTCCCAAAATAGATTTACATCGACTCATACCAACTAAATTTGGAATGAATTATGGCTTCTTTTTCCTTTTTTAAATAATCCAAATAGGCTAGGGCAGCAGGGTTGTGGTTTTTGCCTTTCACCCAAATTAAACTCCAATTGGTTTTAATAGGTAATCCTTTTAAAGGTATAATTTGTAATTCATTGTTTTGTATCTCTTTACGAATACCAATTAAAGGCATGATTGAATAGCCTAAACCTGCTAAAATGGCTTGTTTGATAGCTTCATTAGAAGTAAGTTCCATCTTTTTTTCAATTTTAATGGCATTTTGATCAATAAAACGTTCCATAGTTTGGCGTGTTCCAGATCCACTTTCTCTAAACAATAACGGACGGTTTTGTAAGATAGCTTCAATGTTTTTTTTCTTACTAAAATCCTCCTCCATATTGCCTACTAAAAACAATTTGTTTTGCATTAAATCTATTTTTTCAACTTTAATCTTCTCAGGCAAAATAGAGACCAAGGCAAAATCTACTTCATTGTTTTGTAAACTTTTAACCACTTTATTCTTGTTTGTAACATCCATTTCTAATTGAACTCCTGGGTGCATTTTTAAAAAGTCAGCTAAAAAATAAGGCATTACATATTTTCCTGTAGATACTACCGAAATTTTAATTTTTCCAAAAAGCTGTCCTTTATACGCTAAGGTTTTATAATTGATTGTATTTACTTGTTGTAAGATTTGCTCGGCCGCCTCTGCAATTTCTTTTCCAAAATCAGTCACATATATCTTTCTTCCTACTACTTCTGTTAGCGGAATTTCAAATTGATCTTGAAAATTTTTTAATTGAATGGATACGGCTGGCTGGGTCAAATGTAACTCTTCCGAAGCTTTAGTAACACTCTGGTTTTGCACTACTTTCAAGAATATTCGCAACTGGTTTAATGTGTAATTCATTAATTAAATTTATATATAACATTACAAATATAAATAAAAATATATAAATAATTATCCTAAAATTTGCAATAGAAATCATTTTAAAAGCAACATCTAAGTTATGAGAAAGATAATAATACAAATTATTTTGATTTTATGTGTAGTAGTTGAATCATTTTTGATTTTTAAGATATTAATTACACCGGCAATTATTTATCAAGAACTTTATACTGGACTTGCCATTTTGATAATGTTAGTAATGATTCGATTAATAAATAATTTAACCAATATTGCGTATGGAAACCCTGAAGAAAATTAATTTGTTCAATGGTGAATTCAATTCGTTTGAAGCACGTGAAATATTACTAGATATGTGCAATAAAAACATCCATTTTAATAAAGTCCAAAACTTTAGTTCTCAAGTTCGTTTTGGTGAAGAGGATGAAAAAGCCTTGCATCGTATATCTCAATTAAGAGAAAGTGCAGAATCCATCTCTGATATTTTGCAAGATGCTAAAGCAAATAATAGAAAACTAAAGATAAAATCGTTTATTGAAATCGAGTATGAAGATTGATTCCGATTTTTTTTCTGGTCGTCGTTTGCTTATTGTTACCAAGCATCAAAAGGAAACCGTTATTGCTCCTTTACTTGAAGAAGCATTGGGAGTACAATGTGTAGTAGCAAAAGACTTTGATACCGATAGTTTGGGTACTTTTTCGGGAGAAATATCTAGGCAAGAAGATGCTTTAACCACGTTAAGACAAAAGTGTTTGGAAGGCATGAAATCAGAAAAATTTGATTTAGCTGTAGCAACAGAGGGTTCTTTTGGAAATCATCCTACAGTCTTTTTTGCTCCTGCGAATGATGAATTGATAATGCTTATAGATCAAAAAAATCATCTTGAAATTGTTGAACGTGTTTTGAGCTTAGAAACCAATTTTCAAAGTACAGAAATTCATTCAATCGGCGACTTGTATTCGTTTTTAGATATTGTTCAATTTCCATCGCACGGTGTTATTTTAAAAAATGCTGAGAAAAATTGGACGCGAATTGAAAAAGGTATTTGTGATTTTGAAACCCTTGAAAAAGTATATCACGAATTTACTTCAAGTGGAATGCAGTGCTTCATTGAAACCGACATGCGAGCAATGCACAATCCCTCTCGAATGAAAATTATAAAAGAAGCTAGTTTAAAGTTAATAAACAAGTTGCACTCGGTTTGCCCCGTCTGTTTTTTACCCGGCTTTGGTGTGGTTAGTACCGAAGCCGGTTTATTATGTAGTACTTGTTCAATCCCTACGCGATCTACATCGGCACATATTTTAAAATGTAAACATTGCCAATACGAAACCAAGGTGTGTTATCCAAACGGAAAGAAAACAGAAGACCCAATGTATTGTGATTTTTGTAACCCCTAAAAAAAATGATAAGTAACGATATAAATTTAGCTGTTCAGCATCTCAACAAAAATGGCATCATTGGTTTTCCAACAGAAACAGTTTATGGTTTGGCTGGAAATGCTTTTAATACAGCAGCTATTCATAAAATATTTGATGTTAAAAAACGACCTACGTTTAACCCGTTGATTGTTCATATTAAAGGAATTGAAGATTTAGATAAAGTTGCAACCGAAATCCCATCGATTGCATATGAATTGGCAAATGTATTTTGGCCAGGACCTTTGACATTCATATTAAAAAAGCAACCGCATATTCCTGATTTAGTTACCGCAAATCAAGATACGGTAGCGGTTCGTGTTCCAAATCATCCTATCGCTTTAGAGCTTCTTAATAAATTAGATTATCCTTTGGTGGCGCCAAGTGCAAATCCTTTTACAAGTATTAGTCCCACCACAGCAAATCATGTTGAAGATTACTTTGCAAATCAAATTGATATGGTTTTAGAAGGAGGTATTTGCAAGGCTGGAATAGAATCAACAATTGTAGGATTTAATAATAACAAAGTAGTTTTATATCGTTTAGGTGCGCTCCCTGTAGAAGCCATTGAAAAAATTACAGGATCACTAATTGTATCTAACAAAAAAGAAAAAAAGACTATTACTCCAGGTATGTTTTTAAAGCATTATGCTCCTAAAACTGATTTTATTCTAACTAGAAATGTAAAAGAAGAATTGGATTGGTATTCTGGTAAAAAAATAGGTCTTTTACTTTTTAATGAATTTGAGCCTGATTTTAACCCAACATATCAACGAGTACTTTCTGAAGATGGGGATTTAAAACAAGCGGCTTCAAAATTATATGAGGTACTTCATGAATTAGATAAAATGAATTTAGAGGTAATTATTGCCGAACGTTTTCCAGAGTATGAACTAGGAAATTCGATTAATGACCGATTAGAACGCGCCTCAAAAAAAGACAACATAATAACTAACTACTTAACAACAGAAAATGAATTTTAACTTACTTCTTGAAAATTTAACAAATCCCGCATTATTATATTTTATTCTTGGGATCGTAGCTGTGTATTTAAAAAGTGATTTAGAAATTCCTCAAAATTCCTCTAAGTTTATCTCGCTTTATCTGCTTTTTGCTATTGGTTTTAAAGGAGGACAAGAATTGTCTCACGAAACAATTACTAGTGAAATTCTTTGGTCGATGCTGTTTGGAGTATCAATTGCTATTATAATTCCGTTTTATACTTTTTTTATTCTTAAACGCAAATTAAATGTTCATGATGCAGGTGCAATTGCGGCTGCTTATGGTTCCATTAGTGCTGTTACCTTTGTTACTGCGGTATCTTATTTAGAATCACATCAACTTTCACTCCATGGCTATATGGTGGCTATTATGGCTATTATGGAGTCACCAGCTATTATTGTTGGTTTGGTATTAATTTCAATATTTAACAAAGAGCAATCAAATAAAATTAATAAGGCAGAAATTATTAGACATTCATTCACTAATGGAAGTGTCTTATTAATTATTGGTAGTTTAATAATTGGTTATCTAACGAGTGCAAAAGATGCACAAGGAATAGCTCCTTTTACAAATGATTTATTCAAAGGTTTTTTAGCAATCTTTTTATTAGATATGGGAATTACTAGTGGTAAAAAATTGAAATCTTTCTTTTCTCATGGTTGGTTTCCTTTTGCTTTTGCCTTATTAATTCCGTTAGTAAATGGAAGTATTTTTGCTTGGTTGAGTGGTTTTGTTACAGATGATATTTCTAATCGTTTCATTTTTTCGATACTAGCAGCAAGTGCTTCATATATTGCTGTGCCAGCAGCAATGAAAATAACTGTTCCAAAAGCAAATCCAGGATTATTTTTACCTATGGCATTGGCAATTACATTTCCAGTTAATATAACCATTGGAATGCCATTGTATTTTTTTATTGTTCAGAATTGCTAAATACTGAAATCAGCCTCTTTTAAATAATTTAGAATAGCATATTCTAATAATAAACAAAATAAAGAAGTATTAAATATTAGTTTGTAATCTGCAAAATATTAATGCATAAAAAATAAAAAGCCCTGAATTAATTTTTCAGGGCTCTTTGAATTTAATATTTAACAAAAAAATTATCTAATAATTAGTTTTTTTGTTGTCCGTGCATTGTCTTTACTTACTATATCAATTAAATAGATGCCAGAATTTAATTCTGAAGTATTA
Organism: Flavobacterium sp.; assembly: GCF_035195345.1. Lineage (NCBI taxonomy): Bacteria > Pseudomonadati > Bacteroidota > Flavobacteriia > Flavobacteriales > Flavobacteriaceae > Flavobacterium > Flavobacterium sp. The sequence goes on from NZ_CP136574.1 coordinate 310,329, forward strand.
ATTGTTTGAATTACCGAATCATTACAATCTTTCGAAATAATTACTTTACCCAGCATATCATAAATAATAATAGATTTAATAGTATTATAATTGCTTGATGTTATTGTCACAAAATCATTTGTAGGATTAGGATAAACTATAAATTGATTATTTTCAAAAGTGTTAGTTCCTAATGTTGCTACAAAAGTAGTAGTATAGGTATTTGTTATAATTGCTGGATTAAAATCAAAATAAATTGAAGCTGTATTAGAAATAATATCGTTAACAGCGTAACCTGGTTTTGGTTTAACTTTAAACATAATATATCCTTTTCCAATAGCTGAATTCGCAATTGAAACGGGTAACATTATGTTATTAAATTTCCATGTTAAATTATCTTCAACACGATCTAAAATATAAGAATGACTAGCGCTTACCATTTTAATTGAATTTTCATCTAATCTAGCGTCTAATACATCATTAATTCTTACATTAATTGCGCTTGCATTTCCTGTGTTTTCGAAACGAATGGTGTAATACAAATAATCTTCAGAAGTAAATGAACTGTGTAAAATTTCTTCCCCATGAGACTCCATTTTGTCATTAGGATCATATGCATTAATTATCATTTGAGATGAAGAATTGTTATTATTTTCAAGTAAAATATCATTTGTTAAAGGTATAATTGAAGCCGTATTTGTCAAATATTGTCCTGCATTAACAGTTGGAATTGTTGGTACTTGAAAAGTTACCGTGATTTCTCTATGTTCAAAAGGTAATAAATTAGTAAAATTATAATTAAAACCAGTTGTTGTTGGGTTAGTTCCACTTTGAGAAATATTGGTTATAGTAACATTACTATCATTGTTAAAAGTTACTGTTCCTGATGGAATTGTTTGATTACCAATATTAGCATATATAATTTTATTACTATATGTAAATCCTGGTCGAGGTGAAGAAAATGGTATTATAGTTACAGCTAAGTCATTATAAGATTGTATTACATTGATTGGGAAGTTATAAATATTTATACCAGAACCAGATGTTATATTTACATTACTGTAAGAGCTTGTTGTTAATGAATACATTGCTGCATATGCAGGATCAATTACATAGTTAATATCATATGAATTTGATGAGTTGTTTTCATATATGTTATAAACTCCCGTTAGTGAAGTTACATTGTGAATAGTACCATTATTGTTCTTTTCATATTGAAACTGTCCTAAAGGAAAATTATTTTCACCGTTATCTTGAGTTCCATTTGCATTCGTATCCAAAAATGCATTTAATCGAATCCCCGTACAATCGATTGTTCCTTGTGAGTTTCCGAAATCGCTAATTCTTATGTAGCCTGCAATATTACTAAAATTAGTTACCATAATTAGATAATATTGACCAGCAATAGCATTACTTATAACAGGATATTCAGTTGGTGAAGCAGAATAACTACAACTCACAATATTATTTGTTGTAATTTGCCCATTACAAGGGGTTACAGGATCTGAAAATGGCCCATAAATAACATAATCAACATCTAAATTTGAGTTACTAAAATTTGGATCTACACTTTGTTGAATCATTAAGTTAATATTCCCTGTATTACTAATTGGTAAATAAAACCAAGTTGGATTAGGTGTTGTATTTAAACATCCTTGTGTACCAGTCGAAGAAACATTGATTGTATTTTGAAATGTAATACCCAATGTACCGCATAGTGAATTTGCTAAACTACAAACTGAAGCTAAGTTACAATTTGCATATGTTCGCAAATTAAATGTATATATACTATCACAACTATTAACAATACTTTCTCTAATATAAATAGGAATAGTAGAAGGTTGAACTACAGCTGTAAATATTGTAGGGTTTGTAATTGGATTTTGTTCATTTTCAGCATCACCTTGGGTAGCATAATACGTTAATACATTTGTAGTATTTAATTGTGCTGCAGTTGATGTTAAATTAAAAGTAATAGAACCATTGTTATCTTGATCACATTGTTCCATTTGAGTCAATGCTGCTTGATTGTATACATACCCTGTAACATGCAAGAAAAATACTGAAATATAAGAGTTCATATTTGTAGTATTAGTTACTCTACAATATACTGGATGATTTACTCCTAAACCTACACAATATGGTGAAGAAAGTGGATTAATATTATTATTTGCATCATCATTAGAAGCATGATATGTAACAACATGCTCAGCAGGATTAAGCGTTCCTATCAAGTTTACATCATTAAGTGTTAAGTCAAAACACGCTTGACTAGGCCCGTCTACACAAGCTGAAAAACTTTGCGGTTGACCTGGTTGATTACAAGGAGCCGTCATAAAGGTCATAGTAATAGGGGTACTCATTACATTTGGAGAACAAATAGAAGTTATTGTAACCATTATGTTTGAGCCACAAGGTAAATTTGACAAAGTATATGGCTTTGAAGTTACATTATATTGAGTTCCTGCAACTCCATTATAAGATACTTCAATTCTCCATTCTGCAGTTGAAGTAACATCTTCCCAGAAAATAATTGCAGAGTTTTGAGAAATATTATTTACCCCAGGAAAAGTGGGACTATCACATTGAGCAGAAGCAATGTGAAAAGTAAAAAATAATGAAATAATTAAGAGTAGTGTTTTTTTCATTAAGTTAATTTTTTTAGATTTTTTTTTGCAATTTATGGCTTTTCAGCGAATTAAAAATAAATTATAAATAAAATTATATTTTTTTCATTTTTTAAAGTTTGAAATTTATAAATCAAAGTGATTTATGAACATAAAATACAATTAAAACATTTTTTGTTTAATATAATAATTTCAATAGGTTCTTTAGTTATTTTATTTTATATCGTTTTATAAACAAATGATTTTCTAATGAATTGCTAATTAGTTGTATTAAAGTTTTTTTATCAAAATAATATATATAATAATCAAAATTGGAATACTAAGAACGAAATACAAACCAAAAATTTTTAATAATACTATTCCAACTACTAAAAATAAAATAAAAAGTAATTTATATTGAAAATAATTCATTAATATTTTCCACTCAGCAATTCACCGCCAATAGCTGATTTTGCTTCGATTTCTATTTTTTTCATCATTTCGTATGTTGTGCAAACGGCAGCTGAAGTTACAGGAATACCGCATTCTGCTTGAATTAAATCAATAGCTTCTAACGATGGCATTTGTACACAAGCTGAAGCAACCAAAACATCCACATCAGTTAAATCCAATTGTTTATAAATCTCCAATAAATTCATCGGATTTTGAGCAGCCACTTCTAAATTGTCTGGAATTTCTAAAGCAATACTTTGTTTAACTTTAATGCCTTGGTTTTCAATATAATCTACCACCATGTCGGTTAACGGACGCATATAAGGAGTAATAATCGAAATTTGTTTCGCACCCAAAACCTTCAATCCATTAATCAAAGCTCCTGCTGAAGTAACAATAGGAGTAGGGAAGTCATTTGCCACTGTTTCTTGATGTAAATTCACTTCCGATACACAATGATAACCGCGTCCCATACTCATTATGGCTACTAAACAAGCATAACCCATTACATCTACATGCGCATCTGATAATTCTTGTGCACACTTCAAACTCATAGCATCCATCGCTTCCAATTCTTCTTTGGTTACTTTTTTCATGCGCATTCTACTGCTGTGAAACGTAAAGCGTTCTGGTAAAATGGTTTCGCGTGAACGAAAGATTGCTGGTATTTCGGTTTCCATCGTTACGTTTGAGGATGGAACTATTTGGCCTATTCTGTATTTCATTTTTTTTAGTTTACAGTCTCAGTCACAGTTAGCAGTCTGAAAACTGAAAACTGCGACTGAATACTTTTATTATATTTCCTTAACTGTATTTACTATGGTTCCAATTCCTTCCACAGTAGCTTCAACCACATCACCATCATGCATCCATTCTTGTGGATTTCTTCCTGCGCCAACACCTGCTGGAGTTCCAGTTGCGATAATATCACCTGCTTCTAAAGTGAAAACCGTACTTAAATCTTCAATCAAATCGTTGATGTTGAATAACATTAATTTAGTATTCGAATTTTGTTTTTCAACTCCGTTTACTTTTAGGGATAAATTCAAGTTGTGTGGGTTTTCGATTTCGTCTTTCGTTACTAAAACAGGTCCCATTGGAGCGAATGTGTCTTGACCTTTAGAAACAATCCATTGTCCTTCACGGCGACAATCACGCGCTGAGATATCGTTAATTACTGTATATCCAAATACATAATCTAAAGCTTCCGATTTAGGCACGTATTTACCTTTCTTTGAGATGATTACTGCTAATTCACATTCCCAATCTAATTGTGATGTTAGTTTGGTGTTTTTGATAATTTCTGTATTGGTAGCTGTAACAGTTGTTGGTGGTTTTGAAAAGATAATCGGTTTTGTTGGAAGCTTTCCTGTAGTATCTAACGTACGAGCACTTTCGGCAACGTGTTCGGTATAATTTAAACCAATTCCAATGATGTTTTTTCTTGGTTTTTCTATAGGAGCCAAAATGGTTACTTCGTTCATTTCGTAAGCGATTTCTTCGAAGAAATTTGTAGGTGTTTCCGCAATCATCTCGGTAATTTCTGGAATAATTTCAAATCCCATATCAATTAATTCCAACATATCATTTGGTAATGGAAAATTAGAAATATCACCAAAATCCTGCATATCGATGACTTGGTTGTTATGAATGAAACCTAAACGAGGCTCAGTATCTTGTGTTTTATAAGTAAGTAGTTTCATATTCTTTATTTAAACGCAAAGAGCGCTAAGTTTTACGCAAAGTTCGCAAAGTTTTTTGTTATTATTGATTTTTGAACTTGATATTGCTATTGAATTTGTTGATGTCCGTTGTTTTCTGTTAATTCTCTTCCTTGAAATAAGCCTAATTTTTCAATTACAGGTAAATCGTTAAAATTGAATAAGCAAGCATCTTCTGTTTCAGATAAGTTGTGATGTTCGTGCCAAGCCCAACTAGGAATACAGAAAATATCTCTTTCTTTCCAATCGAAACGTTTTCCGTTGATGATGGTGTAGCCTTTTCCTTTCGCACATTGGTACACAAATGAACCTGTATGTTTGTGTGCTTTTCCTTTGAATCCAGCAGGTAATAATTGCATCGCTGCACCCATCGTTTGCATCACGTGTCCGCCTGTTAAAGGATTCGAATATTGCATAAAAATACCGTCAAACGGATTGATTTCATTCACTTTTTGAGCTTCTAATAAGGCTGGATAAACGTTTTTCCAAGAATATTTGAAGAGCGGGGAATATGGTTTATCCCAGGTTTTATCGGCTGGAATTAATCCTGCACAACCATATGTAATTGGTGAAAAATTCAGTGGCGCTGTTAAGGGTTGTTTCCCATCATAAACCGCATAATCATTGGCTTCTAAAGCATTGACTAACGGAATATCCAAACCATCTTGCCAAATACATGTTTTTCCGCCTTCTTCCACGCCATGCTCGTGCCATGTAGAATTAGGAGTAATGACAAAATCATTCACTTCTAGCATAATTTTGTTGCCATCAACCACGGTATATCCTTTTTCGCCTTCCATAATAAAACGTAGGGCAGAAGCACGATGACGGTGCGCCGAAGTAAATTCGCCAGGTCGTGTTACTTGAATTCCAGTGTATAACCAACCCACAGCTGCTGAAACGTCTTTTCGTTTATCGTTAACCAAATAAACAACACGTCTTCCAGCTTGTTCAGGCGTTACTAATTCGGATGATTTTAAAACCAAATCGCGTAAATCATCATATTTCCATAACATTGGAACCGATGAAGAACGTGGTTCCCAAGGTTCAATGTCATTGGCAACTGTCCATAATGCACCAGCTCCAAGTGTTTCTAATTCTTTATAGTAAGCAATTAATTCGAGAGAGTCCTGAACGCGCGCTCTTCCGTATTGGTCGTCTGAATAGTTGTTTTCTTCCATATTCTTATTTTTTTAAACCTGACAGGTTTCCGAAACCTATCAGGTTTTTGTTATCTCTTATTGAACTCTTCGTGATTATCGATAAACGTAATTTTTCGAGTTGGAGCGGTATTTACTCGTAAATCAAAAATATCAAATCGATTGTAATGTCCTAAAATATCGTGCATTTGTTTTGGTTGGATGCATTTTACTAAATCAATTTCGGCATACACCATTCCTTCTTCATCAATTAATGGTTGCCCAATAACAGCTCCATTCGGACCTATAAATCCTGAGAATGCGGAACTTTTTCTATCTAATAATTCATCTACATTCGGAACATCGGCACGTAAAGCGTCTTTAATTTCTTGCGAAATAGTTGAACAAGAAACAATTGTAAATAATTTTCCTTCAAACGAATGTGCAGCAGCACGAATTTTAATCGCTTCCGCCATGTCGTAATCTGGTGGTGCTACGGGAAGGGAAATATAATTCGCTATATGAATCAATTCGCCTTGAGAAAGTAGTGTAAAACGTGCTAATGTATTTGTATTTTCGCCACAAGCTAAAGTTCCAATAGGTCCGATTTCTGTATTGTAGACTTTTAAAGAAGAACCATCACCTGAAGACCAGGTTAGTTTTTCAGCCCATGTTGGGACTAACTTTCTATGTTTTCCAACGATAACGCCTTTGTTGTCAATAATTAAATTCGTATTGTAAATTTCGCCATAGCTTTTGCCTCGTTCGTTGATACCCATCACAATATGAATATCATTATCTTTAGCGGCTAAGCAAAGTTTCTTGATTTCTGGACCTGTTACGTCAACCGAATTTTTATATAATTCTTCGTACCATTTACTCCCTTGAACAGGCATCATAATCCAATTCCAATACGGATATCCAGCGATAAAAACCTCTGGAAAAGCGATTAATTTTGCTCCGTTATTACTAGCTTCTTTAATAAAAGAAATGGCTTTGTCGACTGTTTTTTCTACATTAAGAAATACAGGTGACGTTTGAACGGTTGCGGCTTTGAATTTTTTGAATTCCATAATAATTGTATTAAGATTTGAGTATTAAGTATTAAGACTAAATACTGAAATTTTATTCTTCATTTCTTCTGTAAAAGGTTCTGCATTGATGCCGTTTCTTTCTGGGTTAAAAGCTACGTTAACTAAGGTAACTTCGCCTTCTAAAACGGTGTTTTCTGATTCATTTACAAATTGAAATCCGCAAAGAATAGAGGAGTTTTTTAATTCTTTTACCCAAAGTTTTTTGGTTAAGATTTCTCCCAATCTTGCTGCATTTTTGAATTGAATTTTTAAATCAACCGTTGGAATCCCGTTGGTTTCGTGCATTTTTGAAAAAGGACGTTCTAAGGCTTCTTCAAACCAATCTTCAACCAAACAGTTTAGCATTTCTAAAAATCGGGGATAGAAGACAATTCCAGCGTAATCAACATGTTGGAAACGGACTTTTTCTTGTTTTGTAAATTGACTCATTATATATGTCTTGATACTTAATACTAAAATCTTTATAATTATTTTAATTTAAACCTCTGTATTTTTCCCGTCTCCGTTTTCGGCAAACATTCCACAAAATTAATTACTCTTGGGTATTTATAAGGTGCCGCTACTTCTTTGAACCATTGTTGAATACGATTCTTCATTACATCTGTTGCTTTAGCGTTATCGTGTAATACAATATGAGCACAAACTAACATTCCTCGTTCTTCATCGGGTAAACCAACTACTGCACATTCTAAAATATCTTCGTGGGTTAAAAGTACGGATTCTACTTCAATTGCTGCAATATTATAGCCAGAAGAAATAATCATATCATCGCCACGTGCCACAAAATGAAAATAACCTTCTACATCTTGACGGAAAATATCGCCTGTGATGTTCCAACCGTTTTCTACGTATTCTCTTTGTTTTTCTTCTCGATTTAGGTATTTACAACCTGTAATTCCGCGAACCGCTAATCTTCCGGCTTCGTTTCTTGGTAATTCGTTGCCTTGTTGGTCTATGATTTTAGCTTCGTACCCTGTTATTGCTTTACCAGTTGCGCCTGGTTTCATATTTTCTTCATTGGACGAAATAAAAATATGCAACATTTCGGTAGCTCCAATTCCATCTATGATTTTTAAACCTGTAGTATCATACCAATCTTGCCAAACTTTAAATGGTAACGTTTCGCCAGCAGAAACACATTTTCTTAAACTAGAAATATCGTACTCCTGAACTTTTGTTGTGATGATACGCCAAGCGGTTGGAGCGGTAAAGCAAATCGTAATTTTAAAGTCTTGAATTGCTTTTAACAACAAGTCTGGACTTGGTTTTTCGATAAGAAATGTTGAAGCGCCGAAATACATTGGAAACAACACCAATCCACCTAAACCAAAAGTAAATCCGATTGGCGGACTTCCTGTAAATATATCATTTGGAGTAGGTTGTAGCGAATATTTAGGAAACGCTTCACAAATATTCAAAATATCTTTGTGATAATGTGCCGTCATTTTGGGTAAACCTGTTGTTCCAGAAGTGAAACCAATCAAAGCCACCGAATCTGATTTGGAATGATAATTATCGAAAGTTTTTGGTTTAGCAACCATTAATTCTTCTAATTGTAAATTCCCATAAAAACAGGTTTGTTTTAAGAAATTTGATTTTACTAAGTGAATTTCTTCTTCTAATTCTTTATCGCACAATACATGCGAAATTTCAGCACAATCGATAATCGTAGTCAATTCTTTAGAACGAAGCAATGGCATTGTAGCCACAACAATTCCGCCCGCTTTTAAAATAGCAAACCAACACGCCACCATCATCGGATTGTTAGCTGAACGAATTAAAACTCGATTGCCTGATTGCAACCCTAAATCATCTACCAAAACATGTGCAATTTGATTTGCTTTTTCATATAAATCTTGATACGTCCAAGTTTCCTCAAAAGTACGAATGCAAATACTATTTCCACGGCCTTCACGAATGTGATTATCTAATAGTTTATCTACACAATTCAACATTTCAGGTTGTTGGAATTGCGGTAAATCCAAAAAGGTATATTCTGGTTGTAATTCAGAAATAGGTAAACTTAAATGAGCAAAATTATCTTCGTAATGTTTCATAATAATTAGTTTCTCGCAAATCCCGAAATTTCGGGAGCAAAAGGCGCAATTTTGTCTTAATACTTAATTATACAATCTTAATACTACTTTTTATTACTTTTCGGTTTCAACGCTTTTTTCATTCCTTCCACTTGTTTTCTTTCTGAAGCCTTAAGCGGATACAAATGCGAAACACCCATTTTATATGGATTTGGGATATCATTCGCTTGAAATTGTTCGTATGCTTGTGCGTTTCTAACGAAATTAGCATCTATCAATAATGGACGTCCTAAAGCGACTAAATCGGCTCTTCCGTTAAGAATTATGGTGTTAATTTGGTCGATGTCTTGAATATAGCCAGTAGTTATGGTTGGAATATGAACGGTATTTCGAACGGCATCCGAAAAAGGCGTTTGCCACATTCTACCCGTTAATGGTTTTTGACCTGCTACAGTATTTCCTGTGGAAACATTAATGATGTCAGCTCCAGCAGCTTTAAAAGCAGTTGCAATAGTGATAACTTCATGTTCCGAAATTCCGTTTTCTGCCCAATCTGTTGCTGAAATTCGAACTGAAATAGGTTTGTCAGTTGGAAATACTTCACGAATTGCTTTAAAAACTTCCAACGGATATTTCAAACGATTTTCGATGCTTCCACCAAATTCATCGGAGCGAATGTTAGTCAATGGAGATAAGAATGAAGCTAATAAAAATCCGTGGTGCGCTTGTAATTCAATCATATCAAATCCAGCTTCATCTGCATTTTTAGCTGCTTGTACGAATTGTGCTTTAATCGATGTCATATCTTCCAAAGTCATTTCCTTTGGCATAGCAAAATTATTGTTGAATGGAATAGGAGAAGCCGAAATTAAATTCCAAGGCGTTTCCATTGGTCCGGTGCCTTCCCATGGTTTTTTAGTAGCACCTTTTCTTCCCGAATATCCTAATTGAATTGCAATTTTTGTGGATGTATTGTTATGAATGAAATCGGTAATTTTTTTCCATTGATTTAATTGCTCTGCATTATAAATTCCCGCGCAACCTTCTGTAATTCTTCCAGTTTCGGAAATTGCCGTCATTTCGGTAATGATTAAGCCTACACCTCCAGTAGCTCTACTTCCGTAATGAACCAAATGCCAATCAGAAACCAATCCGTCTGTGGCGGAATATTGTCCCATTGGCGCCATAACGATGCGATTTGGGAGTTCTAGTTCTCTTAATTTAAATTTTGAAAAAGCTGCTGATTGATTTTTTTCATTGACTTTGCAATTGTCATTGAATTCTTCTAAAACTTTATCTGTAAACGAACTATCTCTTAAACGTAAATTTTCATACGTAACTTTTTTAGATCGGGTCATGCATCCAAAAGCAAATTGTTGGAAGGAATGTTGCATGTGACGATCCATATTTTCGAACCAATCTAAAGAAACGATTGCGGCATACTGAATCATTTCTACCGTATTTCTTCTTGACTTGTCGTATTGTTCAAAAGCGGCTTGTACGTTATTTGGATTGGCAATTACTGCATCTGATAACCCGATGGCGCAATCCATGGCTAATTTAGTTCCTGAACCAATAGAGTAGTGGGCTGTAGCTTTTGCATCTCCTAACAAAACAATATTGTTATGATACCATTTTTCATTCGTTACATGTGGAAATTGGCGCCAATGCGATTTGTTAGAAATGAGTGGATGACCATCTAATTCATCTTTGAAGATTTCAGCGATTTTGGTCATGGTATCTTCTTCGTTGGTCACTTCAAAACCATGTTTTTGCCAAGTTTCATCGCTACATTCAAAAATCCAGGTGCTCATGCCTTCTTCATATTGATAGCTATGTGCTACAATAGTTCCGTGAGGAGTACTTCTGAAGAAATAGGTAAATGCATCCAGCGGTTTTGTGGAGCCTAACCAAACGAATCTGTTTTTCTTTAATTCGATTTTGGTTCCGAATTCATTTTGATATTGCGTTCGAATAGCACTTGCGATTCCGTCTGAAGCTAAAATGATGTCTGAATCTGCAAATTGCGATAAATCGTCTACATTTTGTTCGAAATGCAAATTCACACCTTCTTCAATACAACGTTGTTGTAATAATTGTAACAATGTTTTTCTCGAACAACCACAAAAGCCATTTCCAGCAATGTTTACTGATTCACCATCACGAGCCACGATAATATCGTCCCAATACGCAAATTTGCTTCGAATTAATTCATAGGATTGCATATCGCGTTTTAGGAATTCACCTAATGTTTCATCTGAAAAAACGACCCCAAAACCAAAACTATCATCGGGTTTATTGCGTTCGTAAATATCGATTTGGCAATGTGGCATCGCCTTTTTGGTTAATATCGAAAAGTAAAGTCCGCCTGGACCACCACCTATAATTGTTATTTTCATATTGATTAGCACGCGGATAAAACGGATTTGCTAAAGCAAAACGCTGATATTCGCAGATTTTATTGTTTTTATTATCTTTTAATTGAGAATATTTCTCCTAGTTTACTGTAATTCGAACCTGCTAAACGTGCCACAGGCTTGTATGTTTCTAAATTAATTCTGTGATTTTCCATTAAAATAGAATCGTCAATATGCATCGTAATAATTTTCCCGATGATAATGCAAGCACCACCATTTTGATGATTTTCAATGAAATAGTTATGTACCATTTCACATTCAAAATGAACTAAACTTTCTTTAACACGTTTAGGTTGAATATATATTGAATCTATTGGTGTTACATTTGCCAATTCAAATTCATCAATATCAGCAGCTACAGACTGAGACGTAGAATTCATTTGTTCAACTGTATCTTCAGTGACCAAATTAACAACGAATTGATTGTTGTAAAGTATATTGTTTAAGGTGTCTTTGTTTTTATTGCCTGTTCTTACGGTTGAAAACATAACATGAGGTGGATCTTCGCTCACCACATTAAAAAAAGAAAAAGGAGCAAGGTTGTTAATTCCATTTGCATCAATAGTAGAAATCCAACCAATAGGTCTTGGGATTACAGTGCCTGTTAAAAGCTTGTATAAAGCGGAAGATTCGGTATGTTGAATATCGAATTGCATATTTGTGTGTTGTTTGTACAAATTAAGTAAATAATTTTAAAGTCGTAACTATAATTTTTTGATAAAGTTGTATATTTTTATTAACATTTTGAAAACCTGAAAAGGCTACTATTTGATAATTATTGCATTATGTGTAATTTTTATTATAAATAATTACGATATGTAAAAAATAATAATTGAAAAATTACGAACAATATTTTTGTATATTTTGCAAAATTAGTATATTTATGCAAAAATTATATATATGGAAATTTTAGCGTGTCCCAAATGCCAAAGTGATTCAATTGTTAAAAGTGGTGTAATCAAAGACAGACAAAGGTATTTGTGCAAATCTTGTAATTATTACTTCACTGTCAATAAATTAGGTAAAAAGATCGATGATTACTATGTAACTAAAGCCTTGCAATTGTATTTAGAAGGGTTGAGTTTTAGAGAAATAGAGCGTATTATTGGGGTTTCACACGTATCCATTAGTAATTGGGTAAAGGAGTTTAAAATAAAAAAGCCACCGCATCCAAATTATCACCCTACTTATAAGATTTTTAAGCATAATGAGTTAGTTGAATACCTTCAAAACAAAGATAGATTATCGGGAGCGGGTATGATTATTACTGAGCTAGGGGATAAGTTTATGCTTATTAAATGGGAGCGTTTTAAGGATTAACTATATTGCTTTACAAAATTATATATTGTAATTTTTTTCATTAACATAATTTTAGAATTTGGTCAAGCAGAAATGCAATACTAACCAAAACTTAAATTATGAAAAAAGTATTAATTGTTGCTGGATTTTTATTTTCAGCGATTTCCTTTTCACAAGAGGATAAACCACAAGAAAAGCCATATAAGGTTGATCTTTATGGTTTTGCTAGAGTTGATTATATCTGGGATACCAGACAATCAGCTCAAGTAAGAGAGTATCATTTAAACTTATGGCCATTGGACGAAAAACTAGATGCTAATAATGATGATATTAATGCTTCTGGAGCATCGAATTTTTTATCAGTAGTTTCGAGATTAGGTGTAAAAGCATCTGGTCCCGATGTGTGGGGTGCTAAAGTATCAGGAGTTATTGAAGGAGATTTCTTTGGAAATACACAACAATCTATTGCGTTATTTAGACTACGTCATGCCTATGCCAAGTTAGATTGGGAAAAATCATCTTTAACATTTGGTCAAACATGGTACCCAACATTTATTCCTGAGGTGTTCCCTGGTGTAGCAAATTTTTCTACTGGAATTCCTTTTAATCCTTTTGGATGGGCAACTCAATTCAGAATCGATCAAAAATTAAATGATAAATTTAGATTTTCTTTTATTGCATATAAAGATCGAGAGTTTGGAGCTTTTTCTGCTGATGGAAATAATAATTCACCTGTTTATAATAGTGTATTACCTGCAATGCATGGTAAAATTGAATTTAGAAATAAATCAATTTTAGCAGGATTTGGTGCTGAATTATATCCAAATAAACCACTCATAGAATCTAATGGATTAAATTCTGATGAAAGTTTAAATTCAACTTCATTTTTAGCTTATTTAAAATACAATAATGATAAATTTCATGTTAAAGTTTATGGAATTACAGGTGAAAATCTACATCATTTAGTTATGTTAGGAGGTTATGCTAGCTATGCTAATGGAGCCAATCCTGTTACATATGAAGGAATAAGAACTAATTCGTTTTGGTTAGATATTGCTAGTAATAATAAAAAAACAGCACCTGGTTTTTTCTTTGGATATACTAACCAAGAAGGTACTTCATCAAATTCAACAGCATTAAATATTTATGCAAGAGGAATTAATGCCTCAAGAGGTGTAAAAGACATGTGGAGAGCTTCTGCTAGAATTGATTTTAAACAAAATAAATTTAGACTTACTCCAGAAATAGAGTATACCGCAGCTACTCATGGAACCACACAAAGTGATTTATCTATTTCTGGTGCTGAAAACAAAGTAGGAAATTTTAGAGCAATGGTTTCTTGTGTCTATTCATTTTAATCAAACAATAACAATTAAATATATTTAAATTATGAGCGAAAATAAATCATCAAAAGGAATCTGGAAAGTTATTTCAGCTTCCTCTATGGGAACAATGATTGAGTGGTACGATTTCTACATCTTCGGTAGTTTAGCCGTAGTTTTATCTACTAAATTTTTCCCTTCTGACAATCCAACAGCAGCATTTTTATCAACGTTAGCAACATTTGCAGCTGGTTTTGTAGTTCGTCCGTTTGGAGCCCTTTTCTTTGGTAGATTAGGCGATTTAATTGGAAGAAAGTATACTTTCATGGTAACTTTAATGTTAATGGGGGGAGCTACTTTTATAATTGGATGTATTCCAAGTTTTGAAACTATTGGGTACGCTGCTCCAGTTTTAGTTTTGATTCTACGTTTACTTCAAGGTTTAGCTCTTGGAGGTGAATATGGAGGTGCGGCAACTTATGTAGCTGAGCATGCTCCAAAAAACGAAAAAGGATATTGGACCTCTTGGATTCAAACTACTGCAACAGTTGGTTTGTTTATTTCGTTAATGGTAATTTTAATTACTAAAGGAGTAATGTCAAAAGAAGCTTTTGATGATTGGGGATGGAGAGTTCCATTTTGGGTTTCAATTGTAATGGTTTATATTTCTTTCTTGATTCGTAAAAACATGCACGAATCTCCTGTATTTGCAAAAGCAAAAGAAGAAGGAAAAACATCGACTAATCCATTAAAAGAAAGTTTTGGAAATAAATTCAATTTGAAATTTGTTCTTTTAGCATTATTTGGTGCAACTATGGGACAAGGAGTTGTTTGGTATACTGGTCAATTTTATGCCATGAACTTCTTAAAAACTGTACAAAGTATAGAATCTTCTCAAGTAGATACTCTATTAGGTATTGCACTCTTATTAGGAACGCCATTCTTCGTATTCTTTGGTTGGTTGAGTGATAAAGTTGGAAGAAAAGTGATCATGATGAGTGGTATGTTGATTGCCATTTTAGCCTATCGCCCAATTTATAGAGCCATGTATGCTTCAACAGATTTAACTTTAAAAACAGAAATAGTTAATCAAACTAAGGTAGTTCCTTCTCTAAAAGAAATTGATGCTACTAAAACGGATTCTATCTATACTACTACAAAAGTATATACCGATGGAACAACTTTAGAAGAAATCAAAACAATCCATTTTGAAAGCGGAAAAGTTATGGTAGATGATAAAGGAAAAGACAAAATAGAAACAAAAGTTACTAAAATGATTAATAATAGCGACCGTTGGTTCTTAGTATTAATGGTTTTTATTCAGGTGATTTTTGTAACTATGGTTTATGGTCCAATTGCTGCTTTCTTAGTAGAAATGTTCCCTGTTAAAATTAGATATACCTCAATGTCGTTACCTTATCACGTAGGAAATGGTATCTTTGGTGGATTACTGCCTGCAATTTCAACTTATTTTGTTACCACTTCTAAAGAAGCAGGTGATGTAGAGTTTTATTTAGAAGGACTTTGGTATCCAATTGGAATTGCTGCAATTTGCTTTGTAATTGGAATGATATATATTGATAGAAAAATTAACACACTTCACGACTAAAAAACAATAATCATGAACACAATAAAAAAATATTTAGGAATCGTATGGATAGTACTTGCAATTGCAATAGCTTATTTTTCGATTGGAATTTTTGGAGGTAAATTAACTTCTGGAAAACAAGATGATTTAGTTTTTGGAATTATTATTTTCTTTATACTTTTACCTATGATTGTTACCGGATTAACTATTTTTGGTTGGTATGCAATTACTGATGAATATGAAGATTAATTAAAAAAAATATACTTAACTTAGAAGCTCTTATTTTACATAAGAGCTTTTGGGTTTTATAAATGGATATAAAAATGAAAAAAAGACATCAACAAAAATTAGTGGTTTTGTCATTGCTATTGCTTTTGGCACTTAACTTGCCAATAGTACTGTTATTTGATAGTTCTGAAAGTTTTTTAGGTTTTCCTATCATTTATATTTATATCTTTTCAGCTTGGTTATTTTCCGTATTAATGTCTTGGATTGTAGTACAACGTTATTATGAATAGTGCTGTTTTATTACTTATTTTATTAGGGTATTTAGGTATTCTTTTTTTTATTGCACATTGGGCAGAAAAAAAAGAAAATGTTAAATGGACTAATAATTCGTACATCTATTCTTTATCATTAGCTGTGTATTGTACGGCTTGGACGTATTATGGAAGTATAGGAGTGGCCGCCAATTCAGGACTTAGCTATTTGCCTATTTACATCGGTCCCATTATTATTATTCCAGCTTGGATTATCATTTTAAAGAAAATTATTCGCATTTCTCGTGTGAATAAAATTTCAAGTATTGCTGATTTTATTTCGCTTCGTTATGGTAACAGCCGTTTTTTAGGAGCAATTGTTACTGTAGTTTGTTTGGTTGGAATTTTACCTTATATAGCACTCCAATTGAAAGCTATTTCTGAAACGTTTCATATTGTTACTAAAACCAACTTAAGTTCCTATATTTTTGATGATACAACTACCTATGTTGCTGTGGCTTTAGCTCTTTTTGCCTCATATTATGGAACACGCTATGTGGATGCTTCGGAAAAAAGAAAAGGAATTGTTACCGCAGTTGCTTTAGAAAGTATATTGAAATTAGTTTTCTTTTTAATTATTGGAATTTATGTAACTTTCTTTGTGTTTGATGGTTATGATGATATTTATGCCCAAGCTTCGTTGTTAGATAACTTTAAAGAAAAAAATACCATTGGAGGTTTAGAACAAGGTTTAAATTGGTTTTTCCTTAGTATGGTTTCTTTATTTGCGATTTTTTTATTGCCACGTCAATTTCAAATGGCAATTGTTGAAAATAACAGAGAACGCCATATTAAGACTGCTATTTGGTTGTTTCCTCTTTATCTTTTACTTTTCAATTTATTTGTATATCCAATCGCTTGGGGTGGAAATGTGTTATTTGAAGGTAAAAATGTCAACGCCGACACCTATTCGCTGTTAATTCCTCAATTTTTTGATAACAAAACTTTGACTGTTTTGGTTTTTCTAGGTGGATTTTCAGCAGCAATTTCTATGATTGTAGTTTCAAGTATCAGTTTATCTACTATGCTGAGTAACAATTTGTTAATTCCCTATTCGTTTTTAGGAAAATTAAGAAATGAAGAACAAATCATCAACAATAAAAAAATTGTCAACATTCGTAAAATAGGCATTTTTTCATTAATTATTGGGGCGTATTTCATTTACCGATTCTTTGCATTAGATTATAATTTAGTTTCTATCGGTTTAATTTCTTTTGTAATAATTGCTCAATTAGCGCCAGCATTTTTTGGAGCCATTTTTTGGAGAAGAGGGTCAAGAATGGGGGCAATCTATGGAATTTTGATTGGCTTTTTAATCTGTATTTATACTTTACTTTTGCCTTATACTATAGGATTGACTAACGGCGAAAGTTCTTTTATTGCTGAAGGTTTTATGAAAATAGGCTTGTTAAAACCCTTTCAGCTTTTCGGATTAGATTACTTGCAACCTGTGCCTCATGCTTTATTTTGGAGTATGTTGTTTAATACTTTAACCTATTTTGCGGTTTCGGTTAGTTTTAAGGGAAATTATCGTGAACGTAATTATGCTGAAATGTATGTAGATATTGACAAATACAGCACCAATCACGAAAATGCTTTTGTTTGGAAAGGAACTGCATACACAAGAGATATTGAAAAAGTATTGATTCGATTTTTAGGAGAAGAACGAACAAAACGCGCCATGAATATTTTCAACGTGAAATACAATGTTGATAAAAATCAAGAACTAGCTGATGCGAGATTGGTAAAATTTGCTGAAAATTTACTTACTGGACACATCGGAACGGCTTCTGCTCGAATTTTAATTTCAAGTGTTGTAAAAGAAGAGAAAATTACATTGCCTGAAGTTTTGAAAATATTAGAAGAATCGAAAGAAAATATCACTATTAACAAAAAATTGACTGAAACTTCAAATCAACTTCAAAAAATTACCTCCGAATTACAAAAAGCAAACGAAACGTTGATTCGAAAAGATGTTCAGAAAGATGAATTTTTAGATACCGTAACGCACGAACTTCGTACACCAATTACCGCTATTCGGGCAGCAAGTGAAATTTTGCATGATGACGACGAAATTCCAGAAGAATTAAAAAAACAGTTTTTGCAAAATATTATTTCAGAATCTGATCGATTGAATCGTTTGATTGATAAGATTTTAGATTTAGAAAAATTTGAAACAGGAAAACAAACCATTCATCCTACAGAAAATAACCTAATTGAAACTATTGAACATTCGATTGAACCTTTACAACAATTGATTAAAAACAAGAAAATCAGTATTTATGTAGAAAGTAAAGACACTCTTTTTGCGTTTTACGATGAAGATCGAATCATTCAAGTGGTTACAAATTTGCTTTCTAATGCCATTAAATTTTGTCCTGAAAGTGAAGGTTTAATTACCATTCAAGTAAAAAAAGAAGATGATTTTGTGATAACTTCTGTTCAAGATAACGGAAAAGGTATCAATCCTAACGATTTTGACATTATATTTGACAAATTTTATCAAGCTTCCAATCAGAATTTTAAAAAACCTGTTGGTAGCGGATTAGGATTGGCTATTTGCAAACAAATTATAGAACATCATAAAGGTAAAATTTGGGTAGAATCAAGTATAAAAGGTGCTTGTATTGTATTCACTTTACCAGTAAAAAATATTGAAATTTAAAAGAAGATGAAGAAGATTTTAATTGTAGACGACGAACCAAACATCGTAATGACGCTCGAATATACCTTCAAAAAAAGCAATTACGAAGTTTTTATAGCACGTGACGGACAAGAAGCATTAGACATTTTAAAAACTAATTTCCCCGATGTGATTATTTTAGATATTATGATGCCTATGGTTGATGGTTTTGCTACTTTAGAACAAATTAGAAAACACGCTAATTTACAACATACCAAAGTTTTATTCTTATCCGCAAAAAACAAAGAAAGCGATATTGAAAAAGGATTAGCTCTAGGCGCCGATGCTTACATGACGAAGCCGTTTTCGATTAAGAAAGTAGTGGAGCAAGTGGAGGAGTTGTTGAATTAACTAAATTCATAGTTAAAATGATCGAAGTAGAATTTAAAAAGTTTTGGAATAGTAATTTTAACCAAACTATCCCATTAAGCTACCTTTTTAAAGAAGTTTATCATGAAAGATGGCTAAGATTTCATAGCTTACCAGATTCGAAAAGATATCCTGAAAGCGATATTGAGATGAATATTATATTGCAAAGATATAATCAAATATTTTCTGAAATTTATAATGAAAACGAAGAAATCTATTTAGTTCATACTAATATAACTCATAATGATGAAAAATTTGAATTATTAAATTTTCACCCTGAATTAAATTTTAAAAAAAGTTGCTCATTTAAATTAGAAATGTATTTTCCTAATGACTTTGATAATGATGCAATATTAGAAGTCTTTGTAAGTAGAAAATGTTGGAATTTAATTTCATACAATGAAATTTTGAAAGAAATTGTTAACGATATTTCAAGGTTTTTTTTTATTTCATTAGATAGTAAAATTATAGTAGCTCCTTATGATGGAGGAATTGATATTATCTTAAAATCAGAAACTGATAAAGCTATACTTACAAAAAAATATAAAAATTGGATTTCAAAACGTATTGATAAATTGTAATTCTTTAAACGC
Source organism: Flavobacterium sp. (assembly GCF_035195345.1). Classification (NCBI taxonomy): domain Bacteria; kingdom Pseudomonadati; phylum Bacteroidota; class Flavobacteriia; order Flavobacteriales; family Flavobacteriaceae; genus Flavobacterium; species Flavobacterium sp. The sequence goes on from NZ_CP136574.1 coordinate 330,167, forward strand.
TAAACAATCTATACCTATTTAGCAATATTAATTCATTTGGCATTATTTTATTCTTTAAATTTACTAAAGAAAAAATAACACAAACCGAAATATTCAAATGAATTATTACGAATTTTATAAAAAAAGTAACGAATCAGCAATAGACTTCTGGAAAGAACAATCTCAAAACATTGCGTGGTTTTCAAATCCAAGTACAATTTTATCTAACGATTCGAATGATTACCCATTATGGTTTGCAGACGGAGAACTTAATGCTTGTTACTTAGCAATAGATAAACACATAGAAGATGGCTTTGGAGAACAAGTTGCTATTATTTATGACTCACCCGTTACACAAACTGTAAAAAAGTATACATTTAACGAAGTTAAAACCGAAGTTGCAAAATTAGCTGGTGGTTTACTTTCATTGGGATTAGAAAAAGGCGATACCGCTGTAATTTATATGCCAATGATTCCTCAAGCCGCTTTTGCTATGTTAGCTTGTGCTCGAATAGGAGTAACGCATTCGGTAGTTTTTGGAGGGTTTGCACCGCATGAATTAGCTATTCGTATTGACGATTGCGAGCCTAAAGCCATTATTACCGCTTCTTCAGGAATTGAAATCGACCGATTAATTGCTTACAAACCTTTAGTTGACGAAGCTATCGAATTAGCCCATCACAAACCTGAAAAGGTTGTAGTTTTCAATAGAAAATTAGGAGCAAGAGTTCCTTTTAAAAAATATGATGTTGATTACGATGCTCTGGTTTATGGCTCAGAAGAAGCAGCTTGTGTTTCGGTAAATTCAGCTCATCCTTTGTATATTTTATACACTTCTGGAACAACTGGAAAACCAAAAGGAATTGTCAGAGATACAGGAGGTTATGTTACGGCACTTAAATTTTCAATGCAACATATTTACGATGCAAAAGAAGGTGAAGTGTTTTGGGCTGCTTCCGATGTGGGTTGGGTGGTAGGACATAGTTATATTGTTTACGGACCTTTAATTAATCGCAATACAACCATTCTTTTTGAAGGAAAACCAATTCGTACACCAGATGCAAGTACTTTTTGGCGCGTAATTGCCGAACACAAAGTTAGCGTGATGTTTACCGCACCAACTGCCATTAGAGCTATTAAAAAAGAAGATCCAAATGGCGAATTCATCAAACAATATGATTTATCGTGTTTACGAATTCAATTCTTAGCAGGAGAACGTTGTGATGTAGCTACTTTAGAATGGTATCGCGAACATATACCCGTTCCAGCAATCGACCATTGGTGGCAAACAGAATCGGGTTGGCCAATGATTGCTAATATGATGGGAGTGGAGTATTTGCCTATAAAACCAGGTTCTGCTGGAAAAGCTGTGACAGGTTATGATATCCGAATTTTTGGAGAAAATGGACAAGAATTAGGTCCAAATGAAGAAGGTTATGTAGTTATCAAATTACCTTTGCCTCCCGGAACTTTATTGGATTTATGGAAAGATAATGAACGTTTTAAATCAGGATATTTGAATAAATTTCCAGGGTATTATTTCTCTGGTGATGGCGGATTTAAAGACGAGGAAGATTATATTTTCATCACAGGTAGAGTAGATGACGTCATAAACGTTGCTGGTCACCGCCTTTCAACCGCTGAAATGGAAGAAATTGTAGCCTCACATCACTCGGTTGCAGAATGTGCTGTAATTGGTATTAACGACGAATTAAAAGGCCAAATTCCATTAGCATTGGTTGTTGCAAAATCGGGAGAAGATATTGAACATTTCCAACTACAACACGAAGTTGTTAAATTAGTAAGAGAACAAATTGGAGCGGTTGCATCGTTACGGGATGTAGTTATGGTGCAACGCTTACCTAAAACTCGTTCAGGAAAAATACTTCGAAAAATGATGCGTAGCATTGCCGATGGTGAAAACTTTCAAGTTCCTTCTACTATTGACGATGAAGCAATTATTGATGAAATTCGAGACGTTTTACAACATGATAAAATAGGTTGTTTTAAATAAAGGCACGCTGATAAAACGGATTTGATAAATCGAAACGCTGATTTTTATAGATTTCCTATGTTAACTAAATATAGTGTAACGCCTACACATTCATTTATCATAAAGCTATGTGCCTATGTGTTTAATTTTCAGAAATATAGCATATATAGTAATTTAGCAAAAAAATATGAAATTCAAAAAATAGATTGGTTATATTTACATTATCAATTAAAAAAAAACTAAAAAATGAGTTATTACAAAATACACGATTTAGAAAACTACTTTAAAATGTATAAGAAGTCGGTGCGCGAACCAAGAAAATTCTGGGATCGTATTGCTGATGAAAACTTTGTATGGTACCAAAAATGGGATAAAGTTTTTGAAGTAGACATGCAAGAAGCTAATTTTAAATGGTTTTTAAATGCAAAAGTTAACATCACTAAAAACTGTATCGACAGACATTTAGCAAAAAGAGACGATAAAACCGCTATTATTTTTGAACCAAATGATCCAAGCGAAGCAGCACAACATATTTCTTATAACGAATTATATGTTCGTGTATCTAAAATGGCAAATGTTTTGCGAGAACAAGGTATCAAAAAAGGCGATAGAGTTTGTATTTATTTACCAATGATTCCAGAATTAGCCGTTGCTGTTTTGGCTTGTGCTCGAATTGGAGCAATACATTCAGTAGTTTTTGCTGGTTTTTCATCTTCAGCAGTTGCTAGTCGTATTAATGATAGTGAATGTAAAATGGTAATTACTTCTGACGGAAGTTATAGAGGTAATAAATCAATTGATTTAAAAGGAATTGTTGATGAAGCGTTAGAAAAATGTCCATGTGTTGAAACTGTTTTGGTTGTAAAAAGAACCAATACAGCTGTAACCATGAAAGAAGGTAGAGATTTGTGGTTACAACCGCTATTAGATGCCGCTATTGGAAACAATGTTGCTGAAATTATGGATGCCGAAGATCCGTTATTTATTTTATATACTTCGGGTTCAACTGGAAAACCAAAAGGAATGGTACATTCAACCGCTGGTTACATGGTTTACACTGCTTACACCTTTAAAAACGTTTTCAATTATGAGGAAAATGATGTGTATTGGTGTACAGCAGATATTGGTTGGATTACAGGTCACTCTTATATTTTATACGGACCACTTTTAAATGGCGCTACCACAGTGATTTTTGAAGGAGTACCCTCTTATCCAGACTTTAGTCGTTTTTGGGAAGTGATTGAAAAACATAAAATTACTCAGTTTTATACAGCTCCAACAGCAATTCGTGCATTGGCAAAAGAAAGTTTAGATTTTGTTCAAAAACATCCATTGAGTTCATTAAAAGTAATTGGTTCTGTTGGTGAACCCATTAACGAAGAAGCTTGGCACTGGTATAACGACCACGTAGGAGGAAAGCGCTGTCCGTTAGTAGACACTTGGTGGCAAACTGAAACTGGGGGAATTATGATTTCACCTATTCCGTTTGTAACACCTACCAAGCCAACGTATGCTTCATTACCATTACCAGGAATTCAGCCAGTTTTAATGGATGAATTACGTAATGAAATTGAAGGAAATCAAGTTACGGGAGCTTTGTGTATTAAATTCCCATGGCCATCCATGGCGAGAACCATTTGGGGTGATCACCAACGTTATAAAGAAACTTATTTCACAGCTTTTCCAGGAAAATATTTCACAGGAGATGGCGCTTTACGCGATGAAGTAGGGTATTATAGAATTACGGGTAGAGTAGATGATGTTATTATTGTTTCTGGACATAATTTAGGAACGGCTCCAATTGAAGATGCTATCAATGAACATCCAGCAGTAGCAGAAAGTGCAATTGTAGGATTCCCACATGATATCAAAGGAAATGCATTATATGGTTTTGTAATTCTGAAAGAAACTGGAGAAAGTCGTGATAAAAATAATCTTGCAAAAGAGATTAATCAATTGATTTCTGATCAAATAGGTCCAATTGCAAAATTAGATAAAATACAGTTTGTGAGTGGTTTACCAAAAACACGTTCGGGTAAAATCATGCGCAGAATATTAAGAAAGATTGCTGAAGGTGACTTCTCTAACTTTGGAGACATCTCCACTTTATTAAATCCTGAAATAGTGGATGAAATTAAAGATGGCAAACTCTAGTTTTTAGTTTTATTGGTTAAAAACTGCTTCAGCAATGGAGCAGTTTTTTTATTTTAATCTTAATCTTAATCTAGTAAAATAAATTCCCGCTAAAATCAAAAATGGAGTAGTGGAAGCCATTATTTTGTAATTCCAGCCTAAAATTCCTATCAAGAAGAAAAATAATACTAAAATTGATAATAATAAAACGGCTATATTATTTACTCTTTTATTTAATTTTTGATAAAAAACACCTGTTAAAAGCACTATTTGTGTGAGTAATCCCAATAAAATAATTGGATGCGTTAAATTTTGAAAAAGACTTTCTGTTTTTGAAAATATTTCAAATTCTGCGTGAAAAAGAAACATAGAATTACTTGGAGGCCATTCTAAATAACAAAATTGAAATGTAATTAATAATCCAAAATTTAGTAAACGATTCATAATTTCAAGTAAGATTCAAGTATAGTTTTCATTTTTAAATATCCATTCAAATTTGGATGAACACCATCATCAGTAAATTTTTTATCTAAACCAAAATTTTCATCTACCATTGGAGTATAGTAGTCGACAAATTTTATTTTTTCAATTAGGCAATAGGCTTCAATTAATACATTTAACTGTTTGATTTTCTCAATGGGTTTTATTTTAGGATTCCAATAAAAGTCGCTTGCAGGAAGTATTGAGCAAAGAACTACTTCAATATTATTTTTTAATGCTTTTTCAACCATTGAAACAATATTATTCATGATTTCTTCTATGGAAATTGGACCGTTATTTTCAGCAATATCATTGATTCCTGCTAAAATAATTACATATTTGGGTTCTAAATCAATGACATCATTTTGAAAACGTTCCTGAATTTGAGAAGTGGTTTGACTACTAATTCCTCTGTTAATATACTTATTTTGAGTAAAGAATGCAGAATCATATTGTTGCCAAAATTCAGTAATAGAATCACCTATAAAAACAATTCGGTTACCATTATTTGGTAGTTTTAGTAATAGCTGATTTTCTATTGCATATTTTTCCAAGTACGCCCAATCGTTTTGCATCATTCAAAAATTAAATCTCTAATTTTTTCTTAAGTTTCAAAAACAATAATGCCGTAATAAAAGCATCGCCACTTGCTGTATGTCGGTCCGATTTTCTTATTTTATAGATATCACATAATTCATCTAAAGAACTGAGTTGTTCTTGTGGTAAATATTTCAATTTCTGATACATAACATCCGTATCCATTGCTTGATTTTTCAGTTTTCCAACTTCTAATCGTCCTAAGCCTTGATTAATCATTTCTATGTCAAAATCAACGTGATGACCAACTAAAGTGGCATCTTTGATAAAGTCTAAAAATCGAATAATAGCTTCGGCTTCTACAATTTTCTCCTCTTTACCTTCTTTTAAAATACCGTGAATAGGCACTGATTCAGCTTTAAACACATCTTGTAACAAAAAAACTTCCATGAAATCACCAACGATTATTTGGTTATTTTCGATAGCCACCGCACCAATCGATAAAATTCGATCCGTTCTGTAATCTAAACCAGTAGTTTCGCAATCAAATACTACAAAACGTTTCTTTTTATCTTGATTTTCATCAAAATGTGTAAGATACGTTTCCCAAAATTTAGGATGATCTTTAACTATTTTCTTAAACCAATTGAACGTCATATTTTAAGTGAAATAAGTTAATTGAAAACGATTTTTAATTACTTCTTGAATATCGTTTATAGGCTGGAAATCGTTTTTAAGTTTTACTTTATCTAACTTTGATAACTCGCTTAAATTCAAATACCTACCATCTGATTGGTTTTTTAAACCTTCTTCGGTTCTGAACTTTAATAATTCAGCAAAAGCATCGGCGCACGCTTCATAAATTGGTGCATTTTGAGGTTCTAATTCAGCTAATTTAGCATATCTCGAAATCGTATTGGCTGTGTTTTTAATACCTTTACTTAACGATAAAATTCTAGCCGCATCAATCAAAGGCATTAAAGCTCTTCCTTTTAAATCAAAAGTATCTTTATGTTCTCCATCATTTTCAACTAAAAACTGACGGAAAAAGCCTAATGGAGGCGGGTTTTTCAATGCGTCAGCTCCTAAATAAGCAAAAAACAATTGGTTATCATTAGTTTCTTCATGAATTGTTTTAGTAATCGCATCAACTAAACTTTCATTTCCGTAGACAAAATCATAATCAAAGAAAATGGTACACATCAAAATACCTTTTTCTCCAGGCGCTGTAATCCATCCTTTAAATTGATTGTTCCAATCGGAAACCGATTTACACCAAAGCGGATTACTTGCCATCATGTCTGCAGGACAATAGGCATAACCAACTTTATTAAGTGTTTTAGTTACATTTTCAGCTAATTCAATAAAATATTTTTTAACCGTATCGTATTTATCTTCCGCTACATCTTCAAAAACAATTGCATTGTCTTGGTCGGTCATTAATAACTGTTCTTTTCTTCCTTGACTACCAATATTTAACCAAGCAAACTGAGTAGGCGGAGGGTTTTCCATTTTATCGATGGCTAATTCAATTGCTCTACTGGTTATGGCTAAATTTATTTCGGCAATAATTGAAGAAATATGTTGAATAGGTACATTTTTATCAAGTGAATGCTGAATTAAATCAGATAATTTTTCTCTAACTTCTTTTAAATCGGCTGATTTTTGAGCTCTTTTACATTGTTTAAGTAAAACGCCTGGGTTGTTTGCTTGCGCTACAACAATATCATGCTCAGTAATAATTCCTGTAATATCAGAGTCCACAGAACCATCTTTAGTTACACACAAATGCGAAACATTATTTTTAAGCATCATAATTTGTGCTTCTGCAATAGATAAATTATCTGCTACAGTAATTACAGGAGAAGACATAATCTTGTCAATGGTTACTTCGATACTAAATAGTCCGGTTGCGATTTTTGAACGCAAATCTTTATCGGTTACAATCCCAATAGGTTTTCTGTTTTCATGAATTATCATGCTGCCAATTTTACTACTAGACATAGTTTGTGCTACAAAACGAACAATATCACTTGGTGAAGCTGTGATGGGATTTGCGGTGTATTTTATAGGCTGATAATATTGAATTTCAGCATTTTGATCATTGTAAATAACATTCTCAGAAATCAATTTTCCTTTATTGTTTTTATCATAAGGATTTCTTGTATTTGAGGCAAAACTTTCCAATAAAAAACTCAAGACATCTGCGTTTTCAGCAACATGAGGTTTAAATATTTCAATCGGAATTGCATATATAATGCTTTCTTCGCGTGCCTTTGCAGTCATTAAATAATTATTTTTTGCAAAAAACGGACGTAATCCTAAAATATCACCTTCATCACATTTATCAATTAAAATGTCATCTGCATCAGATGTTACAGATAATCCAACAGCTCCAGACGCCACGACATAAAAAAATGTATGTGTTGCATCATTAATTTTAAACAAGGTTTGATTTTTTTCCAAATATAAAACGTGACAACTCTTAGCTATATCTAATAATTTTTGATAGGATAAACTAGAAAAAGGAGGATAGTTTTTTAAGAAATCGGTGATACGTTCAGCAATAGGGTTTTTCATAACATTGTGCATTTACCATACGAAGATACAAATTTAAACAAGTATTCTAAATAGGATTAATTAAATTATCTATTTTACATAATGTATATTATAATTCAATATAGTTTAATATTGATGAAGTTAAAATAACTATTAAAAAGGTTTGTGTATGATTTATATAAAGATTAATTTTGTTGCTTATTAAACACTAAGCATGGAAAATAAACAAGCCCTTAAATTAATTGAAAAAATCCAGAAAGATTTATTGCAAAATAAATTTGAAGTTTCAAAAATTGTAGACGATTTAAAAAAAATTAGAGAAATTTCATTAGAATTAAATAATCCTGTTGTAACTAAAGCTTTACGTTTAGCATACGAACATTTAGCATCTAATAATGCTTTTTTAATTGGTATTCCAGATGATGAACCAATAGATTCTAAAGAAGGAACAGTTGCGACTTCTATTTCAGAAGAAAATAATATCGAGAGTTTTAATTATTTCCTTTCATTATTCACAGATTTGACAAAGAAAAATAATGTATTAGATTTAAAAGAATACAACAAAGCTTTTTTGGCGCATTAATTTAATTTCTATTTTACATAATATAAATCGGTACTTAATACCGATTTTTTTTGTTTTTCTTAACGCTATAATTGTCCTAATCTAACTAATTTTGTTCAAAATCTAAATTTCATGTCGAAACAAAAAAAATCTAAAGCAAAACTTTTACACCAATACTACAAATATACAGGCTTTTATTCCTTCATTTGGCAAGGTGTTAAAAGCGCCATTTTGCCTACTGTAGTTATAGTTGCAATACTTTTTTACGTAAATTATAAAGTTATAAACCTTAACGAAGGATTAATATATATCACACAAAATTTTAGCGATTTCTTTATTTTTAGTATTTTTCTTGCTTCAGAAAGTGTTTTAGGACTTATTCCACCAGATATTTTTATTGCTTGGACAAAAAATACTGAAAGTCCTCTACTCTACTTATCTATTTTAGCATTTTTATCATATTTAGGAGGTGTTATAGCCTATTTTATGGGTATGGCAATTGTAGCTATTCCATCTGTTAATCGTAAATTGTATGGTAAAATGTCTAAGCATGTTATTAATATGCAAAAATGGGGCGGCTTTTTAATTGCTGTTGGTGCATTGTTACCATTACCCTTTGCTATTGCTTGTTTAGCAGCAGGTATGATAAATTATTCAAGAAAACATTTCTTTTTATTTGGATTACTTCGCTTTTTTAGGTTTGCCATTTATGGATTTGTAATTTATGCCGCTTTATCATGATAAAATCATTTCGCTCAATTGCTTTATTAGAAGGCCTTTCGTTACTAGCATTATTGTTTTTTGCAATGCCAATGAAATACATTGCTGGTGACCCAATTTATGTAAAAAATATTGGTATGGCTCATGGAATATTATTTATATTGTATGTTGCTTTTGCTATTTTAATTAAAAATGAACAAAAATGGAATGTAAAAACATTTGCTATTGTTTGTTTGGCTTCAGTTGTTCCATTTGGAACCTTTTATATTGAAAAAAAATATTTACAATAAATTGAAATGAAAATTTTTAACTGGGCATACGATTTATTTAAAAGTCTCAACTTTAATGATGACATTGCTTCCTATTTTAATCTAGGAGTTAATATTATTGTTTTAGTTTTTGTTTCCTATGTTTTAGATTTTCTCTTTAAAAAAATATTTATTATTGTACTTGCCTTAATTGCAGCTCGCACAAAATCTTCTTTTGATGATTTTCTAGTGGCTAATAAAACTGCCAAGTATTTAGCGCATTTATTTCCACTTTTATTTATTTACAAAACAGTTCCTGTTATTTTAAGTAAATTTACCTATTGGGAAGATTTTTTTGAAAAAGGGGTAAAAATCTATATTATTATTCTTTCACTTTGGATTACGCGAAGTATTTTTAATGCTTTAAAAGATTATTTAAAAAACAAACCTCGTTATAGTGATAAGCCTATTGATAGTTACATTCAAGTAATTATGATTGTGCTGTGGATTTTTGGAATTACTTCTTTTGTGCTGATAATGTTTGATACTACAATGAAAACATTGTTAACTACTTTTGGAGCAATTTCGGCCTTAATTTTTCTTATTTTTAAAGATACAATTCTAGGATTTGTGGCTAGTATTCAAGTTTCTGTAAATGATATGGTTCGAATTGGCGACTGGATAACTATGGAGAAATTTGGTGCCGATGGCGATGTTATTGAAATTAATTTAGCAACAGTAAAAGTTAGGAATTTTGATAACACAACAACTACTATTCCAACTTACAGCTTAATTTCGGATAGTTTTAAAAACTGGCGTGGTATGTTGGATTCAAATGGAAGACGCATTAAACGTCATTTATTAATCAAGGCTAACTCTGTTAAGTTTATAGAAACTTTAGATATTGATAAATATAAAAAAATTCAGCATTTAACTTCTTATATTGAACATCGTCAGGCTGATATTGATAAATATAATAATCAAAATAATATCGATAAAACGGTCATTGTTAATGGTAGAAACCTTACTAATTTAGGATTGTTTAGAAAATATATAAACCAGTATATTCTTTCACATCCGGGAATTAATAAAGATATGCTTTTGATGGTAAGGTATTTACAACCTACTGAAAAAGGAATCCCGTTAGAAATTTATTGCTTTTCCAAAGATAAAACATGGTTAAATTATGAGCATATTATGGCTGATTTATTTGATCATATTATGGCATCAGTAAATCATTTTGATTTAGAAATATTTGAATCTATTTCTACACCAACAAATAAATCTAACGAAAAGTAATTAACACCTTAATCTTAATAACTTAAAATAGCCTTCAATATATTGAAGGTTATTTTTTTTAACTTTAAATAAAATTAATTCACTTTATCATGAAAACGAAAGACGAATTGCTTTTAGAAATAAGAGGTGCAAGTATTGGTGAGATTACAGAACAATCTAGTTCGGAAGAAAAGTTTCAAAATCAAACCCTACGCCCTATTTTAAAGTTTCAAAATGATTTGTTTATTGAAGTTTTTAGAAATTATGCCTCCAAGCAGAAAAACGTATTTTTTTCGTTGACTCCAGAAAAGAAAATGATTTACATTGAAAATGCGATTCAACGTGATATTAAATTTAGAAATTCGCTCAAAGGTATAATTATTGGGATGTTTACTAGTTCTGAATATAAAGAATACATTCAAAATTCGTCGAATATAAACAAACGTATGATGAATTTATTGATTGAACGTTTGAAAAGTCAAATACAGATTATTTAAGTTGGAAATAAATCAATTAGTCAATGTGCCAATGGAAAGAAAATAATTGACACATCGGCACATTGAAAAATTGGCTAATTATACAAAGATTCCCCATTTAAATCGGTACTCAATACATCGCTCATATAATCAAAGAAAGGACGCATAGCTTCAAAGGTTATCAATACGTTTTCTTCAAAATTAGGAGCCATTACTTCCTTGTCAGAAAAACTTCTGGTAAGTAAAAATTGCTTTTTACGAATCAAATCAATGGCTGGATGTGTTTTATCAAAACCTTTTGGTGCAGTTTTTAACTCCTCGCCTTTCAACTCACCAAAGAATTTTTTAAAAGTGTCTTCAGCTATTATGGTTCTAATTTCTTCATCATCCATTTCAAATTCTTTACGAATGCGATTTAAATCTTCTGCATTAGGTTCCCAAAAACCGCCACCTACAAAACTTCCTCCTGGCTCAATATGCAAATAGTAGCCACCACGAAGCATTGGTTTTGTTCGTGTGAGGCCTACGCTAAAATGATTTTTATAAGGTGCTTTATCTTTTGAAAAACGCACATCGCGATAAATTCTAAAAATTTGAATGCGTTCGATACTGTCTATTCTTCCTAGCTGCTCTCCTACTGATGTAAAAAATGTTTTGGCTAACTTTTGTTCTGTTTCAAAGGCTTTTTTATTAGCCGCAAACCAATCACGGTCGTTGTTTTCTTTGAGTTGTGTTAGAAATTCTAAGGTTGATTTTTGTAACATACTATCATGAATTATAATATTATTTTACTTATAATAGATTATTGTCCACTCCTTTTCAGTAATTAAAACAAGTGGTTTGTTCCAGATTTTTATAATTGTTTAAAATCTAATTAATTCTTAAATCAAAGTAAATATAAAATATAGGTTTTATGTAAAAGTAAAAAATCTATTCAAAAGAATTCAATTTAAATGAAAAAGTAATTATTATAATCAAATTCTAAAATTTAGGAATACCCTAGGAATGATGAAATAAAAAAAGCTCCGAGTTTACTCGAAGCTTTCTAATTTAAAGGGTGAAAGACGGGTCTCGAACCCGCGACCTTCGGAACCACAATCCGACGCTCTAACCAACTGAGCTACAATCACCATTTGTTTTGCGAGTGCATGGATTTATAGTAACAATTCAATATTTGGTAACAATCAAAAAATATTAAGAAACTGTCTTTTATTTATGTGTGTCACAAGTGTGTCACAAATATGAATTATGAATTTAAAAACTTAAAAAAGTTTAAACTATCAAATGGTAGAATGGGAATTTCATTTTTTTATAATGAAAAACGATTTCGATTCTTTAACTCTTCTGTAATTGGAGAAAATTTTAATCCAAATATATGTGATGAATCATTAAAGGAAAAACAGCATGATTTATTGTATCAATCGTTTTTTATAAAATTAGAAAAAGGATGGCGACCAATTGAAGAAAAAAAGCAAAAGAAAATAAAGCCTATAGACATAAAAATAATTGAAGCGGTTAATCTTTGTTACAACAACAAACTAAACTTAGACTACAGTAAAAGTTATAAAAAAGACTTAACCATTTCATATAATAGACTTAATGATTTTATAGTAAATAGAAAATACCAAAATTTAAATCTTAGTGATTTTAATATAAATATTGCTAAAGATTTGATAAATTTTACTAGCAACTCAAAAAGAGTACAATTAAACTTTAAAAGAAATTATTCTGCATTGCTTTCAGATATTTTTAAAGAATATAAATTTGAAAATCCGTTTCCGCTTATCAAATTAGTTAAAACAGAGGAAGTACTACACAAACCAATTAAAGAAATTAAGCTTGTATTTGATGAAGTAGAAAAATTCAATTCAAATCTTCATTTATGTTGTCTTTTAGCATACGGCTGTCTTTTAAGACCACATAGAGAAATTAGAAATTTAAAATGGGATGATTTTAATGTAGATTGTACTCAAATTAGTTTAGCTGGAAATAGAAATAAAGGTAAAAAAAATAGAATTGTACCTATTCCACCGTTTGTTCAAAAATATTTAACAAAGGGTAATTCAGGGGATAATATTTTTTCAAATAATGAATCTCCTTTCAATGAAGATTATTTCAAAACACTTTGGAGTAGATATAAGAAGATATCACAATTACTAGAACCTGATAATACATTATATAGTTTCAGACATACTGGAGCAATTAGCGTTTATGAAAAGACAGGAAGTTTAAATAAATTACAACAAGTTATGGGACATGGTAATATTAGTGTTTCTCTAACCTATTTGAGAGGTCTTGGAATTAAACAGTTGTCAGTAGAGGATATGCCAGACCTATAAAAATTTTCTAATTTTCCCCCACTTACCAAGTAATTAAATTTTTAATAATAATGTGGGGGGTATACAAAAAAAACAACCTTCATAACGCCTCTTTTCGGTAGTACCCTAATATGTCGTTTATATAAACTAAAAATGACTTAAAAATCATATATATACTTGTGACAATACTATTTTATTTTAGAGATATTAATTAAAGTCTAGTGTTAAGACTTATTATTACAACAATCGATTTCTTCTTCTATAAAAAATTGAATCAAGCTAACGTATATAATTTTAAGGATACATAATTACACAATTTTTTGATTTCATATAGTAATTACATTTTACTTAAATTACCACCATTCAAATCCACCATTGATTTAAACACAGAAAAAATTACTTGCATATTTCAAATATTTTGTTTAATTCTGTAGCTGAATAAAAAAAACTACTTTATGGGAATCTTTGGCTTAATTTCTCCTTTTTTTAAAAAGAAAGAAAAATATCCTTATACACCTCGTGTAATTGAAAAAGTTATTTTACCAGCTTTTTTTGATGACAGGAAAATTGATGATGTAAGACCTATTGATGTTGACGAAACTAATCTTAAAGGTTATGAACTATTCAATTTCGGAGAAAACTTCGTTTTGTATTTTGAAAATAAAATTTCAGAGGAATCAGATACCTATATAAGACAAAACTATACAGATTTAAAAGAACAGTTCTACAATAAAGGTAGGGATTTTTTTTATCTGCCAATTTTATTAGAAAATATTGATTTTGAAATCTTACCAGCTTTGAAATCATCATTTCCTTTCTTATCTGACAACATTAATAATAGAATTATTGATGAATTGAAAACAGCTAAATTCGATTATGATGCTATTTTATCTGATTTTTTTTATTTTATTGTCTATAAAGGCACTATTTCAAAAGGATGTATAAGCCGTAACTCAGGCTACACTATTGTTGAACAAAAAAACGAAGAAACAATAGAAGAGTTTATGAAAGGATATATTGAAAATCTATCGTTCAAGAATCCTAATATTGGTGCAAGGTATTATTGTTTAGAGACTAACAAGAAAGAATTACCAAGCATACAAGAAGAATCACTAGAAAGATTAAAAATTATAAACGAAGAGATTGAACAATTACGAAAATCGGGACAACTAGCAATATTAGCACCAAAAATTTATGAGTTTTTGAAAAAGAACATAGACGGAATTATCTATAATAATACTTATCCTATGGTCATAACAGAGGATTTTAAAATCTTAATACCACATTGTAATAATCATGAAATTAAACTAAGTCATTTTACAAAAGCTATTTACTTATTGTTTTTATCCAACAACGAACCAATTGACTTGAAAGATTTATATCTTTATAAAGACCGCTTGTTATTTATATACAAACAAGTATCGAATCAAAATTCTTATGATAGAATAAAAGAAACTGTTGAAGAACTTTTAAAGGAGGATAACCAAGCTATTTATGTGCATTTTTCAAGAATTAGAAAGGCATTTTTAAACCATTTTTCTGAATTTATAGCATTTAAATACTATATCACTGGAGATAAAGGAAAGCCTAAAAAAATTATGCTTGATAGAGAAGGAGTTACTTTTAATTGTGAATTATACTAAGTTGCAAGGTTGCAACTTTAATAAAAGCATTAGTTTAAAGGTTATTTTTGTAAAATAATATGAATTATTTTTTAGAAATGATATTTAACAACTCTTTTGGCTCAACATCAAGTGCATTTGCAATTTTTACTAGTGTTCTTACCGTAGTATTTATTTCTGCTCTTTCGATTCTTCCAATTTGAACTTTGGGAACGCTACAAAAGTTGGCAAGTTCTTGCTGAGAAAGACTATTTTTCTCTCTCAACTGTCTGATATGAATGCCTAGTTCTTCTAGAAATTGAGTTTCAGAAATTTCCATACTCAAAATTCTAAATAAATAATTTCAAAATGGACACATATATGATATCAAATTTTTTATATTTGTTAATTATAAACTAACATTAACAATCAATTATGAAAAAAAATATTCTATTAATTCTCTTTTTACATCAAGTCAATTAATTGCACAAAATTATTATTACAGTAAAAGAACTGAATCTGTTAAGTATATTGATTCAAATGGGAAAAATACTTCAAAAGTAATAAAAGCTAATACAGGCAATTTTAAATTATATTATGAAAAAAATGGTCTTGATGGTAAAGATGTATTTACAGAATACATAAATAATGAAGAAATTGGCTATTTTGCTTTAGTAAAAAAGTATGATAATAAAGAATTTAATGGTAAAATTTACCAGCAGGGTTATTATTTTTCAACCGAGATTCAAGATGGAGTAATTGTTTCAAACACTTTAAATAGAGATAAGGTAATAATATTTATAGGCGACAAAATAATACAGTATGACAAATAAATTATTTTATTTTCATGATTAGTATTTTTTTTATCAAGTCTGGCTCAATTATATTTTTCATAAAAAAAACCTTATTTTAGTTTTGAATCAATTCAAGAAACAGCCTATTCAATTGTAATCCGTTAAATAATATAAATTAAAACATTCCTTTAAATGAAACGAAAATTATTAATATTCATTACATTATTTCTTTCTCAATTATTTTTTTCTCAGAATTTAACTATTGCTGAAAACCACAATGATAAGGCAATTGATGAACTTATGAATGGAAATAATCAGACAGCACTTTATGAAATAAATCAAGCAATAAAAATTAATCCTAAAAATGCAAATTATTATTATATAAGAGGGATGATTCTTCAAAAAATGAATGATTTAAACAAAGCACTTATTGATTATAAAAAAACGTTATCTTTAAATCCAAAACATATTGATGCAACAATGAAGTGTGCTGTTGTTTATGCAAAACTAAACGACAAAACAAAATCTTGTGAATATTTCAAAAGAGCTTGTAATTTAGGAGAATCTAAAGCATGTGACGGTTATTATAAATTTTGTAATTAAGTTATTAATATTAAACATCTATGAAAACATCAAAAACGGTACGAAGCTATAAATATTTGATTATATCAATTTTAATTTTCCTAGCTTTATTTATTGCTAAAATTTATTATGAATATATAGATAATCTTGAATATCAAGGGGAGACTAATTATGACTATTATACTGATACAAATTATAAAAACTTTATAGATTTCACAAAATCTCAACAAGATATTTTGGCGAATGTTTTAATGATTTCTGTTATATTGTCTCTAATAATAATTATAAATAAAATTAAAGATTTCAAATCAGGCATACAAAAATTAATTCTAGTAATATGGTTTATTTATGTTATTTCTATTATTGTTGGTTTAATTGACCGACAAATGTACGGTGACTATGCTTATAGAATTTGCAAAACTTATTTTATTAATTATTTACTTTTCATTCCACATTTATTCATAATATATAGACAAACATTCGTTGGAGAAACTGTTGACCTTTCAAACGAAATAAAGCATAATGAGGAAAAGAAATTTTCAAACAGTTTAGGTGATTTAAAAAAATTATTAGAATTGGGTCAAATTAGTGAACAAGAATTTAACTCCAAGAAAGAAACTATATTAAAAAAGAAAATAGAGACAGAGATTAAATTAACTGAGGAATATAAATTACTAGAAAAAACTAAAAATACTGGATTAATAACCGAAGAGGAATTTAAGTTAAAGCTTAACAATCTTATAGATAAAAAATACCGTGAATCACTATGACAAAATCAATAAAAATAATAGTAGCCATTTTACTTTTTTTATGTGTTTTGAAAATGCCTTATGGATATTATCAATTTGTTAGAATAGCTTGTGTTTTAGGGTTTTCCATATTAGCCTACAATTCATATAAAAACGATAATGATTTTACTAATGTTATCACTTATGTCTTTTTAGTACTTGTTTTTCAGCCTTTCAATACAGTAAGTTTAAATAAAATAACTTGGAATATAATTGATATTATTGTAGGTATTGGTTTATTAGTTAGCATAAAAAAATCCGAAAAATAATTTAAAGTATCTCATTATGAATATTAAATACAGTTTTATTTGTTTCATTACAGTTTTTTTGTTTTCGTGCAAAAACAAAGCAATAACAAATGTGGATGAAAGTTTAAAAATTGAAGATTCAACAAATGAAACAAAACTAAATTTAAAAGAACAACTTAAAAATGAAGTTGATTATAGTAATCTTAAAAAAGAGGAATTAAATAATTTAAATATTATAAATGGATTTAGAAATATTAAACTAGGTAGTGATATTAATTCTTATTCATTAAATGGTTGTGAGGAATCTTATTCAATTATAAATCCTAAATATTCAAATATTGAATTTAATTTTAATAATGAATCACTAAATCTAGGTAATGGAAAAATTTCATTAGTAAAATTACGTTATCTTGAAAATAAATTAAAATACATTGAATTGATACACAATGAATTGATTATAAATAGCTATTATGTAAATAATCTTAGTTATGTTGCCGAATTTAGAGAGCATAGTCTTATCAATTTATATCTAAATATATTTGGGAAACCATTAAAAACAACCCTCTATAATAATAGAAGTTTGTATATTAATGACCAAACTTTAGAGTGTAATAGCGAAAACTGGGATGATTGCTTCAATAAATTTTGTCAAACTTATCCAAATTACCCAAACAGTATTGTTATTTCATTATTATGGAAAAATGAAAATTTGAGTTATGAATTGTTACTATTTAAAGATACACTAAATATGTATGATGAGCAGATTATTCAAAAAATGAAAGAATGCCAAAATAATGGTAGTAATTATTACTCTAATGAAATGTCCATAATTAAAATATATCAAAATGACGAAAATTTAGTTGAAAAACTGGAACAATTACAATTAGATTATCTAAATAGTAATGATAGTAATATAAAGAATAATGAAGCTATGAAAAACGCTAAAGGATTATAGTTTAAGAGAGTAAAGTACTTATGAGAAAAATATTTATATTATTAGTTGCAATAACTTCATTAATCTCATGTAAAACAACAACAGAGAAATGTGTGGATAAATTAATTGAAGAAGAGGGTTATTCTTATGAAGAAGCTTGTGATGAATGTGAATATATAAGAGATTCAGAAGCTAGATACGATAGAAATTAATATGTTATTCTCACGACCAAAAATAAAGAAACCAACTTTCTACGAAGAATTATATTATATCAATTCTGAACAGGAATTGGTTTGTCGATTTTCTCCATATTCAGTAATCAAAAAAGAGTTTGAAAAAATTGGTTTAGATACAAACGAAGCTACAATTGAAGAATTAATGGCTCAAATTAGCTTAATGTTTTTGGAAGGATACTCATCTAAAATTGATGAAGACCCAAACTATTCGCTGGGTCAATTTAAGCAGACGGAGTTCTATAAAATACGTTTTGTACTTCTAAATCATCTAAAAGAAGTAGGCTTTTATCTTTATGATTATAAAGAGGAAATTATGCCCAAAAAGATTAAAGCATTTTATAAAAAAATAAATGCACAAAAATGAAAATTGGATATATCGCAGTAATGTCTGCAATTTTTCTTTGGGGTTTAACTTACTTAATTTCACTTATTTTAATTTTAAGTAGATTTTCATGTATTTTAAAATTAAAGACAATTGTCAATAAAGGTATTTTCTATAAAATTCTTTTTCTAATAACTTTTATTTTACCTCTTTTGGCGGCAACAGTTTATAGAATTGGAGGGTTTTTACAGGGAAATAGATTGATATATTGGGGATGTTTTATAGAGGATTTTTATAAAACTTTTTTTATTTGGAAACTTGTTAGTTTGATAATGTTTTTTATTATGATTATAACTCTAGTCAAACCATCATTTTTTGGGTTTAAAAAAAGACTAGATATAATATTTTCATATATTTTATTACAATCTTATAATTTTATAATGATTATAATTTATTTGTTATTTATATATTATACATCAGGTTATTTGTCAGGAAAATCATGGAATTGTTACTAAAATAAATTTATCATGGAAGGAAGACATTTTGCGGTATTATCATCTATATTTCTTTGGAGTTTGACTTATTTAATTGCCTTTATAATTATTTCAAATAAACTTTCAAAAGGTAATTTATTTACCAAAATAGCATCTAAATATAAAATTTATTGGACTGTTTTTTATATTTCAATTCTCTTCCCTTTTTTAGCTGGAGTATCATATAATATTGGCGGTAGTATGGAAAAAGGTAATTCAATTGCATGGGGATGTTATATTGAAGATTTTTGGCTTAGTTCAATAATTTGGCTTTTTATTGGTACAATACTTTTTTTTATCATGATTTATGGTTTAATAAATCCTACTAAATTAAAATTCGCTAAAAGAAAGGACTTGTTTTTTGCGTATATTTCAATTCAATCTTATGCATTTTTCATGATTATAATTTATTTTATTTGCATAGGTTATTTTTCAGGTGACCTTAGTGGAAAAGATAGTACATGTTTGTAAATTATGAAAAATAGATTAAAGAAAATTTTATTGTCATTAACAATAATATCTGTAATGCTTTTAGTAGTTATAGCTGTTTTTGACAATAAATATTACATAGGTAAAAAAATAGACAGCTTTAATAATGTATCGGTTTATTACAATGGTAATCCAAAAAATGTTAATGGAAGAAATTTAACAAAAGACGGTTACAATTTAGGATTGAATTATCAATGTGTAGAATTTGTTAAGCGATATTATTATGAATATTTAAATCATAAGATGCCAAATAGTTATGGTCATGCTAAAGACTTTTATGACAGAGAAACATTAGACGGAGAATTAAATAATAGTAGAAATTTGATACAATTTAATAATCCAAGTTTTTCAAAACCAAAAGTAAATGATATACTAGTTTTGGATAAAAGTATCTTTAATAAGTTCGGACATGTTTCTATTGTGAGTAGAGTAAATGATAATTCAATTGAAGTGGTTCAGCAGAATGTATTTTTAAACAGTAGAGAAGATTATGACTTAATTTTTATTGACGGAAAATGGAAGGTTGATAATGAAAGAATTTTATGCTGGCTAAGAATGGAATAAGTTTGGAAGTGTTTCTGTCAGAAAAAGGCAAGAGAGAAATCAACGAAGACTATTTAATTTATCATCCAAATAAATTTTATGCTGTTCTTGATGGGGTTGGGGGAAATGGAAATGGAGAAATAGCTTCAAAATTAGTTGGGGAAACCATAAAAGAAGTATTTTTAAAATCTAAGTTTATTACTGAAGCAATTGAAGAAGCTGAAAAAAAGTTAATTGCTTACAAAAGAAAGAATCCTTCTACAGAACGAATGGCAACAACAATTGCTATTGCTGAAATATTAGATAATGGGGTTTTAGTCTCATGGGCTGGCGACAGCCGAGTTTATCAATTTCGAGATGGTAAAATTATATTTATAACTTCTGACCACAGCTGGGTTGCTAATGCGGTCAAAAAAGGTGTTTTAAGACCTGTAGAAGCACTTTCCCATCCAAGAGCTAATGAGTTAACAAAATCAATAAAAGACAGCTCAAAACCTTCAAAATTAGAACAAGTATTAATTGAAGATATTCAACCAAATGATTACTTTTTAATTTGCACCGATGGGATTACAGAATCGTGGATTGATTCTGATTTAGAAGAACTGTTTTTTAGTTTAAAATCTTCAAGTGAAATTATTCAAGAATTAAAAAAAAGCTGTGAAACATTTTCAGAAGATAATTTCACAGCAATTATATTTAAAATTGAATCAATCTCTCGTTTTTAAAAGACTACTTTTTTCCATACTTTAATTCATTATACCACAAAGCATCTCTATGTATTTTATAATTCATTTTGGAATCACTTACAGTGTAATGTACATAAGTTTCGTTAATATGTGTTATTCTAGGATTTAGTTGAATTTTATCCGCATCACAATACAAAAGATTTTTGAAAAGTCTAAAATTAGCATCTCTTTCAAAATCACTCAAACTTGGTTCTGAAAACCAAATGTAATTTCCGCTGGAGACAATTACGCTTTCAAGCCATTTAACTTCATTACATTCGGGGTGTGGTTCATTTATTAATTCTGAAACTTCTCCTCTAGCTCCTTGTGTTAACATTTCTTCAATGAATAAGAAATCTTTCTGTAATTCTAATCCATTAGCAATAAGAACTTTTTGTGCAAATTCTTCTAGCTGAAAAGGTGGCGAACTCATTTCAGCAGTCATTACAATAGTTCCATTTGTAACTCCTGTAAAATTGTGTTGTGTTGAAAATTTCTCTATACTACCAAATTTCTCAACAACGGTTGAAACTTTTATAACAAGAGTTGAAAAAACAATTTTTTGAATATCTAGGTCGATGTATGTAATCATAATACAAATCAATTATTTTATTGATATAATAAACAACTAAATTTATTCCTAAAAATGATTATAGTAACCATTATTTTTTATATTAGCAATAACAAGAGTTTTAACTAACATAAGATGAAAATATTTACAAACATGTGAAAAATAATTAATCAAAAGAAAAAATGTTAAGTAAAAAAAAATATTTTTTTAGATGAGTCATTTTTAATTAAATCACTTGGCGAGAATCAATTGCGAAATTTGACTTTTCAATGGTTAGGTTTGGAGCAACTTCAAACAAATCAATAAATTTCTTCTCCATGAAATCTTTAAGTTCCTCCACATAGCTAACTGTTGTAATTAAACAATCGTGAAGTGTAAAGATTGGAACTTTACCTTTATGAATTTTATCATACTCCCTAGCTATTTTATCAATCATCGTTTTGGCTTCAAATTGGAAGGTACAATAAGCTATTTTTTTATGTCGCTCTTTTGAGTCTCCACTATTTTGCTCAATATTTTTAAACTCATTTATAAAATTTAGGACTTGTGGAAATAAAGAACCAAAAGCAAGTTGTTCAAATTTATAGATACTAGTTTTGGCAAAAAGCATTGACAATAGCCTTTTCTTAGCAAACTTTTCCAAGTCTTTCATATTGCCATCAAAATAATATCCAAATTGCTCTTTAAATTCGTGATTATAATACTTCATCACCTTTTCAAAATTGTATCCTTTTGATGAATATACTTCTTCGTTAAAGATTCTATCCGCAAACCGTTCGTATAGTTTTTTATTTAATACCAAACCACCAAAGTCGTCAACCTCAGTATTTAATAGATATACGGGCATTTTTGCCAACATATAAATGATAGAAATATCATACTGAAATTCCTCCGAAACGTAAGTAAGGCGATTAGCAAGATAGTACTTCATAGTCAGAAATAGGAAAAATGGTATTGCCGAGCTGATGTCGACTTCGGCTAGGAATTCCCCATCATATTGTAGATGATTTCTAGCATTTTTTGACAAACGTGTAATATTGGAGTGAACTCTCCCATCGGTTTTTGGTTTTAATGTTAATTTAGTATCTCCATTCATTATTTTGATAATACTTTTAGCGTTTCTAAGGCGTTTTTCTTTATCGGAGATTTTGTTTATACGTTCCATTGCTAATGAAGGCTCATAAATGGTTAATTTACCATCTTTAAAATACTTCATTAAGAAATAATAATTCAATCTAATCATTTCATTAGTGATGTTTTTTAATTTTATTGCATTTAATCTTTTTAAGAGAGATTTATCTGTAATTGTATATATTTCTAATTCACTGTCGGAATAGTATTTCTGAAGTTTATAACCAAAGGGTTTGCCTTTTTCATATCTTGCACCCCTAAGAACAGCCCCGTCATTGGGGAAGTTTTCAATTAAAAATTGTATATGTTTATAATATATTCTGTTAAACTTTTGAAGATACTTTGAGTGCAGTCTAGTATAATTTGAAGATTTATTGCTTTGGTACAAAATCACAAAATGGATGACCAAGTAAGCAAAGTCAGTATTGAACTTGAAATCGTGATTGTATTTTCTTACTAAATATTCAAGGTTTAAATTCTTTGGTTTTAGGATATAGTATGCTTTCATTTGTTCGAAGTTTTTAGACAAAGCGATGCCTACGATGTTAGAAACACCGCTAAATCTTGTGAGTTAATTTTAAATTACTAAATTGGGAACTAGCCTAAAAAGCTAATAAAAAAGCATGAAAAGTCAATACACTTTGAAGCGACAAAGAATAAATACAATTGATAAAGGAATTTTGCAGTAAAAGAACACACTGCTAGGAAAACAGACAGTTTTTGCCATAAATACGTTTTTCTTTTAGTTAAACACTCACATCTTTTTTCCACCTTACATACGTTTACGCAGGTTGGCATAGGATAAACCTAACTCTTGATATTTTTTGCAAAATTACAAAAAAATACTGAAATAGGCAAGTTTAAAAGCTTAAAAATGAATGCATACAGAATTTTTACAGTAAATAAATTCAAGAAAAAAATATAAAAATAAATTCTAAAGAAAATTTTAAATCTTTCGAAATGTGTGTCAAAAGTGTGCCAAAAAAATAGGAGTTTTGACTTTTTTTTATTAACTTTACGGGAATATTAATCAGACACTTAATAAGTAAGAAACCGTTCTTTTGTTTTTTTGTAAGTTATTGAAAATAAAGTAATTAGATGAAATAAAAAAAGCTCCGAGTTTACTCGAAGCTTTCTAATTTAAAGGGTGAAAGACGGGTCTCGAACCCGCGACCTTCGGAACCACAATCCGACGCTCTAACCAACTGAGCTACAATCACCATTTGTTTTGACAAGAGAATTATTATTCTTTTGCGAGTGCAAATATAGGTATTCCCTAGAATTTAGCAAAGATTTATTTTATTTTTTTACTACTTTTTCACTTCAAATTTTCTAAACTATTGACGGTCAAATATCTTTCCACTACAAAATCGTTGGTATACGCCTCTCCTACTTGTCAAACAAGGGCTTGTATGAAGTTCATACAATGTCGTTACAATTTCAATTAGTCAGAAATAAGTAACAAATATAATAGGTAAAAGTGTGGATATGATGCGCATAACCTAAATATTGCTTACAAAAATAATTTAATTAGGGTACCACAACCTAACCTTTGGTATACCGTTGCTATACCGTTGCTATGGAGTATCTATACTTAAGGCTATAGATAAGTTTGTATTTTGTTTGTAATTTGACCCGTCCTAAAATAACTATACAGATTAATAAATAAATCCTATTATAGTTATACAAATATAATTTTTAATCCTAAACTTACTATACAATTGTTTTTTCATGATAAAAACTCTTATTATAGTTCTTCCATCTTTTGTTTAATTTATCGGATTGCAAATGGGCTTGATTAGGTGTTAAATAATCACAACTTGCATGTGGTCTTAATTCATTATAAGATTTAATACTTCTACTTATTTGATTTCTTGTTTGTTCAAAACCTAATAGACTTGAGTAAAGATTAAATTCTGTTTTTATAATACCATTTACTCTTTCTGCTAAAGCGTTTTCATAAGGATCTCCATTCTCAGTCATGCTTATAGCTATATTATTTTTTAATAGTAAATCAACATAATTATGAGAACAATATTGCGAACCTCTATCAGAATGATGAATAATAGATTGGTTATAAATTCTGTTATTCAATGCCATTTTTAAAGCTTCTATGCATCCTTCCGCTGCCAAATCTTGACGAAAACTATATCCCATTATTTTTCTCGAATAAGCATCTGTAATTAAGCTTAAGTAGCCCCATTGATGAGTAAGACGTATATAAGTAATATCACTTACCCAAACTTGTTCTGGTCTTGTTATTTCAATATCTTTTATTAGGTTGCTATATTTTCTCATCCAATGCCTAGAATCAGTGGTCATAGCTTTTCTTTTTCTTTGCCTAATGAGTAATTTATGTTCTGACAATAAATCAAATAAATAATCTCTACCAAAAGATATTTGATGTGAGATCAACTTATTTTTTATTAGAAAGTGTAGCTTTCTAGTTCCTAGTCGTGGCAAGTTTTTTCTGATGTTAAATACTTCTTGGAGAATAACATCTTCTTTGACTAAACTACTCTCTTTACGCCATAAACTATCGTAATATGCGTGTCTTGTTCTGCCAAACAACCTACACAAAACAGCTATTCCCAATTTTGGAAAATCCTGTTTCATTTTTAGGACTGCTTGGCACCAGACTTTTTTCTAATATCAATTTTTAGTTGGTCTTCGGCTACATCAATTAGGGTGTTTAGGGCTTTTATTTTAAGCTCTGCTTCTTTTAAAGCTTGTAGTAAAGCTTCTTTTTCTAAATCTTTTTTTGTTTTTTTATCTTTAGCCAAAACAGAAGGTTTTTCAATACAAATTTCGACTTTTTCTGTTTTATATTGTGCTATCCAACTACGAATTATTTTTTCCGTTTTAATATTGTGAGCTATTTTTGCTTCTTTAACAGTTAACCTACCTTGTTCTATAGCGGCAACCACAGTACGCTTCAAAAGCGAATTATACGTTCTACGCTTCATGTTTTCTTTGTAGTCTTGTGAGCCGTAATTACGCATCCAACTATCCAAAGTAGGAACACTTAAACCATAAGTTTGAATTGCCTCTTTTCGGGGTAACCCTTTTTCAATTTCTGAAACAACTTTTAAAATTAATCGCTTATCAAAACGACTTTGCTTGTTCTTACGAACCACATAAATTACTTCTTTTTGATTTTGCATATACACTGTTTTTATGTATAGCTATTTTAGGACAAGACAGATAAGTTTGTATTTTGTTTGTAATTTGGTTGATAATTCTTCGTGAAAAGTACTTTTTTTTCAAATAGTATAGCTTATTTTTGAAAATAAAGGGTACCACAACTACGAACAAAACACGAACAAAACCTAAACCAATTCTAACCATATATGGCAAAAATAACCTCTTATGAAGGAAAACCTCGTTTACAAACCCAATGAGTATTTATTTAAAGGGCAATTTGGGAGAATGTGCCATTTACTTGAAAGCGGATCCGATTTAAGATATATTCAAGAATTATTAGGGCATAATAGCAGTAAAAATACTGAAATTTGCATGTTAATACAAAAAGCATACAACAAATAAAAAGCCCATTTGATTATTTGTAGGAATAAAAAAAATACTATATTTGATAAACGCTACTTTATAACGCATATACACCCAAAATTGGGTAGATTAGCGCTACAATGTAGCGCATATAAACTAGTTAGCTACAAGTGAATAGCTGAACAATAAATTCTAAAAAACTATATAAATGACAACATCAATTAACAGGATTGAAGAATATATTTTTGATTTCTTTTCTTCACGAATTGAGAATTTAAATATGTTTTATTTCTCAGTTAGTCAAAGTCGACAAACTGGAATTTATCTTTTAAAAAATGGAACAAGAATAATGGATTTGTTTAATTCCATTCATGGAAATATTACAGAAAAATTCTATTCAAAAAAATTAATTCCACACCAATTTAGTACACCAGAAGATTTATTTAATTCTCTTAATGCATTTAAAGAATATCTTAATGAAAATGAATGGTTATTGAACGAAAATCTTAATGGAGAAACTACTTCATATATTGTGAGTGAGCTATTGCAATTAAAAAATGAAATAGTGCATATGATTGATTATACAAAAGAATTATATGAAATTGAAGATTCAATTATTCCCTATCAAGATTTAAGATATTATCTAATTCGTAGAGAAATTCCAAATTTTATTGAATGCATTAAAAGTATATTGGCATCAGTTTCTTATGCAATAACAAAAAGTAAAGAAGGTTATCATCATTCTAATGTTCACCTAATTTTGAAATTATTAGGTTTTGAAATAGTATCCGAAGAACTTACTAATGTTGGTAGAATTGATTCAGTCATTAGATTCCTTGACACTGTTTATATTTTAGAATTTAAATTCTCTAAAATTGAGGATGAAAGTATGCTAGCATTAAATCAAATTAAAGAAAAAAACTATCCTCAAAAGTTCTTTGTCGAAAAGAAAAAAATTATTGGTATTGGTATTAGTTTTAGTGAAAAAGAAAGAAATATTAATGGATATAATATTGAACAATTTTAATATCACCAGTGAATATTAATAGTTTAGATGTCATGGATTGTTACAGTTTTCCATACCTTGAGTATTAGTTAAAAACAGAAGTAATTAATAAATTAGAATTAGACAAAATAACAGACATCTAAATACATAGAAGAAATAGCTACTAGCAACAGTAGTTTTCAAAACGTTAGCAAAGGTAGTTTACCAACAGAAACTAAGATAATAGATAAACATGGGGAAAATAAAAGCTGGTTATTTGCTTGAAAAAATTACTTTGAAGCTTCTTAATTCTTTTCGAAAGGAAACGAATCAATGTGAAAATCTAGTCAGAAATAAAGACGTCATTCAAAACATAAATGAAGTTCCAAATAAAACAAAAAATAGTTGGCTTTATCCTACGGACCAATTTGGAAAAATGAAAACAGGAGTAGAAAATGAATCACAGAATTATGAACGAGAAATGCCGTCTGCAAACTCAGACTTGGAAATAACAAATCCATAACTTTATTGGTTTAACTATATTAAAAAAATTCCACTTATTACTTGAACTTACATAACATAAAATCTATAAATAAAAAAACTATGATTGTAGCATTCAAAAAAATACTAACATTACATTTTTCTTTAATAATTTTTAGCTCTTGTGGTCAACAAAAACAAACATTCGATATCACAAATCATTTTTTAGAAGAAGAATATAGTCCTGAATTAATTGTGAAAAATAATATTCAAATGAGGAAATGTTATGAAATCGAAACTTACGAAAACAAAACTTCTGAGAGAAAGCTACGAGACATACTTTACTTTAATTCGAAAGGTTTATGTACTTTAAAAGTAAAACCAAGATATTTATTTATAAAAATTGATAATACTGGATTAAATTCGAGAGAAAGCAATGTTTCGACTGGACTTAATGACAGTACATTTTATGTTTTTGACAATAAAAATAGGCTAATAAATAAAATTGAAAGTTTCCCAAGAGATGCAACAAGACAATGGAGATCTTCACTTGATTTAACGTACGACAATAATAATAATATTATTAAAAGATGCGTTACAAGTAATGAAAGTGCAAATATGTGTACATTCATAAAATATAAGTATGATTCAGAACAAAATGTACAAGTTGCTACTGATAGTAGTTTTGAGATTAGAAATGAAAAACCATATACAAATTCAAGAAAGTATTTGTACAATAAAAATAAGCAAATGATATTCGACGGTATGGCTTACTACGAATATACCTCTTTAGGACAACTCAAAAGAAAATACAAAAAAAGTGATGATAAAATTCATACTTCAACAGAATACATGTACAATGATTTTGGAAATATAATATTAAGAAAAAGTAATGTTAGTCAATGGAAGTACCAAAAAAATTATATGTATAATAACAATAATCTCATAATTGAAACTCAAGATAAAGATATTTCGAAAAATAAAATTACTATAAAAAAATATTATTACGAATAAAAACATTTTTAGAAAAACAACATGAAAAAAATAATTCTAATAATTATTATATTTTACAATTTAAATCTTTATTCACAGCATTTGACTATGAATGATTTAGATTATTTATACAATAATAACATCGAGGGATGCGATGCGTTATTAACACAAAAAGGGTTTGTTTATGATAAAACTGAATTAAAGGATGGGAAATTGGTAACATTGTGGTATTATAAAAGACACAATTACAATGATACAAATTCTAACAAATCAAACGAATTCATATATAAAGAATGTAATGATAAAACTTTTAGCCCCGAATGTGATTTATTACAATATATTTTTTCCGATAACCTTCACTTCAATGCAATAAAGGAAAATATAAAAAATAATAAACTTGCAATTTTTATGTATTCAGAGCCAAGTGAAAAAAGCGGCTTAAATTTTTATTATTTATATCCAGGACCTATCGAACTTAGATTTGTTTCATTACCTACTAAAGCTCTTAATGTAAAGACATTTGGAATAATTTTAAAGAAAATGAACGTAACATACGAGGACGAAAAAAAATAGTCTTTTTTAAAATATTTATGTTTTAATCAAAACACTCTTATTATGATAATTCTAATGCACGTTTTTAATTTTTAACGGAATTAGTGATTGACGTCCAGATATTTTTATTATGTGTTAGAAAAAGAAGTTCTTTATATATATATTATGATTTGTAGGTGTACTTGGTTCAATTGAAATATTATCAAACTGATTCAAATATCTATAATCGTATTCAATATCAAAGTCATCTATAAATTTATGATTTACGCTTTTTTTAAAGTCCTTCCATATATCAGTTACATCGTTGTCAAAAAAATCTGTTTCATTTCCTTCTCCTGAAAATGTTTCAAGTTTTTTGAGCGTTACATCAAATAATTTCTTGTCTGAATATCCATAGAGTTCTCTGCAATATATTTGATAAAAATCCATTATCTTTTTTATTTCAATAAGCATAAAATAGTTCTTCTTATTTCCATAATTACCATAAACATTTTCAAGATTGATGCTATAATTTATTAACTTGAAAAAATACTTGCCTGGAATTATCTTATTAACTTCATATGTTCCATTTTGAACTGTAGTAATGTGTTTTTTTCTGCCACCAAGTGTGTCAACATTCATTATAGTTATATTAGCATCGTTACAATAGTTTTGAATTTGCCAATTTGTTAAAAGGTTTCCAAAATAATACTTGCAAGTTCCAGAAAGATTGCCATTTTCAATATCAATATTTTCTGGGTATGAACTTTTAAAAGTTTTTTTTGTTTTATCAAAATATACAGATACTTCTCTAAATATCTCGATGCCATCTGAATTTTTTGCTGAAAATAAAAAAATTATATAATCACTTTTTCCTGTTATCGTATTATTTTTACTTTTGTCCCATCCAACAATACCAGCCTTAGAATTGTAGACTTTATCATAAACCTGAAATTTATGTATATCAACAGAGTTAGGATTTTTAACTATTTTTTTTACATATTCTGACAGCATATCTTCTATTTTGTCATCAGATGACTTACAAGAAACAAATAAGGAAATAGAACAAAGAATAATAACAAAGTACTTCATGATTTTATTTTTTTATATAATGATTTGTTTAAATTTTTAAAAAAATTATATTTTTAATTTATTTATTACTAGCATTTTTAATGCTTTTTCGTTTAGTTCATATTTTATATATGGAAAAGTAAAGCAGGGTTTTTGGTCATCTTCAAGCGGCTTTTCATCCGAATTGCTATAGACCCAATTAGTAGAAGTACTGTACCATTCGTTTGGAATAAAAAAGGCATTGTAATTAAAACCAGGAAATATTTCAATATTTAAAAACTCAGTTTTCCACTTTAGAATATAATTATTATATGATTCTATATTTTCTGTTAAAACATTTTTATTGTATAGTCTATAATATTTAATTTGCTTTGTTGTGTCTTTAACCATTTCTGGTCGCCCATATTTATGTTCATATAAATCAACAATTTTGAAAAATAAATCTTGATTTATATCTTGTTTAAAGTATAATGCCTTCCCTTTAAGCGAGTCTTGTTTGGTTAAACCCATAGCTTCTCCAGTATGCCCTAAAAGCAGTATTATTGAAGAAATATTTTTATTATCTATTGACTCTGTATGAATTAAAGTTGGATGTTCTATTGATTTAGCAATGATTTTGTACTCATCAAAATTAAAGGCTTGAGTATAATAAAAATTGATTACATTGTATTCACTATTTTGATTTAACAATTTTTTACTCAACATGAGATTTGAAGAGTAATCTTGTTTATTTATCTTTAAAAGTTTCATTTCGCTTAAAAATTTCTCTTTAGATAAACCTAACTTTATTTTATCAATTGTTTCAAATTTAAAATTTGGAATATTTGAGGTTTTAGTCTGGCTTAAGGCAGTTTTAGCTGTAAGCAAAATTAGAATGAGTGTAATAGTAATTTTTTTCATCTGTATTTATCAAGATTTTTTTAATTGCAACCGTACAGTGTCTCTTCAATAATTTTTTCTCTAACTTTATTTCTCAATTCATCATTATTCTTGAGTGTTCGAATTATTCTAAAAGTTGATGAATTTTGAGAAGTAGAAAAAACTGACCCACTTGCTGAACCGTGCGCAGGAACTCCATTAAATAAATAAACCTTTTCAGTACTTGTTATTTGACCAGCTCTGTTATAAAATTCTACTCTACAATCAATATCATAACTGCTTAAATCAATATCATTTTTATTAGTAACTGTAACATCTCCAGAAACAGAACCCCATCTGTTTTGAATATCACTAGATGTCTTTATATTATTATATAGCGATTGTATTCTAACGTCTGTATCAAATTCTAATTCGCCTCGCAATCTTTTTTCTGAAATAATATCTCCCATTTTTACATCATCTTCGTTCCCTGTTAAACATCCTTTCTTTTTTCCATATTCTAAAACTTTATCATAATAAGCATAATTTATACCTTTAGATGATTTAATATAAGTTTCATTGTTTTCTCTACTTATTAGCAAGTAAATAGGATAACTATCGAATTTATCTGGTGCATAAGACGCATAAATTTCATAATCTCCATCAGAGTTTCGAGAAATATTATTGATTGTGCATAAATTAAGGAACTTTATTCTAGAACCTATCAAATCAAAATCAGGATATAATTTTTTAATTTCATCTCCATTTGAATTTTTCATCATTAACATATTAAAAAATCTGTTTGATGTTTCTCTAGCTGTATCTTCAGTCAAGGCAAAACGCTGATAAACAAAGTAACTAGTGACAATAAGGAAAATAATAATAATCGAACTAAACAATTTTTTATTATTCTTTTTGTCCCACTTATATTTATTTATATCGTTTTTAACTTCCTTTTTTATTTTATTTGGCGCTAACTCTATTTTGCTGTTAATATCTTCAAAGTCAGATAAACGAGCCCAATTTTGTCTACCCTCACGATAAACCATCGTATCTGAACTTAGATTTCTTGATCGTAACTCTGCTAAAGAGTAAGGACCTTTTTTTTCAATTCCATCTAGGTAATAATATTTCATACAATAAATTTTATTTTATGTTCTCAGCAATTTTACGAACTACTGAACCAGCCATATCAAAACCATAAAATTCTTTGGTTACTTTTGGATTATTAACTAATACCAATACTGTATATTTTGGCTTTTGTGTTGGGAAATAACCAACAAATCCAGATGTATATTGTGGTGTAGAGTTGTCTTTATCGTAGTTTGTTTGTACTGTAGATGTTTTGCCTGAAATAGCTATTTTGTCAGACTTACAACTCAAACCAGTTCCATTTGTAACTACTTTTCTCATCAAGTCTTGTATTTTTAAAACTGTGCTTTCTGAACAGATTTTAGGATTTAAAACACTTTTTGAATATACTTTGCTTGCACCGTCTTTATTCTTAACTTCAGCTAAAAATAAAGGTTTTACCATTTCGCCATTATTAGCAATAGCGTTGTAATAGGTCAATATTTTAACCGGTGATAAAGTAAGTCCATAACCAAAAGACATCCAAGGTAAAGATAAGTTGTTCCATTCTTTTGTATTTGGTTGTGGAATAAATTGTTCGTTTGTATTACCAAAGGCTAACTTCAAATCCTTGTTTAAACCGAATTGAGCAAACTTATCTGTAAATTGTTTTGGATTGCTTGAATAGGCTTTTGTTATAGCTTGTGCGAAGATTGTATTGGATGAATATAACAATGCATTACCTAATGATAAATCACCATACCCACCTTCGTGACTATCTCTAACTTTCTGACCATAGAATTCAATTTCTCCATTATTTGAACTATATACAGCGCTAGTGTCAGCTTTTTTATCATCAAGCAAAGCCATTAAATCCAGTGTTTTTACAAAACTACCTGGTTCAGCATATTCATAAACTGCATAGTTAAGTGTGTCTTTGTATGAACCACTCTTTAATCTCGTTAGATTTACCATGGAACAAATTTTACCTGTTTCGGTTTCCATAACCAAAACGCAACCATGATCTGCTTCATACTCTTTTAAAATCTCTGAAAGATTGTCTTGAGCAATTTTTTGAATAGTATCATTAATAAAAGTTGATACCGAATATTCTTTAGATATCTCTTTCGTTGGATAGTAAGCTGATTTTGCTAATTCGCTTTCGATTTTTGGGCTTACTAAAAGAGCTTCTTTTTTACAACCTGTGAATAAAAGTGATAATAAAAGGATTGATGTTA
This sequence comes from Flavobacterium sp., assembly GCF_035195345.1. Taxonomy (NCBI): domain Bacteria; kingdom Pseudomonadati; phylum Bacteroidota; class Flavobacteriia; order Flavobacteriales; family Flavobacteriaceae; genus Flavobacterium; species Flavobacterium sp. The sequence goes on from NZ_CP136574.1 coordinate 363,681, forward strand.
TTGATTTCATAATTTGGTATTTATTAGTTTAAAAACTCTTATTCATAATTTATTAATGAAATAAGTTTATCATTGATAGTTTTATCACAAATATTATTTGTTTGTAAAATCAATTCTATTTTTAAAGTATTTTTCAACTTCCTTGTCAACAAAATATACATAACATCCCTTCATACCTCTTGTCATTAAAATACGATAAATATTTTTAACATAATCATCGAAATTTTCTCTACCTCTTCTTAACATTGGATCTTTTGTTCCTTCAATATTGCCAATTAAAGAATCAGTAGTAGGGTCATAAATTAAATCATTACCCACTATACCATATTTTGATATTTTCAAATGTTATACTATATTTGTAATGCGATGCAAACGAGTGAAAGCCTATAAAAAAAGGGAATGCAACTCAAAGCAAACGAAAACGAAAGTACAACAAAAGGTACAACAAAACAAGCATTTAAATGCTTTTTTTTACATCAAATTGAATCCATTATTTTAAAAAAACCAATAAATACAGTACTTTAGACGTAAATTGAAACATCAATATTTATAATCAGGATAACAGCAGTTTGCTTCAATGGCTACTTCGGGATTTTCCTGCGGAAAATCCGCTGCTGAATGGAATGTTTTGCTATATTTGTAATGGCTTGGTGCTGGTTCAACGCCACTGAGAGCAAGCCTCATAACGTTGGGAAAAAGTCTCCGACTTCTTCCCAACCAGCGGAGCTTTCCAAAGGAAGAAGGTCTGAAAGAGCTTCTTCCAACTTGACCTTTCCGCAAGCGGAAACGCCTTCGGAAAGCTCCGCTGGTTGGCTGTAATTTTACCGAAAATCGAACATAATAAAGTATACTATTATGAAATTAACTTTGTGTTTTAAATTACTATTTCTTTATCCCCTATTTGCTTTTAGTCAAGGTAAAATAAAGTTTAACTCTCTAGAATATAATCTTTCACCTGTAAATATTGGAAAGACTATATTTTTAAAAATTCCTTTCTCAAATATTGGAAATGAGCCAATGATAATTACCAAGTGTCAAAGTACGAATGCAACATCAATTATTTCAGCAAGTAAAAAATCAATTCTTCCCAATCAGTCAGATTCATTAACCGTTAAAATTTTGAATAACTCAAGTGGGAATTTTAGACACAAATTTGTGGTTGGAATAGATCATCAAGAAAACTTAACTATTATTGAAGTAACTATAAATGTTTTTGGAACTAACCTTTTTGGGAAAGTTGTTAATAAAAAAAATGGAGAACCATTACCTTTTGCAACCGTTAGAATTAACAAAAATGGAATTGGAACAACTACTGATTTTGATGGCAAATATTCACTTAAAGCTTCATTAAACGATACTTTAATCTTTAGTATGATAGGAATGAAAACTCTAAAAGTTAAAGCTGATAAGCAAGAAATAAATATTGAATTAGAAGAAGTAGAATTAAAGGAAGCAGTTGGTCCTCCTTATTATCCAAAAACTAAAAGGCTTGAAGTAACAACTATAGTATCAAAAGAAGACATTGAAAAGTCTAATAATCCAAAATACAATTTTAAAAAGAATGCTAATAACAATGTTTTTGTAATATTTGTTTCGGAATTGACTTCATACGATTTGAACAATGAAGATTTAGAATTTGAACAAAGATATAATGTAAAATATTCTTTAATTGGTAGTTATCAAAATGATTATTTAAAAAAATACAATAAGCTAACTTTTAAACATCTTAAAAAGAAATACAAGAAATCTTGGCTGACAGAGATCAGAAAAGATGCAATTGGATTAGATAATTTTAAATAAAAAAACAGCACACAAAAGTAGTTACACGTATTGGCTAGTTCAGGAATATCCTGAAAATTCTCTGTATTTTCTAAAATAAGTATATATTTGTTATGGCTTGCTAATAATTCACGCCACTACTTGTAGCTGCAAAACGATGGAAAAAATCGTATTAGTTACAATTTTCAACTGAATTATGAAAATACTAATCTATACAATTACATTTTTACTTGCGACATCTTGTTATGCACAAGAAAAATACCAAGCTACTCAAGCCACGCAAAACGACAATTTAGACATTTGGACATCAAGCGGTATGAATGGTGGCTGTATGTTTTTTGAACTACCTGTTTATTACCTAAACAAAAATTATGTAGTGTATCAAGACTGTACTACTCGGAAAATACTTTATGCTGACATTCCTACTTTTAAAATGGTCAATCATTATGGCGAATATGGTTTGGCTTTGGACAAAAACGGTGTATATGTTAAGGGAAATTTTGTAGCTACTGATACTACGGGATTTGTTTTTTTAGGAAATAACGAAAAAGATTTTTTATGGAAAACCAATACTTCGGTTTATAAAAACACAACGGTTTTGTCTGAACTTAATGCTAATGAGTTTACACGATTATCTAGTCAAAAAGAAGAAAGTTATAGTAGAATTTACTTCAAAGACAATCAAAATGTATATTATTTCGACAAGAAAATTGAAGGTGCAGACCTGGCAACTGCTGATTTAGTTTATAATGATAACCACCTGTTTTATGACAAAAATTATATGTACAAAGATGGCGAAATTGTATATTTTGAAGGTGAACCATTGCTCTATGTAAACAATTCTTTAAAAAAAACGGCTACAAAAGTTATTTATAACAATAAAATAATTCCAACTATAGATGCCAAAACATTAGTTGGGCTTTCTCGGCATTATGCAAAAGACAAAAACAATGTATATTGCAATACATTTGATAGAATACAAACTTTGCCCATAAACAATGCTGATTTTAACAAAATAAAAGTTTTTGACCATACAAATTCTGCCTACATTACTGACGGGAAAAATTTATTTTATCGAGAAAATATGTTTCCAAAAGGTGAATTTGATGTGGCTACTTTTGGCACTTTTGGTTTTACTGATTTTGTTTACGATAAAAATGGTGTTTATACAAGGCGGTATGATGAAAAATTAAAAAAGGTGGTGTATGATAAATTTCCATTTAAATATACTGATGCTGTGAGTAGTAAAAATTTACAAATTACAAAAGGCAGTGAATTATATGTTTACTACAAAAATCAGGCATATAGTAAAAGTACAAATGAACTATACGATAACTTAACCCCCAAGCAAATAGAAATTACCAAAAACAGACCACACACACCAAATAATATGGTGCGTTTGGCTAAAATTAGTGGGAAAACCGTGTTACGAATACTTTTCGACTACAAATTGTCCAAAGATGATAATTTTGTTTATCACGATGATAAAAAAACAAGTGCTGATGCTTTTACTTTTAGGAAACTCGACAACAATTACTACATAGACAAAGATAATGTTTACATATTCGATAGAGAAAAAGGTTTAAAAGCAATTACTTATATTGATGCTGAAACTGCACTATTTTTTAATGGTTTTGTTATGGATAAAAATTATTTGTATCTAAATGACACCCGAATAATCAAGAGTGATAAATTAGAAATTTTAGCCTCTTATCCTGGTTATCGTATGGGATGTGGGTTAGACACACAGCCAACTTCTGATTATTATTTGTTTAGGAATGTAGAGGGTTTTTGGTGGGTAAAAGTATCAGATGCCATTACGATTCGTTATTTCGGAAAAACATTAGACACTTGGTTAAGTCCGTTATTTGAAAATTTAGAAATTGCTAAAAAATGAAAATAATAATTTATGTATTGATTTTATTCTTCTCGGTTTTGTCCTTCGGGCAAATCGGAGATCCTACACCAAATCTTGATATAGAAAGGTCGTATCAAAATACTGAAAATACATGGGATAAATGGGATTTTTCTAAGAAGCCTTATAAAAAAATAATAAAAAGTAAAAGAACTATTGATTTGTTTGATTCTATAGGGAGACATATTGAAAGAAATGTTATTTGGAACGATTTTACCACTAGTGTGATTACAAAATACAAAGACGATAAGATTGTTGAAGCCACAACAAAGAAAATCTATAATCTTGATAAAAGTGGAAATAAAATCCGTCCTGATGAAATCACAACCACTAAGTTAAATCTAAATGATAAGGGTAAAATATTAGACGGTAAAACTTTTAAATTATTAAAAGATAGTATATTTAAAGTAATTGGTTATCAGTATTATGATAATAAAAATAGATTAATTAAAACTACAGATTCCACAGGCTTAAGTGGGCAAAATTTTTATTATTCAGGGAAAAATTTGATCCGAATAGAAGCAATATTACAAGTAAGTGCAAATACAAAAATCGTTACCGACAAAACATACAAGTACAATAAAGATGACCAAATTGTTTTTTATGAATCTGTAAGAACCACTTTTGAAAACAATAAATTAACAGAAAAGAATGTTATCCAAACAGTTAATTTGGAATACAAAAATAATTTATTAATTAAAAAAAAATTAATAGACAATTCTGAAACCATTGAAAGAACTTATACTTACGACAAAGATAAAAACCTGATTACCTTTATTGAAATAAAAAAGAACAATTCTGACGGTATGATAACCTCTCAAATGAAACGGACAAAAAAGTACGAAAACACCCTTTTAGTATATTCCGAAGTGCAAGAAGGTTTAAGCAAACAACAAGGTAAATTTAGTTTTACATACTATTTCCATTCAGATGATGAATCGTTAGTAAAGCAAGCAATTACTGATAATAAAGGTAATTTAGAAGTTGAATACTTATACAACGAATATGGACATCTTATCAAAACTATAACTACTTTTTCAGACATACCATCTTCAAAAAGTGAAATTGTTTATGAAATCGAATACTATTAGAAAAACAGTACACAACATAGGTTTGCAAGATTGCTGATTTTAGGCTGAATTTAAAGTTGGTTTTGTATCTTTGAGTTCAGTGATTAACCGAAATTTTCGGCTTCATTAGTACGAAAACACGCAAAGTTTGTGAACATTGATAGCAACATTTTAACAGCTCATGGAAAATGAGCCTTTAAACAAAATGACAGAAATAAAATTATACAAATCGAGATGGAAAGGCATTAAACTCATTGCACTAACATTACCTTTTGTTATAATTGGTTTTTGGATGATTTCTAAAGAACAGAATGGAACTTTTGATTGCATTATGGCTTGGATTTGTGTTTCTTTTTTTGGCATCGGAATTCTAATTGGAATTTTTAATTTATTAGACAATAGCGCACGAATAATAATTAATGAAAATGGCATTTTAGACAGAACTTTAAAACAAGGTATCATAAAATGGGAACAAATTATTGAAGCCTATCCACTTGATATTCAAAACCAAAAATTTATTGCAATAGTTGTTGACGAAACATTTGAGTTTAAAAAAAGACAATACAAATGGGCAGAAAATTTAAACAAGCTCGTTGGTGCGCAAAAATTAAATCTAAACCTAAGTCAAATAGAAATTAACGAAAATAAACTTTCTGATTTAATCAATAAAATAGCTAATTCAGAAAAAAATGAACGACTTAATTTCATCAGAACATTTATTTCAAATCAAAAATTAGAAACAAATTTTAATTACCAGAATTTTATAATTTATTTTTTCGTTTTGATCGGTTTAGCAATGGTTTCTCTAAGTAATTTTATTGCTTTTATGACAATAATTATATCAATGGGAATTTCTGCATTAATAGTAAAATGGTATTCAGGAACAAATAACAAAACAAAACTTTATAAATATGCCAGAATTATGACATATTTAGGTTTTATAAATTTGGTCATATTATTACTTTTTTTTGAAATTTATGATTCAATATCAAACAATGTAGGAACAAAATTTACCAATGAAATTGAAACTTATAAAAGCGAATATGGAAAATATCCAAACGAAATTAATAGTATTCGTGAAAAACTAAATTTAAACTTATTTCAAAATTATATTGCAAACAAAATAGCGTACAAAAATGATGGAAACGATTATAAATTAGAGCTTGAAACATTAAAACATAATCAAAAAGAATTTGACAAAGATCAACAGGAATGGAATTAATACTGGTACCAACTCAGATTTTGGGCTTTTTTAGTTCTCATCTTCGCAAAGCTGGGGAATTAGGCCATTTTAGAACAATACGACGAAAAGACTTTTGCGCTAATGACTACAAATAGCAAAATGAAAAACAGTTTTAAAAAAGCACTGACAATCTTTAAATACTTGGTTATTTTATTTACCGTTGTTTATTGGGTTGGCATTTTCATTGATGACTGTGTATTTTTTGAAAAATACTTTACACAACATTGGGTTGAATATATTAGCGTTTGGTTTATTTATTTTTCCATTTACTTTTTGTTATTTTCAATATATTATTGGGCAACAGCAATAATTATTATTTTTATTTACTTCAAATTAATTCTTAGAATAAAATCTAATCACAGATATATAGAACGAAAATGAAACACATATTTTACATATTAACAATCATTTTTGTTTTGACATTCATTTCTTGTGACAGAATTAGAAACAAAGGACATGAACTAGCTAACATGGCAGAAAAAAAACTAAAAAACAAATCAAATGACATTGTTGACAAAGTTATCCCACATTTTGATGCTTATCAACCAGACACAAAATACAATAAAGAACGGTTCCAAGACTTTTTAAAAGTTGGCTTGACACAAGACATTAAAAACATTTATTGCTATGAAGATGCTATTGGCATTGATGCTGACTATATGTTTTCATTCAACTGCAACACGACAACTGTGAAAGAAATAATTAACAAGCACAAACTAAAACTTGACAAAGAAACAACCGACTATGCGTTTGGACTTCAACACGACTTTGATTGGTGGAACAAGATGAAAATTGAGAAATTAGATTTATACAGTTGGCAAGGAGAACATCAATATTTAAAATATTTTTGGTACGACAAAGCTGAACATAAAGCATACTATTTTGAATTTGATATGTAAAAAGAAAAAACGTCCTATAACCTAACTCGATACTACAATGCAACAAAAATTAATTGTACTCCTTTTGACATTATTTTTATTATCTTGTAAAGATGATAAAAATGAAGATTTAGAATACACAAAAGCAAAAACTGTAAAAGATGCTACAAACCATAAATTAAATTTAAATAATGAAACTCCCGAATTAGTTGCTTTTAATTTTTACAAATGGTATTTGAAGGATATCTATTTGAAAAAATATGTTGAATCTCCTGAAGTAAAACTTAATAAGGATAGTGTTTATGTATTAGATACAAAAAAGCATAAAAAATTTATTGAAGAAAATAGTTTTTTTTCAAAATCATTTTATGACAATGAAGAGCTTACATTTAGAAATTGCGAAAAAGAGTTAGTGAAAGTAAGCTGGAAAGAAGTAGAAAAATCGGGAGCAATTAATCCCGCAGATTTTCTTGATGGAAACGAATGTGATTTTACCAAGTATATGGTTTGGACAAATGGACAAGGTGAAATAATAAATAAAGTAGATTACGACAATTGTACCATCAGAGGAAAATACGCATTTGTAACCTTAAAATTATCTGATTCGTTAGCGCAAAATTTTTATTCCAAGCCCAAAATTACATTGATTAAAGAAAATGGTGATTGGAAAATACTTAAAATTAATATCATTTCGGAATAAGAATGAACAAACAATTAAAGGTAGCTACTGAACCCTTTGTGTTCTTTTCAGTTAGTAATGAGCTGTGACAAGAGGAAACTATGAAGGATTGTTTGTTAAACTGAACTTGTTTCAGTTAAAGCGTACCATTTATTTCAAATCTCCTAAACTATTTACGGTCACATATCTTTCTGTTGTAAACCCCTCGGCATACTCCACTCCTACTAGTCGACCAAGGTCTTGAGCTCTGTATCTAATACTGTCTAAAAAGTTTTTAGAGGCAATAGGTGTATCAGGTTCATTTGATTTTGGATCGTAAAATTGTGAACTATAAGCTAATACCGATTCCATTTTTTTGTCCATATACCCTGTAATATCTACCGCAAAATCGGGTTCAATTGTTTGCCATTGAATATAATGATATACTACTTTTGGACGCCAAGCTTGTTGCGCTTCACCATTAAGTTCAGTCTTAATTTGAATCAACCCCGATAAAAAACAAGCATCACTAACCAATTTACTACCTTTTCCGTGGTCGATGTGTCTGTCGGTAATAGCATTGCACAATACAACATCTGGTTGGTATTTACGAATAGCTTGAATTACTTTTAATTGATGCGCTTCATCGTTCACAAAGAAACCATCTCGCATATCTAAATTTTCTCTAATTGTAACACCTAAAATTTCAGAAGCTTTAGCCGATTCTTCATTACGAATAGCCACAGAACCACGCGTGCCTAATTCACCACGTGTTAAATCTATAATTCCAACTTTCTTACCTAAGCTAACTTCTTTGGCAATTGTGCCACTACAACCTAATTCTACATCATCTGGATGCGCTCCAAAAGCTAATATGTCTAATTTCATTTTTAAACTTTTATATTTTTTAAACACATAGAATCATAGATTTTCTATGTGTTTATTTTAGTATTTTACTTAACATAGTTTACATAGTATTTCTATTGAACTATTTAAAATACAATGTCTTTTAAAATTTTCTATGTGCCTGTGTGTTTCATTTTTATTTTGAAACTAAAACATTTCGCATGGTCATGGATTTATTTTCGGTTTCAATGAATTCCTTTTCTGGTATACTATCTTTTGTAATACCACAACCAACATAAATATTCACAACATCATTTTCCACTTCTAAACAGCGTAAATTTACAAATAAATCGGTTAGATTTTCTTTGTTATATTCACCTAAAAATCCAGCATAATATTTTCGATCATAACCTTCATTTTTCAGAATAAAATCAATTGCTCTCTCTTTAGGCAAACCACAAACGGCTGGGGTTGGATGTAGTGTTTGAATCAAATCATTTGCCTGAAAATCTGAAGTTAAATCGCCTCTAATGTACGATTTTAAATGTATTAAATTTCCAGCATTAACTGTTTCTACATCAGTAACTATAAGTTGTTTTACTTTATTTTTTACTTTAGTAGTAATATAATCGGTTACAAATTGCTGTTCTTCGATTTCTTTGGTTGTCCAAATTACATTTTCGGAATACAATTGCGTTCCTGCCAAGGCCACTGTTTCAAATTGATCTTGATTAATTTTCACCAATTGTTCAGGTGTTGCTCCCATCCACAACCCTATTCTTGGATGAAAAAACAAAAAGCGAAAAGCGCTTGGATAAGTAGCTATCAAATTCTGAAACGTTGCTACAATTGAAATTTGTTTCTTCAAAACTATTTTACGTGACAAAACTACTTTATCAAATTTGTTCTTTTGAATTGCTTCAATTCCTTGAGAAACGAGCTTTTGAAAATCTTCATTCTCCTTATTTTCAAAAGTGCCATTTGGCGCTGTTATTTGTACAAATGTTTCAACAGTCCCTTGCGAAAAGGAATTCCCTTCAAAAGGAATTACAACCTGATCTCCTTCGTAAAAAGGCATAAATACAAATCCCTCTTGATTGTAAAATTTGATTAGTTCGTTGGATTGTTGAATGAGTAAATTCCAAATTGATTCATTTGGTTTTACATAGCAAACAAAAGGTTTTTGTGCTGATAAAAGTGTATTTATTTCTTCAATAACTTGCATTATTGTCTTCTTGATAAGACCATATTTGTCAATTTACAAAGCGAAATTAACTTGCCTTCTTCATCTACAATTCTAATTTCCCATAAATGAATACTAGCACCTTTATGGATTATTTTAGCAGTTGCAGTCACCACGCCCTCACGCTTACTTTTCAAATGGTTGGCAGAAATTTCAATACCACGAACTTCTTGTTTTTCTGGATTTACAAACATCAACGATGCAGCACTTCCTACACTTTCTGCTAGTGCTACCGTTGCCCCTCCATGCAATAATCCCATAGGCTGATGCACTCTTGGATTCACTGGCATTGTAGCGGTTAGGAAATCTTCACCAGCATCCGTGTAAACGATATCTAGGGTATTCATTAAGGTATTTTTACTCCAATCATTGCACAATTGTAGCATTTTCTCTCTATTAAACATAGGAACTAAATTTTGGTGCAAAAATAATCATTAAGCTAGAATATTTAATGCTATTTAACGTTTTAATTAGAAGTACTATTTTTTTATTAAAACTTTTTTGGAGTTTTGTATCTTATTCTTTGTCACTCATTTTAATCAGTAAATGATTCAATAATATTTGATATTTACTGATTTCTCTCAAAATCACTTCATCAGTAGTAGCATCAATCATGTTATCTAAATCATCACTAACTTTAATCAACTTGATACTAGCTTCTGAATAATTTTGTAATGCCATATAATCTATAATTAACTGAACATTCTTTTTTATTGCTATAAATTTATCTTCCATCTTTTATTTTAATTCTTTTCTAATTTGATTCAAAGAAACATTAGTACTTATTAATTTCTGAATTATATGCAATCTCACTTTTTCGATATCTTCAAAACAATAATATTTTGCCCAGGCATCAGAATCTAAAATTTCTTTGATTTGTCGAATTACTTTTGCTGTTTCTGAAGCATTTCGTAAAAAAAAATTCCCATCGTAGTTGGTATTATTTTTGTGTTGAAACGTTACTTCTTTTGTATCGAAATTCACCTCAATATAAAATAAATTATCGGTTTCGTTATTTGGATAAAAGTCAGTCCATTTAGCATAACCAATACGATTTTGACCATTGTTAATTTTTGTTCTTGAACTTGAAATCAATCGCCATCTACAATTTGCAGCTCTTCCCCAATGATTGGAACTACGATAAACACCTTCTTCTGTAAAACAATAACCACTACCCGATTTACTTTGGTAAGTCCAATCAATATTGGAAATAGTTGTAAGTTCTACTTCGGTAAACTCACAAAAAGTATGTTTGTGAAAATTGGTTTTATTGTATTTTTTTGAGGTCATATAATGTTGATTCGATTTCTTTGTAACAAAAGTAACATTTGATTTTTAAAGATTCGTTGTATCTTTACAAAAAGGATTGCAAATGAGAGATATTTTAGACCAAGCATACAGCTATATTTTTGAAGAAGCTTTATTGGATGAAATTGCAAAAGTAGCGGTTTACAAAGAATTCAAAGCAGACGATTACCTAATTGAAATTGGAGATTACATCAAAACCATGCCTCTTTTATTAACAGGAGCAATTAAAATATTGAGAGAAGATGAAAATGGTGATGAATTATTGTTATATTTCTTAGAACGTGGCGATACATGTGCGATGACTTTAACTTGTTGCATGGGGCAATCGAAAAGTCGTATTCGTGCGATTGCCGAAACTGATGGAGCTATGCTAATGATTCCTGTAGAGAAAATGGAAGAATGGTTGACCAAATACAAAACCTGGAGAAACTTTGTTTTCGATAGTTACAATGTGCGTTTAAACGAAATGTTAGAAGCAATTGACACCTTGGCTTTCATGAATTTAGATGAACGTTTGTACAAATATTTAACCGATAAAGCGAAAGTTATAGGCGATACCGAAATCAAAAATACGCATCAAGAAATTGCTTATGAAATGCATACTTCAAGAGTTGTAATTTCTCGATTATTAAAAGCTTTAGAACTAAACGGAAAAATCAAATTACACCGAAATAAAATTGAAATACTTCAATTCTAATGGAGATTTTAGGCTACGTTGGCGCGTTATTTATAGGATTAGTTTTAGGACTTACAGGTGGTGGTGGTTCTATTTTAACCGTTCCTATTTTAGTCTATTTAATGAGTATAAGTCCAGTTACGGCAACGGCATATTCGTTATTTATTGTAGGAACTACATCAACTTTTGGAGCGATACAAAACTACCGAAAAAATTTGGTAGACATCAAAAGCGGATTCCTATTTGCAATTCCGTCTTTCATAGCAGTGTATTTAACCCGAAAATATATTGTACCAAGAATTCCTGATATCATCCTAGAAGCACCAATTCTCATCACAAAAAACAGGTTTTTAATGCTGTTTTTTGCAGTAATTATGATTTTTGGGGCGCTTTCGGTATTAAAAAAGAAAAGTCAAGACACTACTGTGGAGGAAAAGAGAAATCTGATTTTAATTGGAATTCAAACCTTTATAATCGGAATCATTATCGGATTAGTAGGTGCAGGTGGCGGATTTTTAATCATTCCTGCGCTAATTTTGTTTGCCAAATTGCCTATGAAAAAAGCCGTTGGTACTTCCCTATTCATTATTGCTATGAACTCATTGGTAGGATTTACTGGTGATATGCAGAACTTGGTAATTGATTGGTTATTTTTATTAACCTTTTCAGCTATTTCAGTAGTTGGAATATTTATAGGTATGTACCTTACAAAATATACGAATGAAAGCCAATTAAAAAAGATTTTTGCTTACTTTGTATTACTCATGGCTGCCATAATCTTGTTAAAAGAATCGTAAATGTAACTTTAGGCACATAAAAATAAAATTTAGATAGTAAATTTGTAAAAATAAAATTTAAACATATGAAAATCGAACAAATATATACAGGCTGTATTGCTCACGCTGCTTATTACATTGAAAATAATGGAGAAGCCGCAATATTTGATCCTTTAAGAGAAGTACAACCTTATATTGATAGATCACAAAAAGATAATGCTAAAATTAAATATATATTTGAAACACACTTTCACGCAGATTTTGTTTCAGGTCATATCGATTTAGCAAAAAAAACAGCTGCGGAAATTATTTTTGGCCCTACAGCAAAATGTGGGTACGATTGTACAACCGCAGAGGATAACCAAGAATATAAAGTAGGAAATTATACTATTAAAGTAATTCATACTCCTGGTCATACATTAGAAAGTACTTGTTATTTACTTACTGATGAAAACGGAAAACAACATGGTATTATAACAGGTGACACTTTGTTTATTGGAGATGTGGGTCGCCCTGATTTAGCCCAAGCTTTAGTTGAAGATTTAACGCAGGATAAATTAGCGGGATATTTATTTGATTCGCTAAGAAATAAAATCATGCCTTTGAGTGATGATTTAATTGTTTATCCAAATCACGGTGCTGGAAGTGCTTGTGGTAAAAACATGAGTAAAGAAACAACAGATACTTTAGGAAATCAAAAAAAGACCAACTACGCTTTAAGAGCCGACATGACTAAAGAAGAATTTAAAGCGGAATTATTAGATGGTTTAACGCCACCTCCTGCTTATTTTCCTCAAAATGTGATGATGAATATTAACGGGTATGAAAGTTTAGACACGATATTAAAAAAAGGAGACACTCCTCTATCTCCAAAAGAGTTTGAAGCTATTGCCAACCAAACAGAAGCGTTGATATTAGATGTTAGAAATGAAGCCGAATTTGTAAAAGAACATATTCCAAGCTCAATATTTATTGGTCTACATGGGCAATTTGCCCCATGGGTAGGTGCTTTAATTAGAGATACGAAACAACCTATTTTATTGGTTACTCCAGAAGGTTTAGAAGTAGAAACCATTACAAGGCTATCACGTGTAGGATTTGACAACACACTTGGATACTTAAAAGGCGGTTTAACCGCATGGAAATCTGGAGGATTTGAAACGGATACAATAGACTCTATATCACCTGAAGTATTTGCTTCAAAATATGAAAACGCACTAGTTGTTGATGCGAGAAAGCCAAGTGAATTTAAGGCTGAGCACGTTGAAAGTGCCGTAAATATTCCACTAGATTATGTTAACGAACAATTAGCAGAAATACCTAAAGATGACACTTTCTTTTTACATTGCGCTGGAGGCTATCGTTCGGTAATTATGGCTTCTATCTTAAAAGCAAGAGGCTACCACAACATGATTAACGTGGAAAAAGGAATGGCAGGTATCAGAACTACTGATGTTCCATTAACTGCTTTTGTTTGCCCAAGTACCTTGAAATAAATTAGTTAAGAGAATATTATAAAGAACAATCCAAGTAGAATAATAATAGCAAATTAAAAAAACACATAATTGGTTTAAATTAAATTTTACAATATTAATTGTTGTCTAATTTGCTATTTTTACACCATATTTAAAAATAAAAAGTATGTTTGGAGATATTATGGGCATGATGGGTAAAATTAAAGAAACCCAACAAAAAGTTGAAGAAACTAAAAAACGTTTAGACTTTGTTTTAATTGATGAAAAAAGTGCTGATGGCTTACTTGAAGTAACACTTACCGCTAACAGAAAAATTAAAAGCATTACCTTAAGTGATGATTTACTTCAAGATAAGGAAATGCTTGAAGATTATTTAGTTACTGTATTAAATAAAGCCATCGAAAAAGCTACAAATATCCATGAAACTGAATTAGCTGCAGTAGCTAAAGAAGGCATGCCAAACATTCCCGGAATGGATATGTTTAAATAACCCCCATTCCTAATCCAATTGCCACTAAAAGCAATAAAAAAGCAACAAACACTTGGAGAAATTTTAGGGTAACTTTCTTTAAAAGTTGGTTACCCAAATACGCTCCCGTGATTGCACAAAGCGTTGCAGATATTAGCAATACTTTATTTTCATACAACGTATAAGTCGTTATTTTTGAAGCATAAACACTCAATCGGGTAAAATCGATAAACATGGAAACTACAATTCCTGTAGCGATGAAGCTTTCTTTGGACAAACCAGCTTTAATCAAAAATGCACTTCGTAAAGCACCTTGATGCCCAGAAAGTCCACCAAAAAATCCGCTTAAAATTCCTCCTAAAGGTAATTTATCTTTTCCAAATTCTAATTTACTTAAAAACGGAATCAAGTCTAAAAGCGCAAAAAATATCAATAAAATCGTAATGATAAATTTCACAGGATAAACGTCTAAGTGTTTTCCAAAAAGAGAATAACTAAACAAAGGTTCTAAATCGGAAATTTGCAATAATAACCACGAACCTATCATAGCAGCAAAAATTGCTGGAATTCCGAATTTCAGTAAAACTTCTTTATTAGCATGCTTACCTACTAAGAAAAACTTGAATAAATTATTCGCAAAATGTACAATTCCACACAAACCAATCGCAATATCAATAGGGAAAAACAACATAAAAACTGGCGTTAACAAAGTTCCTAATCCAAATCCTGAGAAAAAAGTCAAGATAGCGGTTAAAAAGGCTACGATTGATATGATTATGATTTCCATATATTATTCATAAAAAATTAAACACATGAGACACAATAGTTTTACTTTGTCGTAATTTTAAACGTTACACTTTTCATAGATAACAAAGAAAACTCGTTGTAACTCTTTTTTAACATTACAAATATTAAAAAAACTCTGTGTATCTCTGTGAAACTAAAACGTTAGTTTAGAAAACACTTCCATCACATATTCATGCATCACTTCTTTGTAATCTAAATGCGTTACAATTCTTAATTTTCCATGTCCCATCGAACTAATCGCAATCCCTTTTTGTTTCAATTTTTCCATGAAAAGTTTTTCATCTACAAAAGATTGTAATCCAAAAATCAAAATATTAGTTTCCACAGGTTCTACATTGGCAACCCAAGGCATTTGTTCTAATAAACTTCCTAATTCTTTCGCTCTTCTGTGGTCAATTTCTAAACGGCTGATGTTATTTTGTAACGCAAATAATCCAGCCGCAGCTAAATATCCTGATTGACGCATATTGCCACCAAAAATTTTTCTAATACGCAAAGCGCGTTTCATATCTTCCTTACTTCCCAATAAAACCGAACCTACTGGAGCACCCAATCCTTTTGATAAACAAACTGAAATCGTATCAAACAATTCTCCAAACTGTTTTGGATGTTGTTTTTTTGCAATCAAAGCATTCCATAAACGGGCACCATCTAAATGGTATTTTAAATTATGGTCTAGACACACTTGTTTTATTTCTTGAAGCGGTTGAATGTCATAACAAGCACCACCTCCTTTATTGGTTGTGTTTTCAATACTTACTAACGATGTCAATGGCGTATGATAAAATTCAGGGTCATTTATGGCGTTTTTAACTAAATCGGCTGTTATCATACCACGATTTCCATCTACTAAACAGCACGAAACACCACTATTAAAAGAAGCTCCTCCTCCTTCATAATGATAAATATGAGAATATTTATCGCAAATTACTTGTTCGCCAGGCTGTGTATGCAATTTAATAGCTGTTTGATTTGCCATAGTTCCCGAAGGAAAAAACAATGCCGCTTCCATTCCGAATAAATCTGCTAAGGTTTCCTCTAATTCATTGACTGTTGGGTCTTGTTTATATACATCATCACCTACTTTTGCGTTAAACATCGTCTTTAACATCTCTACAGAAGGCTTCGTTACTGTATCACTTACTAAATTTATTTCCATATATCAATTAGATACCTTATTTTTGATAAAATTTTTAGGAGCTAATTCCCGCTATACATTGCAATCTTTTTATTTTTTTGATAAAAAACAAAAAGGATTTCAAGTGCTATCGGGGCTAGTACATCCCATTTCAAAACAAAACTACAATATTTATGATAAATACAGAACAAGTCAGAGATATTATTGATCGCCTTGGTGCGTTAAGGAGGTATCTTTGACATTGATGCCAAAACGATTGAGATAACGAATGAAGAAGAAAAAACCTTCGCACCTGGTTTTTGGAACAACGCCAAAGAAGCCGAAATTATTATAAGAAACCTTCGCTCCAAAAAGAAATGGGTAGAAGATTATAATAAAGGTATCGAATTCTCTGAAGAACTTCAAATTATGATGGATTTCTTCAAAGAAGGTGATGTTACTGAAGAAGAAGTAGAAACGCTCTACCAAAGTACTTTAAGTCATATTGAAGATTTAGAATTTAGAAACATGCTTTCCGATGAAGGAGATAGCATGAGTGCTGTGCTGCAAATTACAGCGGGTGCTGGTGGAACCGAAAGTTGTGATTGGGCTTCTATGTTAATGCGTATGTATTTAATGTGGGGTGAAAAACAAGGCTACAAAATCAGAGAATTAAACTTTCAAGAAGGTGATGTGGCTGGAATTAAAACCGTAACCTTAGAATTTGAAGGTGATTTTGCTTTTGGTTATTTAAAGGGTGAAAATGGTGTGCATCGTTTGGTGCGAATTTCTCCTTTTGATAGTAATGCGAAACGCCATACTTCATTTGCTTCGGTTTATGTGTATCCTTTGGTTGATGATTCTATCGAGATTGAAATCAATCCGGCTGATATAGATATCATAACTTCGCGTTCAAGTGGTGCGGGTGGGCAAAATGTAAATAAAGTAGAAACCAAAGTACAATTGTTTCACAAACCAACTGGAATTCAAATTCAGTGTTCAGAAACTCGTTCGCAACAAGACAACCGCCAACGTGCCATGCAAATGCTAAAATCGCAGTTATACGAGATTGAATTAAAAAAACAACAAGCACAACGAAGCGACATCGAAGCAGGAAAAATGAAAATCGAATGGGGTTCGCAAATTCGAAATTATGTAATGCATCCTTATAAATTAGTGAAAGATGTTCGCTCAGGTTACGAATCCAGTGATGTGGAAGGCATTATGAACGGAGAAATTGATAACTTCCTAAAAGCCTATTTAATGATGATGGGACAAAAAGAAGAATAATAAAAATACACTGTGAAATCTAAAAATCCGAGTTTCAGTAATTGATATTCGGATTTTTTTTAGAGCAAAATTAAAATAAATGTAATGTTTTTGTATATTCGATAATTATATCCAATCAAACTAATCAATGAAACAAATAACAATTGAAGCAATCAATGACGTTTTAAAGGGAACAATCGTTGGTTCAACTACAACAAAAATAACAGCTCCCGAGCAATTAGAAGTTGCTAAAGAAACTGAAATTTCGTTCATCGGAAACAAAAAATACGAAAAATTTTGGGCAACATCTAAAGCCTGTGTGGCAGTTGTTAATGAAGATATTTCTATTGAACCCGGCGAAAATAGAGCGTTTATAAAAGTAAAAAATGCGGATTTAGCTATGTCACAAGTTTTGTCAATTTTTGCACCTCCTCCACCCGTTTTCAAATCGGATATTCATCCAACGGCTACCATTGACGATACAGCTCAAATTGGTGATGGTGCAAAAATTGGTGCCAATTGTTACGTTGGTCCAAACGTGGTGATTGGAGAAAACACTATTTTATATCCCAATGTGACTGTTTTAGACGAATCTACCATTGGTAAAAATACTACCATTTGGTCAGGAGCAGTGGTTAGAGAACGTTGTCACATTGGAAATGATTGTATCATTCATCCAAATGCAACCATTGGAGCAGACGGATTTGGTTTCCGTCCTGATTCTGAAAAAGGATTGGTAAAAATTCCGCAAATTGGAAATGTAATCATAGGAGATAATGTAGAAATTGGTGCTAATACTTGTGTTGATAGAGGAAAATTCAGTTCTACTATATTAGGAAATGGCTGTAAAATTGATAATTTAGTTCAAATTGGACATAATTCTAAATTAGGAATGTTTTGTATCATGGCCGGAAACAGTGGATTAGCAGGTTCTGTAACGTTAGGAAATGGAGTAATCATAGGTGGAAGTGCATCCATTAAAGACCATACCAATATTGGAGATGGAGCTATTATTGGAGCTGGTTCTGGTGTAACAGGCGATGTAGAAGCTGGAAAAACATTATTAGGATATCCCGCAATTGATGCCAAAGATGCGTTAAGGCAATGGGCTATTTTAAAAAGAATGGTCAACGATTCTAAAAAATAAAGTAATATTGTAATAACTATAAAATAAAAATCTATGTATCAAAAACCTTCTGCGGCTTTTATTGCTGCATCTTGGATTGCATTAGGAACTGGAATGATTGGTTATTTAATCGGATTATTCAGAGCTGATATGCTATTAAACGAAAAAGGATATTATTTCACCGTTTTAATGTTCGGACTTTTCGCTGTGGTTTCTTTGCAAAAAAGTGTTCGAGACCGTTTAGAAAATATTCCTGTAACCGATTTATATTACGGAATTTGCTGGTTTGCCACCATATTATCAATTGTTTTACTAATTGTAGGATTATGGAATGCAACTTTGCTTGCAAGTGAAAAAGGATTTTATGCATTTTCATTCTTACTATCCATTTTTGGAGCCATAACAGTACAAAAAAACACAAGAGATAGTCAAGCTAGAGATACTAACTCACAATAATAAAAATTAACATTAGTTAAATTTATTTCAAATCCATCTAAAGAATATATTTTTCAGATGGATTTCGTATTTTAGCCAACCAATAAACAACAAAACCCAAATGGACATTAATTTCAATAAAAACGAAGATCATAACAAACTTTTACTTTCCGATTTAAAAAACCGATTTGCCCAAGTGAAATTAGGTGGCGGAACCAAACGTATTGAAAAATTACACGCTGAAGGAAAAATGACAGCTCGTGAACGCATTGATTATCTTTTGGATGAAAAAGCAAAAAGCATTGAAATTGGTGCTTTTGTTGGCGACGGCATGTACAAAGAACACGGTGGTTGTCCTTCTGGAGGAGTTGTTGTAAAAATTGGATTTATTTCGGGCAAACAATGTATTGTAGTAGCTAATGATGCTACAGTAAAAGCGGGTGCATGGTTTCCAATTACAGGAAAAAAGAATCTTCGAGCGCAAGAAATTGCTATGGAAAATCGATTACCAATTATCTATTTAGTAGATTCGGCGGGTGTTTATTTACCAATGCAAGACGAAATTTTTCCAGATAAAGAACATTTTGGTCGTATTTTTAGAAATAATGCCATCATGAGCAGTATGGGAATTACCCAAATTGCCGCTGTAATGGGAAGTTGCGTGGCGGGTGGTGCTTATTTACCTATTATGAGCGATGAAGCCATGATTGTAGATAAAACGGGAAGTATTTTTTTAGCTGGAAGTTACTTAGTAAAAGCAGCTATTGGAGAAACTATTGATAACGAAACACTTGGAGGAGCCACAACACATTGTGAAATTTCAGGGGTGACGGATTATAAAGCCAAAGACGATAAAGATGCCTTAAATAGAATTAAAAGTATTGTAGGCAAAATTGGCGATTTCGATAAAGCAGGATACAATCGTGTGAAAGCCGAAAAACCAGCATTAGAACCCAAAGATATTTACGGGATTTTACCAAAATCAAGAGCTGACCAATACGACATGTATGAAATCATCAAACGATTGGTAGATAATTCAGAATTTGACGAGTATAAAGGCGATTATGGAAAAACCTTAATCACAGCGTATGCTCGCATTGATGGTTGGGCAGTTGGAATTGTAGCTAACCAACGTAAAATTGTGAAAAATGCCAAAGGCGAAATGCAATTTGGAGGCGCTATTTATTCGGATTCGGCGGATAAAGCAACACGTTTTATTGCCAATTGTAACCAAAAGAAAATTCCTTTAGTATTCGTACAAGATGTTACTGGATTTATGGTAGGATCAAAATCAGAACACGGCGGAATTATCAAAGATGGCGCTAAAATGGTAAATGCGATGGCGAATTCGGTAGTTCCAAAATTTACTGTAATTGTTGGAAATTCATACGGAGCAGGAAATTATGCGATGTGTGGAAAAGCTTACGATCCAAGATTAATTTTCGCTTGGCCAAGTGCAGAATTAGCCGTTATGGGTGGAACGCAAGCCGCAAAAGTATTAGCACAAATTGAAGCTTCTTCTTTAAAAGCAAAAGGTGAAGTAATTGATGAAGTAAAAGAAAAAGAATTATTTGATAAAATAAAAGCACGTTACGACGAACAAGTTTCGCCTTACTACGCAGCTTCTCGCTTGTGGACAGACGCTATCATTGATCCTTTAGAAACCAGAAATTGGATTTCTATGGGAATTGAAGCGGCTAACCACGCTCCTATTGAAAAACAGTTTAATTTAGGAGTGATTCAAGTTTAATTAATATTATGATTTCACGAATTAACACTAATTCATTTTTGTATTAATTCGTGAAATTCTTTTTTTTTACCAATTCATCTTAGTCGAATAAATATTGATAATCAAAATTCTATTTTCTTCTATACGATATACAATTTTAAAATTCCATTTTGGAAAATAGCGAATAGATTCGTCATTATATAAAGGTTCTTTAGGATTTCTTTCTGGAAACTTTGCTAAATCATCTCCTAAATTTAACAAAGTATCAACTACCATTTCTGCGTTTTGAGGACTATTTTCGAAAATAAAATTATAAATTGTTTCAAGAGAATCTAACGAAGCTTTTGACCAAAGAACAGATTTCATTTCTTAAAAATCTTATTTCTTATTGCTTCGGAATTATACACATCATTTTGTTCTGAAACTTTAAGAATATCCTCTATTTCTTGCATATAATCTGAAACAGATAACAACTTTCCTGAAACATCATAAACATAGCCTTCTTGATTTAAAAGTTGGTCAATTTTATCTAAAACTGCTTCATTTTGGACATCTAATATCCTGTGAATGATGATTTTTCTGTGCGTTTCGATATTCATAAGTAAACTGATTTACACAAAGATAAATATTATTTCAATTACTTTATCTTTGCATCATGTCAAAATCAATCTTCCAACCTTTCAAAACTAATATTTCAGGTATTTCATTACCCGAAAAATTTACGTTTCCATTTTATTACGAACCGCATGAGTTGAGCATTATTGCTTCAATTGAATTGCAAGCATATTTAGAAACACAATCTGATTTTGAACACAATTTCGGTTTACAAGAAAATCAAGAAGGTTTAGTGATTGGAAAAATGTTTGGTGTTTTAGTTTGTCAAAATCAAGAAGAAGAATTAGGCTATTTATGGGCTTTTTCTGGAAAACTGGCGGGTGTGAATCACCTTCCCTACTTTGTACCAACGATTTTTGATATGTTACACGAAGATGGTTTTTTTAGAAAAGAAGAAGAAGTTTTAAATGCAATCAATCGTCAAATTGAAATATTAGAAAATTCAGACGAACTTCGAGATAAAAAAAAGCAATTAGAAAACACAAAAAACGAAGCCAATTCAGACATTCAAAATCAGAAAGATAAAATCAAAAGATTGAAGGTTGAACGCGATGAAAAACGAATTTCATTCACCAATTTATCTTCAGTAGAAATTGAACAATTAGAATTTGAACTATCCGAAGAAAGCAAAAAAGAAAGCATTTTACTCAAAAAAATGACCAAATATTGGAATTTTCAAATCGAAAAGGCTCAAAATGAAGTCAATTTACTTTTAGATGAAATCAATCAACATAAAGATGAACGTCGACAAAAATCGGGTGCTTTACAACAAAAATTGTTTGCTGAATATTCGTTTTTAAATCAATTTGGCGAACGAAAAAGCATTGGAGAAATTTTCAACAATAATCCCCCTGCGGGCGCTGGGGAATGTGCTGCTCCCAAATTATTACATTATGCCTTTGAACACAATTTGAAACCTATTGCAATGGCTGAATTTTGGTGGGGACAATCGCCAAAATCGGAAATTCGTAAGCACAAACAATTTTATCCAGCTTGTAAAAGCAAGTGCGAACCCATTTTATTATCGCACATGTTAGATGGTTTGGATATGGAAGCGAATCCGTTTCAGGAAAATCCAGCAGAAGGAAAAAATATTGAAATTGTTTATGAGGATGAAATTTTTGCCGTAATAAATAAACCTGCTGAATTTTTATCGGTTCCCGGAAAAATCATATCCGATTCTGTTTATCAAAGAGTTAAAGAATTATATCCAAACGCAACCGGACCGCTAATTGTACATCGTTTAGACATGTCAACTTCGGGTTTAATGCTGATTGCTAAAGACGAAGAAACGTATGTAAAATTGCAAAGTCAATTCATTAAAAGAACCATTAAAAAACGATACGTTGCTTTATTAGATGGAGTTTTAGAAGAAAACGAAGGCTTTATAGATTTACCGCTTCGAGTAGATTTAGATGACAGACCACGACAATTAGTTTGTTACGAACATGGAAAACCCGCACAAACTAAATGGAAAAAAATTGAAATTAGAAATAATCAAACATTAGTTTACTTCTACCCGATTACAGGAAGAACACATCAATTAAGAGTTCATGCTTCACATGAATTAGGTTTAAATACCCCAATTGTTGGTGATGATTTATATGGTACAAAAGGCAAGCGTTTGCATTTACACGCAGAGGAATTGATTTTTATTCATCCAAAATCTAACAAAGAAATTTATATTCAAAGAAATGCTGAATTTTAATTAGAATTTCTATTTATTTTGAAATATAATTTCAACTATTTTTGTACCTTTTTTTAATTTGATTATATTTGAAATTTAGATATTTTAAAATATAATTTATTTTTATGAAAACAACTTTATCTCTATTTTTTTTCTTTTTATTTTTTACAAGTTTTGGACAAAATGTGTTTTATGACGACTTTTCTAATTACACTGTTAATTCAAATTTAAGTGGTCAAGGTACATGGACAAATAATTCCTCAAATCCTGCTGGATTGGGTGTTTGCTCTGGATTTGGTTGTGTTAATACACAAGTGAAAAATTTTGCTATTTCATATACTGGTTACGGCTCTTCAAATAGTGCGATTAATATTGCTCCAAGTGGAGATGCTACAGGTACAGTCTTTTCTTCAATAAGCTCTGGTACAGCTTATTTTTCATTTGTACTAAATTTTTCTAATGCAGTTTTAGATCCTAATAATTCTAGTTCTACTGATTTTTTTAGAGTGATGGGTGCTGGTAATTATAATACTCTTTTTAGATTAAGCGCCTACAAAGTGGGTTCCAATTTTGTTCTTGCATTACAAAAAGAATCTGGTACCAAAGTATTAACCTCTGCATTAAATTTTAATACAAATTATCTTGTAGTCATGAAATATACTTTTAATCCAGGTACTACTGACGATGCCGTTTCTCTTTTTCTAAATCCTGATATTTCATCTACTGAACCAACTCCTTCCATTACAACCACTTTAGGTTCAAATTTAAGTGAATTTACTTCGATAGATAGAATGAATTTTAGAACTAATTGGGCTGTTATTCCAACTGGTTATATTGGCCTAGTATCGGTTTCTAAATCATGGAATTCATTATTAAGTACATCAAATTTTTCTTCACAAAATAATATACCCCTAAACATTATTTCAAATGATATAAAAAACGGCACAATTTCTATAAAATTTGATCCAATAAAATACCAAAATCCAAATTATTCTATCTATACTATTGATGGCAAAAATATTTTGAATGGAACATTTTTCAGCAATATTGAAAGCAATATTGAGAGTATTTCAATAACCTCTTTGAATAAAGGCACTTATATTTTTGTTTTAGAAGAAAATGGACATAAAGAAACTAAAAAATTTATAATAGACTAGTACTTAATGAGTTTAACTTTATAGTTTTACAGATATTCAATAAATTATTATAAAGTATATAACACCTATGAAAAACAGATTTTTAGTTATCTTAATTTTACTTGGTATTCAACAAATGAATGCGCAATTTACGCGCCGTGATTCTTTACAAGGAGGTTTACGAGCCGAAAGAACAGCGTATGACATAAAGCGTTATGATTTAAACATCACTATAAATCCGGAACAAAGAAGCATCAAAGGATTTAATGAAATAACTTTTGATGTGGTATCTCCTACTCAAAAAATTCAAATAGATTTATTTGAGAATATGAAAGTAGATTCTATTATTTGGAATACGAAGAAATTAAATTATAAACGCGATAATGATGCAGTTTTTATTGATTTTCCTGAAAAATTAGCTTCTAAATCCAATCATAAACTTAAATTTTATTATTCAGGAAATCCATTAATTGCTAAAAATGCGCCTTGGGATGGCGGTTTTGTTTTCAAAAAGGATAGTAATGGAAAAGATTTTATAGGTGTTGCTGTTCAAGGAACTGGAGCTAGTTTATGGTACCCCGTGAAAGATTCTCAAAGTGATGAACCTGATAATGGCGCTTCAATAAAAGTAGCTGTTCCAAATGGATTAATGAATGTTTCTAACGGACGATTTTTAGGATCTCAAGATTTAAAAAATGGTTATACTCGTTGGGATTGGGAAGTAAAAAATCCAATTAACAATTACACCATTACAGTAAATATTGCTGATTACGTTCATATTCAGGACAAAATGCCTGATTTAGATTTGGATTATTATGTTTTGAGAGAAAACGAAGCCAAAGCGCGTGAACATTTTATGGAAGTAAAACCAATGATGGATTGTTTTCAGTCTAAATTTGGTCGTTATCCATTTTGGGAAGATGGCTATAAATTAGTTGAAACTCCTTATTTAGGGATGGAACATCAAAGTGCTGTAGCCTATGGTAATAAGTACAAGAAAGGATACATGGGAATGGACTTATCAGGTACCGGTGTTGGAATGTTTTTTGATTTTATAACCATACACGAAACTGGACACGAATGGTTTGGAAATAGTATAACTAGTACTGATATTGCTGATATGTGGATTCACGAAGGTTTTACAACTTATTCTGAAACAGTATTTATCGAATGCATTAAAGGCTATAATGATGCCATGAAATATGTAAACGGTCAAGCAAGAAACGTTAGAAATGACAAACCTATCATTGGTCAATATGGCGTAAACAACGAAGGTTCTGGAGATATGTATTATAAAGGTTCTTTATTATTGAATACATTAAGACATGTTATTGGAGACGATGAAAAATGGTGGAAAATTTTATATAATTATTCAGAAACTTTTAAAAAGAAAATAATTACCTCAGATACCGTTATTAATTATTTCAATAAAGCTTCTGGTATGGATTTATCAACAATATTCCATCAATACTTATATACTAATCAGGTGCCTGTATTCTTGTATAAAATAAAAGGTGACTATCTCTATTATTCATGGAATAATACTACTGATGATTTTAATATGCCTTTAGATATTGGTTTCGAGGATACAAAAATTAGATTGCAGCCTACCATCAAAGAACAAAAAATTAAATTAAAAAAACTTAGTAAAAAGAGTTTTCAAATTTATGATAATCAGTTTTTTGTTAAAATAAAAGAAGACAATTAGTCTTCTTTTATTTTTTTAACTTACTTATACTTTTTAATGTTTGTATTCTATTTACTTTATTAGTTGCTGTTTCTGAAAATTGAGAAACAAAAAAGATTTCTTTCGGTTTTTCAAATTTAGATAGTGAATTAAAAAAGTCTGCATCAATTTTATATTCTTCACCCTCTATAACTAAAATAACTTTAGTTCCTAAAATTGCATCGGGTTGGCCAGAAATAAAAAATCTATTTGTTAATTTTGAAGTTAATTTAGCTTCAATTTGCTCCGGGAATAATTTAATTCCTCCACTATTAATTACATTGTCATAACGTCCTAACCACTTGAATTGTTTGCTGTTTTGAATTTCAACAATATCATTCGTTATAATTTTTTCAGTAGAAATACTTGGTGCATCTATAACCAAACAATTTCTAGTATCTGATGATACAGTAGCATGTGATAAGACATTAAAATAATCCTCCCCTATTTTTTTAGCTGCAATATGGGTTATCGTTTCGGTCATACCATATGTTTCGTAAATATCAGATTGAATCAATTGTAATTTATTAGCTAGTTCATCAGAAACTTTAGCACCACCAACAAGAATCTTTTTAAATTGGTGCAACCTAGCTAAGCTATTTTCTGCTTGTAAAGGAACTATTGCTACGAAATCATATTTTTTATCTAATTGCAAATCGTCTAAATGCGAACTTGGAGTTAAAATATCTAATTCCAATCCAATAATTAAAGCTCTTACAATCATCATCTTGCCCGCAATATAGCGTGGCGAAAGACACAATAATGCTTTATCTTGCGGATGCAAATTAAAAAAATCTGCAGTTGCAATAGCAGAATGCACCATCGATTGTTTATTTATTGTAATATTTTTAGGTGTTCCAGTAGTCCCAGAAGTTGTTAACTCAATGGTTTCTTTGTCGTCAAACCAATCTAATAAGAAATTACCCAACTCCTTTTCAAATGCATCACCTTCTTTAATTAAATTATAAGAAAACAGAAAAACAGCCTCTTTGTCTATATGAATCCCATTAATTTTAAAGCGATTATGAATATTTTTATAATGAGGTATCATTTGATTGGGTGTTACTATCTATTAATTTACCAGTTAATTTTTCTTTCCAATTAGTCCAACTATAAACTTTAGAAAAAACAAATAACAAAATTGGAAAAATTACAAACACAGGCATTAAAATATCAAAACCAGCAGAAGGTTCTGATATATCTTTTAAAATAGAATTGGTTTGAAAAGCAGTCCAATCGGCTGTTACTAACAAAGCGCCTACTAAATTATTGGCTGCGTGAAATCCTAATGCTAATTCTAATCCTTCGTCCATAAGAGTAATGATACCAAGAAAAAAACCGGTACCTATATAATACACCATAATAATGTAACCAATTTTACCAACTTCTGGATTAGCAATATGCATTAAACCAAATAAAACCGAAGTTACAATTAAAGGGATTAATCTGCTGTTTGTTGCCAAGCCAATTCCTTGCATCATGTGAGCTCTAAAAAGATATTCCTCAAAACTAGTTTGCATTGGAATTAAAAATAGGGCTAATACTAAAAAAATAAAAAACTTTTCTGGTTTAAAATTCCAAACAAAATTAGCGGGTTGAGTATAATAAAGTGACACAATCATTAAAGTTGTGATACTTCCCCACAAAAAGAAGGAGAAAAAAACACGTTTCCAATCTATTTTTGATCGTGATGTAGTTAAACTTAAAATTGTTTGACCTTGTATGAATTTCACCCAAAATAAAACCAATAATAATCCAAAAGCTAATGGACCAACCAAAACAACAAAAGTTAAATTAACTCCTATCATACTAATAGTCTGCTGGATAACTTCATTGGTATCAACTCCATCAGACATTATATAATTAAAAATCATTAATAAAATAAATCCCAAAGGAATTGGAATATAACTTCCCAAACTGTATTTACGGTTTTTTAATTGTTCTATATACATAATTTTTAGTGTTCTTAAGTTTGCCACTAAAGTACTATTTTTTATTTCTTTGTAAAAAAGAAAATATGATAACTATTTACCACAATCCTAGATGCACAAAATCAAGAGAAGGTTTATGCGAAATTGAAAACTTAAACCAACCTTTTAAAATACGGAAATATCTTGACGAACCTTTTACAAAAGTCGAGTTAGAAGAAGTTATCAAAAAACTAAACATACACCCTATCGAACTCGTTAGAACCAAAGAAAGTATTTGGATTGATAATTACAAAGGAAAAGAATTAAGCGATTTAGGAATCATTCAAGCCATGCTTGAAAATCCAAAATTAATAGAACGTCCAATTATAGTTAATGGAAATAATGCCGTAATTGGAAGACCTATTGAAAACATTAACAAAATCATTTAGCAGTTTTAACAAAGATTTAGGAAAGTAAGGCTAAACCTAAAGTTACTTTTGCAGTCATACTAGGAAAAATAACTATGAACAAAAAACTTCTTATTGCTGTAGTGACTTTATTTATAAGTTTAACTGCATTTGCACAAAGACCAGAAAGTAAAAAAATTACCGTTTCTGGAAAAGTAATCGAGAAAGGAACAGATCTTCCTTTAGAATACGCAACTATTGTATTTGAAAATATAAAAACAAAACAACTTTCAGGTGGAATTACCGATGAAAATGGTGTTTTTAAATTTGAAGTTGTTGCAGGAAATTATAATGTTAGAGCTGAATATATTTCATTTAAAAACGTAAATATTCCACAAAAAGAGTACAATTCAGATATTAATTTAGGAATTATTCAGATGGAAGCTGATGTGGCTCAATTGAAAGATATTGACATTATCGCTGAAAAATCAACTGTTGAAATTAAACTAGATAAAAGAGTTTACAACGTTGGTAAAGATATGATGGTCAAAGGTGGAACTGTAAGCGATGTATTAGATAATGTGCCATCTGTAACTGTTGACGCAGAAGGAACTGTTGCTTTAAGAGGTAATGAAAGTGTGAAAATTTTAATTGATGGAAAACCATCTGGCTTAGCGGGAATTAACATCGCAGACGCTTTAAAACTTTTACCTGCAGATGCTGTTGAAAAAGTTGAAGTAATTACCAATCCATCTGCTAGATACGATGCTGAAGGCGGAGGAGGAATCATAAATATTGTTTTACGTAAAGGAAAAGCAAATGGTGTTAATGGGTCTATAATGGTAAACGCTGGTGATCCTGAAACTTATGGTACAAGTGTAAACTTAAATAAGAAAAGTGACGACTATAATTTGTTTTCAAATTTTGGATACAATTATAGAAACAACCCAGGTAATTCATTGGTAGATGCGGAATATTTTAATGCTGATGGAACAACAAGTCGTTTTATTGAAGAAAGAAGAACGAATGATCGAATTAGCGAAGGTTACAACGCTAACTTTGGAATTGATTTAAATCTATCAAAATCATTAACTTGGACTAATGCATTAACCTTTAGAGAAAATGATGGGAAAAATCCAGATAATGTGTATTTCAATTACTTTGATGCTTCTTATAATCCAACCGGTGTAAGAAATCGTTTAAACGATCAAATAAGTGATGAATTAAGTATGGAATACTCTTCAAACTTTACAAAAAAATTCAAAAAAGACGACCATAAATTAACCGTTGATCTTGCTTTTTCTCAAAATAAAGAAAATGAATATGCAACAATTTACGATCAGATTATAGGAGACCCTTCATCATTAGAAACTCAAGGTACTACAAATAAAAACAAACAACAACGTAATTTATTACAAACCGATTATGTACTTCCAATTGGAAAAAGTGGTCGATTTGAAGCAGGTTATAGAGGAAGTTTTCAAAAGAATTTAACTGATTTTGCGGTAACTCCAATATCAAATTTTTCAAACACTCTAGAATATGTTGAAAATGTAAATGCTTTTTACACCCAATTTGGGTCTAAATTTAACAAGTTTTCATATTTCTTAGGATTGCGTTTTGAAGACAGTCATATTGAAGTAAATTCTTTATCTTTAAACAATTACAACACCAAAAAATACAATAACTTTTTCCCATCGGCTACTGTAAATTATGAATTTTCAGAATCAAGCTCTGTAAGTTTAAGTTACAGTAAAAGAATTAACCGTCCTAGAGGCCGTTTCTTAAACCCTGTTTCATCGTTATCAAGTAACATCAATATCTTCCAAGGTAATCCTGATATTGACCCTTCATTAACCGATGCAATCGATTTAGGCTATTTAAAAAAATGGAGTAAATTAACTTTTAATACTTCTGCATATATCAATATTACGAATGATGTTTTTCAATTCATTAGAAAAGAATCAGGTTTATTTGTAGATGGAGTTCCTGTTATTTTAAGTACACCTATTAACCTTTCTAAAGAATATAGAGCTGGTTTCGAATTTAACTTAAACTATACACCATACAAATGGTGGAGATTAAATGGTAACTTCAATACATTTAGAAGCGAAACCCAAGGTGATTATAGCTATGTTGATTATTTAGGAAATACCATTTCACAAAATTTTGATAATGTGGCGTTTACTTGGTTTACAAGAATTACTTCTAAAATTACATTACCTTATAAAATCGATTGGCAAACTAATGCTACTTATAATGCCCCACAAACCAATGCACAAGGAAAATCATTAGGCGTAGCTTCTATGAATTTAGCATTTAGCAAAGATATCTTAAAAGATAAAGCAAGTATTTCTTTAAATATAAGCGATGTTTTTAATTCAAGAAAAAGAATAATGGAAACAAATATTCCAAATGTAGTATGCTCTTACAGTGAAATGCAATGGAGAGTTCGTCAAGTGATGGTAACTTTTACATACCGTTTTAACAAACAGAAAAACGAAAGAGACAGACAACCACGTAGAGATGATAACGGTGGTGAAGGCGATTTTATGGGAAGACCCTAATTCTTGAATTTTTAGAATGAGTTGAAGCTTAAAAGTTGACTCGTTCATAACTAGATTTGCTTAAATTTTTATATTATTTAAAAATTTCATTGGTTACAATAAAAATAAACACTTGTAAAATTATTTACAAGTGTTTATTTTTATTATTTTTATTAGATAAATCATATAATTGTAGTTAAATTATAAATATAAAATACTACATTAGATTTTTAATTTATTCGTTTAAAAAATGTTAGACAAAGTTATCGTAGGTAGCGAAGAATGGTGTTCCTTCCCTACTTTAGGAATTCCAATTATTAAAGCACGTGTTGATTCTGGGGCAAAAACTTCTGCTCTTCATGCTATCAATATTGTCACGTTTGAAAAAGATAGTGAAAATTGGGTGAAGTTTGATATCAACCCTATCCAAAATAATGCAAAGGCGGTAATACATTGTGAAGCTCCTTTGATTGACAAAAGAGTCGTTAAAAGTTCTAGTGGTTTTAGAGAGCAACGCTATGTAATCAAAACTAAATTAGAGATTGGTGGAAAAACTTGGGAAATCGAAGTTACATTAACCAATCGTGATTCAATGGGTTTCCGAATGCTACTAGGACGCGAAGCAATGTCTGGTCGTGTTTTGGTTGATCCAGAACAACGCTATTTACTTGGGCAACCTACCACCGAAAAACTAAAAGAATATTACTACGCAACCAATGAATCTAAAAAAGGGTTGAAAATTGGGTTATTAGCAAGTAATCCCGAATTATATAGTAACAAACGAATTTTAGAAGCAGGCGAATTAAGAGGGCACGAAATGCATTTCTTAAATTTAAAATACTGCTATATGAAATTAGATGCTACAAAACCCGAAATTCATTACCGTGGTGGAAAAGTATTGAACGATTTTGATGCTGTAATTCCTAGAATTCGTCCTAGTATGACCTACTATGGTTGTGCTTTAACACGTCAGTTTGAAGCTTTAAAAGTTTTTGCATTAAACAATGCATCAGCAATAACCCAATCTAGAGATAAATTATTTTCATTACAATTGTTATTAAATAACGGCGTTGATATTCCAACCACTGGATTTGCTAACTCTCCTTTAGATACCGACGATTTAATTAAAATGGTTGGTGGTTCGCCTTTAATCGTAAAATTATTAGAAGGAACACAAGGAAAAGGAGTTGTTTTGGCTGAAACTAAAAAAGCTGCTGAATCGGTTATCAATGCTTTCAAAAGTTTAAACGCTAATATTTTAGTTCAAGAATTCATTAAAGAAGCTAATGGTAAAGACTTGAGACTCTTTGTTGTAGATGGTAAAGTAGTAGCTGCTATGCAACGTGAAGCTGCACCGGGAGAATTTAGAGCAAATATTCACATGGGAGGAACTGCTTCTGTAGTTAAAATAACCCCTGATGAAAAGAGAATTGCCATCAAAGCTGCAAAAGCAATGAATTTAAAAGTGGCTGGTGTTGATATTATTCGTTCTTCAAAAGGTCCGCTATTATTAGAAGTGAATTCATCTCCAGGTTTAGAAGGAATTGAAGGTGCCACTCAAAAAGACATTGCAGGTGAAATGATCAAAGCAATTGAGAAAAACTTTAAGTGGAAATAGTTCAGTGTTCAAGATTTAATAAATTATGAAAAAGCATTATAAACTTACGTTGGTTTTGTTTCTTTTGGGAATGATTATTACAATTATTGGTGCATTATTTAAATTAATGCATTGGCCTGGAGCTAATTTCTTGCTAATCATTGGAATGCTTACTGAAGCTATTGCTATTATTACCCTAATAGTAGTCATACTAAAAAATACGAAATGAATGCGTATCTTGACATCACACTAAGGAGTGTAGCTGTTTATTTTTTTATGATAATTGCATTGCGCATATTTGGTAAAAAAGAGCTTTCACAACTTAATACTGCCGATGTTATTCTAATTTTACTAATTAGTAATTCTGTACAAAATGCAATGGTTGGCGCCAATACTTCTTTGTATGGAGGTATAATTGCAGCATTTTCACTTTTCTTAATCAATTATATTTTTAAGAAAGTGATGTTGAAATCAAAATTTATTAAAGAATTGGTTCAAGATAAACCAGAAGTTCTAATTCATAATGGAAAGATTGAATTTAAAACCATTGCACGATTAGGAATTACAGCAGAAGAATTAGAAGAAGCTATGCGAGAACACGGAATAGAATATTATAAAGATGTGAAATTAGCAATGTTTGAAATTGATGGAAATATTAGTATTATTTCTGGAAATGAAAATTTAAAACAAACACATCACAAAAGAAAAGTGCATAAAACATTGGGTGAACTGAATAATTAAAGTTAACTCTAAATATAAAATGCTCAAGAAAATCATGAGCATTTTATATTATGTTTTATTCTTTTATTCTTCCATATCTATTTGAAAACTATTTAAAAATATAATAGATTTTTCAATGTCATAATGTAAAATTCTGTCTTCAGACACAAAAGAAACTTCCTCTCTGTATGATTTTACAAAGCTTTCAATAAATTCACTTGACTGTAAAGGTCTTCTGAATTCTAAAGCTTGCGAACCGTTTAATAATTCAATAGCTAAAATACGTTCCACATTTTCAACAATACGCAACGTTTTAGTGGCAGCGTTGGCACCCATACTCACGTGATCTTCTTGTCCGTTTGAGGAAACAATACTATCAATACTTGCTGGTGTTGCTAATTGTTTGTTTTGACTTGCGATGCTTGCCGCTGTATATTGTGGAATCATGAAACCTGAATTCAATCCTGGGTCGTTTACTAAAAATGCTGGCAAACCTCTTAATCCAGAAATCAATTGATACGTTCTTCTTTCCGAAATACTTCCTAATTCTGACAAAGCTATTCCTAAGAAATCTAATGCTAATGCTAAAGGCTGTCCGTGGAAATTTCCTCCAGAAATAATCAAATCTTCTCCTACGAAAATATTTGGATTATCGGTTACCGAATTAATTTCTGTACGGAATACTTTCTTCACATAATCAATTGCATCTTTTGAAGCGCCATGCACTTGTGGAATACATCTAAATGAATAAGGATCTTGAACATGAACTTTTGCTTGCGCAATGATTTCGCTATCTTCTAACAAAACGCGCATTCTTTCAGCCGTTTGAATTTGCCCTTTGTGCGGACGAACTAAATGAATCAAATCAGTAAATGGTTCTAATCTACCATCAAAACCTTCTAATGAAACTGCACTAATAACATCGGCTAAATACGAAATTTTCTCAGCTTTTATCAAGCAATAAACACCGTAAGCACTCATGAACTGCGTTCCGTTCAATAATGCTAAACCTTCTTTCGATTGTAAAACGATTGGTTCCCATCCAAATTTCTCTAATACTTTAGCTGAAGGCTGTCTGAAACCATCCAAATACACTTCACCTTCTCCTAACAATGGTAATGATAAATGTGCTAACGGAGCTAAATCGCCCGAAGCTCCTAACGAACCTTGTGTATAAATTACTGGAAAAATATCATTATTATAAAAATCAATCAAACGTTGCACGGTTACTAACTGCACACCAGAATGTCCGTAGCTTAACGATTGGATTTTTAATACCAACATGATTTTTACAATTTCATGAGGTACTTCCTCCCCTGTTCCGCAAGCGTGCGATTTTACCAAATTCTCTTGCAGTTTTGATAAATTTTCATTCGAAATCTTCACATTACATAACGAACCAAAACCAGTGTTAATGCCGTAAATTGGATCGGAATTTGATTTCATTTTATCATCTAAATACTTTCTACATTTCTCAATGTTTACGATAGCTTCCTCTGATAATGCCAAGTGTTTTCCTTGAAAAACAATCTCGTTAATCATATCAATAGACAATAAATCTGAACTTATATAATGTGTGGTTTCCATTTGATTAATTTTAAAAGTCCAAAATTCCGCAAACAATTGTTAAAATGCAAGATTTATCAGCATTATTAACAAAAAATAAATAGTTCCTAAATTTTAAGGGAAATCAGGGTGCGTTTTTAAGAATTTTCAATAAATTAGCGCTCTCAAATAATACAACATCAAATCATGAAAAATACAGCGTTAACGCACATTCACGAAAGTTTAGGAGCTAAAATGGTTCCGTTTGCAGGATACAATATGCCTGTGCAATATGAAGGAGTAAATGCAGAACACGAAATCGTTAGAAATGGCGTTGGTGTTTTTGACGTTTCTCACATGGGCGAATTCTTCTTAAAAGGAGAAAATGCGTTGGCTTTGATTCAGAAAGTAACTTCAAATGATGCGTCTAAATTAGTTGATGGAAAAGCTCAATATTCATGTTTACCAAATAATGAAGGCGGAATTGTTGACGATTTAATTGTTTATAAAATTGCTGATAATCATTATATGTTAGTAGTAAATGCTTCTAATATTGAAAAAGATTGGAATTGGATTGCATCGCACAATGATTTAGGTGTGGATATGCAAAACCTTTCTGAAGGATATTCTTTACTAGCTATTCAAGGTCCAAAAGCTGCCGCTGCTATGCAATCATTGACTTCTATCGATTTAACGAATATGGGATATTACACGTTCCAAATTGGTGATTTTGCAGGAAAAAGCGATGTAATTGTTTCAGCTACAGGTTATACCGGTTCGGGAGGATTTGAAATTTACTTTAAAAATGAAGATGCCGAATACATTTGGAACAAAGTTTTTGAAGCTGGAGCCGCTTTTGGAATTAAACCAATTGGATTAGCAGCGCGTGATACGTTACGTTTAGAAATGGGATTCTGTTTATATGGAAACGACATCAACGATACAACTTCTCCATTAGAAGCTGGTTTAGGATGGATTACTAAATTCGATAAAGAATTTACCAATTCTGAAAACTTGAAAAAACAAAAAGAAGCGGGTGTTGCTCGTAAATTAGTTGGTTTCGAAATGATAGAGAGAGGTATTCCTCGTCACGAATATGAAATTGCTGATGCTAATGGTAATGTAGTGGGAATCGTAACTTCTGGAACGCAATCACCTTCTATGGGAATTGCTATTGGAATGGGATATGTTCCAACAGCTTTAGCTACACCAGATTCTGAAATTTATATTAGAATTAGAAATAAAGATATTAAAGCAAAAGTGGTTAAAATGCCGTTTTACAAAAAATAAGCACGTATAATTACACAGAGATTCGCAGAGTATTTTTGAATTAGATTGTGCTGATTTAGAGATTCACAGAGCGTTTCACTTTTAAATTTTAAAACATAAAAGTCATATAAGTTTTAAGTTAAATGATATTGCGAATACGAGTTCATAAAAGATTTTTAGATTATCGCCTTGCGAACTTTGCGTAAAACCTTGTGAACTTTGCGTTTAAATTTGAAATTATTATTTTTGCAACCTGAAACTTTAAACCAAAAAAGAAATGGGAAGAGCGTTTGAATTTAGAAAAGCCCGTAAAATGAAACGTTGGTCAGCAATGGCTAAAACGTTTACACGTATAGGAAAAGATATTGTAATGGCCGTTAAAGAAGGCGGACCAAATCCTGAAACCAACTCACGTTTAAGAGCTGTAATTCAGAATGCGAAGGCTGCGAATATGCCTAAAGATAACGTAGAACGCGCTATCAAGAAAGCATCGGATAAAGACACGGCTAACTTTAAAGAAGTGTTGTTTGAAGGCTATGCACCTCACGGTATTGCGATTTTAATTGAAACCGCTACCGATAACAACAACAGAACAGTTGCTAACATTAGAAGTTACTTCAACAAATGCAACGGAACGTTTGGTACACAAGGTTCGGTTGAATTTATGTTTGATCATACGTGTAATTTTAGAATTCCAGCAGAAGGACAAGATGTGGAAGAATTAGAATTAGAAATGATTGATTTTGGTGTAGAAGAAATTTTTGCTGACGAAGACGGTATTTTGATGTATGCTCCTTTTGAAAGCTTTGGAACCATCCAAAAAGAATTAGAAACCCGTGGTTTAGAAATCTTATCTTCTGGATTTGAAAGAATACCACAAATAACAAAAGAGTTAACAGCAGACCAAGTGGCTGATGTTGAAAAACTATTAGAAAAAATTGAAGAAGACGATGACGTAATGAACGTGTATCATACGATGCAAGAAAGCGCTGAGTAATTCTTTTTTAACTTATATAGTAAATCCTCACAAAGAACTTGTGAGGATTTTTTTAAAATCAAAATAATGCAAAAAGGTATTGTTGTTGTTGCCTTCAATTAAATGGTGGCTTCGAGAACCTCAGCCCCCATCAAAAACCACTCTTATTACAATTTTTATTAGAACTAATTTAGACCGTTGCCTTCGAGTGCCTTGTTGTTGCCTTCGAGTGCCTTGTTGTTGCCTTTTCGAGTGCCTTGTTGTTGCCTTCGAGAGCCTCAGGCAACAACAGGAAGCGGTGGCTGACTTTTCTAAACGGTGGCTGAGGCTCTCGAAGCCACTATTTCTCCAAATCCCTATATGCTTTTGCTAGTTCAGTTTTAAACCATATAAGTCATAGAAGGAAAATGAAGTATATTATTCCGCACAATAAAGCTCATAAAAGAGCAGCTTAACAGCATGACAAACTATGTGTGTGGTTTATGTGAACTATGAAAAGTGGAACATCTGAAACTTTGGACTCTGAGTGTCTCTCTCAACATAATCTACTTCAAAAAAGCGCTGTGTAGCTATGTGTAAAAACCATGTGTCTATTGTGTTTAAAAAAAGCCATAAAAAAAACCGATTCATTTCTGAACCGGTTTTAGGTTGCGGTGTATTCATCAATTGTAATAAATTATTTTTTTAACTGTTTTATTAAGGAAGATTAATTACTGAAACTATTGCATAGATTAAAACTATAAGCATGACAATGATTACAGTAGCAACACCAATTAGTTCCATACCAACACTTTTATTTATTGTTTCTGGACTATTTGTTTTGGCATTGAATAACTGTTGAGGAATTTCTTTTTTTACAGGTTCATCTTCCACTTGAACTTGCGTTGGCTGCTCTATTAATGCTGTATTTTATTTCTTAATAATTTTTTTTACGAATGTTTTACCCATTGAATCATGTAAAATCAGTGTATAAATTCCTTCACTTAAATTTGAAACATTAATCAACGAAGTTTCTTTTTCTGACAACATCAATTGCCCTAAATAATTATAAATTTCAATAGTTTTAATTGAAACATCATGAGCAATATTCAAAATTCCATTTGTAGGATTTGGATAAACGCTCAATTTATTGGACTCAAAATCAGCTACTGATAAAGTTGAAACAAATGTAGTAGCAACCTGATTTGTTATAATTGGAGGATTAGAATCAAAATAAATTGATGCAGTACCTAATACCGTATCGTTTTCAACAACACTTGATTTTGGTTTTACTTTAAAAGCTACATACCCTTTAGAAGCTTCTTCATTAGTACTAACCGCTGGAAGATAAATAGCATCAAAAATAAAATTCATTAAACTGCCGTTTGATATTTCAACACGATTGGCATGACTCGAACCTTCAAGTTCTATTGTTTCCCAGTCCAGTTTATCGTCAAGTAAAGTGGTTATTAATACTCTTTCGGCAAAATAGTTGCCTGTATTTTGAAATCTAATAATATAATGTAAATACTTATCACTATTATCTATTGCTACTTGTGCACCTTCTAAGACTAACATATCGTTAGGATCATAAGAACCCACAACCTGTTGATTATATAGAATGCTATTATTTTCTGGAGTAATATCATTTGATAGATTATTTTCTAAAGCAAAAGCTATTGTTTCACCAATAGTTACTGTAGGAATGGTATTGACTAAAAAGGTAACCGTAGCTTGAAATGTTTGAAACGGTTGCAAATTAGCTATTTCAAATACCATTGAGTTTAGCGTTTGAGAAATTGGTAAAGGTAAAGCGTTAGCGAAATTAACTTTTTGATTGTTATACTGTAAACCAATAGTTGTGTTTATTAGATTAGTACCTTTGTTTTTGGCTACAATACGATACTTAGCATTAAATCCAGGTCTTGCATCGCCTAATGGATAAAAACTAATTTCTAAGTCATTAAAAAATTGTGTAGGAACCAAACAAAAATTAACAATAGATTCACCAGTATTACTACTAAAAAGACTAGTTTCTGAACTCGGATTAGAGTTAAAATACGGTAAATCGTGGGTAACAGAAGTTGAATAACTACCCGCTTCAACTTTAAAAGAAAAGTTACCAGTTGGAGTCGTAAAAACTGAAATACTTTCGTTAGAATTTGAATCAGTAGTGGTTACTAATACTTGTTGAGCAGCAACGTTACCATTGGTGCATCCATTTAATAAAACATCTAAACTTACATTTCCTTTGATTTGGTTGAAATTAAGTCCTAAATTTTTATACCATGCTACCTCTGAGTTTGTATTATTATCAGTAAAAGCAAAGTCAATATTACCATCAGCATTAATATCTTCTAAAAAATTTGGAGTTGTAACAAGAACTGTAGAATTAAATATGGAACGATATGTAAAAGCGTTATTTCCTATATTTTCATACCATCCAAAAACAGTGTTACCTGTATTAATTTGCGCAAGTATATCTAAATCACCATCATTATCTAAATCAACCAACTTCAATAAATTAAAATCTGCTCCAAGAATAGTCATGTTTTCTGGAGTACCTAAAGTACCATCACTGTTAATGGTTACTGTTTTTAAATATCTTACCCCAATTTGAGTTCTGTAATTATAAACTAAATCATTTAACCCATCTTCGTTCCAATCTGCAATATCAAAATTTTTAGAAGAAACTAGGGTAAGATTGGTTGGATGTAGCGTGGCATAATTGCCTTGTCCATTTGTATTTTCAATCCAATATAAACCCGCTGCATTTTGAGGAGTTGACGTTGAGAGATAAATCATAAAATCTAAATCGCCATCGTTATCCATATCTATTGACTTAATACTTTTAAATGTATTGGTTGGGTAACTAAAAATGTTTGGAGCATCAAAACCATTTCCATTATTTTTAAAAACTTTCAAATCTGATGTAGTTATGGTGCTATTGGTATAGCTATAATATGCAATAAGATCTTTATCGCCATCATTGTCAACATCTTCAGCAATTAGTGTATGCACATTTGAAGTAAATAATGTTTGTTCATTTGAAAAATTCCCTTGTCCATTATTAGTAAGCCATACAATTTTTTCATTTGTAGAACTGCATACTATATCTTTATGTCCGTCATTGTTAGCATCTATCAAGATGACAGAAGTAAAACTTGGTAAACTAGTTGTAATGATATTTGGCAAATCAGAATAATTTCCCACACCGTTATTTTTACGCCAAACTAGTTTTCCAGTATTTCTTGAAGCTAGCACTATATCTTTAGTTCCGTTTCCATCAATATCACCTATATCCCCTAAAAAAGGAAGATTTACATTGTCGTCTATTGCAAATTCTGTAAATGAGGTTGCATTTCCATTGTTATTAGAAAACCACTTTATTATATTATTGGTATCATCAGGAGCCATGATATCCAACTTAGTATCACTATTTATATCAGCAATCAAAACATCTCGGTTTTGTAATACACTATTAGAAATTAGTTGTTGTGTTCCAAAAGTACTACTACCTAAATTTTTATACCAAGTAAGACTATTTGTAAAAGAATTATGTATAATGATATCCACTTTTCCATTATTATCTAAATCTCTAAGTCTTAGTTTAAAATAATCGTTACTAGCAGAACCATTATCAGGTGGAATGTTTAACAATACTTGTGAATTTGAAAAAACATTGTTGTCATTTCTAAACCATTTAATACTTCGAGCTGCTCCATTTTGATATATATTCACAATATCATTATCGCCGTCACCATCAATATCACCACCCATAATATTTCCCATGTTCAACATTCCAGAACTCATGTTGTTACTTGTAGAACCCATATTTTCCGTAAAAGTGGAGGGAAAAGTATTATTTGAATTTTGTTGATAATAAACTACTGCACTTGGGCTTTCATATACAATATCTGGCAATGCATCTCCATTAATGTCAATCGCAGTAAAACGTAGCATAGACGACGATCCCGCTATGGATATGGGAGAAGTAAAAGTACCATTACCATTATTTTTTAATAGTTCAATTGTATATGATGGTGAAGAAGTAACTCTGCACTGAATGATATCAAAGTCGCCATCATTATCCATATCTAGTACTTGCAAACCAATTGTTGAATAGGTTGTGGTACTAATCGTAATTGGAGTACCAAAAGTTCCATTACCATCAAGGTTTTTTACCCAATAGGTCAAAGTGCTTACATAAACAATATCATTATAACCATCTTCATCAATATCGGCAATAAAGATATTTGAAACACCATAGCTTCCCGAGGTATTAACTACTGAATTTGAACTTCCAAAAGTACCATTTCCGTCTATATTTTTAAACCAGCATATTCCTGCATAAGCATCTCCCGACACAATATCAGACAAACCATCACCATTTATATCACCTCTTGCAAGCGTTTGTGGACTTGATGACCCTACATTATTTTGAAGTATATTTTTTTGCCAATCCATTACTGATTGTGTGAAGGCAGATGTTGATATTAGAATACAAAATAAAAAAAGAAGTAGAAGATTACGTAATTTCATAAGAAAAGAGTTTTATAGTAAAAGATTGCAAATTTAATTTAATTATTAATCAAGTTACAAAAATGTTGTTTTTTAATTTGAGTTGTATTTATATTTGCTAAAGCTCTTTTTTCAGCTTTTGGAACTGAAAAAACGTTTCATAACTATTAAAATAAAAATAATTAAAACAGTTGAAAAGATATAAATTGGGTTTATTCCATATTATTAAATTATTATTATTCTTTTGCAGAATTGATAAAGCTCTAAAAATTGTATCAAGAATGGAATTTACAAGCTAAAAACAGCTTAAAAGGCTTGTATTCTTTAGTAAATTGATTTTAAATTGATTGTGGGCTAGAAGTGGACTAGGACAAGAAATAAAAAACCCTAACTAATTGATAGTCAATCGTTAAGGTTTTAAATTTGCGGAGAAAGAGGGATTCGAACCCCCGGACCTGTTACAGTCAACAGTTTTCAAGACTGCCGCATTCGACCACTCTGCCATTTCTCCAAAAAGTCATGCACTACTTCCGTATTGCGAGTGCAAATATAGAATGATTTTTTATTTCTGCAAACGTTTTCAAAAGAAAAAAGTAAAAAAAATACACTTTCCTCTTCACCCCAATCCCAACCATTTGAATGTCAGTAAATAAATAGAACTATTTTTTTAAGAAAAAAATCAAGAATATGAGCAAATTCAAATTCAAAGTCTTCATTTATTCCGTTTTTTTTATCTAAAGTAGTTGAAGAGATACTTAACAGAATAACAAACGACTCCTTTAACCTAATGTGCTCTATAAAAAGTGCATCGCCTCTATGTAGCTCTCTCAAGACAATCTACTTCCAAAAAAAATCGGTGCAGCTCTATGTAATAAACTATGATTCTATGTGTTTTAATTTCAAATTTCAACATTCAAAACAAGTTCGAAACTTCGAAATCTACTCAATTCTTTATAAAAATACTTCCATACTATTTTTAAAACATATAAGCCATATAAGCAAAAAGTATAACGATACGTAGAATAAAGTTCATAAAAGAGTTCTTACTACACCTTTAACATAATGTGCTCTATAAAAAGTGCAACGCCTCTGTGTAGCTCAAGGTAAAAAACGATGTGCCTAGGTATTTTAAAAAAAAATCAGCCCTCATCTGCGCTCCACCTAAGCGGACCCGTGTCATCCGCATACTAAAAATTCAATATCTTTGTAAAAAAACAATGCAATCAAAACTATTTTGCCTAGAAAGCGTTCCCGATGTCACTTCCCAAACAAACAGCATCATCCTACCCTCTTTAGAAAAACTAGCGTTGCGATACAACGTCACCAATGTTTACAATACCTGCGACAGCATAGAAGGATTAGAAGAAATCCTATCCACCCTACTCTACGAAGACCGAAACTTCAATGATTACGAAATCATTTACTTCGTATTCCAAGGAAGCGGCAACAACATCATCATCGATAATTATTTGTATAGCCTAGAAGAAATAGCCGAGTTTTTTGAAGGCAAACTAACAGGGAAACTTATACATTTTGCCAATACTATGCAATTGGAAATAAACCAAGAAACAGCACAATACTTCCTAGATGTAACAGGAGCTTATGCTGTTTCAGGTTATAAAAATAATGTACCATTGTTGAGCACCGTTTTAGACAACCAATTCTTCGCATTATATCAAGAATACGACGACGTAACTGAAATCGTAGAAGAATTGTACCAAAAGCATTTTGCAATAGCAAAAACTATGGGGTTTACATTGTATTATTAAAACGAATTTATCGCTTATTACAACAATAAAATCAATAAAAGAAC
This sequence comes from Flavobacterium sp., assembly GCF_035195345.1. Classification (NCBI taxonomy): domain Bacteria; kingdom Pseudomonadati; phylum Bacteroidota; class Flavobacteriia; order Flavobacteriales; family Flavobacteriaceae; genus Flavobacterium; species Flavobacterium sp. Next base: position 406,947 of record NZ_CP136574.1, read on the forward strand.
AATAATTATAATAGCACCAATCGATAAATAAATACCATTTTTACTATCACGCAAAGAAGATTTTATTACTTTCACTTCTTTTCGAAGTGCTTTTTTTTCTGAAGAAGTCATATCAGACTTATCCATTGCTTTTATTTCTTTCAAACGATCTAACTGAACTTGTACATGTGCTGGCACTTCACTTGGCGCAGTAGCAGGTGTGTTTGAAGGATTACTTGCTGCAGCTGTCATGGTGCTTGGAAAGAAACTTATCGACATAATTAGCATCAATAAGTAAAGTGTTGATTTTTTCATAATAGTATAATATTAGCATTAATTTATAACCATAAAATTATATACTTCTATAAACTAAACTATTATACTATTTTTATAAAAAGTTACAAAAATAACAGCTACACAATCCATTTTTAAGGCAGCGATTTAATCAATCAAAACTACAAATACTTCGCAATGTCTTCCGCCTGAATACTATGATGCGAAACACGATATACTACTTCCCCATTCTTTAAAACAATAATTTGTGGCGATTGATGAATCACACTCAATTCCTCAGCAATAAAATTAGAAACACTTCGGTACGAAAGCAAATCCAAATAATTAAAATCGGCTTTAGCAATCAATACATCATTTCCAATAACCAAGCGCTCTTTCGCATAAGCACTTATACCACAGGTCACGCTATCTTTAAAAATAATTTGAGGTTTTTCATTCGATTTATCAACAATTTCTCTTACTTGTTGTTCTGTAGTAATGGGATTCCAGTTTTTCATAGTTTATATTTTTTTGTTAAACACATAGATACATAAGCTATATGTTTTGTTGATTATAGGCGTTTCACTTTTCATAGTAAACAAAAACTATCCGCATAGTTTATCATACTGTCAAGCATCTCTTAAATGTTGAATTTTGATCAACGAATGATGAATTTTGAACTATTGAACTAAGAACTACACGACAACATAGAACACCCAACTTTATCTCGCGCCCAATCTGGTCTTTTAGCAAACCATTTTTCATATTGCGGTTGTTCGTCGTATGGATTTTTAAGCAACGTATATAATTCGTCAATAAGCGTGTAATCTTCTTTCTCTGCTGCTTCAATGGCTAATTGTGCCATGTAATTTCGTAACACATATTTTGGATTAATGGCATTCATGGCTTGTTTTCGTTCTTCATCTGAACCAACTTCTGCTTTAATTTTCTCCAAATACAATTCCGTCCAATGCAACCAACTCGTTTTTAATGTTAATACAATTTTATCGGGTTGATAAAACGCAAAGGTAATTTTAGCGAATGCTTCATCAGAACTATCTGTTTTTACTATATTGGCCAAGTTGCGATAGAAAATGGTCATATCCGTTTCTGAAGCAGTTAACAAGGAAATTAATTCATCTTGAAAAGAAGTATCATATTCTGCTTGTAATCCTAACTTCTGCTGTTGTAGTATTGGAAACTGGCTATCAAATTGCTGACTATAACTATTCAATACTTGTTCCATTGGAGCAATATCTTCAATCAATGGATACAAAGCATTTCCTAATTGTACCAAATTCCACAAAGCAATATCAGGTTGGTTTTTAAAACGATATCTTCTACCCTCAGCATCCGTAGTATTCGGTGTCCAATCTGGATCATAATCTTCCAACCATCCATACGGACCATAATCAATGGTTAATCCCAGAATCGACATATTATCAGTATTCATTACCCCATGAACAAAACCAACACGTTGCCAATGCAACACCATTTCAACGGTTCGATTGACAACTTCCTGATAAAACTGCAAGTACTTTTCTTTGCCAGAAGTATTAATTTCAGGATAAAAATACTGAATCGTATAATCGGCTAACGCTTTTAAATTCTTACTATCTTTTCGAGCAGCAAACAATTGAAAATTACCAAAACGAATAAACGTAGGTGCTACTCTACAAACAACAGCTCCGTCTTCATAAGCGGCATTTCCGTTGTATAAAACATCACGTAAAACTTTGTCGCCAGTTGTCACCAAAGATAACGAACGAGTGGTTGGCACACCCAAATGATACATCGCTTCACTACACAAATGCTCGCGTATAGAAGAACGTAAAACGGCAAAACCATCAGCTGTTCTCGAATAAGGTGTTTCCCCTGCTCCTTTTAACTGTAATGTCCAACGTTGATTATTATGCAGCATCTCAAATAAATTGATTGCTCTACCATCCCCAAGTTGTCCAGCCCAATTCCCAAATTGATGTCCAGCATACGCCATAGCATACGGTTTGGTATCGGGATAAACAGTACTTCCTGAAACCAAATTTAAAAAATCAAGAGATTGAGTTTCTGCTTGAGAAATCCCTAACAATTGAGACACCTCATCGGCAACATGAAGTAATTTAGGACGTGAAGGAACTCGTGGTGACACAAATGAAAAAACAGCTTCAAAGACTTGTCGTCGTGTATTTGAAACATTTGAATCGGCGGGTAATTGCTGATTGAAAGTATCGTTGAGGTGTAATTTCATTTATTATCGTGTAAAAACTAAGGTGTTTCCTTTAGACAAGTTGGCATCAAAAGCATATCCTTCATAATTGAATTGCTTCAAATCATCTATTGTTTCAGCATTGGTATCAATAATATAGCGCACCATCAAACCTCTGGCTTTTTTAGCGAAGAAACTTATCATTTTTAGCTTTCCATCTTTGTAATCTTTAAATTCAGGTGTAATCACAGGAGCTTTCAATGTTTTAGTATCTACGGCAGAAAAATATTCGTTACTTGCCAAGTTGATGAAAAGTTCGTGTTCTTGCAATTCATCATTTAAAGATTGCGTTACTTTCTTTTTCCAAAACTCATACAAGTTCTTTTTTGTCCCAATAGGCAAAGAAGTGCCCATTTCCAATCGATACGGTTGCATTAAATCCAATGGTTTTAAAATACCATACAAGCCCGAAAGAATACGTAATTTATCTTGAAGAACCGGAAGTTTTTCAACCGGAAGTGTGTAGGCATCTAAACCTGTATAAACATCGCCATCAAAAGCATAAATTGCAGGACGTGCGTTTTCAGCAGTAAAAGGTAAAGACCAATTTTTATTGCGCTCCCAATTTAAATCGGCTAACTTTTCAGAAATGTCCATTAATTCCATTAACTGTTTTGGCTTTTTCTTTTTTAAAGCCTTTTGAATGGTTTCGGCCTCTTTCAAAAACAAACTATCGGTATGCTTTTGAACAGGAAGTGGCGATTCAAAATTTAAGGATTTAGCAGGTGATATAACAATTTTCATACGAATACACTTTATAATTGAATAAGCACAAATAAAAACCTTTATGCTTCTATTTTCAAAAGTACGAAATTAAGAAATAGGGTATTTTAGAATACGATAAATAAAAATTATATCGCAATCAATATTTTATTATAATAGAAAATCCCGAAAGTATCGGGATTTTCTATTTTTATTTTATAGTCTTTGCTTTTTCAGGTTGACCTACAATATCATAAGACATCTTTAAAATACTTTTTAAACTTTCATTGGTTGAATCAATTGAATATGCTTTTTCAAAATCTGGTAATGCTTTTGCAAACATTTCTTTTCTTTTCTTAACAAGCTCATCGTATTTTTTTGCATTGTCTCTGGAGCTATTAATTTCATTAACTATTTTTTCCTCATCTGCTAATAATGCGTATCCAGCATTATAATAAATTTGAAATTCTCCTTTTTTTAACTCTTCATCATTCGGCGCTAATTTTCTAGCTTCTGTATAAGTTAATTTTGCTTTTTCAAGCTCATTATTTTGTGAATATATAAGAGCTAATAGTTTTAAAATTTCAAATTTCTTTGATGCATTCTTAACATCTCTAGGCTTTTCATGAGAACCTAATTTTATAAATTGAGAACGTTCTGTTTTCGAATTAAATTCTTCTTCTTTACCATTTGCTATGCTAATTGCATAATAAGTAAAGCCATTATTCAAATAATCACTGCTAGCATATTCTTCATACATTTTTTGAGCTAACTTATAATCTTCACTTTGTACGGCTAAAATTGAAGCATTTTTAAGAGATTTTCCTTCTTCTTTTGGGTCAAAAGTATATAATGAATAAAATAATGCTGAAGCCTCTTTAAACTTTGAAGTATTATTGAAATTCATAGCTAAAGCCGATAATCCTTTCTTGAATTCTGCTTTTTCTTGAATTAATTCCTCTGAATATATTTTTTTTCCTGATTTTGTTTCAAAATCAATAGTTTCATTGATAACAGCACCATATTGTTTTATAAACTCTGGATTATAGAGTTTCATTTGATCTTGCATTGTTGCTTTATCTCCTTTAGAAGCTAATTCAATAGTTGGATACATTACCATATAAAACTTTGCATAAACTTTATCCGATTCTTCAGCCGCTAAAGTATTTAAAGCATCGCTTGCTGTTTTGTATGCTTCTAGATCCTTAACTGAAATAGTTTCTTTAGCATATATTTTTTTTAAAGTTTTTAACTCTTCTTTTTGAGCAAATGTTGCAACCGATAACAATAGTGCTGCACTTAATACTAATTTTTTCATGTTTTTAAAATGTGGGTTAAACAAAAGCCCAAAATAAATTTGGGCCTTATCCTTTTTATTCTTGTGTTTCTTCCTCAGTCGAATCTACATCTGTGTTATTATCTGCCTCATTTATTTCTCCGTTTTCATCTAAAATAACTTCTTCATCTTCGCGAAGCACCTTCGTTACAGCGGCAATAGAATCGTTCCCCTTAATGTTGATTAATTTAACACCTTGAGTTGCTCTTCCCATTACTCTTAAATCAGACACCATCATTCTAATGGTTAAGCCCGATTTGTTGATAATCATTAAATCATCATCGTCAGTTACATTATTAATTGCAATTAACGCACCCGTTTTTTCGGTAATGTTTAATGTTTTTACTCCTTTTCCACCACGATTTGTAATTCGGTACACGTCTTCTCCGTCGTCGTCCACTAATTTGGTACGTTTTCCATAACCATTTTCGGTAACTACTAAAATTTGAGTTTCGTTTACGTCTTCTTTGTTAACGGTTACGATTCCAATTACTTCATCGTTGTCATCAGCTAGAGTAATTCCTCTAACACCAGATGCAGTTCTTCCCATTGGACGTGTTTTTTCTTCTTCAAAACGCACAATTTTACCTGATTTTCCAGCAATTAATACTTGGCTTGAACCGTTGGTTAATTTTGCTCCTAATAACTCGTCTCCATCTTTAATTGTAATCGCCGCAACACCGTTTATACGAGGTCTAGAATATTTTTCTAAAGATGTTTTCTTAACCTGGCCTTGCTTTGTAACCATAATTAAGTTGTGACTCTCAATATACTCTTGGTCTTTTAAGTCTTGTGTACAGATAAATGCTTTAACTTTATCATCACTTTCAATGTTGATTAAGTTTTGAATCGCACGACCTTTACTTGCTTTGGTTCCTTCTGGAATTTCGTATACACGCATCCAGTAACATTTACCTTTTTGCGTGAAATACATTAAATATTGGTGATTGGTTGCCACAAATAAATGTTCTAAGAAATCTTGATCTCTTGTTCCAGCAGATTTTTGTCCAACTCCTCCTCTATTTTGTGTTTTATATTCTGATAACGAAGTACGTTTGATGTAACCTGCATGTGAAATAGTAATTACTACGCTTTCATCCGCAATTAAATCTTCTATACTTACATCGCCACCAGAATATTCAATTCTTGAACGACGCTCATCACCATATTTATCTCTGATTTCTGTCAATTCGTCTTTAATTACTTGCATTCTCATTTCTTTGCTTGCTAGTAATTCTTTTAAATACGTAATCAATTTCATGATTTCTTCGTATTCAGCACGTAATTTATCTTGTTCTAGACCTGTCAATTGTCTTAAACGCATTTCTACAATAGCGCGTGCTTGAATTTCCGATAATTTAAAACGCTCAATTAACTTAGTTCTCGCTTCATCTCCATCTTTAGAAGCTCTAATAATTTTGATTACTTCATCAATATTATCAGAAGCAATAATTAAACCTTCTAAGATATGTGCTCTTTCTTCTGCTTTTCTTAAATCAAATTGAGCTCTTCGAACAACAACATCGTGGCGATGTTCGACAAAATGATAAATCAAATCTTTAAGATTTAACATTTGAGGACGACCTTTAACCAATGCAATATTGTTTACACTAAATGAAGCTTGTAATTGCGTATATTTATAAAGTGTATTTAGAACGACATTAGGAACTGCATCACGTTTTAATTCATATACCACACGCATACCATTTCTATCCGATTCATCACGAATATTCGATATACCTTCAATTTTCTTATCATTAACTAAATCGGCAGTATGTTTGATCATATTTGCCTTGTTTACTTGGTAAGGAATTTCAGTCACAATGATAGCTTCTCTACCATTAACTTCTTCAAAACCAACCTTAGCACGCATTACAATACGACCTCTACCTGTTTTGAATGCTTCTCTTACACCTTCGTAACCATAAATAATACCTCCTGTTGGAAAATCAGGAGCTTTAATATGATTGATTAGCTCATCAATTTCAATATCATGATTATCTATGTAAGCTAAAATACCGTCCACTACTTCCGTTAAGTTGTGAGGAGCCATATTTGTTGCCATACCTACCGCAATACCTGAAGCCCCATTTACTAATAAAGTAGGGATTTTTGTTGGCATAACCGTCGGCTCTTGCAATGTATCGTCAAAGTTTAATTGAAAATCTACTGTTTCTTTATCAATATCCGCCAACATTTCTTCCGAAATCTTTTTCATTCTGGCCTCTGTATAACGCATTGCTGCGGGACTATCTCCATCAACAGAACCAAAGTTACCTTGTCCATCAACCAATAAGTAACGCATACTCCATTCTTGAGCCATACGCACCATTGCGTCATAAACTGAAGTATCTCCATGTGGATGATACTTACCTAAAACTTCACCGACAATTCTTGCGGATTTTTTGTGGGCAGATCGTGAATTAACTCCCAAATCATACATTCCATAAAGTACTCTTCGATGTACGGGTTTCAAGCCATCTCTAACATCAGGAAGCGCTCTTGATACAATTACTGACATCGAATAATCGATGTAAGCTGATTTCATTTCATCTTCAATGTTAATAGGAATTAACTTTTCTCCTTCTGACATAAGTATTTATATTAAAATTATATATTAGTACTAAAACGTGCCAATATACGTCATTTTGAACTTTTATAACAACTTTTACAGCACTTATTTCTACTTATTTATTAACAATTTTGTTTACAAATTGCTTATAAATCTTATATCAGTTTCTTTCTTTTTTCAAATATTTTTTGTCATTTAGCCTAACTGTACTTTATATAAGGTATGATTTTTGTATTTACTTATAGAATGTTGTACTTTTACTTATATTACTAATGCTATGGACGATAATTTTTCACAAAGAGTTAAAGATGTAATAACCTTCAGTAAAGAGGAAGCGTTACGATTAGGTCATGACTTTATTGGCACTGAACATTTGATGCTAGGAATACTTAGAGATGGTAATGGAAAAGCAATTAATATCTTGAATAATTTAGCTGTAGACTTATCTCACTTAAGAAAGAAAGTTGAAATCTTAAGTCCAGCAAACCCTAACGCTATTCAGAATATTGAAAAGAAAAATCTTCACCTTACACGTCAGGCCGAACGTGCATTAAAGACCACTTTTCTAGAAGCTAAGCTTTTTAACAACACCGAAATAAGTACTGCTCACCTTTTACTTTGCATTTTACGCAACGAAAACGACCCAACAACTAAATTGATGGGCAAATTAAAAATTGATTACGAAACCGTTAAAGAACAATATACTGCCATGATGACAAACGAAGACGATTATTTAGAAAACTTACCAAAAGCGGAGTCGTTTAATGACGATTCAGGACAAGATGACAGTTTTAAAGAAAACGCTTTTAACAATCCTTCATCGGGTAATAAAACTAATAAAAAATCAAAAACACCAGTTTTAGATAACTTTGGTCGCGATTTAACCGAAATGGCCGAAGAAGGAAAATTAGATCCTGTTGTAGGGCGCGAAAAAGAAATTGAACGTGTTTCACAAATTTTAAGCCGTAGAAAGAAAAACAATCCACTTTTAATTGGTGAACCAGGAGTTGGTAAATCTGCTATTGCCGAAGGCTTAGCACTACGAATCATTAAGAAAAAGGTATCTCGTAATTTATTCAATAAACGTGTAGTTACACTTGATTTAGCAAGTTTAGTAGCAGGCACTAAATACCGTGGTCAATTCGAAGAACGAATGAAAGCCGTAATGAATGAATTAGAAAAAAATGATGACATAATCCTTTTCATAGACGAAATTCATACCATTGTTGGCGCTGGTGGAGCAACAGGCTCGCTTGATGCTTCCAACATGTTTAAACCTGCTTTGGCTAGAGGTGAAATTCAATGTGTAGGTGCTACAACATTAGACGAATACCGTCAGTATATTGAAAAAGATGGCGCATTAGAACGTCGTTTTCAAAAAGTTATTGTAGAACCAACTACCGTTGAGGAAACGATCACCATTTTAAACAATATCAAACCTAAATACGAAGATCATCACAATGTTTTATATACTCCAGAAGCTATTGAAGCATGTGTTAAACTAACTAATCGTTACATGACAGATCGTTTTCTTCCAGACAAAGCTATTGATGCTTTAGACGAAGCAGGTTCTCGAGTTCATATTATTAATATTGATGTTCCTAAACAAATTTTAGAATTAGAACGCCAGTTAGAAGAAGTGCGCGAACTTAAAAATACGGTCGTTAAAAAACAAAAATATGAAGAAGCAGCTAAACTTCGTGATGATGAAAAACGCATCGAAAAAGATTTAGCTATAGCGCAAGAACAATGGGAAGAAGATTCTAAAAATAATAAAGTAACAGTAACAGAAGACAATGTTGCCGATGTGGTTTCTATGATGACAGGAATTCCTGTTAATCGAATTGCACAAACTGAAAGTAATAAGTTAGCTCACTTACCTGAACTTATTAAAGGTAAGGTAATTGGACAAGATGAAGCTGTTATGAAAATTGCTAAATCAATCCAAAGAAATCGTGCGGGTTTAAAAGATCCAAACAAACCCATTGGTTCATTCATTTTCTTAGGTCAAACTGGCGTTGGAAAAACACAATTAGCTAAAGTTATTGCAAAAGAATTATTCGATTCTGAAGATGCTTTAATTCGTATTGACATGAGTGAATACATGGAAAAATTCGCTATTTCTCGTTTAGTGGGAGCGCCTCCGGGATACGTAGGATATGAAGAAGGCGGTCAATTGACAGAAAAAGTAAGAAGAAAGCCTTACTGTGTGGTTCTTTTAGACGAAATTGAAAAAGCACATCCTGACGTATTCAATATGATGCTTCAAGTTTTAGACGATGGTCATTTAACCGATAGTTTAGGACGTAAAATCGATTTTAGAAATACAATTATAATCATGACTTCTAACGTTGGTGCACGTCAGTTGAAAGACTTTGGAACAGGCGTTGGATTTGGAACTGCAGCAAAAAATGCACAAACAGAAGAACATTCAAAAGGAATTATTGAAAACGCTTTGAAGAAAGCTTTCGCACCTGAGTTTTTAAATAGAATTGATGATGTAATTGTCTTCAATGCGCTAGAAAAACACGATATTGATAAAATTATCGATATCGAAATGGATAAATTATATTTAAGAGTAAAAGAATTAGGCTATACACTTAAGTTATCTGAAGCTGCTAAAGATTATATTGCCGACAAAGGGTTTGACAAACAATTTGGAGCCCGTCCATTAAAAAGAGCTATTCAGAAATATGTAGAAGATGCTTTAGCTGAGGAAATTATTACTTCAAAAATACATGAAGGCGATCAAATTTTTATGGATTTAGATGAAACCGCTCAGGAACTCAAAATTGAAATTAAAAAATTAGAAGAACCAAGCAAATAATAATCAATATGTTTATTTTCATTTTACAAACAAATAATTAAAATAGGCAGACAACTACGCAGAGATGATAACGGTAGTGAAGGAGATTTTATAAGAAGACCCTAATTCTTGAAGTACTGACAATAAAAAAAGTCCCGATTTAATCGGGACTTTTTTATTTTAAAAATTAAAAGGAAATTATCCTTCTAATTCAGCTTGTCTTTTAGCTCTTTTCTCTTTAATCAATTCCATAATAGCTCCGCCCAACCAATAGTGAACAAATCCTACTAAGAATATCATCAACCAAAAACCAATAGTTAATATGGTTAAGAAAAGTAAAAAACCTAGGTACTGTTGAAATTCAAACATAATATTTTCCGGAATTTATGAATTCTTGCCAAAGATAATAGGAATATTTATTTTGAACAATAGAATCTGAATTATTTTTCAACTAAAACCACTTTTTGATTTTAAAATAAATAAACATTCCAGCAACAACCGCCAACATAATTCCCCAAATAATAAAATAACCATACTCCCATTCTAACTCTGGTAAATTTTTAAAATTCTGTCCATAAACCCCAACTATGAATGTTAACGGTAAAAAAAACATCGATACAACGGTCAATGTCTTCATTACCTGATTCATTTTATGATTTTGAGCCGAAAAAAAGTAATTTGACGTACTGTCTAAAGTGATTAAATCAGAGTCTATTTGTTCTAAAAGTTCTAAACATTTTTGATGTAATCTGGAAAAGAACGTAAAATTCTCAGGTTGAATGTCATTAAAAACATTATCGTCTTTAATACTCTTAATAGAGTACAATGAATCGCGCAATGGAATAATTGATCGTTTCAAGAAATTAAAATTATCCCGATGTTTTTCAATTAAAGCTAAAACCTCTGGATTGGTATTTTCTTTAGACAAATCTATTAAATCATCCACTTTGTTTTCTTCACTCTCAATAGTAATGTAAAAATTTTCTATAATAGCATCCAGCAATAAATACAACAAATAATCGGCTCTTTTTGTTCTCACTACACCCGAATTCGTTCTAATTCGTTCTCTAATATGTGTAAAAAAATCACTCCTTTTCTCTTGAAACGAAATTAAAACATTGTCTTTTAATAAAAAACTAATTTGTTCCACATTAATATTATCAGAGGCTTTTAAAGGTAATAACGACTTTACATTAAAAAATAAAATATCATGATATTCTTCAATTCTTGTTCGCTTAGTAGTATTTAAAATATCTCCTATAATAAAATAATCGGCTTCAAACTTTGCTCCTACTTTTTCAATAAATGCATGATTATTCAAACCATGAATATTGATCCAATTTACTTTAGTAGCCTCCACACTTGAATCAATATCTTGAGGTTCTAGTTGCTGATATTCTGTAACATCATTTAAATCATATACAAACATTTGCATTTCTGTTGCAACATCTTTATGAATCCCTGTATATTCAAGTGTACTAGACTGAACTTTTCTTCCTTTTTTATATTTAATTTTTCTCAAAACAAACAAATTTTATATAAAGATAGGAGTTTTTAAAAATGAGAAGTATTTTTACTGAAATTTATTTTTTGAATGAAAACACTATTTATCAACATAAAAGAACTATTACAAATAAGGGAAGCTAATATTGATAAAGTTTCTGGTGCCGAGATGGCGAAATTACCAAAAATTGACAATGCCTATCTTTTAATAGAAAACAATATCATCTCTGATTTTGGTGCGATGGAAAACTGCCCGGAACTTTCAGAAGTTAAAGTTATTGATGCAACCGGGCAAGTTATATTACCTACTTGGGTAGATAGCCACACTCATATTGTATATGCAGGAAACCGAATACAAGAGTTTGTTGATCGTATCAATGGTTTATCGTATGAAGAAATTGCTAATCGTGGAGGCGGAATTTTGAATTCAGCAAAAAAATTAAACGAAACTTCTGAAGACGAAATTTATGAACAATCAAAATTACGATTGGAAGAAGTTATGCAACAAGGAACGGGTGCAGTAGAAATTAAATCGGGTTACGGATTAACCGTGGAAGGCGAATTAAAAATGTTGCGCGTCATAAAACGTTTAAAAGAAAATTATCCGATTGCCATAAAAGCTACTTTTTTGGGTGCACATGCTTTTCCGATGGAATTTAAACAAAATCATACTGCATATATAGATTTAATTATCAATGAAATGTTACCCAAAATTGCTTCCGAAAATTTAGCTGACTACATTGATGCATTCCTTGAAACTGGTTATTTCTCAGTAGAAGAAACTGTAAAAATCATGGAAGCTGGTAGAACGTATGGATTAGAACCAAAAATACACGTAAACCAATTTACTGCTATAGACGGAATCAAAGCTTGTGTTAAAAACGGTGCCTTATCAGTTGACCACTTAGAAATTGTAACCGATGAAGATATGGAGGTTTTAAAAAACAGCAAAACAATGCCCGTAGCATTACCAAGTTGTTCTTATTTTATAAGCATTCCCTATACTCCAGCTCGAAAAATGTTAAATGCTGGATTACCGTTAGCTTTAGCAACTGATTACAATCCTGGCACTACTCCATCAGGAAACATGAATTTTGTAGTTGCTACAGCTTGTATAAAAATGAAAATGACACCCGAAGAAGCAATCAATGCAGCAACTATCAACGGAGCTTATGCCATGGGAGTTTCAAAAACTCACGGAAGTATTACCAAAGGAAAAAAAGCAAATCTTATCATTACAAAACCAATTATGAGTTTTTATCAATTGCCGTATGCTTTTGGAACCAATTTAATTGATAAAGTAATGATTGAAGGCAAATTCATTTAATACAATTACCACATGATAAAAACTCTCTTACTTATTGGATTGGGTGGCGCTTTTGGTAGCATATTTCGCTATCTAACACATTGGATAACAAGTAAATATTTTCAAAGTTCATTTCCTTTGAGCACTTTTTTAGTTAATATTTTAGGAAGTTTACTAATTGGATTGTTCATTGGTTATTTAAGCAAATATTTTCCCGAAAACCATCCGTTAAAATTTTTACTAATTGTAGGTTTTTGCGGTGGATTCACCACTTTTTCTAGTTTTGCACTCGAAAACTATAATTTATTTCAAAACAACCAACAAATTACTGCTTATTTATACATAATAACTTCAATAATATTAACTATTTCAGCTGTGGGATTAGGAAGTTATTTATCAAAATATCTATAAAAAAAGTCCAATGAAATTTCTCTCATTGGACTTTAAATATTGTAAAGAAGTAATTATTTCAATTCAAAACTAGTTTTAGAAACTAATTCAGCGTTTTTATCAAATACATTCACAAAGTAAGTTCCTTTAGCAAAATCTTTACCAGCAACTTCTTCATTAACCTGAACTGTTTTATTTTCATATTTTACAGTAGAAATAAAACTATAAGTTAACGTTTTATCTCCAGCAGGAATAGTTTTCTTTTCTCCTAAAATATTACTTTTACTATCAATTATTTGAACATAATATTCTCTTGATCCTGTTTTTGCAATTTGATTTTCTGCGATTAAGAAGCTAACTTTTAATTTATCAGCTCTTCCTGCTTTGTCTGTCTCAATTTGTTTTCCTGAACTTTTTTGTTTTACCGCTAAAACTTTTAAGTTTAAGACTGCTAATTTAGATCCTTTTTCAACAGTTTTAGTTAAACTCTCGTTTTGAGTTAACAAAGTATCATTGAATTTTTTAGCATCAGTTAAAACTACTTTTGTACTATCTAAACTTGAAGTCAAAGCAACATTTTGTTCTTTTAAAATCTTATTTTCAGCTATTAAATTATCCATTTCTCTTTTCAAACGGAAATACTGGCTTTTATACTTTGCCAAAGCCACAACATCACCTTTGGATTTTTGTACTTGCTCTAATAAAGCAACCATTTTAGCTTGTTCAGCTTGCAATTCATCTTTTAATGCTGTGTTATCAGCAATCATAGTATCATATTCTGCTATTTTTCCCTTTAATTCTTCCGCTAAAGTATTTTTTTCAGTTGTAAGTGAAGTAACTGTTTCTTTATTTGCTGAAGTAAGTTTAAAAATGTAACCTACACTTCCTAAAAAAAGTAAAGCCAAAACTACTACGGCAGCTTTTAATCCAGAATTGTTTGATTTGTTTTCCATTGTATGGTTATTAATGTTATTAGTAAGTTTGTCCAAAAATACAATTTTTAAAGTATTTTATATATTTTAAACGAATTTTATTTAAAAATAGTACATTTGATTGTATTATAAATCTCATATGGAAAATATTACTCTTTTAAGCCAAAACGAATTAGCTAAAATAACCAACCACAGAAGTGGTGAAATAAAATTTGGAGAAAAAATAATCACTATTCCTAAAGACTCTGATGTTTTGGAATTTATAACTAATAGCGAAGCTAAATTTGTACTTTTAGGAATTCCTGAAGATATTGGAGTAAAAGCTAATTTAGGTCGAGTTGGTACGGCTACTGCCTATGAAAGTGCATTGAGTAGTTTAGCAAATATTCAGCATAATAAATTTTGTAAAGGGAATTATTTATTAGTTTTAGGTAAATTAAATGTAACAGATTTAGTTGAAAAAGCCAATCTTTTAGATAGCAACAACAAAGAACATCGAAAAGAATTATTTAAATTAGTTGAGCAATTAGACATTGAAGTTTCTCACATTATTCACAAAATTTGTAACGCTGGAAAAATTCCAATTATTGTAGGTGGCGGTCACAATAATGCCTACGGAAATATTAAAGGATTAGCCTTAGCAAAAGGAAAACCTGTAAATGCTGTAAATTTTGATGCGCATACCGATTTTAGAATTTTAGAAGGAAGACACTCAGGAAATGGTTTTAGTTATGCCTATGAAGACGGATTCCTAAAAAAATATTTTGTTTTTGGATTGCACGAAAACTTTGTTTCAAAAAGTGTTTTTAATACCTTAAAAGAACTTACTTCAAGAGTAAAGTATGTTACCTATGAAGAAGTAGAAGTAAAACGAGAGAAAAATTTTGAAAGCGAATTAGAAAATGCGCTAAACTTTATAAAAAACGAACCTTTTGGAGTTGAATTAGACTTAGATGCTATTCCAAATATTCCATCGAGTGCTATGACATTAAGTGGGTTTAGTGTAGATAAAGCTCGCCATTATGTGTATTACTTTGGAAAACATCAAAATGCTTCTTACTTACATATATGCGAGGGAGCACCATCACTTGATGATTCTAAAAACAACCATTTAACAGGGAAATTAATAGCTTCATTAATTACCGATTTCATGAAGGCTAAAAACTGTTAAATACAACTTCCTTAAAATAACACTATCTTTGTACTCTCTTTGAACGTTTTCATTGAGAAAATTAATATTATATGACATTTAACGATTTAAAATTATACAACAACATACAACAAGCTCTTGAAGAAGAAGGTTATACCAACCCCACTCCCATCCAAGAACAAGCCATTCCTGAAATATTATTAGGACAAGATTTAGTAGCTTGTGCCCAAACAGGAACAGGAAAAACTGGCGCTTTTGCTATTCCAATCTTAAATTTAATTCACAGAATTGTGGGTTCGGCTAAAAAAGCAAAACACATTAGAACATTAGTAGTAACGCCTACTCGTGAATTAGCCATTCAAATTGATGAAAGTTTTAAAACGTATGGAAAATATACCAATGTAAAATCATTAGTTATTTTTGGCGGTGTTAATCAAGTGCCACAAGTTAACGAATTAAAAATGGGCATCGATGTTTTAATCGCTACTCCAGGAAGACTTTTAGATTTACACAAACAAGGATTTATAGATTTAGATCATATGCATCATCTAGTTTTAGATGAAGCTGATCAAATGTTAGATATGGGATTTATTAATGATGTAAAGAAAATTATTAAATTAACCCCAAGTAACAGACAAACCTTATTGTTCTCGGCAACGATGCCTATTGCTATTAGAGAATTAGCGGATACTTTTTTAACGCGTCCAAAATACATTTCTGTAACTCCTATTTCAAGTACGGCTGAAAACGTTTCTCAAAAAGTATATTTTGTTAATAAAGACGATAAACGTTTACTTTTAAAACAGTTGATTATTCAAGAAAGTTTGAGTAATGCTTTAGTTTTTACCAGAACCAAACATGGCGCTGATAACATTGTAAAAGTATTGAAAAAAGCCAGTATAAAAGCGGAAGCTATTCACGGAGATAAATCACAAAATGCACGTCAACGCGTGTTGGAACAATTTAAAAATAAAGAAATTGACATTTTAGTAGCCACTGATATTGCGGCTAGAGGAATTGATATTGAACAACTTCCGTTTGTAATTAACTTTGATATTCCAAATATTTCTGAAACCTATGTACACCGAATTGGTCGAACAGGTCGTGCCGGTAATTCTGGATTAGCCATTTCTTTTTGTGGAAAAGACGAAAAACCCTATTGGCTTGATATTGAAAAATTAATCCGAATGAAAGTAAAAGTGGTGACAGATCATCCGTACACTTGGAAAGACGAAGTTGTAAATCCTGATGCGAAACCAGATTTACGAAATAAAGATAAAAATAAGTTAAACCCGAATTCTAATTCAAGAAAATCGGAAGCTTCAAAGAAAAACAAAAAACGCTGGTATTAACCAGCGTTTTGTTTTTATATTATCGAATCAATTTTTTATACTTAATTCGTGTTGGGGCAACATCTTTTCCTAGACGTTTGCGTTTGTTTTCTTCATATTCTGTAAAACTTCCTTCAAAACTATATACTTGAGAATCACCTTCAAAAGCTAAAATATGGGTACAAACTCTATCTAAAAACCATCTATCGTGGGAAATAATTACAGCACAGCCTGCAAAGTTCTCTAAACCTTCTTCTAAGGCACGTAATGTATTTACATCTAAATCATTGGTTGGCTCATCTAACAGCAATACGTTTCCTTCTTCTTTTAAGGTCATAGCTAAGTGAAGTCTATTACGTTCTCCACCCGACAAAGTAGCAACTTTCTTATTTTGATCGCTTCCGCCAAAGTTAAAACGAGATAAATACGCTCTAGAGTTTACTTGTCTTCCTCCCATTAGAATTAATTCTTGACCATCGCAAAAGTTTTCCCATAAGGTTTTGTTTGGATCAATATTAGAGTGCGACTGATCTACGTAGGCAATTTTTACGGTATCACCAATTTCAAATGTACCACCATCCGCTTGTTGTTCGCCCATAATCATTTTGAAAATAGTAGATTTACCAGCACCATTTGGTCCGATAATTCCAACAATTCCTGCTTGAGGTAAAACAAAATTTAAATCGTCATATAATAATTTATCACCAAATGCTTTTGCTACATTTTTTGCTTCAATTACATTAGTTCCTAAACGCGGTCCATTAGGAATATAAATTTCTAATTTTTCGTCTAGTTCTTTTTGATCTTCGTTTAATAATTTATCGTAGTTCTGTAAACGTGCTTTTTGTTTCGTTTGACGTCCTTTTGCTCCTTGACGCACCCAATCTAATTCACGTTCTAAGTTTTTTCTGCGTTTTGAAGCTACTTTTTCTTCTTGTGCCATACGAGTAGATTTTTGGTCTAACCAAGATGAATAGTTCCCTTTCCATGGAATTCCTTCTCCTCTATCTAACTCTAAAATCCAGCCTGCTACGTTATCTAAGAAATATCTATCGTGTGTTACAGCAATTACCGTTCCCGAATATTGAGCTAAATGCTGTTCTAACCAAAGAACTGATTCAGCATCCAAGTGGTTGGTTGGTTCATCTAATAATAAAACATCTGGTTGTTGTAAAAGTAAACGGCATAAAGCTACACGACGTTTTTCTCCACCTGATAATACATTAATTGGTGTTTCTGGATCAGGTGTACGAAGCGCATCCATTGCAATTTCTAACTTATTATCAATTTCCCAAGCACCACAAGCATCAATTCTGTCTTGTAATTCTGCCTGACGATCCATAAGTTTTTCCATTCTTTCTGGATTCTCATATACTTCTGGCAAACCAAAATCGTCATTAATTTTATTGAATTCTTCCAATAATGCAAACGTTTCTGCAGCACCTTCACGAACAATATCAAGTACTGTTTTCGTTTCATCTAATTGTGGCTCTTGCTCTAAATATCCAACTGTATAACCTGGTTGAAATACTACATCTCCTTGATAATTTTTATCAATACCTGCAATAATTTTTAATAACGATGATTTTCCAGAACCATTTAAACCAAGTATACCAATCTTTGCTCCATAGAAAAAACTCAAATAAATATTTTTTAATACTTGTTTATCTGCTCCAGGATAACTTTTACTCAATTTTTGCATTGAGAAAATCACTTTCTTATCGTCTGACATAATTTTTATGTTTGTTATTTATAATTAAAGAAAATAGTACTTATAACTTCGTACTTTTTAAACTCTACCTTTTAATGCGTTAAAAACCCATGCAATAGCAAAGAAACCAACACCTACGGCTGAAAATCCCCACCCAGCTACATCTGCATAACGATAAATTCCTAAACCAATTAAAAGCAATCCCATCAAAATCATGATGAAAGTTGCCCAAGCCAATATTGTATTTTTATTCATTCCCATACTACCTGTTTTTTTGCTAAACTTTTTAAAATTTTAGGACTGCGAAGTTACAAATTTTAAAACTTTTATTTTATTGAATCAATTGAAAATTTTAATCAATAATTCCTTTAATAAATCGTGTTGTGTCATTGAAGTAGCGCCCACCCCTTTGCTTTTTACATCAATATCGCGCAAAGCTGCCACAATAGCACTTACTTTTTTCATAGGATAATTTCTAAATGCTACTTCGTAATCTTTCACAAAATAAGGACTCACTCGTAAAACTTTAGCCGCATTGAACTGCGATTTGTCTTTTAATCCGTGATATTGTAATAATTGTGAAAAGAACCCAAATACTAATCCAGTAGTAACCACTAAAGGATTATCTTTTGGATTTTGAGAAAAATGATCTATGATTTTATACGCTTTCAATTGGTCTTTTTCACCAATTGCTTTTCGTAGTTCAAAATTGTTGTAATCTTTACTAAAACCGATATTCTCTTCAATGTCTTTTGGCGTAAACGTATGTCCTTTTGGTAAAATGATTTTCAGTTTATCCAATTCGTTATTGATTTTAGACAAATCGGTTCCTAAAAATTCTACTAAAATAGCCGCTGCTTTGGGTTCGATGCTATATCCTTGTCCAGATAAAACGCGTTTAATCCAATCACCAACTTGATTTTCATACAGTTTTTTACTTTCGTAAACCACTCCAACTTTATCTAAAAGTTTCGTGACTTTTTTACGCTTGTCTAACGTTTTATATTTGTAGGCGAAAACCAAAACCGTGGTTGGTTGAGGATTTTCAGCATAAGCTTCAATTTTGTCAATATGACGAGATAATTCTTGAGCTTCTCTAACAATTACAACTTGGCGGTCGGCCATCATAGGAAAACGTTTAGCACTGCCAATCACATCTTCCATCGTAACATCACGTCCATATAAAATTGATTGATTAAAATCGCGCTCGTGTTCTTGCAATACATTTTGCTCAATAAACTCAGTCAATTTATCAATATAATACGGCTCATCACCCATAAAAAAATAAATGGGTTTGATGTTTCCGGCTTTTATATCTTTCGTAATTTGAATTACTTCGTCCATTTTGTTGTTTATTGTTTTTGGTTTATTGTTTATTATTAAACTTCAAACCTTTAATTTCAGTTGAATTCAAATATTTCATGAAAGCACCAATTTTATTTTTTACTAATTCAATTTTGACCGACAAATTATCAAATTCACTTTGAGAAATTAAATTTTTATCCAAAGCTCTATATAGCTGAGATTTTAATTCTCCACAAGAACCTTTTGAAAAACTTAGAAAATTTACAAACTCTCTATTTCCATTTCTTTCAAAACCTTCTGCAATATTATCCATAATAGAACCTGAACTTCTGTCCATTTGGTCTTTCATTGAAAATCTTTTCCCTAAATTTGTAGTTTCAAAAAGTGTTTCAATATCAATACAAATTTCTCTTGATTTATTCCAAATTTCTAAGTCCTCGAATTTTTCTATTTTTGCCATACAACTACAAACAATTAACTATAAACTATAAACATTGAAAAAGTTGAACTTTCCAGTTTATTCCTTTCGGTTCAAAAATAGTGAAAATAAAGTGTCTATTTTTGATGAAATTAGAAAAAAATTTATTCTTCTTACACCAGAAGAATGGGTACGTCAGCATGTAATTCAGTTTTTGTTACAAGATAAAAGATATCCAAAATCGTATATAAACGTTGAGAAATTAATTAAGATTAACGATTTAAGCAAACGCTATGATGGTGTTGTTTTTCAACCAAATGGAGAAATATTTTTATTAATTGAATGCAAAGCACCGGAAGTTCCAATTTCCCAACAAACTTTTGACCAAATTGCCCGTTATAATTTAGTTTTGAAAGCTAAATATTTAATGGTGACTAATGGACTAAATCATTATTTTTGCCAAATGGATTTTGAAAATGAGAAATATATTTTCTTGAAAGAACTTCCTGATTTTGATAGATTATAGAACAAAGAAAATAGAAAAAAGATGACTCCAAAAATTCTAATGTCATTATTGGCAATATTTGTTCTAATTAAAACATATAATTTAAAGGCTAATTTCAAAAAAGAAGTTTCACTTTTGCTGTGTTTCTCAATTTTAGTCACTTGGTTTACTTCTGATATTTTTATTTCAATTGGAATAATTAGTTGTATTCTTGCGTCGTTTTGGATTATGATAAAAGGATTTACAATGAATAATCTTTCTAAAATTGAAAAAACAAATTTTATTGTTTTAGGATTATTCACTAGCGTCGGATTGTTATTTACATTTATGAATTGGCCTTTTGCTACTTATATTAGTATCGCAATGGTCATTCCAATAATTTTATACCTTTACAGTTCAATTAAAACCAAATTAAAATTTAACAAAGACTTTTTGTTTTTAAGCATTTTGGTTTTAGATTGTATCATTCGATTTCTAAGAATTTTTTAAATGAAAAAAATAGCAGTAGTCATATTAAATTGGAACGGAGCCAAATTACTTGAACAGTTTTTGCCTTCGGTAATGGCGTTTTCTCATGAAGCTACGATTTATGTGGCTGATAACGCTTCAACCGATACATCTATTGAAGTGATTCAAAATCAATTTCCATCCGTTAAAATTATTCAAAATACCGGTAATTTTGGCTTTGCAAAAGGGTATAATGAAGCGCTGAAGTTTGTCGAAGAAGAATATTATGCTTTAGTTAATTCTGACATTGAAGTTACCGAAAATTGGCTTGCTCCTATTTTAGCACTTTTTGAAAATGAGCCTGAAACTGCGATTATCCAACCAAAGTTATTAGACTTCAAAAAGAAAACCCATTTTGAATACGCTGGTGGTGCTGGTGGTTTTATTGACAAATTTGGTTATCCATTTTGCCGTGGAAGAATTTTCGATACCATTGAAGAAGATAAACATCAATATGATGATGAAATTGAAATTTTTTGGGCAACTGGTGCTTGCTTTTTTATACGAAAAGAAGTCTACCGAAAGCTAAATGGTTTTGACGATGATTTTTTTGCCCATCAAGAAGAAATCGATTTATGTTGGCGCGCTTTTAATTTAGGATATAAAACAAAATATACTCCAAAGTCTATTGTCTATCACGTCGGAGGAGCCACTTTAAACGAAGGTAATCCAAGAAAAACGTTTTTGAATTTCAGAAATTCATTGTTCATGCTAACTAAGAATTTACCGAAAAACCAACTGTTTCCAATCCTTTTTATGCGAATGTGTTTAGATGGTTTAGCAGGAATACAATTTATTTTAAAAGGAAAATTTAAACATTTTTGGGCAATAATAGAAGCTCATTTTACATTTTATCATCTTGTCTTTCAATTTTATAAGAAACGTGGAACAAATCAAAAATTAAATTATTACAAAACAAATAGCATTGTTTATAGCTTTTTTGTAAAAAATGGCAAGGTTTTTGAAAACCTATTTTAACAATAGTTTAGGTTTATAAAAGCTATTTTTTAACAATATCTATTTAATTTTGTGAAAAATCAAAATCATTATGAAAAAAGTAATCTTAATAGTAACATTAGCAACTATGACACTTACATCGTGTGTTTCTAAAAAGAAATTCACCGAATTAGAAGCTAAAAACAAAGAAATCCAAGATTTATTAAACACGGCAACGGTTAAGTTAAATACTTGTTTAACAGAAAGAGAAGCCTTAGCAAATCAGGTTGATTTTCTAAAGAAAAACAACACCGATTTAATCAATAACATGGGGAATTTAACCACTTTGACTACAAAAGGGGCTGAAAACCTTGAAAAATCGTTAGAGAGTTTAAAAGAAAAAGATTTAAAAATCTCTCGTTTACAAGATGCTTTAACTAAAAAAGATAGTGTTACGTTAGCTTTAGTAACCAGTTTAAAAGGTGAAGTAGGAATTAATGACCCGGATATCAATATCAATGTTGAAAAAGGAGTTATTATGATTTCTATTGCTGATAATTTATTGTTTAAATCTGGAAGTTATGAAGTAAGTGATCGAGCAAAAGGAGTTTTAGCAAAAGTAGCCAAAGTAATCAACAGCAAACCTGATTTCGAATGTATGGTAGAAGGTCATACAGACGATGTGCCTATTAAAAATACTGTATTATTAGACAACTGGGATTTATCTGTAAAAAGAGCAACATCAATTGTTAGAGTTTTACATAAAGAGTTAGGTGTTAATCCAAAACAATTAATTCCAGCAGGAAGAAGCTCTTACATTCCATTAGTAGAAAATGATTCCCCAGCCAATAGAGCTAAAAATCGTAGAACTAAAATTATCATTATGCCTAAGATTGACCAATTTTACGAGATGATAGAAAGTGAAATGAAAAATTTAAGTGGAAAATAATTAACCTTTGAATTATAATAAAAATGCCTAATAAATAGTTCGAAATCGAAAGTTTAGACAAATTTATAATAAATTATGATACTAGTGAGCTCGATATTTTATCGGGCTCACTTTGTTTAAATTTGATTTGATTCTTTTGTTATTATAAATTTCCAATTAATTCTAAAAAACTGTTTATGATCAATCTCTGCATCAATTTTTTCTAATCTTTTGATTTTACCAAATTATATAATATTTTAAAGAACGTAAAAACATTTAATACAAGTACTTCTTTTGGTTGTAATTAAAAGTTATGTAAGAAATGAGTTTCTAAAAAAATTATACCTCGACAATTAAACCATGAATTTATTTAAAATAACTCATATATTTGCATTATAGAAATTAACTGATGCCTAGTTTGTAAACTGCAAGCATATCTTATTTTTTTAAATTAGAGTTTAAAAAATGTTAGGATTGATACCTGATTTAGTTTTTAAACTCTTTTTTTAACTCTTTGCAAACCAACGCTAAAAATGGATAACTCAATTGAACATCGCGTAAGATTAGTTGAAACATTGTTTCAAAATCTTGAGGTGGAAATTATAGAATTCCAAAAAGAAACTAAATTAGGTTGTATTGCAGGTTGTGGAAAATGTTGCTCAACACCAGAAATTGACGCTTCACCTTTAGAGTTTTTGCCTTGGGCTTTTCATATTTTTTTAAAAGGTCAAGCCGAAGAAACGTTATTAGAGTTAAAACAAAGCAAAACAAGTACTTGCTTTTTATACCGTCCAAAATCGTTAGCTGAATTTACATCAGGAAATTGCAGTACCTATCAATATCGTGGTTTAATTTGCAGACTTTTTGGTTTTGGTGCTACAACAGATAAATACGGAAAATTACGCATTGCTACTTGCAACATTATCAAAGAGGGTCAGACTTTAAATTATAAAAACGCCACTGAAGCCATAAATACAAATCTATCTGTGCCTATTTTTACTGAATATTATATGCAATTATCGCAAATAGATTTTAAACTTGGAAATGTTTTTCTACCTGTAAATAAAGCAATGAAAGCTGCTTTAGAAGAAGTTTTGCAATATTACGCCTACAGACCTTTTCCTGATAACTACAAAAATTAAATTTAAATCACTTATTTTCAATTAGTTGAATTAAAACCGACAAATCAAACAAACTACCAAATTATAGTCTATCTTCGGTAAAAAATTATGTCCATTGAAAGACGGGTTGTTTTAGTTGAAAAATTATTTCATAATTTAGATTTAGAAATAACCGAATTCCAATCGCACACCCATTTAAGTTGTGTTGCTGGTTGTGGTAAATGTTGCAATCATCCAGAACTAGATGCATCACCTCTCGAATTTTTGCCTTGGGCTTTTCACTTATTTTTAAATGGTGAAGCTGAAAAAGTTTTAACCGCATTAAATAAATCATCTGAAAACCGATGTTTTATCTATAATCCACTTTCATTGTTAGATAAAAATAAAGGAAACTGTAGCCAATACAAATACCGCGGATTAATTTGTCGTCTTTTTGGATTTGGAGCAAATACTGATAAATATGGTCAATTGCGATTAGCAACTTGTAAAATCATCAAAGAAGGACAAGCTGAAAACTACAATAAATCAACCGAATTAATCAATAAAGGCTTACCTGTTCCCATTTTTACAGATTATTACATGAATTTATCCCAAATCGATTTTCAATTGGGAAATGTAATTGTTCCGATAAATAAAGCACTCAAATTAGCCATTGAAGAAGTATTGCAATATTACGCCTATCGTCCAATGCCAAGCGGCCATTTTAATTGTGCTTAAGCTAAATATTTTTCACCAATTACTTTTCGAATGGAGACAAAACCTATTTGATTCAAATCAATTTCTGAGCGTTTTACCCAAATCAATTCTTGAATTTCGTCTTCAGCATTGATAGATATAACATCTGATTTCAGTGGACATTCATAAAAAATATCCATTGTTCTATAGGGAACATTTTTGTATAAATAATTATTGGGAGACGTCGTGATATATTTTAACTCGCTAGTTAAAATTTCTATTCCTAATTCTTCTTTGATTTCTCTACAAGCCGCTTCTTCAGCCGTTTCATTCGGATCGATGAATCCTCCTGGTAAATCCCATTTTCCTTTGTCTGGGTCTACATTTCTTACCGCAAATAACACTTTGTCTTCAAAGGTAAAAACAATCGCTACAGCAGCAGCTATGTTGTGATAATACGTAAAACCACAATCATCACACAAAAACCGACGATTATCTGGAAACGTAAAATTTGTAGAAGCACAGCTGGGACAAAATTTGAAAAAAGTCATTTTATAGTGATTAGTGATTAGTGATTAGTGATTAGTGATTAGTGATTAGTGATTAGTGATTAGTGATTAGTGCAAATTTACTTTTTACTTTTTACTTTTTACTTTTTACTTTTTACTTTTTACTTTTTACTTTTTACTTTTCTTTATAACTATCTTTGTCACATGAAGCAGTTAGTCATCATAGGAGCCGTTTGGCCAGAACCAACTTCAACAGCAGCTGGAAGCAGAATGTTGCAACTCATTTCTTTGTTTCAAAAGCAAGATTATGAAATTACGTTTTTGTGTTCGGCTTCAAAGTCGGATTTTTCGTTTGATTTGAATCAGATTTCGGTCAAAACCAAAGCAATTCAATTAAATGATAGTTCTTTTGATGCTGAAATTAAATCATTGAATCCCGATGCCGTGTTATTTGACCGATTCATGATTGAAGAACAATACGGTTGGCGCGTGTTGGAAAATTGTCCAAATGCTTTACGAGTTTTAGACACTGAAGATTTACATTTTTTACGAAAAGCCAGAGAAATTGCCTTCAAACAAAATCGGGAATTGGTTTTTGAAGATTATATTTCCGATGTTTTTAAACGCGAAATGGCTTCCATTTATAGATGCGATTTGACGTTGTTGATTTCAGAATATGAAATGCAATTGTCCACTGAAACATTCAAAATTGATGCTTCTCTTTTGTTTTATTTACCTTTTTTATCAGAAGAAATTCAAACAAATATTCCTTCATTTGAAGAACGAAACCATTTTGTAAGTATTGGTAACTTTTTGCACGAACCCAATTGGCAAACCGTTTTAGCCTTAAAAAAATGTTGGAAATCAATTAAAAAGCAACTTCCCGAAGCTGAACTTCATATTTATGGCGCTTATGTTTCGGAAAAAGCCAAGCAACTTCATAACGAAAAAGAAGGTTTTTTAATTAAAGGAAGAGCCGAAAGTGTCTTAGATGTGTATTCGAAAGCTAAAACTTTGTTAGCACCAATACCTTACGGAGCTGGTTTAAAAGGCAAATTATTTGAAGCCATGCAATTGGGATTACCATCTGTAACGACCAAAATGGGCGCCGAAGCAATGAACGGAAATATAGATTGGAATGGATTCATCACTTCAGATGAAGCTGATTTTATAGAAAAAGCTATCGAATTATATACTAATAAAAACGTTTGGGAAACTGCTCAAAAAAATGGTTATAAAATCATTGAAAAGCGTTTCAAAAAGGAATTATATCAAACTGATTTTATGAATGAAGTAGAAAATCTTCAGGAACATTTAAATGCACATCGCAACCAAAACTTCTTGGGACAAATCTTGCAACATCAAAGTTTACAAAGCACTAAATATATGAGCAAGTGGATTGAAGCGAAGAATAGTTGACAGTCGCAGTATTCAGTCACAATATATAACTGAACAATGAGACTGAGACTGCAAACTTTTACCCATGAATAGTCTCAGATTTTCCGTAGCTTTCAATCACTTTTGCTTCAAATTCTAACCATTCTTCCCAACGTTTTTTAACGTCGTAACCTTCTTCTGCTAATTCGTGAGCAAATTGTAAAAATGAAGTATAATGATTGGCTTCAGAAATCATTAATTCTCTGTAAAAAACAGCTAATTCTTCGTCTTTAATATTATCAGAAAGGACTTTAAAACGTTCGCAACTTCTAGCTTCAATCATCGCTGCAAATAACATACGCTCCACAATTAAATGCTTGCGATTTCCTGGTTTCATGAATTTGAATAAATCATTTACATAACTGTCTTTACGTTCACGACCTAAAACCCAACCACGCGCTTTGATAATTTTATGCACTTGCTCAAAATGATCCATTTCTTCTTTTGCAATTTTTGTCAACTCGGTCGTTACCTCTGTAAATTCAGGTAACATATTGATTAACATAATGGCATTGGAAGAAGCTTTTAATTCACACCAAGCATGATCGGTTAGAATTTCTTCTAAATTTCCTTCAGCAATGTTAGCCCATCTTGGGTCGGTTGGTAATTTTAAACGAAACATTTTATAGATGATTTAAGATTACAAAAATAGCTTATTTGTGTCAATCTTTAAAAGAAATCACAATCCATAATTCCTTTGTTTTTGCATTTAAAATTGCATGATAATTATTGGAGTATCTTGCTTCACTTTTAGAATAAAAATTATCAATTCCTTTTTTAAAAGGATTATTATTTCCAGTATAATTTAAATCTAAATAATCTTCTAAATTAGAAGTTTTCAATTTAGAGAATTTGTTTAAACTACAGTATTCATTTATGTTTACATCTTTATCAAACTTAAAATAAACTGATTTTTCATTTTTTACATCATCATAATTACAATTTGAACTTTCGACCGAAGGAATATTAATTCCAACATTAATTTCAATATTATCAATGTTGGCAAATTCGCAATTTCTCTGATTATTAATAGTTGAAATAAAAGTTTTAAAACTAAAAAACATAATTGACATAAAGGCAATAACAACAAGTGCAATTAATAAGTTTCTTTTCATAATTATGACTTTATTTCCATAAAAACGTAGAAAAAACATAAAAAGTATTAAGCCAATCCTAAATTAGAAATATCCCAATTCTTAGCAGGATTATACTGAATATGTCCGTTTTCAATTTCTAGTGGGCAATCGAAGTTATTCGTGTACAAACCACCGGTTCCTAAACCTTGTGGCATAGGATTATTTAAGGTAAAAGTAAATTGGGTTATCGCATTCAATCCAATATTACTTTCTAAAGCAGAAGTAATCCACCAACCGATATTTAAACTTTCAGCAATAGAAATCCATTCTAAAGTTCCTTTAAAACCTCCAACTAAACTAGGCTTTAAAATGATGTATTGTGGTTGAATTTCAGAGAGTATTTCTTTCTTATTTTCGATTCCAAGCACGCCAATTAATTCTTCATCTAGAGCAATAGGAAAAGGAGCTGACTTACACAGTTTTGCCATATTATCAGTGTGGCTTTTAGGTATAGGCTGTTCTATACTATGTAATTCAAATTCAGATAATTGATTTAATTTATTTAAAGCTTCATTTAAACCAAAAGCACCATTTGCATCTACACGAATTTCAATGGTTTTAGCATCAAAATTTTGACGAATAAATCGCAATAATCCTAATTCTTTTTCAAAATCGATTGCTCCAATTTTTAGTTTTATACACGAAAATCCTTGTGCTAATTTTTCTTCGATTTGGGTTTTCATGAAAGACTCCTCTCCCATCCAAACCAAACCATTTATCAACATATTTTTTTTACCTTTTGTAAATTCTGAAGGAAACAAATCGAATGATGTTTTTGAAGCTAAAGATAAAAATGCCATTTCCACGCCAAATTGAATCGAAGGAAATGCTACTAATTCGTCCCACAATTTATCTTTTCCTAAATGAATATTTTGACAAACCCATTGTAATTTCTCCTCGTAATCAGGTCGATCATCAAATGAAAGCGTTCTCAAAATACCACACTCACCTATTCCTGTTTTACCATTTTCTTCCAATAGTAAAAACCAAGTTTCTTTCTCTGTCATCACGCCTCGAGAAGTGCCGCTTGGGCGTTTGAAATTAAGGATGTATTTTTTATAGGTTGCTTTCATAAGTTAATGTGTCAATTTTCAATTTGAAAATGTGCCAATGGTTATAATCGTTTTCTTAGTAGTTCTATTAATTTTAAAATTCCAGCTTTAGTTCCCTCGAAATAATCTTCTTTTTTAAAGTATGGAATAATTTCATTTCGAATAATTTTAGCTGTTTCATCATCAGATAAAAATAGTACTATTCCATCTCCATTTTGAATTCTAATTTTTAGATATCCTTTAGAAATGGCTATTAAAATTCCATTTGATTTTTCTTTTTTACCAACACCCCAAGTTCTGGCAATGTGAAGCGATAAATCTTCTAACTTTTCTTTAGAAACTTTAAAGGTATCAATAGTCACAATGGCTATTTCGACAGTGGTTTCTTTTTCGAAATCGGAAATAATTTGATTCAATTTAGTCTCTTCCTCTTTCGAAAATAGATTCTCATAATCGTTTGTCCAATTATGTGGTTTAGGCAAATTATCCCAAAATACTTGTCTATACGATTCCAAAGAAACTGATTTTTTACTTTCTAACTTCAATGAATCAGTCGTTTGAGCTTTCATTGAAAAAGCAAAAAACAAAATTAAAACCTGAAAATACAATCTAATACTTGACATTGGCAAATTATTCAATAACCCTCAAGATTTTCTTGAAGTCATCTGTTGGTAATCCGTGTTTTTCGAAAGTTGTGAAATCCAATTTCGTTTGTGCTATCCAGGTTTTTCCGTTGGATAGGCTTTCGTGAACGTATTTTTTGTGAATGTCTTTGGCTTCTGAAATTCTATCAGTAAACAAAAACACGTGGGTTAAATTCAACTGAAAATGAATTTCAGATGGATTTAATTTTATAACTTTATTATACGTTTCTTCGGCTTTTGTGAACTGTCTTGAATACAAATAATAATCGCCTAAAATTCTATAATCGATATAAGTCGCTCGGTTTTTAGCAAACATTTCGGTTAAAAGAATCGAAATCGCTTCTTCATAATTTCCTTTTTGGAAAGCAGCATTTGATTTCTCACGAATGATATCGTAATACGCTTTTACTTCTCCAGTTTCTTTTAAACTTTCTTCGGTAAGCTTTTCAATTGCACTATTTTTCTCTACTGCTAAAAGTTGAAAAAACTCTCTATAAGTGAACTTTTTACTGATATTTTCAATAAAAGCAGCATAAAACGCATCTTTTTTGTTCAATTTTGAAACTACAGGTAACTTTTTAGTTAAGTTTAAAATTTCATTCTTAGCGGTTTTATCCCAACCTCTACTCGCTTTATAATCTACCCAAGGCACGACTTCTAAAACAATTTTTTGGTTCATAACCCAATTCTGACTTTCGAATCCGAACCATAAATTAGGTAAATTAGTTAAACATAAAGAAGAAGACGAAATCAACTTGGCGTCTTTATTTACTTTTTCTTTTTGTTCCCAGCAGGCTCTATCCATTTTGCCTTCTTTCAAAAATAAATTAGCCGCATTTGCTTCTTGAAACAAAGCAAACGTGCATTTGTCATCTCCAGCAATTGCAGATGTTAAATGAATAGCTCCAGCCGTTCCCTGACTAATTCCGGTAGGATCAGGAATGGCTTTTAATACCGAAACCAAACTTGATGTTAACTTTTGATTTTCATCTAAAACGGTAATTCGATAAACGAATTCAGTAGTTCCAACAGGCAAATCTTCTGTTTTGATTAAAGTGCGTTTTCCTGCCGAAAGGGTAAATTCTTTAGTAGTAGCACGTTCTTTGTCCCAAAAACCATCTTTTTGAGAAAAACTCGATACTGAAATTAATAAGGCGGATACTAAGTAATACAGTTTATTCATTAATCATTATTTTTATTTTTTAAACACATAGAATCATAGTTTTACTTTGTGTGTGTTTTTTAAGGCGTTACACTTTTCATAGAAAACATAATTTAAAATACTATGTGACTATTGTGTTTTATACCTATTCCAATTTTTGTACCAAATTTACAATTCAATACTTTGTCCGATTTCTAAGAGCATCAAATCTTTTCCTTTATTGAAAAATTTGCGTTTAGCTTCTTCATGATTGATTTCGATGTAACCAAACGTATCAAAATGATAACCTAACACTTTATCGCATTGTACAAAATCAGAAGCAATGATGGCGTCTTCCACGTCCATTGTAAAGTTACTTCCAATCGGTAAAATTACTAAATCTAGCTTAGTTCGCATAGGAATTAGTTTCATATCCATGGTTAAAGCGGTGTCACCAGCGATGTAAATATTTTTATGCTCGCCTTCAATTACAAATCCGCCAGGTTGACCACCGTAGCTTCCATCTGGAAAAGACGAAGTGTGATGAGCAATTACATATTTAACGGTTCCAAATTCAAAATCCCAACTTCCGCCGTGATTCATTGGATGGTAATTAAAGCCCTTATTACCAAAATGAGATGCAATTTCGTAGTTAGAAACAATTACTGCGTCTGTTTGTTTTGCAATTGCTTCAACATCTAAAATATGATCTTGATGTGCGTGCGTTAGTAATATAAAATCGGCTTTCAAGGTATTGATATCAATATGAGAAGCCTTTGGATTTCCTGAAATAAATGGGTCAACTAAAATGTGAACGTCATTTACTTCAATTCCGATACAAGCGTGTCCGTAGAATGTGATTTTCATAGTTTTTATTTTAGTGAAAAGTGATTATTTAAGAAAGACTAAAGTTAACCAAAATAATATACTTAAAACGAATGTTCCGAGTGCTACTTTTTTTAGTTCTGGATCAAAGTCTTCATATTTTTTTGATTTTCTAACTTTTTCAAGGTGTTTTAAAAAGAAAATGAAAACAAAAAAACTGAAAAATATTTGTTTACTAATTCCAATTGAAAATATAAATAATAAAACAAATGGAATCACAATTAAAAAATGTTGATATTTCTTAGCTATTTCTAATCCCATTTTCACCACCAACGTATTCTTACCTGCTATTTTATCATTTTCAATATCGCGCATGTTGTTTAAATTCAACACCGCTACACTTAATAATCCGATGGCTGATGCGGGTAAGAATAATTTCCAATCGATAAAATGAGTAAATAAAAAATTAGAACCTACTACAGAAACCAATCCGAAGAAAATAAACACAAATACATCACCAAAACCGCTATAACCATAAGCACTTTTTCCAACTGTATATTTAATGGCAGCTCCAATTGAGCCGATTCCTAAAAGGATAAAAATCAAACTTAAGGCGAAATTTTCTTTTCCGAAAGCTACGTAAATCAATAACAAAGCAATAATGAAAGTCAAAATTGCTGTAATAATTACAGCTTTTTTCATTTGCTCTGCTGTAATAACTCCAGCTGCCACTAATCTCTTTTCGCCAATTCGGTTAGCATCGGTTCCTTTTACACCATCGCCATAATCGTTGGCATAATTAGACAACACTTGTAATCCTAACGTGGTAAACAAGGCTAAAACAACAATCCTCCAATCAGAGTATCCTTGATGATAGGCATAAGCGCTTCCCACAATAATTCCAGAAACGGAAAGTGGTAAGGTTCGTAATCGTGCGGCTTGTATCCAATGTTTTATATTCATTTTACTTTGTAAATTGCATTATTATTATAAGGGCTTGAATAGTCAATGACAAAAATAAAATTTTTGAATTTTTTAGCTTTCTTGTTAAGAGTAATACCGTTGTTAAAATAGGTAATACAAAAATTAGTAAAATAAACGGCAACCAAAGTATTTCTGCAATGATGCCAATAAATTTGTTTTCATAGATATTTATACGATTTGTTAATATCCAAAAAAACATAACTAACATTGAAACAAAAAAAATGACACTATCAATAATAGGCTTTATATTTTTTTCCATAGATTAATTTTAAAATGTTTACATCCAATTCTTTTCCCAAGTTTCTACTTCGTATAACCAATAATTCACCAATTCCTTGATTTCGGAATAATTTGCTGTGGTAAAACTAACAGTTCCACCAGCAGTTGATAAAGTTACCGAACCAATATTCGTTGCTTTTTGCCAGAAAAATTGTTGGGTTTCGATGGCTTGAATTTTATATGGTTCTATAATTGTGGTATCAATATCCCAAGCTCCATTTTGCTTGATGATGAAATCATTGGAAACAAAAAGTTTATAATTTTTAAATGAAAACCATAACATAATTCCTGCAAATACACAGAATATAGAAGTGTAAATTAACCATACTGTCCATGTTACGAATTCAGTGCTATAATTTAGGAATAACGTTATCAAAATTGGAACAAGTAAAAAGAAAAAAGTATTTACTGCTAATTTTCTCCAATTGGGCAAATATTGGGTTCCTTTTTTGGGCAGTTGACCTAATAGTAATATTAAAATTGCATTGCGTTCCCTTTCATTACAACCAGGAACTTCTATTTGGTCTTTTTCTTTTACTTTTTCAACATCGCTAGAGGCTTGATGAACACCAATAGTGGTAACATCTAACTTTTTTTGAAAATAGTTTTGTGTAATCTTAATTTTTTGGACTTTATTCGGATTCAACAAAGTATTTTTGGTGGATAGTAATCCGTAAGATAAAATAATTGCTTGCTTACTTTTTTGAATAGTAAAATCGAAATATTTTAAAATTGTTCGAACTAAATTTACAATTAAAATAAGTCCAATAAAAAAACCTGCAATAACTAAAAACGAAGTGATAATTGGCATTTCGTCAATATAATTAGTCACTTTATCTTCATCGATAACTTCTTTATTTAACTGTTGAAGGTTTTCTACAATTGTTGTAAAAAAAACAAAAATCAAGGCAAAACTTTTGATATAATTTGATGTGAAACCAATCTTTACCAAACTCAATAAACCAATTTTGATAAAAGAAGACGGACTTTCTTCAATAGCAACTTTTTCAGAATCGACAATCGTTTCTTGTTGCGAATGATTAATTAATCGTTCTTTTAGAATGGTTGCTAATTCATGAGAAATAGCACTAATAGACGCTTCTTTTTTATCGCTTCCTGCCGTATCAATTTCTAGTTTATGAACCCCTACTAATCGCTGAATTAAACTTTGATTAATGTTAACTTGCTGAATTTTATGCAATTGAATAGTAATTCTCGTTTTATTAAAAACACCTTTTTGAATTACAAATTCGTTATTTTCTTCATCTATATGAAATGTAAAAAACAAATACTGTAAATAAGAAATTACTCCTATCAAAACAACAGCCGCTGCAATACTACCGAAAAAGATAATTTTATTTAAGGAATCAAATCGTACTATCCAAAGAATCAACATCGGCCACAAAGCACGAATCGTCTTCTGCAAGGAATTGGCAAACATTACCAAAATTCCAGGAAGCGATTGACGTTGTGGTTGTGAAAAATCAACTAAATTATTCATTTTCAGTTGTTAAAAATGATTCGTTTGATTTTGATTCTACGACTTCTTCCACTTTGGGAGGATTTATTTTTTGAGAAACTAAATTTTTAATACTTTGAGCATCAGACAATAGTAACCCTGGTATTTCTAAATCGGAACTACTCCCTCCAGCAGTAAATAATTCGATGGAAGCCAAACCTAATTTTCGAGATATAAACCCTTGATGCAAAGCTACATGTTGTACTCTATTAAAAGGAATAATTGTAGTGGTTTCAGAAATTAATCCCGATTTATAAATGGCATCGTGTTCTCTAAATGCGTAGCCTTTTTTATTAAAACCTAGCTTAGTAAAAAAAATTAACCCCACAAGAACAACTAAAATTCCAACAAAAATTGCTGTCCAAATTGGATACGAAAATGCATCTTGTTTGAAATAAAACAAAGCTGAAAATCCTCCAATTACCAATATGAAAAGCAATAAAAAATTAAAAAGTAAAACGGTAACATACTTGGAATTTAATCCTTTTAAATGCACTTCTTCAAACTTCGGAAGTTGGGTAATATCGATGGAATTATTTGTGAATTCGTTCATAGAAATAGTTTATTAAACACTATATTCATTTAGTTATCTACTATGTTATGGTAAATATTTCTTTTCAAAATTTGGCT
Source organism: Flavobacterium sp. (assembly GCF_035195345.1). Lineage (NCBI taxonomy): Bacteria > Pseudomonadati > Bacteroidota > Flavobacteriia > Flavobacteriales > Flavobacteriaceae > Flavobacterium > Flavobacterium sp. The sequence goes on from NZ_CP136574.1 coordinate 441,755, forward strand.
TACGTTTTTCTAAGAACGCATCTCTTCCCTCTTTGGCTTCGTCTGTCATATATGCTAAACGAGTGGCTTCACCTGCGAAAACTTGTTGTCCTACCATGCCATCATCGGTTAAATTCATAGCAAATTTTAGCATTTTAATGGAGGTTGGTGATTTTGCTAGAATTTCTTGCGCCCATTCATACGCAGTGTCTTCTAATTCAGCATGAGGAATTACGGCATTTACCATACCCATTTCAAAAGCATCTTGTGCTGAATAATTTCTTCCTAAAAAGAAAATTTCTCTTGCTTTCTTTTGTCCCACCATTTTAGCTAAATAAGCCGAACCGTAACCACCATCAAAACTAGTTACATCCGCATCGGTTTGTTTGAAAATTGCGTGTTCTTTACTCGCTAACGTTAAATCACAAACCACATGAAGCGAATGTCCGCCACCAACAGCCCAACCTGGGACTACACAAATCACCGCTTTTGGCATAAAACGAATCATACGTTGTACCTCTAAAATGTTTAATCTATGGTAACCATCTTCTCCAACATAACCTTGGTGACCACGCGCTTTTTGGTCGCCACCACTACAAAAACTCCAAATGCCGTCTTTTGAACTTGGTCCTTCAGCAGAAAGCAACACTACTCCTATTGATGTATCTTCTTGTGCATCGTAAAATGCTTCTATTAATTCCTTTGTCGTTTTCGGACGAAAGGCATTTCTAACATCAGGTCGGTTGAAGGCAATTCTAGCAACGCCATCACATTTTTTATAGGTAATATCTTCAAATTCTCTTACAGTTTTCCAATTGATATTGCTCATTTTTCAAATATTTAAAATAGATATTGTAATTTTTATAATTTGTAAATTTCCGTAAAAATAATTCATTTTTTGCATTATATTGCAAGTTCAAAACAATTAGATTTATGAAAAACCTATATATCGGATTGCTGTTTGCATCTGGACTATTTACAGCTTCAGCTCAAAACTATGAATTTCAAGATGTTATTGATGTTGAACGCTTACCTGTAATCTCTCAAGATAATACAGGAACGTGTTGGAGTTTCTCTACATCTTCCTTTTTAGAATCGGAAATTATACGCTTAACAGGAAAGAAAATCGACCTTTCAGAAATATTTCAAGCCAGAACCACTTATTTGACTAAAGCCGATAACTACGTAATGCGTCAAGGAAAAGCTAATTTTAGTGAAGGTGCTTTGGCACACGATGTAATTAATAGTCTGACAAAATATGGGTTAGTTCCAAATAGTATTTATGACGGATTGAACGATGGAACAACCAAACATAACCATGCCGAAATGGTCGCCGTTTTAGAAGCGATGTTAAAAACGTATGTAGAAAATCCAGGTAAGAAATTATCATCAAACTGGAAACAAGCCATTAATGCCGTTTTAGATATTTATTTAGGAAGTATTCCGACTAAATTTGAATACGAAGGAAAAAATTATACGCCAAAATCATTTGCCGAATTTGCTCAAATTAAACCTGAAAATTATATTACATTGACTTCGTTTACGCATGAAGCAAATTACAAATCATTCATTTTGAATATTCCTGATAATTTTTCAAACGGAAGTATGTATAATTTGCCTTTAAACGAATTCATTGCAAATATAGATAGTGCCTTGGCAAATGGTTATTCGCTTTCTTTAGATTGTGATGTTTCTGAACCAACATTTTCTGGAAAATATGGTATTGCTTTTGTTCCAGTAAATGATGAAGATATCAAAACAGGTTTAGCTGAAATTATCACTGAAAAAAATATTACGCCTGAATATCGCCAACAAGAATTTGAAAATCTGTCTACTACCGATGACCATCTAATGCACATTGTTGGAAAAGTGAAAGATCAAAAAGGTAATATATACTATAAAGTAAAAAATTCATGGGGAACTGATGAAAAGAAAGTGGCCAATAGAGGTTATGTATATATCAGTGTAGCTTATATGAAATTAAAAGCAATTTCTGTAATGGTTCACAAAGATGGAATTTCAAAAGAAACAAAGAAAAAATTAGGTTTATAGCATGATTTTTAAATCGGCAATAAGTAAATTGAATAAGTACATTTATGTAGGAGTAATTGTTTTTTTGTTACTCCTAACAATTCCTGCTTTTTTTGAAGATTCTATCGAACCATTTTTAGCTCTATTTTCAATACATTTTTTAGTGATTGTATTTTTAATTTGGATGTATAAAACTACTTTTTACAAGATAGAAAACACAATTTTATTTTGGAAATCGGGTCCCTTTTACGGAAAAATTGAAATTACTAAAATCAATAAAATTGAATATCACTCGGGAATAATTGTTCCAACTATTTGGAAACCAGCATTAAGTCATAATGGAATAATTATTACCTATAACAAATATGATGATATTTATATTTCACCTGAAAAACAAGACAAATTTATTGCTACATTGCAAGCCTTAAACCCCAATATTACTATTAAGAATACGCCCTATGTTGAATAAAATAATATTTGTAAGCCTAACATTATTATTATTTAGTTGTCGTGAAACACCTGACAAAGCGAAAGAATCCACCATTAAAGATAAGGAAGGAAATGTGTCTGAATTTGCCGTAAATTTTTCACCACTTACCACTATTTATAAAAAAAGAATGGGAAATGAAATGGAGGCTTTTTATGATTCGAAATTCAATTCAAAAGATTTTAGTGGTTCGTTTTTAGTTGCCAAAAATGGAGAAATACTCTATGAAAATTACTCTGGTTTTGCTTATAAAGAAAAAGGTGATTCGATTAAACAAGATACACCATTACATATAGCTTCTGTAAGTAAAGTTATAACGGCTGTTACGTTATTAAAATTAGTTGATTCAAAAAAATTAAAATTAGATGATTTTGTGACAACAATTCTACCCGAATTTCCGCATGAAAATACTACGGTTAGAATGCTCTTAAATCATAGAAGTGGATTACGAAATTACGCCTATTTTACAGATGATAAAGGCGTTTGGGATAAAAAGAAAACTTTAACCAATCAAGATGTTTTAACTTTACTGGCTACGAAAAATATTGGCTTAGAATCCAAACCAGGAACTCGTTTTGGGTATTGTAACACCAATTATGCTTTATTAGCCTTAATTATAGAAAAAGTAACGAAAAAGACTTATCCCAAAGTACTTCAAGAACTAATTTTTGATCCCCTTGGAATGAAAAATACCTTTGTTTTTGATGATCTTACAAAACAAGATGACGTTAGTCAGTCCTATAAAAATAATTATTTACGTTTGGCTTTTGAATTTTTAGACCAAGTGTATGGTGATAAAAACATTTATTCAACACCTCGCGATTTGCTTCAATTTGATTTGGCTTTGTATTCGGAAAAATTCTTAAGCAAAGCTATGAAGGAGGAAATGTTTAAAGGATATAGTTATGAAAGAAAAGGAACCAAAAACTATGGTTTAGGTATTCGCATGTTAGAATTTGAAACCGGTCAACAGTATTTCTTTCATAATGGTTGGTGGCATGGTAATACTTCCTCTTATGTAACCTTACAAAAAGACTCCGTAACTATAATTGCAATCTCGAATAGATTTTCGAGAAAACCATATCAAACCAAACGATTGGCTCCAAGATTTGGCGATTATCCGTTTAAATTTAATGATGAAGAAGGCGAATAATTAAAATAAATTTATTTTAAAATAGCGAAGGATAAAAAGAATTGTTAAAACGTTTAAAACCAATGATATCCAATAGTATTTATTAATATCATCCGTATTTATAGCAATTTCATACAAATTCAAAAGTGGTAAGATTACAACTGCTATCCAAATAGGAATCCAAATGATTTCCGTTTCAAAACCAATAAAGTGAATGGTTTCAAAATTTTGAAAAATAGCCACAAACGTAGAGAATAAGACCAATACGCTCAGAAAAAGATATATTTTATTTTTGTTTGTCATTTACACTAAATAAATTCCGTCTTCTTTAATTTCAATCAATTGTTGTTTGTATAAACTTCCAACGGCCTTTTTGAAATTCTTTTTACTCATTTTCAATACCGTTTTAATATCTTCTGGATGAGAATTATCGGTTAATCGTAAGAAGCCACGATTGGCTTTCAACTCTTCTAAAATTATTTTTGAAGATGGTTCAATGGCCTCTACTCCTACCTTACGTAGCATCACATCAATTTTCCCATCAGGTCGAATGTTTTTAATGTAGCCTTTCGTTTTCATTCCTGGTTTTACATCATCGTAAACTTCATTTTTATAAGCTAACCCTTTGTGTTTTTGATTGATAATACAATTAATTCCACCTTCGGTAATATGTGAAATTAAAATATCAACTTCTTCATTTTTCTCTAACTCTAAATTTTCGTTAGATAAATATTTATTTGTTCTACTCGATGCTACTAAACGATTCGTTTTGTCATCCATATGCATATAAATCAAATAACGCTTTCCTTCTTCCATTGGTCGCGCTTGTTCTTTAAAAGGAACAAACAAATCTTTCTCTAATCCCCAATCTAAAAAAGCACCAAATTTATTGATGTAGTTTACTTTTAAATGTGCAAATTCATTCAATTTGACATAGGGCTTAAGAGTTGTTGCTACGGGACGCTCTTCATGATCTAAATACACGAATACAGTCAAATCATCTCCAATAGAAAATTCTTTGGGTACATATTTATTAGGTAATAAAACATCGTCTTCTTGAGTTTCTTCACTTCCTAAAAACAAACCAACTTTAGTATCTCTAAGTATTTTTAACGTATTGAACTCTCCTATATGTAACATAATTGAATAAATAAAGTGCAAAGGTAAGCAATTAAAAAATTAGAAAATGTATTTTAGAAAATTGGAAATATAGAAAATAAAAAAACCACAAATCAAATATTGACTTGTGGTTTCTATACTTATTTTTTAAAACTTAGATTCCGATTTCTATTTGAAAACGAACATACCAATTTTGTTTGTTAGTTCCATTAAAATAATCTAAATCCGATAAAGTTATTTCTCCTTGTAATTTGAACGCATGTTCCCATAAATATTTAGTAACACCTATGGAATATTGCTTAGAATCAGGAGTTAAAGCTTTAATGTCTTCATGCATTTTTTGAGTAGAAAAACGGCCTATTATTTCGTAATTAGTTGGAAAAACATAACTTAATTGGTAATCCATTCCGCTTCCTACTGGTACATAATTAAATTCTGTGATGTCTTCAGGATTAAATGCAATTGGATTCTTTGCTGAACGCGACATATAACTTGACATAAATGCCCAACCATTATATTTTAACATGGCATCTAATAAAACCGATTTCATTGTTTTTTGTTCAAATAAATCATTTCCAAGTTGACCTTGTGTTCTTCTAGCTAAATTATTTTGATGAAATGCACCCGATAATAATAATCTTGGTTTTTCTTCACGAGCAACATCTCCTTCAAAATTAGTTCCATCTTTTTTGAAAGAACCCAAAGGCATTAACTCTAATTTTCCGGTTAAAGCAACACCATCATCCGCCGATTTTGTCCAGTTTCTTCCTTCACCCGTTGAAACAGCTGTTTTGACATTATATGAAAATTTATCTTTCTTTTCATTCAAATAATAGGCTTGAAAACCAAAATCTCTATCAATTGTAAATCGTGCATTATTAATACTTCGATCTGTTAATTGTATTGCCCCAGAGGAATTTACACGTTGTCGATTACCTGGGAGTTTGGTTTGCCCAAAAAGAAAACTCCAATGTTTATTTGGTCGATAAAAAATAGCCGCATCACGAATAATATTAATATTTTCACCATCTTGAACTTCACCCACATCACCAGGCGCAAAAGATAATTGAATTACGTATAAAAAATGTGGATTTCCAACATATCCATCAAAACGCAAACGTAATCGTCTAATCTCTCCCGAATATGCAGCACTTTCACTTTCATTTTGAATAAATGTCACACGGTTTTGCATTCTAAAGCGAATATTTAACTGAAATAAACTATCAGGTGATGTTATTCCTACCCCTTTTCCAAAACTATAATAAGGAAGGGCATCTAATTTTAAATCATTATCTTTTGTGGTGACTTTTACCTCTTGAGCAAAACTAATAGTGTTTATGGAAAAGAATAAGAAAATTAATATTTTTTTCATTGTTGTGACGTTGATATTTTATACAAAAATAATATTTAAGAATGAACTAAATACTACCTTTGCAAAAAAATACAAACATGTCAAACATATATATTGGATATCATTTCCAAATTAATCCGCTAGAATTAGGTAGCGAAATCTTAATTGCTGAATTAGGCGAAAAAGCGTTTGAAAGCTTTATTGAAACTGAAACTGGAATTTCTGCTTATGTTCAAAAAGAGTTGTGGAGTGAGAATATCTTAGAGGATATTCAAATTTTAGATAATTCCGAATTTAACATCAGTTATACTTTTGAAGAAATTGAGCAAGTAAATTGGAATGAAGAATGGGAAAAAAACTTTGAAGCTATTGAAGTTGATGGTAAATGTCATGTAAGAGCTCCTTTTCATGAAAAAACTAATGCCGAATACGATATAGTAATTGAACCCAAAATGAGTTTTGGAACGGGTCACCATGAAACAACTCACATGATGATTCAACATATTTTAGAAACAGATTTTACCAATAAAAAAACATTAGACATGGGTTGCGGAACTGCCATTTTAGCCATTTTAGCCGAAATGAAAGGTGCACAACCTATTGATGCAATTGATATTGACAATTGGTGTTATTTAAACTCCATTGAAAATGCAGAACGTAATAATTGCAAGCATATTTCGGTTTATGAAGGTGATGCATCTTTATTAGCTGGTAAAAAATACGATATTATTATTGCCAACATTAATCGTAATATTTTACTAAACGATATGCAGCAATATGTAGATTGTTTAAACACAAATGGAATTTTATTCTTAAGTGGATTTTACACTGAAGATATTCCTGTAATTTCAGAAAATTGTACATCGAAAGGATTATCCTATGTAAAACAATTTGAACGCAACAATTGGGTAGCTTTGAAATTTGTTAAATAGCTTAAACTGGAAGTTTGGAATGGGGAGATGAAAATTTGAATTTGATTTTGATTTTTGTAATTGAATTTGAAACAATTTTTTATTATTTTTGTAGAACTTTCAACCGTAAAGAAAATGAGTACGATAGAGAAAATACAAGAAAAAGTTTTAGTAGAAGAAGCGGTAAGCATCAATAATGAGATTGTATTACATAATGATGATGTTAACACATTTGATCACGTAATTGATACCTTAATAAGAGTTTGTAATCACGAAGAATTACAAGCTGAACAATGCGCTTTATTAGTACATTATAAAGGAAGATGTACTGTTAAAACAGGCTCGTTTGACGAATTAAAGCCGCAATGCTCTGCATTATTAGATGCTGGATTAAGTGCTGAAATTATATAAAAAAAGTCCCGATTAAATCGGGACTTTTTTTATATAATCTAGTTTCAAGATTAACCTAAAACTTCTTTTACTTTTTTACCAATTTCAGCTGGAGAATCTACAACGTGAATTCCATTTTCTCTCATGATGCGTTTTTTAGCTTCTGCTGTATCATCAGCACCACCTACAATTGCACCTGCATGACCCATTGTTCTTCCTTTAGGAGCAGTTTCTCCTGCGATGAATCCAACAACTGGTTTGCGATTTCCGTCAGCTCTTACCCATTTAGCAGCGTCTGCTTCTAATTGACCCCCAATTTCACCAATCATGATGATGATTTCAGTTTCAGGATCGTTCATTAATAATTCAACAGCTTCTTTAGTTGTAGTTCCAATAATTGGATCACCACCAATTCCAATAGCTGTAGTGATTCCTAATCCTTGTTTTACTACTTGGTCAGCAGCTTCATATGTTAAAGTACCTGATTTAGATACAATTCCAACTGTTCCTTTTTTGAAAACGAAACCTGGCATAATACCAACTTTAGCTTCTTCTGGAGTAATAACACCAGGACAATTAGGACCTACTAAACGACAATCTTTTCCTTTAATGTAATCATATGCTTTAATCATATCTGCCACAGGAATACCTTCAGTAATACAAATAATTACTTTGATACCAGCTTCAGCAGCTTCCATAATTGCATCAGCAGCAAATGCTGGCGGAACAAAAATAATTGAAGTATCAGCGCCCGCTTTTTCAACAGCATCTTTTACTGTGTTAAAAACAGGTCTGTCTAAATGTGTTGAACCGCCTTTTCCAGGAGTTACACCACCTACAACATTTGTTCCGTATTCGATCATTTGAGAAGCGTGAAAAGTTCCTTCACTCCCTGTAAATCCTTGTACAATTATTTTTGAATCTTTATTTACTAAAACGCTCATGATATATGAATTAAATTGTGTTTAAATTTGTGATGCAAAAGTAAGTTTTTTACCAAATACACACGTAATTTTTATTATATTTTTTTAACTAGGTTTGCTAATTAGATATCCATTAATAATTTTTTCGTCTTGAAAAGTCCAAATTGCAACAACTTTTGCTATCAACATTATTTCTTTTGGATTTTCAATAGTTGCAACTTTGTGGTTATACTTAACAACCAACTGATTATTTTCTTCAATTAAGTGCGAAATTTCAAAGTAGGAGATTTCGTAGTTAGCGTTAATTTCATCACTTAAATTTAAAATAAAATTTTTATCCAAAATAGAATTACCAGAAGAACTATCCCATTCTAATTTAAAATCATCATGTATTAAGGAATTTAAAAACAGTTTATCTCTGATGCCATCCTCCTTGTACAAAAATTCGATTTTCTCTCTATTTGTCATTTTGCTTTAATTTTTCAAAAATTTCTGGAATGCGTTTCACATTGGCCAGTTGTTTTAATTTCTCGCGAGATTCTTCAATTGGTGTACCAAAATACGTTTTTCCGCCTTCAATAGATTTTGTAACACCTGTCTGTCCCATAACTACAGCTTTTGCGCCAATAGTTATTCCACTAGTAGTTCCTACTTGTCCCCAAAGTGTTACTTCGTCTTCAATAACCACACAACCAGCAATTCCAGTTTGTGAAGCTATCAAACATTTTTTACCAATAACGGTATCATGACCAACATGTACTTGATTATCTATTTTTGTTCCAGCGCCAATAGTTGTATCACCTGTTACTCCCTTATCAATGGTACAAAGTGCGCCAATACCTACATTATCTTCAATAACTACTCGTCCACCAGAAATTAATTGATCAAAACCTTCTGGACGTTTTTTGTAATAAAAAGCATCAGCTCCTAAAATAGTACCTGCGTGAATCATTACATTATCACCAATTACGGTATTATCGTAAATAGTAACATTTGGATGAATTAAACAATTTTTACCAATTTGAACATTATGTCCAATGAAGCAATTTGGTTGAATAACCGTTCCATCTCCAATCAATGCAGAATCAGAAATTGCAGCATGTGAGGCTTGAAAAGGTCTAAAATGTTTGGTAAGTTTATTGAAATCTCTAAATGGATCATCTGAAATCAATAATGCTTTTCCTTCAGGACATTCCACTTCTTTATTAATTAAAACAATAGTAGCAGCCGATTGAAGGGCTTTATCATAATATTTAGGATGATCAACAAATACAATATCTCCTGGTTCAACAACATGAATTTCATTCATACCATGAACTGGAAAATCGGCATCGCCCACATAATTACAATTGATAATTTGGGCAATTTCTTTTAGAGGATAAACTTTTGGAAATTTCATTTATTAGTGATTTGTGTTCAGTCACAGTTTACAGTCGCAGTTTTTCAGTTCTTATTAGAATCTGCCAACTGCGACAGTAAACTGGAAACTATTCTTTAACTCTTTCCATATAGTTTCCAGATGCTGTGTCAATTTTGATTTTATCACCTTCATTGATAAACAATGGAACGTTAACTGTAGCGCCTGTTTCAACAGTAGCTGGTTTTGTAGCATTTGTAGCTGTATTTCCTTTAACTCCTGGCTCAGCATATGTAACTTCTAATACAATAGAAGCTGGCATATCAACTGATAAAGGCGCTTCTGTTTCTGCATTAATTTGAATCATTACATTAGTTCCTTCTTTTAACAAATCGGGAGCATCTAATACTTTTTTGTCTAACGTAATTTGTTCAAATGATTCGTTATTCATAAAGTGAAACTGATCACCTTCAGCATATAAATATTGGAAGGTATGTGTTTCAACACGTACTTCATCAATTTTATGTCCAGCAGAAAATGTATTATCTAATACTTTTCCATTCGTTAAAGATTTTAATTTTGTTCTTACGAAAGCTGGTCCTTTTCCTGGTTTTACGTGAAGAAATTCAATAATTTTATAAATATCATTATTGTATTTGATACATAATCCGTTTCTAATATCTGATGTACTTGCCATTTTGTTTTATTTGTATTTGATTTTGTTTATTAATTTTATGATTCTAATTTATATTGAACTAGTATAGCCTTTCATGATTCCTCGTGAAGAATTTCTAATGAAATCTAAAATTTCATCTCTTTCTGGAGTAGCTTCCATTTCAGCTTCAATGATGCTTAAAGCTTGGGTAGTATTATAGTTTTTTTGATATAGTATTCTATAAATATCTTGAATTTCTCTAATCTTATCTGTTGAAAATCCTCTGCGTCTCAATCCAACCGAGTTAATTCCAACATAAGATAAAGGTTCTTTAGCCGCTTTTGTAAAAGGAGGAACGTCTTTTCTTACTAATGAACCACCTGAAATCATAGCGTGGTCACCAATAGAAATGAACTGATGTACAGCCGCTAAACCACCGATAATTGCAAAATTTCCAACAGTTACGTGTCCCGCTAAAGCAACGCCATTTACAATAATAGCATTATCCCCAATATGACAATCGTGCGCAATATGTGCCGTTGCCATAATTAGACAATTTTTACCTATTTTAGTTTGCCCTGAAGCAACCGTACCTCTATTGATAGTTACACATTCTCTAACTGTTGTGTTATCACCAATAACCGCTAACGATTCTTCACCTCCAAATTTTAAATCTTGAGGTACTGCAGAAATAACCGCACCTGGAAAAATATTACAATTTTTACCTATACGAGCGCCTTCCATAATGGTAACGTTTGAACCAATCCAAGTTCCTTCACCAATTTCAACATTATTATGAATGGTTGTAAATGGGTCAATTACAACATTTCTTGCTATTTTGGCACCTGGATGCACATAAGCTAATGGTTGATTCATATTTTATTATTTTATTTTTTATAGGAAAAATATGTTATCGCCTTTATTTTTGGTATTTGCTTACGCAAAGTTATTTTAGTAGCGATTTCATATGTTTAATTATTTTACTTTAACAATTTGTGCCATTAATTCGGCTTCTGAAACTAATTTTCCATTTGCATACGCATATGCTTGCATGTGACAAATACCTCTTCTAATAGGAGAAATTAAATCACATTTAAAGAACAAGGTATCGCCTGGTAGTACTTTATTTTTAAACTTAACATTATCAATTTTCATAAAATAAGTCAAGTAATTTTCTGGATCAGGCACCGTACTTAAAATTAAGATACCACCTGTTTGCGCCATGGCTTCAACCTGAAGAACACCTGGCATTACTGGTGCACCTGGAAAATGACCTACGAAGAAATCTTCGTTCATAGTTACATTTTTCAACCCCACAACATGTGTATCAGAAAGTTCTAAAATTTTATCAACTAATAAAAATGGTGGTCTGTGAGGTAACAAATCCATGATGCCATGAATATCCATCACAGGCTCTTTATTAATATCGTAAGAAGGCACATTATTACGCTCTTCGATTTTAATTAATTTAGCCATTTTCTTTGCAAACTGAGTATTTACATAATGTCCTGGCTTGTTTGCTATAACTTTCCCTTGAATACGAGTTCCAATCAATGACAAATCACCAATAATATCTAATAATTTATGTCTTGCTGCCTCGTTAGGATAATGAAGTGTAAGATTATCTAAAATTCCGTTTTCTTTTACCGTGATTGTATCTTTATTGAAAGCCTTTTTCAAGTTTTCCATCGTTTCTGTCGAAATTTCTTTATCAACATATACAATAGCATTGTTTAAATCGCCACCTTTAATTAATCCATTGTTTAAAAGCGACTCTAATTCGTGTAAGAAGCTAAAAGTTCTACAATTAGCAATTTCTTTTTTAAATTCTTTAATCCCTTTCATGGTTGCATTTTGAGTGCCTAAAACTTTAGTACCAAAATCTACCATAGCAGTAACACAATATTCCTCAGATGGAATTATTGTAATTTCACTACCAGTGGCTTCATCCATAAAAGAAATTACATCTTTAACCACATATACTTTTCGTTCAGCTTCTAGCTCAACAATTCCTGCTTTTTCAATAGCTTCAACAAAATATTTTGAAGAACCATCCATAATTGGTAATTCCGATGCATTTAATTCAATGATAACATTATCTAAATCACATCCCACTAAAGCAGCTAATACGTGCTCTGGTGTTTGAATCATTACACCTAATTTTTCTAAATTAGTACCTCGTTGCGTATTTACAACATAGTTTGCATCAGCTTCAATAATTGGTTGTCCTTCTAAATCCACACGTACAAATGTAAATCCATTGTTTACTGGGGCTGGCTTAAAAGTCATAGAAACTTCTTGCCCTGTGTGTAAACCCACACCTTTTAATGATATTTCTGCAGCAATTGTTGTTTGCTTCGCCATGATAAAATTATATTTAAATTATTTAATTGTGTTTTTTAAGTCTTCTAAATCGGAAACAATTTTAGGTAAATTTCTAAAATGAACAAATGACTTCGCAAAATCACCATAATTAAAAGCTGGACTTCCTTGAACCACTTCTCCTGCTTCTAAATTTTTTCCAATTCCTGATTGCGCTTGAATTTTAACGCCATCACCAATTACTAAGTGACCCGCAAAACCAACTTGCCCACCAATTAAGCAGTTCTTGCCAATTTTGGTGGTTCCAGCAATTCCGGTTTGAGCTGCAATTACAGTATTTTCTCCTATCTCAACATTATGTGCTACTTGAATGTGATTATCAAGCTTTACTCCTTTTCTAATAACTGTAGAACCTAAAGTAGCTCTATCAACGGTTGTACAAGCACCGATTTCAACATCATCTTCAATAATTACATTTCCAATTTGTGGCACTTTTACATAAGTTCCGTCTTCTTGAGGTGCAAAACCAAATCCGTCAGAACCTATAATAGTACCCGAATGAATAGTACAACGATTTCCAATAACCGTTTCGGAATAAATACGAACCCCTGCAAAGAAAACACAGTTATCACCAATTGTAACGTTATCGCCAATAAAAGTATTAGGATAAATTTTTACATTGTCACCAATGCTTACATTTTTTCCAACATAACAAAAACTTCCTAAATATAAATCAGAACCATAAGTAACTCCTTCTGAAATAACCGAAGGTTGTTCAATTCCTGATTTCATCAATTTGACTTGATTGTAATATTCTAATAACTTTGAAAATGATTTATAAGCATCCTCTACTTTGATTAAAGTAGTTGTTATTTCTTGCTCAGGCTCAAAAGTATTATTTACAATAGTTATAGTTGCTTGAGTAGAATAAATATAATTTATATATTTAGGATTCGCCAAAAACGTCAATGAGCCTTCGGTTCCTTCCTCTATTTTCGACAATTTAAAAACTTCTGCATTTGGATTACCTACTACTTCACCTTCTAAAATGCCTGCTATTTGCGCTGCTGTAAACTTCATTTAAAATTTTTATTACTATCTAAAAAGATAGATTTGAAAATATAAAAATACTCATTTTCATTCAATACCAAAGCATTGATTCCACTTCATCTTGGCAAAAATATGAAATTAAATTAAATAGCTATACTTCTAAGACCACTTTTGGAAAACATATAAAATATTTTGTCACGGGTTTTGATAAAGCCTTTAAATGTAATTGGTCTGAAGCCTCAACTACATCTTCTATAGTTTTGTCCTTTTTTAAAATCCGAATCGGCTCGCTTAGTTTACTATACGCTTGGTTTTTCAACTTTCCTTTGAACACAAAATAGTCGGCTTCTTTATCAGAAATTCCAGCCATTGCAATATATTTATTTCTTATTGCTAACAGATTCTCTTTGTTGGGTTTATCATCTGTTATTTGAATTTTTAATAAATCACGATTCAAAATCATTTTACATAACGATTGTAAAACAAAATCATCATGAAACTGCCATGATTTAATAGCTCCCATTACATCATAATCATCTAAATAAGAAAACTTATCCAAAACACTTTTATCAAAATCTGACAAGGAAATTTTGTTTTGCATGAAAAATTGTAACGATTCACTACAAGGTAATAAAATTCCTTTTTGAGTTAATTCTTTAGCACGTTTTAAAATTTTGGTCAAAATTAATTCCGCAACCACGCTGGTTTTATGTAAATAGGCTTGCCAATACATCAATCTTCGAGCCACCAAAAACTTTTCTACTGAATAAATTCCTTTTTCTTCAATGACCAAATAATCATCCTGCACGTTCATCATTTGGATTAAACGCTCACTATTAATGTTTCCTTCTGCTACACCGCTGTAAAAACTATCACGTTTTAAATAATCCATTCGATCCATATCTAACTGACTTGAAATCAATTGCAACATGAATTTACGATGGTATTCTCCTTTAAAAACTTGGATAGCCAATCCTAATTTACCTTCAAATTCTTTATTCAATTGCTCCATGAATAACAACGATAATTCTTCATGATGGACTTCTTCTACTATACTATGCTCCATAGCATGACTATAGGGACCGTGACCAATATCGTGCAACAAAATAGCAATATACAACGCATTTTCTTCTTCTTCCGAAATAGAAACACCTTTAAATTGCAAGGTTTGAACCGCTTTTTGCATGATATACATACAACCCAACGCATGATGAAAACGAGTATGATGTGCTCCAGGATAAACCAAATACGACATACCCATTTGGGAAATTCTTCGCAAACGTTGAAAATAAGGATGCTGAATTAAATCGTAAATTAAAGTATTAGGAATGGTAATAAAACCATAAATTGGATCGTTGAATATTTTGAGTTTGTTGGTTTGGCTCACAAGTATAAATTTTGAATAACAAATGTAGCGATTTTTTACAAAAAGAATTGTTTAAAACTAATGGGAAATTTTATACTAAATTTAATACAATGGTCGTTTAATAAATACTAACTTGCACACAAATTAAGAAGAAATGAGCCAAATAAAAATACTTTGGGTTGACGATGAAATTGATTTATTGAAACCACACATCCTATTTTTAGAAAAGAAAAACTATCATGTAACTACCTGTAATAATGGGCAAGATGCCATTGATTTGTTTGAAGAAAACAATTTTGATGTAGTATTTTTAGATGAAAACATGCCGGGTTTAAGTGGTTTGGAAACCTTATCAGAATTAAAAGAAAAAAAATCTTCGGTTCCGGTGATTATGATTACCAAAAGTGAAGAAGAATATATCATGGAAGAAGCCATCGGTTCTAAAATTGCAGATTATTTGATAAAACCTGTAAATCCAAATCAGATTTTATTGAGTTTGAAGAAGAATTTAGACCATTCGCGATTGATTTCCGAAAAAACAACTTTAGATTATCAGAAAGAATTTCGAAAAATTGCGATGGATATGGCAATGGTTCGTACCTATGGAGATTGGGTAGAATTGTACAAAAAATTATTATTCTGGGAATTAGAATTAGAAAATATCGAAGACCAAAGCATGGTGGAAATTTTGGAAAGCCAAAAAGCCGAAGCCAATATGCAATTTGGTAAATTCATCGAACGTAATTATGAAGATTGGTTCCAACCAAAAGCAGACAAGCCTTTTCTTTCTCATGAAATTTTTGGTGAATTAGTAGCACCTGAAATCCGTAAAAAAGACAAGCCTATTTTATTCATTGTCATTGATAACTTGCGTTATGACCAATGGAAAGCGTTTGAAAGTGTGGTAAACAATCACTACAAACTAGAAAAAGAAGTGAGCTACTTCTCTATTCTACCAACGGCTACGCAATATGCTCGAAATGCAATTTTTTCTGGTTTAACACCTTTAGATATGGAGAAGAAGTTTCCACAATATTGGAAAAACGATCCTGATGAAGGAGGAAAAAATCTATATGAAGGTGAATTTTTAACCGAGCAATTAAAACGTTTGGGATTAAACATCAAACAAGAATATTATAAGATTACCAATTTCACATCAGGAAAAAAATTAGCAGACAACTTCAAATCGTTAAAAAACAACGATTTGACTACTATTGTTTACAACTTTGTGGATATGCTATCGCACGCTAAAACCGAAATGGATGTAGTAAAAGAATTAGCTTCAAACGATAAAGCGTATCGTTCCTTAACGGCGAGTTGGTTTAAAAATTCTCCACTTTTGGATATGATTCAACAAGCACAACAACTTGGTTTTAAATTGATTATAACTACCGACCATGGAACTATCAATTGTAAAAATCCGTCGAAAGTTATTGGTGATAAAAACACGAGTTTAAATCTTCGCTACAAAACAGGAAGAAGCTTAACCTACGAAGACAAAGACGTTTATGCTGTGAAAGATCCTAAGAAAATTGGATTGCCAGCACTCAACATGAGTAGCTCTTTTATTTTTGCGAAAAACGATTTATTTTTGGCTTACGTTAATAACTACAATCATTATGTGAGTTATTACCGAAACACCTACCAACACGGAGGAATTTCATTAGAAGAAATGGTAATTCCGTTTTTAGTTTTAGAACCGCGTTAATAGTGTTCAGTATTCAGTTATAAGTGTTCAGTAAAGTTATAAATTAATATGACCATAATTTTTTCATTAGACGAAATCACAAACGTTGCCAAGCAAATATTAGCGACGCATTCCTTAAAAAAAGTCATTACTTTTCATGCGCAAATGGGCGCTGGAAAAACCACTTTAATAAAAGAATTGGTCAAGGAATTAGGCGTAAAAGATAATTCGAGCAGTCCAACCTTTTCATTAGTGAATGAATACCGCACGTTTGAAGGCGAAATCGTTTATCATTTTGATTTATATCGTTTAAATTCGGAAGAAGAAGGCTATGATATGGGATTAGATGAATATTTTTATTCCGATAATTGGTGTTTTATCGAATGGCCTGAAAAAACGCCCAATTTAATTCCAATAGATCACGCAAGCATTACAATAAAGGTTATGGCAGATGGAAAAAGAGAATTAGTATTGAAGAATTAGTAGATTCTTATCCCTTTTCCCTTATTGCTGTTTTCTATTTTAAAAATTATTCCTAAATTGGTACCACAAAAAACAACACACCATGTCTATTTATAGTCCATTTTCGAAATCTCAATTATTACCACAAGAAGAAAAGCTAGAAGTGGCTAGACATAAAAGTGAATTGTTTATTGGAATTCCAAAAGAAACATCATATCAAGAGCGCCGTATTTGTTTAACACCTGATGCTGTTTCTTCTTTAGTTTCTCACGGACATAGAGTGATGTTAGAAGCTGGCGCAGGAGAAAGTTCAAGTTATACCGATAAAGAATACAGTGAAGCAGGTGCCGAAATTACGCAAGACACCAAAAAAGTATTAGGTTGCCCAATGATTTTAAAAGTGGAACCACCTACTCTAGCTGAATTAGAAATGATGAATCCACAAACCATCGTTATTTCAGCTATTCAATTAAAAACACAGAAAAAAGAATATTTTGAAGCTTTAGCAACCAAAAGAATTACGGCTTTAGCATTTGAATTCATAAAAGACGAAGATGGCTCCTATCCTGCTGTAAAATCGTTATCAGAAATTGCTGGAACAGCATCCATTTTAATTGCATCCGAATTAATGATTGGTGAAAACATTGGAAAAGGGTTGTTATTTGGAAATATAACTGGAGTTCCGCCAACAAAAGTAGTTATCATTGGAGCAGGAACCGTTGCGGAATATGCAGCCAGAACCGCTTTAGGATTAGGAGCAAATGTAAAAGTGTTTGATAACTCAATTACGAAATTACGTCGTTTACAAAATACGTTAAATCAAAGAATTTTTACTTCTACTATTCAAGAAAAATCGCTTTTAAAAGCATTGCGTCGTTGCGATGTGGCTATTGGAGCAATGAAAGGAAAAAATCGTGCACCAATTGTTGTTACAGAAACTATGGTTGAACACATGAAAAAAGGAGCTGTTATTGTTGATGTTAGTATTGATACAGGAGGATGTTTTGAAACTTCAGAAATAACCACTCATGAAAAACCTACTTTTATCAAAAATGGTGTAATTCACTATTGTGTTCCCAATATTCCTTCTCGTTATTCTAAAACAGCTTCAATGTCGATTAGCAATATTATTTCTCCTTTCTTGTTACATATTGCTGATGATGGTGGAATAGAAACCGCTATTCGTTGCAACAGAGGTTTAAAACACGGCATTTATTCTTATCATGGCGTTCTAACCAACAAAGCTATTGCCGATTGGTTTAATTTAGAACACAGAGATATAGACTTGATTGTTTTTTAATATTACTAGAAATCACTACAAAATCTACGTGTTTATGTGTATAATTTATACTAAATTTGCACAAATTATACTATTATGAAGTTTAAGTTTCGTTTAGCCTATTATTTATTTGGATTATTTTTAGGAGGTGTTTTTGTAATGTGGTTTTTAAAAGCAAAAGCAAGTGATAAAGGAGTTGAATTTTGTTACTTCCCGAATTGTCGTGTTTTAAAAGATTTAAGAAGTAAATCATTAGACATTGATACCCTAGCCAAGAAATCTCTGGCAGAAAAATGGGTTACAATGGAAGATATTAAACAAAGTTTACGCTATGGAGATGTAGATTTTTCAAAAAGTAACGAATCTTACAGAAAAGGTAAAATTTACGTTATCGAAGGCAAAACTACTAATAATGAAGAAATTACCATTACGATGGTAAATTATACAAACAAAGTCCTTTTAGAAAAGATAGAAAAAAAGTAATTTTTTTCATCAAAACGCTTGCAAAAACAAATAATCCTTGTATATTTGCACTCGCAATACGGTAATAGTAAAGCATCTTATTAGGGCGATTAGCTCAGCTGGTTCAGAGCACCTCGTTTACACCGAGGGGGTCGGGGGTTCGAACCCCTCATCGCCCACCAAATTAAATCCTACAGAAATGTGGGATTTTTTATACGCCAAAATTAAATTTATATGCCTTACACAGTTTACATTCTTCACAGTCTTACTAAAGACAAATTCTACATCGGCTATACAGCCAATTTAACTGAACGAATTATTCGTCACAATCAAAAAAGCAAAGGTTTCACAGGTTCTACAAACGATTGGATTTTGGTTTACCAAGAAAAATTCAATTCACAAAGCGAAGCTATTCAGAGAGAAAGACAAATAAAAAATTGGAAGAGTAAAATCAAAATTAAAGAATTAATTCAAAAAAATAGCATTTAGCTCAGCTGGTTCGGAGCATCCCGATTTCATCGGGAGGGTCACGGGTTCGAACCCCTTTCCGAAATTCGGAACAAGCAATCGCCCACCAAATTAAATCCTACAGAAATGTGGGATTTTTTATACGCCAAAATTAAATTTATATGCCTTACACAGTTTACATTCTTCACAGTCTTACTAAAGACAAATTCTACATCGGCTATACAGCCAATTTAACTGAACGAATTATTCGTCACAATCAAAAAAGCAAAGGTTTCACAGGTTCTACAAACGATTGGATTTTGGTTTACCAAGAAAAATTCAATTCACAAAGCGAAGCTATTCAGAGAGAAAGACAAATAAAAAATTGGAAAAGTAAAATCAAAATTCAAGAATTAATTAAAAAAAATAGCATTTAGCTCAGCTGGTTCAGAGCATCCCGATTTCATCGGGAGGGTCGGGGGTTCGAACCCCTTTCCGAAATTCGGAACAAGCAATCGCCCACCAAATTAAATCCTACAGAAATGTGGGATTTTTTATACGCCAAAATTAAATTTATATGCCTTACACAGTTTACATTCTTCACAGTCTTACTAAAGACAAATTCTACATCGGCTATACAGCCAATTTAACTGAACGAATTATTCGTCACAATCAAAAAAGCAAAGGTTTCACAGGTTCTACAAACGATTGGATTTTGGTTTACCAAGAAAAATTCAATTCACAAAGCGAAGCTATTCAGAGAGAAAGACAAATAAAAAATTGGAAAAGTAAAATCAAAATTCAAGAATTAATTAAAAAAAATAGCATTTAGCTCAGCTGGTTCAGAGCATCCCGATTTCATCGGGAGGGTCGGGGGTTCGAACCCCTTTCCGAAATTCGGAACAAGCAATCGCCCACCAAATTAAATCCTACAGAAATGTGGGATTTTTTATACGCCAAAATTAAATTTATATGCCTTACACAGTTTACATTCTTCACAGTCTTACTAAAGACAAATTCTACATCGGCTATACAGCCAATTTAACTGAACGAATTATTCGTCACAATCAAAAAAGCAAAGGTTTCACAGGTTCTACAAACGATTGGATTTTGGTTTACCATGAAGAATTCAATTCACAAAGCGAAGCTATTCAGAGAGAAAGACAAATAAAAAATTGGAAAAGTAAAATCAAAATTCAAGAATTAATTAAAAATAATAGCATTTAGCTCAGCTGGTTCAGAGCATCCCGATTTCATCGGGAGGGTCACGGGTTCGAACCCCTTTCCGAAATTCGGAACAAGCAATCGCCCACCAAATTAAATCCTACAGAAATGAGATTTAATTTTATTCTACATAATTAGTTTAAAAACCTTTATTAACGATTTTTATTAAACACTACATTATTTTAATTTCAAAACTTCATTCCCTATATTTGTATAAATTTTAAAATTCATGCAACATATAATCGATCGCTTTATAAGCTATGTAACTATTGATACTGAATCAGACCCAAATTCTGATACTACACCAAGTACCAAAAAACAATTAGACCTTGCCAATCTTTTAGTGAAAGAATTAAAAGCAATGGGAATGACAGAAGTAACCATTGATAAAAATGGTTATGTAATGGCAACTTTAGAAAGCAATGTAAAACATAGCGTTCCAACTATTGGATTTGTTTCGCATTATGACACAACTCCAGATTTTACAGGTGCTAATGTAAAACCACAAATTGTAAAAAATTATGATGGTGGAGATATTGTTTTAAATGAAAAACAAAACATCATTTTATCACCAAGTTACTTTAAAGACTTGTTACAATATAAAGGACAAACTTTAATTACTACTGACGGAACTACACTTCTAGGTGCCGATGACAAAGCTGGTATAACAGAAATCATGTCGGCAATGGAATATTTAATCCAACATCCTGAAATTAAGCACGGAAAAATTCGTGTAGGTTTTACACCTGATGAAGAAATTGGTCGTGGTGCGCATAAATTTGATGTAGAACAATTTGGTTGCGAATGGGCTTATACTATGGATGGAAGTCAAATTGGCGAATTAGAATATGAAAATTTTAATGCCGCTGGAGCGAAAATCATTTTCAAAGGAAAAAGTGTTCACCCAGGCTATGCTAAAGGAAAAATGATAAATTCAATGCTTTTAGCCAATCAATTTATTTCGAAATTACCAAAGAACGAAATCCCAGAAAAAACGAAAGGTTATGAAGGATTTTTTCACGTAGTAGGGATTTCGGGAAGTATTGAAGAAACGGTCGTAGAATTAATTATACGTGATCATAGCGCAAAAAAATTCAAAGAACGAAAAGAATTTATCCACGAATTAGCGAATAAATTCAATAAAAAATGGAAAAAACAATTTGGAGAAGAAATTGTAATTGCGGAAGTAAAAGACCAATATTACAACATGAAAGATAAAGTAAAACCCGTTTTTCATATCGTTGAAATTGCAGAAAAAGCTATGAAAGATTTAGGTATAAAACCTTTAATCAAACCCATTCGTGGTGGAACAGATGGTTGTCAATTATCGTATAAAGGATTACCATGTCCAAATATTTTTGCGGGCGGACATAATTTCCACGGGAAGTACGAATACGTACCCGTAGAAAGTATGGTTAAAGCTACAGAAGTAATAGTGAAAATTGCTGAAATTACAGCTGCTACGAAATAATTTATTTTAGTATAGAAAACAATTATAAAGACAAGTTTTTGATAACTTGTCTTTTTTGTACCTTAGCAATCTATTCATTTTAATTACAAATAAAAACCATATGTTCTCATTCAATAGCAAACAAAATAATGTATTCTTTCTTTTACTATCATTAGCAACCCTAACAGGTTTTGGACAAGAAAAACATCTAAAAAACATCAAACAATTAACTTTTGGTGGCGACAATGCCGAAGCCTATTTTAACCCAAAAGGCGATAAATTAACACTACAAGTAACCAATAAAGCATTTGGTGTTTCATGTGACCAAATCTTCATGTTGGATTTACAAGCACAAGAATTCAACGAGAAAAGTCTGCAATTGGTTTCAACAGGAAAAGGAAGAACTACTTGCTCCTATTATATGCCCGATGGCAAACATATTATTTATGCTTCCACTCATGCCGCTGACCACGCTTGTCCTGCTCCTCCAAAACCGATTGAAGGAAAATATTTATGGGCAATTTACCCTGAATTTGATATTTATGTTGCCGATTTAAAAGGAAACATCACAAAACAATTAACAAATACGCCAGGTTATGACGCAGAAGCAGTTGTTTCTCCTGACGGAAAGAAAATTGCATTTACCAGTATTAGAAGTGGTGATTTAGAAATTTACACGATGGATATTGATGGAACCAATTTAAAACAAATCACATCTGGTTTAGGATATGATGGCGGTTGTTTCTTTTCGCATGATAGTAAAAAAATTGTATTTCGTTCATCACGTCCTAAAACCGCTGAAGCTGTTAAAGAATATAAAGATTTATTAGCACAGAATTTGGTTGCTCCCTCTGAAATGGAAATCTATACCTGCAACATTGATGGTTCCGATTTAAAACAAATAACCAATTTAGGAAAGGCCAATTGGGCTCCTTACTTCCATCCTACTGATAAAAAAATTATATTCTCATCGAATCATCATTCAACTAGAGGCTATGATTTCCAGTTATTTATGATTGATACAGATGGTGAAAATTTACAACAAATTACCTACGAAAGCGAATTCAATGCGTTTCCAATGTTTTCTCCTGATGGGAAAAAATTAGTTTTCTCTAGCAATAGAATGCAAAGTAAACCAAGAGAAACGAATGTTTTTATTGCCGATTGGGTTGAAGGCGACAAAGCGGAAATAGCACAACCAAAAGTATTAAAGAAACACATTTCTTATTTAGCATCTGATGAATTACAAGGACGATTAACGGGTTCGGCAGGTGAAAAAAAAGCAGCAGATTATATAGTGAAAGAATTTAAGTCGTTAGGGCTAAATCCTTATGCTAATAAATCGTATTTACAAACTTTCAATTATAAAGTAAAAATAAATCCGCACAGCACAGATGCTTCAAGTGATAAAGCAAATAGCGGAACAAATGTGATTGCCTTTTTAGACAACAAAGCTTCAAAAACAATTGTAATTGGAGCACATTATGATCACTTGGGATTAAATGAACACAACCATTCTTCTAAGCCTAATTCACAGGGCGAAATACATAATGGTGCTGATGACAACGCTTCTGGTGTAGCCGCTGTATTAGAATTAGCTAGAATGTATTCTCAAAATAAAACCAAAGAGAATGTCAATTACATTTTTGCTTTATTTTCTGGAGAAGAAGATGGTTTAATTGGTTCAAAACACATGGCAGAATCACTAAAAAGCTTATATCCAAATGTAATAACCATGATTAATTTAGACATGATTGGTCGTTTAGATAAAGACAAAAGTTTAACTGTGGGCGGAATTGGAACTGCCGCACAATTTTCAACAATTGTAACCAAAAACAAACCTGCTGGTTTTAATGTTACTTTAGACAATACAGGGCAAGGACCTTCAGATCATACTTCGTTTTATTTAAAAAACATTCCGGTTTTGTTTTTCTTCACCGGAACCCATACTGATTACCACAAACCAAGTGATGACGAAGATAAAATCAATTATTACGGTGTAAGAAATATAACGGATTATGTATTTAGAGTGGCGAACGAAATTGCAACATTAGATAAAATTGAATTCACGCAAACCGCAATGAATGCTGGAAAAACAGTTCCAAAATACAAAGTAACCCTAGGAATTATGCCTGATTATACAGACCATGGTAATGGTTTACACATTGATGGTGTTACCGAAAATCGACCAGCTCATGCAGCGGGTATTATATCGGGCGACATTTTGGTTAAAATTGGAGATTGCGAAATCAAAGAAGTATATAGTTATATGGATTGTTTAGCCAAATTAAATGTTGGCGATGAAAAAGAAGTAACCGTAGTAAGAGAAGGAAAACAAATTACAATGAAAGTGAAGTTTTAACAACTAAATCTGGCTTTAAAAATATAGCATACAATTATTTGATATCCCGTTGGGAGTAATTATTTTAGATTCTAAATTTCCTACTTTTCGAGAGTTTTTTGAAAGAAAACTGAACCGAGAATATAAAATTTTAGTTCCAAAACCATTCTAAATACATTTTTGTTCTGCATTACTAAACAAAAAATATCGAATTTAGATTTTTTTATAATTACACCTAACGGGTTAATCTTTGTTTATTCTTTAAGAATTAAAATTCATTGTTAAAAATAGGAGCCATTTCTTATGCAACTATAAGAGTAATGGATTAGAGCAATTTGCAAAGTTAAATTTTGTTCAATCGTCTAAAAAATAAGAAAAAAGAGTTTATAAATGGGGTATGCTTTACATCATATCATTACCACCTATAATACACAACTTTTTAGAAAAGATTAACTTTGTTTAAAATTGATATCACAAATGAGCCAATGCTAATAAAACTATACTTAGCAACGATTATTTTTGCTTAAATCACGTTTAAAAAGTACCTTTTTATTTTGCGAAATATAGTCGCCAGATAAAATTAAATAAGGATGATTAGGCGAAAGCCCTGCACTACGACTTTTTATAAGTATCGTATCATTTACTTTCAGGTTTTTTAAATTTTCAAATTCCTTCGGAATAAATTGCATCATATATTCTTCTTTATTAATTCTTACTACAAGCCATTTTGGACCTGATGACTTCGCGTTTTTGCGTTTAAATGTTACAGAAGTTACCACAGCCTCCATAGCTTTGAAAGCTTTTAGGTCATTCATTATTTTATGATAACTAGCTTGTACTTTTTTACCTTCAGCAGAAGCTTCCCATTTTTTATAATGTATTCCATCAGGAGAAGCCTCCCATTTTTTTCGTTGATCTAAGTTAGCTTTCTTATCTGAAATTGACAATGGTTTGAGAGCTGGTTTAGTTTCATTATTAATTTCTCGATTTGCTAATACTAGCATACTCAAGACACCAAGTGATAAGACCAAGACAGAAATAAATTTTTTCATAAGGTTACTGTTTTTAAAATTGACAAAGCAAATATAGTTCGATATCCAACTCCCAACCGAAGCTAAAGTGTAAAAAAAAATGTGAATTTTGTAAAAAAAATGTAAATCACCAGAAATTTCTGTACGGAATTTTTCTACATTCATTCAAAACACCACTCCTTTTTATCCTGAACTCATTCATAACTTCACTACTCTTTTTTGTCCCACTAAACTCGTTTCAGCATCTCCTCTCCTTTTGCCATGCTGAACTCGTTTCAGTATCTCTTCTCCTTCTTGTCATCCTATGTTTGCAAAAGGAAGTTCTTTGAAAATTTTATAAATTTATTTCAACAGAAGAAAGAGAAAGATAAAAGCTATATTTTGTCATTGGTCAATTAAGACTGTTCAGCATGCTAGTTCCTTTCTCTCTCTGCTTTTGAACTTGGACAGTTCATTGGTCATAAAGACCGTATTTAGGATTGATAAGTCTCAAGCAGATTTCTTCCGTTTACTTTAATTTCCTTAAAAACAAATGTATGAAAAAAAGTAACAATTATGTTGGAATTGACATCTCAAAATTAACTTTTGATGTCGCTATTTCTAGTTATGATGACAAGTACAAGTATTTTAAATTTGCTAACAATCATGAAGGTTTTATGATGTTTTTAGAACATTTAAAGGTCTCTGAATCAATTTGTGTGATGGAAGCTAGTGGTCCATATTATTTAAAATTAGCCACTTTTTTGTCAGAGCAAGCAATAGATGTTTGTGTGATAAATCCATTGGTAATTAGGAGGTTTTCTCAAATGCGAATGAGTAGAGCAAAAACAGATAAAAAAGATGCTATGCTTATTGCAGAATATGGAAAAACCGAAAATCCAGGTATATGGAAACCTGAAGCAAATCATGTTCTAGAGCTTAAGCAAATGCAAGCCTATCTAGAACAATTAAATAAAAACAGAACTGGATTTGTAGTTCAAAAAGAAGCATTTAATCAAAATCCTATTAAGAGTGAAACACTTGAAAAAAGTATCAATTCTGTTTTAGAAACCATAGAACAAGAGATGAAAAACATTGAGAAAAAAATGGAGTTAATAATTAAAACACATCATCAAGAAATGTTTAGTCAACTAAAAAGTATACCAGGAATGGGAACTAAAACATCTTTGCTATTGATTGTAATATCTGGAGGCTTTAGTAAGTTTAATAATCATAGGCAACTTGCTTCATATGTTGGAATATCGCCAAGAATATTTGAATCAGGAACAAGTGTTAAGGGTAGATCGAAAATTTGTAAAATGGGAATGAGTAAAATAAGAGCAATGCTTTATGTATGTGCATGGTCAGCAAAAAAATGTAATAAGAGTTGTAAAGAATTATACGATAGATTAGTAGAAAAAGGAAAATCAAAAAAGCTAGCTTTAATTGCAGTAGTAAACAAATTATTAAAACAAGCTTTTGCAATTGCAACAAAAAAAGAATATTATTCAGTAAAAATTAACTAAAATAAATTTGGAAATAAACACAGTTCATGCTGAACTCGTTTCAGCATCTCCTCTCCTTTTGTCAAGATGAACTCGTTTCAGTATCGCTTAAGCATCTCCTTACTAACTAAACGAACGCGAAAGGATTCGCGCACGAGCGGGGTATTAATATAATCTTCAAATATCTTAATGTTATTTAAGCTTTCTACTACATTTTTAAATTTACTTTACTCAATACTTCCCAACGCATCAAACTTTGCTTTCATCGTTGGATTATTATGCGTTAATTTTTTAATAGTTAAATCCTCTGTTTTTTCATTGGCTAAGCGAAGATTGTTTTCAGAGGACATTAATGCTGCTTTGGTTTTTTCCAATTCTTTAATTGTTTTATCAATGCCATCAATGGCTTCTTTAAATTTGCGACTTGCCAAATCGTAATTTCTTGCAAAACCTTCTTTAAACTTATTCATTTTTTCTTCAAAATTGGTAATGTCTATATTTTGACTTTTGACCAAAGCTAATTCTGCTTTGTATTGCATTGAATTCAGTGTGGCATTTCTTAGTAATGTTATGATTTGAATAAAAAATTGAGGACGTACTACAAACATTTTTGGAAAACGATGCGACATATCAACGATACCTGTATTGTATAATTCACTTTCAGATTCTAACATAGAAACCAATATAGCATACTCACATTTTTTTTCGGTTCTATCTTTGTCAAGCTCCTTTAAAAAATCTTCATTTCTTTTTTTAGTTGCTGTAGCATCGGATTCATTTTTCATTTCAAACATGATAGAAATAATTTCATTTCCATGTTCGTCATTTTCTCTGTAAATGTAGTCGCCTTTACTACCTGACTTGGCATCATTGTCTTTTTCAAAATACGCTTTTGGAAATGCCATAGAACGTATTTTATTGAATTCGTTTTCACAATGTAATTCCAATGTTTCACCTATCATTTTAGTAGAAAGTTTGGCTTTCATGTCTTTTATACGAGCAATTTCTTCTTCTTTGTATTTAATGATAGTGTCTTTGTTTTGCAATTCGGTGGTAAATTGTTGCTTTAAAGTACTTTCTATATTTTGCTTTTCCAGTTCTTTGGTTTTTAGTTCATTGGCAAAAGCATCACGTTCTTTTTCAATTTTTTGAATAGCCTCCGTTACCGATAATTTTTTCTCGGTTTCTGCATTTTCTAGTTTTGCCTTTGCATTGGCTAGTTCGGCTTCTTTTTGTGCAAGCTTTTCAGCTAAGTCTTTTTCTGATTTAGCTTTTAATTCTAATAATTCTTTATCTTTTTGAGCGAGTTCTTCTTGTAATTTATTTTTAAGATTGGCTTCTGCTAATTTAATAGCACTTTCTTTTTCTTTTTCAGCCAATGACAATCTGTTTTCCAATTCTTCTTGGAATTGATGGTCACGTACTTGTTTTAAAATATCGGCAAAGCCTGCTTCATCTACTTTGAAGGCTTTTTTACAATTGGGACAGATGATTTCGTTCATAATGTTTTCATTTTTAGATTCAATTTGTAATAAGTTCAAGCAATTTAATTAATTTTTATTATTAATTTAGATTCACTATTAATTTGATATATTTATGTTTTAGAGCCTCTGTAATTCGATATTCATGATTTTGGAATAAAAATATCTGCACTACCGTATGACAATTTATTGAAATAAAAGGGATTATCAATATTTTTCGTATTTGTCATAAGCAAAGGTATTATAGCACTAAGACCAAAAATAACAGGTAAACTAAATTTAGGATTCTTAACTATTGCATAAAGCAGCAATGCCGCTCCAATTGATAGACCAAATTTTTCTGTGTCCTTGAGATTTATAGATGAAAGTAGAGCTACTGTGTTATTAAAATTCTCTTTCTGAATTTTCTTTTTGCTATTTTCAAACTCGTTAGGAGCTATAAAACCATTGTAAACCCCTATAAAAATAGTATTACTTAAAAAAGCATTATTAACTATTAACGCACGAGGCATTAAAAGATACTGATTGCCTATTTTAAGTGGTTGTAAACTTTCATATTGGTCTTTATCAGAGGTTTCACTCATTAGGTCTGAATAAGTTAACGAACACAAAAAATTTGTTTCTTGAACTGGATGTGTATGAAATTTAAAAGGAAGATACCCCTTTGAAAAAAGTTCATTTAAAATTTTATTATATTCTTTGCAGTTGGGCAAATATGTATTGGAACTATTTCTATAGTCAGTTCTTGGATTATCACCTATTGCGTTTCTTATATAACTTACTTTATCTATAATATGGATAATTTCTCCTTCTAGGATTGTAGGTTTTGACCACAATATACCCCCAATTTCTTTATCTGATTTACAATTGTTTTTTAAGTCAGCCACAATTATATCAATAATTCTAAATCTACAAGGTGCAGATAAATGAAGTATTTCTTTCCCGCCAACTGTTTTTGTATCAAAAAAACCTGCTTTTTTATATTCAATAAGTTTTTGTTCCATTCTTTGTTAGAGTAAGTATTTACAGGTTATTTGTTAAAGAGATTGTCTGAATAAAACTAGCCTCATCTACTTTGAAGGCTTTTTTGCAGTTGGGCTAGAGGATTTCGCTCATTGTTTATTTTGTTTGATAATTAAATTTTTTCAACCAATTTAAAAATGAGTTCATGTTTTTCTGCAAATTGTTTTTTTGTAATTAAATTATTTTTAATATCATTTCTAGCATCAAGTAGCATTTTATTTACCCCTTCAATAAAATGATTATTTGGTTTTGTTTCAAATTTTAATAATTTTATTATAAAATCAGATATCATTTCAAATTCAGTAACATTAATTAATTTATTTATTTTTTGTTCACAAATTTCATTGTATATGATGTACCAATTTTTAAGAAAAACATTAAAATTATTGATATTATTATTTTTAATATTAATATATCTTTCATAAAATTGATAATAATAATCAGAAGTTTCAAAAATGTGTTTTGTAATTATTTTTTTATTTAAATTTTCGTTGTAATTACTTAAAATATTTATGTTTTTATTCATTTTAAAATAGGTTCTTAAACTCATAAACAAGTGTTTATCTTTTAATTTAAGAACTTTATTTGTATGAACTTTATTATTTGCATTTCTAAAAGAAAATATTAAATTTTTAACAATTAAATTATATTTTTCAATTGAAATTGAATTTGATTTTCTTAGTTCAAGCAATGATAAATTAATTTTTATAAATTGTAATAAAAATTCATTATTGTAGTCATATTTATTATTAATTTCAAAATTAAATGCTGAATCAATGTAATGATAATATGATTTAAATTGATTTTCTTTACTTTTCTTTTGTATATTTTCAAAATAATCGTTATTTATTTGATTATTGTATATAATATAACGAATAATTTCTCTTAAATTAAAATTATAATTTATAAAATTATTGTCAATTAAATTTTCTATTTCAACAATTAAATTATTGTTTTTAAAAATTTTTTTAACATCAAATTCTAATAAAACATCAAAACATGCATAATATAAACAAATCTTATTAATTTTTATTTTGTTTAAAACACTATTTGAATATTGATTAAATTTAATAGAATATTTGATTAAAAAATAGTAATATAAAAGCTGGACTAAATAATCATTATTTAATTTCAAAATTGTATCTGTTTTAACATCAATAATTTTATCGTCTATAATTAAATCGATTTCACCATATAATCCAGCAATATTTATATTTCCTAATTCAGTTCTAAATTTTATCTTTGTTGAAATATGTCTTCTAGGTTTAAATTTATTGAAATTTACTTTATTTAATATTTCTTTAATAAATAAATCCATTTCTGCTTTTTCATTAAAAGATACGTTATCATATGAATTGCATTTATAATCTTCAATAAAATTTAATAAATTAAAATCCTTTATTTTGTCAATATTTTTACCTTGAAGAATTTCAATATTAATGTTTCTATGTATTATTTTTTTATTGATTTTAACGTCCATAGATTTACAAACTAAACCATATTTATTTGCTAAAATTGAAGTAAAAACTCTTTCAAATTCTGTTCCTACAAATCGCATGTTTTTTTTAACATTTAACGGAACTTCTATTTTATCACTAAAGTCAATTTTAAAATGGCTTAAATCCATTTCTTTAAGTTTGTAGTATAAATTTTGATGACTTGATGACATATTTTAATTTTTAAAAAACTTTTTACATATTATTCATAAACATAATTATATTTATTGAATATTCCAACTCCAAAAACCACTCCACCTAACAAACTCCCCACCAACAAATTTTCATCAGTAATGTAAAACGAATAAGGTATCACTATAAAATTGCTTAGTGATTGCAATAAGCACAATATTACAAAACTAAAAATAACCCCAATCCAATAACAGGCAAAAATGGTATAAAAACGTCTGAGGTATGGGTTTTTAATTTGTTGGGGTTGGTCTATGTATTTAATAATAAACAAATGCAAACCAAAAAAAACCGCCATAATACTATTTACTTGCATGAACAAACTAAAGTCAATAAAACTATAGGTGTCATCAATAAACAAACTGTGTAATATGAAAAGGCATCCTATACCAGAGGCTAATATGAAGCCCTGTAAATAGTACTTAGTCAACAATATTATATTTTTCATCGTCCATATTTTTATAATCAATTAATATAAATAAATGTCCACGTATAGGGTATTGAGAATGCGAGAAAAACTCAAATTCCTTTTTAGACAGTAGATATCCATCTTTTTGGTCAAATTCTATGTAAGCATCGTCGCCAATAAAAGCTGTGGCGGTTCCACTGCCAACTTCCATGCTTGTAGTGTCTTGAGTGATGATTTTTTCATTTAGTAAATCGCTATATTTTAAGTCTACAAAACGTAAATCTTGCGCTGGAAATTCTGGAATAATGGTTTCACCCGCTTTATAAAATCGATTTGTATTGATGGTAAAGAGCACCAGTTGATTGTTTTCGTCTTCTTCTTGAATAACAATGAAATAAGCTTCTTTGTCTTCTGGTTTTCGTTTGTAATTTTTAAAGCGAACTACATCGCCTAAAAAAAATTTAATGGTACATGGTGTCATGATGTTGGAATATTTAAAAATGAGTTAATAGTATAATTCGATTTTAATAAAATTATCTTTTAAAAAATTTATTTTAGTTTTCATTGACAATTCTAATTAAAGTGGGTTCATTGTGTTGCAATGCAATATTGAAAAAATTAAAATAAGTGCCTTCGGCATGTTTTTCAATAAAATCAATAGCTTTAACCTCTTTTGGTAGTGCTGGGAATAGTAAAGAAAAACGAAGTACTTGTCCAGAACGTTTAAAATGATATTTGTTAGGTGTAATCGGAATATTGATTGCTTGTATCATTTTATACCTTATTTCAGAACCTACTGGTCTAATAAAGCAATAGGCATCCATTTGAATCCAACCTCCATTTTTATAATCTTTTGGTGAGATATACACAAAATCAATTTGAGTATTTTCTTCATTTAATGTAATTTGCTCGATACCCATGTGTTCATTTGGTGTGAAATCTGAAATTGGACTTGTAAACACAATAGTTTCTGCTTGAGTCATTTCTTGTTGAGATTCGTTTTTAAAATTTGCTTTCATATATGTAAAATTTATTTGATAATGGTCTTATAGGGCATCGCCTTTTTGTTTATTGTATTTGTTTGTAACAAACTTGTTGTTAGTGGCGATTTCATAAGTAATATAAATTTGTTTTATGATTTATTCGTCAAATTTCTAAAACCAAACCGCATCATTTATACGGAATAAAAAAAGACTATCAAAAAAAGATAGTCTTTTTGAAAAACTTTATTTTCAGTCAAAAATCCCCAATTATCTTGTTAAAGTTGTAACTGCATTGCCTGAAAGGTTCCCAGAAGCGCCATTAGTTGCATTCCATGTGCCCGTAATTGTCTCATTAAAATTAATTATGTTTGACCCTAATGTTCCACTGGTATTTACAGTAGCTACAATAGTTACCCCATTAGAAGTTTCGGTTAATGGTGTTGGAGTTGAACTTAAACTATTTCCGTTTACCGTATACGTTTTCCCATCAATAATCAAAGCACTAGTACCAGACTTTGAGACACTTACTGTACGGCTTTCATTTAATGGTACAGTTCCTACACTTTGACCATTTTGAAAAAGAGTTAAACTACCGGTTGAAACAGAATTCCAAGTTCCAACATATTGGTCTCTTGGGTCGCTTGCTTCGTCGTCATTACTACAACTTGTTAGAGAAAAAAAAGTCAATCCTACTAACATTAAAATTAAAAAATTAATTTTTTTCATGTTCATTTGTTTTAATTTAATTTATCTACTCATAAGGCTTTTCGATTCCGCCTCGTTTTTTATAGTGGTTTCTGAACTCCACTTTATCGTTTAGTATTCAAATTAAAACACCATTCATCATAATACACGTAAGATATTTTATGGTAATCATATACAATTGGAGCATTCATTTCTTTTTTCATAAAAGCAATGTAGTTGTAAACACTTCGTTCAGTTATGGAAAGTTTAGAAGCTAAATTTTTAGGGCTCCCGGTCATTTCCTTTGAAATGAGTTCATCTATTCGTATTATAATTCTTATATCCATTGTTTTGTGCAATAGTAATAACGCTAACTGAAATGTGGTTTCAGTAAAGTATTATTGCTTTGTAATTAAATACAAAGTTGAAATAGACAACCGTATTTTACATACGGAATTATTTTTTTCTTACTTTTATATAAATTATTTAGTATGGGAATCTCAAAATCAGCTTACAGTAGGTATCGTATTATTGATAAAATGTTGAAAAACACATTCAAACCTTTCCCTAATTTGGAAGATATTCAGGAAGCTTGTGAGCAAAAACTCGATTTTTCGCCCTCTTTAGATACATTAGAAAAAGATATTCGCAACATGAAACAGTCTGATGTATTTGAAGCGCCAATTGTATATTGCAGAAAAAATAAAGGATATTATTATACAAATCCCAATTATTCTATTAATTCTATTCCTCTAACGGATGATGATATTTTAACCATAAAAGAAGCGCTAGATCTAATCAAGAATTTGGGAGGTGGTAATAGAGTTAATGAAAGATTTGGTGATGCTATTCAAAAAATATTAGCTGCTTACAAGGAGGAGTTCCCTGAGGGTGATGTACAAAGAAAAATAATCCAAACCGATTATATTGAGGGCGCAAAAGGATATGAAAATTTTAATATCCTATTTGAGTCTTGTAAAAATCAGTATCCTATTTCATTTGTTCATTATTCGTATTCTAAAAGAATTTTTAATGCGCTAATTGTGCATCCCATTCGATTAAAAGAATTTGATAATAAATGGTATTTAATAGGATATTCTGAAAGTCATAATACTATTAGAACCTTTGGTTTAGACCGAATTTACGAACCCATTCAATTGAAAAGAAAATTTATAAGTTGTAAAGAAAATAAAATTGAAAGTTACTGTAACGACATTTACGGAGTGTATCCGATTGAAAATCAGGAGAAACAAGTAATTACTTTTTTAACCTCTATTGAAATTACAAACTATTTTGAAGCCTATCCGATTCACCCAAGTCAAAAAGCAGAAAAAAATGGTTCGGGTTCTAGTTATTTTACAATCAATGTTGTTCCTAGCATGGAATTGATAAAGCTATTTCGTTCTTATGGTAAGCACTTAGAAGTTATAAATCCAAATTGGTTACGTCAACAAACACAATCTTTAAAATGATAACTAAACAAAAAAATACTAAAAAAATCTTGTTTCAGTTGAATAGCATAGGACATGGGGAAACAAACCCAATACTTTTAAGAATGTTGCTTACACCTGAATTTACAAAAGTTGATTTTGGATATACCACTACTAACAAATACATAAGAGGTGGCTGGATTAAAATGTCAAAAGACACTTTTATTGAAAATGTAGCTACTAAAAAACGCTACAAAATGATAAAAGCTACTGGAATAACAATTGCACCTCAAAAACATAATTTCCAATCCAATAAAGATTGGCAATATTATTCGTTATATTTTGAACCAATGACAAAAGTAGATAGTGTAATAAATTTAATAGAAGCTGAAAACGGAACACCAAATGATTTCAATTATTATGATGTAACATTAAAAATTTCGGAAGCCATGGAAGTAATTTAATTACAACAAACTAAAAAAAGGGGATTTAAAAACTTAAGTCTTTTACTTACAATATTCAATTGTTATTGTTTTTCAACTAAAGAAAAAACACCAACAAAGCAGGCATCGACAAAGTCTTTGCTACTAAACAACCACTAATCCTCTTTCTTTTGGTAAAATAGGCGCCCATTCCCCGTTAGTATCAGAAAAAAAAGAAACGGCAACTAATCGCAACCAAAAACCATCGGGTGCTTCAGCAGGCAGCGCAAAAGAAATTTCAGGAGCTATTTTTTCCATTTGCCAAGTAGAAGCCTCTAAATGTCCTGTTAAAGTTTCAAAATCAAAAAAGAGATACAACACGCGCATCCCCAAATAGGCAGCAGGAGTAGTTAGTAAATCATCAGGCACTAAAGTCGTTAGAGTAGGGTCTGTAACCCTAACCGCCACCCTACATTCAGGATTAAACGAGTACCCAGCAATAGCTTGTTGGGCTGCAGTAGTTGCCAAAGCCATTTTCAATACCCGAGCACCACGAGGATGTATCGCATCATGAACCAACAAACTCCGCATTTTCTTAGTGAATGAATTCACAACCTCCAAATTATTATGTTGGGTCAAATGCTCTTTCAAAAGCATTCGAATAGCTTTACATGTTTTAGAAACCAATCCAAACTCACTAGCATTTTGCCTACACAAAGCATACTTAGGGCTAGTCAATAACTTTTTAGTTGTAAATCCAGTTTTTTGCCTAACAATCAAATCGTCTCCTAATGGATACACAATATAATCGCCAATCCTTTTGGGAGGTTTTCCTTCATAAGAGGTTATTTTTGCCATATATGGTTAGAATTGGTTTAGGTTTAGGTTTTGTTCGTGTTTTGTTCGTAGTTGTGGTACTCTTTATTTTCAAAAATAAGCTATACTATTTGAAAAAAAAGTACTTTTCACGAAGAATTATCAACCAAATTACAAACAAAATACAAACTTATCTGTCTTGTCCTAAAATAGCTATACATAAAAACAGTGTATATGCAAAATCAAAAAGAAGTAATTTATGTGGTTCGTAAGAACAAGCAAAGTCGTTTTGATAAGCGATTAATTTTAAAAGTTGTTTCAGAAATTGAAAAAGGGTTACCCCGAAAAGAGGCAATTCAAACTTATGGTTTAAGTGTTCCTACTTTGGATAGTTGGATGCGTAATTACGGCTCACAAGACTACAAAGAAAACATGAAGCGTAGAACGTATAATTCGCTTTTGAAGCGTACTGTGGTTGCCGCTATAGAACAAGGTAGGTTAACTGTTAAAGAAGCAAAAATAGCTCACAATATTAAAACGGAAAAAATAATTCGTAGTTGGATAGCACAATATAAAACAGAAAAAGTCGAAATTTGTATTGAAAAACCTTCTGTTTTGGCTAAAGATAAAAAAACAAAAAAAGATTTAGAAAAAGAAGCTTTACTACAAGCTTTAAAAGAAGCAGAGCTTAAAATAAAAGCCCTAAACACCCTAATTGATGTAGCCGAAGACCAACTAAAAATTGATATTAGAAAAAAGTCTGGTGCCAAGCAGTCCTAAAAATGAAACAGGATTTTCCAAAATTGGGAATAGCTGTTTTGTGTAGGTTGTTTGGCAGAACAAGACACGCATATTACGATAGTTTATGGCGTAAAGAGAGTAGTTTAGTCAAAGAAGATGTTATTCTCCAAGAAGTATTTAACATCAGAAAAAACTTGCCACGACTAGGAACTAGAAAGCTACACTTTCTAATAAAAAATAAGTTGATCTCACATCAAATATCTTTTGGTAGAGATTATTTATTTGATTTATTGTCAGAACATAAATTACTCATTAGGCAAAGAAAAAGAAAAGCTATGACCACTGATTCTAGGCATTGGATGAGAAAATATAGCAACCTAATAAAAGATATTGAAATAACAAGACCAGAACAAGTTTGGGTAAGTGATATTACTTATATACGTCTTACTCATCAATGGGGCTACTTAAGCTTAATTACAGATGCTTATTCGAGAAAAATAATGGGATATAGTTTTCGTCAAGATTTGGCAGCGGAAGGATGCATAGAAGCTTTAAAAATGGCATTGAATAACAGAATTTATAACCAATCTATTATTCATCATTCTGATAGAGGTTCGCAATATTGTTCTCATAATTATGTTGATTTACTATTAAAAAATAATATAGCTATAAGCATGACTGAGAATGGAGATCCTTATGAAAACGCTTTAGCAGAAAGAGTAAATGGTATTATAAAAACAGAATTTAATCTTTACTCAAGTCTATTAGGTTTTGAACAAACAAGAAATCAAATAAGTAGAAGTATTAAATCTTATAATGAATTAAGACCACATGCAAGTTGTGATTATTTAACACCTAATCAAGCCCATTTGCAATCCGATAAATTAAACAAAAGATGGAAGAACTATAATAAGAGTTTTTATCATGAAAAAACAATTGTATAGTAAGTTTAGGATTAAAAATTATATTTGTATAACTATAATAGGATTTATTTATTAATCTGTATAGTTATTTTAGGACGGGTCAATCTATAGCCTTAAATATAGATACTCCATAGCAACGGTATAGCAACGGTATACCAAAGGTTAGGTTGTGGTACCCTAGCAAAACCTTCTACTATAATAAAGTAATAATTGCAATAATGAATAACTTTCAAATTTAAAACCATCCAAAAACATTAAATGGGATAGAAAAGCCGATTTAAAAAAAGTAAAAATTCCAACTCTGGTTATCAGAGCCAAACACGATACGATGGATCAAAGCACATGGAAGAAATATCGAAAATCTTACGATACGGTTCGTATTTGTTCTGTCCAAAAGGAAGTCAAATGGCTTTTTAAGACGACCAAAAAACCTATTTTAGTGGATTAATTTCGTTCTTGAAAAACTAATTTTTAAGTTTTCAAACTCTTAAACTTTATCTTATATTTGCCTATTAAAATTCGATACAAAATGCGTATATCTTACAATTGGTTAAAACAATTTATTAAAACCGATTTAAAAACGGAAGAAATTGCCGACATTCTTACCGACTTAGGTTTAGAAGTAGAAGGTGTTGATAAATACGAAAGTTTAAAAGGAGGATTACAAGGCGTTGTTGTAGGACACGTAATAACTTGTGAGAAACATCCTGATGCAGATAAACTAAAAATTACTACGGTAGATTTAGGTGATGGTAACACTCCGGTTCAAATTGTGTGTGGAGCTCCAAACGTAGCGGCGGGACAAAAAGTACCAGTAGCAACTATTGGAACTAAATTATACGATAAAGACGGAAACGCATTCGAAATAAAGAAAGGTAAAATTCGTGGACAAGAAAGTCACGGAATGATTTGTGCAGAAGACGAATTAGGCTTAGGCGAAAGTCATGACGGAATTATGATTTTAGCAGAAGACTTAAAAACAGGAACTCCTGCATCCAAAGTATTCAATATAGAATGCGATGAAGTATTTGAAATCGGATTAACACCAAATCGTGCCGATGCTATGTCACACATGGGAGTAGCACGTGATTTAAGAGCTGGTTTACTTCAAAAAGGAATTACCTCTGAATTGATTACTCCATCAGTTAGTAAATTAAAAGTAGAAAAACGTACTTTAAAGATTGATGTTAAAGTTGAAAACGAAAAATTAGTACCAAGATATTGCGGTGTTACTATTTCAGGAATAACGGTTAAACCTTCACCAAGCTGGTTGCAAAACCGATTAAAAGCAATTGGTTTAACGCCAAAAAATAATATTGTTGACGTAACCAATTACGTTTTACACGAATTAGGACAACCTTTACACGCTTTTGACGCTTCTCAAATCAAAGGAAATAAAGTAATTGTAAAAACCGTTGCAGCTGGAACAAAATTTACCACATTAGATGATATTGAGCGTACTTTACACGAAGAAGATTTAATGATATGTGATGAATCTGGACCTATGTGTATTGCAGGTGTTTTTGGTGGGAAAACTTCGGGTGTGAGTGAAAAAACGCAGGCTATTTTCTTAGAAAGCGCTTATTTTAATCCCGTTTCGGTTAGAAAAACTGCGAAAAGACATACGTTGAGCACCGATGCTTCTTTCCGATTTGAAAGAGGAGTTGATCCTAATATTACACAATATGCTTTAAAACGTGCTGCCTTATTAATTCAAGAAGTAGCGGGTGGTGAAATTACTTCCGATATTATAGATATTTATCCAAAAAAGATTGAAGATTTTAGTGTTTTCATTCATTTTAACAAGGTAAATAAAATCATTGGTGAAGAAATTAAACCGGAAACCATCAAGAAAATTTTAGCTTCTTTAGATATCAAAGTAAATAGCATTACAGAAACTGGTTTGGGATTAATTATTCCTTGCTACCGTGTGGATGTTACTAGAGAAATTGATGTTATAGAAGAAATTTTACGTGTTTACGGATACAACAACATTAAAATTCCTTCAAAAGTAAATGCTACAACAGCAAACTCGTCAAGAACGGAAGAATATAAAGTACAAAATATTGTTGCCAATCAATTGTGTTCGTTAGGTTTTAACGAAATGATGGCCAATTCATTAACAACACCAGATTACGTTAAACTTTCTGAACAATTGAAAGAAGAATGTAATGTAATGATGTTGAATCCTTTAAGTAGCGATTTATCAGCAATGCGTCAATCATTATTATTCTCTGGATTAGAAGCGGTTTCTTTCAATAGCAATAGAAGAAGAAGCGATTTAAAATTCTTTGAATTTGGAAAAAGTTACCACAAAACATTGAATGGTCATGAAGAAAAGAAACACTTAACTTTATTAGTAACTGGAAACAGACAAAGTGAAAGTTGGACGAATGTTGCCACTAAATCAGATTTCTTCTTGTTCAAAGGATATATCAATACAGTTTTAGGTCGTTTAGGATTAGACAAGAAAGTAATTTCTTTACCTTTTGAAAATGATGTTTTCGCAGAAGGACTGGCTTTAGCCGTTGGAAAAGAAGTCATTGTAGAATTTGGAACGATTAAAAAATCAATCTTAAAATCTTTCGACATCAAACAAGAAGTATTATATGCTGACTTTGCTTGGGATAAGATTCAGAAATATGTTTCTACGAAAATTAAGTTTACCGATATTCCTAAATATCCAGAAGTTAGAAGAGATTTAGCCTTATTGTTAGATGAAAACGTACCATTCGAACAAATCTATAACATTGCCAAACAAACCGAAAAAGGCTTGCTAAAAGAAGTGAATTTATTCGACGTGTACACTGGAAACAATTTACCTGAAGGTAAAAAATCATACGCAGTAAGTTTTATTTTACAAGACGATTCAAAAACACTAACCGACTCACAAATTGATAAAATTATGAGTAAGTTACAAGGTAATTTTGAAAGTCAATTAGGCGCGAGCTTACGCTAGAGTGTTCAGAAAACAGTCGCAGTTTACAGTATAAAAAAACTCCCGATTCATTTGAATCGGGAGTTTTTTTATATCTAAAGTTCCTATTGTCATTTCGACGTAAGGAGAAATCGCATAAAGTAATTACATAATCTGATTTCTCCTTCGTCGAAATGACACAAAACTATTCCTTCACAAACTTAGCATTAGCACAAAAGTGTTTGTGTTAAAGCCCAAAGATATCTGTTCGCACTCAAAAAACTCACTTTGAAATTAGCATTGGGTATATTCACAACCTGCGCATTAGCAGAAAAATCAATAGTAAAAAATAATAAAATGTAAAGTTTTTCCATATCATCAAAATTTCAGTAAAGAAAAAAATGGTAACAAAGAAATTTTTACAAATATTTCCTAATTAAAACCTGACAGGTTTGCTATACTTCAAAAATTTAGACTTATCTCGTTCTAAAACCTGTATAATTTTTAACTAAAATAAAATTAAAATTCACTATTTTTACCCAATGATAAAAGTAGTTTTAATCGGTTCAGGAAATATGGCACAACATTTAATTCAGGTGTTGTTGCAAGCTAAAAATGTAGATTTGGTGCAAGCATTTGCTCGTAACCCAAGTCATTTATCGCATTTATTACCTAAAACCAAAATTACTTCTGATTATCAAAAAATTACAGAAGCTGATTTGTATATTATTTCAGTTTCTGATAATGCGATTGCGGAAGTTGCTGCGCAATTACCGTTTGAAAATCGTTTGGTGGTGCATACTTCGGGTTCGTCGGAACTTTCTGTATTGAATGATAAAAACAGAAAAGGCGTTTTTTATCCACTACAAACCTTTACCAAAGAAAAAAAAATCGACTTCGCTCCTATTCCAATTTGTTTAGAAGCTGAAAATCAAGACGATTATCAACTTTTGGAAAAATTAGGCAATTGTATCTCGCAAAAAGTGGTTCGAATCAATTCTGAACAAAGAAAAAGTTTACACGTTGCAGCCGTTTTTGTTTGTAATTTTGTAAATCATTTATACGAAATCGGAAATGAAATTTGCCAAGAAAACAACGTTCCTTTTGAAGTGTTGCATCCGTTAATTCAGGAAACAGCTCATAAAATTACGGAACTTTCACCAAGAGAAGCACAAACGGGTCCAGCCTTACGAAACGACACCAAAACCATTGAAAAACATTTAGATTTTATAGAAAATCCAGAATATAAAAACCTTTATCAATTACTTACACAATCGATACAACATGTCAAAAAGTTATAAAGAACTCATGAACGAAATTACCACTTTTGTCTTCGACGTAGACGGAGTGTTAACCGACGGAACTATACACGTAACCCCAACAGGCGAAATGCTTCGCAACATGAACATCAGAGACGGTTATGCCATGAAAGCTGCT
This sequence comes from Flavobacterium sp., assembly GCF_035195345.1. NCBI lineage: Bacteria > Pseudomonadati > Bacteroidota > Flavobacteriia > Flavobacteriales > Flavobacteriaceae > Flavobacterium > Flavobacterium sp. The sequence continues at coordinate 483,646 of NZ_CP136574.1, forward strand.
GTTGAAAATGGCTATACGGTTTGTATTATTTCAGGAGGAAGTAATGAAGGTGTTCGTGTACGATTAAGAAATTTAGGCATTACCGATATTCAGTTAGGCGTTCCAAACAAAGTAGAAACGTTTAAAGAATTCACAGACATTTACAATATCAAACCTGAAAATGTGTTATATATGGGTGACGACATTCCGGATTATCACGTAATGCAATTAGTAGGTTTACCAACGTGTCCACAAAACGCAGTTCCTGAAATAAAAGGAATTTCCAAATACATTTCGCATGTAGAAGGCGGAAAAGGTGCCGTCCGTGATGTCATTGAACAAGTTATGAAAGTGCAAGGCAAATGGATGGAACATTTTGATGCGAAGTTTGATTAATTGATGGATGATGAAAGATGGAAGATGGATGTTTCCTTAAAAAAGTGAAATGTCAGAAGCTTTGGAGTCTGTGTGACTCTTTCAAAACAATCCATCCCAAAGCATCGGGACAAAAAAACTCGGTGAAGCTCTGTGTAAAAACCTAAAACTTGAAACAAAAATTAAAACATATAAGCCATAAAAGATTTTAAAAATTGCTCAAATTGCTTCAATCTGTGCTCCAAAAAAAATCTGAAACTTGAAACCTGAAACACAAAACAAACATGAAATACTTAAAACTCATTCGATACCAAAACTTACTAATGCTAGCCTTTATGCAATTGGTATTTCGTTATTTATTTTTAGAACAATCCTATGTAGATCTAGCCTTATCCGATTTTAATTATATTTTATTAGTGATTGCTACTGTTTGTGTGGCCGCTGGTGGATATGTAATTAATAATATCATGGATCAGGAAACCGACGAAATTGCAAAACCGCAAAACCGTGTGGTGGGTGTTTCTATTTCGGAAACAGTAGCTTATAATTGGTACATTGGGCTAACCATCGTTGGCGTTGGAATTGGATTTTATTTATCCAATGTGATTTACAAACCTACTTTTGCCTCTATGTTTATCCTTGTAGCTACACTTTTGTATATGTACGCTACAAGTTTTAAACAAATTCCACTTCTTGGAAACGTTGTAGTAGCATTACTGCTTTCTACAAGTATTATAATTATTGGCTTATTCGATATTTTACCTGCAATAGATGCAGATAATCGTTTTAGAATGAAAGAAGCTTTTTCTATTTTAATGGATTATGCCATTTTTGCTTTTATCATCAATTTGATTCGTGAAATTGTGAAAGATTTAGAGGATATGGATGGCGATTATCAATCTGGAATCAACACCTTGCCTATTACTATTGGAATTCCAAAAACAAAAATAATCGTTGGAATATTAACTGTAATTTCGATTGGAATGTTGGCGTATTACATAAACAGTAACTTATTTGAATTAGATTATGTAATATATTACACCATGGTTTTCATCATAGGCCCGCTAATTTATTTTGGGGTAAAATTAATGAATGCTGAAACTAAAAAACAATTGCATCACTTAAGTTTGGTTTTAAAAATCATTCTATTTTTCGGAATATTATCTGTAGCGATAATTGTTTTCAACTTAAAATTAGCTAATGCTTAAAGAAAAACTAAATAAAATCAACATCATTTTGGCTTCAGGTTCGCCAAGAAGACAGCAATTCTTTAAAGAAATGGATTTGCATTACATCATTCGCTTAAAAGAAATTGAAGAAGTGTATCCTGAGCACTTAAAAGGAGCAGAAATAACCAATTTTTTAGCTGAATTAAAAGCAAGTGCTTTCGAAAATGAATTGGAAGAAAACGATGTTTTAGTCACGAGTGATACCATCGTTTGGTTAAACGGAAAAGCTTTGGGCAAACCAAGAGATTATGATGATGCATTTAAAATGTTGCAACAATTAGCCAATCAAACACACGAAGTGATTACCTCTGTTTGTTTGAAATCTATTGCCAAAACAGAAGTTTTTCATTGCATTACCAAGGTTACTTTTTCTAGCTTATCCGACGAGGCTATTAGCTACTATTTAGAGCATTACGAACCTTTCGATAAAGCAGGAAGCTACGGAATTCAAGACTGGATTGGTCTAATCGGAATTTCAAATATTGAAGGGTCTTATACCAATGTGGTAGGTTTACCCACAGAAATGTTATTTCATAAATTAATGCAGTATGCTTAAACTAATCAATAATCCCTATTTAGATCAAGAAATTGCAACATTAATTGTTGTGATGGTTTACTTTATTTTAAGAATAAGCTTTACTAAACTTGTTCGTAAATATGCCAATTTAAACGAAATATTAGAGCATCGTACCAACCTAGTAGTAAAATACATCAATTTATTATTAGGTGTTTTAGCTTTCATTTCTATTGTAATTATTTGGGGAGTTAAAAAAGATCAAATTTTATTGTTTATCTCTTCCGTTTTTGCAGTGGTAGGTGTAGCCTCGTTTGCACAATGGTCTATTTTAAGCAATATTACGGCTGGAATAATTATATTCTTTTCGTATCCATTTAAAATTGGAGACAAAATAAAAATTCACGATAAAGATTTTCCTATTGATGGTGAAATTGAAGACATCAAAGCTTTTTATATCATTTTAAAATCTTCGGACGGTGAAATGATTACCTATCCCAACAATTTATTGATGCAAAAAGGCATTTCGGTGCTAAAAAATAATTCAGAAGAAAGAGAATTTTTTGATTAAAACAATTACAAAATAATGTTAAAAAGGAAGCAATTAAAACTTCCTTTTTTTTATTTCCTTATTTTTGAAACAAATCAATAAAAATGAACAGAAGCTTTACTTCAATATTTATATTATTAATTTCAATCATAACATTTGCGCAAGCCCCACAAAAATTAAGTTCCGTTGAAATTTATGAGCAAGTTCAAAAGCTTAATTTCTTAGGCAAAGTATTGTATGTTGCTGCACATCCAGATGATGAAAACACTAAACTTATCACCTATTTTTCAAATCATTACCACGCACAAACAGCCTATTTATCATTAACTCGTGGCGATGGAGGTCAAAATTTAATTGGAACGGAACTACGAGAAAAATTAGGTGCTATTAGAACACAAGAATTACTAGCTGCTAGAAGAATTGATGGTGGCGAACAGTTTTTTACACGCGCCAATGATTTCGGATTTTCTAAAGAACCAAATGAAACATTTGCTATTTGGAATAAAAATGAGGTAATGGAAGACGTTATTCAAGTAATTGAAACCTTTCGTCCAGACATTATTGTGAATCGTTTTAGCCATAACACGCCTGGAACAACCCACGGACACCATACGGCTTCGGCTATGTTGAGTTTGGAAGCCTATGATTTAGTAAAATACCAACCTAAACGAATATTTTTCAACACTTCTTGGTGGTTTTACGGAAGCCAAGAAGCGTTTGATGCTGCCGATAAATCAAAATTATTAGCTATAAATTCAAACGTTTATTATCCGTTAAAAGGAAAAAGCAACAACGAAATCGCGGCTTTAAGCAGAAGTCAGCACAAATGTCAAGGCTTTGGAACTTTAGGAAGTCGTGGCGACGAAACCGAATATTTAGAACTATTAAAAGGAAATTTACCAAGTAATACCAATCTTTTTGAAGGAATTGATACGTCATGGAATCGAGTAAAAGGCGGCAATGAAATTGGAAAATTACTAAACGAAATTGAGAAAAATTTCAACTTTGGAAATCCATCAATACACATTCCAAATTTAATCAAAGCGTATGATTTGATTCAAAAATTGGAAGACTCCCATTGGAAAGAAATTAAATCCAAGCAAATTATCAAAATTATTGAAGCTTGTAGTGGTTTATTTATGGAAGCACTTGCCGATACAGAAACAATTACGAAAGACAGTAAATTTAATCTGCAATTGGAAGTAATAAATCGCAGTCAGTCAAATGTGAAATTGATTTCGGTTAACGCTTTAAATATCAAAAACGAAACTCAAAACAAACCTTTAAAAAATAACGAAAAAGTAAATTTTCAATTCAAAGATGTTGAGGTTGGTAATGCCGTTGATTATTCGAATTTATTTTGGCTAAAAGAACAACAAACTGAAGGAATGTATCAGGTTTCAGATAAATCGATTCGTATTTTACCCGAAGTTTCAACTTCCTTTCCGGTGATTTTTACAATTGAAATTGAAGGAAAAACAATCGAATTTGTAAAGAACATTTGTTATAAATTCAATAATCCAGACGATGGTGAAACGTATGTTCCCTTCAAAATTCTTCCTGAATTTACATCAACTATTGAATCAAAAGTTTTAATCTTTAACTCAACTCAACCCAAAGAAATTTCAGTTAAAGTGAAAGCACATAAAGCAAATGCTTCAGGAAAATTATCTGTAGTAATTCCTACTGATTGGAAAATTGAACCCCAAGAAATTCCGTTTACAATAGAAGCAAAAAATGAAGAGCGAAAATTCTCTTTCAAAATTTATCCTTCTAAACCCGAAATTACTACAAAATTAGTGGCGCAAATTGCTACTTTAAACGGAACTTTAGATAAAGAATTGATTACGATTCAATATCCACATATTCCAAAACAAACTATTTTAGTTACTTCAGCAGCCAAAGCGGTAAAATTAGACATTGCTACAAAAGGAAAAAATATTGGTTACATCATGGGCGCTGGTGATGAAGTGAATAAAAATCTAGAAAATTTAGGCTTTCAGGTTACCAATTTAAATCCGAATGAAATTACTGCTGAAAATTTAAAATCGTATGACGCAATCATTTTAGGGATTCGAGCTTTTAATGTGGTTGACGAATTAAAATTTAAAAACAAAATATTGTTTGATTACGTTTTTAATGGTGGGAATGTCATTGTACAATACAACACCACAAACAACCTGATTACTAAAGAAATTGCTCCTTATAATTTAGAATTATCAAGAGATCGAGTAACCGATGAAAATGCGAAAGTTACTTTCTTAACGCCAAATCATAAAGTACTTAATCAACCGAATAAAATCAATGAAAAAGATTTCACTGGTTGGGTTCAAGAACAAGGTTTATATTATCCAAATAAATGGAGTTCAGAATTTATTCCTATTTTAGCTTCCAATGACGAAGGAGAAACTCCAAAAAAAGGAGCCTTATTAATCGCAAAACACGGAAAAGGAAATTACATTTATACCGGATTGAGTTACTTTAGAGAACTTCCAGAAGGTGTAAGTGGCGCTTATAGATTATTAGCAAACATAATTGCTTTGGATTGATGATGCAATTTGATTTTGAATCTGAAACCTGAAAAACCTGAAACAAAAAACTTTATGGAAGAAAAACACAGATGGAAAAAAAGTTATAGCATTGTACTGATTTTGAATGCTATCTACATTTTGATTTTCTATTTATTAATGGAAATTTATACTTAATATGGAAAATTTAGATTGGATAGTACTATCAGTCACTTTGTCATTTATTGTCATTTACGGAATTCTGAAAACTAAAGGAAGCGCCAATGTAAAAGACTATTTATTAGATAACAACGAAACGCCTTGGTTTACTGTTGGAGTTTCAGTTATGGCTACACAAGCCAGTGCAATTACTTTTTTATCAACCCCAGGCCAAGCATATCATGACGGAATGGGATTTGTGCAATTCTATTTCGGATTACCATTAGCAATGATTGTAATTGCTTACACTTTTATTCCAATATACCATCGACTAAAGGTTTACACCGCTTACGAATATTTAGAGCAACGCTTCAATATTGAAACAAGAACATTAGCAGCTGCTCTTTTCTTAATTCAGAGAGGATTAGGCACCGGAATTACTATTTATGCGCCTTCAATAATTTTATCAGCTCTTTTAGGATGGAATTTGAATATGCTTAATATCATCATAGGTATTTTAGTAATTCTGTATACTGTTACTGGCGGAACAAAAGCCGTCAACGTTACTCAAAAACAACAAATGTTTGTAATTATGTCGGGGATGTTTATCATCTTCTTTTACATTCTAACCAATCTTCCCGAAGATGTTGATTTTACAAACGTGCTTCATATTGCAGGTGCCAATGGTAAAATGGATATTTTAGATTTTTCTTATAATCCAGAAACTCGTTATACTTTTTGGAGTGGAATAACCGGTGGTTTTTTCTTGATGCTTTCTTATTTTGGCACCGATCAATCACAAGTAGGCCGATATTTATCTGGAAAATCTGTAAAAGAGAGCCAAATGGGATTAATTATGAACGGAATTTTAAAAGTTCCGATGCAGTTTTTTATCTTGTTAACTGGCGTTTTAGTATTTGTTTTCTTTCAGTTTAATGATGCACCCTTGCACTTTAATCCTACAAATGTTGAAAAAGTAAGAACTTCTAATCAAAAGGAAGCCTATGAAAATTTAGAAAAAAAGTTGGCAGAATTGAATACAGACAAAAAAATCGTTAATCAAATATACATTGAACAACTAAAACACAACGAATACGAAAATCCAACGCTTAAAAAACAAATGGTAGCGCTTTCCTTAAAAGAGAAAGATTTACGAGAAAAAGCAAAGGTGGTCATTTCAAAAGTAGATGGTAAAACGGAAACAAATGATAAAGATTACGTATTTCTATATTTCATCTTAAATTACCTTCCAAAAGGGCTTTTAGGTTTGTTATTAGCTGTTATTTTTAGTGCTGCAATGTCATCAAGTGCTTCTGGATTAAATGCTTTAGCAGCAACTTCAGCAATTGATATTTATAAACGAAACGTAAATACTAAATCCGACAAACATTATGTGTACGCTACCCAATATTTTACTGTATTTTGGGGCATTGTTGCCATTGGATTTGCTTGTATTAGTTCACTATTTGAAAATTTAATTCAATTAGTAAATATAATTGGTTCCATATTTTACGGAACTGTTTTAGGTATATTCTTAATTGGATTTTATATCAAATATTGTAAAGGGAAAGCAGTTTTTATTGGAGCATGTATTAGTCAATTAACTATATTCTATATCTTTTATTTAGATATTGTAAGTTATTTATGGTTGAATTTTATAGGAGCGCTGTTAACTGTTGGAATCGCATTACTACTACAAAAAATATTTAATAAATTCGAATCCTAAGAAACAAAAAGAGTGCTAAAGATAAAACTTCAACACTCTTTTTTCCCTATTAACTAATTTTTATTAATGACAATTGCCTTCTGGTTGCACAAATAAACTCATATTACTTGGCGACAAGTATGGAATATCCAAACCTAAACCTCTTACAATAAATAACATTCCTATTATTACCGCTACTAGCGGAATTGCTTTTTGAATGGTTCCTCTAAATGAAAAAGAAATCAATCCTGAAGCATAAATTACTGCAACCATCATTGGAATGGTTCCTAGTCCAAAAAGTAACATATACCCTATTCCTAAAGTTACATTTTGCATGGCAATAGCGCCAAAAAGTGCTACATAGACCATTCCACAAGGTAAAAAGCCATTCAATAAACCGATAGTGAATAACGATTTATAACTTTTGTTTTTGAACTGTTGACCTAAACTCGATTTTACCTTTGTAATCAATCTATACACAGGTTTTGAAAAATTGTATTTAGCAAATACTTTTTCTGGAATTACTGCGACTAAAATCATTAAAATCCCAACGATTATAGATAATTGTTGTTGCATACCTGCCAAATAAAAACTTCTACCCAATAACCCAAAAACTAAGCCTAAAATTCCGTAAGTGGTTAATTTTCCAATATGATACGTTATAATTTGGGTAACTTTTTTTGTTTCATTCGTTCTATCCACAGGCAACATCATAGCTATTGGACCGCACATTCCTATGCAGTGAAAACTACTAATTAAGCCAAATATGAAAGCCGAATATACCATCAATTACAAATTTCAAAGTAAAGAATAAGTTCAAAATCAATAATGCAATTTAATCAATTTTAAACGAATCTTTGTTTAAATATTTTACACCATCGTATTCCCAATCGATAGAAATGTCCCAAAGACCGCCAGCCAAATTACTTTTAGGTATGAGCAAATGTGGACTAGATAATGAAATCGGAATTTCAAAATCTAATTTCTGACTTGACGGTCTGTATAAGGACACTTTTCCATTTATTTTAGAATAATCGAAATCTGAAGGAAATTGAATTTTAATTCCCTCTACAGTGTTTTCAATTGTTATTTTATTTGTTAATGCATTTGCATTTTGCTCTCTTTCGATATTATCTTGAACAGTTGCTTCTTTCTTATAATAATCTTCTACCACTAGTTCATGATCATATTTATCATTTGATTGTACTTTATATACATATGATAAAATGAATGTCATAAAAAGTGCAAATGCAATAACTATTCCTGTTCCCCAATTAAATTTCATAGCTTTTAATATTTTAATTAAAGTTTCTCGGTCCTTGGAAATTAGTTGATGTTTCTTCAATCAATGTATCTCCATTATATAATTCAAGTTTTAAATGTACTTTTTCTTCTTTTAACAAGCTCTCTGGAATATCAATATATAATGTTCCGCTTGCTAAACCTTGTTTTGGTACTTTAATAACTGGACTTCCAACTAATTTTATTTCTCCTTTATAATTTACAATCTTAACAATTACATTATCAAAAGATTGTTCTGTTTTATTTACCACTTTGTAAGTGTAAAAATTTCTGATATTTTCTCCATTATGTTGGAATAATTGACCCGACATAGGTAAGAAATTTGCTTCTACATCATTACGTAAAAATAACATTCCTATTAAAACACCAACTAACAACGTTAAAACGGCTATATAGCCCTTCATTCTTAGTGTTAACTTGAATTTCTCTTTCTTTACAATTTCATCTTCACTTGCATAGCGAATTAACCCTTTAGGTAATCCAACTTTTTCCATGATGATGTCACATTCATCAATACAAGCCGTACAGTTGATACATTCTAACTGAGTTCCATTTCTAATATCAATACCTGTAGGGCAAACCACCACACATTGATTACAATCGATACAATCTCCATACCCTTCAGCGGTTCTGTCTTCTCCGTTTCTCCATTTTTTTCTACCGTTTGCACCTTCACCTCTTACATGATCATAGGCAACGTTAATTGATTTATTATCTAATAAAACACCTTGCATTCTTCCATAAGGACAAGCTATAATACAAACTTGTTCTCTAAACCATGCAAATACAAAATAGAATACACCTGTAAAAATTAAAAGAGCAATTAAGGTACTTAAATTATTTGCTGGTCCTTGGGTTATCATTTTGACTAATTCATCACTGCTAATCAAATACGCTAAGAAAACATTCGCAATGAAAAATGAAAAAATAAAAAAGATAATCCATTTAATAATTCTTTTTCTTATTTTTTCAGCATCCCACTTTTGTCTTGCTAATCGCATTTGAGCACCTCTGTCTCCATCAATCCAAAACTCAATTCTTCTGAAAACCATTTCCATAAAAATAGTTTGCGGACAAAACCACCCACAAAATATTCTACCAAAAACAACCGTAAATAATGTTAATCCTACTACTCCAACAATCATTGAAATGACAAACAAATGAAAGTCTTGAGGCCAAAAAGCAAATCCAAAAATACTAAAACGTCTTTCTAATACATTGAACATTAAAAACTGATTTCCATTGATTTTGATAAACGGAGAAGCAATTAAAAAAACCAAAAGAAAATAACTTAATAATTTTCTTTTTTCATAAAAAGGCCCAGAAGGCTTTTTTGGATGAATAAAATTTCGCTTACCTTCGGCATTGATTGTAGCAATGGTGTCTCTAAAACTATCGTCTGGTAAATTTGACATAATGAATCATTTTTTAGTTTAAAAAAGGTTTTGAGAAATTCTCAAAACCTTTTTTATGTACTAGTTATTTTTTTGCAGGTTCTGCTACTTTTGTTGAATCTGTAACAGTTTCTGTGGCTGGTTTAACTTCTGCTGTTTCTTTCCAAACTTCACCTTCTGCGGCTTTTGCTCCTGCAGGATTAGAACCTTTTAAAGTTAAGATATAACTTGCAATGTTTTGGATATCAGAAGAAGATAAATTACTTTTCCAAGCTACCATTGAAGGGTTGTTTTTACTTCCTTCTGAGATTAGTTTGAAAACGTTTTTGATTCCACCTCCATTAATCCAATGGTCATCCGTTAAATTAGGTCCTACTAAACCACCACCATCGGCTTTATGACACGCTGCACAAGCGTTTGTGAAGATTTCTTTTCCTTTAGCTAAACTTGTTGCATCTGTTAAAGCTACTACTGTTTCATAACTTACTTCATCAGCAGCATTTTTAGGCAATTTAGATTTTTCTAATTCTGCTAACTCTACTTCATTTTTAAACTCTTGTTCTTGATCATATTCATTCATTACATGGAAACGAATCATATAAACTAATGCAAATATAATTGTACCATAGAATAAATAAACCCACCATGGTGGCAAAACGTTATCTAACTCTTTGATACCGTCATAATCGTGATCTAACATGATATCTTCTTCTCTTTCTATTTCTTTAGAACGAGTAAGTTTACTAACTATGTTTTGATACCATTTACTTTCTGTAAATGAAACCGATTGAGCTTCTTCTAATTGTTTCTTTTGTTCATCTGTTAATAAATGATACGTTACTTTATCAACCGCATCGATTACAATTTCGATTGCAATTAATAAAAACAAGAATACTCCCAAAAATAAAGCTACCATTGGAAACTTTATAAAAGCTGGCCTATCTCCTGAATCGATAAAATATTCCATAGCTGCAAATACGAATGCAAACAGTAATGGAACTCTTACGTATGATGGAATTAATTTTTTCATATGTAGAAAATTTTGATGTTATGTGAAGCTGACCAACCATAAATAAAACCTTATGGTTGATTCAGTTTCAGTAAATTATAATTATGACTATTCGTCGTTTAATGGCATTTCGCTAATTTCTTTGATTTTTTCTTTACTGTAAGTAAAAGCCCAAACTGTGAACAATACAAATGCTGTAAAGAAAATAGTCAATGAAATGATTGGATAAATTTCTACTCCCGTTATGGTTTCTAAATTATGTTTAATAAATTTTAGCATAATTATTATTTTTTAACTTGAGTATCAGTACCTAATCTTTGTAAATATGCAATAAGAGCTATAATTTCTCTATTTTTCAACGGAGCAGCTGTTTCATTTCCAAATGATTTCTTAATATCTGGATTAGCCAATAAATTGGTTTCAATTTTAGTAGCTTGTTCGTCCATATGTTTAAGAGCATTATTAATTTCCGCATCAGAATAAGGAACCCCTAAAGTTACCATGGCTCTCATTTTATCTTGAGTAGATGATTTATCCAACTCATTTTTGATTAACCATTGGTATCTTGGCATAATTGATTTCTCATTTAAACCTTGAGGATCATACATGTGGTTAAAATGCCAATCGTCTGATCTACCTCCGTTAAACGGTTTTCCTGTTACACCCTCACGAGCTAAATCTGGACCCGTACGTTTAGAACCCCATAAGAATGGATGGTCGTAAACAAATTCACCCGCTTTAGAATAGTCACCATAACGCTCTACTTCTGAACGGAACGGACGAACCATTTGTGAGTGACAACCCACACAACCTTCTCTAATGTATAAATCTCTACCTTCTAATTCAAGAGGTGTGTAAGGTTTAACAGATGAAATAGTTGGAATATTTGATTTTACTAAAATGGTTGGCAAAATTTGGATTAAACCTCCAATTAAAATAGCAACTGTAGTCAATAACATAAATTGAACTGGTTTTCTTTCTAACCAAGAGTGTAATTTTTCACCTTTTAAACGGTTAGGAGAAATTACAGCTAAAGCTGGTGCTTCTACTAATTCATTCTCTACTGGAGAACCTTGTCTAACGGTTCTAATGATGTTATATACTAATACAATAACTCCCGTAAGATATAAAGTTCCACCCACAGCACGCATCCAATACATTGGCATTAATTCGGTTACTGTTTCCAAGAAATTACCGTATTGTAATGCTCCACCATCTGGTTTAAATTGTTTCCACATAGAAGCTTGCGTAAATCCAGCAACATACATTGGAAGCGAGTATAAAATAATACCTAAAGTACCAATCCAAAAATGGAAATTCGCTAATTTTTCAGAGAATAATTTTGTTTTTGTCATTCTTGGGATTAACCAATAGATCATACCAAATGATAAGAAACCATTCCAAGCTAAAGCTCCAACGTGAACGTGAGCAATAATCCAATCTGTAAAGTGCGCAATAGCATTAACGTTTTTCAATGATAACATTGGACCTTCAAAAGTTGCCATACCATAGCCTGTAATAGCTACAACGAAGAATTTCAATACAGCATCAGTACGAACTTTATCCCAAACACCTCTTAATGTTAATAATCCATTAATCATACCACCCCAAGATGGAGCAATCAACATTACAGAGAAAACAACTCCTAAGTTTTGAGCCCAATCTGGTAAAGCAGTGTATAATAAGTGGTGAGGTCCAGCCCAAATATAAATGAAGATTAACGACCAAAAGTGAATAATTGATAATCTATATGAGTACACAGGACGATTTGCTACTTTAGGAACAAAGTAATACATCATTCCTAAGAATGGCGTAGTTAAGAAAAATGCTACCGCATTGTGTCCATACCACCATTGTACTAAAGCATCTTGAACACCAGCATAAACCGAATATGATTTCATTGCTGAAACTGGTAATTCTAAACTGTTAAAAATGTGAAGAACTGCAACTGTTACAAACGTAGCGATATAAAACCATATAGCTACATAAATATGACGTTCTCTTCTTTTAATAATCGTTCCAATCATATTGATACCAAAAACTACCCAAATTAGAGCAATTGCAATATCAATTGGCCATTCTAACTCTGCATATTCTTTAGAAGTTGAATAACCTAATGGCAAAGATACTGCTGCAGCAACAATAATTAATTGCCATCCCCAAAAGTGAACTTTACTTAAAAAGTCACTAAACATTCTAGTTTTTAACAAACGTTGCATAGAGTAATATACTCCAGCAAACATTGCATTTCCAACGAAGGCAAAAATGACCGCATTGGTGTGTAAAGGTCTTAAGCGCCCAAAACTTAAAAACGAAATGCCGCTTGTTAAGTTTGGAAACAAAAATAGGAAAGCTAAAATAAGCCCTACTAACATCCCCACTACTCCGAAAACGATACTAGCGTAGATGAAATTCCGTACAATTTTGTTGTCGTAATAAAATTGTTGCTTCTCCATAAATTAGATTGATTTTTGTTTTTCTGTTTGTATTAATTTGTTTGGATTCTCTTTTACAATTTCATCGTCAAATAACATTCTGACTGATGGTGTGTAGTCATCATCATATTGGCCACTTTTAACTGCTTTTATAAAAGCAATTAAAAAAGCTATAGCTACTACTATACTGATCGTGATTAATAAATAAATGACACTCATACCTTAAATTGTGTTAACAAAGTTACTTTTACTCGTTTTTATAAAACATGACTTTTATCATGTATTAAAATTTTCTTAAAATTTAGTCTACTAATCGCTTTCTTGCATACAAATTCGTCATAATTGTCACAAAGCTAACAATGGTTATTGTGCTCAATGGCATAATGATAGCCGCTACAATTGGATCTAATTTACCGGTCACTGCATAACTTAATCCTACTACATTATATAATAAAGAAAGACCAAAACTCATGTAAATTGTTTTCATTGCGTTTTTAGAATAACGCATGAAAAAAGCTATCTTATCAAATTGAGATGCATCTAAAATACCATCACAGGCGGGTGAAAACACATTTACGTTTTCTGAAATAGACAATCCCAAATTACTTTGAGCTAAAGCACCAGCATCGTTTAACCCATCACCTACCATCATTACATTTTTGCCTTCTTTTTGGAGTTGTTCAATAAATTGTAATTTTTGCTCAGGCTTTTGATTGAATACTAATGTAGTTTTTGCTGGCAACATTTTTTCCAATATGCTACGTTCACCATCATTATCGCCCGATAAAACCACTAAATTGTATTGCTTCGTTAAATCATCAAATAATTGCTCTAATCCTTTTCTGTATTGGTTATTGAACACGTAACTTCCTTTATAAACTCCATTGATTTCAACATGCACTTTGGTTTTCTTATGCGTGTTTTCGGTCATGGTTTTTAGGAATTGTGACGAACCTAACTTTACTGTATTTCCATCGATTTCAGCGAAAATTCCTTTTCCGATGATTTCCTCGAAGCTTGAAGTTTCTAATTTTTCTTGATTCGGAATGAACTCGTACAATCTTCTACTTAAGGGATGATTTGAACCTCGTAAAACATTCTTCAATAATTTTAATTCGGATACATTTAATTCGGTTCCTTCGTAAGTAATGGCTGTTTTTTTATTGGTTGTAATCGTTCCGGTTTTATCGAAAACAATGGTATCTACTTTGGCTAATTGTTCGACTACCAACGCATTTTTCAAGTATAATTTTCGATTGCCTAAAATTCGCAACACATTTCCTAACGTAAACGGAGCCGTTAAAGCCAAAGCACACGGACAAGCCACAATTAAAATAGCTGTAAAGACATTGAAAGCAGTAGTAACATCAATAAAAAACCAATAAATAAAGGAAACTATAGATAATCCCAATAAAGCTGGTGTAAAATAACGACTAATTCTATCGGTAATATTTTTGTGTTGTTGCTCTATGCGTTTTTGGAAGACATCGTTACTCCATAATTGAGTCAAGTAACTATTTGATACTGAAAACAAAACTTCCATTTCAATAACTTTTCCCAATTGTTTTCCGCCAGCGAAGACTTTATCACCTGATTTTTTCTCGATTGGAACCGCTTCCCCTGTTACGAAACTGTAATCAATAGAAGCTTTTTCAGAAATTAAAATTCCATCTACTGGAATTAGCTCTTGGTTGCGAATTAAAAGTCTGTCTCCTTTCTCAATTTCATAAACTTGAACCGATTCTTCTTCTCCGTTTGGTAAAATCTTAGTGATAGCAATTGGAAAATAGGATTTGTAATCGCGTTCAAACGAAAGAAAATCGTATGTTTTCTTTTGGAATAACTTCCCTAAAAGCATAAAGAAAATCAATCCCGCCATACTATCGAAAAAACCTTGACCGTAATCAAAAATAATATCAACTGTACTTCTTACAAACATGACTACAATTCCTAAAGCAATTGGAATGTCGATATTCAGCATGCCCGATTTAATACTTTTCCAAGCGGAAACATAATAACCAGAAGCGGAATATATAAAAGTAGGAAGCGACAAAGCAAAAATCAACCAACGGAAAAATCCACGGTATTGATTAATCCAAAATTCCTCCACTTCAAAATATTCGGGAAACGAAAGCAGCATGATATTTCCAAAACAGAAAAAGGCTACTCCAATTTTATAGATTAAACTTCGATCAATTTTTTTCTTCCCTTCATCAAAATTTTCTAAACTGATGTAAGGTTCATAACCAATTGAACTCAATAGATAAACAATATCTTTTAAGGAAGTTTGTTCTGGATTGAACGTAACTCGGACATTTTTCTCCCCAAAATTAACTTGAGAAGCGTTTATTCCTGGTTGAAGTCTTTGTAAATTTTCCAGAATCCAAATACACGAACTACAGTGTATATGAGGAATGTAGAGTGAAACAATATGTGTTGTACGCTCTTGGAATTCCAATAATTTTGAAACAATTTCTTCATTGTCTAAAAAGTCATATTTGCCCTGAATATCTTGTGGTGTGGCGCCGGGTGCTGCCTGAAAATCATAATAACACGTTAAATCGTTCTGACTAAAAATTTCGTACACAGTTTTACAACCATTGCAACAAAACTTTTTATCGTCAAATAGAATTTCGTCTTTTTTTATTATTTCATTACCACAATGGAAACAATTTTCAGTGTCCATAGATTTGCTCATTTTACCTAAGCACAAATTTCTTACTTCGAAGCAAAACAAAATATGATAATTGTCATACTTTGTTTATATTTGTATCAAACTTTAAACATTTCTTAAAATGAGTAAATGCGAACAATGTATTGTGAGGCAATTTAGTTCATTAAAGGCCTTAAATAAAGAAGAATTGCTACGCATGGCCGAATGCAAAACATCTTACACTATAAAAAAAGGAGAGCCCATTTTTGAAGAAGGTGAAGTAACTAATGGTATTTACTGTATAAAAGATGGTGTTTGCAAATTGTCTAAGTTAAGCGACAATGGAAAAGACCAAATCGTAAAACTAGTAAAACCAGGAGAATTATTAGGGCAACGATCAATGATTAGCGATGAACCTGCTAATTTAAGTGCTGTGGCTTTAGAAGACATGGAAGTTTGCTTTATTCCTAAAAGCGAAGTGATGCAGTTTTTTACAAAAAACAACCAGTTTTCGATGAATGTAATGAAAACGATTTGTGAAGATTTAAAAGGAGCCGATGATCATATGGTGAATATGGCACAGAAAACCGTACGCCAACGTTTAGCCGAAACCTTAATATATTTAGAAGAAACTTTTGGTAAAAACGAAGATGGTTCATTGCACATCCAACTATCCAGAGAAGAATTAGCCGGAATGATTGGCACCGCAACCGAAAGTTGTATTCGATTGTTATCCGACTTAAATAAATCAGATCATATTGAGTTAACGGGCAAAAAGATTACGCTGTTAGATAAAAATAAATTAAAACGATTAACATAAGATAATCCGCTTTTCAGCGGATTTTTTTGAAGGACATAAAAAAATACACAATATTCTGCAAGAAGTTTAGAGGAAATATTGAAAAAAAGTATTAAATTGGTCACAATAAACAAACCTGTTACATTGCATTGGCTACGTCATAGCTATGCTACTCACTTATTAGAAAGTGGAACAGATTTAAGATACATACAAGAATTATTAGGGCATAATAGTAGTAAAACAACTGAAATATACACGCATGTGAGTACTAAAAACATTCAGCAAATTAAAAGTCCTTTTGATGATTTATAAAAAAATAATACGCAATAATAGTTGAGCATAGCTACCCAAAAACAGTTAGCTATGCTCAATAAAATAGCAAAAAACTGAGCATATAAACGAGTTAGCGGTCATTGTAAAGACGACCATCCAATCACGACAGACAACTACTTGAATAAAAAATATGGCAAAGACAAAGACAACATACACAGGGCAGGACGTTACCGACTTTATAAACTCTTATGTTGACAACGACCAGAAAAGGGTTGACAGTTTTCAACTTATTGAGCTAATGCAAGAGTGGTCCGACTCTGAACCCAAAATGTGGGGACCGAGCATTATCGGTTTTGGTAATTATCATTACAAATACCCAAGCGGACACGAAGGAGATGCACCAGTTTTGGGCTTTTCACCAAGAAAACCAGCACTTACACTTTATGTATATTCTGACACAGAGAAAAGTAAATTAGCATTAGCCGACCTTGGTAAATTCAAAATAACGAAAGGATGTATCTATGTAAAGAAACTTTCAGACATCAAAATATCGGCATTGAAAGAACTTTGCATCGAATCAATAAAATATATTAGTGAACATCACGAATGTTCTTGTAGAGCAAAATAAAAAAATCAATTATGAAAAAATATATCATCTTAAAGTTAATTGGACTGGCAATACTGACTATGATAACCTTAGTCATTATTTCATTCCTTGAAGTTGCTGTTTATTCTTACCTCATTAACCCTGGACAAGACCAAAGTGTTTATGAAGCACATGCAAACATTTCTGCACCGTATATTTCAGGAATCTTCGGCTTTATTTTCTTCTTTCTCGTGACACGTCATTGGAAGAAAAAGGAATACCCAAATGTTTTAAAATTGGTAATTCTCTACCCACTCATTTATGTTCTGCTGGACATTGTCATAATAACAGCAGCAGGTGTGAAATGGTCTGACTTTATCATAATATTTGCTATTGCCAATACAGCAAAGTTTCTTGGCAGTTACTTAGGTTATAAACTATCTAAATGACAGATTATGGAAGAACAAAAAATACAACTCAAACATCCGCAGGGAAAAAAAGCTGTCAGCATAAACAAGGATAAGTATGAATTATTGACAACAGAAACAGTTCAATATTTGACTGAAAATAAAGACGGGACATTTTCAGAAATATCACAGAGAATTGCTCAAAGTTTAAAGGACAAAAAAATAATATTTGACGGCTCATTAAACTGGTATCTTGAATGGGTTAAACTTGACCTTGAAGCAAGACAAATCATTACAAGAGTTCCAAAGACATCACCACAAAAATATACACTGACAAAAAGCCGATGAAACAATGTGGACAATGGACAAGAAAAAACAACGAACCGCTAACATCGGCTTGCCAAAAGCGGGGCTGACGTGCTTAATTGAACAGTTGTGCTTCTATTTTACATTTGTGCTTGCAGACAGGTTAGTGCTTCTAATGCCCCGCCTTCGGCAAGCCGCGGACCGTTAAAATCAAAACTAAATAGCAGTTTATGACTACTCGCCCTTCTTAAAGTATAAACCAAAAAAAAAAATCCGCTCTTCAGCGGATTTCTTTATTCTGTTGGTCCTTCCCAATTAGAAAAACCACCTAGTAAATTAAAGGTGTTTTCAAAACCTAATTGTTCCATGGCATTACAAGCGTTGGCACTTCGTACTCCAGCCGCACAATACACATAGTAGTTTTTCGATTTATCTAACTCCTCTACTCTATAGATAAAACCTTGTCCTTTATAAATGTCGATATTTATTGCGCCTGGAATAAAACCATCGTTAAATTCATCTTCGGTACGAACATCTAGTATAACACCATTTTCATCTTGCGAAAACTGGCTCCACCACGTGTTTTGATCTAAGTTTGTCATCTTTGTTATTTTTTTCAAAAGTACTATCAAAAAATGCAATTTTAAAACTTTAACAAAAATTTATCAAACATTTGTACATACAAATAAAATTATTACTACATTTGTACATACAAATTTTACAACGACAAATGAGAATAGAAGAAATCATAAAACCAAATACTCCAATGGCAATGGAAAAGAAAACATTACTCAATGTAATGTATACTGAAAATGTCATTTCGGAAAAGTTTAATGAGCTATTAAAACCATTTGACCTTTCCCCAGAACAATTTAACGTATTACGTATTTTAAGAGGGCAAAAAGGAAAGCCTGCAAATATGTGTATGATTCAGGAACGCATGATTGCAAAAACAAGTAATACCACACGATTAGTTGACAAACTGTTATTAAAAGAATTAGTTCTTAGAGAAGTTTGCCCTATTAATCGAAGAAAAATGGAAATCACCATTACCGAGAAAGGTTTGCAATTATTACTTCAATTAGATCCCTTAGTTGAAGCTCATGAGCGCTATTTTTCAAAAAATTTGACTACTGCAGAATTAGAATTGTTAAACGAATTGCTTGAAAAATTTAGAAATTAAAAACCCAAAAATTACTATGACAAATTTTATAGAAAATCAAAAATGGCGTTATGCTACGAAAAAATTCGATGCTACTAAAAAAGTTTCGGATGCTGATTTAGAAACCTTGAAAGAAGCAATTCAATTGAGTACTTCTTCTTATGGTTTACAATTATACAAAGTATTCATCATCGAAAATCCTGAAGTTAGAGCAAAATTACAACCAGCTTCTTGGGGACAATCGCAAATTGTAGATGCTTCTCACCTATTAGTTTTTGCTAATATTGTGGATGTTCAAGAAAATCATATTGATGAATATGTTCAAAACATTGCTACTACAAGAGGGTTATCAGTAGAAGATTTAAAAGGTTATTCTGACTTTATGAAATCGAAAATTGTACCATTACCCGTAGATAAAAAATCGGTTTGGACATCAAAACAAACTTATTTAGCGTTAGCAAACTTAATGAATGCAGCTGCTGAACTTAAAATTGATGTTACTCCAATGGAAGGTTTTGAACCTGAACAATACAACGAAATTTTAGGATTAAACGCTTTAGGATTAAACGCATCATTAGTTGCAGCAGTAGGATATCGTCATGAAGAAGATGCTACGCAACATTATGCAAAAGTTAGAAAATCAAAAGAAGAATTATTTACTACTATTTAATAATCAATTAATTAACACTTAAACATTTTTACACATGAAAAATTTCAAATCAATCGCTTTATCTCTTGTAGCTTTCGTATCATTCGCAACTACAGCACAAACTAAGAAAGTAGATGCTGCAAAAAGTACTATTAACTGGGTTGGTAAAAAAGTAACTGGCGCACACGAAGGAACTATTGCTATTAAAGAAGGAAATTTAGTATTCAAAGGAAAAAAAGTTGTTAACGGTAACTTTATTGTTGACATGACAACTATCAATACAACTGATTTATCTGGAAAAGGTAAAACAAACTTAGACGGACATTTAAAATCAGATGATTTCTTTGGTGTTGAAAAATTCCCAACAGCTACATTAGTTTTCAAAACTATTGGTGAAAAAGGAAATGGAGTTTACGCTGTAACTGCAGATTTAACTATTAAAGGAATTACACACCCAATCAAATTTGAATTAACAGTTGCTGGAAACACTGCTGCAACAACTTTAAAAGTTGACAGAACTAAATACGATATCAAATACGGTTCAGGTAGTTTCTTTTCTGATTTAGGAGACAAAACAATTAGCGACGAATTTGAATTAACTGTTAAGTTAGCGTTCTAATTTTTCGGGAATCATTGCTATGAAAAACAAAAGCCTTGAAATTTAATTTCAAGGCTTTTGTTTTTACTACTTCATACTACAACTTAAGGCAATGTGATTTCTCCTAAAAACAACGTCCATACTTCTTTTTTAGAAGCGCCAAAACTTTTAATTATGGGTTTAAATGCTACTTTTTGGAAATAACGTACTTCTGTACGTTTATTATTTTGACTAATGGTCAATTGGTATTGCGTAGTCCAATAATCAAATCCTACAATCGAATTTTCATAATTGGAAACGGAAAATGAGTAATTCTTATTCATTATTTTTTCAATTAAATCAGGTAATGAAATAGCATTATTTTCAATTGAAGTAAAATCGATAACCATTACTTTTTCACTTTCAAATAAACTATAAATACTGGTTTTAATTTCAGCTTTTAAAGTTTCCGATGTGGATTCACTTGACAATAAAGTCAGATATTGGTAATAATCTTCCACTTTTAAAGTAGCACTTTCCTGATACGCTTTCACTGAAGCTATTGTAAAATTAGCTTTTATTGCAGAAGACGCAGACGTATTTGCATTTTGACCAAACAAGGAAAATGTAAATAGTAAAAACATCAAAAGGAAACTTCTTGTAAACATCTTATTCTTGTATAATTCGTATAAATTTAATTTCATCTTTATCATTGCTTTGAATATCAATCACTTTCATTCGCTTCAAAGCAACACTTGGAACAATCAATTTTTCAGAAAATTCTTGTTTGTTAAAATATTCAATTCCCAAATCGTTTTTAAGCATTACCAAAACTTCTAAATCATCGGCTAAAATCTTTTGCAATTGTTCTTTTCGGGTTTCCCAATCTTTAATATCTGATTTCATAAAACCTTTTAACATCATTGCATAATCATCTGGTTGTAAAGAAATTGTATTGGAATTTTCTTTTCCTACTACAATTGTTTTGTCTTTATAATACGGACTTTTCAAAACAATTTTCGCGCTGTCTTTAGTTGTAATCTGAATTTTAGAATCTACAATTTCAATTGGTGTTTCTACATTATTTTCAATCATTACAGCTTTTACTTCTTCGCTGTTGATTTGCTCTTCGGTAAACGCATTCTTTACTTCAATAGTTTGTACTTCTTCCCTATTCAAATAACGATATGAAAAAAATCCTATCAAAAACAAACCAATAAAACCAAGACTAAAAACAACATTATAATTTCGTTTTGGTTGAACCACATTTGGAACCACTTCTTGTTTCCATTTAAACACATATTCATCCCAACCCGAATAACCGACCAATTGCGATAAAATATCCAACATATCTTTTCGAGGCAATTTATCATTGGCTTCGACTTTCAAATGCGTGTAAATCCATTTTTCGCTAACCGTTTGTTTTACTTGAACAGCTATCAAATCAATTAAATTTTGAATGTCTTGCGAACTAAACGTTTTCCAATTTCCCTCAAAATAAGGATACTGCTTCTGATACGTCAAAAGCACATCGTTTTTAAGTTTATGAAATACGTCTATTAGATTCATGTTTGTTTGGGTCAAAAGTAAGTGATTGCGAATTTTTATTTACTGTAAAACCACTGTAAATGTAGCGAAAAAACTTTACAGCAACAGGAAAGTAGTTTTGCCAAACGTTTTTCTTTTTTCGAAAGTACTATTGCAGTCAAATCATTAAAAATATAAAATTATGAAAACACAAGTTTCTTATTTAAACGGAAAAATCAACTGGATTATTGTAGCTTTAGTATTCACATTTAGTGTTGCTCAAGCTCAAATTAGCGGCAATCAAGTCTATGGAAATAATCGCTACAACGAGAACAATTACAATCAGAATGGTTTGCCTAATAATACGGTTGTTTCTATCAATGACAATCATTTAACAGTTACCGTAAAAATGTTGCTTAATAAAAAAGCTGACGGATTTGTAATTACATTGGGATTGAATCAAGAAGACGAAACAGTTTCGGGTTGTAGCAAAAAAATAAATGCTCGAATTGATGGATTTTTAGATAAAATAAAAGCATTGGGAATAAAAAAAGATAACTGCTACATCGATTTTATTTCGCAAACCAAAATTTATGATTTTAATGTCAATTTAGAAACCGCACAACAAATTGATAAGGGTTTTGAAATCAAAAAGAACATCATTATTACTACTTCCAATGCCAATAGTTTGGAAAAATTAATTACAATAGCTTCCGATTTTGAAATTCATGACATCATAAAAGTCGAATATTTTAATAATGACACGAATGCGATTCACAATTCACTTTTTGATGAAGCATTGGTTTTAGCCGAAACAAAAAAAATGAGATATATGAAATCCTTTGGAAAGCGAATCATTGGTACACCAACAGCAACAGAAGAATTTGCAACGGTTTTCCCAAAAACGCAATACAAAATGTACCAAGCTTTTGAATCGGCAGAAATTGAAACCAATCAAAACAACAGAAACCAATACCTAAAGAAAATCGCACGAAAAAACAAAACCTTCTACTACGACGGAATTTCAGCTGCTGGTTTTGATAAAGTCATTAATCCTAACCAAACAGAAGTTGGTATTCAATATGTATTAACGCTTACGATGGCGTATAAAATTGATACTTCGATTTAAGAAGTTTATTCCATAAAAAAAGCCTTGAAATTTAATCTCAAGGCTTTAATATTTATAAAATTATTTCAGTGTGTTCTATTATTTAGACCATTCTGCAATACTATCTTTATTCATTTTTTCATAATCACCATTTCCTGCTTTCACAGATAACGCTAAAGATTCTTTTGCAGTTGCAATAGCTCCTTTTTTGTCACCTGTTTTTGCTTGAATTAACGATTTTAATCTTAAATACCAAAATGGTACATCTTTATCTTTAGGTGAATTTGAAATTGCACTGTTTACCCAAGATAATGCTTTAGTCATATCTCCATTCGTTTGATAAAAATATTGAGCTGAAGAAAAATAATCACCTGCAGATGGCCCAGCTAATGTTTTTTCAATACTTTTCATTGCAGTTTCTTGCGTAGGAACCGTAAATGGAATAGATACCATTGTTCTTTCCCAAGATAATTCAATTAATCCAGAATCGTTTGTAAGATTATTTAAGAAAATTGAAAAAGATTCAACAGATTTGCTTAATGTTTCTGGTTTTACAGTAACTCTTAAAGCAACATTAGCTTCGTTCCAATTTTCAGGTAAACCCCAATTATTCGTGTCAGAATAAAAAATAACATCCCAACTATCTGCTTTTGGAAATGTAAATAATGCATATTTACCTTTTTTCAAATCTTTTCCACCCACTTTTACATCTTCGCTGAATGAAATAGTAGTATTTGCATTTGCTCCTGTTCTCCACATTTTCCCAAAAGGAACTAAATCACCATATACGGTTCTTCCTTTTGCACTTGGTCTAGAATATTCAACTTGAACTGTTGTTAAACCAACCACTTGTTCAATTTTAGCTAAAGGACTAGATTGAGGCGTCTTAACTTGCGCTTCCATAACAAAATTGGCTATTACTAAAGCCAACATAACAATAATTTTTCTCATAGGTTTTGATTTTGATGACCAAATTTACAAATTGTATTAGAATCAAATGTTAATATAAACTTAAATGAATTATTTTTTGTTTAATCATTTATAATTATTATTAAACAATTTTATATCTTTACAAAAAAATACTATGAAAATATACCGTTTACATACCAAACAAAATTTACCCATTACTATAGACCAAGCGTGGGAATTACTTTCAGATCCAAAAAACCTTCAAAAAATCACACCTGAATATATGGGTTTCAAAATTTTATCAGGTGCTGATAGACCGATGTATCCAGGACAAATTATTCAATATATCGTTACACCTGTATTAGGAATTCCTGCTAAATGGGTAACCGAAATAACACATGTAGTTGATAAACAGTATTTTGTAGATGAGCAACGCTTTGGACCCTATGCGTTGTGGCATCACAAACACTTTATAAAAGAAATTCCCGGCGGCGTGGAAATGGAAGATATTGTAGATTATAAAGTTCCTATGGGAATTATTGGACAATTGGTTCATCCGTTTTTAGTAAAACCTAAATTGAATGAAATCTTCGAATACAGAAGAAAAAAATTAATCGAAATGTTTGGATAATTCAAGTAGAGATGCGATTTATCGCGTCCGTAACTAACAAGAGAAAAAATAAAACATGAAAAACATATTATTAATAGGCGGATCTTACGGAATAGGATTAGCCATTGCTCAAGAACTTCAAAACGATAATAATATTTTTGTTGCATCTAGATCCAATGAAAATTTAGCAGGATTGAATGTTACTTATATTCCGTTTAATGCTTCAACTGATACTTTAGATACATCAAAATTACCTGCTGTAATTGATGGTTTGGTTTATTGTCCGGGTAGCATTAATTTACGTCCGTTTAGAGGATTAAAACCAGAAGCTTTTGAAGCCGATTTACAAATTAACTTCATAAGTTTAGTAAAAGTAATTCAAGCTGTTTTACCGAATTTAACAGCGGGTGAACAATCGAGCATTGTGCTTTTTAGTAGTGTTGCTGCTTCAATGGGAATGCCATTTCATACTAGCGTGGCAGCGGCTAAAGGAGCTATTGAAGGTTTTGCAAAAGCATTAGCAGCCGAATATGCTCCAAAGATTAGAGTAAACGTAATTGCACCCTCATTAACCGACACACCATTAGCTGATAAATTCTTAAACAACGAAACCAAACAAGAAAAGTCAGCCGAGCGCCATCCGTTAAAACGATTTGGAAAACCAGAAGACAGCGCCCAAATGGCAAGCTTTTTATTAAGTGATAAAAGCAGTTGGATTTCAGGACAAATTTTCCATGTAGATGGCGGAATGTCAACATTATTAGTAAACGGCTAACAAATTCAACGACAATAACAAATTCAAAAATCAAATCTTAAACTTGAGATCTGAAACTTGAAACAAATAAACAAACATGAACATTTTTTGGTTTAGACGCGATTTAAGAATAGAAGACAACGTAGGGCTTTTTCATGCTTTTAATAGTAATGAAGAAGTATTACCTATTTTTATTTTTGACGAAATTATTTTGTCGGAACTTCCAAAAGATGATGCTCGGGTTTCGTTTATTCACGAGCAATTAGAAAAAATTCAGTCGGAATTGAATAAAATTGGTAAATCGCTTGCTGTTTTTCATGGAAATCCAATTGAAGTTTTTACCAAATTAATTTCCGAAAATAAAATTACTGCGGTTTATACTAATCATGATTACGAACCTTACTCTCGTAAGCGCGATAAGGAAATGAATCAGTTGTTTGTTTCCAATGGCATTTCTTTTTTAACTTCTAAAGACCAAGTTATTTTTGAAAAAAGTGAAGTCGTAAAAGATGATGGAACGCCTTATGTAGTTTACACACCATATTCCAAAAAATGGAAAGAGAACTTCAGAAAAATTAAGTTAGTTCATTATCCATCGGAAGATAAATTGGATAAAATTACGAAACACTCCTACCCTTTTTTATCATTAGATGATATTGGTTTTGAAAAATCAAGTATTAAAGTTTCACCATTTGATGTTTCCGAAAATTTAATTCAGAATTACGAAGCTACTCGAAATTTTCCTGCTTTGAATAAAACCTCTTATTTGGGAATTTATCTCAGATTTGGTGCGGTTTCTATTCGAAAAATGGTTGGAAAAGCTATAGCTGAAAAAAACGAAACCTTTTGGAACGAATTAATTTGGCGCGAATTCTTCATGCAAATCTTATGGCATTTTCCACATACAAAAAATGCGAGTTTTAGACCAAAATACGATGCCATTATTTGGGAAAGCAATGAAGATTTATTTCAAAAATGGTGTCAAGGAAAAACAGGTTATCCTTTTGTTGATGCGGGAATGCGTGAATTAAATGCAACCGGACACATGCACAATCGCGTCCGTATGATTGTAGCAAGTTTCTTATGCAAACATTTACTAATCGATTGGCGTTGGGGCGAAACTTATTTTGCTCAAAAATTATTAGATTACGAAATGGCGAGTAATGTTGGAAATTGGCAATGGGCCGCAGGTTCAGGAGTTGATGCTGCTCCATATTTCCGAATTTTCAACCCAACCGAACAAATCAAGAAGTTTGATAAAGACTTAAAATATATTAAAAAATGGATTCCTGAATTGGAAACCCAATATTATCCAAACCCCATTGTAGATCACAAAGAAGCACGAGAAAAATGCCTAAAAGTCTACAAGGAAGCAGTTGGTTAATTAATTTACAGTAAGTTTAAAACAATAAACTACTAACAATAAACCACAAACCTATTAAAATGAAAGTTGTTTGGTTCAAGAGAGATTTGCGTTTGCACGATCATGAAGCCTTACATGAAGCCCTATCGACTTCGGGTAAAACCTTATTGCTTTATATTTTTGAACCTTCGCTGATGAAAGATTATCATTACAGTCAGCGTCATTTTGATTTCATCAAACAATCATTAGAAGCGCTTCAAAAAGAACTGCAAAAATATCACACGCAAATTCTAATTGTTCAAGGAGAAGCGGTACCAGTTTTTCAAAAATTAACCCAACTTATTTCTATACGAGAAATTTATTCCCATCAAGAAACAGGAATAAAACTGACATATGAAAGAGATTTACCAGTGGCTGAATTACTTAATGAAAAAGGAATTATCTGGAAAGAATACATCACAAATGGTGTCATTCGTGGCATCAAAAACCGAAAAACATGGAAAGAAGATTGGTATGATTATATGGATAAAGATTGTTTACCTTTTCAACCTACGCCAAGAAGTTTTGTAAAATATATAGAAATTGAAGAGTTAGAAAATGCATTTGATGTTCCTTCGATTAAAACAGTTCATAATCCAAATTTTCAAAAAGGTGGCGTTCCTACTGCAATGCGTTATATGCATTCTTTCTTTGAAGAACGTGTACAAAATTATAGCAATCACATTTCAAAACCCGAATTAGGTAGAAAAGGTTGTAGTCGTTTATCGCCATATATTGCTTGGGGCAATTTATCTATCCGACAAGTGTATACCAAAGCTTGGGAAATTCATCAACAAGGAAAATTCAAACGTCAAATTTCTAATTTTGCGTCAAGATTACGTTGGCAAGCCCATTTTATTCAGAAATTTGAAATGGAAAGCGCAATGGAATTCATCGCTGTGAATAAAGGCTATCGCAATTTGAATCAAAGAGTTAACGAGAAATATCATAAAGCCTGGATTTCAGGAAAAACAGGAGTTCCATTGGTTGATGCTTGTATGCGCTGTTTAAACACAACAGGTTATTTGAATTTTAGAATGCGCGCTTTGGTAGTTTCGTTTTACACACATCATTTGTTCCAACCTTGGCAAAATTGCAGTCCGCATTTGGCACAACAATTTTTAGATTTTGAACCTGGCATACATTATCCGCAAATTCAAATGCAAGCGGGTGTGACTGGAATTAATACGTTGCGAGTTTACAATCCTGTAAAAAACTCTTACGAACACGATGCTGATGGCACTTTTATCAAAAAATGGGTGCCTGAATTAGCAAATATTCCAACTGCGTTTATTCATGAACCTTGGAAATTAACTCCTATTGAACAAATGTTGTATGATTTTGAAATAGGTCTCGATTATCCTTTTCCAATTGTCAATTTGGAAGAAGCACGTAAATTTTCAAGTGATTTCTTTTGGTCCATGCGAAAAGTAGAATCGGTTAAAAAAGACAGCAAACGAATTGTTGAAAAACACACGTTTCAAGATCGAGAAATGAGTTAATTTAAATCACGAACTTTCTCAAAATTCAATTCGTTAAAATGCTGAATCACCACATTTGCTTTTGATAAATCCTGGTTTTTAGAATGAAAGCTATTGTAACCCACACAAAAAATTCCAGCTGAAACTGCCGCTTGAATTCCGTTCGTGCTGTCTTCTATTACAATACAATTTTCTTTTGGAGCAATCGATAAACTCGCAGCATGTTCAAAAATAGCAGGATGTGGTTTCGACTTCGGAAAATCTTCGCCCGAAACAATATGCGTAAAATATTGATGCAAATTAAAACGGGTAAACACTCGGTTGATTGTAACATTTGAAGCTGAAGAAGCCACAACTAGTTGCATTCCGTTGGCGTGTAAATCTTTGATTAAATCTTCAACTCCTTCAATTAAATACAAATCTTCTTTTGAATCGAAGGCATCATTGAAAAGGTTTCTTTTAGTTAAAATCAAATCTTCAACCTCTTCCACTAAATTGAATTGTGCTTTTAATTTCTGAAAAATGTTACGCGTTGAATTTCCAGTAAAGGAAGCATACATTTCGGAAGTAACTTCAATGTTTAATTGCTTAAAATGTTTGTGATACGCATAATGGTGTACCGGTTCGGTATCTACAATTACGCCATCCATATCAAAAATTACAGTTTGTATCATAATTTATAATTTTGAAAATGTTTTTTTTTGGGAACACAGATCAAAGAAATTATTAAAATTTTTGAAATTTCTTTAATCTGTGTTCCAAAAAATTCTGTTTATATTAAAAATCAAATTCTTTACCGTCATCGGCTAAAAGTACGTTTTCAAAAATAGTTTGTGCTTCTGTTTTGAAAGGCTCGATGGAACCATACCTTGTAGAATAATGTCCCAAAATTAGTTGCTTTACATTCGCTAACTTCGCAATTTGAGCGGCTTCTTTTGCGGTAGTGTGTTTGGTTTTTTCAGTGTAATGTGCTTCGGAATCTAAGAACGTGGATTCATGATACAACACATCTACATCCTTAATGATTGAAATAATCGATTCATCATACACTGTATCACTACAAAAAGCATAGCTTTTAGTTGCATCAGGAGGCAATGAAAGTAATTTATTATCAATCACTTCCCCTGAATCTAAGGTTACATTTCCACCCGATTTTATTTTATCAAAATATACCTTTTCAATTTTATATTTCTCAACGGCTTCAATATTCAAATGGCGTTTTCCTAGCTTTTCTTGAAACAAAAATCCGTTGGTATACACCCTATGATTTAACGGAATAGTTTTTACAATTACGGTTTCATCTTCAAAAATTACTTCACTTTCTTTTGATTCTAGTTCGTGAAAATATAAATTATAACCCGTAAATGAACCCGAAGCACGCAATTGCAATAAAATAATTTCTTTGATTCCTTTTGGACCATAAACGTGCAAATCATTTTCGCGATTTAGCAACATAAACGTCGAAATTAAACCGATTAATCCATAAAAATGATCGCCGTGCAAATGCGAAATAAAAATATGATTAATACGAGAAAACTTGATTTTATGCTTGCGTAATTGCACTTGCGTTCCTTCACCACAATCGATTAGAAATAAATGGTTTTTTATGTCTAAAACTTGTGATGTTGGGTTGGTTATAGTTCTTGGAGTAGCTGCGTAACAGCCAAGTATTTGTAGTTTCAAGGTTAAAAAGTTTCAAGTTTCAGGTTTCAAGTTTTTCTTCCAACTTCCATCACCCAGCATCCATCATTAAAATCCTAAATCGCGTTCAATTTCGTCCATTTCAATCATGTCGTGTGCTTCTAAAACGGAAGGAACTACGTTTAAATAATTGGGAACTTTATCAAAATCAACAACATCAGAAACTATAATCATTGATTTTTTTGCTTTTTTATGGGTTTTAGCTAATTCTTTAAAATGAACTAAATCAGCATTAGCAAGTGTTTTATTGTGTGATACATCCAAAATTAAATTCTGACCTTGAAACACATGATATTCATTGGTAATTTTACCCACAAAAGCTTCCACATTATTTTGTGTGTCTTTGATGATGGTGGTATGCCCTTTTTGATCTACTCTCATTTTGGTGGTATTACTGATTATTGCTAATATAACAAATTAATTCTTAATCTTACTTGCCAATAAATAAATAACTGCCATACGAACCGCTACACCATTTTCCACCTGATTCAAAATCACCGATTGCTGTGAATCTGCTACATCGGAAGTAATTTCAACTCCTCTATTGATTGGTCCTGGGTGCATGATTACGATTTCTTTATTTAGTGAATCTAATAATTCTTTGGTTACACCGTATTGTTGGGTGTATTCTCTTGTGGTTGGGAAATAACTCACATCTAAACGTTCGTTCTGAACGCGTAACATATTGGCTACATCTGCCCATTCTAAAGCTTTTCTTAGATTTGGCTCAACAGTTACTCCTAATGATTCGATGTATTTAGGAATCAACGTTTTTGGTCCGCAAACTTTAACTTCTGCACCTTGCATTTGTAATGCGAAAATATTTGACAAAGCTACTCTTGAGTGTAAAATATCGCCTACAATTACGATTTTCTTTCCGCCTACATCACCTAATTTTTCTCTAATCGTAAAACTATCTAACAAAGCTTGTGTTGGGTGTTCGTGTGCTCCATCTCCAGCATTTACAACACTTGCATTAATATTTTGTGATAAAAAATGAGCCGCTCCAGGACTACTGTGACGCATTACCACCATATCCACTTTCATTGATAAAATGTTGTTTACCGTATCAATTAATGTTTCTCCTTTTTTAACCGAAGACTGTGCAGCCGAAAAACTAATAACATCGGCTGAAAGTCGTTTTTGTGCTAACTCGAATGATAATTTGGTTCTGGTACTATTTTCGAAGAAAATGTTTGCAATCGTAACATCACGTAATGAGGGTACTTTTTTGATGGGACGATTAATTACTTCTTTGAAATGGTCAGCCGTTTCGAAAATTAAATCAATGTCTTGTTTGGTAATATATTTTATTCCGATTAAATGATTTACTGATAATTCTTTCATTTATATATAGTTGTGTTTGTTATTGCTAGGTGTTAGTTGATTAATGATGGATGAAAAACTTATTTTGTAATTAAGTAAACTGCATCTTCTCCATCGTTTTCAAGCCATTTTACTAATACCTTTTCATTATTTATGGCATCTACTTGTCTTCCTCTATAATCCGGTTGAATGGGCAAATGACGACTAAATCTTCTGTCTATTAAAGTCAATAATTCTACTTCTGATGGTCTTCCGAAAGATTGAATAGCGGTTAAAGCAGCATTGATACTTCTCCCGGTATATAAAACATCGTCAATAAAAACCACTTTTTTATCTTCTACTAAAAAATCGATTTGGGTTTTGTTGGCTTCTAAAGGTTTTTCGCCTCTTCTGAAATCATCACGAAAGAACGTAATGTCTAAAAATCCCAATTGAATATTAGAAACTTGGTATTCTGATTCTAAAATTTGTTTGATTCTTTCGGCTAAAAATTTGCCTCGAGGTTGTAAACCGATTAAGATAGTATTTGAGAAATCTAAATGATTTTCAATTAGTTGACAAGCTAATCGATGCAAAATAATGTGTACTTCTTTTGAAGTGAGCAAAACTTTTTGACTCATGATGTGTTGTTTGTACAAATTTAGAATTTAAATTTCTAATAGCAATCGTATTATAAAAAAAATCCCGTTACTAAAACTAGCAACGGGAATGATATTAAGAATACATTTTCTGTCTTAATTCTTTGATTTTGTCATCTTCTAAATATTCATCAAATGTCATGTATCTGTCGATGGCGCCATTTGGTGTTAATTCTAAGATTCTGTTTCCTACGGTTTGCGCAAATTCGTGGTCATGTGTAGTAAACAATACTGAACCTTTGAAATTATTTAAGGAATTATTAAAAGCTGTAATCGATTCTAAGTCCAAGTGATTTGTTGGTTCATCTAACATTAAAACATTTGCTCTAATCATCATCATACGCGACAACATACAACGCACTTTTTCTCCACCCGATAAAACGTTACATTTTTTCAAGGCTTCTTCTCCTGAGAAAATCATTTTTCCTAAGAATCCACGAACATAAACTTCATCACGTTCTTCTTCGGTTTTTACCCATTGACGTAACCAATCTACCAAGTTTAAATCTACACCATCAAAATATTCATGATTATCAACTGGTAAATAGGATTGTGTTGTAGTGATTCCCCAATCAAATGTTCCAGAATCTGGAGTCATTTTATTGTTTAAAATTTCATAAAAAGCAGTAGTTGCTCTCGAATCTTTAGAGAAAACTACAATTTTATCACCTTTAGCCATGTTTAAATCTACATTTTTAAACAAAGTTTCTCCATCAACTGAAGCTGCTAAATCTTGTACATTTAATATTTGGTCTCCCGCTTCTCTTTCTACATCAAAAATAATGGCTGGATATCTTCTACTTGAAGGTTTAATCTCGTCTAAATTTAATTTTTCGATCATTTTTTTACGAGAAGTAGCTTGTTTCGATTTTGCCACATTCGCACTAAAACGACGGATAAATTCTTCTAATTCAGCTTTTTTCTCTTCAGCTTTCTTATTCTGTTGTGCTTTTTGACGTGCCGCTAATTGCGAAGATTCGTACCAAAACGTATAATTTCCAGAATAATGTGTGATTTTTCCGAAATCAATATCTGAAACGTGCGTACAAACCGCATCTAAAAAGTGACGGTCATGCGAAACCACTAAAACCGTATTTTCATAATTCGCTAAGAAATTCTCTAACCAACCAATGGTTTCAAAATCCAAGTCATTGGTAGGCTCATCCATAATCAATACGTCTGGATTTCCAAATAAAGCTTGTGCTAATAAGACACGAACTTTCAATTTTCCATCCAAATCAGCCATTAAAGTATAATGATATTCTGCACCAATTTCTAAGTTAGATAGCATTGTTGCAGCATCGCTTTCTGCATTCCAACCATTCATTTCGTCAAACTGCAATTGCAATTCGCCAATTCTGTTGGCATTTTCATCGGTATAATCAGCATATAAAGCATCCATTTCTGTTTTGATTGCATGCAATACTTTATTTCCCATTAAAACTGTTTCTAAAACAGTGTGTTCGTCAAATAAGTTGTGATTTTGGTTTAAAACCGACATACGTTTTCCTGGTTCAAGAATAACTCTACCAGACGTTGGTTCCATTTCACCTGCAATGATTTTCATAAAGGTAGATTTCCCTGCACCATTGGCTCCAATGATTCCGTAGCAGTTACCTTGTGTGAACGTTGTATTTACTTCATCGAATAAAATTCGTTTCCCAAATTGAACCGATAAATTTGAAACTGTTAACATTTTTGTATTTTTTTATAAAACTGTTGCAAAAGTACTAAAAATAGTAGATTTTTGAACACTTTAATTTAGAATTAAAAATAGATTTATTTTAACTGTACCTTAACAACAAGATTTGGATATAACTAATACATTTGTTCAGAAATCAATAATCAATTGAATGATTAAGAATTACATTAAATATTTTTTACCTCTATCTATAGTACTCTTTACTTCTTTAACTTCTTGCAAAAAGGTTTTTAAAGAGGATAATTTTGTTGCCTACTTTGGAGGAGAAGTATTAAACCCTCAAGAAAAATACGTTTTGTTTTTAAAAGATGATGAAGTCATTGATACCATTTATCTTGACAAAAACAATCGCTTCATGCATAAATTTGATTCATTAACGCCAGGCTTATATACTTTTAAACACAATCCAGAATATCAATATGTTTATTTTGATAAGAATGACAGTTTAATGGTTAGAATCAACACTCTTGAATTTGACAATTCTATTGTTTTTTGTGGTCGTGGAGATGAAAAGAATAACTTTTTAATGGAATTGTTTTTAAAAAACGAAGCCGATCGATCTATGATGTATGATAATTTCGATAAAGATGTAAAAAGTTTTATAAAAAATATTGATTCTAGTTACGCTATTCGTAAATCATTTTATCTAAAACGCAAAGCAGAAATTGGATGGGATGAAAATTTTGATTTGGTAGCAAAAGCTTCATTAGATTTTCATCACATTACAAAAAAAGAAATTTATCCCTACGCTCACCAATTTAGAACAGGTGAGAACATAAGAACAAAATTACCTTCTAACTATTATGAGCACAGAGAAAATGTTGATTTTGAAAACGCACTATTAACAAATTATTCTCCTTTTGTAAAATATGTAAGTGTTATGTTGAATAACGTTTCCTTACAAAAAGATCATTTAGATTTAGATGAAAATTCATTAGAAAACAATATTGAGAAATTAAACATCACTGATACTTTAATTAAAAATCAAAAAGTAAAAAATGTAGTATTGAACAATGTTGCCATGATGTACTTGTTAGAAGATCAAAACATGTACAACAATCAAAAATTTATTGAACGCTACTTACAATTAACAACCGATTCAAAAAACAAAAAAGAAATTAGTGAAATATATAATTCTGTACAGAATTTAAAAGTTGGGAATCGATTACCAACTATTGAATTAGTAAATACTGAAAATAAACCCGTAGATATTAATACTATTATTACTAAACCAACTATTTTACTTTTTTGGACGAGTCATGCTGAATCACATTTTATAGCCTCACACAAGAAAATTAGTGATTTAAAAGTAAAATATCCTGAATATGATTTTGTGGCTGTGAATGTAAATGATAACGCAATGAATTGGCAAAATTCGTTGAAAAAATACAATTTTGAAGGCATTAAAGAATTACACGCTGTTGACTTTGAAACCATCAGAAAACAGTGGGTAATTACTAAAATTCATAGAATTATCATCTTAAATTCAGACGGAACCATTAAGAATGGTTTTGCCAATTTGTTTGATGTTAATTTTGAACAGAATTTGAAATAAGAAAATACCAAACATAAAAAAAAGCGTTCTGAAATTTCAGAACGCTTTTTTTTTATCTAGTTTAGGAAAATTATTTATTTCCTTTTTCGTAATCTGCAATAAACTGAGCAATTCCAATATCAGTTAAAGGATGTTTTAATAATCCAGTAATTGATGATAAAGGACCTGTCATAACATCAGCACCAATTTTAGCACAGTTAATTACGTGCATTGTGTGTCGAACAGAAGCTGCTAAAATTTGCGTTTCAAAGCCGTAGTTATCATAAATTTGACGAATTTCATCAATTAAGTTTAAACCATCTGTAGAAACATCATCTAATCTACCTAAGAAAGGTGAACAATAGGTTGCTCCCGCTTTTGCAGCTAATAAAGCTTGACCAGCAGAGAAAATTAAGGTTACATTGGTTTTAATTCCTTTATCAGAGAAATATTTACATGCCTTTACACCTTCTTTAGTCATAGGTAATTTCACTACAATTTGTTCGTGTAAGTCAGCTAACTCCTCACCTTCTCTAATCATACCTTCTAAGTCCATTGCATTTACTTCTGCACTTACATCTCCGTCAACAATGTTACAAATATCAACGTAATGTTTTAGAATATTATCTTTTCCTGTAATGCCTTCTTTAGCCATTAACGATGGGTTTGTAGTAACGCCATCTAAAATTCCTAATTCTTGTGCTTCTTTAATTTGCTCTAAATTAGCTGTGTCAATAAAAAATTTCATCCTTTTTAAATTTTAAAGTATTGTGTGTTGTTTTGAAATGCAAAAGTAAGAAATCAAAATCAGAAAAAAATAATAAAATAAAAAAACCGCCTCATAAAATAAGGCGGCTAACCAAAAACTAAAAAATAGAACTAAGCCTTTTCGTTTGAAGTTGATTTTACAGCTAAATTGTATATAACCAATCCAAATCCAATTTTGTTAATTGCATCAGCAATGTTATAAGCTACATCTACACTTCCTTTTCCTAAGAAATCTGTGTACCAACCATCAGTTCCTAACATGTAACCTAATGGATAAATTGCCCAACCTACTAATACGAACCAACATAAAATTTTGTGAGAAGCTAAAACATTTCCACCCGCTGCGGCAGCAAGTTTAGAAGCTTCACCAAACCAAATTTCGTAAACAATTGCAAAATAAGCTAAACCAGAGATGAACCCCCATAAAGCAGCTTGATCACTAAAAATTGTTTCTCCAAAATATCCAGTTACCAACATAACTATTGAAAAGAAAATCATTTTCCACAATAAATTTTGTTTAGCACCAGCTACTTTTAGAATCAAATAAAACTCTAAACACATCAAAGGCACAGTTAATACCCAATCAACATATCTAAAGAACGTTGGTGATTCTTGGAATGCATTCCAATAATCACGCATGTAAAAATAATGTACCGCAGCAATAAAAGTAATCAATCCTGAAACTAATACTGAAGTACGCCACTTTTTATCAAATTGGTTCAATGATAAAAAGAAAAATGCTGAAGCAGCCATCATAGCCATGCTTCCAATAAAAAAGGTAAATCCCACATAATCATTAGGTAACATTTTTGTTACACTAGATAAAAGAAACATTAAATTTGTCATAATAATATAGTTTAAATTAGTTTGTTTAAGTAAATTTATAAAAAATTAAACAGAATAAAAAAATTTTTGTTGATTATTTTTTAAAAATTATTAAACAAAATTAATTAAAATCGATTAGAAATGAGTAAAATATCAATCATAACAAGCTTTGCAGGGCTTTGGCTAACTTCTTATTTATCAGATAGAAACCAATTAATTTTTGGCTTTATTTTGATTTTTACCTTCGGAATTTTACATGGTGCTAATGATTTGGTACTAATTAATCAAATTGAAAATCGTAAAAAAATAACTTTTTTCAAAATTATTGCTTCTTACATAGTAATCGTTATAGTTTCAGCTGTATTATTTACATTAATACCAGTTTTAGCCTTGCTTTTATTTGTGTTGGTTAGTGGTTATCATTTTGGTGAACAGCATTGGGAATCGTTAATTCAAAATGCTAGTAGATATAAAAAACCTTTTGAATTACTGTATGGTCTATTTATATTATCAATCTTATTATACATAAATGCGGAAGAAGTAACAAAAATAATTTTTGAGATTACAGGAATTCAATTAATAGCATTTGCCTATGAAACTTTTTTAATTACAACAGGAATGTTTTTAGTTTTACTTTCTTATTTGATGACTAAAAAACATCTTGATTTTAAAAAACATCTAATAGAACAATTATTCTATCTTGTTTTACTTTGTGTTATATTTAAAAGTTCTAGTTTGATTTGGGGTTTCACTATATACTTTATTTTTTGGCACAGTATCCCGTCGCTAAATGATCAAATTATATTTCTATACGGTAAATATAGTTTTCATAATTTTAAACAATACGTTAAAACCGCATTCTTATATTGGTTACTATCTCTTATTGGAATTACAATACTATATTTTGTAGCGAAAGATTTGGTGGTTTTTGATGCCTTATTCTTTTCTTTATTAGCCTCAATAACTTTTCCTCACGCAATTGTAATATTAAAAATGTTTAAAAAGTAGTTACAACTTATAATGATTCATCAACATTTTTTCATAAACCGTATCTGGTAAAATGCGTTTTAAAACTATAGAGAATTTTTGCATGAAAGCCCCAATTTTATAATGTATTTTTGGTTTATCTGTTTGGATGATAGCAAAAATAGCTTCTGCCATTTCGTTTGGATTACTTCCGCTATCCACGTGCGAATCCATTTTTTTTAAGGTGTTTCCGTAAGGAACTTCGTAAGCTGAACCTTTCAATACCGGCGCATGATATCGTCCTGCTGCAATGTTAGTAGCAAAATCGCCTGGAGCTACATTGGTAATTTGGATTCCGAATGACTTTACTTCCATTCGTATGGCTTCGGTTATTAATTCTAAAGCGCCTTTTGAAGCGGAATAAATGCCACGATAAGGCAATCCCATATAACCTGCAATTGAAGTAATATTAATGATTAAACCCGATTTTTGTTCACGCATTTGAGGTAAAACCGCTTTCATCACTTCTATTGGACCAAATAAATTCGTCTCGAAATTATTTCGGATTTCTTCCGTTGGAATTTCTTCAATAGGACCTGTAATTCCCACTCCAGCATTATTAATTACGATATCCAATCGACCAGATTTTTGAATTACTTCAGCAACACAATTTACAATACTTTGCTTATCGCGAACATCCAAAGCTACTAATGGAAATATCGAATTCGTGATTTTTTCAGGATTTCGGCTCGTGCCATACACCATAAAACCTTTTTGATGCAAATACTCTCCAATTGATTTTCCAATTCCTGATGAACCACCTGTAATTAATACTACTTTACTCATTTTAATGTGAATTATAGTGCGAAAATACGGCTTTATATTATTTCAAGGAAATTCCTAACCCAACTTTCTCCGAAAGCAGCACTTTACCTTTTTCAATGGTACTTCCGAAAGCGATGTCGTTTGCAATTAAATTCGCGCCATCTAAATCCACATAATCTACTAACGGAACTAAAACAGCTCCGGCTGAAATTCCTACAGTAGATTCGGTCATGCATCCTATCATGATTTTGAAATCATTTGCTCGTGCTTCTTTAATTAGTTCCAAAGCTGGAGTTAATCCTCCAGTTTTAACTAATTTAATGTTGATGGTTTTATAATGCGATTTTAAATCGGAAAGTTGGGTTTGTTCTTGACAATCTTCATCGGCCATCCAATTCGCAAATTTAGATGCATTCAAATGGGAATAATTTGAAATTCCAGTTTTCATGGGTTGTTCAATGTAAGTAAATTGAGCAGATGACGGATTTTCTTCCAATTGCTGACATTCGGAAATTGAAAAACTTCCGTTCGCATCTAAAGCGATTTCTTTTTCACAATTCAGTAATAAATCCAACGCTTTTTCATCGCAATGATTCCATTTTACTTTAAATTTATTCCAATCGGATTTTGCGATTTTTTGCAATTGTTCTTCGATGGGTGCGACACTTATTGTGATGGAAGATTCGGCTAATTGTTTTACTTCTATCAAATTTAATTCTAAGAAACTCTTATTTTCTAATTTTCCAAATAAATCCCAATACGCACAATCTAAAGCCGAACGTAAAAAAGAATGCAATTGTAAACTTTCCAAAAAAGCATAAAATTCGGAAGGATGATTTATGGATTGTTTTTCAATTTGGGTTTGAATTTCGGCTAATTTCTGAGTGAATTCTGACAAGTTAATTCCGTAATAATCAATTGCTGTACATTCGCCATAACCTGTCTTTCCGCTCTTAGAAAGCAAGATGATTAAGCCTTCTCTAAACGTATAACTTCCGTAACTAATTGAAAACGTTTCTTTTAGTTGTAAGCGAACTATTTGCCAATTGATTTGCATAGGAATTAGAATTGTTGACAATTTTTATTATTTCTTTTAAAATAAATTTTTACTTTATTAGTATCCTTTAGATAAAACATAATTATTTAATGAATAAGCAACATTTCTAATAATAATGACTTTTTATTAATAATGCATAACGTTTTGCTTATCAATAGCTTTCATGAAATCTAAAGTGTAATGTTTAATCAAAATTTCTCGTTCAAAAACTTTGTATACAATTCTTTAATAGTTGAATTTGAATTTGCTACTAATTTTTCAACAATGTTTCTGTATTCTGGTTTTTTAAGTAGTAAACGAACATTATCTCTAGCAAACTTGGTAAACTGCCATTTGTGATGATTCGTAGCTAAAAATAAAGCTTCGATTACTTTAGGATTTTCATAATTAACCACTAACAAAATTTCTAAAGCATTTTGACGAATTGAACTTTCGAAATCTACAGAAGCATATTTTAGTAATTCATCAATACTATTTTCTTGATCGAATCTTGAATTTTGACCTTTTAGTATTTTTAATTTCAACCAAGTTAATTTTAAACTTTTATCATTATTACCTTCAATACCTTTTGTTTGTTTCAAATATTTTTCAACCTCTTCTGGAAAACTTTCACATAAATTAATCAATGCAATTTCTTTCGTTTGATACGAATTGTCATTTAGTAACGTTTCATATTGCGTTTTAAAAACTTCTGGAATTATTGGTGTGGATTCGGCAACCGCTCTTCTTACCAAAATATCATTTGTGGCTAAAGCGGTTTCTAAAATGACTTTGCGCTCTTCAAAAGGAATATTTCGTGTTTGATATACGATGTATTGTTTAATCGGATAATAGGCATTTGATTTTAAAATTTCTGTTAGTTCTGATAACGATTTTTTACTTTTCTTTAAAGCAAAATACTCTTGAATGAATTTGTTTTTAGATAGATATTTTTGAGCTATTTCCATTTCAAATCCAGCCGTTTCTAACCAAACCTTTTTGAAATTCTCAACATCATAACCTGAAACTTCTTTCACGATTTTCAAAAAATCATCTGTATTGACGTTTTTATATTGGTATTTCTTTAAATATTTTTTAACTGCTTTTTGAAAATTCTTTGCTCCAATGTCTTCTCGAATCACATGCAACGCCCAAGCCCCTTTTTTGTAAAACGATAACGAACTCGCCTTTTCGTTCATTACTGGAATTGTATCAGTTTTGGAAGCACGTTTTAATTGTTCGGCATAATCGTTTAATTCTTCGTAGAAATAATCATCACCAAACAAATGACGTTCCGCCAATAAAGCATAATACGTTGCAAAACCTTCTTGCAACCAATGGTGTTTTCCAGATTGCGCCGTAATCAAATCACCAAACCATTGATGTGCTAACTCGTGCGCATTGACATTTATATAATTTCTGTCGTTAAAACCTATTTCATCTACTACAAAATCTTGTGCAAAAATCGTAGAAGTCGTATTCTCCATTCCAGCATACAAAAAATCACGAACTGGAACTTGTCGGTAAATGCCCCAAGGATACTTTACGCCTATTTCTTGTTCCAAATAATCGAACATTTCTAGAGAATAGCGATACGTTGGTTTAAATTTTGAAATATCTTTTTTATCCAAATAAAATTCTAAAAGTGTTCCTGATTTAGTGGTTGCAGTTTGCTTTTCGAAATTTCCAATGGCTAGCATGACTAAATAAGAAGACATGGGTTTTTGCATTTCATATTCCCACAATGTTTTTTTTTCGTTTGGAAATTTTTGATTTATTTTATTTATAAGTTTACCATTAGATAAAACATGATGTTTTTGATCAAAATAAACACCTAATTTAAATATCACTTTCTCATTCACATCGTCAAAACTTGGCAACCAATGACTCGTGTACTTTCCTTGGCCTTGTGTCCAAATTTGAAGATTTTCTCTTTCTCCCGTAAAATAAAGAGTTTGCTTGGGTTTTGCCTCATATTTAATTGTAATTCCGTTTAACCCTTTTTTAAGTCCATCATATAAAATTATTTGGTCATTTGTGATCTTGTACTTAAATTTAGTATTATCATTTATATAAATCGCTGAAAATATCATGTTTTTTGCATCTATTTTTACAGAATCAATATTATTCTTGATTTCGAATAAATAATGAACCGTTCCTGATATTGATTTAGTTTTAGCATCGGGAAACAATAAGGCTTCGCAACTGATAAAATCAACCGATTTTGTTTGCTGAGAGAAAGTAAGAATGGATAAAAAAAGAAAAATATAGCGCATAAATAAAAATCAATTACATACAAATATATTAATTGATTTTGTTAGAAATATAATTTACTAAAAATTTATTATTGTATAGTTTTAGTAAAGGTCAAGAATTTACCTTATCAAAAAAAAATAATTATTTTTGAAAAAAATATAATGCGCACCAATATTTCATTATTACTTTTATTTTCTCAAGTAAGTTTATTTTCACAAACACAAGTTTCACAAGACAACTTTGAGGGAAATAGCACTATAGCATCTTGGTTTGGAGACAATTGCTTGATTGATACTAATTTTAATAACCCACATCCCTCTGGTATAAATTCTTCTGTAAAAGTTTTAAAGTACACTGACGTTGGCGGTCAATATGCCAATATTGGTTTTGATGCGGGATTTAGTTTTAATTTAGCTACAAGTAGCGTTTTTTCGCTAAAAATTTATGTTTCATCAGCCGAAATAACAGGAAATCAGCCTAATCAAATTGCATTAAAGCTTCAAAATGGTTCATCAGCAACACCTTGGTCAACTCAATGTGAAATTATTAAGCCTATCGTTTTAAATCAATGGCAAACCATTTCCTTTAACTTTGCTACAGATGCTTTTATTAATTTTGATTCAAATTCACAAAACCCATTAAATCGTTCAGATTTTAATCGAGTATTAATTCAGATAAATGGAGAAAACAACAACTCAAACGTAATGGCTTACATTGATGATTTCTCCTATGAAGGAGCAGCATCAATTAATAATAACTTGGTTTGGAGCGATGAATTTGATGGAAATGGAGCAATAAATTATTTAAATTGGTTTCAACAAACTCAATTTCCAATGGGTACTAGTTGGTTTGGCAATGAACAACAACATTATACAAACCGTGTTGATAATTCTTATGTTAGTAATGGTACTTTAAAGATTGTTGCGAGACGGGAAGCATATACAAATCAAGGAATCACCAAACAATTTACTTCTGCACGATTGAATTCAAAATTTGCTTTTAAATATGGTCGCGTAGAAGTACGTGCAAAATTAGCTGAGGGAAATGGAACTTTGCCTGCCATTTGGATGTTAGGCAAAAACATTAACGAGTTAGGAGCGTATTGGCAATTAAATGGATATGGTTCTGTGACTTGGCCAGCCTGTGGTGAAATAGACATTATGGAATACTGGGGTTCTAATGTCATTTCAAGCGCAGTTCATCATCCAATAAATGGTAATTTATCAGTAGATGAATACGTCGCAAATTATCAATATAAAGAAGGGGTAACAAGTGATTTCCATATTTATGCGCTTGAATGGAGTAATGAAAGAATAACACTAAGTGTAGATGGCATTAATCATCTAACCTATGAGCCATTAATAAAAAACCAATTTACTTGGCCTTTTGATGCGGAACAATATATCTTATTAAATATAGCAATCCTGTCAAATGTACCTGCAAACTTTATTCAATCTACTATGGAGATTGATTATGTAAGGGTATATCAAGAAGCTTCATTAGCAAATACAAATTTTCAAAAAAGTTCAAAAATTAAATTTTTCCCAAATCCTGTTTCAGACAAATTAACTATCCTAAACATAGAAAATACAAAGCAAAAAGTAGAAATATTTTCAATAATAGGTAAGAAACTATTTACTTGTTCATTATTGAATAATGAAACAAATATTGATGTTTCTAGTTTTCAAAATGGAATT
This sequence comes from Flavobacterium sp., assembly GCF_035195345.1. NCBI lineage: Bacteria > Pseudomonadati > Bacteroidota > Flavobacteriia > Flavobacteriales > Flavobacteriaceae > Flavobacterium > Flavobacterium sp. The sequence continues at coordinate 527,281 of NZ_CP136574.1, forward strand.
TATTTAATTAAAATAATTTCAGAAACTGGAAATGATACCTATAAATTTATAAAAGAATAAAATTTAGAATTTATAACTATCTTCGCTTAATAATTTTTAGACATTAATTCAAAAAATGTAATCAATTTATTTTTTAGTGTTTATAATATTAAATTGATAGTATAATTCAAATTGAACCTACTCGAAACTCCCATAGAATATCTCAAAGGCGTTGGTCCTCAGCGTGGCGATTTATTGCGCAAGGAGTTGGGCATTCATAAGTATGTAGATTTACTAAATTTATTCCCAAATCGCTACATTGATAGAACGCGTTATTATAAAATTAACGAACTACAAAACAGCAACTCAGAAGTTCAAATTGTAGGGAAAATAATCAATATCAAAACCATAGAACAAGGCAAAGGAAAATCAAGATTAGTCGCCACTTTTGTGGATGATACAGGTCAAATGGAATTGGTTTGGTTCCAAGGTCAAAAATGGATTCGCGAAAGCATCAAAATTAATACACCCTATGTGGTTTTTGGAAAAGTAAGCCAATTTGGAGCTACCTACAACATGGCGCATCCCGAAATGGAATTATTAGAAGAACACAAAGCGAGTCTTCGTTCAGCCATGCAACCCGTTTATCCAAGCACTGAAAAACTAGGAAACAAAGGGGTCTCAAACAAAGTCATTAATAAAATGATACAACAATTGTTTGTAGAAACCGAAGCTATGTTTTCGGAAAATTTACCGAATTATCTATTAGACGAATTGAAGTTAATTCCTAAAAATGCCGCTTTATTCAATATTCATTTTCCAAAGAGTCAAGATTTGTTGGCAAAAGCGCAATTCAGATTGAAGTTTGAAGAATTGTTTTTCATTCAACTGCAGTTGATTACAAAGAACCTTATTCGGAAACATAAAATAAAAGGAATGCCTTTTGAGCGCGTAGGTGAAAACTTCACAGATTTTTATAATAACCATTTGCCTTTCGATTTAACGAATGCGCAAAAACGTGTTTTAAAAGAAATTAGAAACGACTTAGGAAGCAACGCTCAAATGAATCGTTTATTGCAAGGCGACGTGGGTTCTGGAAAAACAATTGTAGCGTTAATGTGTATGCTTTTGGCAAAAGATAACGGATTTCAAAGTTGCTTAATGGCACCAACCGAAATTTTAGCCAACCAACATTTTAACGGAATAACCGAATTAGCAAAACAACTGAATATCAATATAAAAATATTAACTGGTTCAACCAAAACTGCAGATAGAAAAATTATTCATGAAGCTTTAGAAAACGGCACTTTAGATATTTTGATTGGAACTCATGCTTTATTAGAAGACAAAGTACAATTTCATAATTTAGGTTTAGCGATTATTGATGAACAACATCGATTTGGTGTTGAACAACGTTCAAAACTTTGGAAGAAAAATGATGTTCCTCCTCATGTTTTAGTCATGACCGCCACCCCTATTCCACGAACCTTAGCCATGAGTTTATATGGCGATTTGGATATTTCCGTAATAGATGAATTGCCACCTGGAAGAAAACCTATTCAAACCGTACATCGTTATGATAGTAATCGTTTAAAGGTTTGGAAATTCTTAAAAGATGAAATTGCAAAAGGGCGCCAAGTGTACATTGTATATCCGTTAATTCAAGAATCGGAGAAGATGGATTACAAAGATTTGATGGATGGTTACGAAAGTATTTCAAGGGATTTTCCTTTACCTCAATATTCTATTTCCATTGTTCACGGAAAAATGAAACCAGCTGATAAAGATGAAGAAATGCGACGATTTTCAGAAGGAAAAACCAATATTATGGTTGCAACGACTGTAATTGAGGTTGGTGTGAATGTACCAAATGCTTCCGTAATGGTGATTGAAAGTGCAGAACGCTTTGGGTTATCACAATTGCATCAGTTACGCGGTCGTGTGGGTCGAGGTGCCGAACAAAGTTATTGCATCTTAATGACAAGTCACAAACTAAGCAACGATAGTAAAATCCGTATGGAAACGATGGTTCGTACGAATGATGGCTTTGAAATTTCAGAAGTCGATTTAAAATTACGTGGTCCGGGTGATATCATGGGCAAACAACAAAGTGGCGTTTTAAACCTTCAAATTGCTGATTTAGTTAAAGACAAAGATATTTTGCAATTAGCACGTCATCATGCTATCAAACTCTTAAAAGACGATGCGCCAATGGAAAAACCAGAACATGCAAAACTACGTGAAGCTTTTATCGAATTAAGCAAGAAGAAAACTATTTGGAACTATATTAGTTAGTTCTTTTTAAAACATTTCCCCTTTTAAACTTTTAAACAACTAAACTTTTAAATTTTTCCAACATTTGTACCTACAACTATGTTAAATAAATCGTAAGTTTGAGTTGAAATTATGCTGTAAAAGCTAACTTTGTAGCAACATCAATAAGAATCAAATCATATTATGAAAATAAAAACTATAAGCATCACGTTAATTACTTTAACTCTTTTAGGTTTAATTGGATATCGAATTACAAAAAATAGTGAAGAATCTGAAAAAGGCGGTGGAAAAGGAGATAAAAAACCACCTATGATGGTCGATGCTATAGTCGTTTCAGAAACTAATTTTGCGAATACCATTTCGCTTTCAGGGTCTATTGAAGCCAATGAAAATGTAGAAATAAGAAGTGAAGTTTCTGGAATCGTAGAGAAAATATATTTTACAGAAGGCACCAATGTGAGCAAAGGTCAAGTTTTATTAAAAGTAAATGATATCGAATTACGTGCCCAACTTTCGCAAGCTCAAACCCGTCAAAGTTTAGCTTCAGAAAATGAAAGAAGAGCTAAACTATTATTACAAAAAGAAGCCATTAGTCAAGAAGAATACGATATTGCAAGTGCCGAATTCAGAAGTTTAAAAGCGCAAACGCAATTAATTCAAGCGCAAATTGCTAAAACAACTCTAAAAGCTCCCTTTTCGGGAAAAATTGGATTGCGAAATATTTCTCCTGGAACGTATCTAACTCCAACTACGCTAATCACTAAATTAGTAAGTGCAAATCAAGTAAAAATAAGTTTTTCAATTCCTGAAAAATATGCTTCAGAAGTAGAAAACAACTCACCTATTCTATTTACGATTCCAAATAATCCTGAAAAATTCACAGCTAAAATTTACGCTATCGAACCTGAGATTGAAACTTCCACTCGAACGCTAAAAATCAGAGCGATTGCCGAAAATCCAAATGGAAAATTATTAGCGGGAACATTCGCTACTATTGAACTTCCATTGAAAAATATAAAAGGTGCGATTCAAATTCCTTCCGAAGCAGTTGTTCCTGTTCAAGATGGAAAAGTGGTGTATATTGCCAACAATGGAAAAGCAAAAGAAGTAAAAATTGAAACCATTGCTCGAACAGAAAAAGACGTTATCGTTACACAAGGTATAAAATCTGGCGATACAATTCTAACTTCTGGCGTTATGGCTCTAAAAGAAGAAGCCGAAATTAAAGTTAAAGTAAAACAATCTAAACTTCCAGCTTCTAACTTCTAACTTCCCACTTACAAATGAGTTTATCTACTATAAGTATAAAAAGACCCGTATTTACCATTGTAATCAATTTATTAATTATACTTTTTGGTATTTTAGGCTATAGTTATTTAGGTGTTCGTGAATTCCCATCGATTGACCCAGCTGTTATCAATGTGCGAACCAATTATACAGGCGCTAATGCCGAAATTATAGAATCACAAATCACCGAACCACTTGAAAAAGCCATTAACTCTATTGATGGAATTCGAAATATTACCTCTTCAAGTAACCAAGGTTCGAGTAATATTACGGTCGAATTCAAATTAGAAAAAAATTTAGAAGAAGCTGCCAACGATGTGCGTGACAAAGTTTCACAAGCCGTTAGAAGCTTACCACAAGATATCGATGCACCACCCGTTGTAGCAAAAGCAGATGCCGATTCAGATGCTATTATTTCGATGACCGTTCAGAGTCAATCTAGAAATGCTTTAGAATTAAGTGATTATGCTGAAAACGTAATTTCCGAGCGAATGCAAACGATTCCAGGCGTGAGTAGTGTGCAAATTTGGGGACAAAAACGTTATTCGATGCGAATTTGGATGGATCCCATCAAATTAAATGCTTACGAAATCACGGTGGCTGATGTTCGAAATGCTTTGGACAAACAAAACGTGGAATTGCCTTCGGGAAAATTGACAGGTGCCAATACCGAATTAATGGTAAAAACCCTTGGGAATTTATCTACTGAAAAAGAATTTAATGATATTATCATAGTAGCTGATGCGAATAAAACCGTTCGATTAAGTGATATTGGTTATGCCGTTTTAGCTTCTGAAAATTTAGAAACTAAGTTTACCGAATCAGGAAATCCAATGGTGGCGGTGGCAATTATTCCACAACCTGGAACCAATTATTTAGAAATTGCGGAACAGTTTTATGCCGAAGTGGAAAAATTAAAGAAAGATTTACCAAGTGACATCAAATTAGATATTGCACTAGACAATACTCTTTTTATCAAAAAATCAGTAATTGAAGTAGCGGAAACCATAGCCATTTCAATTGTTTTAGTAATTATTATTATCTTTTTATTCTTTAGAGATTGGTCAATTGCATTTAGACCATTAATTGATATTCCGGTTTCGTTGATTGCTACGTTTTTTATCATGTATTTGTGTGGCTTTTCCATCAATGTATTAACACTTTTAGCCATTGTTTTAGCCACAGGATTAGTAGTAGATGACGGAATTGTAGTAACAGAAAATATCTTCAAAAAAGTAGAAGAAGGTATGTCGCCAATTGAAGCGGCTATTAAAGGTTCCAACGAAATTTTCTTTGCAGTAATTTCTATTTCGGTAACCTTAGCTGCAGTATTCTTACCGATTATTTTCTTAGAAGGTTTTGTAGGACGATTGTTCCGAGAGTTTGGTGTTGTCATTGGTGCTGCTGTATTGATTTCCGCCTTCGTATCGTTGACCTTAACACCTATGTTGAATGCGTATTTAATGAAAGGTGGCGAACAAAAGAAAACCAAATTCTATGAATTTACTGAGCCATTTTTTGTGAATCTGAATAAAGGATATGCGAATTCATTAACTAATTTCTTAAAAAGAAGATGGTTGAGTTTTCCAATTATCGGAGTTTGTATTGGATTAATTGTGTTATTCTTTGCTATTCTTCCAAAAGAAACTGCTCCTTATGATGACCGTAGTTTAGGAGTTGTGAGTGTTACAACTCCCGAAGGTGCTACTTTTGAATACACCGACAAATTCATGGATGAGTTATCAAAATTGATTAATGATTCCATTCCTGAAAAGAAAGTGGCATTAGTAATTACTTCACCAGGTTTTATGTCTTCATCAGTAAATGCTGGAAGGGTTCGTTTGGCATTGGTGGACCCAAGTGAAAGAGAAAAGTCGCAAAAAGAAGTGGTAGATGATTTGAACAAATGGGCGAAAAAATATCCGCAAGCGAAAGTAAATGTTTCCGAGCAACCAACTATTTCGGTGAACAGACGTGGTGGTTTACCCATTCAATATATCATTCAAGCGCCTAATTTTGAAAAATTAAGAGAAAAGATTCCGCAATTCATGGAAGAAGCGAGTAAAAATGAAACTTTCTCGAATGTAGATGTGAATTTGAAATTCAATAAACCAGAAATCAACGTAACGATTAATCGTGAAAAAGCAGAAAGTTTAGGGATTTCAGTTTTAGATGTGGCGCAAACTTTACAATTATCGTTAAGCGGACAACGTTTTGGTTATTTCACGCAAAATGGAAAACAATACCAAGTCATTGGACAATTTGATGAAAAAGATAGAGATGCTCCTTTGGATTTGACTTCAATGTTCGTGAAAAACAAAGCGGGTGAATTAATTCAATTAGACAACATAGTTGAGGTAGAAGAACAAAGTAATCCACCACAATTATTTCATAACAATCGCTACATGTCGGCAACGGTTTCTGCTGGTTTAGCACCCGGAAAAAGTATGATTGACGGTATCAACGCTATGGACGAAATCAAAGAAAAAGTATTAGACGATACCTTTACAACTGATTTAGGTGGAGAATCGCGTGACTTCGTAGAAAGTAGTTCAAATACTTCTTTCGCCTTTGGCTTAGCTTTGTTATTAATCTATTTGATTTTAGCGGCTCAGTTTGAAAGTTTTATTGATCCATTTATCATCATTTTAACCGTACCAATGGCAGTAGCTGGAGCGCTATTTTCGCTTTGGTTGTTTGGGCAAACATGGAATATTTTTAGTCAAATTGGAACCGTGATGTTAATTGGACTCGTTACCAAAAACGGAATTCTGATTGTCGAATTTGCGAACCAACTTCGAGAACAAGGAAAATCGAAATACGATGCCATTTTAGAGGCTTCAGAAGCGCGTTTACGACCAATTTTAATGACCAGTTTAGCCATCGCTTTAGGAGCTTTACCAATAGCTTTATCACTTGGAGCAGCTTCAGCAAGTAGAATGGGAATGGGAGTTGTAATTGTGGGCGGAACGATGTTTTCATTAATCTTAACTTTATTTGTAATACCAGCCATTTATTTAATGTGGTCAAGAGCTAAAAAACACCGACCAGAATTTGATAATTTAGACGCTTTAGAGAAATAATAGTATGCAACAGTTATATAAAATAGTATTCCTTTTCATCATTGGATTTTCAGCGCAAGCACAAGAATTACTTTCGCTTGAATATGCTGTAAAAATTGCTTTGGAAAACAATTACGATATTAAAATTGCGGATAATAATTCCAAAATTGATGCCACCAATAACAATTTAGCAAATGCTGGAATGTTGCCATCGTTGAATGCAAATTTCACCAACAATAACAGTCAGTTAGATACCAAACAAACACAAGGCGATGGAACCGTTCGTGAATTAGACGGAGCCAAAAACATGAACTTAACCTATGGCGTGGGTTTAGACTGGACTATTTTTGATGGGTTGAGTATGTTTGCCCGAAAAGAACAATTAAACGTTTTAGAAGAACAAGGAAAAGCCGAATTACAAACTGCAATTTTAACCCGAATTAGCGATGTGTATACCACCTATTTCGATTTGGTGCAACAACAACAAGTTTTAGCTTCGATTGATACGGCGATTGTGATTTCAAACCAACGAGTAACTACTGCTCAAAATCGTTTTAGTATTGGAAAAGCTTCTAAATTAGAAGTATTGAATGCCCAAGTAGATTTGAATAGCGATTTGAGTTTACAATTAAGACAACAAGAACTTATCAAAATCAGTAAAATTAGATTGAACGAATTATTAGTGCGCGATACACAAACCGATTTTAAAGTAGCAAAAGAAATTTCATTGGAACAAAATTTAGATTTCAACGAATTGAAAGCAACCGCCGAAAAACAAAATCCACAATTGCAAGCGCAAATCCTGACTAAAAAAGTAGCCGATTTGAATTTGAAACAAGTCAGAGGCAATCGTTATCCAACGGTTAGAATTACTTCGGGTTACAATTTCACGCGTTCAGAAGCTTCTTTGGGATTCATCACGCAATCTTCTGGGCAAGGTTTTGTTTATGGAGTAACAGCTACCATACCCATTTTTAATGGCTTTCTTCAAAACAAAAACGAAAAAGTAGCGAAATATCAAGTGGAAAATGCAGGTTTACTTTTAGAACAGCAAAAACTATCGCTAAACTCACAATTAGCTTCCTTGTTTAACAGTTATCAAACCAATTTAGAGTTGGTAAAAATGGAAGAAAAAAACCTAGAAATCGCCAAACAAAACTTAGATATCACCTTAGCTAAATTCAAAATTGGAACCATAACCACTATCGAATTCAGAACCGCACAACAAAATTTTGTAGAAGCTGCCGTTCGGTATTCAAATGCACAATATGTAACCAAACTTTCCGAAATTAACCTAAAAGAATTAGCAGGCACTTTACAATTAAATTAATATATTTAAACTTTTTACTTACAAATGGTTCAATACAACCCAAAAGACTGGATTACATTCATCTTCCGTTTTCACGAATCAGACACCTTTCGTCAGTTGATTCCGATGATGATTTTCATTGGATTTTATGCAGGAGGCATCGCCTATTTAGAGTTAGAATATTGGAATCTTTCCGAAAGTAGTTATGTTAAAAACCTAACCGTAATGCATACAACAGTTGGTTTCGTATTGTCGTTATTATTAGCTTACAGAACCAATACCGCTTACGACCGTTGGTGGGAAGGTAGAAAACAATGGGGCGCCTTAGTAAATAATAGTCGAAACCTCGCTTTGAAATTTTCAGCCTATTTATCTGATGAAAATGATAGAATTTTTTTTAGAAAAGTAATTCCTGCTTATGCTTCAGTACTTTCTAAACATTTATTAAATGAAGAAGTAAGCAAAATGTTGTTTGATGGCTTAGATTTAGAAATGGATCATCACAAACACAGACCAAATCAAGTAGCAAAAATGTTGTTTCAAAAAGCGAATGATTTGTATAAATCTGGAAAAATTACAGGTGACCAATTTTTTATCATCAATTCAGAATTACAATCATTTACCGATATTTGTGGTGCTTGCGAGCGTATTAAAAACACGCCTATTCCCTACTCGTATAGTTCGTTTATCAAAAAATTCATCTTCTTTTTTGTGATGACCTTACCATTCGGATTTGTATTTAGTTTGGGCTACTATGTAATTCCTGTGGTGATTTTCATCTTTTATGTGTTAGCGAGTTTAGAATTAATTGCCGAAGAAATCGAAGACCCATTTGGCAACGACGCGAACGATTTACCGATGACAAAAATTGCTTCTAATATTAAAAAGCATGTGGAAGAGATTTTGTGATGTATTTATTTGTATACAATATATTAAATGAATAATAAATCTAGAAAAATAAAAAAATAAATAATATATTTATATTTTACCAAAAACAATTTTTGAAGAATTAAAAAAACAGTTCCATTTCATTAGTTAGAATTCAATTTTCAAACGCCTCTAAAGATTATGTAATTAAAAGAGAATTTGTATAAGAATCATTGAAAACAAAAACCAATAATGTAAAAAAATCTTAACTTTTAATAAACAATGTTAATGTTTTGGATCTAAAGAAAAATTATTTAAGTTTCTAGAATTAAATATTATTCGATATTCAGTATCATAGAGGATAGTATTATCTAGAGTATTTATCGCTTTAATTCTTCTTAAATTATTATTAAAATTTATGGTTTCATAATATACTTTTCCATTAGTATCACTTTTGATTAAATTATATTTAATTAGCTTAAACTTTTTCCCTCTAAGCTGAAATGAATACTCACTTTTTACATTTGCAGTAATATGCTTAATTATAAATACATTGTCAATAATTTCTATATCAGAAAATTTTTTTTCACAGTGTAAACCATTAATTCCTTGATAACAATCTGGAGTAATAGCTTTATCTCTAGATATTGATAAAAACTTACCTTCGTTTTTATTGGTAAGATAAATTTCTAACCTGTAAGGTTTATATATATCTATAGTATCTTGTTTAACTACTATTGAATCGAGGGTTTGATCTTTATTTAAATAACCAACTTTTGTCAAAATTAAATGATTGAAATTTTGCTTTTGTTGAGCAAATAAATAGTTAGTAGAAAGAATAAATATGAATATTATTGTTTTAAAAAAATTAATATTTTTCATTTGCGTTAATTAATAAGAAACTACAATCTGTTTATATACTCAAATCTATTAAACTTTTTACCAAAAAAAAAATTACAAGAAACTACTAAAAACAAAAAAGCCTTGCAAATGCAAGGCTTTTTTGTGATCGCGCCAGGATTCGAACCTGGGACCTACTCATTAGAAGTGAGTTGCTCTATCCAGCTGAGCTACGCAACCTAAAATTGTTATCGTCGGGGTGGCAGGATTCGAACCTGCGGCCTCCTGCTCCCAAAGCAGGCGCGATAACCGGGCTACGCTACACCCCGAAAACAAAAAAAGCGGAGAGACAGGGACTCGAACCCTGGCGACGGTTACCCGTCGACAGATTAGCAATCTGCTCCGTTACCACTCCGGCACCTCTCCTATTATTCTGTAAGAACTTATCTTTTTGCGGTTGCAAATTTATGTTTTCATTCCTTAATATACAACTATTATTAGAGATTTTTTAATATTTTTTTAATATAAATTTTAAAAGCACTAATAGTCAATGCAATAACAATGATTAAAAATTCAGGAATAATTCGCATTTCATAGAAAATCAAAAATAAAGTCTAAATAGTAGAAATCCATTTTAATTATTAAAAATCAATTTCATTTCCTTTTTAAGGAAGAATTATAGTGTTTTCTTTATCAAAATTCGAATAAAAATAGTAATTTCGCAATTCAAATAAAAAACCTTTCTATCATGAACAAAAAAGTAGTTATCGTTTCTGCCGTAAGAACTCCAATTGGAAGTTTCATGGGAGCTTTATCTAGTGTACCTGCAACTAAGTTAGGTGCTGCTGCCATCAAAGGCGCTTTAAATAAAATCAATTTAGACCCTAAATTAGTTGACGAAGTATTAATGGGTAATGTAGTTCAAGCTGGAAACGGCCAAGCTCCTGCTAGACAAGCCGCTTTATATGCTGGTTTATCTGAAAGTGTTGCTTGTACTACCATAAATAAAGTTTGTGCTAGTGGTATGAAAGCTGTGATGCAAGGAGCTCAAGCAATTATCGCTGGAGATGCTGAAATCGTAGTAGCGGGTGGTATGGAAAACATGAGTTTAATTCCGCATTATGTTCATTTAAGAAATGGCGTAAAATTCGGTCCAACTTCTTTAGTAGACGGAATGCAAAAGGACGGCTTAACAGATGCATACGACAATAACGCTATGGGTGTTTCTGCTGACTTATGTGCTGCTACATACAATATCACAAGAGAAGCGCAAGATAACTTCGCAATTCAATCGTATGAGCGTTCTGCGGCTGCGTGGGAAGCTGGCAAGTTTGATGCAGAAATTGTTACTGTTGAAGTTCCTCAAAGAAGAGGTGACGCTATCATAGTTTCTAAAGACGAAGAATTCACTAATGTAAAATTAGATAAAATCCCATCTTTAGCAGCTGTATTTACTAAAGAAGGGACTGTAACTGCTGCAAATGCATCTACTATTAATGACGGGGCTGCTGCAATGGTTTTAATGAGTGAAGAAAAAGCACAATCTCTAGGATTAACTCCTTTAGCTTACATAAAATCATACGCTGATGCAGCTCAAGAACCAAAATGGTTTACAACAGCGCCTGCAAAAGCCTTACCAAAAGCATTAGACAAAGCTGGTTTAACCGTTGCTGATGTTGATTTCTTTGAATTCAATGAAGCTTTTGCTGTGGTTGGATTAGCTAATGCGCAAATCTTAGGATTAGACAATAATAAAATCAATGTAAACGGTGGTGCAGTTTCTTTAGGTCATCCTCTAGGATGCTCTGGTGCAAGAATTATCGTAACATTAATTAATGTATTACAACAAAACAATGCTAAAATTGGTGCTGCCGCAATTTGTAATGGCGGTGGTGGTGCTTCGGCAATTGTAATTGAAAAAGCATAATTTATTTATATTTACTAATGATGAATTTTGAAATTTAGTTACATTTGTAATTAAATTCTTAATTCATCATTTTTTATTTCGACCAACATGTTTGGAATTTGTAATTTAGCCATAGTACCCATAAGAGCAGAAGCCAGTGATAAAAGCGAACAAGTTTCGCAATTACTCTTTGGTGAACACTTTAAAATAATTGAAATGACTGCCAAATGGGCGCAAGTAGAATTGGCTTATGATGGCTACAACGGTTGGATTGACACAAAACAATTTCAAACAATTACTGAACAACAGTATACCATTTTAAACAATACTCCTATTGTTTTAAATGCTGACTTTGTAGAATATATTACTGCTCCAACCAATCAATTAACCTCAATAACTCTAGGCGCTTCGTTATCCTTTTTAGATAATGAGGAAATCAACATTAATAAATATTCTTTTGAAGGAATTAAAGTGTGTGGAGAAAAGCCAAAATCTGAAATTGTTAAAACCGCATTTTTGTATTTGAATGCACCCTATTTATGGGGAGGAAAAACACCTTTTGGAATTGACTGCTCTGGTTTTACTCAAATGGTTTACAAACTAAATGGATATAAACTATTACGCGATGCTTCACAGCAAGCAAGTCAAGGAGAAGCACTAAGTTTTATTGAAGAAAGTGAACCAGGTGATTTAGCATTTTTTGATAACGAGGAAGGCAACATTATTCACGTTGGAATTATGATGGAAAATAACTACATCATTCATGCTTCTGGTCAAGTAAGAATAGATCGTTTAGACCATTTAGGAATATACAATGCAGATACCAATCGACATACTCACAAATTAAGAGTTATTAAAAAGATTATTTAACAAGAGTTGATTTCTTTTTAAAGATAAAAATTCAGGAATTACTATACTTCAAATTTAAAATCTTGAAAATTTACTAAAAAAAGTCAAATTCTAAACTTAAAATAAATTAGCACTTTTTTTTGAAAACTAACTCATTTTTCCAATGGCACAGCTCACATACGATTTAGCTTTTGAACCTAAATTATTTGCTTCGCCATCCTCAGGATATCCTAGTGTTTTTAATTTCTCTTTTACTTCCATAAGCCTTTCCTCTGTAGGATAAGCAAAAGAAACCGAACTTTCTTCAACATTTACTGTTACTTCAGTAATAGCTTCTAGTTGAGCTAAATTCTTTGTGATAGTGTTAGCACAACCGCCACATTTTAAATTTTGTATGTTTATTGTAGTATTCATTGTATTTCATTTATAACTACAAATTTACATAATATAACACTAAACAAAGTAAAAGACAACATACTTTAACTTAACTTTAATGAGGCAATTTGTCTTTTAGCAAGCCGTAAATATAAGTCCCTAGTAAAGCACCAATTAACACTACGGCAATTGCATAACTTCCGGTTCCTAACAAAATAAAAATAGGCCCTGGACAACTTCCTACTAATGCCCAACCTAAGCCAAACAAAGTACCTCCAATAATGTAACGCCAAAAACCACGTTCCTTATCAATCACATGAATTGGAAACCCTTTGTAATCTTTAATCTTATATCGTTTAATAATTTGAAGTCCAATAACACCAGTAAATAAAGCCATTCCAATAATTCCAAACATATGAAACGATTGAAAGTGAAACATTTCATAGATACGATACCAAGAAACAGCCTCTGCTTTAGTTAAAACTATTCCGAAAAAAATTCCAGTTAAAAAAAATCTAGCTAATTTCATGTGCTTATAGTGTTTTAATAATTAATGGTAAAAGATAATGTGCCATAAGCAAGCCTCCAATAAAAAATCCGATGACGGCTACCAAAGAAGGCAATTGAAAGTTACTTAATCCAGAAATAGCATGACCAGAAGTACAGCCCCCTGCATAGCGCGTTCCAAAACCAATTAATAATCCCCCAATCAATAAAATGGCGAATCCTTTTGGAGATTGAAGCGTTTCCACACTAAAAATAGCATCAGGCATTAATTTACCATTGGGAGCATCAATCCCTAATGTTTGTAATTGCGAAATTGTATCTGGATTGATATTCACGCCACTTCCATTAGAAAGAAAATAGAAGGCAATAAATCCGCCAACAAAAGCACCTAAAACAATGGTTAAACTCCATTTTTGTTCACGCCAATCAAACTTAAAGAAATCACTAAACTTCCCAGCGCCCACCATAGTACACATTGTGCGCAAATTAGACGACATCCCAAACGATTTTCCAAAGTAGGTCAACAATAACATCGTAAATCCGATTAAAAAACCAGAAATTGTCCAATGCCAAGTACCATAAATATATTCCATATCGATATACAATTTTGTGCAAAAATAGAAATTTAAGATCGGTTTTGATAACAAATCATACAATTTTGGCTAATTTTGAAGCAACAAAAAACGGATACAAGATGAAAAAGTTTAAAATAGAATTCAAATGGGCTGTAATTATGTCTATTATATTTTTGGCTTGGATGACATTAGAAAAGCAATTGGGTTTTCATGACGAAAAAATCAAATGGCAAATAGCCTTTACGATGCTGATTATCTTACCCAATTTTATATTGTATTATTTAGCATTAAGCGATAAGAAGAAAAACTACTACAACGGCGTGATGAATTGGAGACAAGGCTTTATATCGGGTGTGGTACTTTCATTCATTGTTGTATTCTTTAGTCCGATTACACAATTCATTACGCATGAATTCATTTCACCCAATTACTTCGATAAATTAATTGCGTATTCTGTAGAAAGTAAAAAATTAACGTTAGAAGACGCTCAAAATTATTTTAATTTAACCGCTTACATTTGGCAAAGCATTTCAGGAGGATTATCATTTGGTGTGGTAATTGGCGCGATTATTGCTTACATTTTAAAACCTAAAGAACAAGTATCAACCAATAAATCAAAATAAAATGAAATACCTATTGGCTATCGTTTCGGCCTTTCTTTTAGTTAGTTGTGTGAGTACTAACTCCACTTTAAAAAACGTAGACAATACTGCGCTTCGCCCAATGGTAAAAGACAAAGCCTACATAATTACTGAATATGCCACCGACTCAAAATATGCATACGATCAAGATTATCCAATCAACATTGGAAACATTAGAGAAAATCAAGAAGATATTAATATTGCCTATTATTTTAATGGTATAGAAGGTTCTAATGGCGAAAAAATTAGTTTTAAAAAAGTAGACACCTGTTGTCCATTCCCTACAAAAAACAACACAATGGGCGCTGGAACTATTGGAATTTATGAAGTAACTTTTGAAGGCAGCAACAAAAAAACAACCCTTTATTTCAACATTTATGAGAAAGGTAAAATTTTATGCCCAAAAGGATTTTCTATAAAAAAATCGCTTGCAGAAGCTAAATAAAAACATTTTCATTATCTGTAACATATGTAACCTTTTCTACTGCTGTAGGAAAGGTTTTTCTTTTTATCTTTGCAACTTCAAAATCAACACAAAATGAATTTAAAAAACATTCCACAAATTAAACATACTGAAAGTGGTAACTTTTTTTTGCTTGCAGGTCCTTGCGCTATTGAAGGCGAAGAGATGGCAATGCGCATTGCAGAAAAACTAGTTTCAATTACAGACACATTACAAATTCCATTTGTATTCAAAGGTTCTTTCAAAAAAGCAAATCGTTCTCGAATTGACAGTTTTTCTGGAATAGGTGATGAAAAAGCGCTTAAAATTCTTCAAAAAGTTTCTAAAGAATTTGGTGTACCAACGGTTACTGATATTCATACCAATGAAGATGCACCAATGGCAGCAGCTTATGTAGATGTTTTACAAATTCCAGCCTTTTTAGTACGTCAAACCGATTTAGTAGTGGCAGCGGCTAATACAGGTAAAACCGTAAATTTAAAAAAAGGACAATTTATGAGTCCTGAAAGCATGAAACATGCAGTACAAAAAGTATTGGATTGTCAAAATGAAAATGTCATGGTTACCGATAGAGGTACGATGTTTGGCTACCAAGATATGATTGTAGATTTTAGAGGGATTCCTTCGATGCAACAACAAGCTACTACCGTATTAGATGTAACCCATTCTTTGCAACAACCTAACCAAATGACGGGAGTTACTGGCGGTCGTCCTGATATGATAGAAACGATTGCAAAAGCAGGAATTGCGGTTGGTGTTGACGGAATTTTTATTGAAACTCATTTTGATCCAGCAAATGCTAAAAGTGATGGAGCTAATATGTTACACTTAGATTATTTTGAAAATTTAATGACTAAACTGGTAGCCATCAGACAAACAATCAATCAATTTTAATTATTTCTTTTTATTTAATGAAACATCCATTTTTAATGGTTGTACTAACTTTTTGTGTGTTTTCACAGTACGCCTTTTCGCAAGAAACAGTAGAAAATCCTGATAAATACACAGCTCATAACAAAGGTAAGTTCTATATTTTTTGGGGTGGAAATCGCGAATCGTTTACAAAATCTGATATACGATTTAAAGGCGCTGATTATGATTTCACCATTTATAATATCGAAGCGCACGACAAACCTAAAGGGTTTCATATCGATTATTTTAATCCAGCTAGAATGACTATTCCTCAAACCAACATGAGAATAGGTTATTTTATTTCTGACCATTACAATATTTCTATTGGATTTGACCACATGAAATATGTAATGTATAACGATCTACGAGTGGATTATTCTGGTTATTACCCAAATGCAGGTTCTTACAATGAAAACCCTGCGAATGGTCAACTAACACTAGACGAAGACTTTTTACTTTTTGAACATACCGATGGTTTGAATTATATCAATACTGAAATTGCAAGAGTTGATGATATATCAAGCATTTTTAAAATTAGAAATACCGATAAATTTCAGATTAATTTAACCGAAGGTATAGGAGGAGGATTTTTATATCCAAAAACAAATACTACGCTCTTAGGCAAAGAACGCCATGACGATTTTAATGTGGCGGGTTTTGGATTAGCTGCTAAAGTAGGCTTGAATTTTACCTTCTTTAAATATTTCTTCATTCAAACCGAATTAAAAGGCGGTTATATTGAAATGAATAACATTAGAACAACTAAGGATAGTGCCGATTCAGCTGAACAAAACTTTTGGTTTTTACAACGAATACTAACTATAGGCGGAATATTTAGAATCTAACCTTAAAAATAGATAAAAAAAGCACGAAGAAATTAACTTCGTGCTTTTTTTTATTTTAAAATTTGAGCAGCATGAGCTTTGGTTTTAACATCCGAAATGACTTCTTCAATAATTCCGTTTTCATCGATAACAAAAGTAGTTCTATGAATTCCATCGTACTCTTTACCCATGAATTTTTTAGGTCCCCAAACTCCAAATGCCTGAATAACCGATTTGTCTTCATCAGCAAGTAATGGAAATGGTAATTCATACTTTTCTATAAATTTAGCTTGGGCTTTAGCGCTATCGGCACTTACCCCTAATAATTCGTAATTGTTTGCTTTAAATCGCTCAAAATTATCTCTTAAATCACAAGCTTCGGCTGTACAACCTGGAGTACTTGCTTTAGGATAAAAGAAAACTACTAATTTCTTTCCTTTATAATCGGCTAATGTATGCGAAGTCCCATTTTGGTCTAAGCCTGAAAATTGGGGTGCTTTATCTCCGGTTTTTAATGTTGTCATATTTTTATTTTTTATGGTTTAAAACATATAAGTCATATAAGCAAATGTAAGGATTTCTTTGTCTTGACAAGTTCAGATAAGCCAATTCTATGTTTTCTATGTTAAGTGAAACGGCCTAAACTTCAACTTAAAATATCCACAAAGAAATTCTATGTACCTATGTGTTTAAATATTTACAAGGACTTTGCTAAAAATTTTACTCCCGAGGCTTCGGGATTTGCGTTAAAAATTACTTTAAACTTAAAATTTATATTATTTTTACTCTCAAAAGTAATGAAAATGACCAAAAGCCAGAAGGTAACATTTGTTATAAATACGTTAAATGAATTATACCCCGAGATTCCGATACCATTAGACCATAAAGATCCTTATACTCTGTTGATTGCAGTGTTGCTTTCGGCACAATGTACAGATGTTCGAGTCAATCAAATTACACCACTCCTATTTGCTAAAGCCGATAATCCTTACGATATGATTAAAATGACGGTGGAAGAAATCAAAGAAATCATTCGTCCGTGTGGGTTATCGCCTATGAAATCGAAAGGAATTCATGGTTTATCTGAAATTTTAATTGACAAATACAATGGCGAAGTTCCACAAAGTTTTGAAGCATTGGAATCGTTACCCGCTGTAGGACACAAAACTGCAAGTGTTGTGATGAGTCAGGCCTTTGGAGTTCCTGCCTTTCCGGTTGATACGCACATTCATCGATTGATGTACCGCTGGGGTTTAACCAATGGAAAAAACGTACAACAAACCGAAAAAGATGCCAAACGCATTTTCCCAGAAACCTGCTGGAACGACTTACATTTGCAAATTATTTGGTACGGACGCGAATATTCGCCTGCTCGTGGCTGGAATTTAGAAAAAGATATTATTACCCAAACTATTGGAAGGAAAAGTGTTTTGGAAGAATATTCAAAGAAATAAAAAATGCCTCAAATCTCTTTGAGGCATTTTCTTTAATTAGCTATAATTTCAATTGTTGAATTTCCAACTTTGTAGACCTTTAACGCTTTTGAATAATTAAGCAAAAAAGAAATTGTTTCTCTTTTAGGTTTAATTTGTTGATTCGCTAATTTTTTCTTAGAGTAGAGTTTTGCCATTTAACTTATTTTGATTTATAAGTAAATAACGGCAAAAAATTACTTTTAGTATTAGTTGGTTAAAATAATTTGATTTTTTTCAATAATCTTTCTCAAATTTAATAACGCATAACGCATTCTTCCTAAAGCCGTATTAATACTAACTCCTGTTAATTCGGCAATTTCTTTAAAACTTAAGTCTTGATACATACGCATTACCAATACTTCTTTTTGATCTTCTGGAAGTTCATCTAACAATTTAGTTAAATCAGAAGCTACTTGGTCTGAAATCATTTGTCCTTCGATATTTAAACCATTATCGGTCATAAAATTAAAAACAGAATATTCATCTGTTTCACGTTGCAAAGGCATTTTTTTGGCTTTTCTAAAATGATCTACCACCAAATTATGAGCAATACGCATCACCCAAGGTAGAAATTTACCTTCTTCGTTATAGGATTGCGATTTTAATGTTTTAATAACTTTAATAAAAGTATCTTGAAATATATCATCTGATAAATCTCTATCATTTACTTTAGAATAAATAAAACCAAATATTTTAGATTGGTGTCTTTGTATTAGTGTTGCTAGAGCAGATTCATCTCCACTCATATAATTTTTCACCAATACCGCATCAGGAAGTACAAGATTAGCCATAATAATACCTTTTAGTTGTTTAAGATTCGGGAATTCTAAAAAGTATTTTTATTGTATAGGCAATGTTGCTTTTAAGATTATTTAAGCCAAATTTAACATTATTTTTTTTTATAAAACAAATTTTCAGTAAAAATTTAACACTTTTAAAGCAATAAAAAAACAAAACACCTTCAATTTATAACAAAATTGAAGGTGTTGAGATGGTTCTTTAAAAAGTACCTAATTGATAATTACTTTCTTACTCCCTTTTTTATTTCCAGAATAGACCACCATTAGATACACACCTTTGGATAAATTTGATACTTCGATTTCATTTGTATTGTTGGTTTGACTAATTACCTTTACACCGATGAGAGAGTACATTTCCACTTTATCAATATTCGATGAGGATTGAATATAAATATAATTGTGAGCTGGATTCGTAAAATAAAAATCAGAAAAATCCATAAAATCATTTTGACTCATTGTACAATTACTTCCCACTACGTAGGATATATATCGGGTTACAGACATTCCGTTAGCATACGCAAATTTAACGGCATAGTTA
The DNA here is from genome assembly GCF_035195345.1 of Flavobacterium sp. Classification (NCBI taxonomy): domain Bacteria; kingdom Pseudomonadati; phylum Bacteroidota; class Flavobacteriia; order Flavobacteriales; family Flavobacteriaceae; genus Flavobacterium; species Flavobacterium sp. The sequence continues at coordinate 546,764 of NZ_CP136574.1, forward strand.
ATGGTAGCTCCAATCGTTTGACCCGTAATCGTATGCGTAAAAATATTTCCTGAGACATTAGACATTGGTGTTTCGGTAAAAGGTGATTGTTTCCATAAATAAGCCACCACTCCTACTTTATCCGTATCTAATAATTCAAATGTAATTTTAACATCTGTCCCTATTGTTTCAAAAGCATAATTGTAACCTGAAGTAAACGAACCTTGAGAGGCGACTGTATCTGTACCGTTACAACCTATAACCCCTGTAGTTGTTGCGTTTAACACAATCGAATTATTGGTTGCATTGTTTCCTGAAATATCACTTGCTGCTATAGAAAAAGTATAATTTGTATTTGAATTTAAGCCTGAAATAACTAATGACTTTTGAACACCCGATGTTCCAGCAGAAGTAACTGTTGTACTTCCATATGTAACATTATAAACAATGTTTCCAGAATTATCCGTAGCATTTAATAATAATTGTACAGATGAACTTGTTACATTTCCAACAGTAGCTGTAAAATTAATTGGAATTTGAGTATCTACTTGCACATTTTGATACACTCTAACGTAATCAATTACCATAGAACTTTGTGTATAACTTGGATCGATTGTTCCTGCAATTCCCCCCATTGCAATATTTAATAAAAGATATTGTTCTAAATCGAAAGGCCAATTGCTTGGTGTTTTTACTGCAGGATTGTAGGTATAAAAAGCTACGCCATCTAACAAAAACGTAATTTGATAGGGTGACCAATTCATAGAATACACATGATAATCAGTTCCTAAATTATTGGCTATAGCGCCTCCAATATTTGATGTATTTCCAAAGGAAGAAGGGGTATGAAGAGCACTTTGAATATAATTAGTAGGCTGCGACGGTGTAATACCGTGTTCCATAATATCAATTTCACCACAAGCAGGCCAATTGGTAGTTCCAAAAGCGGCATCAAAAAAAGCACCATCTTCATTAACATTTTTTCCTAGCATCCAAATGGCAGGCCAAGTACCGGCTTGTATAGGTAATTTAGCTCTAACATCTACTCTTCCGTATTTAAACGCAAATTTTGAATTTAAACGTGCCGATGTATATTGTTTCGTAACACCTTGACTGGTGTAAGGCTCTTTTTTGGCTACAATATTTAAAAAACCACCATTTACAAACGAATTGGTTAACTGATCTGTGTAATGTTGGACTTCTCCATTGAACCAACTACCGCCAGCGGGTAATTGTGTTTGATGAAACCAGTTGGTTGCATTTACCGCTCCGTTTACATCAAATTCATCAGACCATACCAAATCGTTATAAATGACATCAACCTGCGCAAAACTAATGTTCACGAAAAATAACAGTACTACTAACTTTTTTATTTTATTAATCATTATATTTTAGTTTTTCGTTTTTATCCCAAATACCCCAATAAGCACCCACTTCACCTTCAGCTCCTACTTTCCATGACTCATCAAAAGAAGAAAAATAAAAAATATCAATATTGGATGCTTTTGACCAAAGTTGCGTATTAATGAAATATTTCATTGCGTTTTCTTTGGATGGATGCGAATCTTTAAAACTTTCGCCTTGACTAGGCCAGCCTGTTTCGGTAATGATTACTTTTTTTCCTTGGGCTGCACTTTTAGCTTGATAATACATACTTTTCATATGTGCCAAAGCATGATCTTGATTAGAGCCTTCCCAATAGGGATAACAATTGGTTAAAATCACATCGCAAGCTTCTGTTATCCTTGGTTTAATTGTGAATTCATAATAGGCATCTACATAACCCACTGGAATATGAGATGGAATATCATTTTTTACATTTGCAATATATTCTAACAATTCGTGTTCCGATAAATCTTTACGGTACATTACTTCGTTTCCTACCGCAGCAATATCAACAAAACCTTCATTTGCTAGTTCAATTAAAGCTTTAATTTCTTTATTATTTTTTTTGGCATCATCTCCTAACCAAGCACCAACAAGAGTTTTTATTCCTAATTCACGAGCAATTTTCGGAATAAATTCATTTCCTTCGGTACAAGAAAAAGAACGCACCCATTTCGTATAAGGAGCCATAATTTCTAATCTTCTTCGCACTTGTTCCTCAGAAATAGTATCACCTGGCTGTTGTCCATCTTCATAGAGACTAAAACAAAGTCCGTGCATCCCTTGTGCTAAAGTATTTGCAAATAAATCAATCAAATCTGATTTTGAATTTGAAAAATGAAAGCCTTCAAAACTATCAAGAATACCGAAGTTTTCCTCATTTTTAAAATCAAAAAGATGAAAATTATAGGTAGTTCTATTTGACATTATGAAATATTTTTGGGTGTATTTGATTTTTCAGCTCTTTTTAGTTCTAATTCCTTTTTAATTTCCGCTACTTTATCTTCGTTCAGGTCGTAATTCCACATTACCCATACGGCTAAAGCTGCTGTTAAACAAGGAATGATAATATCTGCTATTCGCAATTGATTCATTGTTTCAAAAGATTGTGTTGCGTTACCCGCATCAAAACCTACCATCGACAAAACTAATCCTCCTAAAGCTAAAGCAATAGATTGTCCTATTTTAACCATCCACCAATATACCGCTCCAAAAGTTCCTTCTCTTCTTGGTAATCCATTTTTAAGTTCGTCTAAATCACATACATCAGCCGTCATACTCATCATTAAAGTAAACAATCCTCCTAATCCAAAAGCTATAAATGGAATGGGTAATAATAAAATTAATGGCATTTCAATAGAAATTTTTACAACGCCAATTTGCAATACAACATCATTAAATAGCACGGCTGTATTTTCATCTACAACTACAAAGCCCCACCATTTTAGACTGTAACCTATAATGGATAAAATAGTAGAAATGATGAAGGCATTTCTTTTTCCGTATTTATTGGCTAACCATGAAACAATAGGAATGATTAACACAGCGGTTAGAAATGCTCCCAGTATAGAAAATATTGCAGGAACAGTACCCGCCATTTCGTAACTACCTTTATACATGTAAAAAACAATAATAAAATAACTAAAAGAAGCTACCATTTGAAAACCATTGAATACTAAAAAAGTAGCTCCACACAAACGCATGAATGGATTATTTTTAGTCATGTTCTTCATGGTTTCCCATAGAATTTTCATGTTTTTTGTTAAATCCTTCATTGTTAAATTGGCTTTACTTTCTGCATCAGAAACATCCATTTCTTTACAAAAAATGGCAGGCATAACACCAAAAAACAAACAAGCAAACCCCACAAAAATTGACAAAGTTCTTACTCCATCTGCTTGAGAATCAAACAAATCTTTATTAGCAATTAAAACCCAAAATAGAGGAACTATCATCCAAGAAATTTGTCCAACACTATTAGCAATTCCCATTAATCTTGTACGTTCTTTAGTATCTGTAGTCATTTCATACCCCATTCCAATCAAAGGGGTAGAAAAAACGGTATTCGCAAAAATGAACAAAATAGAGAATAGTAAAAAATACCAAAAATTGTAAGTTGCACCGTTATCTTCCCACATTTGCCATTGTATCACGAACAAGATTGAAGCTAAAATAGCCCCTGAAAAAATATACGGTCTTCTTCTCCCCCATTTTGAAGTGGTATTATCGGAAATAAACCCCATAATTGGATCGGAAAGAGCATCAAAAAATCTTGGTATTGCCGATAACAATCCTGCAATAGCTGGCTCAATTCCAAAGGCTGTAATTAAGAAAAACGAAAAAACGCCAAGTGCACCTGGTAATAAATTATTCACTAAATGTCCTGCTCCAAAAGCTGCTTTTTGAACAATAGGAACTTTAGTTACTATGTGTTGGTTATTTTGTTCCATATTTTTATTTTTTTATAATCACTGTTTGTAATGCTTGTGCATCAATTGAAAGGATTGTATTTTGATTGTTAATTTGTAATTCTAATGTATGTTTAGTTGCTGTTGGATTAAATATTACAAGAGCAATTGACTTATCTAGATTTTGAACGGCAGTAACTTTAAGTTGTTTATTATTGACTTCGCAACCAATTTTAACCGCTCCGGGTCGCATGAATTTGCTAAAATGTCCCATTACGTAATACAATGGGGTAAAATACACTTCGTCATTTTCAGCATCAACAATTACGGGAGCTACACACCAGTTTTTAAACCAATTTGGGCCACCTTGTCTATCTAAAACCATATTCCAATCTACCCAACCATCAACTTGATTATTTAAACAACCAATAATGTCTTCTGCATAACGATTCACGGGAGCATATTTTGGATGCAAATATTTATCTTGCTCACTTGCCCAATCCCAGCCCCAATCGGTAGCTTCTTTTTTCCAATACCAAGCATCGTCTTGCCAATGGGGTACTTCTGAATCAACACAAGCTTCGGTTTGAATTAAATGTTTAGTAGGCGCTTTGTGGTGTGCATATTGTAGTGCATCAGGAAATACTTCATAGGTACTTTCATACCAATGGATGGCTGTACCTCCAAAATATTTTGAAGCCTTTTCATCACGATACATTTCATCAACCCATTCTTTTAAACCAGCTCTATTTTGATCGTAACCTAATATTTTAACATCCTTCCATCCGTCATTTTCTAATTTAGGCCCTAAATGATTTTGTACAAAATCGGTCATTTCTTTAGGAGAAAACAAAGTACTTTCCCAGTTATTACCATTTCCATGTGGTTCGTTAATAACCGTGACTCCCCAAATATCAATCCCTTCCTTTTGATAGGCTTGTAAATATTTAGAAAAATACAAGGCAAAAGTGTTGTTATATTCAGGAAGTAATTTTCCACCAACATAACTTTTATTATCTTTCATCCAAGGCGGACATGACCAAGGGGATGCAATGATGTTAAATCCTTCTTTAGAAATAGCTTTCGCCTCTAAAATCATGGGAATAATATCTGCTTTATCGTCTTCTATCGTAAAATGCTCTAATGCTACATCATTTTCTACTTTAGCATAAGTATAATTATTGAGCGAAAAATCGCAAGACGCTATTGTTGTTCGTGTTAATGTATAATTTGCTCCGTTTTCACTGAAGTAAGCTTCTAAAACTTTCTTCCTGTTTTCTTTACTTAATTTATTCAATAGGTAGGCCGAAGCCTCAGTAAAGGAACCTCCAAAACCCGTAATCGTTTGAAACTTTTGCGCTGTATTAATCGTAATTTTTGCCTTATTTTCTGAAGTAGAAAATTGATTTACTTTTGTAAGAGCATTTTTGTTGGCTGAAGTTTCATATACAGTTACTTCAAAAGCATTATTTACACCTTTGCAATTTATCATTGTTACAAAAATTAAAAGACTTACTATGTAATTTTTCCCTTTCATGTTACCCTTTTTTTGGTGGTGCTAAAACACTTTGTATTAGTAACTCTTTATTCCCAGAATATGTTTTTACAATTACTTTTTCGTCACGTTTTAAGCCATAAAAAGCATTTTTCTCTACTTTATCCCATACTGCATACTTTGCTTTACCATCTACTGTAAAAATCCCAAAATGATTTTCTGAACCTAGCGGATTATTACTGTCTTTCCAAGGTTCATCAAAAGCTTCAAAGAAAAAACAAGAAATTCCTTCACTATTTGTCCATTCTCTCATGGCTTTGTAATAAATAGCTTGTTTGTATTCATCAGATGCTCTAGAACCTTCCTTTCCATAAAAACTATCTGAACTTGAAGCCCAGCCAGTTTCACCAATATGAATAGGTTTACTAGGATTTATACTTCGAACATAATTTTTTACAGTTGCATACTGCATTTTAGCAAATGCGATTGAACGATGCATTGCCTTAGTTACTTGCTCTTGTTCGGTTAGTTGATTTTCATCGTGAGGAACGTTCCAAAAACTTGGGTTATAATGGGTATTATGATAAGGATACGTATGCATTGAAACATAATCAACTGCATTAATTAAATCTTCTAAATCTTTCGTTTTATAACTATCATCTCCTCCGCCCCATGAAGCAAAATCATCTGATGAAGTAATCCATAAATCTTTTGATAATTTATTTTCCTTTTTTAATTGTTGTAAATAATTTACCCATTTTAAAATAACTTTTGGTTGCACATAATACGCTGTAGCCCATTTTACCATTGCTTCGTTTCCAACTGCAATGACTTTCACAATCTCTGGATATAAGTTAGCGAGTCGAACCGCTTCGTTAATTTCAATTGCATTTCGCTGACTTTCTAAATCATGATCTGGAGTTTGCTCAGTCCATGCATATTTACAATCAATCCAAGCGCCAAGCATGACATACATTTCAAAATTTTTATCTTCCTTTTTTAATTCGGAAATTGCCTTAAGCACATTAGAAGCATGTACTAAATGAACATTGTAGGTTCGCACTATTTTAATATTCATAGCTGCTAAAATCAATAAGTCTTGCTTTAATTGATTCACTGTAGGTTGAATTTCTCTACTATTTTTTCTATAACCGCCATAACAAATGGCTAAATAGTTTGGATTTCCGAGTATTTCTTTTGCAGTCACGTTATATTTTTTTTGGGTACTACCATTATACACTTGTTTACAGGAACAAACGATACATAGTACTGTAGCTATCAGTACATATTTGAAAGTTGATTCTATATAAACAAATATTTTCATTGGTAACTTTTATTTTTAATGGTCACAGCTTGAATCACTATTTTGCACATTGGTCTTAGCTTACGCAAACATTCTGTGACTAGTGATTTTAAATTATTACTTTAATTCATTTTCAACAACACTTACGGTAATATGAAGAATTTCACCAGCTCTTTTAAAAACTTTTAAACTGGTTTGATTATCTAATTTCAAACCATCAAACTTTTGAATGTGATTATCTTTATATATTACTTCTATAGTATTTTGTTGCGCTATTTTATAAACAATTGGTATTTGACAATACGTAAAACAAAGTGAATTTGCTTTTAATTGAATTGAAGAATGTTTAAAATTGACATCAACATAATTAAATAAAGTGTCTTCAGATAAAAACTCATCTTTTCGCAATAAGCATGGATTGAAGAATAAAGTTCCTTGTTTCACAAAAACGCCTAATTCTCCAAAACGGCTCAATATATCTTCTTTAACTTGCCCTGTCATACCAGGCTGTTGTGCTCCTTTTCCTGCAGGCGTATGTGAGTAAGGATCCGTTGGAAAAGCACCATACAAAGCGGGTGATTTATGAACACCAATTCCTTCGTTTATTTCATAATAGTGTTCTAATAGTCTGCCAATAACTTCAGGAGATTCTCTTTCTTCAACAGCTTTTAAACAACATTCTTGTACTGCTAATTGTAGTTTAGAAACCATGTGCCAATAAATAGAGCCCAAACCTTCGTACCCGTAAAAAGTACCCGAACGCCCTGTAAACGATTTATGATTAAAAACGGTTTCATAAGTTTGTAAAACAAGGTTTTTATCATTTTTAAGTTGTATCGAATAGGAAGAATTTGATAATGCATCTAGTGCTTTTTCTACATCGGCCGCATTTTTAAAATTCCCATTGAAATGATACTTTCCAAAACAATCTTTTTCAATAATTTGGGTGTTGTTAGCAGCAATTAATTCAGAAAGTAATGCTGATTTTGCAACAATCTCATTTGGAATTGTATTTTTCTCATTGAATTTTGGCAACTCTTTATTAGGATACAGAATATAACTGTATTGATCTTGTCTAAAAAGCTTGCTGTTTTTTAATCCATCTAATACTTGTAACACTTCTTTTGAAGATAAATAGCCTGAACTTAAAACAGCTACCTGACCTTCTAACATTTCGCTTAAATAAGAAACCGAAACTTCTTTATCATTTACAATCGTCATTAAATTATAGGCATGATACAAATTATCTGTTCGTTTATTGGCAGCAATAGAATGATCAATAAATTTTATACTTACAGCTATGAAACGCTTTAATCCGTCCATAGAATGTGTTCTTTTGTTACCCCAAAAACCATTTTGATATACTTGGTGACGGTATTCTGAAGCCGCTTTACCTAGTGCATCTAATATTGTTTTTCTATCGGCATCGGTAAATTTACCTACTAACAAAGGTTCATATTTGATTAAATTTTCTCTAACGGAATGATAGAATTCTACCATTTCATTAGAAATTTTGATTTGCTCAACATCGGTCGTAGCAATCAAATTTTGGAAATAATTTAGAAATCTTCTAAGGTAATATAGTGTAACCATAGAAACTCCATTTCCAACTAATGCGTTATTGGCATCATTCCATTCTGGTCGTTGTGTATTTAGCCAAATACCGCCTTCTGGAATAAAATTTGACATTTTTGCCAATACTGTCGCCAACATTTTTTCAATAAAATTGACTTTATAAATTTCGCCGTTGGCATCTTTTAATAAAGCACCATCAGCACCAATTATATTTCGTTCTTCACGAATTTTCCCATCCAATTCATGATTAAATAGAATTGTATCTTTTGGATTTTTCAAAATATCCTCGTAAGATTTAATTACATACGGAACATTTGCATAAACAAAAATATCGTTATTAAAATAAGCTTCCAGTTTATTAGGCTGGTGATTTTCAATAAATTCTAAAAATTTTAATAGATAAATTATTTGATGATCTCCCCAATATCCTATATAGGACCAAGGATTATCTTCTTCAACCGTTTCCCAATCAAAACCACCCTTAGTAACGCGATATGGATTGTAACCGTCAAAAGTGGTAGCATTCAGAAATTTATGAATCATATTTTCAATAAAATCAGGAAAAGAATGCGCTAAGGCTTCCCAGTTTTGAAAAATATCTCGCCAGTTTCCTTCGTAATCTAAAATTTTGGAACCGTCAATTTCGCTTTGTGTATTGATGGAAAATTTATTCCATGGACGACTAGGATCGCCATGGCGTCTACTGAATTTTAAAGGTAAATATTCTAAACTTAAACGCTCAAAATCAGTATTATGATGTTGAACAGCAAAGTCTTTTAACGTTTCTAAAGAAAATGTATTGGGTAATTGATTTATGTCATTTTCAAGTTTTTGAAATACGCTGCTATTTGCATTTTTTATATAAATGAGGAAATCTTGTTTTTCAATTTGATAATTGAAATCAAATATACCACCACGCATAATATTAAATAACGTATTTGCAAAATGTCGGGTATCTCTTAAATTGTCATTTGTTAGCTGTAAAGCATCAGAAGACGCATTAAGTTCAATTAGTTTTTTTGTACCCTGCTCAATATCTTGTTGAATTAAGTCTAAAATATTGTTTTCCGACTGAATGATTTTTTGAATTTGTGCAACATCTGAATGATCTTGATTTACATTCGCAATAATCATCCAATTTTGTTTAGAATTTTTAGGTAATAAAATTTCAGAGGATAAAAAATAAGCTCCTTTTTCACCTTTCACATCAAATTCTGGAACAACAGGCTGTTTTTTTCTAAACGTAGAAAGTTGTAATGAAGAAACCAAATAATTAGGTTTTTGTAGTCCTAATGACCAAACAATATTGGCTTTTAACGCTTCACTTGGTTCTGCTTTATCAACAATGATAGCACTTAAAGCATAAATTCCTACACCTGTTTCTGCATCTAATTCACTTCGTTTGTAGGCATCTACTAAATTACTTGCGGCATTTTGTAAATCGCTACTAACGCCATAAGGCATGATATTTTGAATTCCATCAACGAATGAAATTTGATAATCAATGTTAGAATGATTAATTAACTCTGACTTTCTAATAAATCCATATTGATGGCTTGAATTCCATTGGTATCGAAATGTAATTTGTAAGTCATGGTTAATTTCTTCAAAAATTACCTTATTGCCGTGTAAGTTTTTATATAAATTCCTTGAAATAGCATAAATATTATCTGAAAAACGTTCTGAAAAAGGTTCCCAAATTTTAATTTCATTGTTCCAATGGATTTGAAAAATAGACTTGCTTCCAGTACTATCATAAGATTCTGTTATTTTATCATCTGTATAGTAAGGAAATAGCGCAAATTCAGCATTTTTTCTACCCGCAGTAAGACCACCATTACTTGAAATAAACATCCAATGATTCGAATCGCTTACTATGCTCATGAAAAATGGGCGCATACTATCGTTATTGGCGATTTTATAATATTTTTCTCCATTTAATAAAACGATATCCATGGATACCTTTTTATCTTCTAATTCATTTTCAACAAATATAGTTTGGCAATTGTTCATGGTAATTTTTAAAGTAATTCTATATTATTTTATTCATAATAACACCTAGGCCATTTGTAAATAGCCTAGTAGTTATTACTTTAAATTTTAATTATTTCTATTAATTTAATTATTGATAAACTCTAACATAATCCACTAACATTTCTTGTGGAAAAACGGTATCGCTATTAGGACTCCCTGGTAAGTTACCCCCTACAGCCATATTAAGAATCATGTAAAAAGAATCGTTAAAAACCCAATCTCCAGGCACATCATCAGGTGTAATTTGGTTGTATAAAACATCGTCAACATAATAATTGATGTAATTTTCACCCCATTCTATTCCAAAAACGTGAAAATCATTATCAAATCTATTGTTAGGAAGTGTATACGTTTTAGAAATAGAAGCCCCACCTGAATAACCAGGACCATGAACTGTTCCAAAAATAGATGTTGGTCGATTTCCTAAATATTCCATGATATCTATTTCACCACATTGTGGCCAACTTACTTGGTCAATATTAGAGCCTAACATCCAAAATGCTGGCCATAATCCTCTGCCCCAAGGCAATTTAATACGGGCTTCAAAACGGCCGTATTTTTTTTCAAACTTTCCTTTGGTTACTATTTTTGCAGAAGTATAACCCGAACCCAAGTACAGCTCTCTTTTTGCTGTAATTTTAAGCATTCCGTTTTCTACAACAATATTTTCTGGTCTACTAGTATAATATTGTAATTCATTATTTCCCCATCCGTTATTTCCTGTACCAATGTCATACGACCATAATGTATTATCAGGAGCGCCATTTACATTAAATTCATCTTGCCATACCAATTGTTTCATAGTAGTAACGGTTTGTTTTTCATCGGTAGAACATCCCAATAACAATAATAATGTACTTGCTAAGAGAAGACTTTTCTTTATTTTTTTAGTCATTTTTGATATCTTTTATAATGTTAAATGTCTTGTGTTAGTTATAAAAATAAATGTTATCAACATAAATTACTGAACTATCACCACCTTCTAGAATAAGTTGAGCTAAATGCGATCTACTTACTAGACCTGGCATTGCAGAAAAAGGTATATCTATAGAAATCCAATTTTGTGATACAACAGCTGTTGGTGTTGATGCAGTAAAAGTAGTAGAGTGTCTTGTATCGTCACCGCCACCATATGCCCCATCTGCACCAAAATCAATAAGAAGTACTCTAAGTTGTCTACCTGGAGCAATTGGACCTGGAATAAAAGCATCTAAATGAACGTGTGTCATTGCTGTAGCATTAATCGTTGGACTGCTAAATTCAATTCCCACAAAATTAAAAACTGTATAATTTAAAATATTGTCGCCATTCACTGAAAAATCATTTGAAAGAGTTGTTTGCCATGGAGCCCAATAGCCATTATAATAATTTACTGGAACGTTGGCATACCTATCTGAAAAAATGGAAATTACATTAGACTGTGGTCTAGTAGGTATAGGTGCAGCAACGAATGTTCCTTGACAATTGATGGTTAAACTGCCCGTAGCAGATTGATTTCCAAATGTTGCAGTTATCGTAGAAGTTCCAGCACTTAAGGAAGTTATTAAACCTGCAGCATCAACAGAAGCAACAGAAGGATTTGAAGACGTAAAGTTCATGTAAGATGGACTTATGGTAATAGATTGATTAATTCCTGTTGGCAAATTAAACGTAGCTATTACACCTTCAACTCTTGAATTAACACCAACAAATGTTGTTTCAGTCACATTGTTTCCGTTTTCAATAGATGCTTGACCATGTGCAATAGTACCTAATTTTTCAAATCGCAATTCATCAATCCACAAGGTATAACCAAATCCGTTTGTACCATTAGTACCAGCTGCAAATCTGAACATTCCTCTTTCGTGTAAAAGTTTAGAAGCATCAGGAATTGGGATGATGTATTTTGTCCATTGGGTACCAACACTAACATCTTTCATAGTAACCATGAACTCATTAGGATAGAAATCTTCACCAAAACCAAATTCACCAATAGTTACCCCTTGCGAAGATTTAGCCCAAAAAGTTAATGCATCAAAATCAGTTAAATCTCTCCCAGCACCATCTATTCTAAAAATACCTCCAGCATAACTTCCTAATGGATCATTTGCGTTAGGCACATCTATTCGTATAGAAGCGTTTCCAAGATAAGCTTCGTTATCATCAACAGAAAATGCAGTAAATTTTGAATCACCGTAAGGAAAATAAAAATCACTTCCGAGACCAATAAAATTGTCTGTAAAGATTTCTCCATTTTTAGAAAACGTTGCCAAGGTAGCATCGTCAGACATTTCTCTTTCACAATTCAAATTAGTAATTACCACTAATCCTAAAAGAAATGCATTTCTTAAATAATTATATGTTTTATTTTTCATTTTAATTTAATTTTAAAATTATTTACCAATATTTATGTGAATGTATGTTCTAATTTCCCATTCAGAACCATTTCCAAATCCAACAGGACTAATTGTAGGTACTGGAGGATAAGTATTAGCAGGAACAGCATTAGGTGAATAACGTGGCGAATATTGATCTAATGAACGCCAAATACCCATGATTCCAATTCTAGTATCAGGTAAAATAAACCAGCTTGGTTTTCCAACAGAAGTTGAAAGATCGATTGATGATTGTACAGGATAAGTTAAGTTGAAATCGCGGTGGTAATCGTAAGGTCCCCAATCGTTAAATTTGATAGAACTTGTTAATTTAACTTTTTTGTAAATCATTCTAACATCAGCTCCAGATCTATTAATAGTTCGTTCTGAATCACCATTACCTTGACCATTTCCAAAATAGACATTAGCAATTAAACCAAGATCTGGTGTTAATTTAGAAACAATTCTAGTATTTGACTCCCATAAATCTTGTGCAGGTGCTGATTTTTCAAAAGCAAAAGCTGTACGATTTGCTAAAAATCCAATAGCTGCATCCATTGTTGTTGGTAAATGACGGTATACAAAACCAGTACTAAAAGCAAATTTTGCGTCTTCAACCATATCATTATTCCATTCATACATCCAAGTTGCTGGAGTTGGGTCCCATGTTAATAATAACTCACCACCAACTGTTTCTCTATTCACTCTAACAACAAATGGATCATCTTGAAAATTTCTTAATCTTCCGGGAGCATCAACACCATTAGGCATCGCTTCAACTAATGGTTTTTGCCATAAAAAGTTAGGTGCAATTTGTAAATTTGAGTTCACATTATAAGTAAAACCGGTTAAAAAGTTCATTTGGTTTCCACTTCCACTATCTTTTAATCTCCAGCCTGTAAATGTTTGGACATTATCTGCTCCTCCATTAGCAACTAATCCCATAATTGCTCCTTGCGTGTAAATATTAAATCTTCCTTTGGAGAAAGTAAACTTAGCTTTACCACCCCAATTATCTTTTGCATTAATGTAATCATTATACACTATACCATTTTCATACATTTGGAAAGTACTTCCATTTAATGGTCTTCCACCCCATATACCGCCTAAAGTAATTCCGAAAGCTCCAAATTTTCTTTGTAATGCAATGGTTGCTCTTTCAGTTGGCCAAGCAGGAATGATACCCGTTCTAACTTGATTTTGATTTAAAATACGTTTACCACTTGAATCATATTCTACATCTGTATTTATATCTCTATGATAAATACCTGTTATATCCCAGTTTAAAACATTTTTACTATACTTTAATAAATAAGTTGGATTAGCGCCCCACCATAATTGAGGACCTACAGCCACTTTTAATCCGTCTAAACTTCTTTTACCATCAATTTCGAAACCTAGTGTTTCACCATTATAAATATCTAGGTTAGGACCATAATTTGCTTCAGGATATAGTGCAAAAATATCACCTTCATACCCCCAGTGGTAATGACCTGTTCTGTAAAAACCTCTTAATTCAAAATCTTTTTCATTCCATGAATAAGAAGCATTATATACTTGAACTCTATTATTATCGCCTATAACTACAGGTCCGTCTGGTGTATCAACTGTTTGCGTACGCCCTCTGTTTTCGTAAAAAATTTCGTTGATTGGATTTTCAGCTACTCTTCCTAAAATATTAACATTCACATTTGCTTTCATATTTGGTGCAGGATTACCCTCTACACCTATGTAATATGATTCCATGTGATCGAAGCCTAATTCATTTGGATAAACAACGTTATCAGGATCCGCAACATTTGGAGTTGTAATCAAACTTCCACCAGTGTTGAAGGTTGTAAACTCAGCTCTTAAATTACTTATTTTTACTATTTCACCCTCTTTACCTCCTAAAGCAGCCTTATCCGATCTTGCTCGTAGCAAAGCGTCCATTAAATTAATATTTTTAAAATATTCATTTAAATTATCAGCAGTAACCCCTTCATCATACGGACTAATTCTATGCACTTCTTTAATAGCATAATAGGCAGCTCTTGGATATAATTCATACAAACCTCTAGAATTCACAGGACCTTTTGCACAAATTCCAAACCATTCTTCGTTCATATTGTTTTGACCTTCTTTAAAATCAAATGGATAACCACCATTAGACCAAGAAGCATTATTATCATGCACTTCTAAATTTTTAGTTTGGCCATATTTCCACCAACCATCACTAAATTGAAAAGTAAAACCTCCTAATGAATTTTCATTTTTACCAAGTCCTGCAGCATTAGAATAGATATCTTTCCAATTCTCAATCATATAATAAGCTTGCGTTTTTTGATCTTCTTGATTGTCAATTGCATTAAAAGAATCGGAACCAAACTCAGTCAATAATAACGGTTTTCCAAATTCTTTTTTAACTCTTTCAAAAGCATCTGTAAAAGTTGCCCCTCGATACATATTAGTACCCAAAATATCTATGTCTTTACATTCTCTTACGATGATATCTAGGAAAAGTAAATCACCATTACAAATCGCCATTGGATGAGAATTATCTATAGCTTTCATTTCTAAAACAGCTTTGTTAAATAATTTGTACATCGACTCAGCACGCACGGTTGATTTTCTGTTTTGAATTGGAATATCCTCTGTTTCGGCACCATCCCAGAAAAGACCATAATTGTTTTCATTACCTAATAAAAACAACAATATCCCTGGAGTATTTTTATATTCTGTAACCATACTTTTCACCTCAGATAACAATAATTCTTGCGTTCTTTTATCTGAATATTCCGTATTAGCTACCCAAGTACCATCGATTGTAAGACCATATCTTCCAAACGAATGATTTAACATGGTGTAAATACCATACTTTTCATAAATATATTTAATCCATTTAGCTGGAACACCTGTATATTGTCGTACGGTATTAACACCCATATTTTTCAATAAAGACATTTCGGCATCTAGTGCAGTTATAATTACGTCATCTGACTGCTTCCAAAGACTATAATTATAGTTAGTACCAATAGGATAATAATCCCAGTTCATACCTTTAACCATAAAGTCTTTACCATTAACTTTAAGTCGATGACCTGAATTATTATTTTCAACAACAATTTTATCTGCTTGAGCAAATATTGAAGAAGAAAAACAAAAGGTTAGTAATAGAATAATTTTTCTCATATATTAATTTGATTAACGTTTTTAATGTTTTGAAAAAATGATTACAATCTAATTTTATTATGGGGTAATAATTTGTCTAGTTAATTAATACCTACTGTATAAACTCGTAATCATTTTATAAAAATAAAAGTAATTATTATATAAAATTGAAAAAGAACCACAACAAAAAACATACATGATAAATAATTACATATATTACTAATAAATTATTAATAAAACATGGAAAAATTAGAATGTAGAAAAAATGAATAAAAATAAACTACAACGTTAGTGATGAGTTATTGTATAGGTTAAATCAACTAAATGTATAGTTTAAAATTGTAAGATATACTCAACTAAGCCTTGTTCGTGAGGTAAATCCATTTTTTTACGCAAACGATATCTTTTAATTTCAATACTACGTACTGAAATATTTAGTAAAGGTGCTATTTCCTTAGATGATAAATTCAATCTCAAATAAGCACAAAGTCTAAGATCATTTGGCGTTAGAGATGGATGAATCTCTTTAACTTTTTTAAGAAAATTATTATCGGCGCTATCAAAAGCTTCTTTAAAAATATTCCAAGTATTTTCTTCTTTTACGTTTTTATTAATAGTTGAAATAACCGATTTAATACTATTTGTGGAACTATCCGCAGAATTTTTTAAATCGCCTTTAATAATATTTAATAGTTCTGTTTTTTTAATTAAATTCATTGTTGAAACAGCAAGTTCTTTATTCTTTTTATCTACATCTAACGTAAGCTGTTCATTTTTAATTTTCATTATTTTCTGCTCGTTTTCCAACTCTTTCAGTTCTAACAAAATGTTGTTTTCAGAAATAATTCTTTGGTGGCGTTTTTCATGATAAATTGTGTAAAACTTATGGATATAATATCCGATAGTTGTAAGTAAAATAAAATATATGAACTTAGCCCAATTATTAGAATACCATGGTTTTTTCACAACAAATGAATACGTTGCAATATTTTCAGTTATTGAATTAGCAACTTTAGCTCTAACACTAAATTCATATTCACCCGCTGGTAAATTTTCAAAAACAACTTGGGATTCAAACGACCAATCACTCCATTGGTTATGAAGCCCGTCCAATTTATATTGATACTCCGCATTTATATATTTATCAAATTCTGGTACCGTATAATTAAACGCAATATTGTTTTCATCATGTTTAAAAGTTCCCTTTTCGTTCAGTGAAATATTGGTAGATTTTGCATTGATTACATTATTTGAAATTCCATAAACCAATACTTTATGATTATTAAATTTAATATCATTGTTATTTAATACGTAATAACCATCAGTAGTTCCAATTAAATAACTATCATCGCTTAATTGTAAAATGTTTTCATAACCAGGCATGGTGTTGGTCAAAAAAGAAGGAATGGGCAAACTATTTTTCTTTAATTCTGAAGACAACTTACCTGATGAATAGTAATGAATGTAATTTTTTGTAAAGAACCATAATTTGTTGGACTTATCTACAATCATTTTTCCTGTAACATATTCATCATTTTGAAAAATTACACTTAATATAGAATTATATTCAAATAATTTTGATTTTGTATTTAATTTAAAAACTCCTTCTTTGGAAGCATAATAGATTTGATTATTATACTTCGCAATAGTTGCATTCTTCCCTTTTTTGGGACTTTTAAATTTATACAAATCATAGGCATTAAGTAGAGATTTATCAATTTTAATTTTATAAACCCCTTTATATTCATGACTTATATAAATTTCTTTAGCATCTAAAATCTCAAAATGTTTTGAAGAGTAATTAAAACCTTTTATTTTATTTCTGAAAACCCAAGAATTATTTTTTTTCTCTAAAACAGATATTCCATTATAGTTTCCTTGTAAAATATAATTACTTCCATTGAAAAAAGGTTCAAATTTCCAGGTACCAGAGCCTTTATAAATAAAGTTTGCAGTTGTACCTTTAACAATATAAGTTCCGGAATCATGACCGCAAAAGAGGGTATTTTGGTACGAGAATAAAGACCAAACTTGACCTTTAGTGTTTTGAACAAATTCAAATTTAGTAGCTGAATTTAAATCCTTACAAAATAGTCCTTGATTTGTTCCAATATATAATTTATTGTTGTGAGTTATAGAAGTATATGTTGTGCCTAAAATTCCTGTATTATCAGAATAAATTTTTATAGGCGATTTTAGATTAATGCAATTAATGCCGTTATCTAGACCAATCCATAAGTTTTTATCTATATCTTCAAAAAGTGAAAGCGCTGTGTTATTGCTCAATCCATCGTTTTGTGTAATATGGTAAATAAGTTTACCTTCTTTGGATATAATAAATATACCATTTGAAATTGAACCCAAAGCGATACTTTCATCAGACAATAGTTGACTACTGTATATATTACTTTGTTGAATTTCTGAATCAATAGTAGTCGTAAACTTACTTAACAAACCATTTTTATATTTATAAATTCCTTGGTTTTGTGTAACTAAAATTAACTCGTTATTAGCATAATATATGTTAATCAGTTTGTTTTGGTTGACAATTTCATGATTCAAGAATAATTTACTTTTGCCTTGATCAATCTCGTAAAGCCCTTTAGTAGTTTGAAAGTAAATACCATTAGATGTTTTAAATGCTTTATTTATAGTACTTTTAGGATCAATTATAGTAAACGATTTTGTTTTTGTATTGTAGGCATATATTTTTTCAAGAGATTGGAAAAGAATCCAATTATCAAATGGAAAGATACCCCAAAATTGTTCATCATCATTAATTTTATCCTTTATTGCTTCACTCAATGAGTTGTAAAATAATTGTCCATTAACACCGCGTTCCCAGAAGCCAAATTCCATAAAAGCTCCTGTATATATTTTATCATTTATACATTTCACCGAACGTATAATTGTCTCATTGGGAGAAGGATTTAATATCCATTTTGAACCATTAAATTCTAATAATCCTTCATTATTAGCAAAATACATAAAACGATGATTATCTTGAGAAATCATCCAGTTTTGAATGCCAGCATTATATATATCTTTAGAATATTTCACAATGGGAGGAAGTTGTTGAGCTGAACAAACTAAAGAAACCAAAAATAAACTAAGTCTAAATAGAATTTTATGAAGTTGCATTTGCAATGATATTAGAAATTAAAGATATATAATAATAGTTTCATAAAAAAATGATTTTAAAAAAAAGACTGCCATTTCTGACAGTCTTCAAAATTTTATTGTTAAAAATTATTCTTTAATGAATTTTGTAGAAGATAAATTACCATCAATCATAGTTTTTATAACATAAACACCTGATTTAAGGCTAGAAACATCAAGACTGATTGTTGAGCTATTCACTTCTTTAGTCATTACTTCTTGACCTATAATATTGTAAATAGCAATAGATTGGATATTTGCTAAAGCTTCAATATTTAAAGTACTTGCTGTTGGATTTGGATATAATTTAACTTGAGAAACAGCAAAGTTATCAGAAGATAAAATAGTGTTTTTATGTAAATAAATATTGTCAATATAAACAGACGATAAATTAGATGTTAATAAGAACTGATATAATGCATTTTTTGCTGATCCTGTTCCGCCAAAAGTAGTTAATGGAACATCTAAAGAAACCCAAGAACCAGCTGTAGTTGGAAGGTTTGTAAGTAATAATGCAGAAGTTTCACCAGATTGAGCAGCATGATTTGACCATTTTGGATTAAGTACTTTACCTGTTAAATTTGTTCCTGCATCAATGTAATAATCCATGTGAAAATGTGTCATTGAAGTTGCATTTTGATATTCAGCAAATTGAACTCCTAAGAAGTTTACAAAATTTACTTTTTTCATTGCATTACCTAAAAGGGAAATATCTTGAATACTTGAATCATCCCATGATGTTGACCATTCTGTTACACCAATATTTGTATATGCATCACTAAATAAAGAAATGACATCATTAACTGGTCTCGCTGGAGGCGTAGGTGCATTTGTTGATGGACCTGTAACCACAAAATTAACTCTATACGTTTTAGTAACTGCAGAATTTGCAGAAGTTACAACAACAGTTGCGATTCCTGGTAAACCTGTAGCTTGAGTAATCACAGTAGTAGCTGATGAGTTAGTGGCTGTAACACTTGTAATTTGAGGAACAACTGTTGAGCCAGTTAATAATTCATAAGTATAATTTTCAACACCTGAACCAAAACCAGCAATTGTTGAACCATTAATTTTTAAGTCACTTAAAGTTGCATCTGCAGTTGGATCAACGCCAACTTTCCAAAAATAAATATTATCTAAATAAAAATTTGCAGGTGTTATACTTCCAGGTCCATTTGCTGCAAATTTAATTTGATATACATTTGTCCAAGTCATACCAGTAAATGATGATTTTGGAATATCAACACTATACCAATTACCTTGAACATGATTTAAAGTAACTAAAACTTCTACTGCTCCACCGGCATTGCTTATAGGACTAACTTTTAGAATGGTATTTGTTGGATTAGAAACAGACCAAACATCAACATGTAAAAATTCCATAGTTGATAAATTTGAAGGTGTAACTTCTGTTCCTTGATAATTAAAATTTGTGTAAGCTAAAATATTGTTTCCACCAGCAACAACAAAATTTGGATTAACTGATCCACTTTGACCCCAATTTGGATTTAAATTTGTTGCAATACTTGGATAAGAATCGCTAAAAACTGAAACAACATTTGCTGCAAGATGAGTAGGAATAGGCGCATTAGTAGTTGGTAATGATGAACATGGTGTGCAAGTTCCACCACAATCTACACCAGTTTCAGTTCCATCTTGAACGCCATTGGTACAAGTATTAATAACTTCTGTAACAGAAACATTATCTATAAAAACGTAACCTAAAGCAGCCCCTAAATCAAAAATAACCCTATCAGGAACAGCATTACCATAATTAATAGTAATTTGATAAGTAAAAGTCTGAGGTGTAGCAGTTAAAGTAGTTGTGTATGTTAAAGAAGAATAAGGAGCTCCTGTTTGTCCTAAACCAGCTAGAATAGTTCTTGAACCCGTTATTGCATCTGTAAAAGCATCAAAAGTAAAGTTGTATGTTTTACCATTGTCTAATAAAATTTCTTGACTTAAGTTTACATCCCAAGGATTACCAACACCTTGCACATTGGCTTGATTTAAAAAGTTTCCTCCACCTAAATCAACTACATTTGCAGCATTATTGTACCAGGGTGCTGCGGTACCCGTTTGAAAATCACCATTAGTCACAAGGTTTTGAGCAAAACCCAATGAGCTTATCATAAGTGATAGCAAAAAAGTAATTTTTTTCATAATATCGAATTTTATTTGGTTAAACATTAATATTGTAAATTTAATTGATAATATTTTTAAACAATTTACGAACCATTATATACAAACTATACAATTTGTTTTATTTAGGAATAAATAGAAAAAATAAATAAAAAACATAAAATTATAATAATCAAATAGTTACAAAATACATCATCTAGTTATTTTACAAAATGTATAGTAAATGTATAGTTTTTTATTTTATATGAATTGGAACTATAACTTTTTCATTTGGTTATTTTAAAATAAAAAACAATTGATAATTAAAGTTAAGGTATAACTTAAGTAAGAATAATTATCTTTGCAATACTATTAAAATCAAGAATGATACAACCCGATTTTTCAACATTAGAAGCAAAAAAAAATATCCTTATAAAAGGGGCACAATTGCACAACCTAAAAAATTTAGATGTAGCTATTCCAAGAAATAAATTGGTAGTAATTACAGGGCTTTCTGGTTCTGGAAAATCAAGTTTGGCATTTGATACACTTTATGCTGAAGGACAACGTAGATATGTTGAAAGTTTATCATCTTATGCACGCCAATTTTTAGGAAGATTAGACAAACCAAAAGTTGAATACATCAAAGGAATTGCACCTGCAATAGCTATTGAACAAAAGGTAAATACTAGCAATGCACGTTCAACTGTAGGAACATCAACCGAAATTTATGATTATTTAAAACTTCTTTTTGCCCGAATTGGAAAAACCTACTCACCTATTTCTGGTAAAGAAGTTAAAAAAGATACCGTTTCTGATGTAATCAATAACATTAAAACATTTCCAGTTTATGGTAAATGGCTACTCCTTGCTCCTATTCATTTAGAAGAAGGACGCGCTCTAGAAGACAAACTAAAAGTTTTATTACAACAAGGATTTGCTCGTATTTTAGTAAATAACGAAATGGTACGTTTAGATACCTTAGACCAACATGAATTAGACAATAAAGATGTTTTATTAATTGTAGACCGAATTGTTGTCAAAGAAGAAGAAGAATTCTTCAATCGCCTGGCGGATGCTGTTCAAACTGCTTTTTATGAAGGAAAAGGCGTTTGTTATTTGCAAGAAGTGGATACCAAAAAACGTTTAGAATATAGTGCTAATTTTGAGTTGGATGGTATTACGTTTTTGGAGCCAAATATTCATTTATTTAGTTTTAACAATCCTTACGGGGCTTGTCCCACTTGTGAAGGCTATGGAAGTGTCATTGGAATCGACGAAGAATTAGTAATTCCAAACACGGCTTTATCTGTCTATGAAAACGCTATATTTCCATGGCGTGGTGATAGTATGGGTTGGTACCGAGATCAATTGGTAAACAATGCCTATAAATTTGATTTTTCTATACATAAACCCTTTTTTGAACTTTCAGACGAACAAAAACAGTTGATTTGGGATGGAAATAACTATTTTACTGGATTAAACGATTTCTTTGCTGAATTAGAAGAGAAAAACTATAAAATTCAAAACCGCGTTTTACTTTCAAGATACCGTGGTAAAACAAAATGTCATACCTGTAAAGGAAAAAGATTACGTCCAGAAGCAAATTACATTACCGTTGGTGGTAAAACAGTTTCTGATTTAGTGGATTTACCTATCGTTAATTTGATAGATTTCTTTAAAAAATTAGAATTAAACGAATACGATACTAAAGTAGCCAAACGTTTGTTAATCGAAATCAATAATCGTTTAGACTTTTTATTCAACGTAGGATTGAGTTATTTAACTTTAAATCGTAACTCTAACTCACTTTCTGGAGGTGAATCACAACGTATTAACTTAGCCACTTCTTTAGGAAGTAGTTTGGTAGGTTCGATGTATATTTTAGACGAACCAAGTATTGGTTTACACCCAAAAGATACCGAAAGATTAATCGAAGTTTTAAAAGAGCTACGTGATTTAGGCAACACTGTCATCGTAGTAGAGCACGACGAAGATATCATGAAAGCTGCTGATATGATTATCGATATTGGACCTGAAGCCGGTACGCATGGTGGCGAATTAGTGGCACAAGGAACGTATGAAGAAATCCTGAAATTTGATTCGCTTACCGCAAAATATTTGAATGGTAAAGAAGAAATTTCGGTACCAAAAACTAGAAGAAATTTCAAAAATCATATCGAAGTTATTGGCGCACGAGAAAATAATTTAAAAAATGAAAATTTCACTTTCCCATTAGAATGTTTAACCGTGATTACAGGTGTTTCAGGAAGTGGAAAAAGTACCTTGGTAAAGAAGATTTTGTTTCCAGCTATTCAAAAGAAATTAGAAGGTGTTGGTGAAAAAGCAGGTCAATTTACCGAATTAGCGGGAAGTTTTTCGCACATCAAACATATTGAATACGTAGACCAAAATCCAATTGGAAGGAGTTCGCGTTCGAATCCTGTTACGTATATTAAAGCGTATGATGATATTCGTGAATTATTTGCGAAACAAAACGTATCGAAACTAAGAAATTATCAAGCCAAGCATTTCTCCTTCAACGTAGATGGTGGAAGATGCGAAGTGTGTAAAGGTGATGGCGAAGTAACCATTGAAATGCAATTCATGGCTGACGTTCATTTAGAGTGCGAAGCTTGTAATGGAAAACGTTTCAAAAAAGAAGTATTAGAAGTTACGTTTGAAGGAAAAAACATTGATGATGTCTTAAAAATGACCATTGATGAAGCTTTGCATTTCTTTACCGAACAAAAACAAACAAAAATTACGCAAAAATTACAACCTTTACAAGATGTTGGTTTGGGATATGTACAATTAGGACAATCTTCTTCTACCCTTTCAGGTGGCGAGGCACAGCGTATAAAATTAGCTTCGTTCTTAGTGAAAGGAACCATAAAAGATAAAGCATTATTTGTATTTGATGAACCCACAACTGGTTTGCATTTTCACGATATTAAAAAATTATTAGCTTCATTTGATGCTTTACTAGAAAAAGGCCATTCGATTATCGTAATTGAACACAATTTAGACTTAATCAAATGTGCTGATTATATTTTAGACATTGGTCCTGAAGGTGGCGAAAACGGTGGGAAATTAATGGCTTTTGGCACACCAGAAGAAGTAGCTAAAAACAAGAATTCAATTACAGGAAAATATTTAAAAGAAAAATTAAAATAATGATAAACCCTTCTACAATCGGATGGATTGACAAGTTTTTTGCTGAGAATCGTGCTAATTTCATTGATTTTCAAGGTGATTATTTGTCTTTTTATGAGAGCTGTAGAAAAACAGGTTTTATTTATGGCTATGTAGTAAATTTTCAATTGAAAGAAAATCTAAATACTACCAAATGGTCGTATGATGAAATAACAAAAGTAGGATTTTTAAATACCTTATTTTCAATTTATTCCCTCGAAAATAAAGACGCAAATTCGAAAGATTTTATTAGTGCTGTTTACCAATTTTACAACATCATTCAGCCAGAAAACCTGAATTTTATCAAAAAAATGTTACCCGAAGGTTCTCATAGTTCTCGCTTAGAAAAAGTTATTGATGATCGAATTCAAACGAATCAAAATAGTATTACTAAAAACTTTTCGCATATTATAACCAATGCGTTACTATTTATTGATGTATTAGCATTTCATTCCTATTTAAAAAACAAAGAACTAGCTTCAGATTACCTGAAAAATGTAGAATCGGATTGTATTAAAATTGTTTCTTTAGCACTAAAAACGAAGGTAAATAAAACAAAATATGATGAATTATTGGTAAAGCTGTTTGAAAACTCCATTCGTTATACCAAATTTTCAACCATTGATTCTATTGAATTCTCAGATATTAAACTGCTAAAATATACCGAATTATTAGAGAAATTATACCTATTGGATATTGCTCAAATGGCGTTATGGAGCGATGAAAAATTAGAAGAGCATGAAGTTGTATTTTTAAAAAATATCAATACCGATTTAAACTTAGAAGGAATAATTCTTCAAAAAAGCATTAGTGATATTAATTTTTTCATCAATCAGTACAAAGCAGAAATACCTTTCTTTAATTATTCAAATCCTATAAAACATTTTTACGAACAAGCTAATAAAAATGTTACCAAGCTAATCATTCGCAATAAAGATAGATTAACGAAAGAAATTAAAGAAAGTGGTGAATTAATGCAACTTTTAGCAAAATCTACTACAAAAGATTTAAGCAAAGAAGAAAAAAAGAAAGTTAAAAAACAACTTTTAGATGTTTGTAAAACCATCCCTTCTTTGACCATTTTTTTACTTCCAGGCGGCAGTTTGTTATTACCTATTTTGATAAAATTTATTCCTCAATTATTGCCTTCTGCCTTTAATGAAAATTTAGAAGATTAATTTTTTTTAGTAACAATTAAAAAATAAAAGTCCCTAACTACATCAGTAATTAGGGACTTATCTATTGTTGTGTTTTAATTATTCGTTTACTAAAACCCATTCACCAGAAGCAATCATGCTTTCTGCTTTTTTGTATTTCATGGTTTCGCTTTTTCCACTCATTACATGTTTGATAGTAACGGTATCATTACGATTGATTTTTGGCATTTCTCTTGTAATCGTTTCCGTTACTTGAGGTCTTTGGCTTGCCATTTCTCCTGCTCTTTTTGCTTGTGCTGCCGTATCTTCACTATCTAAATCTTCTTTAGTTTCAGTATAGTTTTCTTTTTGCTTTACTTGCTTAGCTTCCTGAATATCTGATGAATTATGCGAAGGTAAATCACCTTTGAATAAGAATGAAATTACTTCTTTATTTACATAATCAATCATTTTTTTGAACAAGTTGAAGGCTTCAAACTTATAAATTAACAATGGATCTTTTTGTTCGTGAACCGCTAACTGAACCGATTGTTTCAATTCGTCCATTTTACGTAAGTGTTTTTTCCAAGCTTCATCTACGATAGCTAACGTGATATTTTTTTCAAAATCAGCTACCAACGATTTACCTTCTGAACTATATGCTTTTTCTAAATCAGTTACTACGTTTAAAGATTTGATTCCGTCAGAGAATGGCACAATAATTCTTTGGTACTGACCATTATTGTTTTCATATACATTTTTAATGATTGGATACGCTTCGTGAGCATCTCTAGCAATTTTTTCTTCGTAATGTGCTAAAACCGCTTTATAAGTTTTTCCAGTAATTTCTCTCGCTGATAATTTTGAAAATTCAGCTGGAGTTACAGGTGCACTGATTGAAAAATAACGAATCAATTCAAATTCGAAATTTTTAAAATCTTCTGCCAGTTTGTTTTGCTCTACTACTAATTCACAAGTATCATACATCATGTTTGCAATATCCACTTTCAAACGTTCGCCGTGTAAAGCGTGACGTCTTCTTTTGTATACTACTTCTCTTTGTGCGTTCATTACGTCGTCATATTCTAACAAACGTTTACGAACACCAAAGTTATTTTCCTCTACTTTTTTCTGAGCTCTTTCGATAGATTTTGTCATCATCGAATGTTGAATAACTTCACCTTCTTTTAGACCAATTCTATCCATCACTTTCGCTACTCTTTCTGAACCGAATAAACGCATTAAGTTATCTTCCAAAGACACGTAGAATTGTGAACTACCCACGTCACCTTGACGACCTGCACGACCTCTTAACTGACGGTCAACACGACGCGAATCATGACGCTCTGTTCCAATAATTGCTAAACCACCAGCTTTTTTAACTTCGTCAGATAATTTAATATCGGTACCACGACCTGCCATATTAGTTGCAATCGTAACTACGCCAGGTTTTCCAGCTTCAGCTACAATTTCAGCTTCACTTTTATGCATTTTAGCATTCAATACATTGTGTTGAATACCTCTAATTTTTAACATTCGGCTTAATAATTCCGAAATTTCTACCGATGTGGTTCCAATTAACACAGGTCTTCCTTCCTCTGATAATTTCACTACATCTTCGATAACTGCATTGAATTTTTCACGAACCGTTCTGTAAATTAAATCGTCTTTGTCTTTACGAGCCATTGGACGGTTGGTTGGAATTTCTACCACATCTAATTTGTAGATTTCCCAAAACTCACCCGCTTCAGTTGACGCAGTTCCTGTCATTCCTCCTAATTTGCTGTACATACGGAAATAATTCTGTAAGGTAACCGTTGCAAAGGTTTGAGTAGCAGCTTCAATTTTTACGTTTTCTTTTGCTTCGATTGCTTGGTGTAAACCATCTGAGTAACGACGACCATCCATAATACGTCCTGTTTGCTCGTCTACAATCATTACTTTATTGTCCATGATAACGTATTCGGTATCTTTTTCAAATAAAGTGTATGCTTTTAATAACTGCGTTAACGTGTGAATACGTTCTGATTTTATTGAGAAATCACGGAATAATTCTTCTTTACGTTCAGCAGCTACTTCTGGTTCTAAATTTTCTCTTTCAATTTGAGCAATTCCTGTTCCAATATCTGGTAAAACAAAGAATTGCGAATCCGTATCTTGAGATAAATATTGGATTCCGTTATCCGTTAACTCAACTTGATTGTTTTTTTCTTCGATAACAAAGTATAACGCCTCATCAATTTTAGGCATTTCTCTGTTGTTATCTTGCATGTATTGATTTTCGGTTTTTTGAAGCAATTGTTTTACTCCTTCTTCCGATAAGAATTTGATTAAGGCTTTACTTTTTGGTAACGCTCTGTATGAACGTAATAAATTAAATCCAGCATCTTTAGCATTTCCTTCTTTGAACAAACGTTTTGCATCTGTTAAACAATCTGTAGCTAATTTACGTTGTAAAGTTACTAAGTTATCAACTTTCGGTTTTAATTCATTAAACTCATGACGATCACCTTGAGGAACAGGTCCAGAAATAATCAATGGCGTTCTAGCATCGTCAATTAAAACTGAATCGACCTCATCAACAATAGCAAAATTATGCTTACGTTGAACCAAATCTTCTGGTGCGTGTGCCATATTATCTCTCAAATAATCGAAACCAAATTCGTTATTTGTTCCATAAGTAATATCGGCTTCGTATGCTTTTCTTCTTTCTGGAGAGTTTGGTTGGTGATTATCAATACAATCCACCGTTAATCCATGAAACTCGAATAAGGGCGCTTTCCATGTACTATCACGTTTTGCTAAGTAGTCATTCACAGTTACTAAATGTACACCGTTTCCAGTCAAGGCATTTAAGTATAATGGTAATGTTGCTACTAATGTTTTTCCTTCTCCTGTTTGCATTTCGGCAATTTTACCTTGGTGCAACACGACTCCACCGATCAACTGTACGTCGTAGTGAATCATGTCCCAAGTAATTGCTTTTCCAGCAGCATTCCAAGAATTTACCCAAACAGCATTGTCGCCTTCAATGGTTATATATGACTTAGAAGCTGATAATTCTCTATCCTTTGCAGTGGCAGTAACTGTTAAAGAAGTATTTTCTTTGAATCGACGCGCAGTTTCTTTAACTACAGCAAATGCTTCTGGAAGAATTTCGTTTAATACTTTCTCAGCAATTTCATATGCTTCTTTCTCGATTTTATCTATTTCACTATAAATATCTTCACGAGCATCAATATCTTGTGTTTGTTCAGCGTCTTGTTTTAAAGAGGCAATTTTAGCATCTTTTTCAGCACGAGCTTGTTGAATTTTAGCTTTGAATTCGGCCGTTTTAGCACGTAATTCATCATGAGATAATGCTTGTAATGCACTCTCAAAAGATCTTACTTTTTTAATAAGTGGTTGAATCGCTTTTACATCTTTCTCGGATTTATCTCCCACAAAAGCCTTCAATATTGAATTTATGATACTCATAATTTTTATTTTCTAAAATAGGTTTGCAAATATAACCACAAAAAAAGTCTCGGTGAAGAGACTTGTTTCTGTTGTGTTTATTTATTTTTTAATATTCATCCTCATTCCAAAGATAATCTTCGTCAGTAGGATAATCAGGCCAAATCTCTTCCATTGATTCATAGATTTCTCCTTCGTCTTCTATAGACTGTAAGTTTTCCACCACTTCTAATGGAGCTCCAGTTCTGATAGCATAGTCGATAAGTTCATCTTTGGTTGCTGGCCAAGGGGCATCACTTAAGTAGGATGCTAATTCTAATGTCCAATACATCTTTTATCGATTTTAGTTTATGCAAAAATAAATTTATTACCCAATAAGGCAAGTTTTTTTTTACTTTTTTTTTAAAAATTTAAGAACGTTTATTTTTTTAGTCTACAGTGATTAGTTTTTAGTGTTCAGTAAGAGCCTTTTGGCTTCTTTTTTAGCATAAAACTAAACTCTGTTTACTACTTTCGAGGGATCCATTGTACCTCATCAGCGTTCAAATCATAGGACAACTTTCGTGCCAAGACAAAAAGGTAGTCAGAAAGTCGGTTTAGGTACTTAATTACGAATGCATCCGTTGGCTCTATGTCATTCAAATGCACCGCTAAACGCTCCGCTCTACGACAAACACAACGAGCAATATGACAATATGACACTGTTGTATGACCACCCGGCAAAACAAAATGCGTCATTGGAGGTAAAGACTCTTCCATGATATCAATTTTGTTTTCTAAAAACTCGATATCTGATTCTATTATTCCTAGATTTTGTAAGCGAGGCTGCCCATTTTTTAAGGTTTCTTTTTCAGGTGGAGTTGCCAATACTGCTCCTACGGTAAATAATCTGTCTTGTACTTCTATTAATACTTTTTTATACAAATCACTTATATCTTGATCACGAATTAATCCAATATGCGAATTTAATTCATCTACTGTGCCATAACTTTCTATTCGTATGTGATGTTTTGGCACACGTGTTCCCCCAAATAAAGCTGTAGTTCCGGTATCGCCCGTTTTTGTATATACTTTCATTTTACTTAATTTTTTAAACAATAGATAAGACAAGTCATGACTTGTCGCTACATTTTTTTTAATTGTGTTCTATATTCTTCGGTATTTAATTTCGTTGCAAAATTGGCTAATTTAATAGCTGTTTTTACTTTAAAATCTTCAATATTTATATTTTCCATTTTCAATCGCTTCTTAATATGTGTAAAAATAGTACTTTTATGAGCAATTTCTGACTTAAAATTTTCACAAAGTTATCGGTAAAAATATGGAAAAATTTGAACTTAGTAATCTATTTACTATAAAAGGTATTGCAGCGCCATCTGGTTTATTATACTCTCAAAATGTATTATTTGTTATTTCAGATTCGAGTCAATTTTTATATCAATATGATATTAAAAAAAAACTTTTACTCAAATTTCCATTGGTAAAAGAGGCTAAAGAAAACATTATCAAAGAAAACAAACCCGATTTAGAAAGCATCACTCAGTATGGTAATCAGCTCATTATGTTGGGCTCTGGCTCTACCAATCAACGGAACACTATGTTTACATTGGATTTAGGTTCCGATACCTTGCAATCGCAAGATTTGAGTATTTTATACCGCAAATTAAAAAATGTTGGTTCCTTTTCGGACGACCAATTGAATATAGAAGGCTCTATTTATGCGCATCAAACCATGTTGCTTTTTCAAAGGGGCAATTCAAAAAATAGTCGAAACGGAATTTTTATTGTGCCTAATCATCAAGAAGATGGTATTCGTTTTGTACCGATTTCGCTTCCAACATTAGATGACATTGAAACCACTTTTACCGATGCAATTTTGGTTGGCGATACTATTTATTTTTTGGCTTGCGCCGAAAACACAACATCAACTTATGAAGATGGCGAAGTTTTAGGAACCATTTTAGGTGTCATGCATGCACCAACCTTTGAAATCATAGAAGTTCACTTATTATCCGAACATAAAAAATTTGAAGGAATAACCTTGTATAAGGAAACAGAAAGCGAATTCACCTTTTTATTATGTGAAGACAATGACACCGAAGATTTAGAGGCTACAATTTATAAATTGAATTTTAAGAAATAAAATCGTAACGTTTGCTAAGAAAATAATACATATAAGAAACCTATAAAATTATGATTAAACATTTTCTTACGCTCGAATGGAGATCTTTTGTTCGGTCTGCATCGTTTAAAACCAATTTGGCTTTTAAAATTTTCATGGGGTTTTTATTCTTGTCTTTTGCTGGAATGTATGTTTTGATGAGCTATGTAGTCTTTTACGGATTTAAAAAAGCCGGCTTAGAACCGTTAGAAACGGTAAATAAATTTATTATTTACTATCTTTTTGCGGATATGATGATGCGTTATTTTTTTCAAAAAATACCCACATTAACTATTCGTCCTCTATTGGTTTTACCTATAAAAAGAGGCACTATTGTTCATTTCTCATTAGGAAAAACGGCTCTAAACTATTTTAATACGACTTATGCTTTCTTTTTTATTCCATTCAGTATTATTTTACTAATAAATGGATATAGTATATTGGGCGTTACGACCTGGCATTTAGGATTTTTGACCATAATTTTATTTATCAATTTCTTAAACATTTTAATCAACAACAAAGATGTACTTTTTGGCATCTTTGTCACAATTGTTGTCGGTTTAATAGCTTCTCAGTATTATCAATTATTTGATATTACTATATACACCCAACCTTTCTTTCAAGGCTTGTATGAGCATGCCTGGATGGTTTTACTTCCAATTTTAGCTTTAGTAATCATCTATTATTTCACCTTTAACTTCTTCAAAAAAGATTTAACGTTAGACGAAAGATTGCATATAAAAAAGAATTTAGCTACAACAAACGACTTAACTTGGTTGAATCAATTTGGAACTTTAGGAACATTTTTAAAAAACGACATCAAGCTATTAATGCGAAATAAACGAGCAAAAACAACTTTATACATGAGTTTATTTTTCTTGTTTTATGGTTTTATATTTTTTCCACAAGAAATTTATAAAAACTCGGTAATGCAAGCCTTTGCAGCGGTATTTGTAACGGGTGGTTTCCTAATTAACTTTGGACAATTTGTTCCAAGTTGGGACAGTTCATATTATCAGCTTATGATGACACAAAGTATTTCCTATAAAGAATATTTGAATTCAAAATGGTGGCTAATGGTTATTGGAACTGCAATTAGTATGCTTTTGGCTTCCTTTTATCTTTACTTTGGCTGGGATATCTACATTACAATATTAGCAACAGGTATTTACAATATTGGATTTAACTCATTTTTAGTGTTATTAACTGGTGCTTACACAAGAACCGCAATTGACTTAGAATCGGCAAAAGGAGCTTTTGCCGATAAAAAAGCATTCAACGTAAAAACCTTATTGTTTTCGTTACCTCAAATGGTCATTCCAATTTTACTTTTTGGAGTGGGACTTTTGGTAGACAATATTTACATTGGAATAGCATTAATTGCCGTTTTTGGGCTTCTTGGCTTGCTTTTCAAATCGAGACTTTTTTTGCTTATTGAAAGAATTTATAAGAAAGAAAAATACGTGACAATCGTAGCATACAAACAAAAAAATTAATTTAATTATACTAAATTATCATGATACAAGTAAACAATCTTACCAAAAAATATAATAACACGACTGTTTTAAATATTCAAGAACTAGAAATTCCAAAAGGACAAAGTTTTGGTCTTGTGGGAAATAATGGCGCTGGAAAAACAACATTTTTTAGCTTGTTATTAGATTTAATTGAACCATCAACTGGTGGAATTATCAATCATACTATTCAAGTAAATACCAATGAAAATTGGAAAAAATTCACTGGTGCTTTCTTAGACGAAAGTTTTTTAATTGGCTATTTAACTGCCGAAGAATATTTTTATTTTATTGGTGAATTACGTGGACAAAACAAAGCAGATGTTGATGCTTTACTAAAAAAATATGAAGAATTCTTTAACAATGAAATTCTAAATACTAAAAAATACTTACGTGATTTATCCAAAGGAAACATGAAGAAAGTGGGTATTATTGCAACATTAATTGGAAATCCAGAAGTAGTTATTTTAGATGAACCGTTTGCTAATTTAGATCCCACAACTGTAAACCGATTGAAGAAAATTGTTAAAGAATTAGCCGAAAACCCAGAAATTACGGTTTTAATCTCTAGTCACGATTTAATTCACACTGTTGAAGTTTGTAATCGAATTGTAGCTTTAAACAAAGGTGAAGTGGTTAAAGACATTATCACTTCGGAAGAAACTTTAAAAGAATTAGAAGCGTTTTTCGCAGTGTAACACTATATTATTTCATACTTTTATAATCGTAAGTTTAACTACTTGCGATTTTTTTTTGAAAATAATTTAAAGTCGTCCCAACCTTTTACCAACTTTTCTGCTCTATATAAATAACAAGATCAATGACAAGAACAAGTTCAAAAGTAAAACAATTTGATTTTTGAAATTGAAATTGAAATTGAAATTGATTTTTGAAAAAAAAAAACATTTATGGATGTAAAACACATACAAGGCTGCCGAAAACAACACCGCGAAGCGCAAAGAATGGTGTATGAAATTATGGCGCCCAAACTCTATCGTTTGTGCAAACGCTATTTAAAAAAGGAGGAAGAAATAGAAGAAGTATTAGCCGATGCCTTTTTTACTCTATTTACAAAAATCGATCAATTGAAAGAAGATTTGGCTTTTGAAGCTTGGGCACGAAAAATAACTGTGAACAATTGTTTATTGCAAATTAAAAAGAACATCAACTTTAATTTGTATTTGGAAGATGTAAGCTATAATTCGCAACCTCTTGCCGATGAAGTTACCGATTTAGAAGAAGAAGATTTACTCAATTTACTAACGCGAATTCCCGATGGATGTCAAACGATTTTTAATTTGTTTGTGATTGAAGGGTACTCACACAAAGAAATTGCAGAACAACTTGGTATTAGTGAAGGAACATCGAAATCGCAATTGAATGCCGCTAAGAGTAAATTAAAAGAATTGGTAAGAACTTTTTATTATCAAAAAGCAAAATAGTCATGGGAACAGAAGAAAAATTATATAAAAAAATACAACAAGCTGCCGAAAACGCCGAGCAGAAAGACTTTCCTTGTATGGAGAAGATTTGGGCACGCGTAGAAGATAAGCTAGAAACACAAACGCTAAAAAAGGAAAAACATTTGTGGAAAAAATTAGCGGTAGCTGCATCGATAGTTTTAGTTGGAACACTTACTTTTTTCTTACTACAAGAAAAAGAAAATGTAG
Source organism: Flavobacterium sp. (assembly GCF_035195345.1). Lineage (NCBI taxonomy): Bacteria > Pseudomonadati > Bacteroidota > Flavobacteriia > Flavobacteriales > Flavobacteriaceae > Flavobacterium > Flavobacterium sp. The sequence continues at coordinate 580,860 of NZ_CP136574.1, forward strand.
TAATTCCTGAAAATACTATTACTACGGTTGACACCACAAAAAATAGTATTCCAACGCCAGCATCGGCGAATGGTTTAGTAAATACATCTCCAGAAATTAAAAAAGAGGCTGAGCAGATTTTGCAACAACAAATTGTGATTCAGAATAATATTGTGATTAATGATACGATAAATTACAAATCGAAAAAAGAAGTTACACTTTCTGCACCTATTGCTATGGAAGAAGTTCAAGAAACTGCAAAAACGAGTTTGGTTCCAAATCAAAATTATAATATATCTAATTCAGCTTCAATAAATAATGTAGGTTATTTAGCAAAGGGAAAGCGTTACGATGTTTCGATGAATTTGGCAGCAACTAATCAGGATAAAGATAAAAAAGTTTCTAATGATGATTTACTACTTATCAATGGTGAATTGAGTAAAGAATCGCTTTCCAACCTAAATCCAGATGAGATTGAGTCTATCGTTGAACTAAAAGAACCTATTTATTTTATTAACGGAGTGGAATATTCAGAAGAATCGCTATTTGGAGAAAATCCTACCAGTCCGTATGCCCCATTAAACAAACAAAAAATTGACAAAATTGAAGTCATCCAACCTGTAGATGCTGTAAAAATATACGGTAAAAAAGGAGAAAAAGGGGTGGTGATTATTTTGATTAAGAAGTAAATGTTCAATGTCAATATCAAATTTAAAAATCAAAACATAATAATGAAAACTTTAAAACTCACACTAACAATTGTTATACTATTTTTAGTAAATATTACTTTTAGTCAAGATAAAAATGTAAAAATTGTTTCCAAAAAAAACGATCCATTAATTGTTGTAAACGATTCCATCTTAAAATATGAAGTTATAGAATTCTTAAATGCAAACGATATTGAATCGGTAATGGTTTGGAAAGATGCAAAGGCTATTTCTTTATATGGTGATAAAGGTAAATTTGGAGTTATTGCCATTACAACTAAAAATTTATCTAAGAGGAAACTACGAAAAATGTATAAAGAATATAGTTTAGAAAATGTTCAAAAAAATGAAACCGAAATTTTTAAAATTTCTGGAATAGTCTATGATTATGGAAAACTTGCAATTCCCGGGGCATATATAAAAAATCTGAATTCAAACGCAATTGCTCAAACCGATTTTGATGGAAAATTTTCGATTGAAGTTAAAATAAATGATGTTTTAGAAATATCTTTTATTCAATTCGAATCTCAAAAAGTTAAAATTAAAAATAAAGAAAATCTTGTTATTAATCTCAAAGTAGAACATCAAATTATGGTTGAAAAACCTGTAATTTATCTTTATCCGAAAGAAAAAACAACAATTGACATAAAACTAAATTTAAAAGGAAAGCTACTAACTACTTTTCCAAAATACGATAAAAATTGGGAAGTAATTGCAGAACCAAACGGACAAATTTACGATAAAAAAACAAATCGTTATTACAACTCTTTATTTTGGGATGGAACAATTGACTTCCCAAAAGAACATTACGAATATAATGATGGCTTTGTAGTTCCAAAAGATAAGTTAGCCGAATTTTTAATTGAAAAGTTAGAATATGTTGGTCTAAACAATCAAGAAACAAACGAATTTATACAATATTGGTTGCCAATTTTAGAACGAAACAAATATAATTTTATTCATTTTTTAGTAAATGAAAAATGCAATGAGATAGCTGATTTAAAAATCAATCCAAAACCAGAAACATCTATTAGAATTTATATGGAATTTTATGGTTTAGAAAATTTTATAAATTACAACGAACAACAACTTCCAAAAACAGAACGTAAAGGTTTTACTCTTATAGAATGGGGTGGTGCAGATGTTTCGTCAAAAATTAAAAACAATGAACTTTAAACTAACCTTAATAGCTCTTATATTCTGCTTAACATTTCAAGCTCAAGAAAAAAAACAAAACGACACCATCAAAATCGAAATTAATTCGAATACAAAAACGATTTATCTTTTAGGCGGAATTGCATCGGTGATTTCCAAAGAAGATTTGGCTTTTGCTAAAAAGTATAATGTCCAATTTCATGATTTTGGTTGTGTTGCTCCTACCAATTTTAAAGAATATGAAACTAAAAATGTTATGGTTTTTGAATACTTAAATAAAACATTTGGTAAATTATGGCAAAAAGAAATCAAACCAAGTGTTTTAGGATTTGAAAAGTGGAAGAAGAAATAAGCCATAAAAAAAGCTCCAAATGGAGCTTTTTAAATTACTTTTCTATCTCTTTTAAAGAATCCATTTTCTTATGTGCTAAGAATCCTTTGATGTCTTCGAAATGTTCTTTTACACGTTTGTGTCCAAATTCAAATACTTTTTCGGCTAAACCATCTAAGAAATCACGGTCGTGCGACACTAAGATTAATGTTCCGTCAAAATCGCGTAAAGCATCTTTAATAATGTCTTTTGTTTTCATGTCTAAATGATTCGATGGCTCATCCAAAATCAATAGATTTACAGGCTCTAACAACAATTTAATCATTGCTAAACGTGTTTTTTCACCACCTGAAAGCACTTTGACTTTCTTTTGAATATCATCTCCTTGGAACATAAATGCGCCCAAAATATTTTTTATTTGAGTTCGAACATCGCCAACTGCAATTCTGTCAATGGTTTCAAAAATTGTTGCATTTTCATCTAACATTGCAGCTTGATTTTGAGCAAAATAACCAATTTGACAGTTATGGCCAATTTCTACAGAACCGCTATTAATTTCAATTTCTTTCATGATAGCTTTAATCATGGTCGATTTTCCTTCACCATTTTTACCCACGAAAGCAACTTTTTGTCCGCGTTCAATAACTAAATTAGCATCTTTAAAAATTAATTTATCACCGTATGATTTTTCTAAATCTTTAACAATTACAGGATATTGACCCGAACGAACTGAAGGAGGAAACTTCAACTTCAAAGCCGAATTATCAATTTCGTCCACTTCAATTGGAACAATCTTTTCTAACATTCGCACACGCGATTGCACTTGTTCTGTTTTTGAAAAAGTACCTCTAAATCGCTCAATAAAAGCTTGGTTATCCGCAATGAATTTCTGTTGCTCATCATACGCTTTTTGTTGGTGAATTCTTCGGTCTTTTCGTAATTCTAAATATTCAGAATACACTGCTTTGTAATCGTAAATACGTCCCATTGTAACTTCTATGGTACGATTGGTAATATTATCAACAAAGGTTTTATCGTGGGAAATAACCATTACTGCTTTCGCTTGGTTAATCAAAAATTCTTCTAACCACTGAATACTATCCATGTCTAAGTGATTCGTTGGCTCATCTAAAAGAATTAAATCAGGTTTAGTCAATAGAATTTTTGCTAACTCAATTCGCATTCTCCAACCTCCAGAAAATTCTTTTGTTGGGCGATTAAAATCTTCTCTTTCAAACCCTAAGCCTTTTAAAATTTTTTCAACTTCAGCTTCATAGTTCACTTCTTCAATAGAATAATATTTTTCAGACAATTCCGAAACTTTTTCAATCAATTTCATGTACTCATCACTTTCATAATCAGTACGAATAGTCAATTGTTCATTGATTTCGTCGATTTCTTTTTTCATATTCAACACCGAAGCAAATGCTTTTGATGTTTCCTCCATAACCGTACAATTATCTTCTGTCAACAAATGTTGCGGCAAATAAGCAATTACAGCATCACTTGGCGCCGAAATAACCCCACGAGTAGGTTTATTTGCTCCAGCAACAATTTTTAATAGTGTAGATTTCCCTGCACCATTTTTACCCATTAAGGCAATTTTATCATTTTCATTAATGGCAAATGTTACTTCACTAAAAAGTGTGGTTCCTCCAAATTCTACTGCAATGTCGTTAACTGTAATCATAATGTAAGTTTAAAAGTTTAAGGTTTAAAAGGTTAAAAGTGATTCCTTAAATTTTTGAAGGTGCAAAGATAGATTTTAAATTAGATTTAAGAAAGCAACTGCGTCATTTCATAAAATATAGTTATCTTTTGCTATTATACTATTATTCCATTATTTTTACGTTTTAAAATTCAATATGATGAAAATCAAAACCATACTTTTATTCTCAGCATTAACTAGTGCTGTTTCTATGCAATCACAAGAAAAAAAACAAACAACTATGAATCCGTTTTTTGAAACGTACACAACACCATATGAGGTTCCTCCATTTGACTTAATTAAAAATGAGCATTTTAAACCTGCTATTTTAGAAGGCATCAGAAAACAAGAAGCAGAAATTAATGCAATTGTTTCCAACACTGATAAACCTACTTTTGAAAATACAATTTTAGCTATGGAAAATTCAGGAAAACTTCTTGCGAAAGTAAGTACCGTTTTCTATAATTTAAACAGTGCAAATACGAATGAAGAAATTCAGGCTATTGCAAAGGAGTTAGCGCCAAAATTATCTGCTCATAATGATAACATTAACTTAAATGAAGTTTTATTTAAAAAAATTAAGATTGTTTGGAGTAACCAAGCTAATTTAAATTTAAACAAGCAGCAAACCAAAATATTAGAAAATCTATACAAGAATTTTGTTCGAAGTGGTGCTAATTTATCCGAAGAAAACAAAAAAAGATTGAGAGAAATCAATTCTGAAATGGCGGTTGCTACATTGAAATATGGTCAGAATATCTTAGCGGAAACTAATTCTTATGAATTGGTGATTTCAAATAAAAATGATTTAGCAGGTTTACCGAATGAACTAATTGAAACTGCGGCTTCTGATGCAAAAGCTAAAGATAAAGCTGGAAAATGGATGTTTACTTTATCAAATTCTAGTGTGATGCCTTTTTTACAATACAGTTCTAATAGAAAATTACGTAAGGAAATTTGGAACGCGTACCAAATGAGAGCAAATCACAACAATGATAAAGACAATAAAGAACTTGCTATTAAAATTGCAAATTTAAGAGGTGAAAAAGCACGTTTATTAGGATATGCTACACATGCTGATTATGTTTTAGAAAAATCAATGGCAAAAAATCCAGAAACTGCAACAAAATTATTGAATGATTTATGGGTTCCTGCATTGAATATGGCAAATAAAGAAGCTACTGACATTAAAATAATGATGCAGAAAGACGGAATCAAAGATGAAGTTCAACCTTATGATTGGAGATATTATTCAGAAAAAATCAGAAAAGAACGATTTGATTTAGACGAGCAAGAAATGAAGCCTTATTTCAGTTTAGAAAAAACAAGAGAAGGTGTTTTTACGGTTTGTGGAAAATTATATGGATTGCAATTTAAACCTTTAAATAACGTTCCAAAATACCATGAAGATGTAACCGTTTGGGAAGTTACCGAAGCTGATGGAAAACATGTTGGAATTTTATATATGGATTTTCACCCAAGAACATCAAAACGTGGCGGTGCTTGGATGACTTCGTACCGTACTCAAAAAATGGAAAACGGAAAACGAATTGCTCCCGTTGTTTCAATCGTGTGTAATTTTACAAAACCAACAGAAAATGCACCAGCCTTGTTAACTTTTGATGAAGTAAGTACATTCTTCCATGAATTTGGACACGCTTTACACGGATTATTGTCGAATGTAACTTATGAAAGTTTAGCAGGAACTAGTGTTCCGAGAGATTTTGTTGAATTACCATCTCAAATTATGGAAAATTGGGCAGCTGAACCGGAAGTAATGCGAATCTATGCCAAACATTATAAAACAGGACAAGTAATTCCAGATGCATTAATTGAAAAAATGCAAAAAGCAGGTACTTTTGATCAAGGTTTTGCAACTACTGAATATTTGGCAGCTTCTATTTTAGATATGCAATACCACACACAAAAAGCAGCAATTACAGTTGATGCTGAAACGTTTGAAAAAGAAGCAATGACTAAAATTAATTTACCAAATACTATTATTCCTAGATATAGAAGTACTTATTTTAATCATATTTTTGCAGGTGGCTATTCAGCTGGATATTACAGTTATATTTGGTCAGGCGTATTGGACACCGATGCATTTGAAGTATTTAAAATTAATGGTCTTTTTAATTCCGATTATGCTAAATCATTTAGAAAAAATGTCTTGGAAAAAGGAGGAACTGAAGATCCAATGGAATTATACAAAAGCTTTAGAGGTGCCGAACCTAGTGTAGCGCCACTACTACGAAAAAGAGGTTTAGACCAAGTGAAATAAAACTAAAAAGCTCCTGAAAATTCAGGAGCTTCTTTTTTATAGTGTGTTGAAGAGTCGTTTATAGACTCATTCGAAATTCTTCTAAAACTGGACTAATTTTACCATAATAACGCTCGTCTACAAATAATTCAACTGCTAAATCTGAAGAACCAAATCCGGCCATTCGAGCCGATTGTAAGTTATCTTTTTTAACAACCTCAACTCCTACTGCCTCAATTTTTTGTTTCAAGGCATCGGCAAGAATTTCACTTCCCGAAAATACTTTCATTATTCCCATATTGTTCTTTTTACCTAATCTTCTGATTCGAAGAAAAGTGGTTCAATCATTATTCTATCCGCTAAAATTTCGACTCTTTCTGTAATTTGAGAACAAAAAAACAAACGTTGTGTTTTTTCGGCACTCATAGAAAGTCTTTGTATAATAGAATCTTCACGCTTGCGTAACATTTCTTCTACATCATCTACCACAAACATTTTAATTGTATTCATGTTAAATCCAGCTGAAGAAAACATTTCATTGATACGAATAGGTGTTCCAATTAAAACATCCATTCCTAACGAAATTTGATTCTTATCGTAATCCATATCGCCTTTTTCATGTACTCCAAAAACACGTAAATTGGTATAATGATTTAGTTTTTTGAATTGCTCAACAGCTTCCAAAACTTTTTCTTTGTCCTGTACCAAAACTAAAGCACGAGTACTTTCTCCTACTGGTTTTTCCATTCTTTGAATTACATTCAATAAAATAGTTGTTGTTTTTCCTGAACCACTAAGTGACTGAATAACAGCATCCACCCCACTTTTAATGGTTGAAAATGTTTCTTGTTGTAACTCATTCGCTTCAATAAAGTCATTTTCAATTAACGCTTTCTGAAGGTTGGGATTTATTTTTTTTAATTGCATTGATTTAGTTTCGGGTTTCGGGTTAAAAGTTTCATGTTTTGACTAATAAATAATTATTTCAAAACTTTAAACTCGAAACATTAAATATTATTTACTCGCAAATAGTTGCACGTCTTGTTCTGAAATTTCGGCTCCACCTAAAATAATTAGGCGCTCTACTACATTTCGTAACTCACGAATGTTTCCTGTCCAATCGTATTCTTGTAATAGTTTAATAGCTGTTTTGGAAAATGATTTTTGTGTATTCCCTTGTTCTGATGCGATTTTAGATGCAAAATGCGCTATCAACTCTGGAATATCTTCTCTTCTGTCATTTAAAGCGGGAACTTTGATTAAAATTACAGCTAATCTATGATATAAATCTTCTCTGAATCTTCCTTCTTGGATTTCCTTTTTTAAATCCTTATTCGTTGCTGCAACAACTCGTACATTAACTTTAATATCTTTATCTGCACCAACTCGTTGAATTAAATTTTCTTGTAAAGCGCGTAAAACTTTGGCTTGAGCAGATAAACTCATGTCGCCAATTTCGTCTAAAAAAATGGTTCCGCCATCTGCAGCTTCAAACTTTCCTGCTCTATCTTTAACCGCTGAAGTAAAAGCACCTTTTACATGACCAAATAATTCACTTTCAATTAATTCAGAAGGAATTGCCGCACAGTTTACCTCGATTATTGGAGCATTGCAACGCTCGCTTCTTTCGTGTAATTGATGGGCTACTAACTCTTTTCCAGTTCCGTTTGGACCCGTGATTAAAACTCGGGCATCAGTTGGAGCGACTTTATCAATCATTGTTTTGATATGATTAATTGCTTCGCTATTACCTATCATTTCATAGTTTTTAGAGACTTTCTTTTTCAAGATTTTGTTCTCTACAACTAATTGTTTTTTATCTAAGGCATTTCGAACCGTATTCAATAAACGATTCAAATCGGGCGGTTTTGAAATGTAATCAAAAGCACCTAGACGCATAGTGTTTATTGCAGTTTCCAAATCGCCATGACCTGATATCATTACCATTGGAATTTCAGGTTTTATTTTTTTTACGGCTTCTAATACCTCAACACCATCCATTTTTGGCATTTTGATATCACAAAGAATTAAGTCATAATCCTCATTTTTAACTTTTTCGATTCCTTGAAAACCATCTTCTGCTTCTTCAACTTTATACGAATCATTTTCTTCGGAAAGTATTTTAGTTAATACTCTTCGAATTGCTGCTTCGTCTTCTATGATAAGGATTTTGCTCATTTTTTATTTAATCTATACACTAATTAATTTTTAAAAAAAGCCATTACAATTAAAATGAAAAAGCAAAACAAACCAATAGTTTGGTAACTTGTCGATAATTTGTATTCACTTAAAAAATTACTTGAAAAATTATTCTCTTTCATAATTTCGATTTTATTTTTAGAATCAAAAAAATCAAATAAACTCCAAAATAAAAAAAATACCAAGAAAAAATATCTTGCTAATTCTCCAAAAAATCTAAATAGGAAAATAAGTATAATAATATTCACTATTCCTATTAAAATAACAAATTTTGTTCTACTCAAAAAAAGTTGTTGCTTACATTCTTTTTCTATGCTATCCAAACTTTTATACTTCACATTTGAAAATATTGTAAAAACAATACCTACTAAAAACAAAAGATAAAATAAAATTTTAAAAAACATAGAAAAACTTTTAAACTCCTAAACTACAAACTCTTAACCTCTTTTAATATTTCAACCATTTATATAATTCTTTCCAAGTTGGTTTTTTTCCATACATTAAAATACCTACTCGGTAGATTTTTGCCGCAAACCAGACTACAAAGATAAACGTTCCGTACAATAAAACTATAGAAAGTGCTAATTGCCATAATGGCACACCAAAAGGAATACGCATTAGCATGACAATTGGCGAGGTTAATGGAATAATAGAAAAAACTGTAGCTATTGTTCCATGCGGGTCGTTAATAACAGTAAAAAATCCGATATAAACGCCTAAAATTAATGGCATAATAATCGGTAATAAAAATTGTTGCGAATCGGTTTCAGAATCTACTGCGGCACCAATTGCGGCATAAAATGAGCTGTATAAAAAATAACCTCCAATAAAATAAATAATGAATGAAATAATTAATGTAGCCAATGGCAAGTTTGCAATTTCATTCAAATACATTTGAATTTTAGCCATTTTATCAATATTTCCTGCTGCTTCGACCATTTCCGGAGACATTGTTGATGAAGCTCCCATTTGCAATCCTAAAAATGTGGAGGCAATAAAGAACAATAAGGCTCCTACAATTGCCCAAATTAAAAATTGTAAGATTCCGGCCAATGAGTTTCCTATAATCTTCCCCATCATTAATTGATAAGGTTTTACAGAAGAAATGATAATTTCTATAATTCTTGAGGTTTTTTCTTCAATAACACTTCGCATTACAAAATTGCCGTAAATAACAATGAACATCATAATTAAATACCCAAACAAACCTCCAATGATGACTTTAATTTCATTTAAACCTTTTAAACTTTCTTCTCCCGAAAATTTGGAAAGTTTTAAGGAAGAATCGGCTTTAGCTTTATCAATTTTATCTGCATCAAAACCCAAAACCTTTAAATTTTCTTGTGTAATTACAGAATCTATAACTTCTTCTACATCCGAAATAAAGTCTAAACTTGGACTATCTTCTGAAATATATTCTACTTTTTCTTTTAAATCTTGAACAGTAGTTACTTTTGGAATATAAAGTAATCCTTCATAGCTTTTATTTGCAGTATCTTTTGCTGTTTTGAATGATAATGCAGACAAATCTGTATAATTAGTATACTTGTCGTTTTTAAATTCATTTTTAAGTAAACCAGCTTCGTCATGAATAGCTATTTGAGTTACCGAATCTTTATTCATAGTAGATAAATACCCCACTAGAACAGACATTCCAACAAATAAAAGCGGACTTAAAAAAGTCATTACGATGAACGATTTATTACGCACTTTGGCAATAAATTCTCTCTTGATAATTAAGGATAATATGTTCATGATTATTGGCTTACGGTTTGAATGAAAATATCGTTTACACTTGGAATTTTTTCAACAAAGTGAGTAACTTGCCCAAATTGTGTCAAAATAGAAAGTAATTCGTTTGAATTGTACTGACCTAAATGTACTTCTAATTTTAAATCATCGTTTAATGATTTAAAATTGGTTTGATTCAACGTAAATTTATGTGTTAATTGCAACATTAAACCTTCAATATTGTTTGTAATAATACCTACTTGGAACGTATTAGTTCTGTGTTGGCGTTTTACATCTTCTAACTTCCCTTCGATTAATTTATTGGATTTATGAATTAAAGCAATGTAATCGCACATTTCTTCAACCGATTCCATTCTGTGTGTAGAAAAAATTACCGATGTTCCTTTTTTATTCAATTCGATGATTTCATCTTTAATTAAATTTGCATTAACTGGATCGAAACCCGAAAATGGTTCGTCTAAAATCAATAATTTGGGATTGTGCAAAACGGTAACTACAAACTGAATTTTTTGCGCCATTCCTTTAGAAAGTTCTTGGATTTTTTTGTCCCACCAACCTTGAATTTCTAATTTCTCAAACCAATATTTAAGTTGCTTTTTAGCTTCTGCTTCTGGCATTCCTTTTAATTGTGCCAAATACAAACATTGTTCGCCAACTTTCATGGTTTTGTATAAACCACGTTCTTCGGGCATATAGCCAATATATTGAACATGCTGTGGTTTAAGTTTTTCACCATCTAACAATACTATTCCACTATCTGGCATCGTAATTTGATTAATTATACGAATAAGAGATGTTTTTCCAGCACCATTTGGACCTAAAAGTCCGTATATACTTCCTTTAGGAACTTGCAACGAAACGTTGTTTAAAGCGGTATAATCGCCATATTGTTTCACTACGTTTTGTACTTCGAGAATATTGCTCATAAATTGAGTTGATTTTATTTACTTATTAGTAGCAAAAAAATGCTTTTGTTACAAAAAAAACCCACCCTTCATTGCTAAAGGATGGGAAAAATTGCTATGAAAAAGAAAAACTCACTCTCCTAAGAAAGTGAGTTTCAAAAGTATTAAATTATATTTAATTATGAAAACATATCTTTAACTTTTTCAAAAAAAGATTTATCTGATTTCTCAGGTCTTGGAATGAAGTTTTCATCGGAAAGCATTTTTTCGAAAAATTGTTTTTGCTCTTTGTTTAATGTCTTTGGCGTCCATACGTTCACATGAACTAACAAATCGCCATTTCCATAAGCATTAATACTTGGTACACCTTTACCTTTCAAACGTAAAATTTTACCCGATTGAATTCCTTCTTCTAATTTGATACGTACTTTTCCTGAAACGGTATCAATTTCTTTAGAAACTCCTAATGCTGCTTCTGCAAAGCTGATGTATAAATCATAATGCAAATTTTCACCTTCACGCTTTAAGAATTCATGTTCAATTTCTTCAATAGCAACAATTAAATCCCCCGGAATACTATTGCTTCCTGGGGCTTCATTCCCTTTGTTAGCTACTTTTAACTGCATTCCGTCTACAACTCCTGCAGGAATTTTGATTGAAACCGTATCATCTTCCAATAACATTCCTTGCGCATCGGCTCCAACAGGTTTTTGATCTAAAATTTGACCAGAACCACTACATGTATGACACGTAGTAGCAGTTTGCATTCTACCTAATATTGTGTTCGCAATTTTCATAATTTGTCCTGAACCATTACAAGTTGGACACGTTCTATAGGTTACCCCTTTAGCTTGAACTTTACGTTTAACTTTTACTTTCTTTTCAACACCATTTGCAATTTCTTCCAAAGTCAATTTTACTTTGATACGAAGATTGCTTCCTTTTACTCTGCGTTGACCACCGCCACCGCCAAAACCAGAAAATCCTCCACCACCAAAGGCGCCTCCGAAAATATCGCCAAATTGACTGAAAATATCATCCATGTTCATGTGTTGACCACCGCCAAATCCACCACCATCAAAAGCTTGGTGACCATATTGATCATATTTTGCTTTTTTGTTAGCGTCACTTAATACTTCATAAGCTTCGGCAGCTTCTTTGAACTTTTCTTCCGCTTCTTTATTCCCTGGATTTTTGTCAGGATGAAATTCGATTGCTTTCTTACGATATGCTTTCTTAATCTCTTCTGCTGTAGCATTTTTTGAAATGCCTAATATTTCGTAAAAATCTTTTTTCATTTTAAAATATTATAATAATGATTAAAACGCGATGAATCGCGTTTCTACGGTAAAAATTATTGTCCGATTACAACCTTTGGGAAACGAATAATTTTGTCTCCTAATTTGTAACCTTTTTCAATAACATCTACAATTTTACCTTTTAATTTATCGTTTGGCGCTGGAATTTGGGTAATTGCTTCTGCAAAATCAGCATTAAAAGCATCTCCCGCTCTTACTTCAACTTCTTCCAAACCTTTAGCAACTAATGTACTTCTTAATTTATCATGAATCAATTGTACTCCAGTTACCAAAGCCTCATCATCTGACTTAGACACTTGTGCCCAAGCTCTGTCAAAATCATCTAATACAGGTAACATTGCTTGCAAAACTTCTTGGTTAGCAGTCTTGAATAAGTCAATACGTTCTTTAGTAGTTCTTCGTTTATAATTTTCAAATTCAGCAAAAAGACGTAAAAATTTGTCTTTTTCATTGCTTAATTCTTCTTGTAATTGCTCTTCTACAGATAAATCAGGTGTAGGAATTCCTTGAGTTTCTGAAACATTTTCTTCATTAATGTTCTCCTTTTCGATGTTTTCAGTACTTTCTTGACTCATATTTTTAAACATTTTTTTAAACATTTTTACTTTAGTAAATGGGATTGCAAATGTATTGCCAAATGTTTAAAAATGTCAAATTGTCAGGAAAAAAGATGAAGATATACTTTATTTCAACAAATCATTCAAAGCTTTGTCTAAAGAAGCAAATTTAAATTGAAAGTTTTCATCCAATAATTTTCTACAACTTACATGCTGACTTGAAAATAAAATTTGATGCATTTCTCCAAGAATAAGCTGCATTACGAATCTTGGGATATTGGGAAGAAAAAATGGTTTATTAAGCGTTTTAGCAATTGATTTAGTAAGTTCTGTATTAGTTACAGGATAAGGTGAAACACCATTATAAATTCCTGGAAGTTTGTTTTCGATGACATGATAAAAAATAGCAACTAAATCTTGAATGTGAATCCATGATTGATATTGTTCTCCAGAACCAAATGCTGCTCCTACTCCATATTGAATTGGCTTAACCATTTCTTGCAAAGCACCACCATTTTTAGCCAACACAATTCCGATTCTGATTTTAGAAACGATGAGTTGTAATTTTTCAAATTGGTTGACTTCATTTTCCCATAATTTCACCACATTTCCAAGAAAAGAAACATCAATATCCAAATCAGATTCATGATAAATATTGGTTAAACTATCAGGATAAATTCCGATTGCGGAAGCAGACACGATTTGTTTTACTTGATTTGGTGTATTTTGAAGGGTTTGAAATAATAATTTAGTTGAAAGTACACGACTATCGATAATTTCATCTTTATATGATTTTGTCCATTTTTTAGCTACACTTGCACCCGCTAAATGAACAACAACCTCAACATCAGCTAATGAATCGGTATCAATTTCTGCTGTTTTTGGATTCCAATAAAAACCTTTATAATTAGAATTCGTAACTAATTTATTATTTGACGTAGATAAATAATGAACAGTGTGTCCGTTTTGCAAAAGCAAGCTTACCAACTCCTGCCCTACTAATCCTGTTGCACCTGTAATTAAAATGGTCATCTTTTTCCTTTTTCTCAAAGTTACAATCAAAAAAAGAACAATGAAAGTAAATTAACGTATGTTTAGGAATAGTTGAGCGTTTCGAATAAATTAGTTTCGGATGTGATAATTAAAAGTAATTTTTAAGCTCTAACTTTAATAGTCCATTCAAACTGCATTTCTGAAACTTGTTCGCCATTTTCGTTTTTACCTGTAGAGGTTAGCCAAATGGTTTGTCCTTCATTAGAAGTTATTGCTTTTTCAATAGTTTCTTTAATTGCTGTTCCTTGATTGCAAGTAAAAGTAATTCTTCCAGTAGCTTTTTTAGTAAAAACACTTTTGTTTTGAGCCACTAACATTGAAATATTCTTTTTGCTTTCTTTAATTTGATACATAACCAAAGCACCGGTTGTAAATTCTGCTGCCATTGCTTGTACAGCAAAATACATAGAGTTAAACGGATTTTGATTGAACCAACGGTGTTTAACCGTTACTTCACAAACTTCTGGCGAAATTGATTTCACACGCAGGCCACTCCAAAAAGCAGATGGCAGTTTAAAAAAGGTAAAAAGATTCAGTTTTGCAGGTGTAAACTCCATGATTCATTGATTTATTTTGTAAAAATACAAAAAATACTATGCATTCCTACTATTTTTTTAATTGTTAAATATATGTTAAATATTAGTACTATGCGTTACATAATACCTTCTTTTAGACTTATCTTTGTATAAGAAATTAATAGGTATACTAGTTTCAATCATCAAATCAATCAACTGCGTAAGCAAAACAATCAAAAAATGAACAGTTTAATTAAAAAAAACAAAAGGAATTATGAACATTGAGAACACTAAAGCGCAAATGCGAAAAGGTGTTTTAGAGTTTTGTATCTTATCTGTATTAAAAGAAAAAGACGCTTATACCTCTGAAATACTAGACACGCTAAAAAACGCAAAACTACTTGTGGTAGAAGGCACCGTTTATCCTTTATTAACAAGATTAAAAAACGATAACTTATTAAATTATCGTTGGGAAGAATCAACATCGGGTCCGCCAAGAAAATATTATGGATTAACCGATGAAGGGAAAGAATTTTTACAAGAATTAAATGGCACCTGGAAAGAATTAGCTGATGCCGTAAATATAATAACTAGTCAAAACTAAGAGTCATGAACAAAACAATAAGTATAAATTTAGGAGGTTTTTTCTTCCATATTGATGAAGATGCCTATCAGAAGTTATCGCGTTATTTTGATGCGGTGAAGCGCTCTCTTGCTCCAGATGGTAGAGATGAAATCATGAAAGACATTGAAAGTCGCATTGCAGAATTATTTCAAGAGCGATTAAAAAATGACAAACAAGTTGTAGGATTAACTGAAATTGAAGAAGTTATTTCTATTATGGGACAACCTGAAGATTATAAGATTGATGATGACAAAACAACTTATCAATCAAATTCGGGTGCTTCAACAAACTTTTATTACCCTTCAAAAAGATTGTATCGAGATAAAGAAAACGGTATGCTTGGTGGTGTAATGGCTGGTTTAGGACATTATCTAGGAATTGACACTTTATGGTTACGTATTTTTATGGTTATTTTATTTTTTGGATTTGGTACGGGTCTATTCGTCTACATCGTATTGTGGATTTTAGTTCCCGAAGCAATATCTACAACTCAGAAATTAGAAATGAAAGGTGAACCCATTACCATTTCTAATATTGAGAAAAAAGTAAAAGAAGGATTTGATGATATTACATCTAAAATAAATAGTATTGATACCGAAAAAATTGCCCATACCGCTAAATCAGGAGCTTCTAGAATTGGTTCTTCAATTGAAGAAGTTATTACAACAATTTTCAAAGTATTTGCAAAAATAATAGGTTCATTCATCTTATTTTTCTCAGCAATAGCATTGCTAGGCATTATTATAACAAGCATTATCATGATATTTTCATCAACAATGCCTGAGAACTATATTTTGAATCACATTCAAACTCCTATTGGGTTAGAAACACCACTTTGGGCACAAGGAATACTATTTTTATTAGGATTTGGAATTCCATTATTTTTCTTATTTATTTTAGGATTAAAATTAATGGTTAATACTATTAGATCAATTGGAAACTATGTAAAATATAGCTTACTAGCAGTTTGGATTATTACAGTAGGAATATTAATAACACTAGGAATTAATGAAGCCTCTCAACTAGCATTTGAAGGTAAATCAGTTCAAAAAGAATTAATTGCAATTGCACCAACAGATACTTTGAAAATAAAATTTAAGAATAATGATTTTTATTCAAAAAGTATTTACAGAAATCATGAATACAAGATAACACAAGATGAAGGTGATAATGAAATCATTTACTCAAACAACGTAAGTATTGAGGTTAAATATACCGATGAAACTACACCTTACATTTTAATAGAAAAGTTAGCTAATGGTAAATCAACTTCACAAGCGAAAAAAAGAGCTGAAAAAATCAAATACGACTATAAAATCGAAGAAAACAACATAACCTTTAATAATTACTTACTAACAGGTGTAGACAATAAATTTAGAGGCCAAGAAGTAGAAATTTACCTTTATTTACCAAAAGGAACAATCTTTCAAATAGACGATAGTTTTAGTAACTTTGACAGAAGTGATTATGAGTTTTTTGATGAAAATGAATTTGACACTAAAAACCCAGTTTTTAAAGTAAATCAAGATAAGGTAAATTGTTTGAATTGTTCTTCAGAAGAAATAGACGATAGTTTAAGTGTAAAAATAGAAACTGGTGATACCGCTGCTTCAATCTATTATGATGAAAACGGAGTACTTGTGAAAAAAGTAGTAAATACAGAGAAAACAGGTGTTGTCACAAAAAAAGAAGAATATATTATAGCAGCTGATGAAGTTGAGAAAAAGGTTTACAAAGAAATTAAAGAACAAAAAAATAGATAAAATCTAAATCAAATAATATGAAAACGACTTTTAAATTAATTGCGCTACTAATTACATTAAGTTTAGCTTCTTGTAATGCCAATTTAAACTTAGGAAATGGCATAGATGGTAGTGGAAATGTAGTATCCGAAAAAAGGACTATTGATACACCATTTACAAAAATTGACGCTAGTACAGGTGTTGAAGTAATTGTTGAACAAGGAAATCCAACGGAAGTAATTGTTGAAGTTGATGACAACTTGATGGAACATATCATTACAAGAGTAGAAAACGGTACTTTAATTGTAAAAATTGAAGGCAATATTAATTCTATGGAAAGTGCTATTGTTCATGTCAAAACAACTACAATTAACGGATTAGAATCGTCTAGCGGAGCGAGTATTCGTTCAAAAAGCACTTTAAAAGGAACTAACTTAACGGTTAAAACAAGCAGCGGGAGTTCAATTAATACTGATTTAGAATATGAAAAAGTAGAAAGTGAATCTTCAAGCGGAAGCGAAATAACACTGTCGGGTAAAGCATTAATTGTAAAAACAAATTCATCAAGTGGAAGCACCATTAATGCGCAAGAATTAGCAGCGAATGAAATTACAGCTGAGTCTACAAGTGGTAGTAATACAACTGTAAATCCAATAGTTCTTTTAAATGCAAAAGCATCTAGTGGAAGTTCTATTGAATACGTAAAAAATCCAAAAAAGGTGGTAAAAGAAGAATCTTCTGGCGGAAGCGTTTCTAAAAACTAACGTATTTAACAAATAATTAATATATAATTAACAGCTTTAATTTAAGCATTTTATAAATTTACAGTACTAAAATTAGTCCTAAATCTCATTCTCATGATTAAGTTAATAATTCAAGTCGTAGAATTTGTTTTTACCCTTATGGTATATTTAATAGATTCAATCATATAAATATAAAAAGCATCAGTTTATAACTGGTGCTTTTATGTTATTGTGCATTTTCAAGTAGAAAATTTTATGTCATCTTCCTAAAATAATAATTTTGGAATAAATTTTGTGTATGTTTGTGATATTAAAAATTTCGAAAAAATGACAAAAAAAATATCGTTTCTGCTTACACTTTTACTGTTTACATCGCTTGTAATTGCTCAGAAAAAAGAGAAAATAAAGGGTTCTAAAATTGTAACTGTTTCTGTTAAAGAAATTCCAACTTTTGAAAACATAGAAATAAATGACAATTTTGAAGTTTTTTTAGTAAAAGCAGATAAAACTTCTTTTGAAATTGAAGCCGATGACAATTTACATGATATCATTAATTATGAAGTTATAGGTGGTACTTTAAAAGTATCGGCATTAAGAGAAGTAACTGGTAAAAAAAAATTTGCTATTAGAATTAATTATACTTCTGATTTAAAATTAATTACAGCTAAAAATGAAAGCACTATTCATTCGTTAGCAGATTTAGAATTAGATAATATCACTATTAAAAATTATGATAATTCAAGATCTTTTTTAAATGTGAAAGCCAATTATTTTGCATTAATTTTAAACGATAAATCTGAAGCAGAAATTAATGTTAAAGCAGATAACACCTCAATTGAATTAAGTAAAAATGCTGATTTAAAAGCGCTAGTTACTGGTAAAGAATTGAAACTTGACATGTACCAAAAAAGTCAAGCTACCATTGAAGGAAACGTGAATGATGCTAAAATTAGATTAGATAATTACATTATACTAACCGCAAAAAAACTAATTATTGCTAATTTAGAATTAACTACAGAGGGTTATTCAAAATGTTATGTTAATGTAACTAACGAACTTATTTTAATGGCTTCTGGAAAAAGTGAAATTGAATTACTTGGAGAATCAAAAATTGAAATAACCAAATTTGCAAATAATGCAACTTTGTATAAGAAAGAAAAATAAAAATCAATAAAAAAAGAGCTGAATTAATATTCAGCTCTTTTTTTATTGGTCTTTACCTCCTTTAATTACATAGGTATAAAACCATGTAATTGTAAACGTAGGAATCACATCAACAAAAGGTAATAACTCTTCTATAAGTCCAAAAATGGATGCTAATTTTCCTGCTGTACCCTTAAACATTATAAGCAGTAATAGTGCTGAAATTGGCGCCCAAAATAGATCTGTAACTTCCGCAAAAACAGGAATAACATAAGACAACATCCCTATTCCATCAAAAAATAAGCTAAGAACTAACATTGTCCCTTTATTGTTTTTAGTAGAAACTGCTCCCGAAGGAACTTGATCATGTATCATTTTAAAAATATTAATTCTGTATAACGAATGTACAAAACTAATGCCACTTTTTTTTATTCTTTATGAATCATTTTGTAAAAGTCATCACGAAATTCTTTTTGATTAAAAACACCTCCATATTGTAAGGTTGAAGTATAACTGCTTTCATCTTTAATCCCTCTACTCGAAACACACAAATGTGAAGCTTCAACAACAATCATTACATTATCTGTTTCTAAAACTTGTTTAAGCTCATTAAAAATCTGCATAATCATTCGTTCTTGCACTTGTGGTCTTCTTGCATAATAATCTACAATTCGATTCAATTTAGACAAACCAATAACTTTACCAGACGAAACATAACCAACGTGCGCTTTTCCAACAATTGGTAAAAAATGATGCTCGCAAGTAGAATTAAAACTGATATTTGCCTCCACCAACATTTTATCATATTGATACGAATTATCAAAAACCGAAATTTTTGGTTTGTTTGCCGGATTTAATCCCGAAAAAATTTCTTGTACAAACATTTTAGCAACACGATGAGGAGTTCCTTGTAAACTATCATCTGTTAGGTCTAACCCTAATTCTTTCATAATGATTTCAAAATGATGCTCAATAACTTGCATTTTTTGTTCATCAGATCTAGCAAAAGCATCTGGCCTTAGTGGTGTTTCAACCGAGGTCATTTGATGATTATCACCAATAATGTCGAATATTTCTTTTTCAATAGCAGTATTCATAGCAATTTTCCCCTTCTATTTTAATTTCGATTTATAATATTTGTGCAATTTTTCTAATTTTGGAGCAATCACCATTTGGCAATAACCTTGACTTGAATTTTGATTGTAGTAATTTTGATGATAATCTTCCGCCGGATAAAATTGAGTAGCTGAAGATATTTTAGTAACTATAGATTTATCGTATAATTTTTCTTTTACTAACAATTCAATATAATTTTCAGCTTTTACTTTTTGAGCTTCAGAATGATAGAAAATTTCACTTCTGTATTGCGTTCCAACATCAGCTCCTTGTCTATTCAACGTAGTCGGATCATGTGTTCCAAAGAAAACTTCTAATAAATCTTCATACGCTACTTCCTTTGGATTATAGGTAATTTGAATTGCTTCAGCATGACCTGTTTCTCCTGTACATATATCTTTATAAGTTGGATTTTTAGTCTTTCCTCCAATGTAACCAGATACTACTTTTTCTACGCCTTTAATTTCTAAAAAAACAGCTTCTGTACACCAAAAACAGCCTCCAGCAAATGTTGCAACTTCCATACCTTCAATTTCTTTAACTTTAACAGGTTCTTTAAAATCATCCTTGATCATTGGTTTTTCTTTAGCTGTACAAGAAGTAAAAACCAAACCAAAAATTAACGATAATGCTTTTATTTTATTTTTCATTAATTCAATTCGTTATTTTGTTTAACAAATTTAAACAAAAATTAAACATAAATTACATTTTAACTTAACTTTATTATTTGATAAATAGTAATAGGAAAAGAATTGTTTTTTTATTCGATAAAAATCTTTGTTTCTTTGTAGAAATGTTCCATTATGATTACTGCAAAAAATCTACATAAATATTACGATTCCCTTCATGTTTTAAAGGGAGTTGATTTACATATTAAAAAAGGCGAAATCGTTTCTATTGTTGGCGCTTCGGGTGCTGGTAAAACAACGTTGCTTCAAATTTTAGGTACATTAGATTTACCAACTAAGCAAAATGATACTGTTTTAGAAATCAATGGTTCATCGGTTTTGAATTTAAAAGACAAAGAACTTTCAAAATTTAGAAACCAACATTTAGGCTTTATTTTCCAATTTCATCAATTGTTACCAGAATTTACGGCTTTAGAAAATGTTTGTATACCTGGCTTCATAGCTAATCGCGATAAAAAAGAAGTAGAAAAAGAGGCAAAACAATTATTAAACTATTTAGGACTTTCAGAAAGAACACATCACAAACCAAGTGAATTATCAGGTGGTGAACAACAACGTGTTGCGGTAGCCAGAGCATTAATTAATAAACCCGCAGTAATTTATGCCGATGAACCTTCTGGAAATTTAGATACACAATCTGCCGAAATGCTTCACCAATTATTTTTTAAACTTCGCGAAGAATTTAATCAAACTTTTGTAATTGTAACCCATAACGAAGAGTTAGCAAATATGGCCGATAAAAAATTAGTAATGAAAGACGGCTTAATTATTGTAAATTCTTAAAATGACAAAATCCGAGTTAAAAGAATTTTTAGATGAAAAAGTTGATTTATACAACCATCCCAATTTCATAGATAGCGATCCCATACAAATTCCGCATTTGTATACTTTGAAAGAAGATATTGAAATTGCAGGTTTTTTAGCAGCAACTATTGCTTGGGGCAATCGCAAGATGATTATTAACAATGCTAAGAAAATGATGGATTTAATGGGAAATTCTCCCTATGATTTTGTTATGTCTCATAATGGTAATGATTTACAACGTTTAGAAACTTTTGTCCATCGAACATTCAACGGGCAGGATTTCATTGGATTTATTAAAAGTCTTCAAAACATATATTTGAATCACGGAGGACTTGAATCAATTTTTACAATACATCAAGAAAAGGATTCTATGCAAAATGCTATATCAAAATTTAAAACTATCTTCTTTGAAATTGAGCATTTAAATAGAACTGAAAAACACATTTCTGACCCTAACAAGAATTCTTCAAGTAAACGACTAAATATGTGGCTTAGATGGAATTGTAGGCAAGATAACAAAGGAGTAGATTTAGGTATTTGGAAAAGCATATCTCCCTCCCAACTCTCATGTCCTTTAGATGTGCATTCGGGTAATGTAGCTCGAAAACTTGGATTATTAACTCGTAAACAAAACGATGCTAAAGCCTTAGCAGAACTCGACCAAAATTTAAGAGCATTAGACCCAAACGACCCTGTAAAATATGATTTTGCCCTATTTGGATTGGGTGTTTTTGAAGGGTTTTAAAACAAAAAATCCTGCCGAAACAGGATTCTTGTGGAGAAGATGGGGCTCGAACCCACGACCTCTTGACTGCCAGTCAAGCACTCTAGCCAACTGAGCTACATCCCCATTTTATTGTACGAATATAAGCTTTTTTTTAATACTGCCTAATTAAATAATTCAGTGCACAACTTAAAATAAAAACCTTTGATTGGCTCATAAAAATAAAGTAATTTTATAACTCTAAAACATAACCATGCACGCAGATTACATTACCGACCAAAACTTTACTGATCTAACCTATGCAGAAAGCGATGTAAAATACAAAGAATACGAAAATTGCACTTTTACCAATTGTGATTTTAGATTGTGTTCCTTTGTTGCTGTAACGTTTATCGATTGTAATTTCATCGAATGTAATTTTAAAGGCACAAAAATCAACCACGTTTCTTTACGTGATGTTTGGTTTTCAAAATGTGATTTTACTTCCGTTAACTTTGCAATGACTGATCAAATTTTATATGAATTCCACTTTAAAGACAGCTTGCTTGATTATGCTCAATTTTATAGCTTAAAGCTAAAAAGAATGCAATTTATTAACTGTAGTATGATTGCAGTTGATTTTATGGAAAGCGACCTTACGGAAGCTTTATTTGACAACTGCAATTTACGACATGCTGTTTTTATAGGAACAACAGCTAATAAAACTGATTTTTCTACAAGTTATGATTTCGTTATTGATCCTGAAAAAAACAAGTTGAAACGAGCAATTTTTTCTACAGAAAATTTATCTGGTCTGCTTAAAAAATATGATTTAGTAATTAAATAAATTTAAAATTTCAACTGATACACATCGTCTAAATCTTTATCGCAACTAAAATTTACTCCTAAATCTGTCACATAGCCAGAATTTAAACCATAAACCCAACCATGAATCGATAATTCTTGTCCGTTTTTCCAAGCATTTTGTACTATGGATGTTTTGGCTAAATCTAAAACTTGTTCTTTCACATTGACTTCAACAAACTTATTGAAACGTTCATTTTCATCTGTGATAGCATCTAACTCCTTTTGATGAAAACGATATACATCTTTAATGTGGCGAATCCAATTATCAATAATTCCAATAGAACTATTTCCCATTGCAGCTTTCACACCACCACATCCATAATGCCCACAAACAATAACGTGTTTCACTTTTAATGCATTTACAGCATAATCCAAAACGCTTAACATGTTCATGTCGGAGTGAATTACCATATTAGCAATATTTCTATGTACGAAAACTTCTCCAGGCTCTGCTCCAATAATTTCATTAGCCGGAACTCTACTATCTGAACAACCAATCCATAATAAAGGTGGCTGTTGTCCTTCTGCTAAATTGTTGAAATACTCGGGACTAATTGCTAATTTTTTCTCAACCCACTGCTTATTATTTTCTAGTATTTTTTTATAAAAATCACTCATTTTATTTATGTTTAATAAAGTTATTTATATTGTTTTTTTTCGTCTTTAATTTTTACATGCTTAAATTCAGTCGTCTCTATGTCATAATGGTCTTTAAAACCTTTCAATGTCAATTTAATTTTCTTGTCTTCGGCTTTAACATTTCTAAAATCTTTAATCAATTCTACCACATCAAAATCAATATAATTTGTACTTGAGGCATCAATAATTAATTCCGAACCTTCTGGAATGCTTCCTAAAGTATTTTTAATGGCCGCTTTATTCAAAAACGAAACTTCTTGAGCTAATTTTATTGTAATTACATCTCCATTCTGGGATGATTCTTTCTTAAATGAATAAGCTATTTTTAAATTTTGATACAATATAAACAAAACACTAACTCCTAATCCAATTGCAACTCCTTTCAATAAATCGATACGAACTACCGCAATTACAGTTATTACAAATGGAATGAACTGAGAATAACCATTTTTCCATAGATGAATAAACACACTTGGTTTTGCTAATTTATAACCCACCATTAATAAAACAGCGGCTAAAGCAGCTAATGGAATTTTATTTAATACAAATGGTATTGATAATGCAAAAAGAATCAATAAAAAACCATGAAAAATAGTTGCTAGCTTAGTTCTACCACCTGAATTAATATTAGCAGAGGAACGAACAACAACCGATGTCATTGGCAAACCACCTAAAAATCCACTTAAAATATTACCAATTCCTTGCGCTTTTAATTCGCGATTAGTGTTTGTAAATCGTTTATACGGGTCGAGTTTATCGGTTGCCTCAACACACAATAAGGTTTCAATGGATGCAATAACTGCAATAGTAACAGCAACAATCCAAACTTTTTCATTTGTTAAAGAAGTAAAATTTGGCATGGCAAAACCGCTTCTAATTTCAGTAAACGAAGGCAAACTTACTAAGTGATTTTGTGTTACAATAGCCAAACTAGAATCCGATTGAATAAAAAACTCATTCAAAAGTATACTTACTACCACAACAACTAAAGCTCCAGGAACCACTTTTATTTTCTTTAAGAAAGGAATTTTTTCCCAAATAAACAAAATAGCTAATGATAATAGCGCTATAATTAATGCTCCTGTATGAATATAATTTATTGACTCTATTAAAGTATCAAAAGTGGTATGACCCGATTTTTCGATAAAGAAAAAATCACCTTCATTATCTATGTCATGTCCAAAGGCGTGGGGAATTTGTTTTAAAATTATAATTATACCAATAGCAGCCAACATACCTTCAATGACACTTGTTGGGAAATAATTAGAAAAACTACCTGCTTTCAAAAAGCCAAATACAATTTGAATTACACCCGCTAAAATTACTGCGACAAGAAAAATATCAAAACCACCTAAATCTGAAATGGCTGTTAAAACTATAGCTGTTAAACCAGCTGCTGGTCCTGTAACACTTAGTGCTGAGTTGCTTAAAAACCCAACTACAATACCTCCTATTACACCCGAAATTATACCTGAGAACAATGGTGCTCCCGAGGCTAACGCAATACCTAAACACAAAGGTAAAGCTACTAAAAAAACTACTAAACCAGCTGCAAGATCACCTCTTACATTGGAAAAAAAAGAATGAGTATTCATGAATTTTAATTATTAATACATTAATAATAAACTCTAAAAATGAGTTCAAAAAAAGAAAATGTATTAAATAAAATTCGGAGGGGGAGAAAAAATTTGATGCGCTAAATTATCGAAACTTAAATTAGCAACAAATACAAAGCTAGATTCTGTTAAGCCTTTAATTGCAATTTTAAAAACTGAAATACAATTAGTCTGTATTGACTCAATATCACTGTAGGACGTGAAATTCTCTTCCTCTTCACACATGCTGTAAAAATAGGAAGTATCTGCTTCATTATCAATTACTCCTAAAACTGTAGGTGTAATTAAAAATGTTAGAAATGAAACTAAAAAAATAACAGATAAAAATTTCATATAACAAATATAAAAATATTTTATCTATTATTTCAATAAATTCTATTATTAAAAAAACTCTTATTGGAGTATAATTAAAATAGTGCTTTAAATTTCTTCTTCCATCCAAGCTTTCAACATCCAATTGGTTTTTTCTTGTTCAGCAATAAAATCGCTCATCATTGAATTAGTTCCTTCGTCATTAATTTCAGCTGCTTTATTCAAAATTACTCTTTCTATTTGCAACAAAATACTTAATGA
The DNA here is from genome assembly GCF_035195345.1 of Flavobacterium sp. NCBI lineage: Bacteria > Pseudomonadati > Bacteroidota > Flavobacteriia > Flavobacteriales > Flavobacteriaceae > Flavobacterium > Flavobacterium sp. Next base: position 606,560 of record NZ_CP136574.1, read on the forward strand.
TTCTAAAATCAATTGAAACGCCTCAACATCATTAGAAATATTTTTTCCTATTTGTAATTTACTATGTTCTATATAATCTGAAAAAGTATGTAATGGAGTTCCTCCTAATGTTAAAACACGTTCGGCAATTAAATCAATTTTAATTTGACTATCGTTGTACAACTCTTCAAACTTTAAGTGCAAATCAAAAAACGTTTACCACGAATATTCCAATGCAAACCTCTTAAATTTTGGTAATACATTTGAAAATTGGATAACAAACCATTTAGTTCTATAACTAATTCTTCTGATTCTTTTACGGGCAATCCTAAACTATTGTGTTTCATAATTTCTTTACTTACTCAAATTTACAAAATTTAACCCCTTAGCTGTATAAATTTAATTGATAGTTTTTATATTTGCATAATAAATATCAATAATATGACCATTACTCAACTATACTATGTTTTAGCCGTTGCGGAATATAAAAATTTCACACTTGCTGCAGAAAAGTGCTTTGTAACTCAGCCTACTCTAAGCATGCAAATTCAAAAATTAGAGGATGAATTATCAATATTAATATTTGATCGAAGCAAAAAACCTATTTTATTAACTGAAGTTGGTGAAAAAATCGTAAATCAAGCAAAGAATATTGTAAATGAAGCTGGAAGGATCAAAGATATTGTAGATCAGCAAAAAGGGTATATTGGTGGTGAGTTTAAAGTTGGAATAATTCCTACAGTGATGCCAACATTATTACCTATGTTTTTAAATAATTTCATTAAGAAATACCCAAAAGTTAATTTAATTATAGAAGAACAAACAACGGAAGAAATCATCAAAAGATTAAAAAATGGTCATTTAGACTGCGCCATTGCAGCAACTCCATTAGAAGAAGAAAATCTAAAAGAAATTGTATTGTATTATGAACCTTTTGTTGCTTATGTACCAAAAAATCATTCTGCCATTGATAAAAAGGAAATTGAAATTTCTGATTTAGATTTGGATAAAATATTGCTATTACAAGATGGACATTGCTTTAGAAATGGAATTTTGAATTTATGTAAAAACAATAAATACTTTGCCGACAGTCATTTTCAATTGGAAAGCGGAAGTTTTGAAACACTTATTAAATTAGCAGATGAAGGTCTTGGAACAACCTTACTTCCCTATCTACATACGTTAGATTTGAATGAGAAAAACAAAGAAAAACTAAAACATTTTAAAGATCCTAAACCTGCAAGAGAAGTAAGTCTAATTTATCCTAAAAATGAATTAAAAATTCATATTATTAATGCACTACGTGATGTAATTTCTGGAGTTGTTAGAGGCGCAATTGCTTTTAGTGATGTAGAAATTATAAGTCCAAAATCTAAATAAAACAAAAAAGTCCCGATAAAATCGGGACTTACTATTTTTAGTTGATATAAATTAAACATTGCCTTAATTCTGGCTTTTCAACAGTAAACTGCAAAAGCCATTCTCTCAATTGATCTATCTCATAAGGAAGCAATGTTCGCATTGCTTTTTCTAATTCTTTACAAAACAGTTTCGCATCAAAACTCACTCTTTCCAAAATCGACTTGGTGTAGGAAAACATTGCTCTGGGCATACATATTCAAGATAAAAGGTTAAACTTGGGACTAGAACTTGTAGTAAAGATAAATAAAAAAACTTCACAAAAAGGATATAGTTGATAAAAAAAATGCTAATTTTTTATTAAATTTTTACTTTACAGTAAAAATCATACATTTTTTGTCGCACGTAACATTTCGCGTTTTCCAGGTGCTCCAGGTAGTTTTTCAATAGAAAATCCAACACTTAACATTGCGTTTTTAATTGTAGAACGGCAAGCATAAGTCACTAAAGTTCCTTTAGGAAAAAGTGCATCGTACATTTTTTTAAAAATCACTTCACTCCATAATTCAGGTTGTAAAGGAAATCCGAAAGCATCAAAGTAAATTAAATCGAATTGATTTTTATCTTCAATATCTTGAAAAAACTGTTGTCTTTTGGTTAAATGAAAGTTATTTGAAATAAATTGATTTTGTTCCCAATTACAAGAATGCATTGTACTAAAAACTTCCTTATATTGTATAGCCTGCAATTCGGAAACATAATTCATTTGAGCAATTTCTTCAGCTGAAATAGGAAATGCTTCTACTCCAACATAATTGACTTTATCTTTATTTAAAGTTTCTAAAAAGGTGATGAATGCATTCAAACCCGTTCCGAAACCAATCTCTAAAATCGAAATTGAACCTTGATTTTGAAATAAATCCAATCCGTTTTTTATAAAAACATGTTTTGCTTCCTGAATAGCACCGTGAGTTGAATGATAGTTCTCATCCCATTCCGGAATTCGAATAGTGGTGGAACCGTCGTCGGTGATAATAATTTCTCTTTTCATTGGATTTACAATATAAAAAAAGTTGTTTAAAGTGTTTTGTGCAAAGCTGAATTAATTTCAGCTTCTCTTAAAAAGATTCTGAAATCGAAGTTAAACGAGTTCAGAATGACAAAGCAAATAACTTTAAACAACGATTTAAAAACTATATCAAGTTTTACTCAATATACAACTTCTTAATTTTCGGAATAGGTCCACCACATTTTACTTCATGGCATTTGATACAAGCATCTATGCCGTTATTAAAATGTTCTTTGGCGTTTTTCGGGTCTTGATAAATTAATTCTTGCGCTTTGATAAATTTAGCCGCCTGTTCATTAAAAAAAGCATCTTTATCAGTTTCATCAGTCATTACCGCTTTATGAATTTTGATGAAATGTTGTGGAAATTTACCAATAGTATCTCCTTTAATGATGCGTTCTTTCAATCGTTCATTATCCACATACATTTGCTCCATAAGTGCTGCCATTTCTGACATTTCGTACATTTCAAATCCGTCTTTATTATTTGAGATAGAATCTTTTTTTGAAACTTCAATACCCAAAACTTCTATAGAATCACTATTTTTTAAGTTTTCACAAGAAAAAATAAAAAAAGATAATACAAAAATTAAAAATAAATTCTTCATTACTTAGCAATTAAAACACCATCTGCCATAAATGAATACGTAACTTTTGGCTCAGTAATACTATCAATTGCTGCTTGCGATTTTCCGGCATCTTTGGCATAATGTTTTAAAACATCAACACTTTCTACACTTACAAATGCTTTTCCATTTACAATAACCTCTTTGTCTTGTGCATTTTTAGGAACAAAGAAACCGTAGTCTTTAAATTTCACAAAAACTTCTTGGTCATCTGCTAAATCTAATGTCATCCAACAACCTTTCTTTTGACAAACTTCGTTAATTCCTGATTTGAATTTTACTTCTAGAGTATCGCCTTCTTTTAATGATTTGAATTTTTCCATCATTTCAGCATTCGACAAAGCGCCTTCAGTTGAAATTGAATCTCCAAAAACAACATAATCCACTTTAGCAACTTCTGGTGTAGTTTCTTTTTTTTGTTCACAGCTCACAAAAGCAATTGTCAATAGAGAAAGAGTAAGTATTTTTTTCATCTTAATTGAATATTATTTCTACAAAATTAACTATATTTTTTTTACTTTTACTTCGCATCAAAAAAAAGTTATTTTTGAACATAAAATTGAATTTAAATTCATAAAAAAACAATTCATTATTTATTCTCATTTTAGTTGATTTTAATGTATTTTAAAGTTTTTATTAAGAATTAATTTCGGTAGTTGTTGATAATTATTTTTAAATAAGTAAAAACAAAACTTCTTTTTTTTTAGTAAATTTGCAACGAAAATCAATAAATCGTCTTTTTTTTAACGATTTTACAAAACTATAAATTATAACAGTTTACCTCTAATGGAATTAAAAACTTTAAACGAAATTGATATTATTTCGGCTCCACATTCAAAAATCAACGAGGTTGATTTTGAAAACTTAACCTTTGGAAATGTGTTTACAGATCACATGTTGGTATGTGATTATGTGAATGGAGTGTGGCAAAAACCTGTTATAGAACCTTATGCCCCTTTTTTACTAGATCCTTCAGCAAAAGTATTTCATTATGGTCAAGCTATTTTTGAAGGCATGAAAGCTTACAAAGACGAACAAGATGCTGTTTGGTTATTTAGACCTGATGAAAACTTTCACCGTTTTAATAAAAGTGCAACTAGAATGGCAATGCCAGAAGTTCCAGAAGATATTTTCTTAGGAGGTTTACACCATTTATTAGAAATTGAAAAAGAATGGGTTAAAAAAGGAAAAGGAAATACCTTATATATTCGTCCGTTTATGATTGCAACAGGACATGGAGTAATTGCTGCTCCTTCTCAAGATTATCGTTTTATGATAATTTTATCACCTGCGCGCGCTTATTATTCTGGAGAAGTAAAAGTGCTTATTGCAGAACATTTTAGTAGAGCTGCGAATGGTGGAATTGGTGCTGCAAAAGCGGCTGGAAATTATTCAGCTCAATTTTATCCAACAAAATTAGCAAACGAACAAGGATTCCAACAAGTTATTTGGACTGATGACGCTACTCATACAAAATTAGAAGAAGCAGGTACAATGAATGTGTTCTTTAGAATTAATGATACTTTATATACTGCTCCAACAAGTGAAAGAATCTTAGATGGTGTAACTCGTAAAAGTGTTATCGAATTAGCAAAAAGAGAAAACATTAAAGTAGAAGTACGTTCCGTTTTAGTTGACGAATTAGTAGCCGCTGCAAAAGATGGTTCGCTAAAAGAAATTTTTGGAGCTGGAACCGCTGCCGTTATTAATCCAATTGTAGGTTTTTCTTATTTAGGCGAATATTATGAATTACCAAAATTAGAAAATGCAGTTGCTTTAGAAATCAAAGAAAAATTAACAAACATTCAATACAAATTAGCAGAAGACACTTTTGGTTGGACTGTTAAGATATAGTGTTCAAAATTAAAAAACATATAAGTAAAAAGGCGATTTCAAAATTGAAATCGCCTTTTTTTTTATTTTAAAATCTCCTCAAAATTTGGCTTGAAGTAATTTGGCCCTTTCATTACTTTTCCATCTTCTCGATAAATTGGTTTTCCATCTTCACCAAGTTTACTCATATTAGAACGTTGAATTTCATCAAAAACTTCTTCAATTTTATGTTGCAAACCGTGTTCTAAAATTGTTCCACACAAAATATACAACATATCGCCTAAAGCATCGGCAACTTCAACTAAATCATTGTTTTGAACTGCTTCTAAATATTCTTCATTTTCCTCTTTCATTAAATTAAAACGAAGGTCGTTTTTTAAATTACCTAAATCGGCTTTCATTTCTTCACTGACACCTAATCCATAAGTTTCATGAAATAGCTTTACTGCTTTTAATTGTTTTTGCATAATTATACTATAAATTTCACTAAAATTAAAAAAATTGATAGTATTAAATTACTATTTTTGTGAAAATTTTCAATATGTTTTCAACAGGTCAAATCTACTTTGCAATTTTCTTTATTATTGCTTTTGTAATTACAATGATATTAGTGTATCGTAAAGATTTAAAAGTTTTAAAACCTTTTTACAAAGGAACGTATTGGGTTTTTGTAGGTTTTTTAGTTTTTATTGGATTACTGTTTATAATTAAAGTACTTATGAAAGATTAATTTATTACTTTTGAAAAACAAATTCATTCCTCAATGAGAATTTTAAAATACATACTTCTTTTATTACTTCTTTTAAGTGTTGCCTTTGTGGTTTTTGTGGCTACCCAACAAAGCGATTACAAAGTGATACGCTCAAAAGAAACCAAAATTTCTAAAGATATTGTATATAATTTAGTTTCAGATAGCACATCTCTTATCGATTGGAATCCATGGGAAAAAGACGAAGCCGTTTTTAAAAATGTAAAATTAGTTTCTGGTGATACAATACTGCAAAAAATTTCCTTATCGGGAGAAAAGAATGAATCCTTTATGCGTTTTCAAAAAACAAAAAAAGGAACATTAATTTCATGGGAATTAAAAGGAAATTTGGACTTTGAATTAAAATTGCGAAGTATTTTACAAGGTGGAGTTGAAAATGTATTAGGTGACAAATTAGAAGATGGATTAAACAATATTGATAATTATTTGGTTAAAGAACTAAATACCTACAACATTAAAGTGCATGGTATAGTAAAAAAACATGCAACCAATTATATTCAACAAATTGACACTTGCTTTTTTGCCGATTTTCAAAAAGTATCTAAAAAAATGCTGCAAAATATGATAGCATTTGTTGAAAAGAATGACATTGCCATCATTGGTTCTCCTTTTATTACTCATCAAACCTGGGACAAAAAAGCTAAAACAACCATTTTTTCAATGTGTGTTCCTGTGGAAGAAGAAATACTAACTACTTCTGGTAGTGAGATTTCAGGTGGCCATTTTGATGATTTTTTAGCCATTAAAACTACTTTAACAGGTGACTATTCTCATAATATAGAAGCTTGGAATAAAACCATCAACTACATTAATAAGAAAAAATTAATTAAAGATACTGAAGGTTTAAATATTGAAGTTTATAAAATTAGCTTACCCAAAGAACGTAAACCTTCAAAATGGGTAACTGAGATTTATATTCCGGTCAAAAAACGAGTATACATTCCAAAACCAAAACCTACGGAAGTACAAGAAGTTGTTGGCACAAGTGAAACCTCAACAACAAATACAACTAAATAATTTATTTAACTATTTATAAAATGAACAAACTTATTTTTTCAATTGCATTTATATTTATTGCTACATTCATTTCTGCGCAAGAAGTTGAAATTAAAGATGACAAAGTATTGTTAGATGGAAATCCAATTTTAAAGTATGAGAAAATAAACATAATACAACATTCGTTCTATTCTTTAGAAAGCGATGATGAAATATTACTTTTTAAATTTCATGACAATGAAACCAATCAATACAGTGATGATGATTATATCATTATAAACTTTTTAACAGCAAAAATTAAAGTTGAAACAACAAGTGTTGAACATGTTATTTCAGGCATGGGAATGAATTCTAAAAAAAACATGCAAAAACTAGTAAAATGGTTACTTAAAGAAAAAGTAATTGATACTAAAGGAAATTTAAACCTTGAAAAAGTACAAACATTTTACTATAAATATAACGAAGATATCACACTAAGAACTTCTAGATAAACAAAAAAAAGGACATTTAAAAATGTCCTTTTTTATTACTTATTCTTTCCTATAAGATGTTTAACAACGGTTTCTGCAGCATGTAAACCAAATAAAGCAGGCATCCAACTATTGGTTCCATAAAACGACTTTTTGAAATTAGAACCATCTGTCATCTTAACACTATCATAATCGGGACGTTCATAAGAATAAACCACTTTAACACCACTTGAAATGCCTTCTAATTTCAAACGCTTTCTTACTTGCTTGGCTAACGGACAATAATCTGTTTTACTGATATCTTTTACACGAACTTTCTCAGCTTCAAACTTACCTCCTGCTCCCATATTACTAATAACTTTGACTTTTTTTCGTTTACAAGCCAATATTAGGTTGATTTTTGGAGTCAAACTATCAATGCAATCTAAAACGTAATTAAACTCTGGAGAAACCAATTCAAATGCGCGTTCTGGAGATAAAAATTCTTCAATTCGAGTAAGTTTCAATTCTGGATTAATATCCATTAATCGATCACCTACAATTTTTACTTTTGGCTCACCTACCGTACTGTGCAAAGCGGGTAATTGTCTGTTAATATTAGTAATATCCACAACATCTCCGTCAACAATTGTCATGCTTCCCACACCAGCTCGTGCTAAAAATTCGGCAGCAAAACTTCCTACTCCACCTAATCCAACTACTAATACATTTGCATTTTCAAGTTTTTGAATTCCTTCTTCTTTGAATAATAAAGCTGCTCTTTCTTTCCACTTTGCCATTTTAATTTATGGTTTTAGTTAATTGTTAGTTGTTAAAAATTCTCGAAAAATTAGTAAAAACAATCGTTTTTAGTTCGTCTATGGAAATTCCTTTTATCAAAGCTGCTTTTTCATACACTTGATAAATAGATTCTTCAATCGTATCTGTTTCTAATAAAATTTGATTTTCGGGTGCAAAGGTAAATACTTTTTCTAAATCTGGATTACGAAGTAAATATTTTCCAAATGATAAATAGAATCCGTTTTTTAATAAAGACTGAGCCACTTGATCATTTTTTGAAAATCCATGAATAATCATTGGATTATCTATTTTCATTTCTTTTTTTATAGCTATTACTTCATCATAAGCAGCAACACAATGCAACACAATTGGTTTCTTAGTTTGTTTTACAATTTCCAATTGCTTTTTAAATACTGAAATTTGGACATCCAAAGGGATTTCTATTCGTTTATCTAAACCGCACTCACCCAGTGCCAAACATTTTTTTAATTGTAGTTTTTCTTTAATAATTTTTAAATCATTATTCAGTCGTTCTTCATCAATATACCAAGGATGAATTCCAATAGAATAGTTTGATAAAATAGATTTAAATTCCCAAGGATATTGATTTACAACTTCAATAACATCTGAAAGATTGGAAAATTTGTGCGTATGTAAATTGATAAACTTAGTCATGAAATTTCTTTACACCTGCTAAAATTTCAATATCTAAATCATTTTCTAAAGGAACAATCGGACACGAATATTCATAATTATAAGCACAATACGGATTGTATGCTTTATTAAAATCAATCGTCCAAATAGTACCTTTTTGAATTCTCATATCAACATATCTTCCTCCAATATAACTTTCTTTTCCACAGGTTAAATCGGAAAATGGTAAAAACAAATAATCATCATACCCCGATTTTTTAATTAAATCTATGTTTTGATACACATTTAATTTGAATTCCTTTCCCTCAATTGAAAAACGCAACTCACCATATTTTTTATATAATGGTGTTCTTGATGTGGTTGTTTTCATGCCAAAAGGTTTTTCCTTTTTTGTCCTAACAAAAGTAGCTTCAACAATGTATTTTTCGCCTATTGGGAAAAAATCAAGACCTTTAAAATGATTTAAATCTTCTTTAGTTAATGGACTTTTCAATGAATCTGCATAACTTTGATTCAATTCTGTTTGAAACTTCTTAGAAGCCAACAAATCTTTTTGAGCAAAAACAAAAGTTGAACAAAAAAGAAAAAGTAAGATATATTTCATTAGTTGTATTTTTTACAAAAATATATAATTTCTATAACATTGTAATCGTCTTAGCTTTTGTAAATTTGCAATTCAATATTAGGTATGCTACAAAGAGCTTTTAATAAATATGTCGATAATTTCAGAGGATTTTCTCGCGAAATTTGGATACTTACACTTATCACTTTTATCAATCGTGCTGGAACTATGGTATTGCCTTTCTTGTCTAAATACTTGAAAGAAGATTTACATTTTTCATATAGTCAAGTAGGTTGGATTATGGTAAGTTTTGGCTGTGGCTCTATTCTAGGTTCTTGGTTAGGCGGTAAATTATCCGATAAAATTGGATTCTACAAAATAATGATATTTAGTTTATTAACTAGTGGTATTGCCTTTTTTGGACTACAATTTATTACTAGTTTTGAAGGATTGCTTGTCGCTATGTTTTTTATTATGGTTATTGCCGATATGTTTCGACCTGCCATGTTTGTATCCTTAGGCGCTTACGCAAAACCCGAAAACAGAACGCGTGCGTTAACCCTAGTAAGATTGGCTATAAATTTAGGATTTGCCGCTGGTCCCGCACTTGGAGGATTGTTAATCATGAGTGTTGGCTATAAAGGGTTATTTTGGGTGGATGGAGCTACATGTATTTTAGCTATTTTAATATTCTGGATTAAGGTGAAAGAAAAGAAAAAATCAAAATTTACCGATTCAGAACATCCGGGAGAAATTTTAACACACTCAGTTTTTAAAGATAAACCTTTTTGGATTTTCCTTGGAGGAACTTTGATAACAGGTATCTTATTTTTTCAATTGTTTACTACCATTCCACTCTACCATAAAGAGCAATTTAATTTGAGTGAATTTCAAACAGGATTACTACTAACTCTTAATGGTATATTGGTTTTCTTCTTAGAAATGCCAATTGTGAGTTATATTGAACGTCATAAAATTAACAAATTAAAAGTAATCACTTATGGTTGTTTAGCGATGGCAACTTGCTTTTACTTGTTATTAATTAACCAATGGGCAGGTATTTTAATTGTTATGATGATATTTATGACATTTGCAGAAATGTTTGCTTTTCCTTTCTCAAATTCATTTGCTATGAGTCGCGCTCCAAAAGGACATGAAGGTCGTTACATGGCAATTTTTACCATGAGTTATAGTTTGGCTCACATCTTAAGCGCTAAAACTGGGATGGAAATGATTTCAATTTTCAATTATCAAACCAACTGGTTTTTTATGGGAACACTGGGAGTTATTGGTGTTTTACTTTTCATTTGGACCATGAAATTGGTTAAATATGAACCACCTAGAAACCTGTAAAACTAAAAATTTAGTTAAATAACTATAAAAATAGTTGTATAACTAAAAATATAGTTTAACTTTGATTTATCAAAACGATAAGTCATGCAAAAAATAACCAACAAAGAAGAAGAAATTATGCACATTTTATGGAAGCTAAAAAAAGCTTTTGTAAAAGATATCTTAGAAGAAATCACCGACGATAAACCTCATTACAATACACTTTCAACCATTGTTCGTAATCTTGAGGAAAAAGGTTATGTTGGTTATAATGCCTATGGAAAAACGCATCAGTACTTTCCTATTGTTGCCATTGAAGATTACAGAAAAACTTTTATGAATACCGCTATTGATAACTACTTCAATAGTTCATACAAAAATTTGGTTTCCTATTTTGCAGAAGAAGATAAAATTTCGGCTGATGAACTTCGCGAGATTTTAGCGTTAATCGAAAAAAAGAAATAGTATGGAAAATCTAATGCTATATTTTATAAAGGCAAACGGACTTATCATTTTATTTTATTTGATGTATGTCTTATTTTTGAGAAAAGAAACGTTTTTTGTCTCAAATCGTTTGTACCTGATTTTAGGATTGCTAATATCCTTATGTTTACCCTTGATAACGTTTACGAAAACCATTTGGGTTGACCCAACACCTGTTCCTGAATTTTATCAAGAAACAACTACTGTAAACAGCGATTATATCGAAGTTCCCATTCAAGAAACTCCAATAGATTGGTCTTTAATTTTGACTACAGCATATGTTGTAATTTGTGTTTTAATTTTAGTAAAAATTGGTATCGAAATAGCATCATTTTACAATAGAATCAGAAAGCACAACCAACAGAAAGAAGCAGATTTCATCTTAATTCACTCGAATACAACCGAAAATCCATTTTCATTCTTTCATTACATTGTTATTAATCCTCATTTATTTTCGGAAGCAGAAATACAACATATTTTAACACACGAAAGTATTCATGTGAAGCAAAAACATTCAATTGATGTGTTGCTAGGAAAACTATTTTGTGCTGTGTTTTGGGCAAACCCAATCATTTGGTTGTATCGAAAAGCAATGCTTCAAAATCTTGAGTTTATTGCCGATAGTGAAACCTTTCAACAAATCGAAAACAAATACGAATATCAAATAACCTTATTAAAAGTTGTGATTCATCAACACGACTTAAGTATTACTAATCAATTTTATCAATCATTAATCAAAAAACGAATCATTATGTTACACACAAATCAATCCCACAAAAGAAATGCTTGGAAGTATGCTACAATTCTTCCGCTATTAGTAGGTTTTATGTTACTGTTTCAAATTGAAACGGTAGCGCAAGTAAAGGAAATATCTATTTCAAAATCAATTACCAATAAATTAATTCAATTTGTAATTGATAAAAACACAACTGATGAGCAAATAAAAGAAGAAACAGAATTATTAAAAAAAGAATACAATATCGACTTAAAAATTTCAAAAATAAAACGAAATGCAAAAAATGAAATCATTGCTTTAGAAGCTAAGTTTGAAGATAGCGATAAAACTTCCGGGAAAATTTCAATCAAGGGACATGAAGCTATAGAACCAATACGTTTTTTTAAAGAAATAAATGAAAACGAGAAAGGAAATATCGGTTTCGACAGAAATAACACTTCAACCGTTTTTGCTAAAATGGATGCAGATCAACTTGAATGGAATGAAACCCAAACTATCGAAATAAAAAAATCAGATACTGAAGAAGTAATATACATCATCAATGGAAAAGAATATTCTAAAGAGGAAATGAAAGATAAAATCGTTGAATTAGACGGAGCTATCGAAATGAATGAGGATGAAAAAAGCGGAAAAAAAATTATGATTTTCAAAGGAAATTCAACCATTTCAGACGAACCAAAAACCATTATATATCTTGATAAAAAAGTAATATCTAAAGAAGAAATGGACAAAATTGATACTGAAATTATCAAGTCTGCAGATATAAAAAAAGGAACTGTTAAAAAAGAAATTAAAATTATAACTAAAATTTCTAATGAAATTTCTGAAGATACTGAAATTTATATCAATGGTAAAAAAGCAACGAAAGAAGAATTAGACAAAATTGAAAACGAAGACATAGAATCTATAAATGTTAACAACAATAATGTTCAAAAATCAATTGAAATTCAAAAAAAGTATACTAAAGAAAAACCAAAAACAATCGAACTTAAAAGCGGTGATGTTGTCGTAGTTCTTGAAGGTGACAGAATTAAATTTCCTGGTTACCCTACGCATTATTTAAATCAGTTAAAATTAGAGTTTCAAGGTAAAATTCTTGAAGACAATATTGATTTCTTCAAAAACTACGAACTTGAAAAAATAAAAGATATTAAAATCATAGAAGACGAATCAACTTCAAAAGAGAAAAAAAGAATCAAAAAAATCATCATTGAAACCAAATAACAAAAAAAATCCCGATTTTGAAACAGTTTCAAAATCGGGATTTTTGATAATATAAGTTACTTTAACTTAAACAGCTTAAGTTAAAAATAGTGAACTCGATAAAATATCAAGCTCACTATTATCAATTATTATAAAATTTTTTATTAAGTCATTTTCTTCTGAAATGAATTAATAATTAATTATTTCACTTCTTCGAAATCTACATCTTGCGTTTGGTCTCCTGAAGCGCTTGCTTGTGGCTCAGCTTGAGAAGCTCCTCCTTGCTCTTGTGATTTGTACATTTCTTCTGTAGCTGTTTTCCAAGCTGCATTTACGTTGTCTAAACCTTTTTGAATAGCGTCTAAATCTTGCGTTTCATGACCCATTTTCAATTCAGTTAATGCATATTCGATAGCTGTTTTGTGCTCAGCAGTTAATTTATCACCAATTTCTTTCAATTGACTTTCTGTTTGGAAAATCATTGAATCAGCTTCATTTAACTTATCTGCTCTTTCTTTAGCTAATTTATCGGCTTCAGCATTTAATTCAGCATCTTTTTTCATTTTTTCGATTTCTTCTGGAGTTAAACCTGAAGAAGCTTCAATACGAATATCATGCGACTTACCTGTTCCTTTATCAGTAGCTGATACTTTAATGATACCATTTGCATCAATATCAAACGTTACTTCAATTTGAGGAACGCCTCTTGGTGCTGGTGGAATTCCGTCTAAATGGAAACGACCAATTGTTTTGTTATCATTTGCCATTGGTCTTTCTCCTTGAATAACATGGATTTCTACCGATGGTTGGTTATCTGCTGCTGTTGAGAAAACTTGTGATTTTCTTGTTGGAATAGTAGTGTTCGACTCAATTAATTTTGTCATTACACTTCCCATAGTTTCAATACCTAATGAAAGTGGAGTAACGTCTAATAATAATACGTCTTTTACTTCACCAGTTAAAACTCCACCTTGAATGGCAGCTCCAATTGCTACTACTTCATCAGGATTTACTCCTTTTGATGGTTTTTTACCGAAGAATTTCTCTACTTGTTCTTGGATAACAGGAATACGAGTTGAACCTCCTACTAAAATTACTTCGTCAATATCAGAAACTGATAAACCAGCATCTTTTAACGCTTTAGCAACTGGTTCCATAGAACGTTTTACTAAAGTTTCAGCTAATTGCTCGAATTTTGCTCTTGTTAAAGTTTGAACTAAGTGTTTTGGTCCAGAAGCCGTAGCTGTTACGTATGGTAAGTTGATTTCTGTTTGAGCAGAAGCTGATAATTCAATTTTAGCTTTCTCAGCTGCTTCTTTTAAACGTTGTAATGCCATTGGGTCTTTACGTAAATCAACACCTTCATTTGCATTGAATTCGTTAGCTAACCAATCGATAATTACTTGGTCAAAATCATCTCCACCTAAGTGTGTATCTCCGTTTGTAGATAAAACTTCAAAAACTCCGTCTCCTAATTCTAATACAGAAATATCAAATGTACCTCCACCTAAATCATAAACTGCAATTTTTTGGTCTTTACCTTGTTTGTCTAATCCATAAGCTAAAGCTGCTGCTGTAGGCTCATTGATAATACGCATTACTTTCAAACCTGCAATTTCACCTGCTTCTTTCGTAGCCTGACGTTGCGCATCGTTAAAGTAAGCTGGAACAGTAATAACTGCTTCAGAAACTGAATGACCTAAATAATCTTCAGCTGTTTTTTTCATTTTTTGAAGTGTCATTGCAGACAATTCTTGTGGTGTGTATAAACGACCATCGATATCAACACGTGGAGTATCGTTGTCCCCTTTTACTACCTTGTAAGCTACTGTTGAAGCTTCTTTTGCACTTTCAGTATACTTGTTACCCATAAAACGTTTGATAGAAGCAATCGTTTTTGTTGGGTTAGTTACTGCTTGTCTTTTTGCCGGATCTCCAACTTTAATTTCGCCACCTTCTACAAATGCAATAACAGATGGTGTTGTTCTTTTTCCTTCTGCGTTTGCAATTACAACAGGTTCTCCACCTTCCATTACAGCCACACATGAGTTGGTTGTTCCTAAGTCGATTCCAATAATTTTGCTCATTTTTATACTTGTTAGATTTTAAATTTCAATTTTAAACTCGATGTCTTTAATTCAAGGATTGTGCCATTACGAAAAATAAGGGAAATTGACAGAAAACAGCTTTTGTCAGGTTTAAAATACTGACAAAATGTCGTTTTATAGTTGTTTTTTAACTCTATTATGTCTTAGATTTTTAAAATTCGTCAAGTTAAAAACCAAGATAGAAATCAAAATCAAGGAATAAGAAACAATTTGTGCAATTGAAACCGATTCTTTAAAATAGAAAATGGCTAAAAAGAAATGAATCAAGGGATTAGTATACATCAATATGCCAACAGTTGAAGAGTTCAATCCTTTTAAAGCATATAAATTCAGGAACAATGGAATAATGGTAAAAACAATTACTATAGTTAAAAGAAAACCATAAAACAAAAACTCGGTTGGGATAGCGCTACCAAAACTAGGATAAAACGGCAATAAAATAACCGATGAAACTATCATTTGAATGGTTAACACCAAGAATTTATCAAAATCACTATTCTTCCGTTGGGAAACCAAATAAAATCCAAAACTTAAAGCGATGATTACGCTGTAAATCAAATCTTTGAAATTTCCATAAGATAATATGATACAACTAATTACGCACAATCCTACTGCAATCCATTGCCATAAATCAATTCTTTCTTTCAATAATATAAAAGCTAAGACAGTGGTTAAAATGGGACAAATAATATAAGCAAATGAAGCTGATTGCAAACTCACGTGATTCACCGCATAGATAAATAAAAACCAATTCAATACTAATAAAAGTCCACCAACAACCGTCATGATTACTACTGATTTTTGTTTTTTCTTGGAAAGTTCTTTAAAAGTTTTCTTCGCTTCTAGAACAACTGATTTTCTAAAAATTAAATTAATTCCCAATAAGAAAGCCGTAGCTATAAAAACTCGGAAGAATAAAATATCTAGTGAAGCATAATTAGCAAGCGGTTTCAAAGCCAAACTAAAAAATCCCCAAATAATAAAGGCAGATAAAGCGGACAAAAAATATTTATTTATGGGCATTATTTTTTTTTTGCAAATGAACTAAAAATTTCACGATTCGAATCCTAATTTTATGTTATTAATTCAATTTTTTTTAACTTTTGAACTGTAATCGGAGTTGTATAAATTCAATTTTAAAGACTATATTTGCTGTAGTAAAGAAATAAAATTATGGAATGTATATCCGTTTTTGATATGTTAAAGATTGGTGTTGGACCTTCGAGTTCTCACACTCTTGGACCATGGCGTGCTGCCGAACAATTTTTAAAAGAATTGCGCGAACGTAATTTAATTGACAACATTATTGGTGTCAAAGTAGATTTATATGGTTCCTTATCATTAACTGGAAAAGGGCATGCAACAGATTTAGCCGTAATGCTTGGTTTAAGTGGGGCTGATCCAGAATATATTCCTGTAGAAAGTATTGATGTGATTATTTCGGCCATCAAAAACAAAAAAGAAATTTTCTTAGGGAATGAAATTTTAATTCCGTTTTGTTTTGAAACGGATATTGTGTTCAATAGAAACTTTTTACCTTTTCATGCTAACGGATTAACTTTTACAGCTAAAACCGATACCGAAACATATTCGGAAACCTATTATTCTATAGGTGGCGGATTTGTAGTTAAAGAAAAAGAAGACCATCACAAAGAAGAAATTTTACATACTTTTCCTTTTCCAATTGAAAAAGCAGATGAATTATTAGCTTTTTGTTTAGCCGAAAATAAAAAAATATCTGAAATCGTTTACGAAAACGAGAAAACCATGCGAAGCGAAGAAGAAATTCACAACGAATTACTTCGCATTTGGGATACGATGTTGGAATGCATGTACATTGGATGTCATTCGGAAGGAATTCTTCCAGGTGGATTAAATGTGAAGCGTAGAGCGTATGACATGCACAAAAACTTAATTGGCGTTTTACCGTATGAAGATCCTTATTCGTGGTTGCAAATCATAAGACAAACCGAAGTTAAATTTCGTCAGATTTTAAAATGGGTAAGCTGTTTTGCTTTGGCAGTAAATGAAGTAAATGCTTCGTTAGGCCGAGTAGTTACAGCGCCTACCAACGGAAGTGCGGGAGTTATTCCAGCTGTCTTAATGTATTATTTAGTAATTGAAAATCACAAAGCGGGCGAAAAAGAAATCAAACAATTTTTAATGGTGGCGGGCGAAATTGGTTCTATCTTCAAAAAAGGGGCTACCATTTCTGCAGCTATGGGCGGTTGTCAGGCAGAAATTGGAGTTTCGAGTGCTATGGCAGCAGCAGCTTTGTGTGAATTGATGGGCGGTACTCCAGCTCAAGTTACTATGGCAGCCGAAATTGCAATGGAACATCATTTAGGGTTAACTTGTGACCCGATTGGTGGTTTAGTGCAAATTCCGTGTATTGAAAGAAATACGATGGGTGCAATCAAAGCAATTAACGCTGCTGAATTAGCATTAGAAACCGATGCTTTACATGCAAAAGTACCACTTGATAAAGTAATTAACACCATGTGGCAAACTGCAAAAGACATGAATTCAAAATACAAAGAGACATCTGAAGGTGGATTAGCAATAGCAGTAAACATGTCGGATTGTTAATTTATGAGGAAGTTTCTTTTTATCTGTTTATTTCTATTTACGCATGTGTTTTCAATTGCTCAAGACAGATATTGGATTATTAATGATACCAAATTATTTGAAAAACCATCTACAGAAAGTAAATTTTACGGTTATTTTAGATATGGTGCTGAAGTAAAAATCATTGACGATTTAAAAAATGGTTGGCTCAAAGTGCAATCGGATAATTTTACCATTGGTTTTGTAAAAAAAGAGTTGATTCGAACTACTATGAATGGAAACGATAAAATTATCGAAGACACTTCGAACCCAATTATTAAAGGTGGTGATGCTTATTATGGTGGCAATCATTTATTTGTTACCGTAGCTGGTTTAAAAGCTAGAAGTAAACCTGATAAATTGGCTTCTGTAAGAGAAATTCTGACTAATGGTGATGCGGTTTCGGTTAGTTATTTTCCTGTAAATAAAGAAGAATGGGTTAATATTGGATATGGATTTGAACCAAATGTAGCAAAATTTGTTTTAGCAAAATATTTAGGAAAACGACCTGTTTATGAAGATTTATTGACACAATTTGATAAACTACCAAAAACTGATGTTGCGAATAGAAAAACCATTGGAGAACGTTTAGTAGAATTAACATGGAACAGCGGTGATATTAATGAATTGCCTGCTTTAGAACGGTACTTAGAAGTAGCCAAACAATTAAATGATGAAAAATTAATTAAAGATACGGAGTTTAATATTTTAATTGCTAAAAATATAGGATTACATACAGATTTAGACTTTAAATTACTACAAGAAAAAATACAAACATCCTATTTTGAAATCAATGATTTTAAGTTTGACAATACAGCGATTTCGTACACAGATTTGCTGAAAAAATTTGGAAAGCCATCAAAAATTGAGAATGTTGAAGATGAGTGTGGTGTATATTTATCTAATGTTTTATATCATTATTCAGATTTTATAATTAGCGTAGATCAAGAAACCAATAAAGCAGAATTGGTAGAAATCTTTTTTAAACCTAATACTAAATTTTATTTTGATGCCCATTCCATATTTAGTCAACAAATTTCTGAAAAAGATTTTATTTTGAAGTATGGTCAATATTTAGAATATAGCTTTAAGAATCCTCATTTTTATAATATCTCTTTTGATTCAGGTTTTTATTCTATTTATTTTAAGGATGGTGTTTTGTATTCAATCGAAGTAAATTATTATTGTTAAGTATATTGAAAAACAATAGATTATATTATTTTTTAGCACTATTTATAACATTGATTTTAGGAATTTTATCCCGAAAAACAACTGTTGTTCCTTTATTTATAGGAGATATTTTGTATGCTGTTTTGATTTACTTCGGATTTCGATTTTTAATTATAAAATCGAAAAAATCAACTTCACTCCTATTCTCCCTACTTTTTTGTTTTGGAATCGAATTTTTACAATTAGTACAAATTGATTGGTTAATTGCCATTCGTAAAACCACTTTAGGACATTATATTTTGGGTCAAGGTTTTCTTTGGTTGGATTTACTTTGCTATGTAATTGGAACTTTACTAGCTTTTCTAATCGATTGGAAGTTCATCAAAACTCAAAACTTAAACTCGAAGTAACAAAAAAGTTATTGGATTTAGTATCAAAGAAAACAGCTTCTTTTGAATCGAAATAACGGGCTTCGGTTCTTAATTTTACTTTTGAATTTAACAAATAATCAAAATTTATAGATGCTCCAGAAGTTTTAAAGGCATCTAATGTAGCAACAATGACATTATCCTCATCTTGATAATATTCTACTCGAACAGCCGTTTGGCATTTGGGATTTATCGAATATTGTGTAATCAAAACGGGACTCATCCAATGCAAATGTTTGTCATTCAACGAAGAACTATCTTGAATTCCGAAATCAAATCCTAAAATGGTGCGCCACTTTGCATTCCACGTATTGTCCCAATACAAATTACTGAAATAACGCATTGCTAATTCGGTTGCATAAAATTCTTTTCCAATAAATGTGCTCCAGTTCAAAGTTGCTTTTTCTCCTGGTTTATAAACAATTTGTGTTCCAAAAGCTGGAGCAACGTCTTTTTGCGGCTTGTTAATGCGTTGCCAACCATTAGTTACCAATCCCGAAAAACTCCATTTATCTGAAGGTTTGTAATTATACTTTACTCCCGTCATAAAATAGGGCGAATTATCCGCTAAAAGAGAACGCGTTAAAGTCAAATTAGAAGCAGTAGTTGCCGATTCAAAACCGATATAACTTGGTAAAATCCCAACTTCTATTGATGATTTTTGATTATCATTCAAAAACAGTCCTACATAAGCTTCACTCAATAATTTTATATCTTCCGATGCATAATTATCGTCTACATACGTTCCTGCATGAACTGCGATTGACGCATAAGTAGTTCCATATTGCAATTGCGTGCGAATTAATCCATTGTTCACATTAAACTCATTATGACGGTTGTAATTGTACATAAATGGAAGTTTAGCATCGTTTGTTGGATTACTAAAATCATACGCATAATACGTTTCCAAAAAACCTGAAACTTTAATTGTTAACGAATCTTTTTCTTGAGCAAACGATATTGCTGAAATGCCAATTATTAAAAACTTAATTATATTTTTCATCTATTTTTTTCTATTTAAGGAAATATTTGTTGTGGGTTGGTATACCATCGGTAGTTCTTCTACTACAACATCACTTTTATCTAAACCAAATGCTTTTGTATCTGAAATTGCCATTCTTTTCAAAATAAAATAACTATTTATTAACCAACCTTCTTTTATTGAAAATTCATTTTCAACCGATAAAAATTTTTCCAAAATTACAAATTTAAAGTCAGGTTCTGTATTGTATTTTGTTGATCCATCTGGTCGAGTATGTAAATTTAATTCGTTTTGTTGTACTAAATCTTGAACAATTTTTTTGAAATACAATTCTACCTTCGGTTGGATTCTAAACCCAACATTTAAAACTATTTTAATCACTTTGTCATCAATAATTTCATGAACTTCATAATCTAGCGTAAACGGTTCATCTGTACGATTAATATGTAAAATCCAGTAAACATCCGCTCTTTTTGGTTTTTTTGAAAAGATTGAATTTATAATTTTTTCTTCTATTTGATTGATTTTATCTGCTTTTGAAAGATAAATTAAATGAGTTGAATACTTTGGAATTGTGTCGTCATTACTTAACTCTTCTAATTTAAAAGCATGTTCTTTTATGTTTTCAAATTTTAAAAATTTGTTGTTAATCTTTCTTGAATAATACCAAACATACATTACCATAAAAATGAACAACTCAAAGAATAAAAACATCCATCTTTCTTTAATTTTGACCACATTTGCAATAAAAAATGAGATTTCAATAACTGAAAAAAGAAATAAAATCAATGCAATCCAACCGATTTTGATTTTCTTAATGTAAAACAAGTAATATGACAATAAAAAAGTGGTCATTAACATGGCTACAGTTATTGAAAAACCATAAGCTGCTTCCATGTGTTCCGAATTTTTAAAATATAAAATCATTAATACACAACCTATCCATAAAATTGTATTTACAGAAGGTATATAAATTTGACCTTTCGTATTTGTTGGGTTTTTTAAGGCAACTCTAGGCCAAAAATTAAGTGAAATAGCTTCATTAATCAATGTAAAAGAACCACTAATCAATGCTTGTGAAGCAATAATAGCTGCCATTGTAGCAATGATAATTCCAAAAATTAAAAACCATTGAGGCATAATACTATAAAATGGATTTCTTCCTTCTAGAAATTGGCTTCCTTGCGTCATAATCCATGCGCCTTGACCAAGATAATTAACTACTAAAGCAGTTTTTACAAAAATCCATGTTATTCTAATATTGTCTCTTCCACAGTGTCCTAAATCCGAATATAAAGCTTCAGCTCCAGTAGTACAAAGAAATACAGCGCCAAGTAACCAAAATCCATGTGGATACTCAACTAACAATCTATAGGCGTACATTGGATTTAAAGCTTCTAATATTTCAGGATGAATAACAATTTGTGAAATCCCTAAAATTAATAACATCGAAAACCAAACTACCATTGCTGGTCCAAAAAAGAAGCCTACTTTTTGGGTTCCAAATCTTTGAAACAAAAACAAACCCGATAAAATGGCAATTACAATTGGAACAGTAGGCAAATTTGGAATTACAGCTTCTAAACCTTCTACCGCAGAAGCTACTGAAATTGGTGGTGTTATAATTCCATCTGCCAAAAGAGTGGTTGCTCCTAAAATAGTTGGAATCACTAATTTTCCTTTTCCAAAACGTTTAATCAAAGCATATAAGGAGAAAACACCGCCTTCACCATGATTATCTGCTCTTAATGTCAATATGATATATTTAAAAGTAGTTTGAAATGTTAGTGTCCAAAAAACACATGAAATTCCTCCATAAACAAGCATTTTAGAAATTTCTCTATTTCCAATAATTGCTTTCATTACATACAATGGACTCGTTCCTATATCTCCATAAATGATTCCTAATGCTACTAAAAGTGTTGCTGCTGTTACTTTTTGATAATTTGAATTACTCATTTTTTAGTATTATTTATATTTTTAATAAAGTGCGATGCATAATACATTCCTAATTTTTCAGCTACTAAACTCAAATCTTTGAGTTGGTTTTCTAAGGCGTCTTCTCGTTGTGGACATTGATTAATTTTGATAAATTCTCGAAGCCAGTAATCTGAATTCGATTTAGATGACGGAGGACGAATTGCATTATTTAAAGACAAGCTATCGCTGTTGCTTGGCACATTAGCTGTGTTGCTGTCTGAATTTTCCATATGTAATGATTTTTTATGTCAGAATAAATCGATAACCAATTCCGCTTTCGGTGAGAATCATTTCCGGATGATTGGCATCTTTCTCAATTTTTTTTCTTAATTGTGCTACAAATACTCGTAGATATTGTGTTTGATCACTATAACTTTTTCCCCAAATTTCTTTTAATAAGTATTGATGTGTTAATACTTTTCCTTCGTTTTTTGCCAAAATGGCTAATAAATTAAACTCCGTTTGAGTTAATTTGACTTCTTCGTTATTTACTTTAACGATTCGGGCAATCAAATCAATCGAAAAATTAGTTGAACTAATCACTGGTTCCGAGGCTTCTTTGATGTGGTTTCTCATATGAGAACGCACTCTTGCTAATAATTCCTGTGTTCTAAATGGTTTAATTAAATAATCATTTGCTCCATTATCTAATGCTTTTACAATTTCCGATTCCTCACTTTTAACCGATAAAATCATAATTGGATTCAAATACCATTCGCGCAATTGTTGCAACACTTTTTGTCCGTCAACATCGGGTAAACCCAAATCAAGCATAATCAAATCAGGTTGAAAAGTGGCCGCGAAACGAATGCCTTGTAAGCCATTTTCTGCTAATTTCACCTCAAAATCATTTGTACTTAAAGTAATTTCTAAAAGTTTTCTGATTTGTGTTTCATCATCAATAACTAAAATTTGGCGCTTATTCATTTTCTATCGGATTAAATTTTGAAACTTCAGTTTTAATTTGGATTACAAATTTTGCTCCACCTTCTACACTATTTTCTAAAGATATTGTTCCGTTTTGCGCTTCAACGAAACCTTTTACAATTGATAATCCTATCCCAGAACCACCTGGTCGTGAATTTTTAAGTCGGTAAAATTTTTCGAAAACAAAAGAAATTTCATCTTCTGGAAAACCATTTCCTTCGTCTAAAATTACTATTTGCAAGGTATCTTCATTTTGGGATAAATCGATTGTTATATTACTATTTTGAGGTGTGTAAATTATAGCATTATTTAATAAATTATAAATTACATGCTCCATTAATCCGTAATCTAATTTGAATAACGGGAAAATTTCAGTGGCATTAACTTCAATTTTTTGTGAATAGGATTTAATTTGAAGTGATCGAATAACTTCATATACAATTTCATTTACATCCACCCAATCCATTCTCGGAACTATAACGCCTGATTCTAATCGTGACATGTTCAATAAATTTTCTACTTGATTGTTTAATCGTAGTGTTGCAATTGAAATTTCTTCCAATAATTTTTCCTTCTGATTATCAGTCATAATTGCATTACTTTGAAGTGCATCGGTCGAACCAATAATGGTAGCAATAGGCGTTTTTAACTCGTGAGATAAACTATCTAAAAGGGTGTTGTAGAGTTTTATAGATTTTAATTTGGACTCCTTTTCATTTGCTATTCGTTCAATTTGTCTAATTTTAAATGTCAAAACCGCATTTATTAAAGCAATTACAAAATACATAAAGAACATAAATTGGTCTTCAGTATTTCCGATATGAAAAGTAAAATAAGGCTTGATAAAAAAGAAATTCCAAATTAAAGCACTTAAAACAGCTGATAATAATGTGGGAACAATTCTATAAAACATGGCTACAAAAGAAACGGTAACCAACAGAATAAAGGCAATAACTTTATAACCAATAATCTCTTTAAAAGCAAAGCAAACAAGCGAAATTAGCACTACTAATACTGTGCTAAAAATATATTGATTGTTCGGATTTGATGTTCTACTAAACACGTTTTAAACTTTACCATTGAATTACTTGGCAAAGATAAGTTGGGTTTTGTAAATAGTGTATAAAAGAAATACTAATAAGTATAAAGATTTTATAAAGATTTCTTCCTTCTAGTATCAATCAAATGAATAATTTGCCATTTGCCGTTATCATTAAAAAGCGTAAATGCGTTGGCTCCTACATGACTTAAAGTATCGTTCACATAAAACTCATAAGGCGTCCAAACATGTGCCAAATTACCATCTATTTCTACTTTGTAATCGGTTAATTTTTCAAAAAACTTCATATTAGACGGAATTGTAGCTATCGATTTTAAGAAATCTTGAAACGGTGCTTCAACCAATTTATTGCCTTCTTTAGTATTAGCAATTGTTTTCATTACAATATCTTCATGACACAACTGCTTTAAAGCAGTAGTATCCTTGGCATGAAAAGCAGTAAAAAAATCATCAATTACTTTTTTAGGAGAAATTTCTTGTGCTAATATCGAATTTGATAGAAGAATAAAAAGAATAAAAAGTTTAGCTCTCATAAATTTAGTTTAATGCATTAGTAGCACTTGAACCAAATAAGTTACAATTCCAGCAATATAACCTGCTACAGCTAAAGGAGTTATCTTTTTTAAATACCACATAAAAGTAATTTTTTCTTTTTCCATAACCGCAATCCCAGCAGCAGAACCAATAACCAACATACTACCACCCGTTCCAGCACATAAAGCAATAAACTCCCACAATGTATGATCCATTGGGTAATCTGCAAGTGAGAACATTCCTTGAGTAGCAGCAACTAAACTTCCATTATCCACAATTGATGATAAGGCACCAATAGCTATAACCATCGAATTTGTATTTGGTAAATTCGTAATTAAAAAGGTAGCCATTTCTTTCAAAACACCTACTTCTTGCAAAGCAAATACCATTAATAAAATACCCATAAAATATAGTATAGAACTTACATCTACTTTGGTTAAAGCATAAGCAACCGAAAATTTATCTTTTTCTTCTTGTGTTTTATTTCTATGATACATAATCGAAACCAATGAGACCATTGATAGCGAAATTAAAACCCCTATAAAGGGAGGTAAACCAGTTAATGTTTTGATAACAGGTACCATAACTAAACCTACTACACCAGCAATAAACACACTCACACTTCCTCTCATTTTTTCTTCCTGTCTCACTTGAGCCATAGAAACTTGAGCACGAAGAACAGCAAAACCTTTCATTTTAAAACTTGCTATAATCACCGGAACTAATAAAACCATAATTGAAGGTAAAATCAACGCTTTTACAATTCCAAAAGAGCTAACCTGACCACCAATCCATAATAAAGTTGTCGTAACGTCTCCAATAGGACTAAAAGCACCTCCTGCATTGGCTGCAATTACAACAATACCTGTTAATAACATTCTAATTTCGCTTTTAGGCATTAACTTTCTTAGAAGCGTCACCATAATAATTGCAGTAGCTAAGTTATCTAATAAGGCTGAAAGAAAGAATGTGATAAATGCAAC
Organism: Flavobacterium sp.; assembly: GCF_035195345.1. Taxonomy (NCBI): domain Bacteria; kingdom Pseudomonadati; phylum Bacteroidota; class Flavobacteriia; order Flavobacteriales; family Flavobacteriaceae; genus Flavobacterium; species Flavobacterium sp. The sequence continues at coordinate 632,189 of NZ_CP136574.1, forward strand.
TATCCATAATAATCTTAAAACTGATGTAGTTCTAATTCTTCTTGTAATAACCGTAAAACCTTTGTGAATATCTATTAACTCAACAATAGTCATAGCACCCATTAAAAAAATTAACAAGCCTGAAATTTCTCCAAAATACTCCATTAATCTTTCGGTAACTAAATGTTGATCATCATGGCTAAATGAGGCAATAACCACCCAACATATTGTTCCAGTAAGTAAAGCAGTAATCGTTTTGTTAATTTTTATAGGAGATTCAAGAATAACAGACAAATAGCCTAAAATTGCTACTAAAAGTAAGATAGATATCATTTTTTTGTATTTAAAACACAAAAATAAAACATTAATTTAACTTTAATTTAATATTTGATAATTATTTTTTTTAAACTAAAAAGCAAATAACATTTAGTACCTTTGTTTTTTTTAAAATTAAAAATAATGTCAGTAGCGAAGAAAGATTACAAGAGAATTACGACAAAAACATTAATTGAAATGAAAGAAAATGGAGAAAAAATCTCCATGTTAACTGCTTACGATTTTACAATGGCAAAAATTGTAGATTCTGCTGGAGTTGACGTAATTTTAGTTGGTGATTCTGCGAGTAATGTAATGGCCGGACATGAAACTACGCTTCCAATTACACTTGATCAAATGATCTATCACGCCTCTAGTGTAGTTAGAGCTAGTGAAAGAGCTTTGGTTGTAGTTGATTTACCCTTCGGAAGCTACCAATCAGATTCTAAAGAAGCCTTACGCTCTGCTATCCGAATTATGAAAGAAAGCGGTGGACATGCCGTTAAATTAGAAGGTGGAAGTGAAATCAAAGATTCAATTAAAAAAATATTAAATGCTGGAATTCCTGTAATGGGACACTTAGGATTAACGCCACAATCTATATACAAATTTGGTACATATACCGTTAGAGCCAAAGAAGATGCAGAAGCCGAAAAATTATTAGAAGATGCCAAATTGTTAGAAAAACTAGGCTGTTTTGCTCTTGTTTTAGAAAAAATTCCAGCTGCATTAGCAGAACAAGTAGCAAAAAGCATTTCAATTCCTGTAATTGGCATTGGTGCGGGCAGCGGTGTTGACGGACAAGTATTAGTTATTCACGATATGTTAGGGATGAACAATGAATTTAGTCCAAGATTTCTACGTAGATATTTAGACTTATATGATCAAATGACAAAAGCAATTGGTCAATATGTAACCGATGTAAAATCAGAAGATTTTCCCAATTCAAACGAACAATATTAATTGTGTCTACGAAAGAAATTTCCACTAAAAACAACCTACAAATTATTCACGAAGACAACCACATCATAGTTGTCAATAAACGTGTTGGCGATATTGTTCAAGGTGATAAAACGGGGGATAAACCACTTTCAGAAGTTGTTAAAGAATACATCAAAGAAAAATACAACAAACCAGGAGATGTTTTTCTAGGTGTTGTCCATCGTTTAGATAGACCAACTACCGGAATTGTGGTTTTTGCTAAAACTTCTAAAGCCTTAACACGTTTGAATGAAACTTTTAAAAATAGAGAAACTCAAAAAACATATTTGGCAGTTGTTAAAAAAATGCCTCCTAAAGAAAAGGATACTTTAGTACATTTTTTAAAGCGTAATACTAAAAACAATACCTCAAAAGCCCATTTAAAAGAAGTTCCCGAGAGTAAAAAAGCTAGTTTAAGCTATCAAATCATAAAAAAATTAGACCATTATTTTGTGTTAGAAATTGATTTACACACGGGTAGACATCATCAAATCAGAGCGCAATTACAAGCCATAGGTTGCCCAATAAAAGGCGATTTAAAATATGGCTTCGATAGAAGTAATCCCGATGGAGGAATTCATCTTCATGCTAAAAAATTAGTTTTAACACATCCAGTTTCAAAAGAAATTATTATATTTAAAGCATCAACCCCTAACGATAGTATTTGGAACTCACTTTAAATTTACATACCATGAAAAAAATTATTCTATCATTTTCGTTAATTGCTTCGATATCGGTTTTTTCTCAAGAACATTTTAGTGGAATTTCTACTTCTAAAAGAGGTGGATTATTAAGTGCTGCAAATAACCCTGCGGAATTAGCAAATATGACTACAAAATATGAAGTAAATGTTTTTAACTTCTCTGTGGCAATGGCTAATAATAAGTTATCAATAAGCGACTTAACTAGTGACGATAATATTGAAGATAAATTATTTGAAGGTAACGACCCCGTAAACTTACGACTAGATACACAATTTTTTGGTCCTTCCTTTGCCTTCAAAAAAGGAAAATGGGGTTTTGGTTTAAATTCTTCTGCTTATTTAAAAGCAAATGCAGTAAATGTTGATAATGAATTGGGAGAAGCAATTAGCAATGGTGGTTTAAGCAATTTGTTTACACAAACAAATCTATCTTCAAACGAAAATCAACGTTTAAATGCTACTACTTGGGGTGAGTTAAGTTTTAATATTGCAAGAAATCTTATGGATTCTCCTAAACATAAAATCAACGTTGGTACTAATATAAGATTATTATTTCCAGGTGCGTATGCTAACTTTTCTGCTTCTAATTTAAACGGAACTTTGGTAAATAATTTTGGTGATATTTCTTTAATTAATGCAAGTGCAAACATTAACATCTCTTATGCTGGAGTTTTAGCAAATGACTTCTCTGACCAAGGTAATTATAATGAATTTTTCTCACAAGGAATCAATGGATATGCCTTTGACTTAGGATTTAACTATAGATTAAAGGATGAAAATGATGCTAACAGTTATAAATTAAATACTGGACTTTCTATAAAAAACTTAGGAGCCATGACGTTTAAATCTGACAATAATTTAAGTAAAAATTATTCCTTGAATATAGATGGAATTGAAAGTTTAGACATAAATCAGTTTGAAAACGTACAAAGTATGGAAGAAATTGAAGCCATATTAAATGATCCTGCTAATGCTGGTATTTTACAAACAACTTCTAGCAGTGCTGATGTAAAAATTAAGTTACCTACCGTAATTAATGCATATGCAGATTTACGTCTTCACAAAAAATGGTTTGTTACAGGAACAATTAATCAAAAAATTTCAGATGATACTGAAAGTGATATTACAACAACTCAAAACTCATATTCCTTAATTCCTAGATTTTCATCAGGTTGGTTTGAAGCCTATGCACCTCTTGCTGCTAATGAAATTTCAGGATTTACAAGTGGTATAGGATTTAGATTAGCTGGTTTCTTTATTGGATCTAACAGTGCTATTTCTGCATTGGCAAGTGATGGGAAACAAGCCGATTTCTATTTAGGGGTTCGTTTCGGATTTTAAACATTTGTAAAATCTGTTTACAAAATGTAGAATTTGATTTGTAATTTCAACTATTAGACCATTTTATACAAAAAAGTCGAATGCTAATTTTAGGCAATTCATTTAAATATTTAACTCTAACAATTTCCATCTGAAAAAATTACCGAATTCAATTGAAGCACTTGAGTCTGATTATTTGTACATTCAAGATTCTCAAATAACAAATGCTGGAAAAGGTTTGTTTTCTGCTATTGATATATACAAAGATGAAATAATTTCCTTTTTTAAAGGTGAAATTCTAACGGAAATTGAAGCTGAAAAAAGAGCACAATTAGGAAACGACAAATATTTTATGAACATGTTAGATGGAAGCATTTTAGATGCTATGCATTCTGAATGTTTCGCTAAATATGCAAATGATGCTGAAGCTTTTTCAAAATTAGAATTCAAAAACAATTCCAAAATAACTTTAGATGATGAAGATAATGTTTGCCTCATAGCTACAAAAAAAATTAAATCAGGTGGTGAAATTTTTTGTAGCTATGGTGCAAAATATTGGAAAAAACATGGTAAAAATTTATCCTAACCATCCTTCCCTATCCAAACTTCTGTATTGAATCGCTTCCGCAATATGATGCGATTGAATTGCCTCTGAAGCTTCTAAATCGGCTATAGTTCTTGCAACTTTTAAAATTCTATCATACGCTCTTGCAGACAAATTCAATCGTTCCATAGCTGTTTTTAGCAATTGTAAGGAAACCTCATCCAAAATACAAAATTCGCGTATTAGTTTACTACTCATTTGCGCATTGTAATGTATGTATTCATTGTTTTCAAATCGGTGTGATTGTATTTCTCTTGCTTTGGTAACTCTTTTTCTAATTTCAGTACTACTTTCTGCTTTTCGAGTTTCGGTTAATTTTTCAAACGGAACGGGCGTTACTTCAATATGAATATCAATTCGATCTAATAAAGGTCCAGAAATTTTACTTAAATACCGTTGCATTTCCATTGGTGAAGAACTCACAGGTGCATTCGGATCATTAAAATAACCGCCCGGACTTGGATTCATACTTGCCACCAACATAAACGATGATGGATAGGTAATGGTAAATTTAGCTCTTGAAATTGTTACTTCCCTATCTTCTAAGGGCTGACGCATGACTTCTAAAACCTCTCGTTTAAATTCGGGTAATTCATCTAAAAATAAAACACCATTGTGTGCTAACGAAATTTCACCTGGTTGTGGATAACTTCCGCCACCAACTAAGCTTACGCTCGATGCCGTATGATGCGGACTTCTAAAAGGGCGTTGCGCCATTAAACCGACATCTTTGGTCTTTCCTGCTACGGAATGAATTTTGGTGGTTTCTAAAGCTTCACGCATCGTCATTGGTGGCAAAATACTAGGCAAACGTTTGGCTAACATTGTTTTTCCTGAACCTGGAGGACCAATTAAAATTATATTATGTCCGCCTGCAGCAGCAATTTCCATACAGCGTTTAATTCCTTCCTGACCTTTAACGTCGGAAAAATCGTGTTCTGGGAAATCTAAGGTTTTATTAAATTCTTCTTTGGTGTCAATAGTAGTGGGAATCAAGTCTGATTTTCCTTCGAAAAAATTAATGACTTGCAACACATTTTCTACTCCATACACATCGAGTCCGGCAACAATTGCGGCTTCTTTCACATTTTGAAAAGGCAAAATTAACCCTTTAAAACCTTCTTCTTTGGCTTTAATTGCTATTGACAAAGCTCCTTTTATGGGTTGCAAACCGCCATCGAGTGATAATTCACCCATAATGACATAGTTGTGAATATCTTCTGACTTAATTTGTGAAGATGCTGCTAAAATACCAACTGCTAAAGTAAGGTCATACGCAGAACCTTCTTTACGTAAATCGGCCGGAGCCATGTTGATGGTGATTTTTTTTCCGGGCAATTGATACCCGTTGTTTTTTAGTACGGCAGCTATGCGATAACTACTCTCTTTTATAGCGGAATCTGGAAGACCTACCAAGTGGTAGCCGATTCCTTTATCAATATTTACTTCAACCGTAATGGTGGTGGCTTCAACGCCAAAAACGGCGCTACCGAATACTTTTACTAACATGGCTTATACTATTTAATTGGCTTATATAGATGCAAATATAGAAAAGTTTTTGAAATAAAAAATCCCGATTACTCGGGATTTGATTTATTTTTTGAATTTTGATATGCCGTCTTCTAGCCATTTTTTATAAACAGCTGCGTCTGGCGTATAACCAATTTGCTGAGTAATATCCTTTCCATCACTGTCTAGGATAATGTAATATGGTTGTGCGTTATTTTTATATCGTGTAATTTGATAATCGCTCCATTTGTTTCCAATGGTTATAATCTCTTTACCAGTTTCTTTAGATACATATTGCTCATCTTTAGGTAATTCACGTTTATCATCCACATAAAGTGAAACTAAAACTACTTTATCTTTTAAAAGAGACAAAATTTCTGGTTTTGACCAAACAAAATCTTCCATTTTTCTACAATTCACACAAGCGTGACCAGTGAAATCTAATAAAATTGGTTTCCCAACTTTATTCGCATAAGCTAAACCGTCTTCATAATCATGAAAAGCAATAATTCCATGCGGACCTGAATGTGCGTGTTCTGGTAAATCTATAGCTGCTGTTGAAGTTCCACCAGAAGTTCCTATTCCATTTGGACTTTCGCTGTAAGTCATTGGCGGTGGAAATCCTGAAATAATTTTCAAAGGCGCACCCCATAATCCTGGAATTAAATAAATTGTAAATATTGTGACAAAAACTGCCATAAATAAACGTCCAATAGATAAATGAACTAACGGACTATCATGTGGTAATGTTAATTTTCCAAAAAGGTAGACTGCCCAAGTTCCAAAAATAGCAATCCAAATAGCTAAGAACACTTCTCTTTCTAATAAATGTGCTTGTACTACCAAATCGGCATTAGATAAAAATTTAAATGCTAAAGCTAATTCCAAGAAACCTAATGAAACTTTAACGGTATTTAACCAACCACCTGATTTTGGCAACGAATTCATCCAACCCGGGAACATCGCAAATAACATAAAAGGCAAAGCTAATGCTGATGAAAATCCTAACATTCCAATGATTGGAGCTAAACCTCCTTTTGAAGCCGCTTCAACTAATAAAGTACCAACAATTGGACCCGTACAAGAAAAAGAAACAATTGCTAATGCTAACGCCATAAATAAGATTCCTACGAAACCTCCTCTATCGGCTTGTTGATCCACTTTATTTGCCCAAGAGTTAGGTAAAACAATTTCGAATGCTCCTAAAAATGAAGTCGCAAAAAACACTAATAATCCAAAGAAAATTAGGTTAAACCAAACATTCGTTGAAAGCGCATTTAATGAATCTGCACCAAATATTCCTGTTACCAATGAACCTAGGATTACATAAATAAGAATTATCGAAACTCCATATAAAATGGCATTTTTCTTTCCTTCTGCTTTTGTTTTACTTTGTTTGGTAAAGAAACTTACCGTCATTGGAATCATTGGAAACACACAAGGTGTTAACAAAGCAGCAAAACCTCCGAAGAAAGCTAAAAAGAAAATAGCCCATAATCCTTTTTTCTCTTCTTTAGGAGCTGAAGTCGGAGCAATTTCTTTTATATTTTTCTCTACTTCAGAACTTTCAACTGAGGAAGAATCTAAAGCAACTGAAGAAGAATCTGCTGTAACTACATCGCTTGCAGTTTCCACCGCAGCTTTTTTAATTTCTGGCAAAGTAAACGTGAAAGTGTTATCGCCTTGAATACATTGTTCCTTACAAACTTGGTATTCTACATATACTTTTATCGTTTTTAATTTGGGATTAGTAACTTTAATCGTTTGTTTGAAAGTAGCTTTTTTAGCGAAATAATATTCGTCTACTTCAAAAATATCATTAAACACTTTTTTATAAGGACTTTCCTTGGTTTTTCCAACCAATTGATAATTTCCTTTCGATTCTTTAAACGTAAAAGCGGTTGGTTGCGAACCTCCGTCTGGCGTGAATTGCGAATACAAATGCCATTCGTCTTCTATTATCACATCCATCACTAAAACAAATTCATTGTCTGATTTTTGCTCAACTTTAGAGGACCATTTTACTGGATTAAAAATTTGAGAATATCCCAAAAAGGAAAATAATAAGGTGAATACTAAAACTAATTTTTTCATTAGGCTGATTCTATTTTTATATTTTGTTGTGTTGTTTCTGTTGCAATAAAACGTTGGTCTGCTCGTTTTCCGATTACCCAAATAATTTGGTCTTCCGAACACAATAACCATTGATTTTCTTTATCTAAAAGCGAATATTTTTCGTCTTTGAAATATTTACTCAATTTCTTTTTTCCATTCATTCCAGCAGGATAAAAATAATCGCCTTCTTGCCATTTTCTAATTGTAAGTGGAAAATTAATTTTATCCTTGTCTACAAATATACAATTTGCATTCACATGTTTATCTCCTGAAAACCTTGAAAAGATAAGTTTTAAGGGAATATTAACTTTGCTTTCTATCGATTCAATGATAAAAACTTCCGATTTATTTATTAAATTTCTTTCGGAAAGGAGTAATTTCTCTCGATCTTTCAATAATACATGTGTTTCAGAAAACACTTGTTTTCCTGATTGTGCTTCGACCAAATCATAAATATCATTCCAAGCTGAAAATCCGAATGCTTTCAACCATTGGTACAAATACGCTTTGTAATTTTGGAATTCAAGCAATGAATTCAAATGAATCTCTAATTGATTTCCCTTCTCTTTTACTACTTTTTCAAACACCAATTTAGAAGCATCGTTCACCAAAGATTCTGCTTGTTGCAAATGATGTAAGGTATTTTGAAACGAATCTAAAAATCCTGTATTCAATTCTTTTAAAGTGGGAACAATATTGTGACGTAATTTATTTCTAAAATACTTGTCTGAAGCATTACTCGAATCTTCTCGCCATTGGATTTTATTATCTATGGCATAATTCTCAATTTCGTCTCTTGAAAAAGGTAATAATGGTCGAATGATGTTCTCGTTTTGCACTGGAATTCCTGTTATACCTTCCAAACCAGTTCCTCTAGTAAAATTGATTAAAAACGTTTCTACATTATCATCTAAATGATGCGCAGTAACCAAGTAATCTAATTTATTTTCCGATAAAAGTTCTTGAAACCAATCATAACGTAACTTTCGAGCGGCTAATTGAATAGAAAGTTTATTTTCTTTAGCAAATTCGAGCGTATCAAACGAATTTATAAAATAAGGAATATATCCATCTTGACACATTTCTCTAACTAACAATTCATCTGCATCGCTCTCTTTTCCACGCAATTGAAAATTACAATGCGCTATGCAAATGTCAAACTTCAACTTGTAAAATAAATCCAATAAAACCATACTATCAACACCACCACTAACTGCTAAAAGCAATTTCTTGTCTTTTAGTTGGGCGAAATTTTGTTCGATATGATGTTGGAATTTTGTAAGCATTAATAAAGTAATTAGTAAAAAGGGATTAGGGATTAGTTATCTGCCAATTTATTAATTAGCGAATTTAGCATTTTTTCAATTTCTATTGACAATTCATTAATTTCTTTACAATCTTCTTCAGAAATAAATTTTAGATTAATTGCAATTTCTATTTGGGTTTGACATTCAAATAAAGAACCTCTCGCAATTTGTAAAAATCTTGAATAATCTTTTTTGTAATTTCTTCCATAACCTTCAGCAATATTTGAAGGAATAGAAACTGAACTTCTCCTAATTTGAGAAATCAATCCAAATTTTTCACTTTCAGGAATTTTTGATGTTAGAGAATAAACTAATGTAATCCAACTCATCGATTTTTGCCAAACTATTAAATCTCTATAACTTTTCATATTTATTGCTTTTTACTCTTCCCTAATCCCTTTTTACTTTTCCCTATCTTAAAACCTCAAACATCGCTTTTGCCTTCAATAAACATTCTTCGTATTCCATTTCTGGTATGGCTTGAGAAGTAATAGCACTTCCAACAGAAAATGATAAATATTGATTTTCCAAATTATACAAAATACTTCGAATTACGACATTGAAATCGAAATCGCCATTTGGAGTGAAATAACCTACTGCTCCACTGTATAATCCTCGTTTGGTTTCTTCTAATTCTTCAATGATTTGCATAGCCGAAATTTTGGGTGCACCAGTCATGCTTCCCATTGGAAAAGTTGTTCTTAGAATTTCGATAGGTGAAGTGGTATTTTCTACTTCTGAAACAATTGTCGAAATCATTTGATGAACTTGCTTAAACGTATAAATCTGACACAATTCTTCCACTTGAACGCTTCCTTTTGTGGCAGTATGCGATAAATCGTTTCGAACTAAATCTACAATCATAATGTTTTCTGAACGCTCTTTTTCGTTTTGAGTTAAATCAGATTTTAATTGTTCGTCTTGTTCTAAATCGAAACTTCTTTTGGCTGTTCCTTTGATCGGCTGGGAAATAACTTTATTTCCTTCTTTTCGCAAATAACGTTCTGGTGAAGCGGAAAGTAAATACTGAAAATTATTTTTGAAGTACACCGCAAATGGTGGTTCGGAAATTGCATTTAGTTTTTGATAGATTTCCAAAGGTTCAATTTCAGTATTTTCGGCGTAAAATTCCATACAGAAATTGGCTTCATAAATGTCGCCACGGTGAATGTGTTCGAGCATTTTAGAAACTTTGGAAAGGTAGTTTTCTTTTGGGATTCGTTGTTTTATACTGATGGATGATGGATGATGGGTGATGAATTTTGTTGAAATGATTTCTTCGAAATCAGTTTCTATTTCGTCATCGCACATTCGTAAATATTGAATTTCGACTTGATTTTCTTTGATTAGAAACAACTTTTTAGGTTGGAAGAAAAACAAATCGGGAAATGCTAATCCATCAAAGTTATTGGAATGTAAAGTTTCGGTATCATTTTTTAAATCGTAGGATAAGTAACCAAACAACCAATCTTTCGTTTGACTTTGGTACTGATACAAATGTTGAAACGCATTTTCGTAATCGGTTTTAATCGAAGTAAAAGCATCTACCGCCAAAACTGCATCGTAACTCGAATACTTTTGATGATACTGATTCGAATCTAAAAAAACAACTTCTCTGTGTTGGTTAGACCAATGCAAAAGTTGGTTTTTAAAGTCAGGAAGCTGCGAAATATCTTTTGTAATTACTGTTCTCAAATTGGAAAATTTACTTCGTAAAAGTACAACAAAAAAATAGTTGTTGAAAAATGGTTCAAATGTTAAAATTTGGCACGGTTTTTATTCTTGCCTCTATAACTAACCAATTAAAAATTCATTTCTATTGATTCTATAACTACTCGTATTAAAAACAATTAATCAATAACTTTAAAAATGAATTTTTATGAACAAAAACACCAAAATCGTATTGACTTTACTAGCGCTTGGTTTAGTATTCGCCTGTAAAGAAAGTGTAGCTGAAGAAACATCAGATTATTCAGAAAATGTTGCAACCGATAGCACAAGCGTTGTTTCCTCCTCGGCAGCCGTTGAAAACAAAAACAGCAATCGTAAATTTGTACGAACGGCCGATGTAAAATTTAAAGTCAAGAATGTTGCCAAATCAACTTATGCTATTGAAGATGCAACTACGAAATTTGGAGGATTTGTAACGTACACCAACCTACAAAGTAATATTCACAACGAAGACCGAACAAAAGTGAGTCAGGATAGTACTTTAGTAACAACCAAATATAAAGTAGACAATAACATCACGATTCGTGTTCCGAATACGAAAATGGATACCGTGATTAAAACCATAGCGAAACAAATTCATTTTTTAGATTATCGCATTATCAAAGCCGATGATGTTTCCTTACAAATGTTATCCAATGAATTAGCGCAAAAAAGAAGTAATTCTTCAGAAAAGCGTTTGGAAAATGCAATTGATTCAAAAGGAAAGAAATTAAATCAAGTGGTAAAAGCCGAAGAAACTTTAGATGCTAAAAAAGAGCAAAATGACGCTTCAAAATTGCAGAATTTATCATTACAAGACCAAGTGAATTTTAGCACTTTAACACTAAACATTTACCAAGACGAAAGCATCAAACAAGAAATGGTGGTTAATGAAAAAAGCATCAACGCTTACCGACCAAATATTGGGTTACAAATTTGGGACAGTGTAAAAACGGGTTGGTTTATGTTAGAAAACATTATTTCGTTTGTTGTAGTGCTTTGGCCATTTGTTTTAATTGGGTTTCTAGGGTCCTTTGGATATAAGAAGTTTTTAAAAAAGTAAGAAATAAACCATCGGGAAACCGGTGGTTTATTGTTTATAATATTGTATTGCAACTAATATTGTATTAGATTTTTTTATTATTTTTGAAAAAAGATAAAACTGACGTTTGTCAGATATATACACCCAAAATTGGGTTGCTTTGTATGATTTTGTCATACATATATACTAGTTGGCAGTAATTGTAAAACGCTCATCTATTAAACATGAATCTAAAAAAAGAAGAACTCTTAGAATTATTCAACAGTTCAATTGATAATGCATTTTACATGTATGAATGCTCAAGAAAAATTTTGTTTGAACTTGAAAAAAATAAATATCCAAGTTTAGGATTAGCCGAATTATCTTTAGAAGAGTTAGGAAAATCTTTTAGTTGTTTAGCATATTATTCCAAAGCGCAGAATCTTGGTGATTGGAAAGATTTCTGGAAAGAATGGAGAAATCACGATATAAAAGCTCATAGAGCATTTTTCTATGAATTCTTCTGTCTATTAAGGCTTGAGTTAGAATATGAGAATGAAGACGAAGCTTTAGAATTTCCTTCGGTTAGGGGAAATTTTTCAAAAGAAAAAGAAGCAAGTTTTTATGTTGATATTGATAAAGGTAATCGGAAAATTCATAAACCTGAAAATGAAATTTCAGATGAAGAATGTATAAGAAGAGTTACAAGTCTATCGGGCTTATTTAATGCTGCGTTTTATATTAAAGATTGGTTTGCAGAAAATCCGAATGAAAATTTCAGAAATGCAATTTCAGATTATGCGTATAGAACTATATCAACCGAAATGTATCAACAAGATGTTTTAGATACTTTAAAAGAAATGAAAGGTGAAAATGAAGAATACAATAGAGCTTTGAAAAAAATTGAAATGTTATTTAATCCCGAATAAAGAAATCAACAACAGCATAAAAATCAGAATATGACAGAAAAATTTACTTTAAGAGATATTCTCGTTTATACACTTTTAGGATTAATAGTTTTATTTTTTACTTATTTATATTATCCTTTTGAAATTGGTTCTATCATTAAGGATTCAAAAGACTATTCGGATTTAACCGTTTTATTATTAATTCCTATTTCATATCTAATTGGACATATTTTGATGAGTTTAGATGATGTGATTTTCAATGGTATTTTACTGCGTTTTTTTCCAAAAGAAAAGCCATTAAAAAACAAATACTGGAAGTTTTACAATTTCTTGTTTTTTGGTTACCGAAATATAGGAATTCGAAATAAAGAAGAAATAACAAATGAAACATTTCTAAAAACTTGTGATAAGTTAATTACAGAAAATAAATATGAGAAAGCAGAATATTATCAAGTAATGAGCGACTTATTTAAAGGTATCGTCCTAATTATATTCATTAGCATTGTTTTCGACATTTATCTCTGGCGTTTTGAATTTTGGAAGCTAATATTAATTTTCTTGATTTGGTATAGAGCCAAAATGTTTTCAGCTTATTATGTTAGAATGATAAAGCGGAATATATAAAAACAACTACTGCCAACACACGTTTTGCGCTATTGCGAATTTTGTGCAAGCCGGACATTTTTCTTTCGCAAGAAATATTATCTTTAACAGAAAATAATTCGTTCCGAAGCTCGCAACAGCGCAAAGCGCGGGAACGTTACCAACTATATTAAAAAAAAACAAAACGTAATATTATGAATAAAATTAATTTCTTATTAGTAACAGCTATACTTTGTATAACAAGCTCACTTGCATTCAGTCAAAATGATTTAAACAAAAGCTTTATTGGTTATTGGACTACAGATGGTTCAATGACAAGAACTATTATCTTTAAAGACAAAGACAATGTTCTTCAAATTGTTAAGTGGGATAGTAGTAATGGAGAAGAAAAGGAAATTTTAAAAATTCAAGTAGTAAACAATACAATTAAAACTACAGAGAAAATGGTTTCAACAAATTGGGTGACCTATAATACCTATTCAATTATTGATGAAAATACCCTTAAATGTTCCATAGGTGGTGATGGGAAAGGTTCCGTAATTTATTTAAAAAGGTTAAAATAAATGTCAACAATTGAAGTAAAAAGACAACATTACGTTCCAAGAACATATCTAAAACACTTTTCGACAGAGCGTTCGGGAGAATTTTGTCTCGTCCTAAAATAAGTTTACATATTTACACTTAATCCTAAAATAGATTTACAACTCATTTTTAGTCCTGTTATTGGTTTACAATAATAGGACTTTTTATATAATAATTCTTCCATAATTTTTCTGTTTTTAAATTATTTTGATGTACTTGATTTGGAGTAAGATTTCCTATGCTCATATGAGGTCTTTCATTATTATACAATTCAACAACTGTTTTCAATAATTCTTTAGCTTGTTTAAGATTATCTATTTGATAATCATTTAAATATTCTTCTTTTATTATGCCATTAACTCTTTCTGCAATTGCATTTTCTAATGGATCTCCGTTTTCTGTCATACTAATTCTTATGTTATTATTTTCTAGAAGTTTTACATATTTATCGCTACAATATTGAATTCCTCTATCTGAATGGTGCGTGAGTTGAAAATGGCAATCTGGTACCTTTCTTAGACCAGAGATTGCCATTTTCAACGCTTCCATTGTTTCAACAGCTTCCATTGTCTGTGCCACATGTGAACCAATGATTTTTCTTGAATAAGCATCTGTTATGAAGCTGATATAAACAAATCCTGTTGCTATTTTCCAATAAGTTATATCGCTAACCCATAATTGATTTAGTTTAGTAGGAATTAAATTACGTATCAAATTTGGATACTTTTTAAATCGATGATAAGAATTGGTAGTAATTGTTTGTTTTTTTCTACGCTTTACTAAAAGATAATTTGCAGATAAAACATCGAATAATCTATCTCTACCCATTTTTATTTGGTGTTCTAATAGAAAGGGTTGAAGTAATTCGTATAACTTTCTCCCTCCTATATGACGATGATTATTTCTTATTTTTAGCACTTCAGATATAACTAATTCATCTTCAAAAACATATTGTTCTTGATGCCAAAAGTGTTGATAATATGCTTGTCGTGTTACACCAAGTAATCGGCAAAACTTGCCTAAACCAATCTTGGGATAATGGTTTTTCATCTCCTGAATTACTTGGTATTGGACTTTTTTACGATATTAATTTTAAACTCTTTTTCAGCAATTTCTATTATTTTACGATAAGTCTCAGCTAAAAGTTTTGCCTCTTGAAGTTCTTTTTCTATCTCTGTAATCGACTTTTGAGAGTCTATTTCTTTAATAACATTTTTAACTGATTTCATGTCTGGTAAAGATACAATTCTTGATTTTATATTATCATATCCTCTTTCTCTTAACCAATAAGTTAGTCGAGAATTACCCAAATCATATTTTAATTCAACCTTTCTTTTGGTTAATAAACCACTTAAATATTCATTACATACAAATCTTTTAAATTCCTCGGAATATTTAGATTGCCATTTTGTCGAAAATTCTTTTGAATATCTTTCCATATTTTTACACTTTTGTGTAAACCTATTTCAGGACAAGACATTTTTTATTAAGGCATTACAGACAACCCGATAGCGCGGATTTGCAATCCGTGCCAACAAAAAAAATCCCAAACTCAATTGAGTTTGGGATTTTTGATATAATAACTTTTCTATTTACACGTGTAATGCTCTGTTATCTGTTGCTGCTAATGCTGCTTCTTTGATAGCTTCTGCAAACGTTGGGTGTGCGTGAGACATTCTTGAAATATCTTCTGCACTTGCTCTAAATTCCATTGCTGTAACAGCTTCTGCAATTAAATCAGCACATCTTGCTCCAATCATGTGAACTCCTAAAACTTCATCTGTTTTTGCATCGGCTAAGATTTTTACAAATCCGTCAGTGTCGCCACCTGCTCTTGCTCTTCCTAATGCTTTGAATGGGAAACTTCCTGCTTTATAAGCTACACCTTCCGCTTTCAATTGCTCTTCTGTTTTACCAACAGCGGCAACTTCTGGCCAAGTGTACACTACACCAGGAATTAAATTATAATCGATATGTGGTTTTTGACCTGCTAAAATTTCAGCTACCATTACTCCTTCTTCTTCCGCTTTGTGTGCTAACATAGCGCCACGAACTACATCACCAATTGCATAAACATTTGAAGCCGAAGTTTGTAAATGATCGTTTACTTCGATTTGACCTCTTTCGGTAACTTTTACTCCTGCTTTATCCGCATTTAATCCATCTGTATAAGGACGACGACCTACAGAAACTAATGAATAATCACCTTCTAATGTGATGATTTCTCCTTTAGCATTTTCTGCTTTTACCGTTACAACATCTCCAGCTCTTTCTACTGATTGAACTTTGTGAGACGTGTAGAATTTCATGCCTTGTTTTTTCAACACTTTAGTCAATTCTTTTGACAAAGCTGCGTCCATTCCTGGAATAATTCTGTCCATAAATTCTACTACAGAAACTTGCGCTCCTAAACGTAAATATACTTGACCTAATTCGATTCCGATAACACCACCACCAATAATTACTAAGTGTTTTGGAACTTCTTTCAGTTTCAAAGCTTCAGTAGAAGTGATGATTCTTTCTTTATCTAATTTGATAAATGGTAAGCTAGATGGTTTAGAACCTGTAGCAATAATAATATTTTTTGATTCGATGATTTCCGAAGAACCATCTTCTTTAGTCACTTTTACAGAAGTAGCGCTTTCAAACGAACCTACTCCATTAAAAACGGTGATGTTGTTTTTATCCATTAAGAATTTTACACCACCTGAAGTTTGATCTACCACCGCTTGTTTACGAGCAATCATTTTTTCCAAATTCACTTTTACATCACCCGAAACTTCAATTCCGTGGTCTGCAAAATGTTGTAATTCTTCATAATGATGCGAAGAAGCTAATAATGCTTTAGAAGGAATACATCCTACGTTTAAACAAGTTCCTCCAAGCGTTGAATATTTTTCAATAATAGCAGTTTTAAAACCTAATTGGGCACAACGGATCGCCGAAACATATCCTCCAGGTCCAGAACCTATAATGGTTACATCAAATTGACTCATGATTTTATATAAAGTTTGTTGTTTGACTTAAATTCGGATACAAAAGTAACGCTTTTTGAATTAATTATTTGTTACTTTTTTGGTAAATTATTATAGCTGATTCTTATAAAGTAAAAGCAGTAGTGTTTTTAACTTCACCAATCATAAACGAACTATGTGTACTACCAATGTGGTTTAATCCTGTTAGCTTGGTAACCATAAACTCTCTATATTCGTCCATATCTTTTACATGTACTTTTAAGATGTAATCATAATCACCACTTACGTGAAAACACTCTAAAACTTCATCTAATTTTACAACTTCGCTTTCAAAAGTTGTTAAAAAATCTTTAGTATGCTGAATTAATTTAATGTGACAAAATACCACAAATGCTTTTTCTACTTTGTTACGATCAAGAATTGCTACATATTTACTAATTACGCCTTCTCGTTCTAATTTTTTTATTCTTTCATAAACCGCTGTTACTGAAAGATTCAAAACCATCGAAAGTTCTTTTGTTGTTTTTTTTGTGTCTTCTTGAAGTAATCCCAGAAGTTTTTTGTCAATTGAATCCATTAATTGTGTTGTTGTTTGTTGTTGTTATCGGCAAATGTAATCAAAACGATTAAAAAACGGAAATAAAAACTACAACATGAAACAAAATTAAAATTAAAATCTAATTTAAATAATTACTATTGATTATTAAACTATACTATTATATTTTTGATTTAAAATAAACAACTAAACATTAAAAATATGGAAAATTTCAACCCAGCAGACAACATTCAAGACTTACAATACTTTGGTGAATTTGGAGGTGTAAATCCATCGATTTCCGACAGTTCAACATATACTTTTTTGTCGGCAAAAACCATGTTCGACACCTTTGAAGGCAATGCAGAAGGATGTTATTTATATTCACGTCATTCATCTCCAAGTAATTTATACTTAGACAAAGCATTAGCTGCTATGGAAGGAACTCAATCGGCAAATGTTGCTGCTTCAGGGATGGGTGCTATTACTCCTACTCTTTTACAATTGTGTGGAAACGGCGATCATATTGTTTCAAGTAGAACTATTTACGGAGGAACATATGCATTTTTGAAAAATTTTGTTCCACGAATGGGCATCAAAACTACCTTTGTTGACATTACCAAATTAGACATCGTTGAAGCTGCAATAACACCAAATACCAAAGTTTTATATTGCGAAACCGTAAGTAATCCTTTATTAGAAGTAGCTGATATTGCTTCCTTGGCTAAAATTGCTAAAAAACACAACATTAAATTGGTAGTTGATAATACTTTTTCACCTTTATCAGTTGCTCCTGCAAAATTAGGTGCTGATATTGTGATTCATTCGTTAACAAAATACATCAACGGAAGTAGTGATACTGTTGGTGGTGTAGTTTGTGCTTCTCAAGAATTCATCAATAGCTTGAAAAATGTAAACGACGGAGCAAGTATGCTTTTAGGTCCTACAATGGATAGTTTGCGTTCGGCTTCTGTGATGAAAAACTTAAGAACCTTACACATTAGAATGAAACAACATAGCCACAATACAATGTATTTGGCAAATAAATTTGAAGCAGACGGAATTAAAACGGTTTACCCAGGTCTAGCAAGTCACCCAAGTCATGAAATATACAAAACCATGATTAATCCTGAATACGGTTTTGGAGGAATGATGACCATTGATGTAGGTACTTTAGATAAGGCAAATGCTTTGATGGAATTAATGCAACAAAGAAACTTAGGATATCTAGCTGTAAGTTTAGGATTTTACAAAACATTATTCAGTGCGCCTGGAACTTCAACTTCATCTGAAATTCCATTAGATGAGCAAAAAGAAATGGGCTTAACGGATGGTTTAATTCGTTTTTCAATTGGTTTAGATAACGATATCGAAAGAACGTATCAAATGATGAGACAATGTATGGTAGAATTAGGTGTTTTATAATTCTTAAAATCAATATTTTAAAAATCCAGTTGAGTATTCAACTGGATTTTTATTTTAACTAAACTTTGCGATATACTTTCCTTTTTCTATATTGCAACCTCAAACAAAGACCAATGAATACTAAAATAATAAAAAATAGAGAGCTAAAACTATGGGAAGCTTTAATTCCTGTATTTGCTTTAATCGGAATGCTTGCTTATAATGTGCTTTATGCCTATAATGGACCAGATGATAATGCACTAGGTGGAAGTAATCAATTTATTCTCTTATTAGGTGGCGCTGTCGCTGCAATTGTAGGCTATTTTACCAAAGTTCCCTTTCATAAAATGCTAGACGAAGTTGCTAATAATATTAAATCAACAGCAAGTGCCATTCTTATTTTGTTAATGGTTGGTGCCCTTGCTGGAACTTGGATGGTGAGTGGAATTATTCCTTCAATGATATATTATGGTTTACAAATTTTAAGTCCGGCTATCTTTTTACCGGCTACCTTAATCATTTGTTCGGTAATTTCTATTGCTACTGGAAGTTCTTGGACAACTTCTGCAACTGTAGGTATTGCATTAATAGGTATTGGTGGTGCATTGGGTTTTGATTTAGGAATGGTGGCTGGAGCTGTAATATCTGGCGCTTATTTCGGAGATAAATTATCCCCCATGTCTGACACCACTAACCTTGCCCCTGCAATGGCGGGAACCGATTTGTTTACGCATATTAAATACATGACATTAACTACAATCCCAACTTACATAATCACTTTAATTTTATTTATCGTCTTAGGACTTTCTGTAGAAGTAAGTGGTGAGGCAAATACAAACGATTTATTAAACTCAATAACAGCAAGTTTTAATGTTACTCCATTATTGTTTTTAGTTCCAGTTATAGTAATCGGATTAATCGTTAAAAAAACGGAACCATTGGTTGCGCTTTTAGTTGGGACTTTATTAGCGGGAATTTTTGCTATTATTTTTCAACCGGAAATTGTTACTCAAATTACTGGAGCCGATAGTTTAACTTTCAAATCAGCTTATAAGGGGGTAATGCAAGCTATAACTACTGAAGTAATTGTTCCTACAGAAAGTAAAACATTAGCAGATTTATTTACTTCTGGCGGTATGGCAAAAATGTTACCCACCATTTGGTTAATTTTATGTGCGATGGTTTTTGGCGGAATTATGGATGCAATTGGAGCTTTAGCAAGAATTAGCGAATCATTATTGAAGTTAGCGCATACAACTTTTGGTTTGTTTGCTTCAACTGTTGGAAGTTGTTTAGCATTAAACATAACAGCGTCTGATCAATATTTAGCAATTGTAGTACCTGGAAAAATGTTTGCAAAAGCATATAAAGACAAAGGACTAGCACCAGAAAACTTAAGTAGAACATTAGAAGATACTGGTACAGTTACATCCGTATTAGTACCTTGGAACACTTGTGGTGCCTACCAAGCCGGGACGCTAGGTGTTTCAACACTGGATTATTTACCTTATGCATTTTTTAATATTTTAAGTCCATTCATGACATTAATTTTTGCGGCTTTCAATATTAAAATCAAACAATTGGTTTCAGAAATAAAGAAATAAAAATACCATAAACAAAATCTATATTAAAATAAAAATTAACCATGACTTAACTATAGTTGTGGTTTTTTTATTCGTAAATTTGTATCAGAAAATAAATAACAATTTAAAATTATAACATTATGTCATTAGTAGGAAAAAAATTCCCAAACATTACAGTTGATGCTATCTCTTTTATGGGAGATAATTTAAGAATTAACGTATTAGAAGAAGCTGTTAACAACAAGAAAAAAGTAGTATTGTTTTGGTATCCAAAAGATTTTACATTTGTTTGTCCAACAGAATTACATGCATTTCAAGCTGCTTTGGGTGAATTTGAAAAAAGAAACACAATGGTAATTGGCGCTTCTTGTGATACTAACGAAGTACACTTTGCATGGTTAAATACAGCAAAAGATAATGGTGGAATTGAAGGTGTAACTTATCCACTTTTAGCAGACACTACTAGAAATTTATCTGCTGCTTTAGATATTTTAGATGCAGAATGGGTTTATGACGAAAATCTTAATGATGAAATATTAGAAGGTTCAAATGTAACTTTTAGAGCTACTTATTTGATTGACGAAGAAGGTAAAATTTTCCACGAAAGTGTAAATGACATGCCATTAGGAAGAAACGTAAACGAATATTTAAGATTAGTTGACGCTTATACGCACGTTCAAACTAAAGGTGAAGTTTGTCCAGCTAACTGGGAAGAAGGAAAAGACGCTATGAATGCAGATAGAAATTCAACTGCTGCTTATTTAGCTTCACATTAATCAATAACAAAAATCAATAGCAATATCAAGTTTCAAATAATTGAATTTAGATATTGCTATTGAAATTGAATTTTAAAAATTATGTTTACAGAAATAGAACAAGATAATTTAGCCGAAGTAATTGCAAACAACGAAACGGTTGTGGTACAATTTTCAGCTTCATGGTGTGGAAATTGTCGTATCATGAAACCAAAATTCAAAATGATGGCTTCACAAAACGAAACCATTCCTTTTGTAATTGTAGATGCTGAAAAGTTTCCAGAATCTAGAAAATTAGCTAAAGTAGATAACTTACCAACTTTTGCTACATTTAAAAATGGTGCATTAGTGAATCAAACACAAACTAATAAAGCTGAAGTTTTAGCTGAATTGGTTGCAGAAGTAGTTTAATTATAAGTTTCAAGTTTGTAAAAACAACCTGAAACCTTAAACTTGAAACAAAAACAAATATGAAATTACCCGTTATAAAACAGTTAACTCAATTTATTGAAGATAACGACCAAGATTATTTAGTTGAAACTATTGAAGTTCTAGAGAATCTTTGTGAAGTTTCATCATTAAAAGATGAAGAATTAGATGTAATTGCCGAATTAATTTCAAACATGTATGGTGCACTTGAAGTAACCCAAATGATAAAAGATGGCAAAGACAAAAAAACAGCCTTGAACGATTTCATGAAACGTGTTTTAGGTTCTATAGATAAATAATTAGAAAGCTCCTGTTGGAGCTTTTATTTTTATTGAATTTTCGTCATAATTAAATTATTTTAGAAAATTTAACACATATTTTATATATTGCACTAATTATTATCCTCAGAATAATGTGCATGAATAAAATTACCTTTTTTTTATCATTTACTTTACTATTCATTTCTTCCGTTGGATTTTCTCAAAATCATCGGATTGAATTTAAACCTAGACAAGCCGAATTCGAGTATTTTGAATACAGAAACGACAGTATTTTTCCATTAAAAACCCCTGTTAGAAATACAACTAGTAGGGTGTTTGAAAGCAAATTACCTTATCCTATTCTATTTATTCACGGATTAAATTCTAGTTCGGAAACTTGGAATACATCTACCGATTATTACGATACACAATATTCATTTACCTATGGAGGACGGTTTGATTTCTGTTTAAATGCAGACAACAACAATACCACAACCAATAAAAACTTTTATCCTACTGCAGGAGCTGATATTGCTGCATTTGAATCGTTTGTACAAAATGGAGACTATTTCTATGTAAATTTTAATGTAAACCCAAATGGCGCAGTTGGAACAACTGTTTTGAGTAATCAATCAGCAATTGCTAAGCAAGGAGCTGCAGTAAAAGTAGCCATTCAAAGAGTAATGGAAGTAACCGGAAAAGACAAAGTTATTTTGATTGGGCACAGCATGGGTGGTTTAGCGTCCAGAGAATACATTCAAAACGCGTATAATTGGCAATCCGATAATCAACACCATGTAGCTAAGTTATTAACTTTAGGAACTCCCCATGGCGGAAGTAACGCAAGTGATAATGTTTTAGCGTTTATGACCGGAACGGATGTAAGTTCTGAAGCTATAAGAGATTTAAAAACCACTTACTATTATAGTGGCGAAGGAAGTCATTTTTTATTTGGAGGCACTGAAATTCAAAACAGCACAAGCATGAATGACAACTCCTATTCTCCAGATTTTTACAATGTTGATGTTAATTGCAATGGCATTTCAGGAGAAACCATTCAGGGCTTAAACCAAAAATCGATAGATAATCTAATTGATTTTTCATGTGTAATTGGACGAATAACCAATGCGTTTGGAGGTAATATCACTACTGATGGCGTGGTTTCTGAACCTTCTTCAAATATGAATACTTATTTAACTGGATTAACTTATCCTGCTAAATTATTTTACTTCAATTCGGGTTATGATATCATTGAAAATCATACTGAATTACCGGGTTATCCATACCAAATGATGCAAGGTTTAGACGAGCCTAATTTCAAGGAATTAGCTTATGGAATTACAACAAATAAAAATTATATTGGCTATACAACCGTACAAAATCCAACAGCTGCCGATAATGATTATTTCAAATTTAGTGTTGTAGACAACGTTAACGCAATTGTTTCTGTAAGTAGTATTGTAACTTCATCCATGAATGGAACTATTTTAGATGCAAGTGGAATAGATATTGGTGCTACTCAAAACAATAGTGGCGCTACACTTATTTTTACAAGAACACTTGCTCCTGGTAACTATTACTTAAAATTAACAAGTACTAACCCAACAAACACTAATTATACCACACCCTATCAATTTACTATTACGACTACTTTAAGTGTTAACGGCAATAGTTTTGCTTCTTTTACTTTTTATCCTAATCCCGTTAAAGATATTTTGCATTTAGAAAATATTTCTATAACAAAAGCTAGTATTTACAGTATGTTAGGTCAATTAATTGAAACACATACATTTGAAAATACGACTTCTAATAGTTTAGATTTAACTAGTTTAGAAAGTGGAATATACTTAATTGTTTTAGAAAACGATTTGGAACAGAAAACCATTAAAGTGATTAAAGAATAAAACAAAAAACGCTCTTAAAAGAGCATTTTTTTTATTTGAAATATTTCTTTCTCAACCAAAAAGCGACATTTACTAAGATTATCAAAGCGGGAACTTCCACTAGAGGTCCGATAACACCTGCAAAAGCTTGTCCGCTATTGATTCCGAAAACACCGATGGAAACAGCAATAGCTAACTCAAAGTTATTTCCTGAAGCGGTAAACGACAACGCTACTGTATCTCTATAATTAGCTCCAATTTTCATCGCCACAAAGAACATCAAGAAGAACATAATCGCAAAGAAAATGACTAAAGGAATAGCAATTCTAACCACATCCATTGGTAAATCTACAATCATTTCGCCTTTTAAACTGAACATCACTACAATCGTGAATAAAAGTGCTATTAACGTAATTGGAGAAACAAATGGAATAAACGTTTGATTGAAAAACTTATCTCCTAAATATCTTTTAATCGCAAAACGACTTATAACTGCTAATGCAAACGGAATTCCTAAATAGATTCCAACTGTTTGAGCAATTTCTGAAATAGTGATATTTAATGCTAACCCTTTGATTCCAAATAAAGGTAACATGATTTCTAAATAGAAGTAAGCATACAAACTGAAGAAAAACACTTGCAACAAACTATTAATTCCGATTAAACCAGCAGTTAATTCTCTGTTTCCTTCGGCAAGTTCATTCCAAACGATAACCATGGCAATACAAGGCGCAATTCCGATGATAATCAATCCCGTCATATATTCTGGATAGTCTTTCAAAAAGAAAGTCGCCAATAAAAACATTAAAAAAGGACCTACAATCCAAGTGATAATAAACGAAGCCGATAACAATTTTGGCTTTTCAAACATTTGCGGCACTTTTGAAAAATCAATTTTGGTTAAGGGTGGATACATCATTAAAATCAAGCCAATTGCCAACGGAACATTTGTCGTTCCAGATGAAAATGAATTGATAAAATCAGCTGAATTGGGAATAAAATATCCAATAGCAACACCAATTAACATCGCTAAGAAAAACCAAAGGGTTAAATAACGGTCTAAAAATCCTAATCGTTTTTTCATTTTATTACTTTTTTATTTGAGAAAACACAAAAAGCATTTCGCTGGCAATTTGTATACTACGTTCTGCATATTTTTCGTTCATTAGATCCGTAACATCAAATGCTTTTGGATCGTCATATTTGATTGGGAATCTAGCTTCTGCACCAAAAACCATGGGACAACCTTCGTCGGCGTTATTGCAAGTCATGATGGCTCCAAAGTTGTTTTTCGGATTAAAATCATCGAAATACGCTTTTGAAAAACAGATGATTGGATGTTGATTGTCATCGAATTTTACTGCATAAACTGGATTTTGTTCTAGGCTTAACTTCTGAATTTGAAATCCTTGATTTATTAAGGTTTCGCCTACTTTTGGAAACATGGCTGTGGCTTCCGTTCCGCCAGAATAGCAATATACATTCTTGATTCCGAAATGAAACGCCATAGTTTGTGCCCAAATTTGCGATAAATGACTTCTTCTGGAATTGTGTGTACAAATGAAGTTCAAACGAATCTCTTCATTATTATTGACTTTGTTTTGAATGTAATCTGCTAATGGTTTTAAAACTTCTTTTCGTTCTTCTGAAACTGAAATATTCTTGATAATTTCGATAGTTTTTGATAAATTTTCTAACATATTTATTTTTTTAACCGCAAAGAGCGCAAAGATTTACGCAAGGTTCGCATAGTATTTTTTTTAGTTGATGATTTTTTGTAAAATTCAGTGTTTAACTTCAAGAAACTTTGTGCTATACAATTAACAACAACCTGAATCCGGAGTGCAACAAGTCGTTTCTTTTGGTTTCCACTCGCCTATTTTAACTTTTAGCTTTTCTGGTGGAATGCCGCAATTGTCTTTAGCTAGGCAATCGGTTAGTTTTGATTTCAATTGGAAGTTGGTTCCATCGAAATCTAAACTGAATTTTCCGATAGTTTCCTTCATTTGGTATTCGACTTCGATTTCTAAATCTGGAATTTGCAGTTTAGCTTCTGACAATTCGATAATATGCACTAATTTTTCAGGATGTAATCTGTGGTCGTAATCGTTTGCTTCCCAAAGTTGGAAGTTGGCTACTTCTTCTGAACGAACAACTCCACCGCAATCGATGAAATGTTTAGTAATTTTACCTACTTCGGTTACATGGAAATGATTGGGTACTAAATCACCATTTGGTAATTGAAAGGCGATTGTAGTTAGGTTTTTTAGTTGGTTTTTGATTTCTGATAATTTCATAATTTAAAGTATTAAGATTAAATCCCTTCGACTTCGCTCAGGGTGACAAGAGAAAATTAGCAACATTTGCTTTTTAACTTATGACGAATTATACCAAAGTGATTTTCTATTTTATCAATTGTATCCGGATTGATGCAATAGCATATAGCGGTTCCCTCGATGGTTCCTTTGATGATGTTGGCGTTTTTAAGTTCTTTTAAGTGTTGTGAAATTGTAGGTTGTGCTAGCGGTAATTCGTTTACGATATCGCCACAAATACAGGTATCTACAGTTAACAAATAGTCGACAATAGCTATACGAGCTGGATGTGACAAGGCTTTGAATAAAGTTGCCATTTCGTTTTGTTCTACTGAAAAGGATTCTGATTTAGATGCTCCCATAATTAAAATTTACTTGTTTGGTATAATTGTCAAAAAAGGTTCTCGGTACAATTTTATAAAGTAAAAATTAGCATTCTTACTTTATAAAATCACTCGAACTGACGTTTTTAATAATCTTATTAAATTATTATATTGCAATATTACGATAAACAAATATACTACACAATAAAAAATCCCGAAATTACTTTCGGGATTTAAAATATTTAGAAATTTAGAGATTATTTACCTCCTTTTTCCATTTTAGCTTTTAATTCAGCAAGAATGTCGTTGTTATCACCTAAAGTAGATGTTTGTTGTGCTGAACTATTTGATGTAGTTTCAACAGCAGCTTTAACGTTTTTCTCTTCTTCTTCTCTGAAGATAGCTGTATGAGAAGCTACTACTCTTTTGAATTCTTTATTGAACTCAATAACTTTAAAGTCAGCAGTATCTCCTTTTTTCAATTTTTTACCGTCTTCTTTTTCTAAGTGACGTGTAGGAATGAAAGCAACGATATCGTCACCAAATTCTACAGTAGCTCCTTTGTCAACGATTTCAGCAATAGTTCCGTTGTGAATAGTTCCAACAGCGAATGCATCTTCGTATTTATCCCAAGGGTTAGCAGTAGTTTGTTTGTGACCTAAAGATAATTTACGACCTTCAACGTCTAATTCTAATACAACTACGTCTAATTTTTCACCTACGTTTACAAATTCAGATGGGTGTTTGATTTTCTTAGTCCAAGATAAATCAGAGATGTATACTAAACCATCGATACCTTCTTCTAGCTCTACGAAAATTCCGAAGTTAGTAAAGTTTCTAACTATTCCAGTGTGTTTAGAACCTACTGGGTATTTAGCAGTGATATCAGTCCATGGATCTTGCGTCATTTGTTTGATACCTAAAGACATTTTTCTTTCGTCTCTATCTAAAGTTAAAACAACTGCTTCAACCTCGTCTCCAATTTTCATGAAATCTTGAGCACTTCTTAAGTGAGTAGACCAAGACATTTCAGAAACGTGGATTAAACCTTCTACACCTTCAGCAACTTCGATGAAAGCACCGTAATCAGCTAAAACAACTACTTTACCTTTTACTTTATCACCGACTTTTAATTCAGCTCCTAAAGCATCCCATGGATGAGCGTTTAATTGTTTTAAACCTAATTGGATTCTTGTTTTCTCATCATCGAAATCAAGGATTACCACGTTTAATTTTTGATCTAATTCAAGAACTTCGCTTGGGTGATTGATTCTTGACCAAGATAAGTCTGTAATATGGATTAATCCATCTACACCACCTAAGTCGATAAATACACCGTAAGAAGTAATGTTTTTAACAACACCTTCTAATACTTGTCCTTTTTCTAATTGACCAATAATTTCTTTTTTCTGTACTTCAATATCAGCTTCGATAAGCGCTTTGTGAGATACTACTACGTTTTTGAATTCGTGGTTAATTTTAACTACTTTGAATTCCATAGTTTTGTTCACATATTGATCGTAATCACGGATAGGTTTCACATCAATTTGTGATCCTGGTAAGAATGCTTCAATTCCGAAAACATCTACAATCATACCACCTTTAGTTCTACATTTAACGAAACCGTTCACGATTTCACCTGTTTCGTTAGCAGAAATAACTCTATCCCATGCTTTGATAGTTCTAGCTTTTCTGTGAGATAATACTAATTGACCTGTTTTATCTTCACGAACGTCGATAAGTACTTCTACTTTATCACCAACTTTTAAGTTTGGATTGTAACGGAATTCGTTTAAAGAAATAACACCTTCAGATTTAGCGTTGATGTCTACAATTGCATCTCTTTCTGTAATTCTAACTACTACTCCTTCTACTACTTCTTCTTGATCTGTAGCGATGAATGTTTTAGTTACTAGATCTTCAAATTCTTGTAAGTTTTTTTCATCTACTGGATCAATTCCTTCTTGGAAGTTATGCCAGTTAAAATTCGCTAAAAACTCTTCTTGTGTTTTGTTAATTTCAGACATGCTGATTAAAAATTTGTATGCCGTGATTCTTGCGTTTCTTGATGCGATTAGAAAACAACAGCAGTGTTTTACGTAAATGATTGATACCTAAAGGAAACGCTATTCGCCAAAAGGTGTGCAAAATTACAACTATATTTTTGATTTACAAAACCTTTACCACTAGTTTTTATGGTTTGAATACTATTTATATTTTTTAAAATAAGTAATTTTAAATACATTTGCAGAAATATAATTGATAAAATGAAAAAAATAGTATTTATTGTTGCTTCTATGCTTTTGGTTGTTTCATGTAACAATCTTAAAGATAATGAGTTTTTAATTTCTGGTAAAGCTGCTGGAATTAAAGATGGAAAAAAAGTATTTGTAGAAATACAAACTGAAACAGGTTCTACCGCTAAAGATACCGCTGTTGTTACTGACGGAAAGTTTGAACTACAAGGTATTACAAATGGTATTGACATTGGTTTTATTCGATTTGAAGGCGAAGAAATTAATTTACCTATT
Source organism: Flavobacterium sp. (assembly GCF_035195345.1). NCBI lineage: Bacteria > Pseudomonadati > Bacteroidota > Flavobacteriia > Flavobacteriales > Flavobacteriaceae > Flavobacterium > Flavobacterium sp. Next base: position 660,839 of record NZ_CP136574.1, read on the forward strand.
ATTTTAGAAGAGGGAAATATTACTGTTGATATTGTTAAAGATTCGATTCATAAATCTACTTTAGGCGGAACTCCAAATAATGATAAGTTTCAACAATTTAATACTGAAACCAGAGTGATTTCTGAAAAAGTTGTAAAATTTGAAAAAAGCAACGGTCCTGCTATGCAAAAAGCCCGTATGAGCAACGATACCGTTGCGGTTAATAAATTATTAAAAGAATATAAAAAGTTTCAGGATGAAATGAATAATTATTCTAAGAAATTTATAAAAGAAAATCCGGATGCTTATTTATCTGTATTGTTATTAGAGAATTTTTTAATGAGACAGTATTTAACTCCAGAAGAAGTTAAATCGTACTATAATGGTTTAAGTAAGGGATTAGCTGCTACTAAAAGTGGTAAGAAAATTAAAACTACTTTAGATGCTATGACTGCTATTGTTATAGGTAAACCAGCACCTTTATTTTCGGGACCTACTCCTGACGGGAAAACAGTTTCGTTAAAAGAAACTTTAGGAAAAGTTACTATTATTGATTTTTGGGCTTCTTGGTGTGGTCCTTGTAGAGCTGAAAATCCTAATGTGGTTGCTTTATATAATGAATTTCACGCACAAGGTTTAAATATTATTGGGGTTTCTTTAGACAAAGACGCTGCTAAATGGAAAGAAGCTATTGCTAAAGACAAATTAACTTGGGCACATGTTTCTAATCTTAAATTTTGGGAAGATCCTATTGCTAAACAATACAACGTTCAAGCAATTCCAGCTACTTTTATTTTAGATGCTAAAGGAACTATTGTTGCAAAAGATTTAAGAGGTGATGCTTTAAAAGCGAAAGTAAAAGAACTTTTAGGAGTTAAATAATTCCTACACAAACTATATTTAAAAAAATCTTCTTCGGAAGATTTTTTTTATGTTTTTCATTTACAGAAAGTTATAAAATAGTCTGCAAAATAGTAGAAAATAACTTTGCAGGAATAAAAAACAATTCTATATTTGCAACCGCTTAGTCAAATAAGCATGATGGCTTGGGGAGATACTCAAGCGGCCAACGAGGGCGGACTGTAAATCCGCTGATTACATCTTCGCAGGTTCGAATCCTGCTCTCCCCACAAAAGCACCTCTAAAGAGGTGCTTTTTTTTTATATAGCTATTTATAAGACAAAAAAATCCCAATCTTTCGATTGGGATTTCTATATCTAATTACTTGGTAAATAACAATTCTCTGTATTTTGTTAATGTCCAAAGTTCGTCGTCTACTAACAATTCTAATTTGTCAGCGTGGTAACGAATTTCTTCAAAGTAAGGTTTTACTTTATCGCAGTATGCATCCGCCATTTTTTCTGTGCTTGTTAAGGCGTTTGCTTTTTTACGTTCGTCGGTCATTTTTCCCACTTTGGTGTTGATACCTTCTATGTGTTCTGAAATTTCTTTGATTAACGAAATTTGTTCTTTAGCAATTTTTTCAAAGTCTTTACCAAAGATTTCTTTTAATCCTTTTACGTTTTCTATTAACACATTTTGGTAACGAATAGCTGTTGGAACCACATGATTACGAGCAATATCACCTAAAACACGACCTTCGATTTGGATTTTTTTCACATATTCTTCCAATTCAATTTCGTAACGTGATTCTACTTCAACATGATTCATTACGCCCATTTCACTAAACAATTCAATTGCTTTTTTAGAAACTTTTGCTTTTAAAGCTTGAGGTGTTGTTTTGTGATTGCTTAAACCACGTTTTTTAGCTTCTTTTTCCCAAGCATCGCTATAACCGTCGCCTTCAAATAAAATAGCTTTTGTACCTTTAATATATTCTCTCAAGACATTGAAAATCGCTTCGTCTTTCTTTAAATCATTTTTCTCAATTAAAGCATCTACCTCAATTTTGAAATCTTTTAATTGTTTAGCTACAATCGTATTTAAAGTCGTCATAGAAACCGCACAATTTGCAGAAGAACCAACTGCTCTAAACTCAAATTTGTTTCCTGTGAAAGCAAATGGAGAAGTTCTGTTTCTGTCTGTATTATCTAATAAAACGTCTGGTAATTTTCCTACTACGTTTAATTTTAAATCTGTTTTTTCTTCTGGAGATAATTTCCCTTGAGAAACTCCTTCTAATTCCGCTAATACTTTAGTCAATTGTTGTCCGATGAAAACCGAAATAATTGCTGGTGGTGCTTCGTTAGCTCCTAAACGGTGGTCGTTACTTGCAGAAGCTATTGACGCTCTCAATAATTCTTCGTTGTCATGAACCGCTTTAATTGTGTTGATGAAAAACGTTAAGAATTGTAAGTTACTCATTGGCGTTTTTCCTGGACTTAATAAGTTGATTCCAGTATCAGTTGCTAATGACCAGTTGTTGTGTTTTCCAGAACCATTTACTCCTTTGAATGGTTTTTCGTGGAATAAAACTTTAAAATCGTGACGCTCTCCTACTTTTTGCATCACATCCATTAATAATGAATTGTGATCTACAGCTAAATTTGTTTCTTCGAAGATAGGTGCTAACTCAAATTGGTTAGGAGCTACTTCATTGTGACGTGTTTTAACTGGAATTCCTAATAACATACATTCGTTTTCTAAGTCACGCATATAAGTTAAAACTCTTGTAGGAATTGAACCAAAATAATGGTCGTCTAATTGTTGCCCTTTAGCTGCAGTGTGTCCTAATAAAGTTCTTCCTGTTGCTAATAAGTCAGGTCTTGATGAAGCTAAAGCGCTATCTACCAAGAAATATTCTTGTTCCCAACCTAAAGTTGGTGTTACTCTTTTTACGTTTTTATCGAAATATTTTGCTACGTCTATAGCCGCTGAATCGATAGCATGTAACGCTCTTAATAAAGGCGTTTTATTATCTAATGCTTCTCCTGTATACGATACGAAAACTGTTGGAATACATAAAGTTGTTCCAAAAATAAATGCTGGTGATGTTGGATCCCAAGCTGTGTAACCTCTCGCTTCAAAAGTGTTACGAATTCCCCCATTTGGAAAAGAAGATGCATCTGGCTCTTGTTGTGCTAATTGACTTCCTCCAAATTTTTCAACCGGATCACTTCCATCAGGGAATATTTCAAAAAAAGCATCGTGCTTTTCAGCAGTTGTACCTGTTAATGGCTGAAACCAATGTGTATAATGTGTCACACCTTTAGACAAAGCCCATTCTTTCATACCAAGTGCAATATAGTCTGCAATTTTTCTATCTATTTTAACACCTTCAGCCGCTGCTTTAACGGCTTTATAAGCATCAGGAGTTAAAAATTGTCTCATAGCTTTGTCACCAAAGACATTACTACCAAAAATAACTGATTTTCTATCCAATTCTTCTACGTGAACTGGCTTTCTGTCTGTTGCTTTTCTTAAAGCTTGAAAACGAAATGTTGACATAAGTTCGTGTGTGTTTAAAGTTATACCCATTAAAAGTTATGCAAATATATAAATTTTTCAACAAATATTTATTTATACCCTATTTTTTTAGGGGTTAAATATAAAAAATTATTACTTTTACACTATGAAAACAATAAATTTATACATGATAATGCTCGGATGCACTCCAAAAGGACGTTTTACCGAACAACACGATATTTTTTTTGGGATAGGAACAGGTTTAAAAGATTTAATTCCAGATATGAACGCTTTTTGGCCAGAAGCAAATGGTAGAATTCATATTGACGCGTGGCAAAAAATTACAACTGTTGATGGATTTTCAATTGAAGTTGTATCTATAGAAACACCATTAAAACAAGAAGAACAATTATTCTTTTTAAATTTAGGTGGTTACAAAGAGGGTGAATTTGAGGAATATCATTATAAAGTAATAGTGGTTGCGAAAACAAAAGCCGAAGCGATTAAAAAAGCGAAACAAACTACATTTTACAAACATTATGGTTTCAAAGGAGCCGAATCGCATATTGATGATAAATATGGCATTGATGTAGATGATATTCACAACATTGAAGATATTCTTTCGGAAAAATTCAAATTGCAGTACCGTTTAAAAATAACAAAAACCAATGCGACTTCAGAAGATGAAAAGCACATTGGTTATTTAAAGATTGATAAAATTTCAGAATAAAAAAGAGCTATCGTATCGGATAGCTCTTTTAGTTTAAAGATTTTTTATATTATTTGGATTAATACCAAAAGTTTCTATTACAGCATTATAATCATTAAAATCAACTTGAACAGCTCTTCTACTTGAAAAATATCCTGGTATAATTACAATCCTAAAAGTTTGATTAAAAATATATTCTGGTGTTTCTGATAAATCATAAGTCCCATTTGCATAAATAGTAAAATCTTCTTTACTAAAATCATAATCATAATCAAGTTCATCTCCATTACTAAAATATACTGTTCGAGGAATCAATTGCCAAACTGGTGTATTTGAATCTATTAAATCAGACATTCTATAAATTAAAATATTATCAGAAGCGTATATTTGAGGATTTAAACTTCTATAAATAAAGTATCCAACTGTTGAACTATTATAACTAAAATTAACGTTTCTTAATTCAAAAACCTCAGCAATAGTATCGTTATCAACATTATCATTTTCTTCGTTAACTGTACAACTTTGTAGTGCTATCATCCCGATAAAAGCTATCAATAAAGTAATTTTCTTCATAATATTTAAATTTTAAATTATTTCTTGTGTAAATATAACCAATTCTTGTGCCAAACTTTTATACGATATAAATTAGTATCTTTGAAATCTATATAAAGGCTATAAAAATGGGAAGAAATAATCCAAAAAATATTAAAGCACACAACGACAAATTACACAAAGAGCAATCGAAAGAAAAAGCCAAAAAAAATGCTCGAGCAGAAAAATTAAAAGAAATTCAACGAAAATTCAACGAATCTAAATCGTAATTTATGTCGGGTTGCTATTGCGGAAATAACGTTTCCTTTCAAAATTGCTGTGAACCTTATATCAAAGGAATTAAAAACACACCCACAGCAGAAACCTTAATGCGTTCTCGTTATAGTGCTTTTGCAACGGGTGCCGCCGATTACTTGGTAAACACTACTCATATTTCAAAAAGACGATTCCACAACAAAAAAGATATTTTAGATTGGAGTCAAGCCAACAAATGGTTAAAACTAGAAGTTCTAGCCTCAACAGAAAACACAGTTACCTTCAAAGCGTATTATTTAGATGAAAATTTAAAAGCACAAGTACATTACGAACATTCAACTTTTAAATTAGAAAACGAAAAATGGTTTTATGTGGATGGAGAATTTTAAGCTTTTCTTTTAACAGGAATCCAAATTTCTTCTTCAGAATCGGGTGAATTATTTTTATATTTCGCTCCTAATATTTCGAAATGCGGACGATTATCTAATTGATATTCCGAGTTAGGCAACCAAACACCAAAAATATAACCAAAAGTTTCTCTTGCTTTTACTGCATCTCCCACATGATTGAAAACCGCATACAATCCTTCTTCAACTATTAACTGTTGCATTCCATCTGGAATAGATTTAAAATCTGTTACAGGAATCACAGCCCATTTCACAAACTCAGTTTGCGGATTAAAATCAAAATTATCGGGATTGATTTGAATATTGAATAAATCCGTTCCTATTGTATTTTGAATTTCATTTCGTCTTGGCATAAAATTACCCCACAATTCTCCTATTCGGTAATCTGAATAGGAAATTACACTATTCATTCCGATGAATTTTGTTATTGGGAAGGTTTTGATGATTGGTTTCATAATTTATAAAATGTATCTTCTTTCCATTTTGATGGATTTTGTTCAATATAATGTTGAATTTTTTCAAATGATTCCGAATTACGAATGATATGATCGTGAAATCGGGATTGCCACCCGAAATTGGGGTTGATTTGTCGTGACATTTTGGTGACTATGGATTTATATGAACCTACGATTGATGAAATGGTATTTTTTTCCTGATTTTGAAATCGGGATGAACCAATAATTGAATTGGTTTCGATGTTAGAGACAAGGCAATGCCTTGTCTCTACGAATGGTTCATCATTCGTTTTGTCAATAATCAATATCCCATGAACATGATTTGGCATCACCACAAAATTACCCAATTCAACCATTGAAAAATGATTGGGTATTTCATACCAAAATTGTGCTGCCAATTTCCCGATTTCGGATAATTGCATAATTCCGTTTTTAATATTTCCAAAAAAATGTTCTCGATTTTGGGTGCAAATGGTAATAAAATAGGCACCATTGTTGGCATAATCCCAGGTTTGTAGACGTGCGGAAGGAATGCGGTATTTGTTTTGAAATTTATTTTGCATGGCGTTGAATGTTATAATATTACGAAATAATGAAATTATTTTGGGAATTGAAAATGATTTTGATTTTTTTTGAATGGATTCAAAAAAAAGAGACAAGGCATTGCCTTGTCTCTACAAAATATATACATTCGAAATATTACATATTGCGTCGATACTGACCACCAACCTCGAATAACGCATTGGTGATTTGCCCTAACGAACAAACCTTAGTTGCATCCATTAATTTTTCGAAAATGTTTTGGTTCTTAATCGCTGCTTCTTGTAAAATGTTAATGTGCTCGACTACTTTTTCTGCACTTGTTTTATGCAAATCGGTTAACATATCAATTTGATATTGTTTTTCTTCCTCCGTTGCACGAATAACCTCAGCTGGAATAACCGTTGGCGAACCTTTTGAACTCAAGAACGTATTTACACCAATAATTGGAAATTCTCCAGTGTGTTTCAAGGTTTCGTAATACAATGATTCTTCTTGAATTTTACTTCTTTGGTACATCGTTTCCATTGCACCTAAAACTCCTCCACGTTCTGTGATTCTGTCGAATTCTTGTAAAACAGCATCTTCTACTAAATCGGTTAATTCTTCAATTATGAACGAACCTTGAATTGGGTTTTCATTTTTCGCTAAACCTAATTCTTTATTAATAATCAACTGAATTGCCATTGCTCTACGCACTGATTCTTCAGTTGGAGTCGTAATCGCTTCGTCGTAAGCATTCGTATGCAACGAGTTACAGTTGTCGTAAATTGCATACAACGCTTGTAAAGTCGTACGAATGTCATTAAAATCAATTTCTTGCGCGTGTAACGAACGGCCAGAAGTTTGAATGTGGTATTTCAACATTTGTGCTCTTTCGTTGGCACCGTATTTATTTTTCAAGGCTTTCGCCCAAATTTTACGTGCTACACGACCGATTACCGCATATTCTGGATCAATTCCGTTTGAGAAGAAGAATGATAAGTTCGGACCGAAATCGTTGATGTTCATTCCTCTACTTAAATAGTATTCTACATAAGTAAAACCATTTGCCAAAGTGAAGGCTAATTGTGTAATTGGATTCGCTCCTGCTTCAGCAATATGATATCCCGAAATCGAAACGGAATAGAAATTACGAACGTTTTGCTTAATGAAATATTCTTGAACGTCACCCATCAAACGCAATGCAAATTCTGTAGAGAAAATACAAGTATTTTGTGCTTGATCTTCTTTTAAAATATCAGCTTGAACTGTTCCACGAACTTGTGCTAACGTTTTAATTTTAATATCTTGATATACATCAAAAGGTAAAACTTGGTCACCTGTAACACCTAATAGCATCAACCCTAAACCATTATTCCCTTCTGGTAAAGCACCTTGGTATGTTGGACGAGCTACGCCTTTTTTCTTATAGATTTCGTTGATTTTAGCTTCTACTTCATCTTGTAGACCATTTTCAACGATGTATTTTTCACAGTTTTGATCGATGGCAGCATTCATGAAGAATCCTAACAACATTGGAGCAGGACCGTTAATTGTCATCGAAACGGAAGTTAATGGGTGACTTAAATCGAAACCTGAATATAATTTCTTCGCATCATCTAAGCAACAGATTGAAACTCCTGCATTACCGATTTTTCCATAAATGTCAGGACGAATATGTGGATCATTTCCGTATAAAGTAACCGAGTCAAAAGCTGTAGAAAGACGTTTTGCAGGTAATCCCGCAGATACATAATGGAAACGTTTGTTGGTACGTTCTGGTCCTCCTTCTCCTGCGAACATTCTACTTGGATCTTCACCTTCGCGTTTGAACGGATATAATCCTGATGCGAATGGGAATTCACCTGGAACATTTTCTTGTAAATTCCATTTTAATATATCTCCCCAAGCTTGGTATTTTGGCAAAGAAACTTTTGGAATTTGAGAATGTGATAACGATTCAGTATGCGTTGCAATTTTGATTTCTTTATCACGAACTTTAAAACTATAAACAGGATTTTTGTATTTGTTTACTTTTTCGTCCCAAGTTAAAATGATTTCCCAGTTGTATGGGTCCAAATTCATTTTTACACGGTCGAATTCTTTAGTCAATAACGAAACAAAATCTTTGTTATCAGCAGTAATGTTCAAAGAACTTTCAACAATTCCTGCTTTATCTATTTGTGGAACATTTCCGTTAACGGTTTCTATAGTTTTGCAAATTCCGTATAATTTTTGAGCTACTTCTACTTGCGAAAGTGCTGTTTCGTCGTATTTTCTATTGTTTTCTGCAATTTCAGATAAATAACGTGTTCTGTGAGGCGGAATTACGAAAATTTTCTCGCTCATTTCACGTGTAATTTCAAAAGTCGATTTTAAATCAGCTCCTGTTTTGGCTACAATCTTATCCATGATAGATTTGTACAACGTGTTCATTCCTGGGTCGTTGAATTGCGAGGCGATTGTCCCAAAAATTGGCATTTTATCAGTATCTACATCCCATAAATTATGATTGCGTTGGTATTGTTTTTTTACATCACGAATGGCATCTAAAGCACCACGTTTGTCAAATTTATTCAAAGCAACTAAATCAGCAAAATCTAACATATCGATTTTTTCTAATTGTGTTGCTGCTCCAAATTCTGGTGTCATTACGTATAATGAAACATCAGAATGTTCTAAAATTTCGGTATCCGATTGTCCAATTCCAGATGTTTCTAAAATAATGATGTCATATTTAGCAGCTTTCAACACTTCAATTGCTTCAGCCACATATTTTGATAAAGCCAAATTAGATTGACGTGTAGCCAACGAACGCATATAAACACGAGAATTATTAATCGCATTCATACGAATTCTATCGCCTAACAAAGCACCTCCCGTTTTACGTTTTGATGGGTCAACCGAAATTAATCCAATAGTTTTTTCAGGGAAATCGATTAAAAAACGACGTACTAATTCATCTACTAACGATGATTTTCCGGCACCACCCGTTCCTGTGATTCCTAAAACTGGGATTTTTGACGTTTCATTCTTTTGGTGAATTTGGTCAAAAACTGATTTTGCAATTTCTGGAAAATTCTCAGCTGCAGAAATTAATCGTGCAATTGCAGTTGGATTTTTATCTTCGATATGCGATAATTCTCCCGTTAATTTATCTCCAATTGGATAATCCGAACGTTGCACTAAATCGTTTATCATACCTTGTAATCCCATGGCACGACCGTCATCTGGCGAATAAATTCTTTCGATACCGTATTCGTGTAATTCTGAAATTTCAGAAGGTAAGATAACACCTCCACCTCCACCAAATATTTTGATGTGACCTGCTCCTTTTTCTTTAAGCAAATCATACATATATTTGAAATATTCGTTATGACCTCCTTGGTAAGATGTCATTGCAATCGCATTAGCATCTTCTTGAATAGCTGTGTTTACAACTTCTTCCACACTTCTATCATGTCCAAGGTGAATAACTTCAACACCCGTAGCTTGAATAATTCTACGCATGATATTAATGGCTGCATCGTGTCCATCAAAAAGTGACGCTGCGGTCACAATTCTTACTTTATTTTTAGGAATATAAGGAGTTTGTAGTTCCATCTGTAATTTTTATTCGTTTTTAAGGGTGCAATTTACGAATTTAATAATTTTATTTCATTCAAATTTTAGAATAAATTCAGTCAAAAAATGGCACTATCTTTGGAAATAAGTTAGTAAAACAGAAAAATATGAGAAAAATCGCCCTTAGTTTAGTAGCATTTGGTTTGTTTGGTTGTGCCGAAATGCAACAAGTTTTAGATCAATTACCACAAGGAACCGGTGTATTGAGTCAGGCAGAAATAGGAAATGGATTAAAAGAAGCATTGAACAATGGTATTGCTAAACAAGTTTCAAAATTAACCGCAACAGATGGTTTTTTTAAAAATGAAGCTGTAAAAATATTATTACCCGAAGAACTTCAAACAGTCGATAAAAAATTACGTCAAATAGGAATGAGTAAATTAGCTGATGAAGGTTTAAAAGTAATTAATCGTGCTGCGGAAGATGCCGTTAAAGAAGCGACACCTATTTTTGTGGATGCTGTAAAACAAATGACATTTACTGATGCTAAAAATATTTTAATGGGTAACGAAAGTTCGGCCACAACTTATTTACAAAATACAACTTCTACTGCTTTGTATACCAAATTTAATCCCGTAATTAAAAATTCGTACACCAAAGTTGGCGCTGATAAAGTTTGGAAAGAAATTATCACTAAGTACAATAGCATTCCGCTAGTTAAAAAAGTAAATCCCGATTTAACAGACTATAACACTAAAAAAGCTATGGAAGGAGTTTTCAAAATGATTGCAGTGGAAGAAAAAGATATTCGAACTAATTTAGCCTCAAGAAGTTCTGATTTATTAAGAAAAGTATTTGCTTTACAAGATCAAAAATAATTCTTTCTACGAAATTTATTTATTTTCAAAAAAAACTTTAAAATTTTAATAATCAATAACATAAGAATAACACAACCTTAATATTATAATTCAAAAATTCATCGGATATTTGCATAGTAATAAGAATAGAATTCTCATATAGTTAGGGTTAGTTTAGTAAAAATCACTCCAATGAAAATTGGAGTTTTTTTTGTATAAAAAAAAGACCGATTTTCATCGGTCTTTAATATTTAAATATACATTAATTTCTACAAGTAGGATCTAAATGCCTTCTTAACCTAGTAGCTGTTATGAAATCATTTGAACAACTAGGGATACCCTTTGTATCATCATATGGAGTAGAAGGATTATCAACAAGAGCCCCATTAAATGGATAATAACCTGTTCTAGTTTCTGTACCATCCAAATATGTAAATGAACGTTCTGTTTTCGTTAATACTCCATCAGCATCATCATCAACATCTATATAATCAGGTCTTTCATCACCGTCTGTATCAATTGCATCATCAACAAAATTAGGTCCATATTCATGCATCGACAAAATACCATCTCTATCATGATCTCTTCTTCTTAAATTATGTAATTTAAATGAAAATACTAATGGCGCATAAGAAGGAATCGTTAAAGTTCCCGAGCTAAAATAAGCCAAACCTGAAGGAAGAAACATTACTCCTGTTCCAAAATTATCAAAAGAAATTGTTCCATCTACTTCAGAACTAAATGTGCCTGTTTTAAATTTAGGTATTACTTCAGCCCAACCTCTAATTACTTCATCTAAAGACAACCATACTGGATTTTGTTTACTATCAAAAACCGTTTGTGTGTAGGTATCCACCGCATCAACAGTAGTTTTTGCAAAGCTGAATCCTTTATAGGAAACAAAAGAAGAATCAACTCTAGTAATATTTTCTCCAGAACCTTCTCTTAAATTTAAGTAGTAAATTGTATAAGTTATGTCATGCCTTTTTCTTTGAATTGTATCTAATTCAGGCATATCCCAAATAGGAGTTTGAGAACCTCCATCTGGTATTTGTGTAAAAGTTGTATTAAAATCTGAATCAACAGTTACATAATGTGTATGCAGAAAATCTTCTATCTCTGCAATGTCTTCTAAATAAACTTCTTCATAAGGTCTGTCAGGTGTTGCTGAAGTACTATCTTCATTTTGACATGAATAAAAACCCGTAAATAAACTTAAAACCAATACTATTTTAATCAAACTCTTCATTATTATGCATTTTTTGTGAGCGCAAGATACAATTTTCATTTATTTTTGCAGAAATATTAACATGGTTTTTTGATTTATATTATGCGTATAGATAAACTTTTATGGTGTTTACGTTATTACAAAACCCGAAGTATAGCAACTGAAGCGTTAAAAAAAGGGCATATAACAGTGAATGGTCAGGTTGCAAAAGCTTCAAGAGAAGTCTATCCTACAGACAAAATTACACTCCGTAAAGACCAAATTAATTATAAATTAACCGTCATTGACATTCCTCAAAATCGTTTAGGAGCTAAATTAGTGGACATGTACAGAAAAGATGAAACTCCTGCGGAAGCATTTGAACATTTAGAATTATTAAAATTATCGAAAGAACATTATCGTGCAAACGGTACAGGTCGCCCCACTAAAAAAGAGCGAAGAGATATTGATGATTATTTATGGGATTCAGACGATGTAGAAGAGAGTAATAAAACAGAATAAATGAATTACTGGGAAGAACGTTATTTAAAAGGAGAAACTGGATGGGATGCTGGAACAATTACCACTCCATTAAAAGAGTACATAAACCAGTTGACAGATAAAAATCTTAAAATTTTAATTCCAGGCGCTGGAAATGGATACGAATTTGACTACTTAATAGAAAAAGGATTTCATAATGTTTTTGTTGTTGATATCGCTAAAACTCCATTAGAAAACATCAAAAAAAGAAAACCTGAGCACATCTCAAATCTTATAAATGCTGATTTTTTTTCTTTAACTACAACGTACGATTTAATTATTGAACAAACATTTTTTTGCGCCTTACCTCCCGAAATACGGCCTCAATATGCAAAAAAAATGGCTTCTTTATTAAATCCTAAAGGAAAATTAGCCGGCTTATTATTTGATTTCCCTTTAACTAATGAAGGTCCACCATTTGGAGGTTCAAAAACAGAATATATAAACCTGTTTTCAAATTCATTTTATTTAAAAACATTAGAAATCGCACATAATTCAATAAAGCCACGAGAAAATAAAGAACTCTTTTTTATCTTTGAAGTCAAATAACAACAACACATGGAAAATATTATATTAACTCACAAAGAAATCGCACACAAAACTAAACGAATTGCATACCAAATTTTTGAAACGTTTGTTAATGATGAGGAGGTAATATTAGCAGGAATTGCAAATAATGGATATATTTTCGCTCAAAAAATAGCCACTGAATTAACTTTGATTTCTGATTTAAAAATTACACTTTGTGAAGTTAAAATCAATAAACAAAACCCGCAAGACAATATTACCACATCAATACCAGCAGCAGATTACCAAAATAAATCGTTAGTTTTAATTGATGACGTGTTAAGCTCTGGAACTACATTAATATATGGTGTTAAACACTTTTTAGAAGTTCCGTTAAGTAAATTTAAAACAGCCGTTTTAGTAGACAGAAACCATAAAAAATATCCTGTAAAAGCTGATTTTAAAGGGATTTCGCTTTCAACTTCGCTACAAGAACATATTCAAGTAGTTTTTGAAGAAAATAATTCGTACGCTTATTTAAGTTAATAAAGTTTCTATTTCATCTGAAATTTGCTTTACCGACTTATTATCTACAATTATTATTTTAGTAGCTTGATGGTAATAAAAGTTTCGGTCAAATAAATGCTTATTGATAAAATCTCTCAATGAAACTTCATCTTGATTGTGCAACAATGGACGTTTTTCTTTTTCGTTTATCAATCGATTTACTAAATTATCCGTAGAAGCCTTCAAGTAAATTGAAAAAACGTCATCTTGTTGCAACAATTCATGATTATTAAAATAACAAGGTGTACCGCCTCCTAAACTCAAAACAAAGTCTTCTTTTTTATTTAGGAAAGTTTTCAAGACTTCATTTTCCTTTTTTCTAAAATAAATTTCACCTTTACTTTGAAACAATTCGGAGATAGAACTTTGAGTTACTTTTTCAATTTCTTTATCCAAATCATAGAAAGATACTTGTAACTTTTTTGCTAAAAAATCCCCAATTACCGACTTACCACATCCCATGTAACCTAACAACACTACTTTCATATGTAAATAATCCTCTATAAATTAAAGGGTTAAGAAATTAATTATAAAAAAAGACAAATTTATAATAAATTCCCATTGGAAAATAAATAAATGTTTATATATTTGCACCCGCATTCAAGAAAAGAAAATGACTTGGTAGCTCAGCTGGTAGAGCACATCACTTTTAATGATGGGGTCCTGGGTTCGAGCCCCAGCCAGGTCACAAAAAAACACTATTTTCTTGAAAGCTACGACTTGGTAGCTCAGTTGGTAGAGCACATCACTTTTAATGATGGGGTCCTGGGTTCGAGCCCCAGCCAGGTCACAATAATCTAAAGACGTTGCAATGCAACGTCTTTTCTTTTAGGGCCATGTGGAGAAACGGTAGACTCGCCATCTTGAGGGGGTGGTGCTCGCAAGGGCGTGAGGGTTCAAATCCCTCCATGGTCACAAAAAATACTACATAATCTCCCCTCTTTTACTATCAAAACAATCTTTGTTTAAATTATTTTAATATTGAATAAACATTTTTTTTATTCTAAAAATGTTTTTGTTTACTTTTTTTGTTACTTTTGTTGAACAAAATAAAGTAAAAGATGAACAATGTTAAAAATGTTTTCAGTATCAAAGATTTAGAAAATCTTTCTGGCATAAAAGCACATACGATTCGTATTTGGGAAAAACGCTATAATGTTTTAGAACCTATGCGCTCGGATACCAACATTCGTTCCTATGATATTAAAAATCTTCAAAAGTTATTAAACATTGTCTTGCTTCATAATTACGGGTATAAAATCTCAAAAATTGGCACGCTTAATCAAGAACAAATTAACAAGTTAGCAAACGATATTATTTCCGAAAAAAGTGCAAAAAATCACGCCATCAGTACTTTTAAAATGGCAATGATGAATTTTGATCAATCATTATTTTTTAATACTTACAATCAATTACTTAACGAGAAATCATTTAGAGAAGTCTTTTACACTGTTTTTGTACCCTTAATGCAAGAATTAGGATTTTTATGGCAAACTGAAACCATTACTCCAGCTCACGAGCACTTTATCACCTATCTTATCAAACAAAAACTTTTAATTAATACCGAAAAAGTTCAAATACTAGAACCTATTAAAAATGATAAAGTTTTTGTGTTATTTCTTCCGTTGAACGAAATACACGAACTAGGATTAATGTATTTAAACTACGAAATTCTATTAAACGGTTATCAAACTATTTATCTAGGAGAAAGCATTCCTACTGACAGTTTAGTAGACTTGAAAAATTCATTTGAAAAAATCACTTTTGTAAGCTATTTAACTGTTGAACCTAATCAAGATGAAGTAAACGGATATCTAGCTGACATGTATTCTAAATTATTAGAAAACACGAACCACGAGCTCCTTTTATTAGGAAGAATGACACAGTTTATTTCATCTAAAACAATACCAAATAACGTTCACATATTTAATAGTATAGAAGAACTTTCAAATACTTTATAAAAAGTTTTGTTTCGTTTAACTTTTTTATTATTTTTGTTAAACAAAATAAACAGCAAGTGCAAAAAAAAATTGTCATTATCGGTTCTGGATTTTCTTCATTGGCTGCGGCTTGCTATTTAGCAAAACAAGGTAATGATGTAACAATCTATGAGAAAAATAGCACCATAGGAGGAAGAGCACGTCAACTTAAAAAAGAAGGCTTTACTTTTGATATTGGCCCAACTTGGTATTGGATGCCAGATGTTTTTGAGCGATTTTTTGCTGATTTCAATAAAAAACCGTCTGATTATTATGAGTTAATTAAATTATCTCCTGCTTATCAGGTGTATTTTGGGCATTTAGATTTTGTAACAATTGCAGATAATTTACCTGAAATTGTTAGCACTTTTGAATCTATCGAAAAAGGAAGTGGTAAACAATTAGAACAATTTATGGCAGAAGCCAAAAGTAATTATGATATTGCAATTAAAGATTTAGTTTACCGTCCGGGTGAATCTCCATTAGAATTAATCACACTAGAAACAGCCAAAAAAGTGAATCAATTTTTTAGTAACATTAAAAAAGATGTTCGAAAAAGATTCAAAAACATGAAATTGGTTCAAATATTAGAATTTCCCGTTTTGTTTTTAGGAGCTAAACCAAGTGACACACCATCATTTTATAACTTCATGAATTATGCCGATTTTGGCTTAGGCACTTGGCATCCAAAAAACGGAATGTATTCTGTAATATTAGCAATGGAAACATTAGCAAGAGAATTGGGCGTCAAAATAGAAACTAATGCTAACGTTGAAAAAATTGATGTAACCAATGGTAAAGCAACTGGCATATTAGTCAATAATAAAATAGTTACTGCAGATATTGTATTAAGTGGAGCCGATTATCATCATTCTGAAACATTATTAGAAAAAAATTATCGTCAGTATTCAGAAAATTACTGGGAAAATAAAACATTTGCTCCTTCTTCCCTATTATTTTATGTGGGGTTTGACAAAAAAATTGAAAATGTAGAACATCATTCATTATTTTTTGATGTGGATTTTGATGTGCATGCCGAAGCAATTTATGACCATCCAAAATGGCCAGAAAATCCGCTTTTTTATGCTAGTTTTCCCTCTAAAACAGATGCTTCATCAGCTCCAGAAGGAAAAGAAGCAGGTATCTTTTTAATCCCTTTAGCTCCTGGTTTGGAAGATACTAACGAATTACGTGAATTGTATTTTGAAAAAATAATTACGCGTCTTGAACAATTAACTGATCAAAAAGTAAAAAATAATATTATCTTTAAGGAATCATTTTGTGTAAATGATTTTATAAAAGATTATAATTCGTACAAAGGGAATGCGTATGGTATGGCAAATACCTTACTGCAAACCGCTTTTTTAAGACCTAAATTGAAAAGTAAAAAAGTAAAAAACTTATATTTTACTGGTCAATTAACTGTACCAGGACCAGGAGTACCTCCTTCCTTAATCTCAGGAAAATTAGTATCAGATTTAATAGAAAAATATCAATAAGCATGAAGGCATTATTTGACAAAATATCTAACGATTGTAGTGTAAAAGTTACTAAAGCATATAGTACCTCTTTCTCGAGTGCCGTAAAAATGCTGGCGCCTAGTATTAGACAAGATATTTATAATATTTATGGTTTTGTTCGTTTTGCAGACGAAATTGTAGATTCGTTCCATGATTATGATAAAGCATTTCTTTTTGATAAATTTGAAGAAGATTTAAAAGATGCCCTTTCACATAAAATAAGTTTAAATCCTATTTTAAATTCATTTCAACACACAGTGAATAAATACAATATTCCACAAGAGATGATTGATGCTTTTATGAAAAGTATGAAATTAGATTTAAGCAAAAGCGAATATAAAACAACAGAAGAATATCAAGAATACATTTATGGTTCTGCTGATGTAGTGGGTTTAATGTGTTTGAAAGTTTTTGTCAATGGAAACGAAACAAGATTCAATGAACTAAAAGATTCAGCGATGCGTTTAGGCTCTGCATTTCAAAAAGTAAATTTCTTAAGAGATTTAAAAGCAGATTTTGAAGATTTAAGTAGAACTTATTTTCCTAATACCGATTTGAATCATTTAGACGAAAAATCAAAACAAGAAATAATTGCAGATATTGAAAGTGATTTTGAAGCTGCATTCGAAGGAATAAAAAATCTTCCGTTAGAAGCTAAATTTGGAGTGTATACAGCTTATAGATATTATAAAAAGTTATTGAAAAAACTTCAAAAAACCCCTTCTCTTGAAATTAAAAATACGAGAATAAGAGTTTCTGATTATCAAAAAGTACAATTATTAGCGAGATGCTACGTCAAATATAGATTAAATATTATTTGATGGATGATGGTTCTTTTATCATGCTGAATTACGTTTCAATAGCTTTCAATAAATTTAATTATTAAAATTTAAAATATTATGTGGATTCACGTTTTAGTTTTTTTTACCACCTTTTTTATTATGGAATTTATGGCTTGGTTTACACATAAGTATGTAATGCATGGCTTTTTATGGAGTTTACATGCAGACCACCATAAAAAAGATCATGATTCTTGGTTTGAAAGAAATGATGCCTTTTTTATTTTTTATGCCATTGTTAGTATTACTTGTTTTTATACGTGGAGTATTGGTTCATTCGAATTAGGAATATCAATAGGTTTAGGAATTTTAGCCTATGGAATTACCTACTTTTTAGTACATGATATTTTCATACACCAACGTTTTAAAATCTTCAGAAATGCAGATAATAAATATGCTAGAGCGGTTAGAAGAGCCCATAAAATGCATCACAAACATATTGGAAAAGAACACGGCGAATGCTTTGGAATGTTAATAGTTCCTTTTAAATTTTATAAAAACTAAAAAATCCCGCTGAAGCGGGATTTTTTAGTTTTTATAAAATAATGAACTTATTCCCCGTTTTTATCGACTTTTATTCTTTCTTTTCTATTGGCTAATTCCCAAGCTAGGGCAAAAGCTAGTTGGGCACGTTTTGCTAAAGCATCATATTCAATTTTATCAGGAGTGTCACTTGGTAAGTGATAATCTGCATGAATACCATTAAAAAAGAAAATGGAAGGAATTCCTTTTTTAGCAAAATTATAATGGTCAGAACGGAAATAAATTCTTTCAGGGTCGTTTCGGTCGTTATACTTGTAGTCTAATTCTAATTTTGTAAATTTAGTATTAACTTCTTCATTTATAGTATGTAACTCGCTACTTAATCTATCAGAACCAATTACATAAATGTAATTGTTAGTAGCTGGATGAAGTGTGTCTCTACGTCCAATCATATCAATATTGATATCTGCAATAGTGTTTTCTAATGGAAATAAAGGGTTTTCTGAATAGTATCTAGAACCATGTAAACCATGTTCTTCACCTGTTACGTGTAAAAATAAGATAGAACGCTTTGGTCCTTGTCCTTTTTTCTCAGCTTCTTTAAATGCTTGAGCAATTTCTAATAACGCTACAGTTCCTGAACCATCATCGTCGGCACCATTATAAATTTCACCATTTTTCATTCCTACGTGGTCGTAATGTGCAGAAATAACTAAAATTTCTTCTGGTTTTTCAGAACCTTTAATGAATGCCCAAATATTTTCTGAATCATTCAATTTTGGAGCAAATCCTCTTTTCATGAATTCAGAAGGAACTTTTTGATAAAAATCAGTTGCTCCTGGAGGAAAACTGATTCCCATTTTTTTGTATTCGCTAATCAAATACTCACCTGCTTTTTTTTGTCCAGGTTCTCCAGTATTTCTACCTTGCATTTCATCTCCAGCAACAATATATAGATGCTTGCTTAGTTCTTCAGCTTTAATAGTAGTTATGTAATTACTGGCGTCTGCTTGTTTTTTTGTGGTTTTTTGTGCAGATGAACAGCTAACAAACATGGTGAAAACAACACCAAATAACATTATTTTTCTCATAATAGCATGTGTAAATTTTTTTTTCAATAACAAATATAATAGTTTGTTGTTAAATTTAAATTTTTATTGTGGGAAGAACGAAAAAAAACTAATAAGTAATAAAATTATTTATTAAAATGTATCGCTGATAATATTGTTTAATTTCGGGTTACTGGCTAATATTACTCTTTATCTTTTGTCTCAAGGATGTAACCAATCCCGTGAATATTCGTTAATTTCAGGGTTTCATCTTCAATTAGTTTTTTACGTAACTTAGAAATGTAGGTATCTAAGCTTCTGCCAACAAAAACACCATGATCTTCCCATACTTTTTTAGAAAGTTCCTCTCGTTTGATGATTTTATTTTGATTCGCAACAAATAGGCTTAACAATTCAACTTCTTTTTTAGAAAGACTAATTTCTTTTGTTTCTAACATTAGTTTGTTTTCGCTTGGGTAGAAATGAAATTTACCAATCAAAATGCTATTTTCGTTAATTAAATTAGTTGGTTTTGTTTTTTTTCTCTTAGGAAAGAACACAAAAGTTAAAATAAGACTTACTAATAAGAGTACAATCCAAAACCAAAAGTATTTGTTAAGTGAATTTACTATTTTTTCTAAAAAACGCACTTCTATTATATAGCATTTTTGTGGAATGATACGTCCGCGACACGGTATGATACTTTTTCCTTGGTTAGCATATTTTAGAAAACTATAAGCGACTTCTAAATCTTCACATTGTTTTACTTCAATTTGGTAATCGACAGGAAGGTTTGCTTGTTTAAAACTACGAGCGACAATTGCAATTAAACTATCAGGGTGAATAGCAAGTGCTTTTTCAAAGGAAAGTTGATATTTTGAATCGCCTATTTTTTGAATAGGTAAAATAAGTGAGGTACTATCTCTATTGGACAATAACAATTTGTTACCAACATCGCGCAAAGTAATTTTGACTAGTTCAGGAACTGGTTCACTCTTTTTATTTGATGATAAAAGCATTATGGAAGCAAAAACTGCTATGCATAAACTACAGTAGAAATATATTTTTCTTAGATTCATAAGTAATGCAAATAACATAAATTTTTGCCGTTTTTTAAAAGCATTGACACTTATTTTGCATTTTTTTTACATTTGAAAGGTTTGACTAGTTTAGTTTTACATTGAATTTAATAAATACTAGGTTACATTTATTCTTGTAACAATTTTAAAAGCTGAATTAGACCAATTATGAAAGGAATAAAATTATTTTTCTTCAATTTTAAAACAATTACTATTTCAATGTTTTGTTTTTCTTTATTTTCATCTTGTGCGGGTCAAGTTGAAAAAAATGAATTGCCATTAAAAATTAGGCCTGAACAATTTAAAATACACGAAGACAGTATTAGTATGAAAGCTGAAACTTTACCCGAGTATAAAATCAGTCCACACGATAAAGAAAGCCAAGGATACCAAATAAGTGGTGTTGTTCGTACAGTACTTCAAGATAGTAAAGGAAATTTTTGGTTTGGTACACAAGATGGACTTTGTCGTAAGGATAAAAGTGGTGTTGTTTATTTTTCGATTAAAGATTTGAAAGGTAATGGTATAACAGTTCATGTTATTCTTGAAGATAAAGCAGGAAATATTTGGATAGGATATAATAATGGGATTGCAAAATATGATGGCGAATTTTTTACCAATTATTATGTGAAAGATATTGAAGCAATTGGTGCGCTTTGGAGCATGATAATGGATACTAAAGGAACCCTATGGATTGGAACAACACAAGGTGTTTTTACTTTTGATGGACAAGTTTTTACATCGTTTGAAATTCCTGAAGGGAAAGTAAATCCTAATATGGGAGTTAGTACTTCTAAAATGATTCATTCAATTATAGTAGACAGTAAAGGGAATATATGGTTTGCAACTAATGGCGGAGCTTATGTTTATGATGGAAAGACGTTAATAAACATTTCAGCAAAAGATAAACTTCTCTCCAATTTTGTAAATCAAATTATAGAAATTTCGAATGGAAATTATTTGGTTTCAACAGCTAATGGACTTTTTCGATACGATGGAAATTCATTTTATAACTTAACTGAAAAACTACTAGGTAAAAATGAAGGCGTAGGCTATATTTTTGAAGATATAAACGGTACCATTTGGTTTACTGCAAATAAGCGCGATATTTATAGTTACAATGGTGAAACATTTCAAAAAATTCAAATTAAGGAAGGTGAATTTAGACCATTGTCTTTTCAAATTTACCAAGATCAACAAAACCGATTATGGTTTGTCGGTTTTAAAGGGGCATATCGATTAGAAAATAATGCATTTGTAAATGTTACCAGATTTGGACCTTGGTAACACTAAAAACATTTTACTTTTATTTATATTATTAATTAAAAAAATCTTCAATCATGAACCACAATTTAATTTATTTTTTATTGATTCTAT
Organism: Flavobacterium sp.; assembly: GCF_035195345.1. NCBI lineage: Bacteria > Pseudomonadati > Bacteroidota > Flavobacteriia > Flavobacteriales > Flavobacteriaceae > Flavobacterium > Flavobacterium sp. The sequence continues at coordinate 682,652 of NZ_CP136574.1, forward strand.
TGTTCAACTGTAGTTGCACAAGTGTGAATTCTCAAGAAACCGCCTCTAATACAAATGAACTAGATAGCATTAATATGATGCCAACTCATTTTAACGATGATGTAATACATGTTGATCAACTTTACACTTCAATTATTAGAGTAGATAGAGTAATTAAAAATGAATACGCACTAACAATACAAATGAATTTAAAAAATGGCTCTTATTTTATTTCACCCAATGAAAAAGGAGACTTTACAGGTAAATTTATCATTAATATTACTGATCCCGAAAAAATATTAGTCGACGAGGCAATTATTGAAACACCCCTTTCAAAAGGAGAACTCAATAACCATGGAAGTCTTGTAAATTGGGTTCGTGAAAACACCAATTACAAAAAAACTTTAAAAGTATTATCTAACGATGATTTTGAAGTCAGTGGGTATATCCAATTTACTATTGAACCTCGTTGTACATTAGAAAAAATACCTTTTATCCTTTCTAATACCAATGGAAAATTGAGTATAAGGATAGATGGATGTTAATATAGATTAGTTTTAACCTTTCAATGGTATTGCTTTTTGTACTGAAAATTGATTATAATAATATTATGTAAAAATATCACATTCTTTAGTGCTTTAATAATAGATTAAAATAAAATTACTAAAAAAAGTAGCAAGAGTTTGTAATAGAAAAAGCGTTCTTTATATTATTTATTCAAACAACTTAATAGCTAAAAATATTTTAGAAAGTTCATAGTTGTATCTTAGTTTTGTAATTATACGATTACTTTTACATAAAAGTTAAATTTTATAAAAAATGTAATCTATTTCGTTAAAACTAATTTTCAATCCAATTTTTTAAAATTTGTTTTCCATGCACTGTTAAAATGCTTTCAGGATGGAATTGAACACCTCTAACATCATAAACAGAATGTTTCAATGACATTATTTGATCATTTTCATCAGTAGAAGTTATAATCAAATCTATTGGAAGGTTTTTATTTGAGATTACCCAAGAATGATATCTTCCAACATATAATTCATTAGGTAAGTTATTAAAAATAGAATCTTTTTCTTTTATAAAAATTTTTGTTGCAACGCCATGATATACCTTTTCTAGATTGGATAATTTTCCACCAAAGATTTCACCAATAGCTTGTAATCCTAGACAAATACCTAAAATACTTTTTGTAGGAGCATATTTTTTGATAACTTCTTTTAATAAACCAGCTTCATCAGGAATTCCAGGTCCAGGAGACAAAAGTATTTTCTCAAATTTTTCTAAATCTAATAATTCAAATTCGTCATTTCTAAATACAGTAACTTCCACCTTCAAATCCTCTAAATAATGAACTAAATTATAAGTAAAGCTATCGTAATTATCAATGACAGCGACTTTCATTAATACAAATTTGGATATTTTGTTGGATTTGCCTCATTCATAATCGCATATACTTTCTCAAAAATGTCTTCTGCTGAAGGTTTTGAGAAGTAATCACCATCAGTTCCATATGCAGGTCTGTGTGCTTTTGAAGCTAATGTTTGCGGTGCGCTATCTAAATATTGATATCCTTTTTGGTTTTCTACAATTTCTTGTAAAATATAAGCACTTGCTCCACCTGGAACGTCTTCGTCAATTACTAATAAACGATTCGTTTTTGCTACTGATTTCACAATGTCGTGATTGATATCGAAAGGTAATAACGATTGAATATCAATGATTTCAGCACTAATTCCAACCGATTCTAATTCATTTGCTGCTTGTTCTACCAAGCGTAAAGTTGAACCGTATGAAACTAAGGTAATGTCACTACCATTTTTAATAGTTTCTACCACTCCGATAGGCGTTTTGAATTCACCTAAATTTGTTGGCATTTTTTCTTTTAAACGGTAGCCATTTAAACATTCAACCACCAATGCTGGCTCGTCAGATTCTAAAAGGGTGTTATAAAAACCAGCAGCTTTCGTCATATTTCTTGGAACTAAAACGTGAATTCCTCTAATGGCATTGATAATCATTCCCATTGGAGAACCTGAATGCCAAACACCTTCTAAACGGTGCCCACGAGTTCTGATAATTAACGGTGCTTTTTGACGACCCGCTGTTCTATATTGTAAAGTAGCTAAATCATCGCTCATGATTTGAATAGCGTACAACAAATAATCTAAATATTGAATTTCAGCAATTGGACGCAATCCTCTCATTGCCATTCCAATTCCTTGTCCAAGAATCGTAGCTTCGCGAATTCCGACATCGGCAACACGTAATTCTCCGTATTTTTCTTGCATTCCTTCTAGGCCTTGGTTAACATCACCAATATTTCCAGCATCTTCACCAAAAATTAATGCTTCAGGGTATTTTGAAAATATGGCATCAAAATTATCTCTTAATACCAAACGCGCATCTACATCTTCAGCAGTTGCATCATATGTTGGAGCGACTTCTTTCGTTTTTAACACCGTCTTTTCTGATTCTGAAAACAAGTGCGAACTAAATTTTGGTTGAATTTTTGCCAAATAATTTTCTATCCATGATGCTAATGAGGCACGAGAGTTTTCTCTAATAATCATGCGCAAGGCTTTGCGAGCAGCCACTAAAATATCTTTTCGAATAGGTTCTTTGATTGAAGCAACATCATTAGCTATTTTCTCAATAAAAACCTTGTTTTCACTTTGTGAAGCGATAGAATTCAATAAACCAGCTAATTCTTGTTGTTCTGCTTTGATAGGTGCGGTAAAGTTTGCCCAAGCCACTTTTTTACCTTCTAAAACATCTTTTTTAGCTTGATTGTCAATTGCATCTAATTCTTCAGAAGTAGCAATATTGTTTTCAATTAGCCAAGTTTTCATTTTAGCTAAACAATCAAACTCGGTTTCCCAAGCCAATCGTTCAGCGTTTTTATAACGTTCGTGACTTCCAGAAGTTGAATGCCCTTGTGGTTGAGTTAATTCTTGAACGTGAACTAAAACGGGAACATGTTCATCACGTGCAATTTGTGATGCTTTTTGATATGTTTCCACTAATGCTGGGTAATCCCAACCCTTAACACGTAATATTTCGTATCCTTTATTATCTTCATCACGTTGAAATCCTTTTAAAATTTCTGAGATGTTTTCTTTTGTTGTTTGGTATCGTGCATGAACAGAAATTCCGTATTCGTCGTCCCAAACGCTCATTACCATTGGTACTTGTAAAACACCAGCAGCATTGATGGTTTCAAAGAATAAACCTTCTGAAGTTGATGCATTTCCGATTGTTCCCCAAGCTACTTCGTTTCCGTTTTTGGAGAAGTTCGTTTGGTTGATACCTGAAACATTTCTATATATTTTTGAAGCCTGAGCTAATCCTAATAAACGAGGCATTTGCCCTGCAGTAGGAGAAATATCAGAACTCGAATTCTTTTGTTGCGTTAAATTGTTCCAATTTCCATTTTCGTCTAATGAATGTGTAGCAAAGTGACCACCCATTTGACGACCTGCGCTCATAGGATCAAAATTAATATCGGTATGTCCATATAATCCAGCAAAAAATTGCTCAATAGTTAAATGGCCAATTGCCATCATAAAAGTTTGATCACGGTAATATCCAGAACGAAAGTCTCCATTTTGGAATGCTTTTGCTAATGCTAATTGCGGAACCTCTTTACCATCACCAAAAATACCAAATTTAGCTTTACCAGTAAGTACTTCTTTTCTTCCTAAAAGACTACATTCTCTACTGATTTTAGCAATTTTATAATCGTTGATGACTTCATTTTTGAAATCTTCAAAAGATACTACTTCTGGTGTTGTTGCTGTTTTCATAAGCTGTTTATACGAAATTGATAATTCAACAAATTTAATTAAAACCAGTTATAAAACAATAGGGGTAATAATATTTTTTTAATTATTATTAAATTATCAATAGTTTTAATTTGAAAAACGCAATGAATCTATTAAAAAACGAATATAAGTTGCGAAATTATCATTTAATTAGGTAAAAAACTATTAAAGCCATTTTCTAGTAAATAGCGAAATTAATGTTTTTGGACTTAAAGTTACAACGAATCGAATTTGTTGGCCATAATTTGCATCGTTTAACGAAAATCCATTTGATGAATATACAGGTAAAAATAATTCAAAATAATCTGGAACTAAATTGAAGTGTAAACCTGAATCATAAACAAATTTTACCTTATCATATTTGTTTTTTAACATTCCCGCATCACCATATATTTGAATCCAATTCCAAATATTAAAAGTACCATTTACAGTTGTAATCCATTGATTTGCATATCTTGTATCTAACTTAGATTTAAATCCGCCTTCTCCGTAAACGTATTGTTGGCTATAAATTCCTGTTGTTTCACTTCTTCCTAGTAAGTTGTAATCAAACATATAATCGTTTGGTCGATCTAAACCAAAGCTGAAAAAATCAGAATTTGAGCTATTAAACATAAAGGCTCCAGCATAAAATCGTAAACTAATTTGTCTGTTGTTTTCAAACAATTTTCTATAATGTAATTCGGTAGCTACTTTCCCAAATTTGCTCGAAATTTGTAAATCATTTGAAATTGAAAAATGTTTGGTGCCTTCAGATTGAAAGTTACCATATTTTGCATTAAAAATGTTATAATTTTCAGTGTTTTTATTAATAAAAGCCGATTTTTCTCTATCGATATAAACTTGTCTTAGTTGTATAAATTCATTTTTATTAACCCTAAGATTTTTATCTCTAAATAAAAACTGTATAGTTGGGACAATATCGGTGTATGTAGCATCTTGTGCATAATGAAATAAACTACCTCTTAATAAGTATCTTATTCTATATAATTTTCCTTCATCTCTAATATTATCTTCGACTAAAAATGTTGCTTTTCCAACAAATTTTCCTGTGTTTGAAGAATACATTGGTGTTGCACTAAACGTAAAAGGTTTGTTTAAAATAGATTTATTATTGAATCTTATACCTGGTGATATTCCATCATATAAATTAAATTCTACTTCAGGTACAAAGAAAAGTTGATTGTAGTGAGGTTCTTCTATATCTTTAAAAAATGATAATTTAAATGGCCTATTGTTAGAGAAAAATCCTTTTAATGATTTCCAGTTATTTCGTAAGTTGTATTCTGGAACCTCGTTATTGTAATTTAATGTTAGCTTATCGGCTCCTAATCTTGGAATTACGATTGTAGAATCCGTTTTAATATTTGTAACCCAAATTTTATTAATTACTTGATTGTCTTTTAATTGATATATAGAAATTGGAATATTTGTATTTGTTCTATTTATGATATTAACAGCAATAGAATCATTAGTTTTGGTAACTTTTCCAAATTTATAATCGATTAAATCTCTGGTTTCAATTATAGTTCTAAAAAACCAATTGATATCTTTTGGACTATTTTTTAATAAAACCGTTTCAAACTGACGTGAATTGGTGCCAAAATATTGATTTTCCTGAATAAATTCTTTTATGGTATTATGAACAATGTCGTTTTCTAAATAACTGTCTAAATATTTTAAACTTAACCCAGCTCTATATTTATTAGCAATTTGTTCGTTAAATTTAATCAATCTATTTTTTGGCTCATTAAGGGCTTGGTCTAAGTTTTTTCGAGCCATTAGCATATGTAAATAGCTATATTGTTCGTTGAAATTTAGATTAACAAAGTGATAAGATTTTAATATTTTTAAGTTAGCGATGTTTCCTGTCATTTTTAAGTTAGGATAATATTCCTCAACATATTGCATCATTAAAAACATTTGGATGCCATCATAAATCCAATAGTCTTTTCGTTGGTCTAGATTTAAATTTTCTTTTAAATAATTATTCAAATAGGTTTTTAAAAATTTCAATTCAAAAATTAAATTATCAGAAAACGGACTTAAAAAACTTGGGAGTTGATTTAATCCATAAAAAGGTTGTCGGGAGTAATCTTCTTGTGTAATCAATATTTTTGAAGAAAGCGGCATGCCTAATTTATCAGCAGTAAAACGACTAACTTTGTCAAAAATGATTACTTTGTCAATTTCATTAACTCTATTGTCTTCTAGTCCACAACTTACTTCAATAATTTCATTTTTATAGTTTTGGTAAGTATTATTGGGTTGAAGCGTAAGTATCGCTTCAGGTTTGTTACTAGTTTTTAATATAATTTTTTTAGAATTTGATAAGTTCAGGGTGTCTATTTCTTGTAAATTACTAGATAATGAGTAGTTAGTAGGTAGTTCAAATTCTATTTCAAAATCAGAAAAAGCATTTGGAATATCATCAATGTTTTCATTACTATATTGCGTAAATTGTTTGTGTATATATCGTGCTGGATTTAAATACCAATTTTTTAACGTAATTCCGCCATCATTATCGAATCCGTATTTTGTGAATTTAGAATCAGGAATTTTTACGGAATATACAAAAGTGAAACTCTGTTTAGAACAAGGCAATATAGGTTGTGTTAATTCAATTTTAATCAAATCTATTTTCCCATCAGGTCGACTCCAAGGAAGCGGATTGAAATTGCTGTCAATGATATTTTTAACATCTGTGAAACCTCTTTCTTTTTCGGTAGCTAAATGAAAAGATCTAATAAATTCATCCGAAAATCGTTTTGCTAATGCAGAAGATTTTGAAGAAAAGGCATTATTCCAGTCGTTCAAAATAATATATTTTAAAGTATCATTACTTGTATTGTTGTAGGTTAAAACTTGATTGACCAATAGCGTTTTTTCTTCAACATTAATTCTAACATTCATTTTGGAAGAATGCTGAGAAAAAATATAGAAAGGAAAAAATAAAAAAACTATTTTGATAACAAATTTCAAATGATTTACCTATTTAATGTTAGATGACAAATAAAGTAAAAAGTTGCTTTAAATAATCATAATATTTAAAAATAAAATTAATTAATACTTAAATAGAGTTTGTCTAGATAAAATTGAAGTCATTTCAATATTATATTCGTAATTTTGATTAAAATAGTTGTTATGTTTAGAAAAATACTCATCCTTATATTTCTTTTATCAGGAATTTCTATTTATTCTCAGGTCGTTATTAACGAAATAGATGTTGATATGACAGGCTCAGATGTGAATGAATTTATAGAATTAAAATCTACTACACCAAATTTCTCATTGGATGGTTATGTATTAGTTTTATACAATGAAACCAATTCATTAAGTTATTACGCAATAGATTTAGACGGTTATTCTACTGATATAAACGGAATTTTTTTATCAGGAAACACAGCAGTTGCTCCTGCGCCAACACTTGTTATTCCAAACGGTAAAATTCAAAACGGACCCGATGTTATTGCTTTATATCAAGCAAATGCAACAGATTTTCCTGACGGAACATTGGCAACGTCAACTAACTTAGTAAATGCAATAGCCTATTCTACTGCAACTGCAACCGCTACAAATTTAATGGCAATCTTTGGGCTTACTGTTTCAACAAACGAAAACATGAACGGTTTGGGAACTACTCAATCTATTCAACGTAAAAATGATGGGACATACGAAGTAAAAACACCAACTCCTGGAATGAATAATGATGGTTCGGGAATTATTTTGAATTATATCACAGTATCTACTTCTCAAACCAATTATAATGAAGGCGATGTTTTTGATTTTGTTTTTACAACGAGTCAACCTGTGACCGGTTCAGATTTGCTATTTAATTTTACGTTGGTAAACGGAAATTTCATGGTAAATGATTATACCAATACAAACTTAACTGTTTTAATACCAGTAGGACAAACAACCGCTTCAAATACATGTACCTTGTTTGATGATATAACGGACGAAGGTGATGAAGAGTTGTTAATTGATATTCAAAGTGTACCCACAGGATACGTTATTAATAATGATAATTTAATTCTTAGAGTTTACGACAACGATTATGTTGTGCAAACTTTTGGAACGCCTATAAATCCTACTTATAATATAGTTACACCAACAATCCCAACAGGTTATTACGATTCGTTAGAAGGATTATCAGGTAATGCTTTAAAACAAGCGGTTCAAGATATTATTGCAGCACCCACGGTACGATTACATAGTTATGCAGATATATGGGATATTATACGAACTGCAGATCAAAATCCAGAGAATTCCAATCAAATATGGGATATGTATTTAGAGATTCCAATGGCAAAATTAGATCAACAAACCACAAGCAGTATAGTGGGTAAATGGAATAGAGAACATATTTTTTGTCAATCTAGAGGAGGTTTTGAGGTTGCTAATGGTGATACTGCGGATGGAATTGGTGTTTGGAATTCTACAAGTGCAGCAAGTTTTGTAGACGGTGTTTCAGATGCGCATCATATAAGAGCAGAGAATGGTCAGGAAAACACTTCAAGAAATAATAAAAATTACGGAACTGTAAATTCAGCAACGGTTTATGCAGGTCCTTCAGGAACTCAAGGTTCTTGGCGAGGCGATGTAGCAAGAGCATTGTTTTATATGGCTGTTCGTTTTGACGGATTGAATGTAGTTAATGGCGATCCAAGCGAATATTTACCAAGTACATCTATAGCCTCTGGAAATATTGGTGATTTAGCAACTTTGTTAGTTTGGAACCATTCTGATCCAAGAGACGATTTTGAAATGAATCGTAACAACTATATTTATTCATGGCAAATGAATCGTAATCCTTTTATTGATTATCCACTGTTAGTAGATTATATTTTTGGAGTTAATTTTGGCCAGCCATGGTCGTCAAGTTTGTCTATTCAAAATCCTATTGAAAATAACGTTGCGGTTTATCCTAACCCAACAACCGATTATATAATTGTAGCTGGACTAGAAGGAAATTCAAAGGTTGAAATTTATACAATTACAGGTCAAATGGTTCAAAGTCAAAATTTTGAAAATGAAATTCGAATAAATATAGATTTAAATGCCGGGATGTATTTAGTTAAAGTATCAAATGGATTCCAATCCACCACAAAAAAAATAATTGTGAAGTAAATAAAAAAGGTCAGATTTTAAATCTGACCTTTCTCTTTTTAAATCCCTGCTATTTCTTTTAGTTCTTTAACAAATCGTTCTGCTAAAACATCAGCTTCGCTTTGCGTTGGAGCTTCGGTATATATTCTAATTATTGGTTCCGTATTTGATTTTCTCAAATGAACCCATTCTTTTGGAAAATCAATTTTTACCCCGTCAATTGTTGTAATGTTTTCTGATTTATACTTTTCGGTCAATGTAGCCAAGACATTATCCACATCAATTTGAGGTGTTAACTCAATCTTGTTTTTACTCATATAGTATTGAGGATAAGAAGCTCTAATTTCAGCAACTGTCTTATCTTGATTTGCCAAGTAAGTTAAAAACAAAGCTACACCCACCATACTATCTCTTCCGTAGTGAGATGAAGGATAAATAATCCCTCCATTTCCTTCACCACCAATAATAGCATTGGTTTTCTTCATTAATTCTACCACATTTACTTCTCCTACAGCACTTGCTTGGTAGGTTCCACCGTGTTTTTCAGTAATATCTCTCAAAGCACGAGAAGATGACATATTAGAAACTGTATTTCCGGGTGTTTTAGATAAAACATAATCGGCAACAGCTACTAAAGTATATTCTTCACCAAACATTTCACCATCATTTGAAATGAAAGCTAATCTATCCACATCAGGGTCAACCACAATTCCAAAATCAGCTTTCTCTTCCACAACTAATTTACAAATATCTCCTAAATGTTCTTTTAAAGGTTCAGGATTGTGGGGAAAATGACCGTTTGGTTCGCAATACAATTTTACGACTTCAACACCCATTTGTTCAAGTAAATTTGGGATAATAATTCCGCCGGAAGAATTCACACCATCAACAACAACTTTGAATTTCTTTGTTTTTACCAAATCGGCATCCACTAAAGGTAATTCAAGTACTTCATCAATATGAATATCCATGTAGGCATTGTTCTCAATAACTTCTCCTAAATTATTAACATCAGAAAAATCAAAGGCTTCTTTTTCGGCAATTTCTAAGATTAATTCACCTTCTTTTCCACTTAAAAACTCACCTTTCTCATTTAATAATTTAAGTGCATTCCATTGTTTAGGATTATGGGAAGCAGTTAATATAATTCCACCATCTGCTTTTTCAAGAGGTACCGCTATTTCCACTGTTGGTGTTGTAGACAAACCTAAATCGATAACATCAATTCCTAGTCCAACCAACGTATTCATTACTAAATTATGTATCATTGGTCCTGAAATTCGTGCATCTCTACCGATAACTACTTTTAATCGTTCGCTACTTTTAGAAGCGTGTCTTATTTTTAAAAAAGAACCATAAGCTGAGGCAAATTTTACAGCATCAACTGGAGTTAAATTATCACCAACCGATCCACCAATAGTGCCACGAATTCCCGATATTGATTTTATTAATGTCATTAGTTTTACTTTTTTGTTGTACAAATATAATTGATGTATCTCGCAAAGACACAATGTCACAAAGTTTTTTTTTATATATTTACGAAAAGAACTCAGAATACTATGAACTATTTAGCACATGTTTATTTATCAGGTAATCACCATTTGTTAAAAATAGGCAACTTTATGGCAGATAGTATCAAAGGGAATGACTACGAAAAATTTGATACCGAAATTAAAAAAGGAATTTTATTACACCGACATATTGATAGTTTTACCGATTCGCATCCCATTTATCGAAAAAGCAAGCATCGTTTGCATGAGAAATATGGCCATTATTCAGGGGTAATAATGGATATATTGTATGATCATTTTTTAGCAAAAAATTGGAGTATTTATTCAGACGAAAAATTAGAGAAGTATGCTAATGATTTTTATAAATTATTAGAAGCAAACAGAAACATTCTTACCGATAGAATTATTAGCATGATGCCTTATATGATTGCTAGAAACTGGTTTGTTAGCTATGCAACGATTTCAGGCATGGAGATGATTCTTTTTCAAATGGATTATAAAACCAAACATAGAGCTAATATGCAGGAGGCTATTGTAGAATTGAAAGATTTTTATTTTGAATTTGAATCGGAATTTTTTCTTTTTTTTGAAGAATTAATTCTTTCTTGCCAATATAAATTAAAGGAATTAAATGGAGTATAGTTTTTAACTTCTAATTATATAACTTAATTTCGCAATTAAATAAAAAGTAATGCCAAGAAGTAAACCATTTTCCTTACAAACGTTTTTATATAAAACTTTCAGACGTTTAGAACGGTTTATTTTTCTTTTGAAATCGCTTTTAACTCCGCGTCAGTTTATTTATTTATCTTGTGTTCTTGTTGGAATTTCATCGGCTTTAGCTGTAATTATTCTTAAAACATTTGCGCACTGGGTTTTTAAATCATCCCAAAAGTTAGATGATATTTTACATCTTCCATTTAGTAATAGTACTTTGCCTATTATTGGAATCATCATCACCGTAATCATTATCAAAAAAGTGTTGGATGGTTCTATTGAAAAAGGAACTTCGCAAATTATGTATGCCGTTGCCAAAAAGCGAGGGATTATGCCTAGAAAACAAATGTTTGCACAAATTATAACGAGTTCCTTTACCGTGGGGATGGGAGGAAGTGCAGGGTTAGAATCACCTATTACCATTACGGGTGCTGCTTTTGGGAGTAATTATGCGCAAAATTATCGACTAAGTTATAAAGATAGAACGCTGCTTTTAGCCTGTGGAGTGGCTGCAGGTGTTGGAGCTGCTTTTAATGCGCCCATTGCTGGAGTTTTGTTTGCCATCGAAGTGGTTTTGGCCGAAATTAGTATTACTGCGTTTATTCCAATTATGATAAGTGCAGCAACAGGAGCTTTGGTTTCAACAGTAATGTTGAATGAAGACATCTTGTTTTCGTTTAAAAAAGTCCAATTTTTCGATTATCATAATTTACCATATTATATTTTATTAGGGGTTTTAAGTGGATTAGTTTCGATTAATTATGCTAGAACTTTTAGGAAAATTGAACACTATTTCAGTAGATTGAAATTAAATATAATTAATAAAGCTCTTTTTGGAGCAACTATTTTGGGTGTATTGATTTTTTTGTTTCCATCGCTTTTTGGTGAAGGGTATGAAAGCATTAAATTATTAGCCGACAGCAACCCAGAACGATTGGTTCAAAATACAATTTTCGAACGTTTTCAAGAATCAAAATGGATTTTATTGCTATTTGTTGGAGCTACAATGTTGATTAAAGTTTACGCAACAAGTTTAACTTTAGGCGCTGGCGGAAATGGTGGAAATTTTGCGCCTTCATTATTTGTGGGTTCTTATTTAGGATTTTGCGTAGCTTATTTCTTTAATATCATTGGTTTTGCTAAATTACCTATTGGTAATTTTACTTTAGTTGGTATGGCTGGTATTTTGAGTGGATTGTTTCATGCACCACTAACGGCTATTTTTCTTATTGCCGAAATTACAGGTGGTTACAATTTGATGGTCCCCTTAATGATAGTGTCTTCTGTGAGTTTTGCAATTTCTAAACGTTTTGAACCCTATTCGTTTGATATTAAAAATTTAGCCGATAAAGGGGAAGTTTTTACAGATAACCGCGATTCAAATATTCTAAATTCTATTGATGTTGCAAAGTTAATTCAAACGGATTTTAAGCCGATTATTTTGCAAAATAATTTGGAAGAATTGGTCCAAAAAATCCAACAATCAGATGAACATATTTTTCCAGTTTTAGACGATAAAAGTAGATTGTTGGGATTAATTCATTTGGATGAAATTCGAACTATTGTTTTCTCTCAATTCAAAGTAAAATACACTGCGGTTGAAGAAATTATGCATCAACCAAAAGAAATAATCATTTACGATGAAACCCTTGAAACCATCATGGATAAATTTGATGCTTCTGAATGTAAAGTTTTACCAGTGCTGAAAAACGGAATTTTTCTTGGGTTTATGCACAAACAATTAATTTTAGAAAAATATAGACATCGTTTAAAATCTATGATTATTGAGTAATCTAACTTTATTTAAGAAATTCTTATTCTTACTTCAAACAATTTTTTAACTCTAAAATCAGTATCTTTGCGTTTTGCCAAAAATTATGCAACACACAACTGAGGAAACTATCGAAATTATTGGCGCTAGAGCCCATAATCTTAAAAATATTGATGTATCTATTCCGCGCGAAAAACTGGTAGTAATTACTGGTCTTTCGGGGTCTGGGAAATCGTCATTAGCTTTTGATACTATTTATGCCGAAGGACAACGTAGATATATTGAAACGTTTTCTGCTTATGCGCGTCAGTTTTTGGGCGGATTAGAGCGTCCGGATGTAGATAAAATCGACGGACTTTCGCCTGTGATTGCCATTGAACAAAAAACTACAAGTAAATCACCTCGTTCAACCGTTGGAACTATTACAGAAATATACGATTTCTTACGTTTGTTGTATGCTAGAGGAGCTGATGCTTTCAGTTACAATTCAGGTGAGAAAATGGTTTCGTATTCAGATGAACAAATAAAACAATTGATTTTAGAAGATTTTAATGGTAAACGCATCAATATTTTAGCGCCTGTTGTTCGTTCTCGTAAAGGACATTATCGTGAGTTATTTGAGCAAATTGCTAAACAAGGTTTTTTAAAAGTTCGTGTGAATGGCCAGATTCGGGATTTAGAATTCGGCATGAAAGTCGATCGTTATAAAACGCATGATATTGAAATTGTAATTGATAGAATGGCAATTGATACGGAAGAAGATACCGACAAGCGTTTGTCAGAAAGTATCAAAACAGCTATGTATCATGGTGATGACGTAATTATGGTGATTGAACAAGAAAGCCAAGAAGTTCGCTTTTACAGTCGTAATTTAATGTGTCCGACTTCTGGAATTTCGTATCCAAATCCGGAACCAAATAATTTTTCATTCAATTCTCCAAAAGGCGCTTGTCCATGTTGTAACGGATTAGGAACTGTGAATGAAATCAACTTACAAAAAATCATTCCAAATCCAAAATCATCAATTAAAAATGGTGGTTTTGCTCCTTTGGGCGAATATAAAAGTTCTTGGATTTTCAAGCAATTGGAAATTATTGCTCAAAAATATGATTTCAAAATTACCGATGCTATCGAAACCATTCCGCAAGAAGCAATGGATATGATTTTGTATGGTGGAAGCGAAAAATTTTCAGTCGTTTCAAAGGTGATGGGAATTACCAAAGATTATAAAATAGATTTTGAAGGAATTTCAAACTTCATTAAAAATCAATATGATAATTCCGATTCGGCAAGCATTAAACGTTGGGCAAAAGAATTTATGGACGAAAATGATTGTCCAGAATGCGAAGGCACACGTTTGAGAAAAGAATCGTTATATTTCAAATTAAACGGGAAAAACATCGGCGAATTAGTTCAAATGGATATTGCCGAATTATCCGAATGGTTTGCAGATTTAGACAATCATTTATCTGAAAAACAAAAAGTTATTGCTGTTGAGGTTGTAAAGGAAATTACAGCGAGATTGCAATTTTTGTTAGACGTTGGTTTGAATTATTTATCATTAAACAGAAGTTCAAAATCACTTTCTGGTGGTGAAGCGCAACGTATTCGATTGGCCACACAAATTGGTTCGCAACTAGTTGGTGTTTTGTATATTTTAGATGAACCAAGTATTGGTTTGCACCAAAGAGACAACGAACGCTTGATTAAATCCTTAGAAAGTTTGCGTGATATTGGTAATTCAGTAATCGTAGTAGAACACGACAAAGACATGATTGAACGTGCCGATTATGTGATTGATATTGGTCCAAAAGCAGGTCGCTTTGGTGGACAAATCATCAGTAAAGGAACGCCGAAAGAATTATTGAAAAAAGATACAATTACCGCACAATATTTAAACGGTAAATTGAAGATTGAAGTGCCAAAAACGCGTAGAGAAGGCAACGGAAAATCTATTAAATTATCAGGTGCAACAGGAAATAATTTAAAAAATGTTTCAATTGAAATTCCATTGGGAAAATTAGTTTGCGTTACGGGTGTTTCGGGAAGTGGAAAATCGACATTGATTAACGAAACCTTGTATCCGATATTAAACGCACATTTTTTTAATGCGGTAAAAAAACCACAGCCTTATAAGAAAATAGAAGGTTTAGAACATATTGATAAAGTTATCGACATCGACCAAAGTCCGATTGGAAGAACACCGCGTTCCAATCCAGCGACGTATACCGATGTTTTTTCAGAAATTAGAAGTTTATACACGCAAACACCTGAAGCAATGATTCGAGGTTATAAGCCTGGAAGATTTAGTTTTAATGTAAAAGGTGGTCGTTGTGAAACTTGCGAAGGTTCAGGTGTTAGAACCATTGAAATGAGTTTTTTACCCGATGTTTATGTGGAATGCGAAACCTGTATGGGAAAACGTTTCAATAGAGAAACATTGGAAATTCGTTACAAAGGAAAATCAATTTCTGATGTATTGAATATGACAGTAGATGAAACGGTTGAATTCTTTGAAAATATTCCAAAAATCTATCGAAAAGTAAAAACCATTCAAGATGTTGGATTAGGTTACATTAACTTAGGCCAACAAAGTACAACACTTTCAGGAGGTGAAGCACAACGAATCAAATTAGCCACAGAACTTTCAAAAAAAGATACCGGAAATACCTTTTATATTTTAGATGAACCTACAACAGGTTTGCATTTTGAAGACATTCGAGTTTTGATGGATGTAATTAATGTGTTGGTTGAAAAAGGAAATACGGTTTTAATTATTGAGCATAATTTAGATGTTGTAAAATTAGCCGATTATGTAATTGATATTGGTTACGAAGGTGGAAAAGGTGGTGGAGAGGTTGTAGCAAAAGGAACTCCCGAAGAAATTGTCAAAAATAAAAAAAGTTATACAGCGCAGTTTTTGAAAAAAGAATTATCTTAGCAACCTAATTACTACACACAACAACACTGCTAAAACTTTATTATTAACTTTAATATTTTGTTTTTCAACAAACAAATAAATAAAATTATTATGGCAGCAGATCAATACGAAAACGAAGATCACAGAATTCAAGAAAAATTCAAGCAAAAAACTTGGAACGAAATACGATCAAACGATTCTTGGGCAATTTTTAAAATCATGTCGGAATTCGTAAATGGGTATGAATCCATGGGAAGAATAGGACCTTGTGTGTCTATTTTTGGTTCGGCAAGAACAAAACCAGAAGATAAAAACTATTTATTAGCGGAAAAAATTGCTTTCAAAATCAGTAAAGCTGGATATGGTGTAATTACAGGTGGTGGTCCCGGTATCATGGAAGCTGGTAACAAAGGAGCGCATTATGGCGGTGGAATTTCGGTAGGTTTAAACATCGAATTGCCTTTTGAACAACATTATAATCCTTATATTGATAAAGACAAAAACTTAAATTTTGATTACTTCTTCGTAAGAAAAGTAATGTTTGTAAAATATTCACAAGGTTTCGTTGTAATGCCAGGTGGTTTTGGAACATTAGACGAATTGTTCGAAGCAGTAACATTGATTCAAACCAAGAAAATTGGAAAATTCCCAATTATTTTGGTTGGAACTGAATTTTGGTCTGGTTTATTAGACTGGATTAAAACTGTTATGATTGACAAAATGAAAAATGCCAATCCAGAGGACATGAACTTAATCAAAGTAGTTGACACAGAAGATGAGGTATTGGAAGCCTTAGATAACTTTTATAAAAAATACAACTTATCTCCTAATTTTTAATAAAATATACGTTCTTTATAATAAATCACCCACAAATAATTCTTTATTATTTGTGGGTGATTTTATTAAAACAAAAGTGTAATTATGCTTTTACATAAAATCTGAATTAATTTTTCACTATCAAAATCACTTATAACAGACAAATTCTCTATGCTTTTAGAGGTATTTAATCCACAAGTTTTTTGTTTTGTTTGATATTAGAACACAAACATTGCTCTTTCGCTCATTAATTCATTTACTTCTTCTGCCACTTGTTCCAAAACAGCTTCATCAGTATAATTCATTAACACTTTATCAATTAAAGCAACAACCGTTTCCATATCTTCTTCTACTAAACCACGAGTTGTAATTGCTGGAGTACCTACACGGATACCAGAAGTAACAAATGGTGATTTATCATCAAATGGAACCATATTTTTATTTACTGTAATTTCAGCTTTGACCAATGCATTTTCGGCATCTTTACCTGAAATTCCTTTATTTCTTAAATCAATCAACATCATGTGGTTATCGGTACCACCTGAAATTAATTTATAACCTCTTTTATTGAAAGCTTCTGCCATTGCTTGTGCATTTTTCTTTACTTGCATCGCATAACGGAAAAACTCATCTGTTAAACACTCCCCAAAAGCAACCGCTTTAGCAGCAATAATATGCATCAAAGGCCCACCTTGATTTCCAGGAAAAACCGACATATCTAATACATGTGACATCATTCTGATTTCTCCTTTTGGAGTTGTTAATCCCCATGGATTTTCAAAATCTTTACCCATCATAATCATTCCACCTCTAGGACCTCTTAAAGTCTTATGAGTGGTTGTCGTTATAATATGACAATGAGGAACTGGATCGTTTAATAATCCTTTTGCAATTAATCCGGCTGGGTGTGAAATATCAGCTAATAACAAAGCACCAACGCTATCTGCAATTGCTCTAAAACGAGCAAAATCCATATCGCGAGAATAAGCAGATGCTCCTGCAATAATCATTTTTGGTTTGTTGGCTAAAGCTATTTCTTGAATTTTATCATAATTCAAAACGCCCGTCTCCTCTTCTACTCCGTAAAAAACAGGATTGTATAATTTTCCCGAAAAATTAACTGGAGAACCATGTGTTAAATGACCACCATGCGATAAATCAAAACCTAAAATCGTATCACCTGGTTTTAAACACGCTGCAAAAACTGCAGTATTTGCTTGAGAACCCGAATGTGGTTGAACGTTTACATATTCCGCTCCAAATAAAGCTTTAGCTCTATCAATAGCAATTTGTTCAACAACATCTACCACTTCACAACCACCATAGTAACGCTTACCAGGATAGCCTTCGGCATATTTATTTGTTAAACATGAACCAGCAGCTTCCATCACTTGGTCACTTACAAAGTTTTCAGAAGCAATTAATTCAATTCCGTGAATTTGTCTATCTTGTTCGTCAAGAATTAGGTCAAAAATTTGTTCGTCGCGTTGCATTGCAATAAATATTCGTTAAAATTAGGTCAAAATTACAAAAAAGGTTTGTTACATTGATAGATAATTTTATATTTGATTCATATTTTTTCAACAACAAACTAACAATATATTTATGCCAATTATCGCAAACGATATTAACAGAAAATCATGGATTCCTGTACCTAAAAACAGCGACTTCCCTATTCAAAACATTCCTTTTGGTGTTTTCATTACAAAAGATGACGTTATAACTATTGGGACTCGAATTGGAAATTGTGCCATTGATATGGGCGCTTTACAACAATTAGGTTATTTTGAAGGCATTGATTTAACAGACGATATGTTCATGCAAGACACTTTAAACGATTTTATTTCTGACGGAAAGAAAACTTGGCGATTAGTTCGTAATCGTTTAGCAGAACTTTTTGATGAGAACAATCCAAAATTAAGAGATAATAAGTCACATAAGGAAGTTGTAATTTTTAAAGTAGAAGATATTGAAATGCTTTTACCTGTTCAAATTGGTGATTATACCGATTTTTATAGTTCAAAAGAGCACGCTACTAATGTAGGTAAAATGTTCCGTGATCCAGAAAATGCATTATTACCAAACTGGTTGCATATTCCTGTTGGCTACCATGGAAGAAGTTCTACAATTGTTCCTTCTGGAATTCCAGTACACAGACCTTATGGACAAACCTTGCCAAATGGTGAAACTAGTCCTGTGTTTGGACCTTCTAAATTAGTGGATTTTGAATTAGAAACTGCTTTTATTACTACAGATGCTAATTTAATGGGAGAACCAATTCCTGTTGAAGAAGCCGAAGAACATATTTTCGGAATGGTTTTATTTAACGACTGGAGTGCGCGTGATATTCAAAAATGGGAATATGTACCACTTGGACCCTTCTTAGCAAAAAACTTTGCTTCATCAATTTCACCATGGATTGTAACAATGGATGCTTTAGAACCTTTTAGAGTAAAAGGACCTGAGCAATCACCAGAACCACTACCATACTTACAACAAAAAGGCGCAAAAGCATTTGATATCAATTTAGAAGTAGCTATTCATCCAGAAAATGCAGTAGAAACTGTAGTTTCGCGTTCGAATTTTAAATATATGTATTGGTCAATGGCGCAACAATTAGCGCATCATACCATTAATGGATGTAGAGTAAATTCAGGTGACATGATGGGAAGTGGAACTATTTCAGGTCCAACAGAAGATTCTTTTGGTTCTATGTTAGAATTGAGTTGGGGCGGACAAAAACCATTAAAAATGAATGATGGCTCTGAGCGTAAATTCATCAACGACAACGATACTGTTATTATTAGAGGATTTTGCCAAAATGATAACTTACGAATTGGATTTGGAGAAGTTTCGAGTAAATTGTTACCAGCGGTTGATTTAAAATTATAATTTTAAAATTTTATAGCATAGCTTTTGTTTTTTTGGAAGGCTATTCTAAATTTTTTAAATTATGAAAAAAATATTTATTAGCTTACTTTCATTATTGTTATTCAGTTTTACAAAAAACGAATTGAAATTTGATAGTTACGATGTATTTAACCAAAAAAATAAACTTGAAAAAAATTAAATTTTTGTTAAATTAACTGGTAATGTAGATAAAAATATTAAAGAAAGCGTTCTAGAAAATTTAATGAATATAAAATCTAAGACAAAAAATGTAAAATTCGTATTTTCCGAAAAGGATATTATTAATTCAAATTATACTTTAGAAATTAATATAGATAGTGTAACAATTAGTCCAGAAAAAATTAACACAAAAGAACATATATATAATAGTGCTATTAGAGAAGAACGAACCAATTTGATTAGTCGAATTGAAAGTTATGAACAAAATTATGTATACACAGGACAAATTCAAGGAAGAATAACAGTTTTCAGTAAGTCCAAGTCCTCTCAAATAATTACAACTGTAAAACTTTTAAAAAATGACATTACAGTAAAAACAGATGTTGTAAAGGGGGAATATTATTTTTTTTACAATTACGCTAAAAGAGAAGGCGTTTATCCTTATGAATTTAATCAACGATTTCCTTATTCTTCAAAAGACAAGGATTTCATGAATGATAACGAAATGATTGAAAAAACAATAACAGATTTAAATAAAAAATTAAAAAAAGTATCAAGTCAATAGATTTTGATTTAGACTAAAAAGTTCTAATAAAATTGTAAATAAATATCAAGTTTTTTTAAAAAAATAAACAAACTAATTTTATTGAATATTAGATTACCTAAAATATAATTTTAAAACTTTATTAACAAAAGACAGTAGTACAACCAACTGTCTTTTTTTGTAACTTTATAAGTTTTTTTAACCCTAAAAAATGTCAAAATGTCATTAAAACAACTACAAAACACAGAAAAAAAAGACATTTTGACATCCTTTAATGATTGGAACATATATTGAATAATCACTATCGAACAACTCTATAAAAGGATTAATTAGAATATGAACATCAATAAATTCACAATCAAATCGCAAGAAGCTTTGCAACAAGCACAGCAAATTGCACAAAGTTTTGGGCAACAACAGCTAGAAAACGAACACCTTTTTAAAGGAATTTTGGAAGTGGACGAAAACGTAACTCCCTTCATTTTGAAAAAACTCAACGTTAATGTGGAGCTTTTCAAAAAAGTATTGGACAGCACCATTCAAAGTTTTCCAAAAGTATCTGGAGGAGAAATGCAATTCTCTCGCGATGCAGGAACTGCAATGAACGAAGCGGAAATCATTGCTAAAAAAATGAACGATGAATTCGTTTCTATCGAACATTTAATTTTAGCCATTTTCAAATCAAAAAGTAAAGTCGCGCAAATTTTAAAAGATCGAGGTGTAACTGAAAAAGGTTTGCAAGCCGCTATCGACGAAATGCGCAAAGGTGAACGCGTAACTTCGGCTTCGGCAGAAGAAACGTACAATTCACTGAATAAATACGCAAAAAACCTCAACGAACTGGCTAAAAGCGGTAAACTTGACCCTGTTATTGGCCGTGATGAAGAAATTCGTAGAGTTTTACAAATTTTAACGCGCCGAACCAAAAACAATCCGATGTTAGTTGGTGAACCTGGTGTTGGTAAAACAGCCATTGCCGAAGGTTTAGCACACCGAATTGTAGATGGCGATGTTCCTGAAAATCTAAAAGATAAAATCGTTTATTCATTAGATATGGGTGCATTGATTGCAGGTGCAAAGTACAAAGGTGAATTTGAAGAACGACTAAAAGCCGTAGTTAAAGAAGTAACTTCTGCCGAAGGCGATATCGTACTTTTCATTGATGAAATTCATACACTTGTTGGTGCTGGCGGTGGAGAAGGTGCAATGGACGCCGCAAATATCTTAAAACCTGCTTTAGCTCGTGGCGAGTTACGTGCCATCGGAGCAACAACTTTGGATGAGTATCAAAAATATTTCGAAAAAGACAAAGCACTAGAAAGACGTTTCCAAAAAGTAATGGTCGATGAACCCGATACAGAAAGTGCGATTTCGATTTTGCGTGGTATCAAAGAGAAATATGAAACACACCACAAAGTACGTATCAAAGACGATGCTATTATTGCGGCTGTCGAATTATCACAACGTTATATTACGAATCGTTTCTTACCAGATAAAGCGATTGATTTGATGGACGAAGCAGCTTCAAAATTGCGTATGGAAATCAATTCCAAACCAGAAGAATTAGATGTTTTGGATAGAAAAATCATGCAATTGGAAATCGAAATTGAGGCTATTAAACGTGAGAATGATGAAACTAAATTGAAAGGTTTAGGTTTAGATTTAGCCAATTTAAAAGAAGAACGCAACGAGATTTTCACCAAATGGAAATCGGAAAAAGATGTTGTGGACAATATTCAAAACGTAAAACAAGAAATTGAAGATTTCAAAATTGAAGCCGAACAAGCCGAACGCAATGGCGATTATGGAAAAGTAGCTGAAATTCGTTACGGAAAAATTAAAGAAGCACAAGAACGATTAGATACTTTACAAATTCAATTAGCCGAAAACCAAGCAGAAACTTCCTTAATCAAAGAAGAAGTTACTCGCGAAGATATTGCCGAAGTAGTTGCCAAATGGACCGGAATTCCCGTAATGAAAATGTTGCAGGGAGAAAGAGAAAAATTACTTCGTTTAGAAGAAGAATTACATCGAAGAGTTGTGGGTCAGGAAGAAGCTATTGAAGCCGTGAGCGATGCTGTTCGTAGAAGTCGCGCTGGCTTACAAGACATGAAAAAACCAATTGGTTCATTCTTATTCTTAGGAACTACAGGTGTTGGTAAAACCGAATTAGCCAAAGCATTAGCCGAATATTTGTTCGATGATGAAAATGCGATGACTCGAATAGATATGAGCGAATACCAAGAACGTCATTCGGTAAGTAGATTAGTAGGTGCTCCTCCAGGATATGTAGGTTATGATGAAGGCGGACAATTAACCGAAGCGGTAAGAAGAAAACCTTACTCGGTAGTATTATTAGATGAAATTGAAAAAGCACATCCTGATACGTTTAATATCTTGTTACAAGTATTAGATGAAGGACGATTGACCGATAACAAAGGTCGTGTTGCAGATTTCAAAAACACGATTATCATCATGACTTCAAATATGGGAAGTGCCATTATACAAGAGAAATTCGAAAATCTTAAAGGTGGAATTGATGCTGCAACCGAAGCTGCGAAAGTAGAAGTTTTAGGATTGTTGAAACAAATTGTTCGACCAGAATTCATCAACAGAATTGACGAAATTGTAATGTTTACGCCATTAACCAATGCAAATATCAAAGAAATTGTTGGTTTGCAGTTGAAAAGCGTTATTAAAATGTTGTCGCATCAACAAATTACAATGGATGCGACACCAGAAGCTATTGAATACTTGGCACAAAAAGGTTTTGATCCACAATATGGCGCACGACCTGTTAAACGAGTGATTCAACGCGAAGTTTTAAACCAACTTTCTAAAGAAATATTGGCTGGTAAAGTTACGGTTGATAGCATTATTTTGTTAGACAGTTTTGATGGACAATTAGTTTTTAGAAATGAAAGTGAATTGGTTAAGTAAAACCAATTAATAGAAATACCCTCAAATTCATGGGTTAATAATGAGTTTGTTTTAGTTTGGGAAACACCGATTTAGAATTGAATCGGTGTTTCTTTTTCTATTTTTAACCAATTATTTTCTATTTTTGAAACAAATGAAACCAAATGGAAAACTTTACTCTGAAAGAAAAACTACAACATTTATTATCTTTTCCTGTAATTGTAGCTGCTCTAGGCTATTTTGTTGATATTTACGACTTACTTCTTTTCGGGATTGTTCGTGTTCCTAGCTTAAAAGATATGAACTTAGATGTCGATACTGCTGGGACACTAATCTTAAATTATCAAATGGTAGGTTTACTTTTAGGAGGAATTCTGTGGGGTATTTTAGGTGATAAAAAAGGAAGACTTTCGGTTTTATTTGGTTCCATTTTAGTGTATTCTTTGGCTAACATTGCTTGTGGTTATTTACCTCACTTTTCAGTAGAAGATAAAACCATGTTGTATGCTTGGTTGAGATTCATTGCTGGAATTGGTTTAGCTGGTGAACTCGGAGCCGGAATTACTTTAGTCTCTGAATCATTACCCAAACAATTACGAGCTATTGGAACTTCCATCGTAGCTGGTTTTGGCTTACTTGGAGCCGTTGTAGCACAATTAACAGTTGAATTAGCGGGCGATTGGACAATTGCTTATTATATTGGCGGTGCTTTAGGATTAATGCTTTTAGCATTAAGAATCAGTGTAGCAGAATCAGGTATTTACAACGATATCAAACACGATAATAAGATCAAAAAAGGGAATTTCTTTTCGTTTTTTACCAATTGGAATCGTTTTGTTAAATATATGAAATGTATAGCTATTGGTTTACCAACTTGGTTTTGTATTGGAATTTTAGCGGTTATGGCCAATCAATTTGCACCTGTAATGGGTATTGACAATATTCAACCCGGAAAAGCGATAATGTGGGCATATGTTGGAATCTCGGTTGGTGATTTTGCTAGTGGTTTCATCTCTCATTGGTTACATTCACGCAAAAAAGCGATTTTCTATATGATGTTGTTCACTATCATTGGAGCCTGTTTAATGCTTTTTAGAGGAAATAAATCAGAAAACATGTATTACTTTTATTGCGCTTGGTTAGGATTAGGAACGGGTTATTGGGCGATGTTTGTAACCGTTGGAGCTGAGCAATTTGGCACTAATATTAGAAGTACGGCTACCACCACTATTCCTAATATGGTTCGCGGATTAGTTCCAGTAATGTTATTGGCATTTGACGGATTAAAAGTAAATAATGGCGTGATTGTTGCCGCTTCAATTGTAGGTTTCTTTGCTTTTGCACTAGGCATCTACTCTACTCTAACTATTGCTGAAACACATAATAAGGATTTAGACTTTAACGAATAAATTAAATGAAAAAAATACAACTCTATTCTCTATTATTCTTTATTGGATTGCTAATTTCAGGAATTCATCCAAAAGAATATTTTACTTGGTTTTTAGAAGTTTTACCCGCAATTATAGGTTTCATGATTTTGGCTTTTACCTATAAAAATTTTCGATTTACGAATTTTACATATTTCTTTATTTTAATTCATTGCTACATCTTATTCCTTGGCGGACATTACACCTATGCCGAAGTACCTCCGTTTGAATGGATAAAAGAAACGTTTCATCAAACTCGAAACAACTATGATAAAGTCGGACATTTTGCACAAGGTTTTATTCCAGCCATGATTACACGAGAATTATTTATTCGCAAAAATGTAATTGCTAATCAAAGTTTCTTTAACTTCGTTATTGTTGCTGTCTGTTTGGCAATTAGTGCGGCCTATGAATGGTTAGAATGGGGCGTTTCACTTTGCACTGGAGATGGTGGCGATGCTTTTTTAGGAACGCAAGGCTACGTTTGGGATACGCAATCAGATATGTTATACGCAACAATAGGCGCTATTTGTATGTTAATTTTATTTAGTAAGAAACACGACAAAGCAATTCAAAAGCAAATTAAATCTCAATAACAAGATTCAAATTATAAAAAAAAAATGCTACAACTTAACTTCTCACCTTTTCCTATACTTGAATCTGAACGTTTACGTTTTCGAAAATTAACCCATGAAGATGCTCCTGAAATTATAGTGCTTCGAGGGAATCCTGAAACTATGAAATTTATTCCAAGACCTTTGGTTGTAGATATTGAAGGTGCTTTGGCGCACATTAAAATGATTAACGACAAAATAGACGAAAATTTAGATATCAATTGGGCAGTAACCGAAAAAGGAAGTGATAAATGCATCGGAATTATGGGCTTTTATAGAACACAACCTGATCATTTTAGAACTGAGTTAGGCTATATGATTACATCCGAGCATTGGGGAAAAGGGTATGTTACCGAAGCGGTGAAAACATTATTAAATTTTGCTTTCAATACCTTGAATTTTCATTCTATTGTTGCAGTTGTAGATTCAAGACATGTTGCCTCGGAACGTGTTTTACAAAAAGTTGGCTTTGTAAAAGAAGCTCATTTTAAAGAAGATTTTTACTATAATAACGAATTTACCGATACCGTAATGTATGGTTTACTAAAACGAAATTTTATAAAATAAAATATATGACCGAATTTGAAAAACAATTCCGCGAGGTGCAAGAACTTCTCGAATTTAACTACTTCAATCAAACCATAAAACGAGTAATCGATTTTGCTTTAGATACGGAAAACATTGATTTTTACACTAAAACCAATGAATTTTTAAATTGGTTAGACCATAATGAAAAAGAAGACGACGATAAAAAAACACGCTTAAAATCCTTGTTAGATGAACTTTACGCGTTTTTAAATAAAAAAGAATGCCATGATCATCAAACAATTATTTCAGTTAAAAATCTACAAAAAATTTACAATGCTTCTTTTGGATTAGGTCCGATTAACTTAGATATTAAAACAGGTGAAATCATTGGTTTGGTTGGCGAAAATGGAAACGGAAAAACTACTTTACTTCGTAGCTTATGTGGTGAATTGCATCCAACTTCTGGAACCATAAATTACCAATTTGAATACGATGATTTGTATGATTTGCGAACAAAATTAGTCTACATTCCACAACGAACTGATACTTGGCGTGGTTCTATGTACGAAAATTTAGAATTCACCGCAAGTTGCTACGGCTATTCGCCAG
Source organism: Flavobacterium sp. (assembly GCF_035195345.1). Taxonomy (NCBI): domain Bacteria; kingdom Pseudomonadati; phylum Bacteroidota; class Flavobacteriia; order Flavobacteriales; family Flavobacteriaceae; genus Flavobacterium; species Flavobacterium sp. Next base: position 709,009 of record NZ_CP136574.1, read on the forward strand.
AAGAAAATAATTTGGTAGTCGATTTAGTCATCACGCGTTTAGGATTGCGAAAATTTAGAAAGCATTACTGGAACAATTTGTCTTCTGGTTACAAAATGCGTTTCGAATTAGCTCGAATGTTACTCCGAAAACCAAAAATTTTATTGATTGACGAACCTTTGGCTAACTTAGATATTTTAGCACAACAAACCATTTTAGACGATTTTAGAAATATTGCTAATTCAGCTTTTAGACCAATTGCCATTGTGTTGAGTTCGCAACAATTATATGAAGTGGAAAAAACTTCAAATCAAGTGGTTTTCTTAAAACGTGGTTCGCAAAAGAATTTGAATACCGAAAATGATGTAGCAAAAAATTGCATTATCGAATTCGAAAGTTCATTGAATTTAAGCGATTTAAAACAAGCTTTTACCGCTTTAGAAGTAATTTCTTTGGAACAAAATGGTGGAACTTTTATTGCAACTTTTCCAGAAAATATTCAAATGAACGATTTCTTGAAAGTGGTTATAAACCAATCGATTCCAATGACTTATATTCGAAATATTTCAAATTCAACACGTCGCTTTTTTGTGAACTAAAAAAATAAAATCATGTTTAAAGATATACAGAAAAAATTATTATTAAAATATCCATTGCTTTGGAACACCAAATTTGTTCCTATGGTTGCCATTGGATTACTACTCCACCTCATCTTTTTTGGTTTAGGCTATTTAGATGGAACCATCGATTTTTCGAACAGAAATAATTTAGATATTGAAGTAACTTGCATACTATTTGGTGTTTTGCTTGTTATAATTATAATTATTTTATGGCTGATTAACTATTTTAAAAACAATTCATTGAAATCGTTTTACAGTAAATCAAAATATAGTTTGTTTTACGAATGGTTGCAAATATTTGTTGTTAGTGCATTATTAATTACATTCTATATACCATTTTCTGTTGGGAAACAATTGCATCAAAAAAATTATTATTCGCTTGAAGAAACAACCAATCGTTGCAAAACTATTGCTACCGCCGATATGTTTATAGATGGAAGTTTTGGTGAAACACAAATAGATTCATTAGCCTCTGGATTAATTGATAGTTTAGGGAATAAAGTGACACTTAATTATAATCCCGAAGATGCAAATACTGCGGCATATTCCACTGAACAAGAAAGTTTAGCAGTTGAGGCGGTTTCTGGATACACTTATAAAAACCACATCATCTTTAACGGAAAAAAATACAACCAATTTTCATTAGTTAATCGTAATACATTTGAATTCACTGTGATTTCAAGAGAACAAGATTCGTTAAATAAAATTCAAATTCAAAATTGGTTACATCAGGACAATCAGGCTGAAGTTAAAAAATTAATGGACAATTACTTAAGCCTGATTAGAGAACATGATTTAGCCACTAATTTAAATATGGATAAATGGTTTGAAATTGTTTACAAAGCTCCAGAATTTGATGAATTTTTATACATTCAACCTTATTTAAAACAATATGAAACTGATAATTCCTATAATAATTATGACTATGCAACAAAAATTGGCAATGGCGAACGTAAGTATTCGAAGTATTTTGTACAACAGGATGTACTAAAAGACAAATATGACATGGTTTCAGAAGCACACACAGATTCCTTTTTCAAAATTGAAATTATTTTAGGATTTTTATATGGCGCCTTTGGATTGTCTATTTTGATTTTTTCTTTTCGTGTTACAACTGGAAAAAGTTGGTTGATTGCAGTTGTTACAACTGGTGTTATTAACATTGTTTACGGTATTTTAACAGCAATTACAGGCGTAGGAGATATGTATGCTTATTTAATTTTATTTACTATTCTAGGGATAATGTTTTATTTCTTCTTAATATATTTCAACAAAAAGAATTTACAACTCAGTAGAATTGCATTGAATTTATTTTTATGGTCTTTCATAGGAATTATTCCATTAATTTATTTCTTAATTCAAGAACATTACTTAAGAGGTGAACATAGATACAATTATAACTACACATCACCAGAATATGAATGGATGAAAGATCATGTATTTCATATGTTTTGTCTAAACTTTATTTTATCAATCCTAACACTTTTCTTTTTATCCAAAGTAATAAGAACTTGGAAAGGAATTTCAGAAGATTAATTATGATAATTACACTTTCAAATACTAAAATTTCGGCATCAATTGATTCTCTTGGTGCCGAATTAATTCGTTTAGAAAAAGAGCACCAAAATTATATTTGGACGGTTGATGAAACCCATTGGAATAAAACGTCACCCATTTTATTTCCTATTGTAGGAAGATTAAAAAATGATGCTTACACCATTGCTGATAAAACTTATGAATTACCACGACACGGCTTCGCAAGAAATTTCGAATTTCAAATTCTGAATCAAACCGAAAATTCTGTTGTTTTTGTCTTAGAAAGTAATTCCGAAACTTTGAAAAATTATCCGTTTGAGTTTCAATTACAATTGGAATATGAATTAGACGGAAATGAATTAAAAATGAAATATTCTGTTGAAAATAAATCGAATGTAACTATGCCGTTTTCCATTGGAGCACATCCTGCATTTACCATTGAAGATTCATTTTCAGATTATTCCTTACAATTTAATGAAGCAGAAGAATTTGTATCCTATGAATTAGAAAATGAACAGTTTAACAATTCATACAGAAAAATACATTCTGAAAACGGACAAATTAATTTAGATTATTCGTATTTTGAGAAAGACGCTTTGGTTTTTAAACATTTGAAATCCAACAACCTAACTCTTTTAAAAAAGAACCAACCTTTTCTTTCTGTTAATTTTAAAGGATTTCCTTATTTAGGGATTTGGACAAAACCAAATGCGCCATTTTTGTGCATTGAACCTTGGTGTGGTTTAGCCGATAATTCAAATCACAATGGAAATTTTATGGAAAAAGAAGGTATTCAGTTGTTAGAAAAAAATGGTGTTTTTCAAAGAGAAATTATAATAAGTCTTTTATAACAATCCATTATACTTTCTAACAAACCATTCGGTAGCTAGAGAAAGTACAACTAAAACAAGTAACCAAATCCAATCGATAAGTGGAGTCTTTTTAATGGTTTCTTTTTGTGTTGGAATGTAATTTTCGTTTTCAATTAACGATTGAATTAATTTCTCTATTTGATTTGGATAAAAAACAGCTCCGTTGGTATTGGATGCCAATTGTTCTAATCTATTCTTATCTGGATTTACGAATTGCTTTTCAATTTCAAAATCTAACACTTCAAAAAATCCAGAAAAACTTGAATTCGATTGTTTTTCAGTCACCTTAAAAGTATAATTTCCAGCTTCTAATCCGTCTAAATTAACTTTAAATGAATTTGTAGCTTTGAGTAAATCGTATTTCTTAGCAGCTTTTGTTTTAGAATTTATAACTTGAATTGTTAGTTGAGCTTTATCGTCAAACTCATAGTTTTTATTGAAATATTCGGCTATAATTTCAATATTTTCGCCCGAATTGTAAAAACTTTCGTATGATACATTCAAGTTTTTCTTTGAAGCGTTTGTTACTAAAAACTGAATAATTTTATCAGTAAACAAATCAAAATCTTCAAAAGACTTTTTATTTAATTTGTTTTCCAAGCGCCATTTCCAGATGTTTTCACCTAATAAATAAGCATTTCTTTTGCTTCCATTTTCAGTAAAAGTTAACAATGGATTTGGTAATTGTACATTTCGAATTCTAGCAGAAAGTAAGGTATTTACGTTACTTTTTATTGAAATTGCACCAAAATTATGTTCCAAAGGAGGAAAATTTTCAAAACCAATATTAGCTTGCGAAAACAAATTAAAGTTCGATTCATAAGTAGCCAAATAATCTTCTTTTTGTGCCGACATTTTAAATAACAAATCGCTTTGGACTTGGTTTAAAAAATTAAAATCGGTTGCAGTTCCTGTGATGACAAAAGTGTTAATCTGGGCTGCTTTATTTTGTTCAAAAATAGCTTTAAAAGAAGTGGTTGGCTGATATAAAACCAAAATATTATAATTCTGTAATGACTTTACTTCATCTGGTTTTAGGATGGAAACTTTGCGTTGTTGATTAGTTTCGATACTTCGCTTTAAAACACCTAAATCTGGATGATTTATTGCGGAAATTAAAGCAATTTCACTACGTTGATCAATAACTTCTACTGCAAAATTTTTGGTGTTATTAACCGTGTTTTTCTCTTTTATATTGGAAGAAATTAAGGCTTTATATTTTGCAATCCCAACTTTGTCTGCATTTAACAAAATAGAAATAGACTGTGCTCTTTTATCTTTCGAAAAACTAACAGTTTGTTTATAAATGGTTTGATTACCATTCTGAATAGCGAAAGTTGTTGAAATAGTTTGATTGCCATTGTATTGCAAGAATACTTCAACTGGAAATTTATTCTTTAAAAACGCGTATTTATTAACGTTAATTTGATTGATTTTTAAATCGAAAACCGTAGTGGTATCCCCTAAAACAACGGGTAAGACACTTGTATTTTCCTGAAAGCTGAACACATAATCATTTCCCATGGTTTGGTTTCCATCAGTAAATAAAACTACAGGATAATTTGTGTTTCTGTATAACTGTTTTAAATTTTTAGCAACACCATCAATATGCGATTGATTTCCTTTAAAATCTAATTGTTCGAGTGACTTAAATTCATCATCAAATGAAAATAATTGCATATCGTATTTTTCGGCAATCGCATTGTTTTCAACAATTTTAAGATATAATTCAGCTGCTTCTTTAATTGCTTTTAATTCGGTAATTGATTTGGAATTATCCACAACAATAGGCAAAGGTGCTTTCTTGATTTCGTTGATTTTTCGGCTAATAATTGGGTTGATTAGCAATAAAAAGATAGAAAACAGACTAACAAAACGTAAAAAAGCCAAAAACCAATACAATTTTGACTGATTTTTGACTTTATATAAATATTGATAAAACGACAATCCAGCAGCAATAATTACTGATAATAATAGAAATAAAATGGTAGTTGTCGTCATTTTTTTATGAATTGTTAAAAGTAATTATATTTTTATGTCAGCATTCCTCCATCAACATTAATAACTTGACCCGTTACATAAGCACTCATGTCAGAAGCTAAGAAAACACAAACGTTTGCTACATCCTCTGGAGTTCCACCCCTTTTTAAAGGAATAGCTTCTCTCCAGCCTTTTACTACATCTTCATTCAATTTAGCAGTCATTTCTGTTTCAATAAAACCTGGAGCTATTGCGTTGCAACGAATATTTCTTGAACCTAATTCTAAGGCAATAGATTTTGTAAATCCGTTCATACCAGCTTTAGAAGCAGCATAATTAGCTTGACCAGCATTTCCTTTTACTCCTACTACACTACTCATATTTACGATAGAACCTTTACGGTTTTTCAACATAATTTTTTGAACAGCCTTAGTCATATTAAAAACTGACTTTAAGTTGATTTCGATTACTTTGTCAAAATCTTCTTCCGACATACGCATTAATAAGTTATCTTTTGTAATTCCCGCATTATTGATTAACACATCAATAGTTCCAAATTCAGCAATTACATCATCTATTAATTTTTGTGCTTCATTAAAATCGGCAGCGTTTGATTTGTATCCTTTAGCTTTAATTCCTAAAGCGTTTAATTCATTTTCTAAAGCCAAAGCCGATTCTACAGATGAACTATAGGTAAATGCAACATTAGCTCCTTGTTCTGCAAAAATTTTTGCTATCCCACTACCAATTCCACGGCTTGCACCTGTAATAATGGCAACTTTTCCTTCTAATAATTTCATGTTCAATATTCGTGTTAGTTTATTTAAAATAAAGTCCAAATATAGGAATATTTTAAAGTATAAAAAAAACATGCTCTTACATTAAACCTTTTTTATTTTATGTTGTCTAAAGAAATAATAACTTAAATACTAAGCATATGAAAAATCAAATTATGGTCAGTTTATTGACTATATTCGGATTGACTTCTTGTAGTAACAATTCAGATGACAATTACGAAGATATCGCTACTTATCCGTTTGTAGAAGCTGAATTTGGCTCGTCTTTAGATTTAAATAATTTAGCAAATTATGCGAATCAAACAGTTCCACCCTATATCACTAAAAACAATTCCCAAGGAAATTCAATTACTGATAAAGGGGCTACTTTAGGACGCGTTTTATTTTATGATAAAAATTTATCATCCAATAATACTATTTCGTGTTCAAGTTGTCACAAGCAAGAATTTGCATTTAGTGATACCAATGTGGCAAGTTCAGGTGTTAATGGAACAACTGGAAGGCATTCGATGCGTTTAATTAATTCTAGATTTGCTACAGAAACTAAATTCTTTTGGAATGAACGCGCTTTAAATTTAGAAACGCAAACTACCATGCCTATTAAAGATCATGGAGAAATGGGCTTTAGTGGATTAAATGGTGATTTGACCTTTGATAATTTAATTACTAGATTAAATGGAATTGGGTATTACAAAGAACTTTTCAAGTTTGTTTATGGATCAGAAGAAATTACAGAGGTAAAAATTCAAAGTGCATTAGCACAGTTTATTAGAAGCATTCAATCTTTTGATTCAAAATACGATGCAGGAAGAGCATTAGCTAATAATGACGGACAACCTTTCTCAAATTTCACAGCACAAGAAAACCAAGGTAAAAATTTATTTTTATCGCCTCCTGTTTTTAATACTAGTGGCGTAAGAACTTCTGGAGGTTTGGGTTGTGCTGGTTGTCATAGAGCTCCTGAGTTTGACATAGATCCAAATACTCTAAACAATGGAATTATTGGTACAATTGCAAGAACTGGAATAGATACTGGAAATACAAGAGCTCCTTCTTTAAGGAATTTAGTTAGAACAGATGGAACTCAAAACGGACCAATGATGCATACTGGAGTAATATCAGATTTACAGACTGCTATTGGACATTATGGGACGATAAACTTAGCGCCAGGAAATAACAATTTAGACCCAAGATTAACCCCAGGTGGTGTTGGACAACAATTAAATTTAACGGCAACTGAGGTAAATGCTGTGATTGCTTTTTTGAAAACGCTTTCTGGAACAGATGTATATATTAATGAAAAATGGTCAAATCCTTTTAATTAATTTCTAAATATCCTTTAAAAAAGTATAAATTTGCTAAACTAAAATAAAAAGCATGAAAAAGTACTTTATCGGCTTATTGCTCATCACATCTTTATCTTTTGCTCAAAATCATCATTTTAAAGCAGAAAGAAAAGAGGTAACTTGGCAATTAGGATTTAAAACAAATTCAACAGATATTTTAAATTTGATTGATAAAAATCATACCAAAATTTCTGTAAACAAGGAAGATAATTCAGGTAAGGGAATAAATTTAAATTGTGATTGTAAAGGAGGTGGTTGGTATTTTGAACAATCCTTTAATTTGAATTTTACTGTAGAAATTATAGACGAAAAATATATAGTAACTGTTTCTGATATTATTTTTGAAGGTGAAGGAGAAACTAATAAAAATAATAGATTAGAAAACTATGTTTTAAGAATAGGTCAAAGTAATTTTCATACAACCGAAAAAAATCTAATCAATTTAAACTGTTTAGAAAATTATTTTATAAAATTATTTCAGATTCCAAATTCAGAAATTATTTTAAATTAACTAATAAATCCCACAATAGTGGGATTTATTTTATTCTTCTGTAAATGTTTGTGCTTTTGAATACACACGCCATTTTTCAATACATTCCTGTAAATCTTGTGGAATTGGCGTATCAAAACGTAAAAATTCTTTTGTTATTGGGTGTTCAAACCCTAATGTTTTCGCGTGAAGTGCTTGTCTTGGTAATACTTTAAAACAATTATCTACAAATTGCTTGTATTTGGTAAACGTAGTTCCCTTTAAAATAGCATCACCACCGTAACGTTCGTCGTTAAAAAGCGTGTGACCAATGTGTTTCATATGCACACGAATTTGGTGTGTTCTTCCTGTTTCTAACTGACAAGAAACTAAAGTTACATATCCAAATCGTTCTAAAACTTTATAATGTGTTACCGCTGGTTTTCCTTTTTCATCGCTTTCATGAACCGCCATTCGCATACGGTTGGTATCATGACGACCAATATTTCCTTCTACAGTTCCTTCCTCTTCTTCAATATTTCCCCAAACCAAAGCAATATATTCTCGTTCCGAAGTTTTATCAGCAAATTGTTTTGACAAATAAGCCATCGCATGTTCGGTTTTAGCTACAACCAATAAACCTGTGGTATCTTTATCAATTCGATGCACCAATCCTGGGCGTTCCGAACTATTCAACGGTAAATTCTCAAAATGATAGGCTAACGCATTTACTAAAGTTCCTGAATAATTTCCGTGTCCTGGATGTACTACCATTCCTGCTGGTTTGTTGATGACCAATAATTGATCGTCTTCATACACTATGTCCAACAGAATATTTTCAGGCGTTAGCAATTGCTCGTACGTTGGATGCGCCAACACTAAACGCACAATATCACCTGCTTTTACTTTATAATTAGATTTTACAGCAACATCGTTCACTAAAATAGAACCATTTTCAGCTGCTTGTTGTATTTTATTTCGGGTGGTATTTTCAATTAAGTTCATCAAAAATTTATCCACACGCAAAGCTGATTGCCCTTTACTTGCTTCAAATCGATGATGTTCGTATAATTCGTCTTCTAATTCAGTTTCAACCTTATAATCCGCCATTATCTTCTTTAAATTCTACTGGTTCTGTAACGCCTTCTTCTGCTGGTGGTAAAGTATCTGCAGGTTCTTCCGAACTAAAGGTTTCTTCATTAAATACTTCTTTACCGTCGCCTAACACAAAATCAAGTGTTGAATTTTTCTTCACCTTATCACCTGCTCTCAGTCTTCTTCCGTTTTGATAAATTTGCAATACAATATCTTTAGCAATGTGCGGTTTATAGGTTATTTTACCTTCTTTTAAAGTCAATGATTTTATCGTAGCCGAAATTTGTCGGAACGTTTTGTCTTTAAATTCAGGAATCGTAATATCTGTAAATTCACCTGCATTTAATTTCACATACACTTTTCTGCCGTCTTTTACTAAACTTCCTGCCTTTGGATCTTGCTCTAAAATTGTAAAAGGAGGAAAATCGGCATTAAATTCTACCGTATCCAATAAAAATACTTCTAAATCCAATTCGTTTAGTTTTTCTTCAGCAATTTCTAATTTCATTTTCGATAAATCAGGCACTTTAATTTCCTGACCATGATTGGTTCTAAAATCTAAAAACTGTATTACTAAAAATGTGAAAACCACAACAATAGCAATTGCTAAAAAAGCTTGAATAAAAAAAGTTCGGCTTGTTAAAAATTTAATTAAACTCATACAAAATGATATTTTGACAAAGATATAAAATTCAAAAAGAAATAACGAAGCAATTCATTTTGATTTCTTCACACTTTTAAAACGGCATATTTGAAAAAATATTTCTATGGTAAACGAATAAAAGAATATAAAATCTCAATAAATAATGTAATTTTGTGTAGAACAATTTGAAATTTACAATGAAAAACGTAGCCATTATAATGGGAGGTTACTCTAGTGAGTACAAAATTTCGTTAACTAGCGGAAATGTAGTGTTTAAGAACATTAATCGTGCAAAATTTAATCCATACCGCATTCATATTTTTAAAGAAAAATGGGTGTATATAGACGAAAATGATACCGAATTTCCTATTGATAAAAACGATTTTTCAGTAACAGTTAATGGTTCAAAAATCAATTTTGATGTGGTTTTTAATGCCATTCACGGAACACCGGGCGAAGATGGTTTGATGCAAGCCTATTTCGAATTATTGAATATTCCTCAAACTTCGTGCGATTATTACCAAGCCTCGTTAACATTCAATAAACGTGATATGTTGTCGGTTTTAAAACCATACGGAATCAAAACGGCGGAATCGTACTATTTGAATTTAGGCAACGAAATTAACGTAGATACCATTTTAGCTAAAGTGGGTTTACCTTGTTTTGTAAAACCAAATAAATCAGGTTCAAGTTTCGGAATTTCGAAAGTAAAAACAGCAGCAGAATTTCTTCCAGCCATTGAAAATGCTTACAAAGAAGACGACGAAATCATCATAGAAAGTTTCTTGGACGGAACAGAAGTTTCGGTGGGTGTAATCAACTATAAAGGAACGGTTACCGTTTTACCTATTACCGAAATCGTATCCGAAAACGACTTTTTTGATTACGAAGCGAAATATTTAGGGAAATCTAAAGAGATTACGCCAGCGAGGATTTCAAATGAATTGAAAGTAAAAATCGAAACGGTTGCCAAAAGAGCTTATGAAGTATTGAAAATGAAAGGTTTTTCGAGAAGTGAATTCATTATCGTAAACAACGAACCACACATGTTAGAAATGAATACGATTCCAGGCTTAACTACCGAAAGTATTTTACCACAACAAGCTAGAGAAGCAGGAATTTCATTACCTGAATTATTTGAAAACGCTATTGAATTGGCTTTAAAGAAGTAAAAAATGAAAAAAGCAATATTTCCAGGATCATTTGACCCCATTACGAACGGGCATTACGATATTATCAAAAGAGGCGTTTCTTTATTTGATGAAGTGATTGTAGCGATTGGTGTTAATGCCGAAAAAAAATACATGTTTTCCTTAGAAGATAGAAAACGCTTTATCGAAGAAGCTTTCAAAGACGAGCCAAAAGTAAAAGTCATCACCTACTCTGGTTTAACAATCGATTTATGTAAAAAAGAAAACGCGGAATTCATCTTACGCGGACTAAGAAATCCGGCTGATTTTGAATTTGAAAAAGCCATCGCACACACCAATCGTGTCATGTCTAAAATAGAAACCGTTTTCTTATTAACAGCTGCTAGAACTTCTTTTATTTCCTCAAGTATTGTACGTGATGTATTAAGAAACGGTGGCGACATTTCGCAATTGGTTCCTAAAGCGGTTTTGGATAAGAAATAATTTTTTTTAACCACATAGAAACATAGAAATTAGTTAAAGTCTATAAAAGGCGTTTTACTAACTTAAGTAAACATAGACTATGTAAATCATTTATGATCTAAAAAAGTCTTAATAACTATGTTTCTATGTGGTTAAATACTTTTGATAATTCATTTTAGCATTCAAACACAATCAATTTCTCTTTGATAATTAAATTCGAAAAGTGAAACTCAGTTTTTATCCATTCCAAGGTGTTGGGTTGGTATATAAAAACATGGGTAAAATCATCTTTGTAATACCAATTTTCAAAAGGCTTTTGGTTGTTGAAAACTTCTGTTTTACAGTATAATTTTCCTTCCGGAAGTAATAAGCTTTTCAATAATTCAAATTCTTGATACGGATGATGAAAATGTTCCATTACTTCGCAACAAGAAACATAATCGTATTTTTGGTTCAAAAGTGATGGTTCATTTCCAAAAAATAAATCGTAATTCTGAACTTGATAGCCTTTATCAGTCAACATTTTTGCAATCACTGGACCCGTTCCTGAACCAAAATCTAAACCTTTAGCTTCTGGTGAAAAATCTTGTAAAATAGCATTTACGATTGGTGAAACAAAGTTTTGATAGCGTTCATCATAAACATCATTGTTATGTTTTTCGTAGTGTTCTTTCTCTTCTTCAGCGGTTAAGAAAGTATGTTTTGGTCTGAAAATACCTTCGCAATTGGTGCATTTATAGAACAAATGCTTTGACTTTTCGCAAAAAAGCGTTGATGTGGAATTACATAATGGACAAGTTAGATTCATTTTATCCTGAATTTACATAAATACATTGTCATTTCGACCTAAGGAGAAATCTCATAATTCAATCTACGTTATGTGATTCCTCCTTGCGTCGGAATGACAAAAAACTAATTCATCTCTTTTTTAATTAAAATAAAGTACTATTTCCTATTATTCTCTTTACGTGACGTAAATTTTGGATGGTTTTCTTCCTCTTCTTCCTCCTTCTTAATCACCTTTCTCGCTACTTCAATTTTATACTTTTTCCCTTTCATTTTCTCCTCTTTGATGTTTTGCAATAACGATTTTACTTTTGGATATTTCACCGCTACAAACGAAATAAAATCTTTTACTTCAATTAATCCAATATCGTCTTTTTCTAATTTTCCTTTTTGCGAAAAGAAACCTACAATGTCAATTTTATTCAACTTATTTTTCTTTCCTCCGCTGATGTAAAGCGTTTGATATAAAGGTGCTTTTGGTAATGATTTCGCATTGGAAACATCTAAACGGCGTTTGCCATAATCAAAATAATCAGATTTTTTCTCGGTTTCGTGAATTAGCACATAAGCGGTTCCGGTTGCTAACATACGTGCGGTTCTTCCGTTTCTGTGGGTAAATTCGTCTTCTTTTGCGGGTAAATGGTAATGAATTACGTGTTTCATTTCAGGAATATCCAAACCTCTCGCACCTAAATCGGTTGTAATCAAATAGGAAACACTTCCATTTCGAAACTGAATTAAAGCACGTTCACGTTCGTCTTGATCTAATCCGCCATGATAATAAGTCGAAATAATACCTTTTTGCATTAACATTTCATGAATGCGTTCTACCGCTTCTCTATGGTTGCAAAAAATAATCGCAGCTTCTGAATTTATAGAGCAAATCAACTGAAAAAGCGAATCAATTTTATCTTTGGATTTCGAAAATACAATGCGAACATCTAAATTATCGTTCTGTTTTTGGTTCGGAATAAAATCAATTACTTTCGGATCAATTACTTTGGTATATTTCGGAATTTCCACACCTGAAGTCGCAGAAACTAAAATACGTTTATTGGCTCTGGTAATTTTTCCAATGATATAGGACATTTCCTCATGAAAACCCAATTGTAACGACTTGTCAAACTCGTCTAAAACGTAGGTTTTAATGTTCTCGGTAGCAAAACTTCCTCTATCAAGATGGTCTGCAATTCTTCCAGGTGTTCCAATTAAAAGCGCTGGAGGATTACTCAAATTATTGATTTCGATATCAATGGAATGGCCACCATAACACGTATTGACTTTGTAATGCGTACCCATTTTTTTCCAAACTTGTTCAATTTGCAAACCTAATTCGCGCGAAGGCACTAAAATTAAGCATTGCACACCTTTTACGTCTTCTTCTAATAAATGAAAAATAGGTAATAAAAAAGCTAAGGTTTTCCCAGAACCCGTTGGCGAAAGCAATAAAATATTATCTTCATTCAAAATAGCTTGTTGCGCTACTTCTTGCATCTTATTTAAACTTTGAATACCAAGATTCAATAGTACATTGTTGGAATACGGATTTTGACTCATGCGGCAAAGATAGTGATGATTGTTGATTGATGCCTATCGATTTTTAAATTAACCCGATCAATACAATTAAATAAAGTAAAATTAAAGAGTTTTGAACCACATAGAAACATAGGAAAAAAGAATTGGATAGCCCAAAATTTGGGTGAAAATAAACTATGTAAACTATAAAAAGAGTTAAAATGACTCACCACTTCTAACAATTAAACTATGTTTCTATGTGTTTCAAGTAAAAAACTTTATTTTTGAAAATCAAATACAATTCTGCTATGCGTTTTTTAAAAATAAGTTTGCTTTTCTTTTCGATTTCCGTGTTTTCACAAAACGATTTATCTACGCCTTTTGAACGTGGCAATGGCAATCAATCTACTACTTATGAAGAATGTATTGCGTTTTATGAAAAATTAGACGAACGTTTTGCCAACATCCAAATGATTCACAAAGGAACCACAGATAGCGGAAAACCTCTGCATTTAGTGATTTTTTCAAGCGAAGGAAAATTTGATTTTGACGAATATTTTACAAAAAATAAAGCCGTAATATTAATCAACAACGGCATTCACGCTGGTGAACCCGACGGCATTGACGCTACCATGATGTTAATGCGTGATTTAGCCACGGGAAAAATCAAAACGGCTAAAAACACCTTTATTGCGGCTATTCCAGTGTATAGTGTTGGTGGGATGTTGAATCGAAATTCGCATTCAAGAGCCAATCAAAACGGTCCTGAAGAATATGGTTTTAGAGGAAATGGGCGAAATTATGATTTGAATCGCGATTTTATTAAATCGGATACTAAAAATTCGAGAAGTTTTCAAAAGTTATTTACAGAGTTAAATCCTGATATTTTCTTAGATAATCACGTTTCTAATGGTGCGGATTATCAATATACATTTACTTGTATTGCGACCCAACATGAACGTTTGGGAAACAAATTAGGTAATTATTTCATCAACGAATTGTATCCTTCGGTGGTTAAAGACATGAACAAAAAGAAAATCGATGTGGTTCCGTATGTAAATGTACACAGTACTACACCTGATAAAGGTTTTGAGCAATTTACCGATACACCAAGATATGCCACAGGTTATTCAACTTTATTCCACACCTTAGGATTTGTTCCCGAAACACACATGTTGAAAGTCTACAAAGAACGAGTAAAAGTTACTTACGAATTTATGGTCAGCACGATTGGTTTTGCAGATGCGAATTGGCAAAAAATCAAACAAATGCGAAAAGACGCATTGAACGAATATCAAGCTGGAATGGAATATCCGATGGATTGGGCAATAGATTCAACCAAAGTGTCATATATTGATTTTAAAGGCTATCAAGGCGGATACAAGCCAAGTGATATTTCAGGAAAAGACCGATTGTTTTACGATAAAAGCAAACCGTTTACCAAAAAAATTCCGTTTTATGGCAATTATAAACCTACGAAATTCATAAACATTCCAAAAGCGTATATTATTCCGCAATCACAATGGCAAGTGTTGGATATTTTAAAATTGAACAATATCAATGCGCATCGTCTTCAAAAAGACACCATTATTGAAGTAGAATCGTATAAAATTGAAAGTTATCAAACCTCAAAATCACCTTACGAAGGACATTACGGACATTACAATACGAAAGTGTCTAAATCGACTCAAAAGGTGAAATTTTTCATGGGTGATTATGTGTTTTACACGAATCAACCAGGTGTGAAATATTTAGTAGAAACATTAGAACCAGAAGCGGTGGATAGTTATTTCAATTGGAACTTCTTTGACCCTATTTTACAACAAAAAGAATATTTTTCGAGTTATGTTTTTGAAGATTTAGCCAAAGAATTCTTAGATAAAAATCCAAAAATCAAAGCCGAATTAGAACAAAAGAAACAAAACGACAAAGCTTTCACTGAAAACGGCGCAGCGCAATTGGATTGGGTGTACAGACAATCGCCTTATTATGAAAAAGCGCATTTGCAGTATCCAGTTTATAGATTGAATTAGACAATGTGTTAATGAGCCTAAATTGGCACATTGTCTAATTATCAAATTGACAC
Organism: Flavobacterium sp.; assembly: GCF_035195345.1. Lineage (NCBI taxonomy): Bacteria > Pseudomonadati > Bacteroidota > Flavobacteriia > Flavobacteriales > Flavobacteriaceae > Flavobacterium > Flavobacterium sp. The sequence continues at coordinate 724,346 of NZ_CP136574.1, forward strand.
ATTAGATTTCTCCGCCTCAAACAACAACTTAATATTCTCGTACGAGTTCTCCAATAAAAACTTAATATCCTTTGGATTCACCCATTCTACTCGTTCAATGCCTTCATCTGCTTGGCCTTGTGGTGTGCCTTCGTATTTGGTTCGCATTTCAAACCATTGCGTAATTTTTAGTTTGTAGCGTCCGTTGCGTTTAAAAATATGATAGGTTTTTTGTAATTTATCGGTAATGACTAATCCGGTAACTCCGGTTTCTTCTTCCACTTCTCGAATTGCGGTTTCTTCAATGGTTTCATTTTTTTCCATACCGCCTTTTGCCAAATCCCATTTGCCGTTTCTAAAAATAAAAAGTACGTCTCCATTTGCATTATAAACCAATCCACCACCCGCTTTTTCAACAGGTAATTTCGCACGTAGCGTTTTCATAATTAACTTTTCATCGGGATGATACAGAAACGCTTTCTGAATTTTATGCTGAAAAATTTTAACAATCAACTTCTTGATATCAACACTTTCCAATAAAAAAAGTTTGAAATCAGTTTCTTTTTGCACTTCATTTGTCAAAAAAAGTGGCTTATCGTTCACAAAAACTTTATACATTTGCAATATGATTTTTAATAACAACACAGCGCAACAAACAGCCGAATTGCTTTTACAAATAAACGCAATTAAATTAAATTCTAAAAATCCTTTTACGTGGGCTTCAGGCTGGAAGTCTCCGATTTATTGTGATAACCGTATAATCCTTTCATTTCCAGCGGTTAGAAACTATATTCGTGATGAATTTGCCAAACATATTGAAGAAAAATTTGGTAAACCCGACGTTATTGCAGGCGTTGCAACGGGTGCCATTGGCATTGGAATTCTTGTTGCAGAAGCAATGGGACTGCCTTTTGTATACGTTCGTCCAGAGCCAAAAAAACACGGAAGACAAAACCAAGTGGAAGGTTTCTTGCAAAAAGGACAAAATGTGGTAGTCGTAGAAGATTTAATTTCAACAGGCGGAAGTAGTTTATTAGCTGTAGAAGCATTACGCAACGAAGGCGCAAACATCAAAGGAATGGCAGCTATTTTTACGTATGGTTTTCCAGTTTCAAAAGAGCGCTTTGAAGCAGCTAATTTGGATGTTTTTACGTTAAGTAATTACGAAAACTTATTGCAAAAAGCGGTTGACAAACAATATGTTTCAGAAAACGAATTAGCGACATTAAGTGCTTGGAACGCTAATCCTGCTGAGTGGAACGTGGAAGTTTAAATCACAAACAATAAACCATCAACAATAAACAAAAAAACATATGAACTTAGAAAGTCCAAAAGTAAACGTAGCAAAATCGGCTGAATATTTATTCAACGCTTTGAACGACGTAAAGAATTTCGAGAAATTAATGCCTGAAAATATCGCAAAATTTGAAGTAATCGACGAAAATTGCTTTGAATTCGGATTAAAAGGAATGCCAGAAATTAAATTGGTAAAAAAAGGTGGAACTCCAAACTCACAAGTTGTTTTAGGAGGAGCTTCAAGTAAATTACCGTTTACTTTAACAGCAAACTTAACCGAAGTAAACGATACAACAGATGTACAATTAGCATTTGAAGGTGATTTCAACCCAATGATGGCAATGATGATCAAAGGACCTATTACAAAATTCATTGAGACATTAGCTCAAAATATGGGGAAATTGTAGTTTCCTGAATAACTTATTGAACACGAATTACATGATTTAATTGTTGTAATTCGTGTTTTTTTATTGATTATTATCATCCTGAACTTGTTTCAGGATCTTTTCTTATATTTTTGAGATGCTGAAACGAGTTCAGCATGACAGAAGTTTTATTTATACCGTTTTCAAAGCCTCAACCAGCAAATCAATATCTTCTTTTGTATTAAAATGGCTGAATGAAATGCGTAAACTTGGTTTTTTAGCTTCTTCTGATGATAAAAATTCGGCTAAAACGTGCGATGGTTTGGTGCTTCCGCTTTGGCAAGCGCTTCCGCGTGAAACGGCAATTCCTTTCATGTCTAACGTAAATAACAACATTGATGTCTTTTCTTCTGATAATGGTAATTGCACATTCAAAAGGTTATAAAAAGTATTTTCTCCGTTGATTTTCAACTCTGTAAATACTTTTTTTAATTCCGAAAAGCAGTAGTTTTTTAAATCGGAAATGAAATTGATGTCATTTTCTAAATGTTCATAAGCTAATTCTAACGCTTTTGCCATTCCAACAACTTGATGTACGGCTTCTGTTCCGGCACGCATGCCTTTTTCTTGTTCGCCGCCAAAAATCATCGGTTGTAGCATTGAATTCTTTTTCAAATACGCAAACCCAATTCCTTTTGGACCATGAAATTTATGCGCAGAAGCCACTAAAAAGTCGATTCCCAACTCTTGTACATCTAAATTCGTTTTCCCTACAGATTGCACCGTATCACAATGAAAAAGCGCTTTCGCATACTTGCATAAATCTGAAACACGTTTGATGTCTAAAATCGTTCCTATTTCGTTATTAATGTGTATTAATGATACTAATGTTGGAACTTCTGACAATAATTTTGAAGCCAAATCTTGATAATCGATATTTCCGTTTGGTAAAATGGTGATATATTCCACTTGAATCCCGAATTCCTTTGCTAAATGTTCAACCGTGTGCAACGTAGCGTGATGCTCGATTTTAGTCGTAATAATGCGTTTTATCCCCAAATCTTTAACCGCGCTGGTCAAAATCCAATTGGTGGCTTCAGTAGCACTTGATGTAAAAATAACTTCGGAAGCTTGTGCATTTAGTAATTTCGCAATGGATTTTCGGGATGATTCTAACAAAGTCTTGGCACTTCGACCAAAACTGTGCGTTGAAGATGGGTTTCCGAAATCATTTTGAAGTACACTCATCATCGCAGTAATAACTTCTGGATGAATAGGCGTGGTTGCGGCGTTATCTAAATACACTTTTCTCATAAGGCAAAGATACAAATCATTTTATTTTGGAGGTCTTAAATTCAATTCGTGTTGAAATTAACAAACTTTAGCAAAATAATAAATTAAAACCTTTATTTTTGTTGCATAAATTCGATGAATAAATGAAAAAACTTATAGTTTTAGTAGCCTCAGTTTTTATGCTACAAGCTTGTGATGATGGCGATATTACGTTGGAATCTTTCAATTTTGATTCCGTAACCGTTCAAGAATGCACAGATAATAATTTGATTTTTAAAATTAATAGCGATGAAATGTTGTTAATCAATATTCCAGAAGCTAGTTTTGCAAATGTTGAAACTCCTGATGGAAGTCCACGAATTGTTAGTGTAAGTTCAACCAATCAAATTATCTACAGAATTTATTCTACAACTGTTACTTCAACAAGTATTTGCAATCTTATTCCACCCGCTACACCTGTAGTTAATCAGGAATGGAATGCTACTGGTGGAACAATCGAAATAATTACAGATGCACTCTACGCTTCTGACGGAACAACAATTAATGGATACACGCATAACATTAAATTTAAAAATGTAAACTTTTCTGGACCTACCAATTCATTTAGTTTTACAGAGTATACTTTCGGAAATTACGAAACCGATTTGTAAAAAAATATTTTTAAAAGTGAAAGGACTATTCAAATTTGAGTAGTCCTTTTTTTATTTTACGAAGTGAAATTCGAGTTAAATTTTAAACCAAAATGTTACTTCACATTTTGTTTGATGTACACTTCTGTAGCTCCCAAACCATATTTTTGATAGTTCGCATCTTGGAATGAAATACCATCATTACGACCCAACATAAAGTCTAATTCGGCCTTCAAAACACCTTCACCTACACCATGAATAAACACCACTTTTGGCATTCGATTTTTGATAGCAAAATCGAGTTGTCTCTTTGCTGTTTCCATTTGTAAAGTCAGAATATCATAGTTGCTCATTCCACGTTTTGAAGGGACTAATTTTTCAATATGCAAATCAACTTCTAAGACAAATTCATCTTTACGAGAACGCTTTTCTTTGACAAAACTTCGCTTTTTAGGCTCTTCTTTCTCTTTTAAAACAGAACCTAAACTTTGACTAGAGAAAAAACCGCTTAAATCATTGGAATTGTTTATTTTAACTAATTCGTTGACAAAAAATGTCATCATAAATTTATCGGTAGTTTCCACCGAAATTTCATTATTTTGAACCTTAATTACTACCCCTGAAATGTCGTCGTCTAAAACGGCAACCTTATCTCCTATTTCAAATTTCTGTGTCATTTTCTTCTTCGTTTTCTCCATTATTTTGAGATGGAATTTTCTTCATCAATCTAAATAATCCAAACATAAAAACGGCCATTGCCCCTATCATAATAAATCGATTTGGAGCTGGTTTTGATTGCTCAATCATAGCAAAAATTCCGACTGCGGCAAACATCAAAATGTATAAAAATTGCTTCATAATTTTCTCTTTAAATAAAGTTTTCAAAAGTAGTCTTTTTAAAATTAGTATTTGTTTTTGAACTTTTTTTTGTAAACTTGTAATGCAATTTTAACAGCAAAAAGTTTTATGGAAGAACATATGTTGCCTTGTATGAACAAACAACTTTTTGGAGTTGAATGTCCAGGTTGTGGAACTCAAAGAGCCATTGCTTTTTTGATGGAAGGTGAATTTTATGAAGCCTTTAAAATTTTTCCTGCTATTTATACTTTAGGCTTATTCTTTATTTTACTGAGCCTTCACTTATTCGACAAAAAGAGAAATTATACTAAATTAGTAATTTCAAGTGCTATACTAAATGGAGCTGTAATTCTGATAGCCTATTTTATCAAAATGTATTTTAACAACTTAACCAATTAAATTAAATAAATATGGAAAATCAAAAATTACCTAATGCAACCGCAGTACTTATTCTGGGGATTTTTTCAATTTTAACGTGTTGTTGCTATGGAATCATTAGTATAATCCTTGGAGTAGTTGGATTAGTTTTGGCAAACAAAGACACTAAATTATATGCCGAAAACCCAAGCCAATATACAAATTACAACAATCTTAAAATTGGTAAAATTTTAAGCATTATTGGTATTGTGTTAGGAGCTATCTATTTAATCTATGTAGTTGTTCTTTTCTCTACTTTAGGTATGGAAGGTATTGAACAAATGCAACAAGAATTTATTCGAAGATACGGAAAATAAACCCAACATTAAAACATACAAAAAGAACGCTATCAATAAGTTAGCGTTCTTTTTTTGTTTAATAACAACTCATTAACAAATCGTTCACACCTCTTTTTTTGAGTTTGGCACAGCAATTGAAAACAACTAATCAAGCAACCTTTTTAGAAACAAATTTTAAAATGTAGTTGTTAGTTTAATCTTTAAATATTTGTATCATGAAAAAAATTACACTTTTAGTAGTAGCCAGCTTCATACTGGTAGGAAGTATGGCTTATGCGTCAGAAAACCCTGTTTTTTCTGACAACACAGATAGAAGAGGTTATTATATCGATTATCGAGATGCCGAACCTATTATTTTTAAAGAACGAGGAATTGAGTTTATGCTGTTTCCAAATGGAGAATTTGATTTCAACACAAGACCTGCGGTTAGACCAAGAGTCAACGGAACAAGTGGTGCTCCAAGAGGAATGTACTATGGAACTTCAGAAAGAGGTATTCGAGTAGAACACGATAATTTTGGTAGAGTAAGACGCGTAGGAAATGTTTATATTAACTACGATGCATATGGAAGAGTTAAACGTATTGGGACAATTTACATGAGTTATAACAGTTTTGCTGTAACTAAAGTGGGTAACATGCGAATTGTGTACGACAGAAGAGGACGAATTGTAGATGTATATGGTTTTATCAACCACGCTAACGGCGGTTACTTCTACAACCCTGGAACTCATTACTCAGGTGGAAATGGCGGCTATGGTTACGGGGATGATTACAATGATGATTATGAAAGTGACGATGACTTTTATTACTACCGAAAAGATGGTTCAAAAGCAAAAATGTCTGAAGAAGATATAAAAGAAATCAAAAAAGAAACTTTAGAAGTAAAAAAAGATAAATAATTGGTTGGTTAGTTTGTTTTAAATCCTGTGAATTCTGGGAAGATGAAGCAGGATTTTTTATGTTCAATCGCAAAGTCAAAGTCAAAAAATCACTTATCTGAACTTTTAAACTTTTTTAAATACATAGATTCATAGTTATGCTTTGCGAGTATTTTTAGTCCGAAGCTTCGGACGTTTCACTTGACATAATCAACATAGGAAACAAACTTAAATGACTTATATGTTTAAAAATGTGTCTTAGAGGCTTTGCGAACTAGTATTACTTGAATATTCTCTTGAAAACAGAGTTCATCACAAAATTAATATCGGAAGAGATTTTCAAATAATAGCTCAATCCCAAGTAGAAAATAGTTACTAAAATCGATTTCAGGATAATATTTACAAATGGGTGAAAACTAAAATCCCAATAGTAAAACAAACCAAAACTTACTATTGTTAGAACCAAAGCTACAATCGTATTTTTTGTAAACGGAAATAACTTCATTTTAAGCACCACAAAAAGCAATTTAGCTAAACTATATAACGTAATTGATATTAACGTTGCTATAGCCGCTCCATTTAAGCCATAAAGCGGAATGAAGATCATATTTAAAGAAACCGTCATAAAAACTAGAAATAATCCTAAAAATAAGACTGCTTGATAATATTTTGAGTTAAAAATAATTGCATTATTGTTTCCTAAAACCAAATCGAAATATTTAGAAATACCAATAAAGAAAACCACAGCAATTCCTTCGCTATAACCTGCTGGTAAAACACTGTATAATTCATTTATATTAACCAAAATCCCAACTAAAATTAAACCACCGATAACTTGAAGCGTAATGGAAGATTTTTTATACAATTCATTTAGTTCATCGTGCTTATTTTCACTCATCAATTTAGCCGTAATTGGATACGTAATTTGATGCATCGCACGACTTGGCACAGCAATCACAGTCGCAATAAAAATAGCAACCGAATAAAACGCAATATTATCGATATTGATGTAAAAATTCAACATGAATTTATCTACATCTAATAACATATTGGCTACACTTCCCGACAAAATAATAAAAAAACAATAGGTTAAAACTGCTTTTGCATTGTCAGGAAAAACTAAATTGAAACACGGTGTTTTGACTTTCATTGCGTATAAAAACATAGCAATGAGCGATAAAAAGTAAATTCCCATTAAAGCAAAAACGAATTGCTGTGGCGAAAGGAAATCAAAATAAACTGCAAATAAGAAAATCGAAATTAGCACACGAAGCAAAACTTCTTTCACAAAACTCCCATAAACCGATTGTAAATGCACTTTTACCCAAGCGTAAAAAATCTCAAAATATCCCATACAAAGCCCAATTACTGGAATTTGCCAAACATAATCATATACAATTGGATTTTTTTGCGATAATAATTCCGCAATTTGATGATAACCAAAATAACCTATCAAACTTATTGGAAGAATTATTAGTAAAGGCAACACCAAAACAAACGTTAGAAATTGCGATTTTTTCTCTTCGGTTTCGTATTCGTTATAGAATTTCACTAACGTATTGTGCACACCAAACGCCATCAAAGGCATCATTATATTGGCTGCCGACAAAATAAATCCGACTAAGCCATAAAAGGTATCGCCTAGAAATTGTCCATACATAAACAACGTGTTAATTGCCCCAATACCAAAGCCAATGTAGGTAATAATGGTATTCTTAATCGATTGTTTGATGACAATTCCCATGTTTTTAGTAAAAAGTGATTAGTGATTAGTGATTAGCAGTTTGGCTAATTTCTCTGTCAATGATTTTCTGCTGTATTGTTGCAAATCAACAGGATATACTTTTAAATTATTTTGTTGATATTGCTCGAAACACTTCAAAATTTGTGCTTTTAAAGCTTCTAATTCGTCATATTTGAAGAACGTTCCTGTATTTGTTTCTTTAATGATTTGAGAAAAATCAGCGTTTTCAGGTCCAATGGCAATAATTGGTCGTTCTGAAACCATATATTCGAATAATTTTCCAGGAATAATACATTTAGTTTCTTCTGAATCAATTTCGATAAGTAACAAAACTTGTGAGCTACGTTGTTCGATTATGGCTTCATCATGTGGTAAATAGCCCAAATGATTCACATATTTTTCCAATTTAAATTCTTTTAAAGCTTGAAGCACCTCAGCACTCACCGCTCCTATTAGCTTTAATTGGAACTGTTTTTTGAATTCAGGATTTTCTTTCGTTAATTCTTTCAGTGCTTTCCACAAAATTCTCGGATTTCTAGCGGATAAAAAGGAACCAATGTGCGCTAAAGTGAATTTTTCATCCAAGGGTTTTTTAATCACTTTCTCTACATCATAACCATTTGTAATCACCTCTATTGGTTTTGAAGTAATGGCCTCAAACTCAGTTTTTGTAGTAGGAGATGTTACTAGAAGTCGGTCACAAGTATTCATGACTTCCTTTTCCAAATTTTTATGTTTTTTAGCCGCCCACGAACTTAATTTCAACTGTTTGTGATAGCCAATGGTTGTCCAAGGATCACGAAAATCAGCTAACCAAGTGATTTTTAATTCTTTTTTTAACTGTAAGCCTATCAAATGCAAACTATGAGGCGGACCTGTGGTAATTATCGTATCGATTTGATGTTCTTGAAGATATTGTTTCAAAAACTTAACCGAAGGTTTCACCCAAAACACTCTTGCATCAGGAATAAAAACATTACCACGAATCCAAAGCATTGCTTTTTCTACAAACGATTGCTTTTTTTGATTCGGAATAATTCCTGAACTGATTTTTTTAGTCTTATTTTTCGAAAAAATCGAAGCCAATCCGTAAGGTTCAAAAATTGGTTGTTTGATAATAACTGCTTTATCCGAAACTTCACTCATTAATTTCTCATCAATTAAAGGATAAGTTGGGTTTTCAGGAATATAAACGTGTGGTTCGATGTTAAAATCGGGTAAATATTTGACAAATTTCAACCAACGTTGCACTCCTGGACCTCCTGCAGGTGGCCAGTAATAGGAAATGATGAGTATTTTTTTGGTTGGTTGCAACTTTATTTTTATAAAACACATAGACACATAGGTCTACTTTAATGATTTTTAGAAAGGCGTTTCACTTAACATAGTAAACAGATAAAATCTTTATTATCTGCGTTCCTAACTAATTATACTTTTTTCTTTCTCTCGAAATAAACTCCAGCTCCAATTAATAAAAGCATTCCAATTGAACTGATTAATGCAATGGTACTTCCTGTTTTGACAACTTGAGGTTCAAATTTGAATTCAATAGTATGTTTTCCTGCTGGAATTTGTAAACCTCTTAAAACGTAGTTTACTTGAAATATTTTCGCTTCATTCCCATCAACAGTAGCTTTCCAACCATTTTCGTAATACATTTCAGAGAAAACAGCAAAACCTTCCTTACTATTATTTGAAACGTATTTCAACTGATTTGGTTTGTAAGAAACTAAATTTATTGATGAAATAGAATCTTTCTTAAATTCTCCATTAAATTTTGTTCCTTTCAAATGGTCGACATAATTTCTTTCATTCATGACCACTTCATTTTTATTATCCAAACTATCCAACGCTTTCATTTCCTCATTGGCAGAGCTCACAAACTTAACTTTCTCCACAAACCAAGCATTTCCATTGGCTGCTGGATTTTGTAACGCTAATTTTTGTCCGTTTTCATCGGATTGGATGACGTATTTTACGTTTAACATGTTTAACACACGAACGTTATTTTTCGCGATTTGATAGTCGAATAATTGTTGCATTCTTCTAGGTTTCGCCGCATGGTATCCACCAATCGATTTATGAAAAAATGACGTTCTAGCACTACTCATTCCGCCTTCTACTTCAAAAACACGGAAATGTGTAGTATCGGCTAAAATTCTTTGGTCAGCTTCTGTAGGATTAAATGGCATATCTACTTCTCTTGCACTTCTGAATTGATCGGGATTGTTATTTACATAACGTTTATCTACCATAAACAAGTCGAAAACCATCAAGACTCCAACTATAATAATTGCTGTAGCTTCTTTCATCAGGTTTTTTACAAACAAAAATAAAACACCAAAAGTAAGTCCAATAAACAACATAGAACGTAAGACATCGGAAGTATACAAAGCAGCTCTATCAATTTTTAATGTACGGATGAAATCATCCCCATACGCTTGGGCATACATCGCATCATTTGCCGCAGAGAAATTGAACATACCTTTGATTAAAAATAACACTACCAAAAGTCCAAAAGTAATGGCTCCAGATTTCCAAAGGGCATTCCATTTTGCTTTTTCGTCTTGTTTGAAAAATTGATACAATCCTACAATCGCTAAAGCGGGCACACACAATTCTAAAAGAACTTGAATTGAAGAAACAGCTCTAAATTTATCGTAAAAAGGTACATAATTGATAAAGAAATCCGTTAAAAAACTGAAATTCTTACCCCAAGAAAGCAACAATGAAAAAATAGCTCCCGCTAGAAATAAATATTTAATTTTTCGTTTATCAACAAAAAAAGCCATTACGAATAAGAAAAAGACAACTACTCCAATATAGGCTGGTGCCGCAACAATAGGTTGGTCACCCCAATAAGCAGGTGCGTGTTCTACTAATCCTTGTACTTGGTCTGCTGGATAACCCTGCGCCACAAAGTTTTCATAAGTTTCTGATTTAACACCTATATTTTCATTATTTGAACCTCCAAAAAGTCCTGGAACAATTAGATTCAAACTCTCTGCAATCCCATAACTATATTCGGTAATGTAATCGTAAGACATTGCATTACTATCTGTTTTTGGCGAACCGTCTGGATTAAAGGTTAATTCACTATTATTACGAGTAGAAAATTTAGCATACTCGGAAGTGGCCATTAAATTAGTTGCATTGGCTCCTAATGCAAAAATTCCCGCAACAGCAAAAACTCCGATAATTTTTCCAAGTTCTTTGAATTCTTTATTCTTTACTGCTATTACAATGTAATACACAGCAATTATCAATACTAACAACAGCAGATAATAGGTCATTTGGAAGTGATTCGCATTGATTTCTAACGCTGCTGCAACCATAGTAAGCAATCCGCCAACGATATATTTTCTTTGAAAAACCAACAAAACTCCAGCAACTACCATTGGCATGTAAGCAATTGCATGTGCTTTAGCATTATGACCAACACCTAAAATGATAATCAAATAAGTTGATAATCCAAAGGCTAAAGCTCCGAAGAAAGCTTTTAAAGGATCTACTTTCAAAACCATTAATAAAACATAAAAGGCTAAGAAATATAAAAATAAATAATCCGCAGGGCGAGGAAGAAAGCGTAAGGCATCATCTAACATTCCAATAACATCGTTAGGATATTTAGCTCCTAATTGATAAGTTGGCATTCCTCCAAAAGCACTATTCGTCCAAAAGGGTTCTTCTCCCGTTTCTTTTCTGAAATCAATTTGTTCTTTTGCCATTCCGGTATATTGAACAATATCGGATTGAAAGATTCTATTCCCTTGTAAAACGGGATAAAAATAAATTAGTGAAACCAAAATAAATCCTACTAAAACTAATAAATGAGGATAAAATGCTTTTATATTCTTCATGAGTATACTTGTAAATAGGGTGCTAAAGTAATTAAAAAAAGGATATTGTTAAAATATCCTTACAGCTATTGAATCGCATTCAATTATTTTATTTCTTCATAATCAATGTACTCACCTACTTCTTTTTTAGGCTTAGGAGTTGAAGTACTTCCTTGAGAAGCACTACTTTGCTGCTCTTGTTGTTGTCTGTATTGTTCTTGCATTTTTTCCTGCATCTTATTCACCGCTTTTTGCATTAAAATTGGGGCAAATATTCGCATTAAAAACTTGAACAAATAATAAAACAGAATAATGTAAAATATAACTTTTACAGTTCCTGTAATTGAAGCCATTTCCATGCTATAAAATTTTAAAGTTCAAAAATACAGTTATTGGTCGGTAAAACTTCAAATTTATTTCTTAAAATTATGATAAAATAACTATTTTTGGACATAAATCATTTTTCATGAAATCACTTCATACACTTTTTGCATTGACATTTGTAAGTATTTGTCAATTTTCTTATGCTCAATTTACAGATGAAATTAACTCTAATCGTCCTGGAAAATCAATGATGGCTTTTGCGGTTGGTAAAAAAATTATTCAAACCGAAACTGGCGTTACTTATGTATCAGAAGACCATAATACACTAAACTATCAAGCTAAAGGTTTTGTGGGAGAATTAGCAATCAGATACGGATTTTTGAAAGAAGAACTAGAAATTATAGGCGAAATTCAATACCAAAAAGACAACTTAACTTCAGGAAGTTATGAAGAAGGCAGAAGTGGTCTTAAGCAATTGACTTTAGGTGCTAAGTATTTAATTTATGATCCATTTAAAAATTACGAAGACAAACCTAACTTGTATAGTTGGAAGGCTAACCATCGTTTTAAATGGAGACAATTTATTCCAGCTTTTTCAATGTATGCTGGAGGAAATTTCAATGTTGGTGACAACCCTTTTAATTATGCGCCTGTTGGATTAGAAGAACCAAGTTTTAGTCCTAAAGTGACTGCAATTGCTCAAAATCATTTTGGAAGCCACTGGGTATTAGTAACTAACTTATCGTATGATAAAATTGGAACCGATTTTGCTAGTGTAAATTATGTAGTAACTCTTACCAGAGGATTTAACGCTCAATGGTCTGGATTTATCGAAAACCAAGGCTACATGGGCGACTATTATAGTGATGGTATATTACGATTTGGCGCTGCATTTTTGTTTGATAAAAACATGCAGGTTGATGCGTCAATCGGAAAAAACATAAAAGATACTCCAGGTATTTTGAATGCTGGAATTGGATTTTCATGGCGTTTTGCAGATCAATATGAAGAAGTACAAATTGCAAAACCAGGAACTGAAACCAAAACAGATAAAAAAATGAAGAAAAAAGGAGAAAAAGAAGCGAAGAAAAGAAAAGATGCCGTAGAATAAAATGATAACAATTAAAGAAGCACTTACCAAAAAAGAAATGAAAGATTACGTGATGTTTTCTTTCGAATTATATAAAAACAACCCGTACTGGATACCTCCTATTATTGCTGAAGAGCTTGAAACTTTTGATAAAACAAAAAATCCAGCCCTTCAAACTGCAGAAGCCCATTTTTATTTAGCCTATAAAGACAATAAGATTGTTGGCAAAATTGCAGCAATTATAAATTGGGAAGAAGTAAATTTATTAGGCAAAAGAAAAACTCGATTTGGATGGTTTGATGTGATTGATGACATTGAAGTTACCAAAGCGTTGTTGGAAAAAGTAGAAGAACTAGGAAAAAAACACCAAATGGATCACATGGAAGGTCCAATTGGTTTTTCAAACTTAGACAAAGTTGGTATATTGACTGAAGGTTTTGACCAAATGGGCAATATGATTACTTGGTATAGTTTGCAATATTACAAAGAGCATTTTGAACAATTAGGCTTCGTAAAAGAAAAGGAATACATTGAAAGTACTTTCTCATTTAGTAATATTGACCCAACACAATTTACAAAATTTAGTTCACTTGTAAAACAAAGATATGAATTGCGAAGTCTAAACTTTACAAAGACAAAAGACATCATGCCTTATGTGGACAAAATGTTTGATTTGTTTAATGAAACGTATTCAAAATTACAATCATTTGTACCTATTAACAGTATTCAAAAAGAATATTTTAAAAAGAAATATATTAGTTTTATAAATCCAGAATTTATTAAATTCATAATGGATAAAAACGATAATATGATAGCTTTTGCTATAGTAATGCCAGGATTTTCACAAGCACTCAAAAAAGCTAATGGAAAACTATTCCCTTTCGGATTTTATCATTTGCTTCAAGCTAGAAAACATTCAAAAGAAGTAGTTTTTTATCTTATTGGGGTTACTCCTGAATATCAAAGTAAAGGTGTTACAGCAATAATTTTTGATGAATATTATAAAATTTGTCAAGCAAAAGGCATCGATACATGCACTAGAACACCTGAATTAGAAGAAAATCATGCCATCCATAATTTATGGAAAAACTTCAATACAAAAATCAACAAACGTAGAAGAACATATAAAAAAGAACTATAAAAAAAGGGATTCCAATTGGGATCCCTTTTCTATTTTATAAAGAATATTTTATTCTACATTTTGAACACTTGCCTCTGCAATTTTAGCATACGTTCCGTTTACCAATTTCTCACGAATAGCTTCAAAAGCCGCTAAAGTTTCAGCAATATCTTCTAAGGTATGAGAAGCTGTAGGAATCATTCTTAATAAAATAATTCCTTTAGGAATCACAGGATATACTACAATAGAAAGGAAAATTCCGTAGTTTTCACGTAAGTCATTTACCATAATCATTGCTTCTGGAATAGAACCTTCTAAATATACTGGTGTAATACAAGTATTCGTATCACCAATATTAAATCCTCTTTCTTTTAATCCATTTTGTAAAGCATTTACATTAACCCATAATTTATCTTTAATTTCAGATGAATTACGTAATAACTCCAAACGTTTTAATGAACCAATTGTTTGAATCATCGGCAACGCTTTTGCAAACATTTGCGAACGTAAATTATATTTTAAATAATCGATAATATCTTTATCTGCTGCAACGAAAGCACCGATATTAGCCATTGATTTTGCGAAAGTTGAGAAATACACATCAATTCCATCTTGACAACCTTGCTCCTCACCTGCTCCAGCACCTGTTTTACCAAGTGTACCAAAACCGTGGGCATCGTCAACCAATAAACGGAAATTGTATTTCTTTTTCATCTCAACAACTTCTTTCAGTTTTCCTTGTTGACCACGCATACCGAAAACTCCTTCGGTAATGAATAATATTCCTCCACCAGTTTCTGTAGCTAATTTTGTTGCTCGTTGCAAGTTTTTCTCCATGCTTTCGATGTCGTTGTGCTTGTAAGTAAAGCGCTTTCCACTATGTAAGCGTACTCCATCAATAATACATGCATGAGCATCAACATCATAAACAATTACATCATTTCTAGTAACCAAAGCATCAATGGTTGACATAATTCCTTGGTAACCAAAATTTAATAAATAAGCCGATTCTTTCATTACGAAAGCTGCCAATTCTTGTTCTAATTGTTCGTGATATTTTGTATGACCACTCATCATACGAGCGCCCATTGGGTAAGCTGCTCCATATTGCATTGCAGCCTCTGTATCAGCTTTTCTAACTTCTGGATGATTTGCTAATCCTAAATAATCATTTAAACTCCAGTTTAAAATATCTTTTCCTTGAAATTGCATTCTTGGTCCTAATTCTCCTTCTAGTTTAGGGAATACAAAATATCCTTCTGCTTGTGAAGCCCATTTTCCTAAAGGACCTTTATTGTTTTGAATTCTTTCGAATAAATCTTTTACCATGATATTATAGGTGTTAAAAACGATGCAAAAGTATAAAGAAAAAAGTTTTTATTATAATTTATTTGGAAGTAAAAATGAAGCAAAAAAAATAAATTAGAAAAGCACTTGTTTATTTGATAAATGGGCTTACATTTGCAGCGAACGACACAGAAATGTGGTTACACGTTCACCGTAAAAGTCGATCGCTCCAGATCGGCTTTTATACTTTTTAGACGTTTCGTATTTTTACATTTCTAAATTACTTCACATGAAACTCGTTTTTGCATCCAACAACAAAAATAAAATTCAAGAAATTCAGGCTTTAGTTCCAAACACCATTCAAATTGTCAGTTTGGAAGAGATTGGTTGTTTTGAAGATATTCCAGAAACAGCTGTTACAATTGAAGGAAATGCGATTTTAAAAGCCAATTACGTTACCGAAAAATATGGTTACGATTGTTTTGCAGACGACACAGGTTTGGAAGTGAAAGCTTTAAACGGAGCTCCTGGAGTGTATTCGGCTCGTTATGCAGGTGAACAAAAAGATGCAAATGATAACATGGACAAACTTTTATTCAAATTAAAAGATAAAACCAATCGAAAAGCTAATTTTAAAACAGTGATTGCCTTAAATTTAAAAGGGAAGCAAAACTTATTCTCTGGAATTATTCACGGAAAAATCATTGAAGAAAAAATTGGAACTAACGGATTTGGGTATGATCCAATTTTTGTAGCTGACGGATATAATAAAACTTTTGCTGAATTAAGTATGGAAGAAAAATCAACCATCAGTCACAGAGGAATTGCAGTTAAGCAATTGATAGAATATTTTATTAAAAACAACGTCTAAAACTTTCGGAATTACCTATTCATTACAATTCTATTTATATATTTTTATCTAAAATATTGAAAATCAATATATAACAAATTAGTTTATATGATTTTTAAAGCGTACCTTTGCACCCAATTTAAAATAATATATGAATAAATTTGAACAATTAGGATTGAATGAGTCGCTACTGCTGGCGATTAAAGATCTAGGATTTGAGAATCCGTCAGAAGTGCAAGAAAAAGCGATTCCAGTACTATTGGAACAAAACACAGATTTAGTTGCCCTAGCGCAAACAGGTACAGGAAAAACCGCAGCTTTTGGTTTTCCACTAATTCAAAAAATTGACGCTGAGAACAAAAACACTCAGGCTTTAATTTTATCGCCAACACGTGAGTTATGCTTACAAATCACCAACGAGATTAAATTATACTCAAAGTACATAAAGGGGTTACATACAGTGGCTGTTTATGGTGGTGCAAGCATTACAGAACAAGCTAGAGAAGTTAAACGTGGTGCACAAATTATTGTGGCTACACCAGGTAGAATGCAAGACATGATTAACAGAGGTCTTGTAAACATTAAAAACATCGATTTTTGTATCTTAGACGAGGCAGATGAGATGTTAAATATGGGATTCTACGAAGACATTTGTTCCATTTTATCGGACACACCAGATGAGAAAAACACCTGGTTATTTTCTGCAACTATGCCTGC
This sequence comes from Flavobacterium sp., assembly GCF_035195345.1. Lineage (NCBI taxonomy): Bacteria > Pseudomonadati > Bacteroidota > Flavobacteriia > Flavobacteriales > Flavobacteriaceae > Flavobacterium > Flavobacterium sp. The sequence goes on from NZ_CP136574.1 coordinate 741,331, forward strand.
TGAAGTAGCGCGTATTGCAAAACAATTTATGTCGTCTCCAGTGGAAATTACTGTGGGAAGCAAAAACTCAGGTTCAGCAACAGTTTCACACGAATATTACTGTGTGAATGCTCGTGACCGTTACGAAGCTCTAAAACGTTTAGCAGATGCTAACCCAGATATTTTCTCGGTTGTGTTTTGTAGAACTAAAAGAGACACACAAGCGGTTGCCGAAAAACTTATTGAAGATGGGTACAACGCAGCAGCTTTACACGGAGATTTATCGCAAGCACAACGTGATGGCGTAATGAAATCGTTTAGAGGTCGTCAAATTCAAATGTTAGTTGCTACAGATGTTGCGGCACGTGGAATAGACGTAGATAATATTACGCACGTAGTAAATTACCAATTACCAGACGAAATCGAAACCTACAATCACCGTTCTGGAAGAACTGGTAGAGCTGGAAAATTAGGAACTTCTATCGTAATCATTACGAAAAGTGAAATCAGAAAAATACACTCTATTGAGCGTATTATCCAACAAAAATTCGTAGAAAAAACAATCCCATCTGGAATTGAAATCTGCGAAATTCAGTTATTACACTTAGCAAACAAAATTAAAGATACAGAAGTTGATCACGAAATTGACAACTATTTACCAGCTATTAATGAAGTCTTAGATGGTTTATCTAAAGAAGAGTTAATCAAGAAAATGGTTTCTGTTGAATTCAATAGATTCATCAACTATTACAAATCAAAACGTGATTTATCAGGTGAAAGAGGAAATGATAGAGAAAGAAGTTCTGAACCAAGAGAAATTAGAGCAGGTGATCCAGTTCGTTATTTCATCAACATTGGAGCAAGAGACGATTTCGATTGGATGCAATTGAAAGACTTTATCAAAGAAACTTTAGATTTAGGCAGAGATGACGTATTTAAAGTAGATGTAAAAGAAGGTTTCTCTTTCTTTAATACAGACGGTGAACACACTGAAAAAGTAATGGAAGTGTTAAACGGTTACAATATGAATGGTCGTAGAATCAACGTTGAAATTTCTAAAAATGATGGTGGCGGTAGACGTGATCATAATGGAAGAAGTTCTGGCGGAAGTTTTGGTGGCGGAAGACGCGAAGGTGGCTTTAACCGCGAAAGAAGTGGTTCTGCTCCAAGAAGAGAAGGTGGTAGAGATGGCGGTTTCCGTAGCGATAGAGGTGCAGCTCCTAAAAGAGAAGGTGGCTTTAGAGGCGAAAGAAGCAGTGCTGCTCCAAGAAGAGAAGGCGGATTTTCAGACAGAGCGCCAAGACGTTCTGAAAGTGCAGGAGATGCTTCAAGACCAAAAAGACCAAGAAGAAGTTAACATTTTTCGTTAATTTTCTTAAAAATTTATAGAAAACTACAAAATATCACCTTTTGATTCGTATTTTTGAATCAATAAATTAAAGGATGAGATATTTTGTAGTTTTTCTTTTTGTACTAATTTCATATAGTAGCTTTTCTCAAAACGATTCTCTTGTAAAGAATCTAAAAGGAACCGTTATTCATAATGAAACAAAACTTCCAATGAGTAATGTCCACATTATTAATACAACTCGTGTTAAAGGTAGTATAAGTAATCCGAGTGGTACATTTGAAATTGAAGCAAAAGTAAACGACACCTTATTATTTTCTTACCTAGGTTATGAAACAGTTAAAGTAAAAGTAACTAACGACTGGATAAGAAACAACCCTACAAAAATTTATTTAAGCGAAAAAGCCTACGTATTAGACGAAGTTGTGGTGGCTAAATACAATTTAACAGGATATGTAGAAGTCGATACGCGATTAATTCCGGTTGCCGATGATTCTTATCGATACAGTATATCTGGACTTCCTGCAGGGTATGAAAGCGGCACTTATAACCCAGGAGCAATTGCTAAAATTCTAGGTTCTATATCAAATCCAACCGATTTTCTTTACAATATTTTTGGTAAACGACCGAAAGAAATGAAGAAACTAAAAGAAATGAAGAAAGATGATACTGTTCGGAATCTTTTAGCTACCAAATTTGACCGAGAAACACTTGCCGCTTTATTAGAAATAAGTAAAGATGATATCCCATTAATTCTTCAAAACTGTAACTATTCAGAATATTTTATTCAAACAGCTAATGATTTACAGATAATGGATGCAATAAGTGCTTGTTATGAAGAATATAAAATTCTAAAAAAGAATAAATAGTTATTCAGAATCATTCTTTTTCAATTCATAAAACTTTTGTTCAATAAAATCAATATCTTTTATCGATTTTCGTGTCCAATCCAAACGTTTTTCTAAAACTTCTACTTCCGTTAATTGCCAATTAATATCCGATTGACGCAAACGATTTGTTATATCTTGAATAATAATCGCTGCTGAAACCGAAATATTCAAACTTTCAGTATATCCAACCATCGGAATTTTCAAATATCCATTAGCTTGATTTATTACTTCTTCTGATAAACCATTACGTTCTGTCCCAAAAAATAAGGCAGAAGGCTTAGAAATATTAAACTCATGCAACATACAGGAATCATTATGTGGAGTTGTAGCAATGATTTGATATCCTTTGTTTTTCATTTCATCAATACAACTTTGCACCGAATTGAAGCGATTCACATCCACCCATTTTTGAGCGCCCATTGCAATCTCAGTATCAATACGTTTTCCGAATTTTTCTTCAACAACATTTAATTCTTGAATTCCAAAAACCTCACAACTACGCATTACCGCACTCGTATTATGCAATTGATACACATCTTCCATTGCAATGGTAAAATGTTTGGTTCTATTCTTCAATACCCTCAAAAAACCTTCCTTTCGATTTTCGGTAATAAACCCTTCTAAATATTCTAAAAGCGCATGATTAGAAAAACTCATGTTTTTTTTATTAAATTTACTACAAAGAAAAAGAAAATTGGGCTATGAAAAAAATTGTAGTACTAACAGGAGCTGGAATTAGCGCCGAAAGCGGCATCAAAACCTTCCGTGATGCTGATGGTTTATGGGAAGGTCACGATATTATGGAAGTGGCCTCACCTATTGGTTGGAATAAAAATTCTGAATTAGTCTTAGACTTTTACAACAAAAGAAGAGCCCAACTCTTAACCGTAAAACCCAATAAAGCACACGAAATCTTAGCCGAATTAGAAGAACATTTCGATATTCATATCATAACCCAAAACGTTGACGATTTACACGAAAGAGCCGGAAGTAATAAAGTCGTTCATTTGCATGGCGAATTATTAAAAGTAAGAAGTATTTTTAATGAAAACTTTGTTCTAGATTGGAAACACGATTTAAACTTAGGTGATTTTGATTTAGAAGGTAATCAATTGAGACCGCATATTGTTTGGTTTGGTGAAGATGTTCCCATGATTGAACACGCTATTGATATTGTAGAAACCGCTGATATTTTGATTATTATTGGGACTTCGTTACAAGTATATCCTGCGGCTGGATTAATGAATTATGTAAACCAAAACGTTCCTGTTTATTATATTGATCCAAAACCAGCTACGATTTATGATTTACCAAACGAACTGAAAGTCTTACCCTTGACCGCAGTTGAAGGAATGAAAATTGTAAAAGAGGAATTGGTAAATTCAATCCAAAAAACTTCTGACTTCTAACTTCTAACTTCTAACTTCTTATTATATTTGCACTTCTTTAAACAACACACAACAAAATGCAATTAACAGAATTAAACGCTATTTCGCCAATTGATGGTCGTTATAGAAGCAAAACTATTTCATTATCTCCTTATTTTTCTGAAGAAGCCTTAATTAAATACCGTGTTTTGGTAGAGGTTGAATACTTTATTGCTTTGCGCGAAGCTGATTTACCTCAATTATCCAAAATTGACAAATCGATTTACGATTCTTTAAGAGCTATTTACAAAAATTTTTCTACTGAAGATGCACTTTGGATTAAAGAAACTGAGAAAACAACGAATCACGATGTAAAAGCAGTGGAATATTTCATCAAATCGAAATTCGACGGTTTAGGATTACAAGATTACAAAGAGTTTATTCATTTCGGATTGACTTCTCAAGATATTAATAATACAGCAATTCCACTTTCGACAAAAGAAGCATTTGAAAATGTATATTTACCTGGTTTAGTAAGCGTGATTGCAAAATTAAAAGAATTAGCAATGGAATGGTCAGACATTCCAATGTTAGCTAGAACCCACGGACAACCAGCCTCTCCTACTCGTTTAGGAAAAGAAATTTTAGTTTTTGTAGAACGTTTAGAAGAACAAATGCGTTTGTTATTCAATGTTCCTTTTGCAGCTAAATTTGGTGGTGCCACCGGAAATTACAACGCACACAAAGTAGCCTATCCAAACACCGATTGGAGAAAATTTGGAAGTGATTTTGTAGAAAACAGTTTAGGATTACACCATTCGTTTCCAACGACACAAATTGAACATTACGACCATTTTGCAGCCTTTTTCGATGCTTTAAAACGCATCAATACGATTTTAATCGACTTGGATAGAGATATTTGGACGTACGTTTCAATGGATTATTTCAAACAAAAAATCAAAGCAGGAGAAATTGGTTCTTCGGCGATGCCACATAAAGTTAATCCGATTGATTTTGAAAATTCGGAAGGAAATTTAGGAATTGCCAATGCGATTTTCGAACATCTTTCCGCAAAATTACCACTTTCAAGATTACAACGCGATTTAACTGATAGTACTGTTTTACGTAATATTGGGGTTCCAATGGGACACACTTTAATCGCATTTGAAGCTACTCTGAAAGGCTTGAACAAATTATTATTAAATGAAGAAAAATTTGCAGAAGATTTAGAGAAAAATTGGGCGGTGGTTGCTGAAGCAATTCAAACAATTTTACGTCGTGAAGGTTATCCAAATCCGTATGAAGTTTTGAAAGACTTAACCAGAACAAACACTCTAATCAACAAAGAAGCAATTCATAATTTCATTGGAACTTTAAAAGTTTCTGAAGAAGTTAGAGCTGAATTGATGCAAATTACACCGAGTAATTATTTGGGGATTTAATTCCTTCTAAAACATGCCAAAACCTATCAGTATAAAACTCATTTGCTTTAGTTTACTGATAGGTTTTTTCTTTTATTCTTGTTCGTCTACCAAAACCCCAACCACAAATTCCAAAGCAGGTGTCGTTATTACCTTTGACGATTACTTCGTAAACGAATGGAAAGAAGCGGATGTTCAACTCACAAAATACAATTGGAAAGCCACATTTTGCGTGAGTAATTTTGAAAAACTTTCGGCTAATGATATTTCTAACCTAAAAGAACTTCAAAACAAAGGGCACGAAATTGCTGGTCACGGATTTCGTCATCTCAATGCAAAAGAATTCACTAAGAAAAATAATAAACAGCAATACTTAATAGTTGAAATTTTTCCTTTAATCGAAGCATTCAAAAAAGAAGGTATCGAAATTAAATCGTTTGCTTATCCTTTTGGAGCCAAAACACAAACGTTAGACTACGAATTACAAAAACATTTCAATATCATCAGAGGCACAGCAAAAGGCGGCAAAAAAGTAGCCGATAACGCTAATTTCTACAACGGAACTCGACTTGCAAACGGAATTGGAATCGACAGTAATTACGAGCATTTTAGTCTGAATTACATTACTAAAGTTTTAAATTACGCTAAAAAACATAATAAAATAGTGGTTTTCTACGGACACAAGCCTGTTGATAAAGCTACAAATGAGTATGAAGTAGATCTGAAAACATTAGAAATGATTTGTCAATTTGTGGTTTCAAACCAAATGAAATTTTACACGCTTCAAGAACTAAATTCGTTAAAAAAACAATAAAATTGAGCGCATAAAGAATTGAAATTTTGAAAACCGACCACTTTTCACTATTTTAGTAAAAATTCAATTCTATGCCCATATTGCTCACTGCTTCCACTGTTCATTTACCCAATTTAATTAGCGATTTAGGTCTAATTTTAGTCACTGCAGCCATTGCAGTACTCATTTTTAGAATCTTAAAACAACCGTTGGTTTTAGGATATTTGGTCGCGGGATTTTTAGCTGGAAGTGAATTTGATTTTTTTCCAACTGTGAAAGACATGAACAGTGTAAAAGTTTGGGCAGAAATTGGCGTCATATTCCTCTTATTTAGTTTAGGACTCGAATTTAGTTTTAAAAAACTAATGAAAGTCGGCGGAACGGCTTCCATCACAGCGTTGACCCAAATTATCACTATGGTAGCTTTGGGGTATTTCGTAGGACAAATGATGGATTGGGGCAAAATGAACAGTTTATTTTTAGGCGTAATTTTATCCATTTCTTCCACTACAATTATCTTAAAAACCTTTGACGAGTTAGGTGTAAAAACACAAAAATTCGCCGGAAATGTAATTGGAGCGTTAATCGTTCAAGATATTTTAGCCATTTTAATGATGGTTCTATTGTCAACAGTTGCTGTAAGTCAGCAGTTTTCGGGTACTGAATTGTTTCAATCCGTTTTAAAATTAATTTTCTTTTTAACCATTTGGTTTGTAGCGGGAATTTTCTTCATTCCAACTTTACTTAAAAAAGCAAAACACCTTTTAACCGATGAAATGTTACTAATCGTTTCGTTGGCTTTGTGTTTATTGATGGTGCTTTTTGCAGCTAATGTAGGCTTCTCGCCTGCTCTTGGTGCGTTTATCATGGGTTCGATTATTGCAGAAACCACGCAAGCCGAACACATTGAACATTTGGTAAAACCAGTAAAAGATTTATTTGGTGCGGTTTTCTTCGTATCGGTCGGAATGTTAATTGATCCTGAAATGTTGATGAAATATGCATTTCCTGTTGGAATTCTAACTTTAGTAGTGATTCTTGGACAATCCCTTTCTTCGACCATTGGCGCTTTACTTTCGGGACAACCGTTGAAACAATCCATACAAACCGGAATGAGTTTATCGCAAATTGGAGAGTTTTCGTTCATCATTGCCACATTAGGAATGACGTTAAATGTGACGAGCGATTTCTTATATCCAATAGTAGTTGCGGTTTCAGCCATCACCACCTTTACAACACCTTTCATGGTGAAATTTTCAACGCCTTTATCCGTCTTTTTAGAAAAAAAACTACCAAGACGTTGGGTAAAAAGAATAGAACGCTACAGCGCCAATACCGAAGCCATTAAATCGGTGAGTACTTGGCAAATTGTACTTCGTGCTTACTTAACTCAGGTAATAATTCACTCAATAATTATTGTTGCGATTATTCTACTTTCATCGAAATATATTTTGCCTTTAGTTTCAGCTTCTCGATTTGGGAATGCTACTGCTGCTTTAATAACAGTTGTTATTTTATCTCCTTTTTTGTGGGCATTATCGTTGCGAAGAGTAGCAGTGGAACAAGTACAAGAATTAATGAAAGTAAGAAAATATCAAGGTCCAATTATTGTTTTGGTCTTTTTTAGAATTGCATTATCCCTTTTTTATATGGGATTTGTATTGAATGAATTTTTCTCACCTGTTATTGCATTTATAGCTTTAGTAATTGGAATTGTTTTATATATTTTATTTCCAAAAAAATTACATGCCTTCTACAATAAAATAGAGAGTCATTTCATAAAAAACTTCAACGACAGAGAAATTACCAAACAAAGTAAACGCCAAAATGTACTTTCGCCTTGGGACGGACACATGGCTGATTTTGTAATTGCAACAGCCTCTAATTTAGCAGGTAAAACCCTAGACGAATTGAAAATCAGAGAGCAATTTGGAATCAATATTGCCTCTATAAAACGTGGTGAGATTACGATTAATATTCCTATTCGAACCGAGCGACTATTTCCGGGTGATGAAATCAACATTATTGGTACCGATGAACAAGTAAAGTTATTTAAAAACTATTTGGATAAAAACGAAATCGACGCGCCTGAAACGCTAGTTAAAGAAGACATCATTCTACAACAATTAGAGCTTAAAAACCGAGTTTGTATCGGAAAAAGTATCCGAGATTCGCAAATTAGAGAGAAAACGCATGGCATCATTGTAGGCATCGAACGCAACGGAAAACGTATTCTAAACCCAGAATCACACTGGATTTTAGAATCTGATGATATTTTATGGATTGCCGGTGATCGGAAAAAGATTAATGAGTTTTTGAAAGGGTAATTCTTTAGTATTCGGTTATCCACAACTTTGTCATTCCGAAGGAATCTCTTGGATTATTTTGGCATGAAAATTGGCATTAATCTAGATATCAAACCAAAATTTATGAGCAAACTTTTCTTCTTTATATCATTTTTGTTTTCCATTTCACTTTTTTCTCAAGAAGAAATTGAAATCGACTTTGAAAAATTAAATTCAAAAGTTACTATTTTAATAAACAATCACAGAAAATCACTAAAATTAAAAGAATTCGAAAAAGATACTTTTCTTCTTAAAGCTGCTGAAGATCATAGTCTATATCTAAAGAAATTAGGCTTTTTATCTCACGAACAAAAAGATGTAAAAATGAAGAATCCAAGTGACAGAGTTTCTTTTTATGGTGGTAAAAAGTTTAGCGGATTTGGAGAAAATATTCTATTCACTTCTGTAAAAAAAGAAAAATATAGCGATAAAGAGTTGAATAAGCTAGCTCAAACTATTTTTAATCAATGGAAAAATTCGCCACCTCACTACAAAAACATCATTAACAAAAATTTTGATGCAGCCGATTTAGGTTTTTTTATTGATTCAAAGAGAAATAGGATTTATGCTACTAATGTTTTTGGTATAAAAGGAATTCAAATACCAAATCAACTATCTGAAAATGCATTTGGAGTTGAAGAAAAAAATAAAAAATGTAGACCAATTGATTTTGGAACTAAATTACATATCGGAAATAGCATTGCAATAGAGGGCGATAATGTTATTCTGTATTATCATGATAAAAAGAAATTTGAATTGATGTTTTCTGAACCAAGAGATGGAATTGCAATTGATTTTGTTGAAAAAGAACAAATGAGTTGCAACAAGCCTAACACTTTTGACGTCTCTCCAATTTATGATGGCGTCATGTCAGAACCTATTTACAGAGAAGAATTATTAAAAAACAACACCGCTCAAAACGAATACAAGTTAATCACTAAAGTTGGAAAAGTTCCCAATCATCTTATCGGTAAAGAAATTGTAGCTAATGTAATTTTGATTTTTGATAATTGTGCTTGCGAATATGTTGTGCCTTTACAAATAAAATCAAAAACCATTGATTTATTTCCTTTAGAACCAATCATTGAATTAACAAATGATGCTAGTTTGAGTAATAAAGGCATTTTGTTCACTGATGTAATTTTATTTGAATTTGATAAAAATAAAATAAAATCAAAAAATGAATTCTACTATAAATATTATAACAAAGTACATTCAACTCAAATTTATAGTTATAGTTCCGTGGAAGGAAATGAAATTTCTAACAAAAAATTACACACTGATAGAGCAATTGCTATCGAAAAATTTGCAAAAGATTCTTTAAATATAAAACTAAAACCTTCTTTAGTAATAGCGGAAGAAAATTGGGAAAAATGCTACATTCAATTAGCTATGGAAAACATGGAATATTTAGCCAGTAAACCCAAAAATGAAATTAGAGATTACATAAATATAAAAAACAAAGATTTTGAAACGTATCTAAATGATCAAAGAGTTTCTAAATTAGTTGTCAATTATTATGGAGAAATTAATAAAGATTCGTTGTCGAATGAAGATTATTTTAGCACTTTATATGACTTAAATCTAAAAACTGCTATTTATGATAAGGAATATAAAAAGGCGAATTTGGCGCTTTCAAAATTGTATACTTCGGAATATAGTTTGAGTATTTTTGATGAAATGGTTTTTAATGAAATTAAAACAAATCCTAAATTAGTTCAAAATGCTACGGCAGTAATCTGTAAAAATTTCAATCAAGATTATTTTAAAACGACTCAATTTCTGAAAATTTGGTTAGAAAAATTTGATACTTTACCAAAAAACGTACAACTAAACTTATTGATTCTTTATTGTAGAATAAATAGCGAATTACTTGAAAAATGGGATGTTAATATTTCTAAACTAACCAATGTTAGTAAACCGGCGTCAATAGAAAACAAGTTCCTAACATTTAAAGAAAATAAAAAGCTTCAATCCAATTTCGATTATATTTTACTCTATTATAGCAATCATATCAACGATTATAAAAATATCAAGCAATATTTCGATAGAGTTTACATGAGCTTTAAATCGAACATAAAAACAAAAGAAGATAGGATTAATTTAGCTTTATTTGTCAATCATTGGAGTGTTTATAGTTATAGTATTACTTTACTCAAAGCCGAAATGAATAAGCCTACATTTTCAAAAGAAGAAGCATTATTATTAGCGCAAACTGCTACTCTTTTCTTTGATGAAAACGATGTAAAAACCAATCAACAAATTTTAAACAAAGTCTATCAACTGAATAAAAAAGAATGGTGCGAATGGCAAAAAGAAAATTTCAATCTTTTGAGAAATGAACTAATTAAATCAGATTTCTGTAAAAAATGCAATAATCTGTAACTTAAACGAGTTATTGTAAAAAATCTCCAACTAACATGAAAACCCAAATCAACCTGTTTTTAATATTCATATCCACATTTAGTTTCAGTCAAAATCAAAACAAAATTGATTTGGAAAAACTGAAAACAAAAGTATATCAATTGGTAAACGAAGAACGTTCCAATAACGACAGAAAATTACTTGGTTTGGATGTTCATTTGAAAAAAGCAGCTGACGACCATGCTAAATACATTGCAAAAACACAAACTTTATCACATGAACAAACAGATGCAAAAAAGGAAACTCCGAAAGTTCGTGTTTACTTTTATGGTGGAAATTCGTTTGTATTAGTGGGTGAAAACTTATTATTCACAGGAATTAAAGACCAAATTTATACTGAAACTGACTTAGACACTTTAGCCTTAAAAATGTTCAATCTGTGGAAGAAATCACCAAATCATTTAAAAAACATTTTAGACCATCAATATTTTTATACTGAAATCAGTTTTAGTATCGATTGGGAAAATAAGAAAATTTATGCGGTGCAAATGTTTGGCGCAAAATAAAAAAACCTGATAGCTTATAACTATCAGGTTTCCATTTTTACTGCTAACTGCGACTGATCACTGAAAACTTAAAAAATTATCTCGAATAATTCGGAGCTTCTTTTGTAATCGTTACATTGTGTGGGTGACTTTCGCCAATACCACTTGCTGTAATTCTAATAAAACGGCCGTTTTCTTGTAAGGTTGGAATATCTTTTGCTCCACAATACCCCATTCCGGCTCTTAAACCACCGATGAATTGTTGCATACTTTCGTTTAATTCTCCTTTGTATGGTACGCGACCAACAATTCCTTCTGGAACTAATTTCTTAACATCATCTTCTACATCTTGGAAATAACGGTCTTTTGAACCTTCTTGCATCGCTTCCACAGAACCCATTCCACGGTATGATTTGAATTTTCTGCCTTCAAAAATAATCGTTTCGCCTGGTGATTCTTTTGTTCCTGCTAATAACGAACCTAACATTACACAATCAGCTCCCGCAGCAATCGCTTTTGGAATATCTCCTGTATAACGAATTCCACCATCTGCAATCACTGGAACTCCTGTTCCTTTTAAAGCCGCAGCAACTTCTAAAACTGCTGAAAATTGAGGAAATCCAACACCTGCCACAACTCTCGTCGTACAAATAGAACCTGGTCCAATTCCAACTTTCACCGCATCAGCTCCGTTTTGAGCTAAATATAATGCTGCTTCTGGAGTAGCAATGTTTCCAACAACTACATCTAATTCTGGGAATTTTGCTTTTACTGCTTTTAACACATCAACCACCCCTTTTGTATGTCCGTGAGCGGTATCAATAATTACAGCGTCAACACCAGCATGTACTAAAGCCGTTGCTCTTTCAACAGCATCAGCTGTTACGCCCAAAGCAGCAGCTACACGTAAACGACCAAATCTATCTTTATTAGCAATTGGTTTTTGCGTTAATTTGGTAATATCTCTAAAGGTAATTAAACCTACTAATTTATTATTGTTATCAACTACTGGCAATTTTTCAATTTTATTTTCTTGAAGAATTCCTTCAGCTTCTTGCAAAGTAGTGCCTTGAGCAGCCGTTACTAAATTTTCGGAAGTCATCACTTCTAAAATAGAACGCGTATTTATTTTTTCGAAACGTAAATCTCTATTGGTAACAATTCCTTTTAAAATTCCGTTTTCATCAACTACTGGAATTCCGCCAATACTAAATTCTTTCATCGCCATTTTCGCATCACCCACAGTTGCTGTTAAAGGCAACGTTACTGGATCGATAATCATACCGCTTTCTGCACGTTTTACTTTCTTTACTTTCGCTGCTTGTTGCTCAATCGTCATGTTTTTATGTAACACTCCAATTCCACCTTCTTGCGCCATAGCAATTGCCATAGAACTTTCGGTAACCGTATCCATTGCTGCGGAAACGATAGGAACATTCAAAGTAATATTTTTCGAAAACTTCGATTGAATACTAACTTCACGTGGTAAAATTTCTGAATAATTTGGAATAAGCAAAACATCGTCGTATGTAAGTCCTTCGCCAACGATTTTAGTTGTGTGTGCTTTCATGGTGCAATTTGTAGTTGTTGTTAAATTGCGTGCAAATATAGTAAATCTTAAGCAAATAATCTATTACTTTTATGAATAAATTATGTAACTTGCCTAAATAATATTTCAACTACAATGAACAATTCTAAAAAAATAAGTACAGGTTTAACTGATTTAGAAGTATTAGAATCCGCAAAAAAACACGGCACTAACTCCGTTGAACATACTAGAAAAAACCATTTTTTAACTTCATTATTAGACATTGTTAAGGAACCCATGTTTCTTTTATTGTTTACCGCAACAAGTGTTTATTTTATAACTGGAGATTATGGTGATGGAATTTTTATGGCTATTGCGATTGTTTTTGTCATTGCTATTTCTGTTTTTCAAGAATCCAGAAGTCGGAATGCGATTGAAGCTTTAAAAAAATTATCCCAACCGAAATGTAAAGTCATTCGAAATAGTTCAATCATCGAAATTCCAACCGAGGAAATTGTAATTGGCGATTGTGTTCAGCTGGAAGAAGGCGCTTTCATTCCTGCAGACGGAATTATTCTTTCATCCAATGATTTTTCAGTGAACGAATCCATTTTAACAGGCGAATCTTTATCGATTTTTAAATCAAATGAATCCGAAAACAAACAAGTATTTCAAGGTACAATTGTAGCTTCGGGTTTAGCAATTTGCGAAATAACTTCAATTGGAAATAAAACACAATTAGGAAAAATTGGGGCCAGTTTGAATGCAATTGAAGAAGAAAAAACACCTCTGCAAATCCAAATCAACAATTTCGTTACCAAAATGTCAATTATCGGTTTGGTGATTTTCGGAATCGTTTGGGCGATAAATTACTATAACTCCAGATTGGTTTTAGATAGTTTATTAAAAGCGCTAACCTTGGCAATGAGTGTTATTCCTGAGGAAATTCCAGTAGCATTTACCACTTTTATGGCTCTTGGTGCTTGGCGATTGCTAAAAATGGGCATCATTACCAAACAAACCAAAACGGTTGAAACCTTAGGAAGTGCCACCGTAATTTGTACCGATAAAACGGGAACAATTACTGAAAATAAAATGAGTTTGGCCGAGTTGTATCTTTTTGATGCTGATTTGATTATTGATACGAAAGAAAAATTAACAATAGAAGCCGAAGAAGTTTTGAATTACGCCATGTGGTCGAGCGAGCCTATTCCGTTTGATACGATGGAAATTGCTATTCATGAAGCGTATTCTAAATTTGAAAGCGAAGACAAACGACCTCTTTTTAAATTGGTTCACGAATATCCGCTAAGTGGAAAACCACCAATGATGACGCACGTTTTTGAAAACGAATCAGGTAAAAAAATCATTGCGGCTAAAGGTGCTCCTGAAGCATTAATCGAAGTCAGTCATTTGAGTGAAACTGAAAAAAATCAGGTTTTGAATGCTATGAAAGCCATGACGCAAAAAGGGTTCCGAGTTTTAGGCGTGGGAGTTTCTGACTTTTCTGGAACGGATTATCCGAAAACTCAGCAAGAAATAAAATTCAACTTCAAAGGATTAGTAGCGTTTTACGATCCGCCAAAACACAATATTCAAGCGGTTTTTGAAACGTTTTACAAAGCAGGAATTCAAGTAAAAATTGTTACGGGTGACAATGCCGAAACCACTTCTACTATTGCTAAACAAGTTGGGTTTAAAAATGCAGATAAAGTCTTGAATGGTGACGAATTAATGGCAATGGATGAAGCTACTTTGAAAGAAAAAGTAATGAAAACGGCTATTTTCACCAGAATGTTTCCGGAAGCCAAACTTAAAATCATTCAAGCGTTAAAAGCAAATAATCAAATTGTAGCCATGACAGGTGATGGCGTAAATGACGGACCCGCTTTGAAATCGGCACATATAGGCATTGCCATGGGTAAAAAAGGAACTGAAATTGCCAAACAAGCCGCCAATTTGATACTCGTAGACGATGATTTTGAAAAAATGACGGATGCCATCGCTATGGGAAGAAAAATTTACATCAACCTCAAAAAAGCTATTCAATATATTATTTCAATTCATATTCCAATTATCTTAATTGTGTTTATTCCATTGGCTTTAGGTTGGATCTATCCGAATATTTTTACACCTGTTCACATCATTTTCTTAGAAATGATTATGGGACCAACCTGCTCTATCATCTACGAAAACGAACCTATGGAAGATAATCTGATGGCACAAAAACCAAGACCGCTAACCACAACTTTCTTTAACTTAAAAGAAGTACTTATCAGCATCATTCAAGGGTTGGTTATTACATTAGGATTGTTATTTATCTATCAATATGCCATAGGAGAAAACATGACTGAAAACGGCACTAGAACTATGATTTTCTTAACGTTAATCACTTCTAATATTGTATTAACATTAGCAAATCGTTCGTTTTATTATTCGATTTTTAAAACGATTCGGTACAAAAATAATTTGGTAGGATTAATTATTGGAATTACCATTTTACTAACAGGCTTGTTATTGTTTATTCCTGCATTTTCCAACTTCTTCTTATTTGAAATGGTAAGTGCAACCCAAATAGGAATAAGTGTTTTAGTGGGAAGTATTTCTGTACTTTGGGTAGAAATTTATAAAGTTTTTAAGCGAAGAAAATCAGCTTAATGAAACTCGCCAAATAATTTTGTCGCTTCGTTATAAGCACTTTCAAAACTCATTGGACTGGTATTCGTGTTTTCTCTTTTGGTTGTGAAATATGACAATAATTTTTCTGTAGGCATGTTTCCTGTTAAATCATCTTTTGCCATAGGACAACCGCCAAAACCTTGAATCGCTCCATCATAACGACGACAACCTGCGTTGTAAGCCGCATCAATTTTTTCAAACCATTTGTCTAGTGTGGTGTGTAAATGGGCTCCAAATTCAATGTTTGGGTATTTAGGAATCAAATTAGAAAACAAATAATCAATTACTTCTGGAGTCGAACTTCCAACGGTATCCGAAAGCGATAGGATTTTTACACCCATATTCGCTAACTTTTCAGTCCATTCGCCAACGATTTCAACATTCCAAGGATCTCCATACGGATTTCCAAAACCCATTGAAATATAGGTCACGACTTCTTTATTCGATTTATCAGCAATTTCTAAAATTTCTTGTAAGGTCACCAAACTTTCAGCAATCGTTTTATGTGTATTTCGCATTTGAAAGTTCTCCGAAATCGAAAAGGGAAATCCTAAATATTGAATTTCTTTGTGAATTGAAGCATTTTGAGCGCCTTGTGTATTGGCAATAATCGCTAATAATTTACTATTCGTTGCCGATAAATCCAGTTGTGCTAAAACCTCAACCGTATCTTGCATTTGAGGAATCGCTTTTGGCGACACAAAACTTCCAAAATCAATAGTATCAAAGCCTACACGCAACAACGATTGGATGTATTTCACCTTTTTTTCGGTTGGAATAAAAGGTTTAATGCCTTGCATGGCATCGCGTGGACACTCGATAATTTTGATTTCGTTCATAGCTTCAAAGATAGAAATTTTAGCTGTTTTCCAAAATCTTTTTGTTGATTGCTTTCACTAAAGCTGGACCTTCGTAAATAAATCCAGTGTACAATTGTACTAAACTTGCACCAGCATTCAATTTTTCAATCGCATCATCAACAGTGTGAATTCCTCCTACTCCAATGATTGGGAACGACTTATTACTTTTTTCCGAAAGAAAACGAATCACTTCTGTAGAACGTTTGGTTAATGGTTTTCCAGATAAACCACCCATTTCTGATTTGTTATCTGATTGTAAACCTTCGCGAGAAATCGTAGTGTTTGTAGCAATTACGCCTGCAATTTTAGTTTCATTTACAATATCAATGATGTCTAAAAGTTGCTCATCTGTTAAATCGGGAGCGATTTTTAGTAAAATTGGTTTTTGTTTTGGTTTTGCGTTGTTTTGATTTTGAAGCGTTTGTAATAATTCTGTCAAAGGCTTTTTATCTTGTAATTCGCGAAGATTTGGTGTGTTTGGTGAACTCACATTCACCACAAAATAATCAACATACGTAAACAAAGCCTCAAAACAGATTTCGTAATCCTTCACTGCTTCTTCGTTTGGCGTGACTTTATTTTTTCCGATGTTTCCACCGATTAAAACGCCTTTATTTTTTTTCAAACGTTCCACTGCTTCTTTAACGCCGCCGTTATTAAACCCCATTCGGTTGATAATTGCATTGTCTTCTTTTAAGCGAAACAAACGTTTTTTTGGATTTCCTACTTGTCCAACTGGTGTCAAAGTTCCAATTTCAATAAATCCGAAACCGAAATTCGATAATTCTTGATATAACTTCGCATCTTTATCAAATCCTGCTGCTAATCCCACTGGGTTTTTGAATTTAATTCCGAAAACTTCACGCTCTAAACGAGCATCTTTTACTTCGTAAAGCGATTGAAAAACACTAGAAAAACCTGGAATTTTATTCAAAAAACAAATTAATGAAAAGGTAAAATAATGTACTTTTTCTGGATCAAAACAGAAAAGTAACGGACGAATAAATAGTTTGTACATAATATGTTGTGTTGTTCTGCAAAAGTAAGAAAATGCCATTCCAAAAAAAAGTATTGACGCATTTTGTAACAATAAAAGATTTGGTGCGTATAATTAGGGAAGTGAAAAGTAAAAAGTGAAAAGTGAAAAGACTAAACTTCTAAATTCTAACCTCTAAATTCTAAATTAATAATGGCTCAAACTCCTTCTAACATGTTACCACTGAGCACCCTTGCTCCTGATTTCAACTTGAAAGATACCAATGCTACCGATTTTAAAACTTTTGCTGATTGCAAAGGTGAAAAAGGAACGGTTGTCATGTTCATCTGCAATCACTGTCCGTTTGTGCATCATGTGATGGAAGAAGTGCTAAAAGTGGTAAATGATTATCGTGTGCAGGGTATTGGTTTTGTAGCGATTTCAAGCAATGATGTAGTGAAATATCCGCAAGATGCACCTGAATTAATGACCGAATTTGCCTTTGCAAACGGATTTGAATTTCCTTATTTATATGATGAAACACAAGAAGTAGCCAAAGCGTACGATGCTGCTTGTACGCCCGATTTTTATCTTTTCGATAATCAAAATAAGCTAGTTTACCGAGGACAATTAGACGATAGCCGACCAGCGAACGGCATTCCCTTAAGTGGTTCTGATTTACGCAGCGCTATTGATGGAGTGGTGATGAATCGATTAATTAATCCAGAACAGAAGCCGAGTATTGGGTGTAATATTAAATGGAAGTAGAAAAGTATTCAGTGGTCAGTTGATTTAAAAACTGAATACTGAACACTGACCACTTTATTTTCTCTCCAAAATCACCTCAATCGGATTATTACTTCTTGGTCCGAAACTTCTGGCTTGGCGTTCATTTTCACTTGAACACAAAATATACATGTTAAAGGCTTGAAGTTGCACTAATTGCTCTTTAAACTTCCCTTTGGTATCCTGAATTTTAATAAAGATTTCTTCTGCTGGAAACGTATTGGTTACCGAGAGTAAATAAGTATCTTCCGCATAAGGAAAAAACCATTTTTCGGGCTCATTTGGCTTACTAATTAAATTATTACGCGTAAAAACTAAAGGTTGGTTTCCGTATTTCCAACTGTATTTATTGTTCTCGTTGATGATTTCTTCTCCTTTTTCATTGACCAACGTAATTTTTAAATCGGGAATATTAGCTGCCTTACCTTCTTCATGAACATTTACGACTAAATACGAAGTAAAATCAAACCCACAATGTGGCACTTGTCCAAAGGAGAACAAAGTGAAAAGAAGAAAGAAAAAAGATAATTGTAATTTCATATACTTAAATTATTGGTAAAAATACAAAAACAATACCAAAAAAATATCCGCCAATTGACGGATACTTTTATTATTTTGTTAGATAAGCATAAATCTTTTCTCTTTCTTCATCTGAAATTTTAGCTTCCTGTTGCATTCTTAACATGATTGGCTTCCATTGTTCTGCATTAAAATCTTTTGCATCGTATAGATTATGACATTTACCACAATTATTTACAAAAAGAGCTTTACCTTCTGCTAATTCTGCCGTTAGAGGTGTTTCAATAACAATAGGAGCAACATCAATTTTTGGAGCTTCTGGCTGAATAACTTTAGGTGAACACGAATAAATAAAAGTTCCTAAAAGGACAATTGCAATAATTTTAATTTTCATATTTTAAGATTAGTTTGATGGGTAAATATATAAAAAAATCCCAAAAAAAATGTTTTTGGGATTTTATATCGATTATGAATAATAATTACTTCACATCCATTAATTCAACGTCAAAAACTAAAGTTGCATCTGGTGGAATTACTCCTCCAGCACCTCTAGAACCGTATCCTAAATAAGAAGGAATCACAAAACGAGCTTTATCTCCCACTTTTAATAAAGTAATACCTTCGTCCCATCCTTCAATCACTTGTCCAACTCCTAATTGAAATTCAATAGGTTGTTTTCTTTTGTAAGATGAATCAAAAACTTGTCCGTTTTCTAAAGCTCCTTGGTAGTGAACAGATACTTTTTTACCTTTTTCAGCTTGTTTACCACTTCCTTTTTGAATGATTTGGTAACGTAAACCACTTTCAGTCTTTTGAAAACCAGCAGCTAATTTTTCTAAAGCTTCCTCTGCCATTTTTTTTTGCTCAGCAATTCTTTTCGCTCTAGAACCTTCAAATGTTCTGAAAGCTTCTACTGCATTCCATTTTTGAGCTTCATCTCCAACTCTAATGATTTCAATACTTTCTAAAGCATCGTCACCTGCAACAGCATCAACCACATCTTGTCCTTCAATTACATGTCCAAAAACAGTGTGCTTTCCATCTAACCAATTCGTAGGAACGTGTGTAATAAAAAACTGAGAACCATTCGTGCCAGGTCCAGCATTAGCCATAGATAAAACACCTGGTTTGTCGTGTTTTAAACTTGGGTGAAACTCATCGTCAAAGTTGTAACCAGGACCACCTGTTCCTTGCCCTTGAGGACAACCACCTTGTATCATAAAATCAGGAATTACACGGTGAAATTTTAATCCATCATAATAAGGTTTTCCCATTGGTCTAGCCGAATTTTCTAATTGACCTTCTGCTAATCCTACAAAGTTACCTACTGTTCCAGGTGTTAAATCGTGTGTTAATTTTACTAAAATAGCACCTTTTGCAGTGTTAAATTTAGCGTATATTCCGTTTTCCATTGTTTTGTTTTTTAATTTGAAAGTGCAAAATTACAAAATAAATAGTAGATTTGATATACAAAAATTGAATACTGTGGAAGTGAAAGATTACATCAACATCAACAAAGAAACATGGAACAACAAAGTCGATGTGCATATTGACTCCGATTTTTATGATATGGAGGGTTTTCTGAACGGAAAATCAACCTTAAATGCTATAGAATTAGAATTACTTGGCGATGTAAAAGGAAAAAAAATCTTACACTTACAATGTCATTTTGGTCAAGACACCATGACTTTTTCAAGAATGGGCGCAAAAGCAACAGGAGTTGATTTATCAGACAAAGCCATTGAAAGAGCCAGAGAAATCAATGAAAAAATAAATTTAGATGCCACGTTCGTTTGTTGTGATATATATGACGCTCCCAATCATTTAGATGAAAAATTTGATATTGTTTTTACCAGTTATGGGACTATTGGTTGGTTACCCAATCTAGATCAATGGGCTAAGGTAATTTCACACTTTTTAAAACCAGGCGGAAAATTTGTTATGGCCGATTTTCATCCCGTAGTTTGGATGTTTGATAATGATTTCAAAGAAGTTTTTTATAATTATTTCAATACCGAAGAAATTATTGAAGATGAATCGGGCACTTACGCAAATAGAGAAGCTGAAATTTCAACACAAACCATCACTTGGAATCATCCCACCTCAGAACTTTTAAACGCTTTGATTACAAACAATTTGGAATTAAATTGTTATAACGAATTTGATTATTCTCCATACAATTGTTTCAATCAAACTGAAGAATTTGAATCCAATAAATTCCGAATTAAACATTTGGAAAACAAAATTCCAATGGTGTATTCCCTTTCGGCAACTAAAAAATAATCTATTATCTTTGCACCATGCGAATTGATATTATTACAGTTTTACCCGAATTAATGCGAAGTCCGTTTGAGGCTTCTATTATGAAACGTGCCATTGAAAAAGGTTTGGTCGAAGTTCATTTTCATAATTTAAGAGACTACACTACTAACAAACAAAGGAGTGTAGACGATTATCAGTTTGGTGGCGGAGCAGGTATGGTGATGTCTGTTCAACCAATTGACGCTTGTATTTCGAAACTAAAAAGCGAAAGAACCTACGACGAAATCATCTACATGACGCCAGATGGAGAAACTTTAAACCAAAAAATGGCCAACTCGATTTCGATGTATGAAAATATATTGATTTTGTGTGGGCATTATAAAGGTGTAGACCAAAGAGTACGTGACATGCACATTACTCGTGAAATTTCAATTGGAGATTATGTATTGAGTGGTGGCGAAATTGGAGCTATTGTGTTTTGCGATGCCATTATCCGATTGATTCCTGGGGTTTTGAGTGATGAAACTTCGGCTTTAACAGATAGTTTTCAAGACAATTTATTATCACCTCCTATTTATACACGCCCAGCCGACTATAACGGATTAAAAGTACCCGAAGTTTTATTAAGTGGAAATTTCGCCAAAATTGAAAAATGGCGTGAAGACATGGCGTACGAACATACCAAGAACAGGAGACCTGATTTACTGGAGGATTAGTCGCAGTGTTCAGTAGCAGTTGGCAGTCGCTATTTAATTTAAAAAATAGTTCTGAAAACTGAGACTAAAAACTGAGAAAAAAGTTGTATATATAAAATAAATTTGTAATTTTGCACCCACTTTGAATCAACCTCTGGCGATAGACGTGTATGTTGCTTTGAATCAAAACTATTATAATTAAAGACTATGTCAAATTTAGTTGATTTCGTTAATAGCGAATTTGTAACAAAAAAAGATTTCCCTGATTTCGGAGCTGGTGATACTATCACTGTGTATTATGAAATTAAAGAGGGTGAAAAAACTAGAACTCAGTTCTTCAAAGGAGTTGTAATCCAAAGAAGAGGTGCTGGAGCAACTGAAACTTTTACAATCCGTAAAATGTCTGGAGCTATTGGTGTTGAGCGTATCTTCCCAGTAAACTTACCTGCTTTACAAAAAGTTGAAGTGAACCAAAGAGGTAAAGTTCGTAGAGCTCGTATCTACTACTTTAGAGATCTTACAGGTAAAAAAGCAAAAA
Organism: Flavobacterium sp.; assembly: GCF_035195345.1. Lineage (NCBI taxonomy): Bacteria > Pseudomonadati > Bacteroidota > Flavobacteriia > Flavobacteriales > Flavobacteriaceae > Flavobacterium > Flavobacterium sp. The sequence goes on from NZ_CP136574.1 coordinate 763,226, forward strand.
TCAAAGAAAGAAGATACAAAAACTAATTTGTACTTTCTCAATCATAAAAAGCCACAACATTGTTGTGGCTTTTTTATTGAACTTTATGCAAGATTTAAGCATTTATCCCAAATTATTTCTCTCAAAATTCTTATATTTGGCAGATTTAACATATTATATTCAAACATAACACATAACATTCATGTCTAACCAATCTAAAATAATGTATACCATTACGGATGAAGCGCCAATGTTGGCAACCCATTCGTTTTTACCTATTGTAAAAGCCTTTACAAAACCTGCAAACATTGCTATAGAAACAAGAGATATCTCTCTTGCAGGTAGAATTTTATCTAACTTTCCAGAGTATTTAAAAGAAGATCAAAAAATTGGAGATGCTTTATCAGAATTAGGGCAATTAGCAACTACTCCAGAAGCAAATATTATTAAATTACCAAATATTTCAGCTTCAGTACCTCAATTAAAAGAAGTAATAGCTGAGTTACAATCGCAAGGTTACAATATTCCTAACTTCCCTGAAGAAGCTACAACGGAAGAAGAAAAAATTATCAAAGCTAAATTTGCAAAAGTTTTAGGTTCGGCTGTAAATCCAGTATTACGTGAAGGAAACTCTGACAGAAGAGCTCCAAAAGCAGTTAAAAACTACGCAAAAAACAATCCACATTCTATGGGTGCTTGGTCTTCAGACTCAAAAACTGAGGTAGCACATATGACAGATGGCGATTTTTACGGAAGTGAAAAATCAGTTACAGTAGCTGAAGCTTCTCAATTTGTAATCGAGTTTGTGTCAGAAAACGGAACTTCAAGTATTTTAAAAGCGGCTGCTCCATTAAAAGCAGGTGAAATTGTAGATACTTCAGTAATGAGTTTAAAAGCTTTAAAAACCTTTGCTGCTAAAGAAATTGCCGATGCAAAAGCAAAAGGCTTATTATTATCGGTTCACTTAAAAGCGACGATGATGAAGGTTTCTGACCCAATCATTTTTAGTGCTATCGTGGATGTTTTCTTTGCAGATGTTTTTGCTAAATACGCAAATTTATTTCAAGAATTAGGCATCGATACCAAAAATGGATTAGGTGATGTTTATGCTAAAATTGCCGGACATTCAATGCAAGCTGAAGTGGAAGCTGCTTTAAATGAAGCTTTTGCTAACGGACCTGCAGTAGCAATGGTAAATTCTGAAAAAGGAATTACAAATTTCCAAATTCCATCAGATGTTATTGTAGATGCTTCTGTTCCTGCTTTTATTAGAACATCAGGTAAAATGTGGAACAAAGATGGGGCTTTACAAGATACAAAAGCTATAATTCCAGACAGATGCTATGCTGGTTTATATGTTACAACTATTGATTTCTGTAAGAAAAATGGAGCTTTTGATCCAAAAACAATGGGAAGCGTTCCAAACGTAGGTTTAATGGCTCAAAAAGCTGAAGAATATGGTTCACACGATAAAACGTTCCAAATGACCGCTAATGGCACTGTAAAAGTTACTGATGGTAACGACCATGTATTCATGGAACAAAAAGTAGAAGCTGGCGATATCTTCAGAATGTGCCAAGTAAAAGATGCTCCTATTTTAGACTGGGTGAAATTAGCCGTGAACAGAGCAAGATTATCTAATACGCCAGCCGTTTTTTGGTTAGACGAAAATCGTGCACATGATAGAGAAGTTACTAAAAAAGTAGAAGCTTACTTAAAAAACTTCGATACTACAGGTTTAGATATAAGAATTTTAAACATTGTGGATGCTACACAATTTACTTTAGAGCGTTTGAAAGCTGGATTAGATACTATTTCCGTAACAGGAAATGTTTTACGTGACTATTTAACGGATTTATTCCCAATATTAGAATTAGGAACTTCGGCTAAAATGCTATCAATTGTTCCTTTAATGAACGGTGGTGGTTTGTTTGAAACAGGTGCTGGTGGTTCTGCTCCTAAACACGTTGAGCAATTTATCGAAGAAGGGTATTTACGTTGGGATTCGTTAGGTGAAATCTTAGCTTTAGGTGTTTCATTAGAACACTTAGGCCAAACGTTAAACAACGCAAAAGCAATGGTTTTATCTGAAACGTTAGACGAAGCCACAGAAAAATTCTTAGCAACTGATAAATCTCCAGCAAGAAAAGTTGGTCAATTAGACAATAGAGGTTCTCATTTCTACATTGCATTATATTGGGCGCAAGCTTTAGCAGCTCAAAATAAAGATGCTGAATTAAAAGGAATCTTTACTCCTATTGCTACTGAACTTACTGCAAACGAAGCAAAAATTAATGAAGAGTTAATTGCTGCACAAGGTAAACCTCAAAATATTGGTGGATATTACCATCCAAGTTTTGAATTAACAGAAAAAGCAATGCGTCCGAGCACTACTTTAAATACGATTTTAGCGAAATTAAAGTAAATCATATTATATTTTTTAATTTTAAACCCCAAAAAGTAAACAACTTTTCGGGGTTTTTTATATAAATTTAAATATAATTAATCAATACTTTTATTAAAATTGAATTATACCTTTTTATTAATATTTCCACATTCTTTCGCGATCTAATTTTGCTTGCTCTTCTATAACTTCTGTAGGAATAACTTTTAATAACGAAGGGTGTTGTTCAATTGCAAATTCAATCATTTCTACTACTTCATCTACTGTTGCATTTTCATAATCAATTTTTAATGGTTCTTTAATCACCATCGATTGCAAAATTCCTTTTTTCTTGATCATCAATCCTTTTCTATCAAAAGATCTTCGAAAACCATCAATTACGATGGGAACAACTATTGGTTTATGTTGTAAAATAATATGAGCAGTTCCTTTTCTAACAGGCTTAAATGAACGTGTAGTACCTTGTGGAAAAGTAATTACCCATCCGTCTTCTAAAGCAATTTTAATGTTCTCTGTATCATTTGGATTCACTTCTTTTTTTTCAGTCACATCTTTTCCTTTAGCGCGCCAAGTTCTTTCAACGGTAATTGCACCCGCATAAGCCAATATTCTTGGCAACAAACCTTCTTGCATGGTTTCTTTTGCTGCAACATAATACATATTGAGTTTTGGATTCCACAAATAAAATACATTTTTAATGTTATTTTCTCTTCCTTTCAAACTTGCATTAAATACATGAAACATCGCTACCACATCGGCAAAATAGGTTTGATGATTTGAAATAAATAAAACATTCGTATCTGGCAAACTTCTTATAATTTCAGAACCTTCGATGTGCAATTGGTTAAAATATCGGTAACGTCGATGTGTTAAAAACCCTGCTATTCGAATTAACCAAGTCTTTAAAAATAATATATGTCCAAAAGGATTTCTCTTAAATAATCCCATAATTTTTTATCTTTTTAACAACGTAAGAACGCAAAAGTAGTAAAATAGAGCATTTTAAAAAGAAAATTCAAATAAAAAAACATTTTAAACAAATCTGTGAAAAAACGAAGATAAAATTCTAAAGCAAAGCGCTTTTAATTGTTTCTTTTAACTCGCTCATCATCATTGCAGTAGCTCCCCAAACAACATATTTGTCCACCATAAAAGCAGGCACTTCAATATCGGTAGCATAAGAAGTGGACATTTTAACTTTGGTAATGCTTTTCTCGTCTAAAAAATCAGCAATTGAAAATTCTAAAACCCTTTTTACTTCATCTAAGTCGGGAATAAAAGTCAACTCTTCATGAGAAATTCCCATAAATGGCGCTACCAAAAAATTACTGGGCGGAATATAAATTTCACTAAAAGCTTTAATAATCTGTACCTTATCAGGATGAATACCAACTTCTTCATGTGTTTCTCTTAATGCAGTTTGTTCTAAATTAGCATCAAAATCTTCCACTTTACCACCTGGAAAACCTATTTGCGAAGAATGTACTCCTGGATAAGAATTTCGCACAATTAATGCCAAATGAGTCATCTCATTTTTAGGATAAAAAAGCATAAGAACAGCAGCCTTTCTCGGATTTTTATCTTTGTAATTTTCTTCTTTTAAAAAAGAAATTCGCTCTAAAGGCGCCATTTTTGCATGCGCATCTGTAGAAAGAAGCGTTTCTTTTTCTATCTTTGGAATATGTTTTATAAAATCATAAAAAAGCATATCAACCTAATTTTAGCAACCTTAAAGGTAGCTATTTTTTAAACAAAATAACATTCTAATCCAATAATATGTTCAGTAAAGAAGAAGCGCTTCAAATTAAAAAAGACTTTTGGATTGCCTTTGCAGCCGAATATCCGCGTAAATGGTTACTCTACAACACCAAAATTAAAGACGTAACTTTTAAGTTTTATGTTGATAATAAAAAAGCTCAAGTTTTACTTGATATAGAACCAAAGGACGAAGAAAAACGTAAAATTTATTACGAAAAAGTTGAATCGTTAAAAAATATTCTTTTGGAAGACTATTTAGAAGATGCCATTTTTGAACGTAATTTTTATTTAGAAAACGGAAAAATTATTAGTCGCATTTGGGTTGAAAAAACAGGAATAAGCATTAATAATAAAAATACATGGAATAGTGTTTTTGAGTTCTTTGAAGCAAAAATGGACGCTTTTGAACGTTTTTTCTATGAAAATGAAGACTATATTAAAGATTTAGAAATTAATACCTAATTCAAATATTTTGTAATTTAGTTAACACTTTATTTGAATGCTTACCTTTAAATTTGAAAAAACTGTTAGCTATGAAAAAAATATGTTTATTGTTACTTGTTATAACATTTCAATCGTGCCAATCACAATCTAAAGAACCTAAAACCATGAATTCAAATTCTAAAAAAACAGAGGCTGAATGGAAAGCAGCACTTACTCCTGAACAATATGAAGTATTAAGAAACAAAGGAACTGAAAGAGCTTTTACTGGCGAATATTGGGATCATTTTGAAAAAGGAAAATACGTTTGTGCGGGTTGTGGAAATGAATTATTTACATCAGACACCAAATTTGATTCGCACTGTGGCTGGCCTTCGTTTGATAAAGCGATCAAAGGATCGGTAAAATATGTTCAAGATTTGAGCTATGGCATGGTGCGAACAGAAGTATTGTGTGCAAAATGTGATGGTCATTTAGGACATATTTTTGATGATGGTCCAAAAGAAACTACAGGCCAACGTTTTTGCATGAACTCCGTTTCTATAAAATTTGTTCCAGAAACAAAATAGTGAGTATGTTAATTCAAAATATAAAAAACAATTTTTTAGAAAACATTGAATTGCTTCGTCAACTAACAAATAATGAATATACGAAACAAAATCCTGAACTGAGTAATGCAACTATAGGTGAACACATGCGGCATATTATTGAATTGTTTGGTTGTTTAATAGAAAATTATGAAAATGGAATAATCAATTATGACAAAAGAAAAAGAGACATTTTAATTCAAACCAATAAAAATAATGCGATTTCAATACTTGAAAAATATATTGATGAATTAAACAAACCTAATAAATCTCTTTCATTAGTTCATAATTGTTACAGTACATTTGAATTACTTCCAACGAATTATTTTAGAGAATTAATATATAATTTAGAGCACAGCATTCATCATCAAGCACTTATCAAAGTAGCCTTACATAACTTACCTCATATCAAGGTTGCTGATGCATTTGGAATTGCACCTTCAACACTCGAATATAGAAAACAATGTGTACAGTAACATTTATTCCAACAAATCAAGGTTGCATAATTACATCCAATAGAGATGAAAAAATAAGCCGTGAAAAAGCAATTTCCCCGCAAGAATACGAAATCGACGGAAAAAAAATCACATTTCCAAAAGATCCAAAAGCAGGCGGAACTTGGATTGCCCATACCAATAATAAAATTGTGGTTTTGTTAAATGGTGCAAAAGAAAAGCACCTTGTAAAACCTTTTTATCGAAAAAGTAGAGGTTTAATCGTTTTAGAAATTGCTTGTGAAAATGATAGTTTAGAATGTTGGAAAAACATTGATTTAACAGAAATTGAACCTTTTACCATGGTCCTTTTTGAGAACAACAAACTCTTTCAACTTCAATGGAATGAAATCGAAAAAAGTTTAGAAGAATTATCTAGTACAGAACATCATATTTGGTCTTCCTCTACCCTATATTCTAGAGAAATTAGAACCGAAAGAGCTATATGGTTTGCAGATTTCAGCCTTAAAAATGAAAATCCAAGTGCTAATGAAATTTTAAATTTTCATCAATTTACCAAATCTGAAAATAAAGAGTTTGGCTTGCAGATTAATCGCAATAACAAATTAAAAACAATAAGCATTACGCAATGTATCGTAATTAATTCGAAGATAGAGATGGTTTATCTAGATTTATACAATTAATAAAATGGCAAAATTTAATCTTTTTCTTCACAAACTTATCCATTGGGAATACTGGCCATACCAAGTAGTATATTTTCCAGTTTATTTTCAATATTTGTTTTATGCCATAAGAACGCGTTCGTTTTTTTATTTTAATGCTTCAAATCCTTCTATAAAAAATGGCGGTTTCTTTATGGAATCAAAAAAAGAAATTTACGATTTAATTCCGCCCCAATATTATCCCAAAACCCTTTTAGCAAATCCATCAGAAAATTTCACCTCAATTATTGAGAAAATAAATGCCACTAACATAACCTATCCATTAATTGTAAAGCCCGATATTGGATTGAGAGGAACCGCTGTAAAAAAAATATACAGTACGTTTGAATTAGAAAATTATATCAAAAAAGCAAAATTTAATATTTTGATTCAAGAACTAATTCCTTATGAAAATGAAATTGGTCTATTTTATGTTAAATTACCAAACAAAGAAGGAAAAATAACGGGAATAGTATCCAAAGAATTTTTGATTCTTACCGGAAATGGCAAAAATACCATACGTGAATTATTACATCAAGACAAGCGCTATTTATTACAATTAGAATCGTTAGAAAAAGAATTTAAAGACAAAATAAATACTATATTAAAAGACGGAGAAACTATCAATTTGGTTCCGTATGGTAATCATTGCCGTGGTACAAAATTTGTAGATTCAAGCGATAAAATTTCACCTGAAATGACCGCTAGTTTTAATAAAATTTGCAGTCAAATTGATGGTTTTTATTTTGGTCGAATGGATATTATGTTTTCAAATTTCGATGATTTAGCACGAGGCGAAAATTTCCAAATTGTTGAAATAAATGGTGCAATTAGCGAACCAACTCACATGTATGACCCAAAACACAGTCTTTTGTTTGGTTGGAAAGAACTTACTCGACATTTTCATTACATGTATCTAATTAGTAAAAACAATCACAAAAATGGCGCAAAATACCTGACTTTCAAAGCGGGTGTTCAAGAATTTAAAAATCACCACAAACACTATGATGCCATTTTAGAGTTCTGATTTTTTATAATGTTAAAAAAGGATCATTTTTAAGAAAATCAGCACAAAAAATCGAAATAAAATTTATATTTGATAAAATTTCTTTCTCCATGAAAAACCTATTCTTAACATTATTAATCATTGGGGTTGCCAATGTTTTTTCTCAAACCAAAAAAGACTATTCATTTGTTTATTTAACGGATTCAATTATCAGTACTGCATATAAACATTATGAAAAAGGGCAATATAACGATGCCGTCACAGAATTCAAAAAAATCGCCAAGTCAGATCCAAAATATCTTGCTGCACAATATGAAATTGCTTTGTCTTTATTTGCAGATGGTAAGAAAGAAGAACTGCTTAATCATTTAGAAACGCTTTATAAAGAAGGAAAAATGAAAGAATATCCTTCTTTATACACCCTTTTTGGAACCTATTATAGCGACGAAAAAGAGTACAACAAAGCTGAAAAAATTTTTAACGAAGGAGCGGAATATTTAAGTAATTCTTCTAATTTCTTATACAATCAAGCTATTTTATACTTAAGAAAAGAAGAACTTCAAAAAAGTGCTGATTTATTAAAAAAAGCAGTTACAATGAATCCTAATTTATCGTCTGGACATTATTTTTTAGGAGCTATTGCGATTGAAAACGGAAACATTGTTGAAGGAAGTTTGGCTTTGTTAAGTTATTTAGCAATTTCTCCCGATGGAAAATATGCCAATGAAGCGGTTTTAAAATTGAATAGTAAATTTGGTGAGAACTTCCTTACCAAAGGAAAAGTAGTTTTTTCTAACAGTGGAGATAATTTTGAAGAATTAGAAACCATTTTAAGAAATCAGCTTCCATTACGAAAAGCATACAAACTAAAAACTGAAATTGACGATATTATTATGCGTCAAATGCAAGCGGTAATGGAATATAGTTTAGATCATAAAATGGGAAATGGTTTCTTTGAAACTACTTATATGCCATGGGTTAAAGATTTGGTTTCAAAAAATCAATTTGAAGGTTTTAGCTATTACATGCTACATGGATTAGAAGAAAATTTAGGAAAAGAACTTACAAAACATAAAAAACTGATTACAACTTTCTACGAGAAATATTATATGGTAGATTTTTGGAATCATTTTGCTAAAAGAAATTTAGATCATTTTGGAACCAAACAAGATGTAGTGATTTACTTAAATGATGGAAGACCATTTATTATGGGGCCAGTAGTAAACAATAAAAAAGAAGGAAAATTTAAACTTTTAGGCGAAAACGGAAATGTTGAAGGTGAATTGTTCCTAAAAAATGACGAATTAGAAGGCGTACAAAAATATTTTGACGATAAGGGAAACCTTGAAATGGAGAAAACGTTTAGTGCGGGAAAATTACATGGAGAAAAAAAAGAATATTATTCCAATGGAAACATCAGTGTAATTGAAAATTATAAAGATGATGTATTACATGGAGTAAGTTCAACATTTCATTTAAATGGCGGTAAAAATTGCGAACTTAATTTCACAAATGGTGAAAGAGACGGAGCTTTAACTTGTTATTATCCTAATGGAACTAAAAGCAGCTTAATTACCTATTCCAACGGAAAATTAAATGGTCCTTACACATTATACAATGAACTTGGCGATATTACTGTGGAAACAACCTACAAAAACGATGAAATCGATGGTAAATACATGCAGTATTTTGATGGAAAAATAATTAAAGCTGAAGGGAATTATAGCAATGGAAAAAATCAAGGGAGTTATAAAAAATACTATGCTAATAATAAATTAGAATTTGAAAGTTTTTATACCAATGGAAAAATCACCAAAACCATAAACTATTTCTTCAACGGTTTACAATCTTCTGAACTTATTTTTAACGATAAAGAAGAATTAGAATCATACAGTTATTTCGATCCTAAAGGACAAAAATATTTTGAAGAAAAATACAAAAGTGGTGAGTTAAAATCTGGATTACAATATTTAAATTCAAATCCAAAACCTATTGAAATTAACCTAACTAAAAAAGCATTCCAAGTTTCTAGTTTAAACAACAACAAACAAATTACTGGATTTTTCGAAAAAGGTAAAAAAACAGGCGAATGGAATTATTACTTTACGAATGGTAATTTAAAAATTAAAGAAAATTATGCTAATGGAATGCAAACAGGCATGAGCCATTCTTATAACAATAGAGGACAATTAGCCACCGTTTCACATTATGAAAATGATGCCTTAAATGGTGTTTTTGAAATATATGATAATGGTGTATTAAGTGAAGTTTCCTATTATTCAAATGGTACACAAAACGGACCTTACACTTCATATTATGCAGATGGAACTCTAAAAACAGAGGGATTTCTTTTAGATGGTGAAGTTAATTACACTAAAACAAATTACAGACAATCTGGAAAACTTTCTCAAATTTCTAAATATTTGGATGGAGAAATTATTTCAACCGAAAGTTATGACAATAATGGGAAAAAAGAATTTGAGTTAGATTACAAAAACAAATCTGGTAAAGTCAATTTAAGCTTAAATAACGGAGCTACAACTCAAGAATTTGAAATGATAAATGGAAATTACAATGGTAAATTCACATCAAAAGATAAGTTAGACACCAAGATTTCTGAATACAATTACATCAACGGAAAACTTCACAACAACTACAAATATTACGGTCCGTATGGCACTTTAATGTTTGAAAGAAATTACTATTGCGGTTTAATAAATGGAACCGATGTTCAATATGATTTAGTTGGTAATTTAAGAATTACAAGTGAATATACCTTTGGGAACGACAATGGAAAAACAATTCGTTACTACCACAATAAATCTAAAATGTTTGAATACAACGAATTAGATGGCTTGACTGATGGAGAATACATCTATTACAACCAAAAAGGAGAACCTATTTTAAAAGTTGATTATGAAAGTAATGCGGTAGTAAGTTATTCAACTTTAAATAAAACAGGTGGATTTTCGGAAAAAATCAAAACACCTACTGAAAGTGCAGAAATTACATCGATGTATCCAAATGGAAAAGTGGCTATAAAAGTGAACTATGTTAAAGGAAATATCGATGGCAAACTAATCATAAACAATATTGAGGGAAGAGTAGAATATGAAGCTAATTATAAAAATGGCTTATTCGAAGGAGAGCGCACCGAATACTATTCGAATGGAAAAGTATACAAAAAAGAAAATTTGAAAAACGGAGATTTTGAAGGCGTTCATACATATTTCAAAGAAGACGGAAAACCATGGTTAACTGCAAATTATAAAAATGATGAGTTACATGGCGATTTATTAATATACACAAATGGTGTTTTATCATTAACTAAAAAATTCGATTCAGATGAATTGGTTGAAATCATTAAATAAAAAAACGTTTATAGGTTTGTTTATTGGATTGACTTCGATAAGCATTCAAGCGCAAAATACTTTTCAGGATTATAAAAAAGAATATCCCGATTTTAACGAACTCGTATTATTAGACTATCAAGGCTACGATATTTCAATTGAGAATAAAAAACTGAAAATTATTCAAAACACTTCTTTTGAATCAATGATTCTTTCAGAAAACGGAATTCACAACAACCAAGAATCTTTTACCTATTCTGAATTAGTAAAATTGTTAGAATACGAAGCTTTCTCGGTTGTAAATACTAATGGCAAAGAGAAAAAAATTAAAGTCACACAAACCACTGAAAAAAACTCAAGTAGTAGTTCTGTTTTTTTTGACGACATAAAAGAACGACAACTTGTTTTTCCAAATTTAGAAACTGGAGCTAAAAAAGTATACCATTACAAGCGCGAATTTATAGATCCTTTTCTACTTCACAAATACATGTTTATTGGAGGTTTCCCAATTAAAAATGCAACATTTGAAGTAAAAACCGATAAAAATGTAAACATTGGATACAAAATTTTTAACGATCCAAACAATACCATTCAATTTAAAAAAACCGAAGTAAAAGGTAAAATTGTGTACACTTGGACATTGAGAGATGTTAAAGCTTTTAAATTTGAATCAAATGGTCCTGGAATTTTATACTCGGCACCTCATATTGATATTTACGTAAAAGACTATACAATAAACGATAAAAAAACAGTGGTTTTAGATGATGTTTCATTACTTTATAAATACTATCAAGGCTTTGTAAACAATTTAAATAAAAAAGAATGCCTCGATTTAAAAAAAATTACAGAGGAAATCACAAAAGATAAAACATCCGACGAAGAAAAAATAAAAAGTATTTTTTATTGGGTAAAAGACAATATTAAATATGTTGCTTTTGAAAATGGTTATGAAGGTTTTATTCCACGAGAAGCCAATTTAGTCTTTGAAAGAAAATTTGGCGATTGTAAAGACATGGCCAATATTATTGTATCAATGGCTTCATATGCCAATGTTAAAGATGTAAATTTATGTTGGATTGGAACAAGAGAAATACCTTATTCTTATTCAGAATTAGCTACGCCAGCTGTTGACAATCATATGATTGCTGCTTATAAAAAGGGTGACGAATACATTTTTTTAGATGCAACCGATAGAGAAACACGTTATGGCTTACCAACTTCTTTTATTCAAGGAAAAGAAGCATTAATTAACAACGGAACTGAATTTAAAATCGTAAAAGTTCCAGTAGTTGAAGCTAAAAAAAATCAAGTTGATGACCTTGTAAAAGTTCAAATTAAAGAAGGCAAGTTAATTGGAAATGGAAGAATGGTTTTCAATGGCTTTAACCGAAGTATGACCTTAATGCAAATTGGTGACGCTTCAGGAAAAACCCGTTTTGAAATGATCAAAAGTCTAGTTTTAAAAGGAAACAACAAATTTAATTTGAATACCTATCAAGAAGAAAACATCAGCAATCGAGATTTACCATACAATGTAAACTATGATTTCGAATTGGATAATTACTTGATTAAAGTAGAAAAAGAATTATATATAAATCCTTATTTGCATAAAGTATTCGAAAAAAATCCAATTCAAAAAGACCGTGTAACTGGATATGATTTTGAAATTGTTTCGTTATTTAACTCAGAATATGAATTTGAAATTCCAGCCAACTACAAAGTAAAATACATTCCAAAAAACTTTACTTTAGATAACGAATTAGTTCAAGTTAACGCAGTATTTTCAGAAACAAATAATAAAATAGTTGTAAAATACACTTTTGAAGTAAAAAAAATGGTGATAGAACCTAGCGACTTTCAATTGTGGGATGAAAGTGTAAAAAAAATGAAAAACAATTATAGCGAAACTTTAATTCTAACCGAAAAATAACATATTCAAATGAAAAAATTAATCGTTAAAAGCCTACTTTTTTTATTATTGTGCAACTTTAATTCAATAGTAGCACAAGAATACACCTTCAAAGATTATAAGTGGGAACAAAAGCCGCAAGCCTTTACTTTACCTGAACAATATAAAAATGAAAACCAATTAATTGTAAGTAGAACCATCAAAATTGAAATTGTTTCCGATAAAAACGGTCCTAAACAATATTACTTACTACACGATAAAATATTTATCAATTCGGATGATGCCATTGAAAAAAACAATAAAATATACTTACCCTTCAGTTCCAATGAAAACGTTGTTAAAAACGAAGCACGTGTTATTTTAAAAAGTGGCAAAATCATTACTTTGGATAAAAAAGACATCAAAGAAGAAGTAGATGAAGAACGAGGTGTAAAATATAACTATTATGCAATCAACGGATTAGAAAAAGGTGCTATTATAGAAAAAATATTTCTTTTAGAAGAATCTCCAGAACTTAATGGTAAAACATTTAGAATGCAAGACGATTTACCAATTCTAGATATTAGTTTCGAATTAATTCATCCAAATCACTTAGAATTTAAAACAAAAGGCTATAACAATCTAGCAGCCGCAGTAGTAGATGATAAAATTTACAAAGACAAAATTTCGATTTCGGTGAATGAGAAAAATGTACCTAAATTAGAAGACGATGAAAAATATTCTAACTGGAAAGCAAACATTAAATATTTCCGTTATAAGTTAGATGCAAACCTGTACAATGGATCAAAAAACCTATACAACTACAAAGAATTTGCTTCTAATGTGTACGAAAGATTCAATGTAGATTTAGACAAAAAAAGTCAAAAAGCCGTTGATGATTTTTGCAAAACCATTGTAACATCAAATAATTTACAAGAACAAATTTGGAACATTGAGAATAAGGTTAAAAAAACAATTCCTTATAACCGTTATTTTGATGCAAAAGAAAATTTAGCAGCCGTAATAAAAACAAAACAAGCCAATCAAACAGAAATCTTAGCCCTTTATTTGGTTATTTTCAAGTATTTCAAAATTGAAAACCAAATTGTATTTGCTTCAAACCGTTATGATATTGCCTTTGATCCTGAATTTGAGAGTTATGAAAACTTAGATGAAATATTATTCTATTTTCCATCAATAAATAAATTCATTACACCAACCGAAATTGAATATAGAATTCCTTTGATTCCAAACATATTAGCAAACAATTATGGGCTTTTCATTAAAGGAAAAGAATTTGCAGGGGTTAAAATGGGAATTGGAGAAATCAATTTTATTACCATTCCTGGAGTGGAAATAACACACGATGTAATGGATATAACTATCGATTTCACAAAAGATATTGAAAATCCAATCATTACAAACGAAATCTCATTTGGAGGATATGCAGCCATTAATTTTCAACCTATAAAAGATTTTGCACCAGCAGATCAATACAAGGAAATATTAAAAAGTATTGCCGAAAACTATACCATTCAGGAAGAATACACTTCTTTAACGACTGAGAATGATGGAACAGAATTCATAGGCAAAAAACCATTCGTTTTAAAAGTAACATTTGAAGGTAAAGATTTAGTACAAAAAGCGGGAGAGAATTATTTATTTTCTGTTGGAAAAACAATTGGCTCACAAATGGAATTATACCAAGAAAACAAACGTATGATGCCTGTTGAAATTGATTATCCTCACTCCTATTTACGTAAGATAAAAATTATTTTACCTAAAGGAACAACAGTTAAAAACGTAGAGAAATTCAACATGAGCCACAAAACCGATATCAATGGCAAAACAGAAGCTACCTTTGTAAGTAGTTACAAGACACAGGGCGACGAAATTCTAATTGAGAATACAGAATACTACAATATCATTAATTATCCTTTAGAACACTTCGATTCCTACAAAGCAGTCATCAACGCTGCCGCCGACTTCAACAAAATAGTCATTGTTCTAAATAAATAAAAATTCCAATCCGACTTCACAAGGGTCGGATTTTTTTATGGGCGTTCCCCAAGGGTCGGGCTATCCGCACTCGCTTTACTTAAAATCCTTAGGTATTTTAAGTAAGAGCTCAAACAAATGCTTTTATCCCTAACGCGGAAATAGTTTTCAGTTGAATTTAATTAGAAAATTATTTATAAATTGCAATATATTGTAATTACAATCAAAGATAAAACGATTTAGAAATAGTAATGGAACAAAATGACAAAATTAATAGTAAAGAAAATTTTCACAACATATTACGGCTCTTATTTATAATACTTATAATTATAATTGGAACTTTTTTCTCAATAAGTAGAAGAAAAAATCTTAAAGAAAATCACGTAGTAGTTATTGGTGTCGCAATTAAAAATACTTATGGTACAGGAAATGATGGGGTTGAATACAAGTTTGATTATCAAGGAAAAACATATCAAGATTGGTGTTTTACAGATAATAGCTCAATTGAAGGAGAAAAATATTTTGTCTTGTGTAATACAGAAAATACTGATAGAAGTATATTGTTAGAAAAATGCCCTGTACCAGATACAATTGAAAAAGCATCCTTAAATGGATGGCAAAAAATACCAGTTAAAGATTATCAAAAATATGTTGATGAGTATTTTGAATAGAGTACATTTCTAACTAATTACAACAACCATTCAAAAATCCTAAATTAAAATAGGATTAGTTAACTAGTTCGCAAAAAATTAAACGGCCCCCGTCGCTAACGCGAGCGTCCCGCTCGTGTCCACAAATTCACGAGCGGGACGCTCGCGTTAGCTTTCAGTAGTCTAAACAACAAAACCACCCATATAGGTGGTTTTATTGTTTTGTAAGGACAATATCTTGAAAAGAAAAAAGCTCTATCAAAAAATGATAGGCCTTTTCAAAAGAAAGCCGGCGACATACTCTCCCATCACGCCTAAGCGGATAGTACCATCTGAGCAATCGTACCGACACTTCGGGGATTAACTTCTCTGTTCGATAACTTTAATTCATTTTTCCTAAAAATGCTATATAACAAAAAACACATCATCGTTAGATGAAGGGTTTTCAAAAGAAAGGCGGCGACATACTCTCACATCACGCCTAGGCGGACAGTACCATCTGCGCAATCGTCCCGACACTTCGGGATTAACTTATCTGTTCGATAATTTTAATTCATTTTTTCTAAAAATGCTATATAACAAAAAACCCCTCATCGATAGATGAAGGGTTTTCAAAAGAAAGGCGGCGACATACTCTCCCACATAACTGCAGTACCATCTGCGCAATCGGGCTTAACTTCTCTGTTCGGAATGGGAAGAGGTGAGCCCCGACGCAATAACCACCTTAAATTTTTGTTTAAGGTTTCAGGTTCGAAAGTTACAGGTTAAACAACTTGGAACTTTAAACTTGGAGCTTTAAACGCCACGCCATAGGCGAGCTAATATCTTAACATACTGAGATAAATAATTTAAAAGAAAGTTTTCTCCCGAGTCCGAAGACTCGGGAATTGTACATAAGCTAACGGGTTATTAGTACTACTCGACTATGACATTACTGCCTTTACATCTATAGCCTATCAACGTGGTCATCTTCCACGACCCTTAAAAGAAATCTCATCTTGTGGTGGGTTTCGCGCTTATATGCTTTCAGCGCTTATCCCTTCCCAACGTAGCTACTCTGCAGTGCTCCTGGCGGAACAACAGATACACCAGCGGTTAGTCCAATTCGGTCCTCTCGTACTAGAATCAGATCCACTCAAATTTCTAACGCCCACAGTAGATAGAGACCGAACTGTCTCACGACGTTCTGAACCCAGCTCGCGTGCCACTTTAATGGGCGAACAGCCCAACCCTTGGGACCTTCTCCAGCCCCAGGATGTGACGAGCCGACATCGAGGTGCCAAACCCCCCCGTCGATATGAGCTCTTGGGGGAGATCAGCCTGTTATCCCCGGCGTACCTTTTATCCTTTGAGCGATGGCCCTTCCATGCGGAACCACCGGATCACTATGCTCTACTTTCGTACCTGATCGACCTGTATGTCTCTCAGTCAAGCTCCCTTATGCCATTGCACTCTACGCACGGTTACCAAGCGTGCTGAGGGAACCTTTAGAAGCCTCCGTTACTCTTTTGGAGGCGACCACCCCAGTCAAACTACCCACCAAACAATGTCCTCCGATATTCGGAGTTAGGCCTCAGACAAGCAAAGGGTGGTATTTCAACAATGACTCCACAACGCCTAGCGACGCCACTTCATAGTCTCCCACCTATCCTACACATCACGTGTCCAAGGTCAATATTAAGCTATAGTAAAGGTGCACAGGGTCTTTTCGTCCCACTGCGGGTAAGCGGCATCTTCACCGCTACTACAATTTCACCGAGCTCATGGCTGAGACAGTATCCAGATCGTTACACCATTCGTGCAGGTCGGAACTTACCCGACAAGGAATTTCGCTACCTTAGGACCGTTATAGTTACGGCCGCCGTTTACTTGGGCTTCATTTCAATGCTTCTCCGAAGATAACATCTCCACTTAACCTTCAAGCACCGGGCAGGTGTCAGGCCCTATACTTCATCTTACGATTTTGCAGAGCCCTGTGTTTTTGATAAACAGTCGCCTGGATTTTTTCACTGCGGCCAGCATTGCTGCTGGCGACCCTTCTCCCGAAGTTACGGGTCCATTTTGCCTAATTCCTTAGCCATGAATCTCTCGAGCACCTTAGGATTCTCTCCTCAACTACCTGTGTCGGTTTACGGTACTGGTACTTATAATCTAAGTTTAGAAGATTTTCTTGGCAGCCTTTAGGTACACTATCACTTTGTCCGAAGACTCCGTGTACTATCGCATTTCACCAGTCCCAGCGGATTTGCCTACCGGGCCTATAGCTAAGTGCTTTAACGAACTATTCCGTCAGTTCGCGGTACTTTCACCACTGCGTCTCTCCATCACAATTATAAGTAGTACGGGAATATTAACCCGTTGGCCATCGACTGTCCCTTTCGGGTTCGCCTTAGGACCAGACTAACCCACAGCTGATTAGCATAGCTGTGGAAACCTTAGTTTTTCGGTGTGCGGGTTTCTCGCCCGCATTATCGTTACTTATGCCTACATTTTCTTTTCTAAACAGTCCAGCATGACTCACATCACACCTTCGACCCAGTTTAGAATGCTCCCCTACCACTTGTATTACTACAAATCCATAGCTTCGGTAATATGCTTATGCCCGATTATTATCCATGCTCGTCCGCTCGACTAGTGAGCTGTTACGCACTCTTTAAATGAATGGCTGCTTCCAAGCCAACATCCTAGCTGTCTGGGCAGACAAACCTCGTTATTTCAACTTAGCATATATTTGGGGACCTTAGCTGATGGTCTGGGTTCTTTCCCTCTCGGACATGGACCTTAGCACCCATGCCCTCACTGCTGGTAAACATTATATAGCATTCGGAGTTTGTCAGGAATTGGTAGGCGATGAAGCCCCCGCATCCAATCAGTAGCTCTACCTCTATATAACTTATACCCAGCGCTGCACCTAAATGCATTTCGGGGAGTACGAGCTATTTCCGAGTTTGATTGGCCTTTCACCCCTACCCACAGATCATCCCAAGACTTTTCAACGTCAACGGGTTCGGTCCTCCACTATGTGTTACCACAGCTTCAACCTGTCCATGGGTAGATCACACGGTTTCGCGTCTACCATTACTGACTAAAGCGCCCTATTCAGACTCGCTTTCGCTACGGATCCATACCATAAGTACTTATCCTTGCCAGCAACGGTAACTCGTAGGCTCATTATGCAAAAGGCACGCCGTCACCCCACGAAAGGGCTCCGACCGCTTGTAAGCGTATGGTTTCAGGATCTATTTCACTCCGTTATTCACGGTTCTTTTCACCTTTCCCTCACGGTACTGGTTCACTATCGGTCTCTCAGGAGTATTTAGCCTTAGCGGATGGTCCCGCCAAATTCACACAGGGTTTCACGTGCCCCGCGCTACTCAGGATACCACTATCGTTATCTTCTCTTACTTATACAGGGCTATCACCTTCTTTGGCTTACCTTTCCAGGTAATTCTAATTCAATCCGCAACAAATATCGTGGTCCTACAACCCCAGATATGCCGTAACATCCCTGGTTTGGGCTAATCCGCGTTCGCTCGCCACTACTTACGGAATCACTTTTGTTTTCTTCTCCTCCGCCTACTTAGATGTTTCAGTTCAGCGGGTTTGCCCACCTATCGGTGTACTATGTCTTCAACATAGTGGGTTGCCCCATTCGGATATCTACGGATCAATTCGTGTGTGCCAATCCCCGTAGCTTTTCGCAGCTTATCACGTCCTTCTTCGCCTCTGAGAGCCTAGGCATCCCCCATACGCCCTTATTTTGCTTATGTGCCGCCTAATTCTATAAATAAAACTAGGACTTTCTTTATAAAACCGTAACTTGTTACGATTCTACTGTACTTTCTACTTTTTAAAATATTTTATCTCAATATGTCAATGAACTTGTGGCGTATCGCCACTGATAATAATTATCAGCTTTGAATTAGCCGTTGTGGAGAATATCGGAGTCGAACCGATGACCTCCTGCGTGCAAGGCAGGCGCTCTAGCCAGCTGAGCTAATCCCCCGTTTTTTAGTGTTCAGTTAACAGTTATCAGTTAACAGTACTTCAAACGGTTACTCAACCTCTAAAATTTCCTTATAAGTAAAACATTGTAGTCCCGCCCAGACTCGAACTGGGGACCCCTACATTATCAGTGTAGTACTCTAACCAGCTGAGCTACGAGACTCTGTTTTTACTTATTTGTATTATTTGAATTAACAGCGAGAGTAATATTTTACGCATCGTAAACTAACTTCTTTAGTCTTCTCTAGAAAGGAGGTGTTCCAGCCGCACCTTCCGGTACGGCTACCTTGTTACGACTTAGCCCTAGTTACCAGTTTTACCCTAGGCAGCTCCTTGCGGTCACCGACTTCAGGCACCCCCAGCTTCCATGGCTTGACGGGCGGTGTGTACAAGGCCCGGGAACGTATTCACCGGATCATGGCTGATATCCGATTACTAGCGATTCCAGCTTCACGGAGTCGAGTTGCAGACTCCGATCCGAACTGAGATAGGTTTTGTAGATTCGCTCCTGCTCGCGCAGTGGCTGCTCTCTGTACCTACCATTGTAGCACGTGTGTGGCCCAGGACGTAAGGGCCGTGATGATTTGACGTCATCCCCACCTTCCTCACAGTTTACACTGGCAGTCTCGTTAGAGTTCCCGACATGACTCGCTGGCAACTAACGACAGGGGTTGCGCTCGTTATAGGACTTAACCTGACACCTCACGGCACGAGCTGACGACAACCATGCAGCACCTTGTAAATTGTCCGAAGAAAAAACTGTTTCCAGTCCTGTCAATCTACATTTAAGCCCTGGTAAGGTTCCTCGCGTATCATCGAATTAAACCACATGCTCCACCGCTTGTGCGGGCCCCCGTCAATTCCTTTGAGTTTCACACTTGCGTGCGTACTCCCCAGGTGGGATACTTATCACTTTCGCTTAGCCACTCAGATTGCTCCGAACAGCTAGTATCCATCGTTTACGGCGTGGACTACCAGGGTATCTAATCCTGTTCGCTCCCCACGCTTTCGTCCATCAGCGTCAATCGTTTGTTAGTAACCTGCCTTCGCAATTGGTATTCCATGTAATATCTAAGCATTTCACCGCTACACTACATATTCTAGTTACTTCACAAAAATTCAAGCCCTACAGTATCAATGGCAGTTTCCTAGTTGAGCTAGGAGATTTCACCACTGACTTATAAGGCCGCCTACGGACCCTTTAAACCCAATGATTCCGGATAACGCTTGGATCCTCCGTATTACCGCGGCTGCTGGCACGGAGTTAGCCGATCCTTATTCCTACAGTACCGTCAAGCTCCCACACGTGGGAGGGTTTCTTCCTGTATAAAAGCAGTTTACAATCCATAGGACCGTCTTCCTGCACGCGGCATGGCTGGTTCAGGCTTGCGCCCATTGACCAATATTCCTCACTGCTGCCTCCCGTAGGAGTCTGGTCCGTGTCTCAGTACCAGTGTGGGGGATCTCCCTCTCAGGACCCCTACCCATCATTGTCTTGGTAAGCCGTTACCTTACCAACTAACTAATGGGACGCATGCTCATCTTATACCGTTGGAACTTTAGTTATCAAACCATGCGATTCGATAACACTATGGGGCATTAATCCAAATTTCTCTGGGCTATTCCCCTGTATAAGGTAGATTGCATACGCGTTACGCACCCGTGCGCCGGTCTCAAGTCCCGAAGAACTCTACCCCTCGACTTGCATGTGTTAGGCCTGCCGCTAGCGTTCATCCTGAGCCAGGATCAAACTCTTCATCGTATATTGTTTGTTAGATAAATCTAACTATGTTTCGATTAAAGTCGCTAGTCTTTCAATGTTATTCGAAAAATCTTACTCTCTCTTAATGTTCAAAATTACATTACTGTAATTTTGTGCTGTCAATTCAATATGTCTATGAACGTGTCATTCTCTTTTTATATCCGCCTCTCATTCGATTAGCGGGTGCAAAAGTACAACTCTTTTTTAATCTGGCAAGCTTTTTTGAAAAAAAATTTTGACTATTTTCTCTAAACCACTTACCCAATATTTTTAAGAACTTGCACTCCCCCAATTCTTTCGTTTCGGGTCGGCAAAGATACTACCTTTACTTTCTATTATCCAAATCTTTTTTTAACTTTTTTTAAAAGTTTTTTGATTTGTTTAATCTTCAGTTTGTGTGTGAACTTCTGCTCTAATGCGGGTGCAAAAGTAGAAATCTTTTTTGTTCCCACAAGCCTTTTTCATTCTTTTTTTAATTCTTTTTTTGATGCTTTTCTTAACTCACTGATAACAAGGATTTAATATAGAAAAGTTTTTTACATCCCCCTAGCCCCCTTCGAAGGGGAATTCTTTGTGGAAAATATTTTTTTGTTAAACATATAAGGCATAGAAGCTTTTTGTTTCTTATATATAGTATAGTTTCGAGTTGAAGGTTTCGGGTTGTGTGTGGTTTTACTCAGAGATGCACCGAGTTTTTTTTGATAGGGATTGTGTTAAGTGAGATACACAGAGTCCGAAGTGTCGGGCGTTGCACTTATATGAGTGGGGGCTTGGCTTAACTGCGTTAAGCAATAGCCTGCTGCGCAGGAGATTCCTATTCTGCGGAATGACAGCTCGCATGGCGAGGAAGGATTGCTCGCATGGCGAGAAAGTTGTGCTCGTCATGCGAGCCAGTGGGATGGTTATCTGGAATACTATACGTCTTGATTAGCCCCGATGGGAACGGCATCCTTTTATAAACCTGACAGGTTTTCAAAAACCTGTTAGGTTTGTAAAAGATATAGTGGACAGCGGGACCATTAGTCTTTATGGAATTAAAACGGATACTTCAAATCTTTTTTAACATTATACCTTATATGTATTGTATGGATTTTATTAAAGGTTTATATTTGCACCTTATAAATTTTAAAAAATGATAAAAGTTACTTTACCCGATGGGTCGGTTAAGGAGATGGCTCAAGGAGTTACTCCAATGGATGTTGCGAAAAGCATTAGTGAAGGTTTGGCTAGAAATGTAATTTCTGCTTCCTATAATGGTACCACTATTGAAACAACGACGACCTTAACCACAGACGGTACACTTATATTATATACTTGGAATGACAAAGAAGGTAAAAAAGCTTTTTGGCATTCGACTTCGCACGTGATGGCACAAACATTAGAAGAATTATTCCCAGGCATCAAATTAACACTTGGTCCTGCGATTGATAATGGATTCTATTACGATGTGGATTTTGGTGATAAAAAAATCACCGATGCCGATTTCAAAAAGATTGAAGATCGTGTGTTAGAAATTTCAAGAGAGAAGCACGAATTTAAAATGCGTTCGGTTTCTAAAGCGGAAGCATTAGAGGTTTATAAAAATAACGAATACAAAACGGAATTAATTTCAAACTTAGAAGACGGAACGATTACTTTCTGTGATCATTCGAACTTCTTTGATTTGTGTCGTGGTGGTCATATTCCGAATACGGGTATTATCAAAGCGATGAAAATTTTATCCGTAGCAGGTGCTTACTGGAGAGGTGATGAAAAAAACAAACAGTTAACTCGTGTTTACGGAATTTCGTTCCCAAAACAAAAAGACTTAACAGATTACCTTGAATTATTAGAAGAAGCAAAACGCCGTGACCATAGAAAATTAGGAAAAGAATTGGATTTATTCCATTTTTCTCCAAAAGTAGGTCAAGGTTTACCTTTATGGTTGCCAAAAGGTGCTGCTTTACGCGATAGATTAGAGCAATTCTTGAAAAAAGCACAGAAAAAAGCAGGTTATGAACAAGTAGTAACTCCTCACATTGGAATGAAAGACTTGTATGTGACTTCTGGACACTATGCTAAATATGGTGCGGATAGTTTTCAACCAATTCATACACCAGCTGAAGGCGAAGAGTTCTTGTTAAAACCTATGAACTGTCCACATCACTGTGAGATTTATAACGCAAGACCTTGGTCGTACAAAGATTTACCGAAGCGTTATGCTGAATTTGGAACGGTTTATCGTTATGAGCAATCGGGTGAATTACACGGATTGACGCGTGTTAGAGGATTTACTCAGGATGATGCGCATATATTTTGTACACCTGATCAATTAGATGCGGAGTTCAAAAATGTTATCGATTTAGTATTGTATGTATTTGGTTCGTTAGGATTTGAAAACTTTACAGCACAGGTATCGGTTCGTGATTTAGATAATCCAGATAAATATATAGGTAGCGTTGAAAACTGGGAAAAAGCAGAAAATGCAATTATCAGTGCAGCGAAAGATAAAGGATTAAATTATGTGATTGAATCTGGTGAAGCGGCTTTCTATGGTCCGAAATTGGATTTCATGGTAAAAGATGCTTTAGGCAGAAGTTGGCAATTAGGAACCATTCAGGTAGATTACAACTTACCAGAGCGTTTTGAATTGTCGTATAAAGGTGCGGATGACAAGTTACATCGCCCTGTTATGATTCACCGAGCGCCTTTTGGTTCGATGGAACGTTTTATCGCAATTTTATTGGAACACACTGCTGGAAATTTCCCAATTTGGTTGATGCCAGAACAAGCTATAATCTTGTCTTTGAGTGAGAAATATGAAAATTATGCGAAAAAAGTTTTAGATTTGCTAGAAAATCACGAAATTCGCGCCCTGATTGACAACCGAAATGAAACAATCGGTAAGAAAATTAGAGAAGCGGAGATGAACAAATATCCGTTTATGCTGATTGTTGGCGAGGAAGAAGAGAAAAACGGAACCATATCTGTGAGACAACGCGGACAAGAAGGAAAAGGAAATATATCGGTAACTATTGAGCAATTTGCAGCAATGATTAACGAAGAAATAAACAAAACATTAAAACAATTTTAAGTTTAACTAAAATTTTACAGCCATAGCAATTAGAAACAACAGAGGTTTTCAACCTCGCGAAGAGAAAAAAGCAGCACACCGCATCAACAATTTGATTCGTGTTCCTGAAGTACGTTTAGTAGGCGAAAATATTGAGCCTGGAGTTTACAAAATAGCGGAAGCCCTTCGTTTTGCTGAAGAGCAAGAAGTTGATTTGGTAGAAATTTCTCCAAACGCCGAACCACCGGTTTGTAAGTTGATGGATTATGGTAAATTTTTGTACCAACAAAAGAAGAGAGATAAAGAACTTAAAGCTAAATCAACTCAAATCGTTGTAAAAGAGATTCGTTTTGGACCTCAAACAGATGAGCATGACTATGAATTTAAGAAAAAGAATGCCCTTAAATTTTTACAAGATGGTGCTAAATTAAAAGCATTTGTATTCTTTAAAGGACGTTCGATTATCTACAAAGAGCAAGGACAAATTTTATTATTACGTTTGGCTCAAGAATTGGAAGAGTTTGGAAAAGTAGAAGCGATGCCAGTTTTAGAAGGAAAACGTATGATTATGTACATTGCTCCGAAAAAGAAAAAGTAAGCAGTTAGCAGTCGCAGTATTCAGTAATTACTCTGTAAACTGAAAACCGAGACTGAAAACTAAAAAATAATAAGTAAGATAGATTATAAATACAGGAAGAAAATGCCTAAAATGAAAACAAAATCTAGTGCTAAGAAACGATTCAAAGTTACTGGCTCTGGAAAAATCAAGAGAAAACACGCTTTTAAAAGTCACATTTTGACTAAAAAATCTAAAAAGCGTAAATTAGCTTTAACACATTCTGGTTTGGTTCACAAAACAGATGAGAGAAGCATTAAACAACAATTAAACATTATTTAATTAGTTGTTTGGTTAAAACAATTTAGTAACCCTGGAGTGGGCTGAACGAAGTACGAAGTATGAAATACAAAGTACGAAGTTTAAAAGTGTTGAAAAACCGCCTTACTGCAAAAAACATTTAAAATTATGCCAAGAGCAACCAATTCAGTAGCTACAAAAGCTAGAAAAAAAAGAGTATTAAAACAAGCCAAAGGTTTCTTTGGAAGACGTAAAAACGTTTGGACTGTAGCTAAAAACGCGGTAGAAAAAGCAATGTGCTATGCTTACCGTGATAGAAAACAAAACAAAAGAAATTTCCGTGCTTTATGGATTACGCGTATCAATGCTGGTGCACGTTTACATGGTATGAGTTATTCTCAATTTATGGGAAAAGTAAAAGCTAACAACATCGAATTGAACCGTAAAGTTCTTGCAGATTTAGCTATGAACCACCCAGTTGCTTTCACAGCTATCGTTAACAAAATTAAATAATTACGTCTAACTCAGTTTATCTTACTTATATATTAAACCCCGATGAAAATCGGGGTTTTTTATTTTTAGTACGGAATGTGATTCTGCGTTATTAGGTATAACTTCATTTTGTGCTAGCTTGATTTAAAAACCTAATAATTATTCAAATATTTTTTCGTACCACTTTGAAACATCATCCATAATTAAATCATAATTACTGTAAATAGTCAAAGCAAGTTCAAAATCGGCCTGTTTAGAGTTGTATTTGTTTACAGTAAAGTAACCATAAAAATTACCATCCTTATCAACCACAACTGGTGGCTCACTTGAATAAGCGTTCCATGGACTGTATGTGTTGTATTTTGAACCATAAGTTCCATAAGCATTCCATATTGAATTAGAGTTATATTTTGAACCATAAGTACCGTATTCATTCCAAATAGAATTTGAATTATAAGCATCACAATTTAAGCATCCTAAATAAACATCATGATTTTTACCACAGTATAAATGTAATGTTTGACTAAATGAACTTGTTGCAGTTATAAAAATTGTGAAAATTGTGAATATTTTCCTCATTTATAAGTAGTTAGTTAAATAATAAAATTTTTACATTAGCATTAAACCTTTCACCATGTAACTTTGGCAATGCTTTCATGCCAGGAAATATAGCAACATATTCACTATATTCCGTTTTGGAAGAATTTTCAAGAACATTATACTTGTCCTCATTAATTAAATCATGTCTTATCAACTTACCTTTTGCTTTAACACGTATTCCAGATAAATATAAATCGGATGCCTCCATTTTTAATAAAATTTCTTCCAGGGAATATAAATCTAAATCATCGAGATAAAAAATATCCTTAACTGTAGTAGAATTTCCATCTGGGTAAAGAGATTTAAATATAATTTCAACTTTTCTTGTATCATCATCATAATTTATTTTACATGTATTGATAATTTTAGTTCCAGCAAACATTGTTTCTTCATAACTTAAACTTTCAATTATTGATATAGCTTTAAGTTTTTCAGATGTAACCTGTGAATATGAAGTAAAAAAAATTAATATAAAATAAATGAAGAATATTTTTTTCATGAGCTAAATGATTAAATTAATTATGGAATAGTATTATATTTTGCAGACTAAAAGTTTTCTTTTAAAAATATTTTAGCATCAATAGAGCCGTGTTTTTTTGCTAATTTTAATAATTTTTTTGATAAATCTTTATAATCAACATATTTAGTTTGAACATAAAGTTGAAAAGCAGCAAGACCAGCATAAAATTCAAAATTTGAATCATACCAGCCTAAACCTTTGGAATTTTCATACATTGAGAGGCATGATTTATAATCACTAGAATAGTAGTACTTCATACCTTCATTTACTAAATTTTGAAAAATTGGTAAATTTTGGTTTTTAATTTGTTCATTGTAAGCTCTATTTTCGGCATTTTTATTTAATGCATTAGATGTCATAGAACCAAAATTTGGTCCATTTACACCATTTGTAGTTCCGTAAGTACCTGTACTTCCAACTTGTGAAAAAGTAATTATGGGAAATATAAATAAGATGGTAAATAAATATTTCATTTTAATATTTTTTTGGTTAAATAATGAATTACTATTGTATACAATATGTAATAAGTAATTTTTTTTTGAATTTAAACTAGTAAAAATCAAAAATTAAGAATTGTAAATAAACTTTTTTAGCTAAGTGACTTTTTTAAAACATCCATTCCATTACTCCATAAAGCACAGACTTGAAATTGAGAATCTGTAGAAAATAATTTAGCCGTATTATCATCAAATTCACCAAGTTTTAATTTTGAAATATAACGTTCTAAATCTTTATCACTATAAGGCACAATCATTACAATACCCATATATTTTTCATCTATTGGATAATTTCTACCAAACTTATCTTTTAACACGCATGCTTCTTCAAAGGACATTTTCAAATATTTTAAATTAATTATCACAAAGTTAACTAAAAAACTAAACATTAACTTTTAATGATCATAATTAATTTGTTGGTTTTTAAAATAAATAAATATTACAAACCGCTATCAACTTCATATAATTTAGGTCCCTTTTTACTTTTAAACTATACTAATAAATAATATTTGTTAAAATGAAACAAAAACATTTTAAGATTTTTGCTGAAATTATTCAATTACTAAGTTATGACCTTTAAAATATTATTTAGGTGATAAGTAATTAATCATAATCTATTTTAATATAATAATTCCTTTACAACTTTACACAGAATTCAATACCTTTACACTTTAAAAATAACACTTTGAATACTCCCAAAATCATCACCGGCTTTCATCCGAAAAACAAACACCATGGCAATTACGATTTCAAAACTTTAATTGCGGCTAATCCTGATTTAACGTCCTTTGTTGCGGTAAATGAATTTGGCACCGAAACGATTGATTTTGCGAATCCGGATGCGGTGAAAATGTTGAACAAAGCGTTGTTGTTGCATTTTTATGGTTTGAAAAATTGGGATATTCCAAAAGGTTTTCTTTGTCCGCCTATTCCAGGACGAGCAGAATACATTCATCAAGTAGCTGATATTTTAGAAGACACTTACGGAACGATTCAAACCAAGCATAAAATTCGCATTTTAGATGTCGGAATTGGAGCGAATTGCATTTATCCGATAATTGGTGTATCAGAATACGATTGGCGCTTTGTGGGTAGCGAAATTGACAAACAAGCTTTTGAAGCGGCTCAGGAAAATATTAATTCGAATCAGAAATTAAAAGAAAATGTTGCGTTGCGATTACAAACATCCAAACGAAACATTTTCAAGAACATCATTCGTCCAGAAGATAAATTCGATATGACGATTTGTAATCCGCCATTCCATAGTTCGAAAGAAGAAGCAAATAAAGGCACGATTCGTAAAAATAAAAACTTAGGCATTGAAGATTCTAAAAAACCAACCTTAAACTTTGGTGGCGTAAATAACGAATTGTGGTGCGAAGGTGGCGAACTAACATTCATCAGCAATATGATTTATGAAAGTGTGCATTTTAAATTGCAGTGCAAATGGTTTTCCTCGTTAGTTTCTAAAAAAGACAATTTAAAACCTTTGCTTTCGCATCTTAAAAAAGTAAAAGCAACCTACCAAATTACAGAAATGAAACATGGGAATAAAGTGAGTCGAATTTTGTTTTGGACGTTTAAAGATTAAATTATGCAAGAATTACACAAGCTTTTAAATCAATTAGAATCGGATATTTCGTCTTTTGACAAAGTAAATTTAGCAGTTTCTTCGGGAAGCGTAGGTTGGCATATAGAACATAGTCTAAAAACAATTGACCAAATTGTTACGGCTTGTAAAAATTCGAATCCATCAAACTACCAATGGCGTTTTAATTTTAACCGCTTCTTAATTCTAACCATCGCAAAAAAAATCCCAAGAGGAAAAGCAAAAGCACCAAAAATTGTTCGCCCAGAAGGAGAAATTTCATCTGAAACTTTGGGTTTGAGTTTGTCTAAAGTGAAAGAAAATTTAATGGATTGGAAAGATTTGGATAAGAATACTCATTTTCCGCATCCGTTTTTTGGGATTTTAAACAAAAAAGAAACAGCAAATTTTTTAGCACTTCATACCAAACATCATTTGATGATTATTGATGATATATTGAAACCAGCTTAAGTTTTCAACTTTTTCTTTCTAGCTGCTGGAAACAACACGTTGTTTAAAATCAAACGATAACCTGGTGAATTTGGATGCAAATCTAATACTGTTGGCGCATCTCCTACTCTGTGTTGGTAATCTTCTGGATCGTGACCTCCATAGAAAGTAAACATTCCTTTTCCTTTGGTGCCGTGAATATATCGTGCTTCTCCGTTGATTTTACATTCGCCCATTACTAAGACATTCGATTTGATTTTTTCGGCATCAAAAGCTGTGGTTTGCCCCATGAAACCTTTTATTAATTGCGTGTGGTTTTGGCACAACATCGTTGGGATTGGATCCCATTTTGCGGAATATTCCATTAAAGTAAAATAATCCTTATCCATTGTAAACAAACCTTTTCCATGATCTTCAGTGGTATCAATATCTGAAAATTCATAAACGATTGGATTTCGTTCTAGCTTATAATCTTTAAATGCAAACGTATTAGCGTACTCAATTCGGGCTTGATAATTTGCCTCTGAATCATCGCCGTCAAACATGGGTTCACAAATATCAACACCTTCTGCAGAAAGGGCAATTTCAAAACTATCTGTTGCCGAACACATGGCGAACATAAAACCTCCACCAATTACAAAATCTCTAATTTTTTTAGCAACCGCTAACTTTTCTTCCGAAACTTTGTTATAACCTAACTTTTTAGCCAAGGCTTCTGCTTCCGCTTTTTGTTGAATATACCACGGTGTATTTCTATAGTTTCCAAAAAACTTCCCATATTGACCTGTAAAATCTTCATGATGTAGGTGTAACCAATCATATAAAAGTAATTGATCTGATAGAACTTCTTCGTCATAAATTTCTTTAAACGGAATTTCTGCATACGTTAAAACCATAGTTACAGCATCGTCCCAAGGTTGTTTCCCTTTTGGAGTATACACCGCAATTTTAGGTGCTTTTTCTAAAACAACCGTTTCCATATTTTGCGATGGCGAACTAATATCTTCTAAAATTGTATTCGTTGCAGCATCAGATAAAACTTCAAACGTTACGCCACGAATTTGGCATTCTTTTCTAATTTCGGGAGCATCGGGCAATAAAAATGAACCGCCTCTGTAATTTAATAACCAACTTACTTTATAACTTTTATCTAAAGCCCAATAGGTAATACCGTAGGCTTTTAGATGATTTTGTTGTCCTTCAGATTCCATAGGTAGCAATACAAATGAAGCAAATGAAAAGTTTATTGATAATATAAATACTATAATTTGGAATGTTTTTTTCATAATTTTATTAAAAGGGTACATCTGAATCATCATCATAAGTATTCATGGTGCTACCAAATGCTTCATTTGGCGTTGGTAAGTTAGGCGTAATGAATGGGTTAGTTTCATCTAAATTCATTTTCGATGGTAATTCATCAAACGGTGAACTAAAATCATCTAAGTTTTCAAATTTACCCAAATTACCCACGAATTTTAGTCGAATTTCATCTAAACCACCATTTCTATGTTTTGCAACTATAAATTCGGCTTGACCTTGTGTTGGAGTTCGTTCTTCGTCGTCCCACTCATCTATTTTGTAATATTCGGGGCGGTAAATGAATGATACAATATCGGCATCTTGCTCAATAGCACCCGATTCACGAAGATCAGAAAGCAAAGGTCTTTTACTAGAGCCCCTTGTTTCCACCGCACGTGATAACTGAGAAAGTGCAATCACGGGTACATTTAACTCTTTTGCTAATGCTTTCAAATTTCGAGAAATAGTTGAAATTTCTTGTTCACGATTTCCTCCTCCTTTTCCATTTCCACCCGCTGTCATTAACTGTAAATAATCCACAACAATCATTTTGATACCATATTGCGATGAAAGCCTTCTTGCTTTGGCACGTAAATCAAAAATGGATAATGAAGGTGTATCATCAATATATAAAGGTGCT
This sequence comes from Flavobacterium sp., assembly GCF_035195345.1. Taxonomy (NCBI): domain Bacteria; kingdom Pseudomonadati; phylum Bacteroidota; class Flavobacteriia; order Flavobacteriales; family Flavobacteriaceae; genus Flavobacterium; species Flavobacterium sp. The sequence goes on from NZ_CP136574.1 coordinate 794,207, forward strand.
TTTTCTAAATTTTTTACTTTGATAGAAAGTTGCTCCCATTCGTGTTTTTCTAATTTTCCTGTACGCAATTTTTCAGAAGACAATCCTGTTTCAGAAGAAATCAAACGTGTTATCAACTGTACTGATGACATCTCTAAAGAGAATAAAGCTACTGGATGATTATAATCAACTGCCATATTACGCGCCATCGAAAGTACAAACGCGGTTTTACCCATACCTGGACGAGCCGCAATAATAATCAAATCGGATGGTTGCCAACCCGAAGTTAATTTATCCAAATTATGGAATCCTGTGGCAATACCGCTCAATCCTTCTTTCCCTGCAATTTCCTCAATACGTTTCTTTGCCTGAATTACTAAACTTTGAGCTGTTTCAGAACTACGTTTAATATTCCCTTGGGTAACTTCGTACAATTTAGATTCTGCTTTATCTAATAAATCAAATACATCTGTTGAATCGTCATAGGATTCTTCAATAATTTCACTAGAAATTTTAATTAAACTTCTTTGAATAAATTTTTGAAGAATAATACGTGAATGAAACTCAATATGAGCTGATGAAGATATCTTTTGAGTAAGTTGAATCAAGTAAAAATCGCCACCTGCCAATTCTAATTTTCCGTTTTTCTTTAATTGTGCCGAAACGGTTAATAAGTCAACAGGTTGAGTTTCATTAAAGAGCTGTACAATTGCTTCAAAAATGTGCTTGTGAGCTTCTTTATAAAAAGCATCTGGCTGTAAAATATCGATTACTTCATCCACCCCTTTTTTATCAATCATCATGGCACCAAGTACCGCTTCTTCAAGGTCTAACGCTTGAGGAGGTAGTTTTCCTTTTTCCAAATTGATAATCGTAGTTTTATCTACTCTTATCGGGTTCATATTTCTGACATTTTCCATAGTGCTAAGGTAACCTATTTTTGTAAATTTATACATGCGAGTTCTTAATAGTGCATTGTTAACAACTCAATATTATTGTTAATAAGCCAAAAAAAAATCCGAAACTTAAAGCCTCGGATTTATATTGTAATTTAAAAACAAGCACTTATTCTTTGAATTCGCCCATGTTGCTATATTTATCCATGCGTTGCGCCACTAAATCTTTTGTTGATAAATCTTTTAACTCATTAAAAGCTTTAGTTACATATTCTGCAACTGTTTTAAAAGTAGTTTCTTTATCGTAGTGTGCACCACCTAGCGGTTCTGGTATAATATCATCAATTAACTTTTGTTTTTTCATATCAAACGAAGTTAATTTTAATGCTTCAGCTGCTTGTTCCTTATATTCCCAACTTCTCCATAAAATAGACGAACAAGATTCAGGTGAAATTACTGAATACCATGTGTTTTCTAACATGTAAACACGGTCTCCAACTCCAATTCCTAAAGCTCCTCCTGAAGCTCCTTCTCCAATAATAATAGAAATAATAGGTGTTTTTAAACGAGCCATTTCGAAAATATTTCTTGCAATGGCTTCACCTTGACCTCTTTCTTCAGCTTCTAAACCTGGATAAGCACCAGGTGTATCAATTAATGTTAAGACAGGAATATTAAATTTTTCTGCCATTTTCATTAATCGTAATGCTTTACGGTATCCTTCTGGATTTGCCATCCCGAAGTTTCTGTATTGACGCATTTTAGTATTGATACCTTTTTGCTGTCCAATAATCATATACGATTGTCCGTTTATTTGACCTAAACCTCCAATCATTGCTTTGTCATCTTTGAAATTTCTATCTCCAAAAAGTTCTAAAAATGTCCCATTAGTAATATTGGTAATATGTTCTAATGTGTATGGACGATTTGGATGACGTGATAATTGAACACGTTGCCAAGCAGAAAGATTTTTGTATATTTTTTTCTTAGTTTCTTCTAATTTCTTCTCTATTTGTTTGCAAGTGTTAGAAACGTCAACATCTGATTCTTGACCAATGATTTGACATTTATCTAATTGATCTTCAAGCTCTTTAATTGGTAATTCAAAATCTAAATATTCCATAATCGGTTTATTTGGGTTTGTGTTTGTTGTGACAAAGATAAAATTTTCAATTAACTTTAGTAAACTTATCGTTAATTAGTTGTTACTTTTTTATAACTTTTTACAATTCCGTTTGCAATTACTGTGGCTAAAATTATTAAAGCACCTACATAAAACAAAGGCGACATTTCTTCTCCGTCTTTAAAAATTAGTAGGGCCAAAATGATTCCGTAAATAGGTTCGAGATTAATAGTAAGCATTACGGTAAACGGACTCAAAAATTTCATCACTTTTACCGATGCTGAAAACGCATAAGCTGTACAAATAGACGACAATAGGAACAACCATATTAAGTCGTTTACAGAAAGTGAAAAGAAAGCAGGTGTAAAACTTCCTGCAAAAAACAAGTAGATGCTCAAAAAGAAAACACCGCTTGATAGTTCATATAGAGAAATTATATTAGGGTTGTATTCTTTCGCATATTTACCATTAATAACAGAAAAAAGGGCTGATAAAAAAGCCGAAGTAATGGCTAAATAAATTCCTGATGCGTATTTGGTTTCTACATTAAAAATAATTCCTAATCCTACAACTACAATTAATCCGAAAAGCAATTCGTACCAAATAACTTTACGTTTGTAAAATATGGGCTCCAATATGGAAGCAAAAAAAGCACCTGTGGACAAACAAGCCAATGTAATAGAAACATTTGAAACTTTAATTGCTTGATAAAATGTAAGCCAATGCGCCGCAATGATGATTCCTGAAACAACAAATCCAATCAAAACATTAAAAGGCACCTTAATTTTTTCTTTATTAAATAGCACTACAAATGTCATAATTGTAGAAGCAAAAAGCATGCGATACCAAACCAAATCTAGAGCTTCTAATGAAATTAACTTCCCTAAAATTGCCGTAAACCCCCATATAAATACAATTACATGAAGATGCAAATAACTTTTTAAATTATCGTTTTGCATTGCGTAGTAAATAAACAGCTAGTATTCCAAAAACAATGTTTGGAAACCACACAGCTAAAAAGGGAGGAATACTTGATTTTTCGGCTAATGTTCCAAATACTTTATCAAAGAAGATAAAGGTAAATGCAATAACAATTCCTATTGCTAAATTTATTCCCATTCCACCTCTACGTTTCATAGAAGATACGGCTACCGCAATAATGGTTAAAATAAAAGCCGAAATAGGTAAGCTGAATTTTTTATAGAAAACCACCAAATAGGTATTGATGTTTCCATTTCCTCTCGCTCTTTCTTTATTAATAAATTGATTTAATTGACCAATCGTCATGGTTTCGGCAACATAGATTACTGGAGTTAAATCATCTGGCTCAAAATTATACGCTAAATCTATTTTATCAATCGTTTGTATTTGATCATTTACTTCGCCAATAGTTCTTTTGTTATAACCATATAAAGTATATCTTTTTGTTTTATCATTATACCTTATTCTATTAGCAGTAACTTTTTCAATTAACTTTTCATTATTGAATTTTTCAAACGTAAAATTAAACCCGGTTTGAGACATGTAGTTATAATTACTTACATAGATATTTTCTTCTAGTTTTCCGGCTTTATTAATTTGTCTAAAAATATCCGAAGTTTCTCTGGTCTTATTATTTCCTTTTAAATTTTCGTATCTAAAATCGTTGAATCCTTTACTTGCTTTTGGCACTAAAAAAAAGCCCATTAATAATGCAAAAACAGATACAATAACTGCACCGTAAATAAACGGTCTTAAAAATCTTGAAAAGGAAATTCCAGAACTCAAAATAGCAATAATCTCGGTATTGTTAGCTAATTTTGAAGTAAACCAAATAATGGATAAAAATAAAAATATTGGAAATAATAGATTGGCAAAATACACTGTAAAATCCCCATAATATACCAAGATATCGGCTAACGGAATTTTCTTTTCAATCATTTTATTTACTTTTTCCGAAACGTCAATTGTTATCCCAATAGGAATAAACATTAACAACATCACTGAAAAAGTGGCTAAATAACGTTTTAAAATGTATTTATCTATTATTTTCATATTTCAAGAGAAAAGAGATTAGAAAAAAGAGAATAGACCATGTTAACTTTATCTATATCTCATTCTGTATTCTTTGTTCTATATTCTTTGTTCTATATTCTCAAATTATAATCGTTGACTCATTTGAACCACCATTTTATCTTTCCATGCTCTAAATGTGCCAGTAATAATTTGTCTTCTTGCTTCGCGGACTAACCACATGTAAAAACCTAAGTTATGAATGGTCGCAATTTGTTTTCCTAGGAATTCATCGGCTGCAAATAAGTGTCTTAAATACGCCTTAGAATATTCGGTATCTACCCAAGTGTGTCCCATTTCGTCAATTGGCGAAAAATCGGCTTCCCACTTTTTGTTTTTCATATTCATAGTTCCGTGAGCGGTGAATAACATTCCGTTTCTGGCGTTACGTGTTGGCATCACACAATCAAACATATCAATTCCTAATGCGATATTTTCTAAAATATTGATTGGCGTTCCTACACCCATTAAATACCTTGGTTTATCTTCTGGAAGAATTGCGGTTACAATTTCGGTCATTGCGTACATTTCTTCAGCTGGTTCTCCTACTGAAAGTCCACCAATAGCATTTCCTTGTGCACCTGCGTTTGCAATATATTCAGCCGATTGTTCTCTTAAATCTTTATAAGTACTTCCTTGAACAATTGGGAAAAACGTTTGTTCGTAACCGTATTTAAATGGTAATTTTTCTAAATGATTGATACATCTATCCAACCAACGATGCGTCATGTGCATCGAACGTTTTGCATAACGATAATCGCAAGGGTAAGGCGTGCATTCGTCAAAAGCCATGATGATATCGGCACCAATAGTTCGTTGAATTTCCATTACATTTTCGGGTGAAAAGAAATGGTATGAACCGTCAATATGCGATTTGAATTTCACCCCTTCTTCTTTAATTTTTCTGTTCGAAGAAAGCGAATACACTTGATAACCACCAGAATCGGTTAAGATATTTCTATCCCAATTCATGAATTTATGCAAACCTCCAGCGGCTTCTAAAATTTTAGTTTGTGGTCTTAAATATAAATGATAGGTATTTCCTAAAATAATATCTGGATTAATATCGTCTCTTAGCTCACGTTGGTGTACTCCTTTTACAGAAGCAACCGTTCCTACGGGCATAAAAATTGGGGTTTCAATAACACCATGATCGGTTGTTATTTTTCCTGCTCTGGCTTTACTTTGTGGGTCTTTGGTAATTAAATCAAACTTCATATTGTGCTTTTACGAAACGCAAAGATAAATTAATTTAGAAATATGAATTTAGAATTTAGAATTATTTATGATAAGGCAATATATTGGTACGCGGATGAAACAGATTCGCTGATGCGAAACGCGGATTACAACTGATTTTTAATTTGAAAAAAAAAATTACGACTCTTCTAGCTAAAGAAACTAAATCCGTAATTTTCAGCGTTGCGCAGCATCAGCGTTATCTGCGTTCCATTACTTTCTTCCATCACAAATCAATTCTTAATAACTTCTAATAAAATGATTTGTACCACCAAAAAAATAAAATTACTTTTGCGTCTAATTAACACATATATCTTTTATAATGTCTAACACACAACAACTACAAGATTTTACAACACAAGTTCGAAGAGATATTCTTCGTATGGTTCATGCCGTAAATTCAGGTCACCCAGGAGGTTCTTTGGGATGTGCTGAGTTTTTGGTTACCCTTTACCAAGACGTTATGAAACGTAACGAAGGTTTTGATATGAACGGAATTGGTGAAGATTTATTCTTCTTATCAAACGGACATATTTCTCCGGTTTTTTATAGTGTTTTAGCTAGAAGCGGTTACTTTCCAGTAGCGGAATTAGCAACATTCAGAAAATTAAATTCAAGATTACAAGGTCACCCTACTACTCATGAAGGTTTACCAGGAATCAGAATGGCTTCGGGTTCGTTAGGACAAGGAATGTCGGTTGCAATTGGAGCTGCGCAAGCTAAAAAATTGAACAACGATAACCATTTAGTTTTTGCTCTTTTAGGTGATGGTGAATTACAAGAAGGTCAAAACTGGGAAGCTATTATGTATGCTTCGGCAAAAAAAGTAGACAATTTAATTGCAACTATCGACTTAAACGGAAAACAAATTGACGGAACTACAGACGAAGTTTTGGCAATGGGAAGTGTAAAAGCAAAGTTTGAAGCATTTGATTGGATTGTATTAGAAATCGCAGCAGGAAACAACATTGACGCTATTAAAGCTGGTTTAGCTGAAGCAAAATCTAAATCAGGTAACGGAAAACCCGTTTGTATTTTATTGCATACCGAAATGGGTAACGGAGTAGATTTTATGATGCACACACACGCTTGGCACGGTAAAGCGCCAAATGATGAGCAATTAGCAAAAGGTTTAGCACAAAATGTTGAAACTTTAGGAGACTATTAAATAGTATTCAGTGTTCAGTTAAAAGTGTTCAGTTACAAGTATTCAGTTGAATACAATTAAATTTAAAAACAAATGAAAAAATATATCAATCAAGGAAGCAAAGATACCCGTTCGGGATTTGGAGCTGGAATGACAGAATTAGGTCAAAAAAACGAAAACGTAGTAGCACTTTGTGCGGATTTAATTGGATCATTAAAATTTGATGACTTCAAGAAAAACCACCCAGAGCGTTTCTTCCAAATTGGAATTGCAGAAGCCAACATGATTGGAATTGCAGCAGGATTAACGATTGGTGGGAAAATTCCTTTCACAGGAACATTCGCTAACTTTTCTACAGGAAGAGTCTATGACCAAATTCGTCAATCAGTAGCGTATTCAGATAAAAATGTAAAGATTTGTGCTTCGCATGCAGGATTAACGCTTGGAGAAGACGGTGCAACACACCAAATCTTAGAAGACATCGGTTTGATGAAAATGTTACCTGGAATGACCGTTATCAATACTTGCGATTACAACCAAACCAAAGCAGCCACTTTAGCATTAGCTGATTATCATGGCCCTGCTTATTTACGTTTTGGTCGCCCAGTAGTACCTAACTTTATGCCAGCAGACGAACCTTTCGTAATTGGAAAAGCTATTATGCTAAACGAAGGAACTGATGTTACGATTATTGCCACTGGACATTTAGTTTGGGAAGCATTAGTAGCAGCGGAAGCCTTGGAAGCAAAAGGAATTTCGGCTGAAGTAATTAACATTCACACGATTAAACCGTTAGATGAAGAAGCGATTTTAAAATCGGTGAAGAAAACAGGTTGTGTAGTTACGGCTGAAGAGCATAACATTATTGGTGGTTTAGGAGAAAGCGTTTCAAGAACGTTAGTACAAAACCATTTAGTACCACAAGAATTTGTTGCTGTAAACGACAGCTTTGGAGAGAGTGGCACACCCGACCAATTAATGGAAAAATATGGTTTAAACAGCGCAGCCATTATTGAAAAAGCAGAAAAAGTAATCCAAAGAAAATAATCTTTTTTACCCATATAATATAAAACCTGATGCTAGATTTTAGCATCAGGTTTTTTTTATATTATACTTTTTTAGACTTCAGACGCTATTTGCGCTAAATAAAGTGAAACCGACCCTAGCGAAAACAAACCACTCTAACCTTGAAATACCTTATTTTTGGTACAGATTAACACAGATTTATCCTTTTGAATCTGTTAAATCTGTGGCTTATTATTTTTAGAAGCTAAAGTGAAATGCACTAAAGTGCGTATTTTTAAACTATTTTTGTGACCAAAAATCTACATTTCTTTTTAGTAGAAATCATTCGTTTTTACCGCAATCTTTTGTAACTTAAATTCTGCAAGAGCTTTTTAAAATTACGCGCCGGTTTAAATAATATTTTGGCACCTAGAATGGTGTTTTTATTTAATTTTTCGGGTGTATCAGTTCCAACGCCTTTTAGTGTTAGCGCAAACGTTCCTAAACGATCTATTTTTACAATTTTACCGTTGGCTAATTGCTCCCCTATTACCTGACTCATCCCTATGAGAACCCCATAACAATCAGCAACGGTAACTGTGCTTCGGCTTGCAATAATTTCGGCTAAATATTCTAAATCTACTTCTCCCTTACTTACGGCACAAGGGTAATATTTGGTTTGAGGTGGCGATGCAATATTGTTTTGTTTGGGCACCATTTTAAATTCAATAGCCATATAACTTATTTTTTACTGAACAAAAATACAAATTAAACTGAATAAAAAATCTATTACTGTACAGCAATTATTAAATTTCCCTAGAGAAATTAGTTAAATACCCTAGGGAAAATAGATAAATACCCTAGGGAAAATGATTTTATAATACGGAATAATTTATTTTATTAATTGATTAACAACAAATTAATTCTTTATAAAACCAAAATATAAAAGACAATCTTTATATTTGTTAGACTAAATGCACTAAAATGAATTTTAAAGCCAAAACCATCCTACACAAAGGAACGCCAAGAATTGCCGTTTACTTTGAAAAAAATGCCGCATTAATTGCTCGTATCAAAACTTTTGAAGATGCTTGCTGGAGCGCCTCAAACAAATATTGGCATTTACCCGACACTGAAGCCAATCGTTTACATTTTAAATTGCCCTTAGCCCATACATTAGTGCCTAATGCAGAAGGAATGGCTAGTATTGAAACCTTTAAACGCTATTTATTATCAAAACGTTACAGCCCAAATACCATAAACACGTATAGCGATGCTTTAAAATCGTTTTTAACGTTTTGTAACACAAAAGCAATAAAAGACATTAGCAATGAAGATGTTATTTGTTATAACAACGATTATATTTTAAAGAATAACTTTTCTTCTTCCTATCAAAACCAAATTGTTAATTCTATCAAACTATTTTTTAAGATAGTTAAAGACAGTCAAATTGAAATTGACAAAATACATCGACCAAAAAGAGAAAAAGTATTACCCAATGTTTTGAGTAAAGAAGAAATTAAAGCCATTTTAGAAGCCCCAAAGAATTTAAAACACAAAGCAATGCTTTCTATGATTTACAGTTGTGGATTAAGACGAAGTGAATTGTTGAATTTAAAACCAAATGATATTGACTCCAAAAGAAATGTTGTAATAATTAGACAATCAAAAGGTAAAAAGGACCGAATTACACCATTATCTCCAAAAATATTAGAATTACTAAGAAATTACTATAAAGAATACAGCCCAAAAACGTATCTTTTTGAGGGACAGAAAAAAAATACACAATATTCTGCAAGAAGTTTAGAGGAAATATTGAAAAAAAGTATTAAATTGGTCACAATAAACAAACCTGTTACATTGCATTGGCTACGTCATAGCTATGCTACTCACTTATTAGAAAGTGGAACAGATTTAAGATACATACAAGAATTATTAGGGCATAATAGTAGTAAAACAACTGAAATATACACGCATGTGAGTACTAAAAACATTCAGCAAATTAAAAGTCCTTTTGATGATTTATAAAAAAATAATACGCAATAATAGTTGAGCATAGCTACCCAAAAACAGTTAGCTATGCTCAATAAAATAGCAAAAAACTGAGCATATAAACGAGTTGTGTGTAATTTTAAAAAAGAATGGCAATAAGAACTATAGTAAAACGAAAACTTTGGGCTTCATCAGGAGGTTTCTGCGGTAAACCAGATTGTCATGCTGATTTATTTCCTTTTTTTGAAAGCGGAGAAATTACCAACATTGAAGAATTAGCACACATAATTGGACAAAAGAAAAAAGGTCCAAGAGGAGCTAATCCATTACCACTTAGTGAGCGTGATGAATTTGAAAATATAATATTATTGTGTCCAACTTGTCATACTATCATTGATAAAAATCCAAAATTATATCCTGATAATACAATAAAACAATGGAAAGCAAATCACGAAAATAGCATTTCAAATATTTTTAAAGTTCCAAAACTTGAATCCCGATTAGATGCAAGTAAGTATTTAAAACCTTTACTGGCTGAAAATAAAGCAATATTTGACTTGTATGGCCCACATTCAAAAAACGCTATAGATAATCAATTAGCAACTGAACTTATGTGGGAAAAATTAGCTATTCAAAAGATATTACCAAATAATAGAAAAATTGAGGCATTTATTGAACAAAATCAAGATTTATTCGAGGGTAATGAGTTTGGTTTATTCATTGAATATAAACTTCATAGAGAAGGATTTGAATACAATAAAATTTCTGGTGATGTAAATTCTACTGTCCCAACTTTTCCAAATGGATTTGAAAACATTTTTAAATGAGAGAAAAAAATAAGCAAGCTGTTGCTACGTCAAGTAAGTCATTCTTTGAAAATGGCATGAGAGGTCATTCCGCTGTATCAAGTATTACTGATTTAGGAAATGACAAGTACTTAATTAAACGAACAGGAAATAGACCTGATATTAAAATTATAGTAGCTGATATATACATTGCTGGCGAAGCAGAAATATACGAAATAAATCCAAATCTATTTGATATTGACTGCATTATACTTATAGGATTCTACAATCGATATTCATTTGCTGCAAAAGATTTAGCAAAATCCATGAATGTTGGTTTATTTGATAACAGAGAATTTTTTGGCGCAGTCAATTTTACAGGAGAAGCTTTAGTTAACTACGAAAAAAAGAAAAAAGATGATTGATTTACAAATAAAACCCAAAGACCATTTTGACATATATCTTTTTGGTTCTTCAATTTATTCTGACACACCATCCGATATTGATATAGCTATTATTTATGATAAAAAATTCATAAGTATCCAACAAGCAGTAGAATATCGAGCTGAATTATTGAATAATTTATCAATAAAATCAGAGAAGAAGATTGATACTATTCTTCTCTCAAAAGAAGAAGAAATAGAAACAGAATTTCTTTTGAACGCGAAACATATGAAAATATAAAAACTACACACAACAGGCGTTTAACCTTATTACGCTTGTGAAGTATATATTTTATTGGTACTCACAAAAATTAAAATTCCTTTAGTACAACATAAGTACAACAAATCAAAAACTTTTTACGGAACTATAAATACCCAGTTGATTAAGCTGCGCTTGGCGGTTCATCAATTGATATTCTGCGAGCTTTCCGCAGTAATATTGTTGGGTTGCTTTTGCATACCCATTGATCAAAAGCAAATCATTCAAACATTCTCCTCCTGGTAATATTACATATCCTAGTTGTCTGTTCCAGTAGTCGTAAAAGTTCTCCTGTTCTGTAACGATAGTTACAGCCGTTTTAGGCGGTGCAACCGACAAAACGAAGTGCAAGGATTGCAAACCAAATTGGAGCAATAATTGGGCAGGTAAACTGCTTTTCTCCTCATCCTCTATCATCTTCCTATTAATCTTTACTTCTGGTGCATCTAAACCATAAAGACGGATTTCTTTTTTCATTTGAGTGAAACGATTGCAAATGATGATGCTATCCCCATCAAGGACTTCTTCAATTTGCCAATGGGTTTCCACTATGTACGGTGCTTTTGCGTTGTATTGCATTGATTTACAGTTATTTAAGTTATTGATATTCAAAGATAATCATTGAAATTTGTCTTATGAATTTTATCTAATTATTAACTTTTTAAATCTTAAAAAAATGGCAAGACAAAAAGGTGTTATTAAGTACGTTGGAACTCTTGGAGATATCCGACACTTCAAAATCAAAGGACAGGAAGGCTACTTCGCTGGAATGGTTGGTGGACCAACTGGCGACCAAGTATTATCTGCTCCTGAATTTGAGAGAACTCGTGAGAATATGAACGAATTTGGTGCTTGTGCCAAAGCTGGAAAATCTGTTCGAACTGGTTTATCTCAAGTTATGAAACAAATGGCCGACAGCCAAGTAACTGGAAGATTAACTTCTATTATGAAGAAAATCAACCTTGAAGACCAAACGGAAGCCAGAGGTTACCGTAAAATTGAAATCACTACACAACGTAGTTACTTGAAAGGATTTGAGTTTGACAAAAACTCTTCTTTCAATGGGATTTTCAACGCTCCTTACTCATTAACTCACGGAGTTGATAGAGAAACTGGTGATTTTGTTGTAGATGCTTTTAATCCAGCGAATTTGGTTAATGCTCCATCAGGTGCAACTCATTTCCGTTTGATTAGTTCTCTTTCAGTTGTGAGTGATTTTGAATACAACGCTACCACAAACAGTTATGATCCTATGGATGCAGACTTGAATGAGGTAAACGATATTCAATACAGTGCTTTCTTGGATTTGTATGCTCCAGTTCCTGCTACAACCGTAACAGCAACTTTACCTGGTGGAGTTCTTCCAACAGCAAATGTTACTGTTTTGCAATGTATCGGAATTGAGTTTTATCAACAAGTCGGCGGAAATTACTACTTGTTTTCCAGTGGTAACTGCTTGAAAGTTGAGGATGCTTTTTAGAAAAACCTTCCGAAAATCCCTCGCCAAAAGTGAGGGATTTTTTGTTTAATCTCAAATCTATCAAGACTATGGAAAGCAAAATAATTAGAGTAGCCCAGGGCAAAGAAAGTACATTGAGCCAGTTGTACATTAACGGCATCTTTCAATGTTATTTGTTAGAGGATAAAATTAGAGAAGTGAAAATCTCTTCTCAAACTGCTATACCAAAAGGTGTATTTAGTTTAAAGCTGAACACTCACGGAGCTAAAAATGTGGATTACAAAAAAGCTTTTGGAAAGCTGCACGAAGGAATGATTGAGATTTCAGGTTTACCCAACTTTAGCTTTGTTTATATCCATACCGGAAATACCATAAAAGATACTGCCGGTTGTCCGCTTTGTGGTTTTGGTTTTGGGTTTATTGATGGAAATTACCAAGTTTCTCAAAGTGTTGCAGCTTACAAAATGATTTATCCAAAATTGGTAGCACTGGCAAGAGAACCAAACAACAAAATTGTAATTGAAAATAATTTTCAATTTTAAAAAGTCCCAAAAATGGAAAACATCAATATCATCGCTACACTTTTTGGAACACTAATCACCTTATTACTCTCGATTGTGGCTTATTTTATCAAGCAATTACACACCGATTTTAAGAGTATGGAAAAAGATTTGGTTGAAGTAAAAACGATGGCTTTAATCATTAAAACCGAGTTTAAAAGTGGCAATGACTTACTGAACCAGAAAGTAGAATATTTAGAAAAAAGAGTACAAATAATTGAATTAACAATCTTAAAAAGTCAAGATTATGAAAAATAAAAATATGAATGTAGTCGAGCGTGTTGTCGCTCCTACTCCAAAATGGTTTAAAATTCTTCGCACTGTTGGAATTGCTTTAGCTTCTGTTGGCGGTGCTATCATCGCTTCACCTGTTGCCTTGCCTGTCGGTTTAGTTTCGGCAGCTGGTTACTTGGTACTTGGTGGAAGTATTATTTCTGTCGTTTCACAAACGGCGGTTAAAGCTGAAGAACAGCCAGAACCGAAGGAATAAAAAACCAATAAATTGACTTTAGAAGCTCCGATTTTCGGAGCTTCTTTTGTTTATAGCAGTCAATAAATGGCAATTGCTTTGCTTTTCTTCGATTTATTTAAGTGGTGCAATCATATTGCACTTATGTATTAGTTTGCTTGGGAATGAGGAGCAAACAATCCTAGTCCTTTTGGACCAGGATTGTTTTATTTTCTATGGTAACGGTATAAAATGGCTCTGCGAAGGTCATTTATAAGCATCATATCCTCTTTGTATTGCTTTTCTTTTTTCTCCAAGAGTTTGAGAGCTGCAACATTTTTTTGGTGCTGCTCGTGTTCCACCATCATCAATCTAGATTGTGGATTGAATTCTTTTTTAAAATCATTTAGACGTAAAAACGGAATTACTGAACCTACTAAATGCTGGTGCCAAAATTTTGTTTGCCATAAACTATAAGCAATGAAAAAAAGGCTTTCGCAGTCCTCCTCGTTTTGAAAAATGATAACAAAACTGTTTGTAAATGGCTCTTTTTGTGGCTTTCCGCTGTTCATCCCTTTGTTAAGTAGGAATAAATGTGGTTTTGAATAAATCGTTCCAACTCGGTGGGTTTTGATGATAAAATTCTGCATAACATTCGGCTTTAAAAATTGATTAGATTTTCAATTTTTCGCGGATTTTCTCTTGAAATGCAGGTGTGCCTCGCTACGCTCGACCTATAAAATTTTTCAAAAGAAAAAAAAGAAAAAAAGAAAGCCGTCTGTTCAAGTGGAAGGTTTCAGATAAAAAAGTTTTTTAAAAAAAATACTACCCGATACATCATCGGAAGTGTGGGTGTGAAATCGGAAGTGAGTGTTTATGCGAACCGTTATGGGTGGAGATTTTTTTTAAAACCCGTAGGGCTTGAACTTTTTTTTCTGAATACCTGGAACTTATCTTTGCTCTCTTTTTTTTTATTTTTTGTTTTGAATATCCAATCGGAATGTTCTTGTTTAAACGGATTTTATCAGAAGGATTGGGAGTTGATTTGAAAGATGGTCGTCTTCGGAAAGGGTATCAAATTCTTTGGATGGATGAAAAAACCAAATCAAAAAATAAAAATGCTTTTCATCCGGCCAGAGAATTTGATACTCTTTCTTGGATTTGATTTTTGAGGATGCCTAATCGTCTTATGAAATGAGAAGTTTCAATTTAAACGGAAAGTTGTACTGAAAATGGAAAGCATCTTCAAAAAACAATGCATTATAATACCAAGTGCGACGGTGCAGTAGCGCGTGCAAGTGTATCATTTTTTTATTTGCTGACTGGGATGTTTCTGATTGCTTTTGTGGAAAAGTTGATGCCATAGATTTGAAAGAAAGATAATGCTTCAAGCTTTAAATACATTTTATTAGGAACGGTATGGCATCGGCTTTTCCGCTGAAGCAATTACTTGGGATTTTCTGGCAAATAAAAAAATGATACTCTTGCTGGCTTCTCTTGATTTTGTGGGTGTTGAAAAATGCTTATTCCTATATCGTGAATATTAGAAATAGAGTTGATAAGCATTTTACAACACTTACAAAAGCAATGCAAATACTACCGATTTATGCGTAAAGTTGCTAAAAACAGTTACCGTGAACGTTCTTAAAAGGAAGTATGACCGTAAAGTTTCCGATGAAATGGCGAACGTTGTTAAAGACAGTGGCGAAGGACGGTGTTTTTTGTAGCTGGGTGATGCGATGGGAGCTGCAAAAAATGTTGTCCTGGAGCCACTGGCAAGCGCGTTGGGTGTGGCGGCTGTTTTACATAAATGATATTATAGCTTCATTGCAAAAACCAAAAAAACAATAAACTCGCTTTGTGATGAACTATAATACTCAATTATGTAACACAGCTTGGGAAAAAAAATTACTGGCGCAAGTTGCGAAGCGTACGTGTTTTTTCTAAAAACTGTGCCAGTAATTTTTTTTGGAGCGTTGGCAAAGGAGTGGCAACTGAAATGTAAAACGTCCTTTTTACCACTGGACGAAATTACTTTGTCTTTTACTACTTTAGAGATTAATGAAATGAAGCAAACGGCAGCTATGAGTTAAGAATACTTGGACTAAAGACGTTTTTTGTGCAGCTGATTGAGATACTTTATTTATTTTACAACAATATTTATATGTATTAATAATTTAAACTTAATCCAATACCTAACCCCATATCACTATCGTAATGTGTTCTGACACTAAAATTTCTTTTGATAATGTATCGTAAACCTGCCATATATTCTTTATCGGTATTCCACATCAAATCCATTCTTATTCTTGTAGAAACTGGAATATCCATTCTTTCAAATTGTAATCTGAAATTTCCATCGGTAAAAACTTCGGCTTGTGCTTTTATAAGCATTGGCATTGTATATTCTAATCCTGCACTAAAAACAGAACGTCCGTCTTTGGTGCTTCCTTGCCCGAAAAGGTTTTTTTCTGTTTCACCATTCTCCATTTTTCTGTATCTCCAATCGAAACCAACAAATGGCATAATCCATTGCATTTTACCAATGTATCTTCCAATATGAGTTTCTGTTTCGTAACCGTGTATATCATTATAACCCAAGCGCCATTCTGTACCGATGCTCCAACGTGTGTTGCTAAACATTGCCATTCCGTCGTTTCCATTTGTTGCAAAATCATTTTCTCCCATAAAATGAAATTTTCGGTCTTCGGCAAATAATTTTCTTTGTGCTACTTTTGGATTTGGAATTAGCGGATTTGGCGTTTGGTTTTCATAGGTGAATACTCTTCCCATTCCTGCCATCATGTGATACAAAATATGACAATGAAAAAACCAATCTCCTTCAACATTGGCATTGAATTCAATTATGTTGGTTTCCATAGGCATTAAGTCCATTACATTTTTTAATGGTGCATATTCCTCTTGACCATTTAATATTCTGAAATCATGTCCATGTAAGTGCATTGGATGACGCATCATGGAACCATTGTAAAGTGTAATTCTAATGTTTTCTCCTTTTTTTATTAGGATTTTATCTGTTTCAGAAACTACTTTATTGTCTAAACTCCAAACATATCGGTTCATGTTACCTGTTAGTTCAAAACGAAGTTCTTTTACTGGGGCATCTTTGGGTAAAGTTGTTTTATCGGTCGCTTTCAACATGGCATAATTGAGTGTTGTAATTGTAGATAACGCATTGGCATTGTACTGATTTTGATTGTGATTGGAATGATCGGTACTCGTTTCCATATCGCTCATAGTACCCTTATGTTTTGCGCTTACTGCACCAGTTATTTCTGGGTACATTACTACATTCATATCCATTTGATTTAAGGACATACTCATTCCCATATCATCTAAATCCCCATTCATTTTCATCATTCCGTTCATCATTTTCATTCCCTCAAAATATTTTAATTTTGGCAACGGAGCAATCAATTGTTTGATGCCATTTCCAATGTATAATGAAGTAGATTTTGTGCGGTCTTCTGGAGTTGCTAAAAATTCATAAGAAGTATTACTTGCAGGAATTGTAACTATAATGTCATAAGTCTCGGATACTGCTATCAATAATCTATCTACTTCAACAGGTTCTACATCGTTACCATCACTAGCTACAACTGTTATTTTTCCTCCAGCATAAGTTAACCAAAAGTATGATGAAGCTCCACCATTTGCCACACGCAAACGAACTTTATCTCCACTTTTAAACTGTGATAACTGACTTTCATTTTTACCATTAATCAGAAACTTATCATAATATACATCGCTCACATCCATAGCATTCATTCGTTTCCATTCATTGGCTATTTTTGTTTTGAAATGACCTTGTTTTATGGCTTCAGCATAACTTTGTGTTGTTCCTTTTTTAATTGCAAACCAATCGGTTGCATTGTGCAACATTCGGTGAACGTTCTCGGGTTTTAAATCGGTCCATTCACTTAAAATAATAGGCACAGTTGGTAAATCATCTATACCTTTTCGGAATGTTTTGTCATTTTGTTTTTTGTTCATAATGAACATACCATACATACCAATTTGTTCCTGTAATCCTGAATGACTGTGGTACCAATGAGTTCCGCTTTGAATTATTGGAAACGAATATTTGTGAGTAGTTCCCGGTTCTATTGGCATTTGTGTAAGGTTTGGGACACCATCTTCTTTATTAGGTAAAAATAGTCCGTGCCAATGCAATGAAGTGCTTTCTTTTAATTCGTTATGTACATAAATTTCAGCAATATCACCTTCTGTAAATGTTAATGTTGGCATAGGAATTTGACCATTTACTGCAATTGCTCTTTTTTCTTTTCCAGAATAGTTTACGATGGTATCACGAACATATAAATCGTAACGAACTATGTTTTGCGAAAACAGCGTTTGTGTTGCCAAAACGAAGATTACGATTGGTAACAGTTTTTTTGAAAGAATGTTTTGTATATCCATTATAGTAATTGTATTATTTTAATTTTACACTATTATTTTTTTAACAAGATTTCCCAATCTGAAATTTTATTGTTCAAACTATCAATAGTTTTTTTCATTTTCTCCTTATCAGCAATTGAAATGGCTCGCTTTGCAGCTTCAATTGCAATAGTGTAATCTTTGTTTTCAGAAGCTAATTTTTGTCTTAGATTAGGATAATAGAAATTTTGAGGATTTATTTTTTCTGCTTCCAAAAGCCATATAATTGCTTGTTTATAATCTCTATTAGTACTGTAATAATAATTAGCTGCCTGAAATAATAAATTGGCATCCTGAGTTTTACCCTTAATTATATGTTGATCTATCAATGCCACTATTGTATCGTCCTCCTTGCTCTTTACCGGTATTTTAACCATTGTATTTTCCCAAAGTATTTTTAGGAATGCTTCGCCTTTGCTATTGATATCATTTAATTCAATAGTAAAAGTTTCATAAAAATTGGGGCTTTTTTCTAAAGGGACTTTGAAACGCATTATATCTTTTTTTTCATCATAGCCCGTTTCTCCATGCAAGGTAGTATCTGAGTTAACAATTATAGTCCACTCATTTATTGAAGGAATTGAGAATATTGAATAGCTTCCTGCTTTTAATACATTGTTACCAAAAGAAATATCTTCGGAAGTGGTTATGACGGTACAATCACTTGCGCCAGTTCGCCAAAGCTTATCAAAAGGTACTAACTCCCCAAATATTTTACGACCTCTTACTAATGGTCTGCTGTATGTTATTTTTATTTTTCCGCTGCCGACTTCTTGCTCAAAAGATGCCGCAGGACTGGCTGAAGTAACTCTTATCTGGACTTTGTCTTGGGCAGATAATAATAAGGATTGCAAAATAATTAAGCCTGTTAAGATTGTTTTTTTCATTTTATAATTTTAAAGTTTTAATGTGCGTAATCGTAACGCATTTACAATTACTGATACAGAACTAAATGACATGGCTAAAGCCGCAATCATTGGGGATAATAATATACCGAAAAATGGATATAGAACACCAGCTGCGATTGGAACACCCAATACGTTATAGAAAAAGGCAAAAAATAAATTTTGCTTGATGTTTTTCATAACAGCATGGCTTAAGTTCTTGGCTTTTACAATGCCTTGTAAATCGCCTTTGACTAAAGTTATTTTGGCACTTTCAATTGCGACATCTGTTCCTGTTCCCATAGCTATTCCGATATTGGCTTGTGCTAATGCCGGTGCATCGTTGATACCATCACCAGCCATGGCCACAATTTTGCCTTCTGCTTGTAATTTTTTGATTTCGTTTAATTTGTCTTCGGGTAAACATCCTGCTTTATAGGAAGACAGGTTCAATTCTTCTGCAACAGCTTTGGCTGTATTGATATTATCGCCTGTCATCATAATTACTTCAACTCCTTGTTGCATCAGTTCTTTTATTGCAGCGGCACTTGACGTTTTTATGGCATCAGTAATGGATACAAATCCAACAGCAATACCTTCTACTGCAATATATGAAACGGTTTTTCCTAGTTTTTGTTCGGTAATGATTTTGTTTTCTATATCGTCAGAA
Source organism: Flavobacterium sp. (assembly GCF_035195345.1). Lineage (NCBI taxonomy): Bacteria > Pseudomonadati > Bacteroidota > Flavobacteriia > Flavobacteriales > Flavobacteriaceae > Flavobacterium > Flavobacterium sp. Next base: position 813,606 of record NZ_CP136574.1, read on the forward strand.
ATACTAGCTTTTACTTGTTCCATTAGTTTTTTATTACCTAATGCTACTTTTTTATTGGTTACTGTTCCTGTAACTCCTTTTCCGGCAATGGCTTCAAAATCTTTTACTTCGATTAATGAAATGGATTTTGTTTTGCCATAATTGACTACGGCTTGTGCTAATGGATGCTCACTATATTGGTTTAATGAAGCTATGCTTTGCAATAAATCGTTATCATTGTTATTGGTCGCATAAATTTTTTCGACCGATGGTTTTCCTTCGGTTATTGTTCCTGTTTTATCTGTAATTAAAACATTAACCTTATTCATGTTTTCTAAAGCTTCTGCATTTTTTATCAAAACCCCTGATTGTGCGCCTTTACCAACACCTACCATTACTGACATAGGCGTTGCCAATCCTAATGCACAAGGACACGCGATGATTAATACTGCGATGGCATTTATAAAACCATATACTAATGCCGGTTCGGGACCAAATTTTGCCCAAATGAAAAAGGTTATAACAGAAATGATGACTACAATGGGCACGAAGTATTTGGAAATACTGTCTGCTAATTTCTGAATTGGCGCTCTCGAACGAGAAGCGTCATTAACCATTTGCACGATTTGTGAAAGCAAAGTTTCTGAACCCACTTTTTCTGCAACCATAATAAAAGATTTATTCCCATTGATTGTTCCTGCAATTACATTATCGTCTTTCTTTTTATCAACGGGTATTGGTTCTCCTGTAATCATTGCTTCATCAATACTACTTTCTCCATCGGTTATTTTTCCGTCAACTGGAATTTTGTCACCAGGCTTAACCCGAAGTAAATCACCTTTTTTAATATCGTGGATTGAAATTACTTTATCGCTACCATCAATAACCAAAGTGGCTTCGGTTGGTGCGAGTTTTAATAATTCTTTGATAGCTCCACTAGTCTGACTGTGTGCTCTTGCTTCAAGTAATTGTCCTAATAATACAAGAGTTAGAATAACGGTTGTAGCTTCGAAGTATAGTAATACTGTTCCGTGTTCTGTTTTGAATTCGCTAGGAAAAATATCTGGGAAAAACATCCCGACCAAACTGAAAAGAAATGCCACTCCTGTACCAATTCCGATTAGGGTAAACATATTTAAATTCCAAGTAATGATGGATTTCCAAGCGCGAATAAAAAATACCCAACAGGCATAAAACACTACAGGAAGCGATAATATTAATTGTACCAAATTCCATTTTGAAGCATCCATTAGTTGTAGTAAAGGATTGTTGTGTGCCATTTCTATCATTGCAATTGCAAAAATGGGAACGGTAAATACGACTGCAATTTTCATTTTTTTAACCAAATCGGTATACGTTTTTTGGTCTTCGCTTTCGCTTGGTTCCATTGGGACTAAATCCATTCCGCATATTGGACATGAACCAGGACCTTCTTGAATTACTTCGGGATGCATAGGACACGTATACAACGTTTTACTCACCGTTAACTCTGGTGCTTTAACTAAATCCATTCCACACACAGGACAGTCACCTGCCTTGTCGTACACTTTTTCGCCTTCGCAATGCATTGGGCAATAATACTTTCCTTGGGTATTTGTTGGGACAACAGTTTCTTTATTATGATCGTTGGAATGGACAGAGCAACATGATTTTCCCGAAGCTTCATTCGTTGTACTATGCTCCTTGGTTTTACCGTTGCTCATTTCTATGGAGTATTTTCCCACTGCTGTCAAGGCTTCCTGTAGCTTTTCTGTTGGAATGTGCTTTTCCATAGTTATTGTTGCTACTGCTGGATTTAATGAAACTTTTGCCTCAATACCCTCAATAGTATTCAACGTTTTTTCGACTTTAGCGAGACAACCATCGCAAGTCATTCCGGTAATGCTGTAAGTATGTATCATCTTTAATAATTTTAATACAAATTTCTATCATAACCGATTTTTGCATTTGCATAATTTTGGGTTTGATATGCAAAATTTATAAATCTTCTATTTGCTTTCTTTTAATGGTTTTGATATTCTTAAAGTAGGTTGGCGAAAAGCCAGTTACTTTTTTGAATTGATTGCTCAAATGTGAAACCGTGCTGTAATTTAAAGAATACGCAATTTCACTTAATGAGAGTTCATCGTACATAATTAACTCTTTTACTTTTTCAATTTTCTGATTGATGAAATACTTCTCAATAGTAGTGTTTTCAACTTCTGAAAAGAGATTACTCAGGGTATTATAGTCTTGATGCAGTTCTTGTGAAAGGTAGTTGGATAAATTAATTTTCAAATCATTATTCTTGTTTTGAACCAAATCAATGATTACTGTTTTAATCTTATCAATCGTTTTACTTTTCTTATCATCAATCAGTTCAAAGCCAAATACTTTCAATATTTTACTAATTTCATTTTTTTGAACATCAGAAAAGGGTTCCATAATTTCGACTTCACCCAAATTAATAGATAAAAGTTTTAGTCCAAGCTTTTCTAACTCGGACTTAACCACCATTTTGCAACGACTACAAACCATATTTTTAATATAAAGTTTCATGCTTACTATTCTTTATTGATTGTCTGTTCAATCCAACTGATTATTTCTTGCTTTTGGGTTTCATCAAGAATAGCATCCTGATGTAATTGTGTGTATGAACTTAATGGCATAGTACCCGATTTTATTTCTCTACTTATTGCTTCTAGTTTACTTTGTTGTTTTCTATTTGAATAAGTCGCAAATTCATTAAAATTCAGTTCTTCTTTTCCATTTTTAATGTGGCTTTCTACAAATAATCTTGCTGGTTGAATGTAATCGTACCATAAATACTTAGTAGTATTACTATGGCAGTCATAACAAGCTTTTTGCAATGAATTAAGAATTTTTGGAGGTACTTTATAATTATTAGCAAAGTTTTTTCCAATATCGAATGAACTACTTACATTTTGTTTTGGTTGGTAGAATTGAATAGCTACAAACATTAAAAAGAATACTAATGCAATCTTTTTTAATTTTCGTGTCATTTTATAACGTTTTTTTCAAACTACCACAAGTCAACATTTGAGAGCCATAAAATGGATTTTTAATTTCTTTTGTTTCACTAATCCAAATAGCTCCTTTGCCATCATTTGCCATTGGACAAAAATCTTGATACAATTTTTGCTTTGTTCCAAACATTTTAATCAAATCATTAATATCCTTACTTAGCGTAACAAAATGTTCTCTTTGATGGTCGATTTTCCCAGCATTATCACTAATGTGTTTTGCATGTTCTTTTGCATCGTCTGCAATATCTAAATACTCTTTTTTTTGAGTAGTAGTTAAACTATTTGAGTTGATTGTATTAAAATCGTTGAATAATGATTTACCTGCAATAGCAGCGGCTTTGGCATCGTCTTTTGTTAGTGCATTTTTTATTTTTAAATAGTTTGCAACTATTGCATTAATTGAAAAAGGAGTTTTTGTTTCAATTACTTTTTCTTTAACGTCATTAGTTGGTAGTTTTGTGGTGTCTTTGAGTTCTTGAGTTTTTTCATTTTCTTCATGGATTGGCTCAACTTGGGCAACTGGTTCTGTTAATTCCATACCACATTTGGAACATTCTTCTCCTTTTTTTCCTGTAATCTCTGGGTGCATGGAACACGCATATATTTCATTTGAATTTGTTGAAGTTTCTGTGGTCTTGTTTTCTGTCTCTTTGTTTTTTTGATTACAAGAAACTAAAGTGATAGCTATAATAGCTGATAGAATAAGTGCTTTCATGACATGTTATTATTTAGATTTTTATTGTTTTTTTAAATTGAAAAAAGTGTAATATAAATTGAAGTAAAACCCATTTGGAGCAGAACGTATCATTGAACTTACTAACTCTTGACGGTAGGCAAGATCTAATCGTGCTTGACTGTTAAAAATGAATTGTACAGCCGGCACAACGTCTAAGTAGGATTTACCATTTTCGTTGATGGTTTGACCTACAAATTCAACCATTAAATTGATGTTGGTTTGCTTGAAACTCGTATATTTTTTAGGGTACATCAATTTTCCAAAAGACAAAGTATAGTTCGTTGCATTATCACCAATAGTATCCGGAAAAGGATATTTTGGTTTGTTATCCAATGCTTTTTCAAAACTAAGCGATGAACTTATGGCTACCTTTTTGACCAACTTTGTTGCGATTATCCCGGTTTCAAAACCAGTATTGTGTCCTACTATTTCAATTTGCTCTTGATGAATATCAGCACGATTGAAGCTAAATCTTCCATAAGTTGCTAAGCGAAAGTGACTGTTTAAATCATCTGTAGAATAAAACCTGTACTTAGCCATAAAACCACCACCTTCTGCATACAATGCATTAGTTCTTGTGCTGATAAAAGCGGAACCACGAACCATTAAATTTTTATTTATACCATAAGTTACCTCGGGCATTAAATGATAGTTGTAACCTGGCTCAAATTTTTCTTTAAAAGCAGATTGCATCACATTTACGGCTAATGAATTAGCAGGAACATTACTTGCAGGATCTGTTACTACAAATAATTCTTGACTAAAAATAGTTTGGCAACTGATGGCTGCAAAAAATAAAATTACCTTTCTCATTAGTTTATCATTTTAATGTGAAAATCATCTTCATTATTCGAAGCATACGTATCAATATTCTTATAGGACTTTGATAATTTTTTAAATTCTTTCTCGGTTACATATCCTTTATCAACCACTTGAAACTGTATTTCAGAAGCATTACTTTTTTTATCATTAACCATTATGTATGAACTTTGAGTTATGGTATTTGATTTTGCGGTAACTACTAATGAACCGATAAAAAAACCTGCTTTTTCTACTTTTTCTTTAAATATTTTAGGGCTTAATTCGTTTCCTTCTTTTAGCGTTACTGTAAAGGTATTGGAGTTTAAATCGATTTCAACGTTAACCACTTCGGGCACTGTTTTTAGCTGTTTATTTATAGCATTTGAACACATAGAACAGGTTAAACCAGTGGCTCTAATTTCGGCTTTTACTATTTGGGCATTACTATTAAGTGAAAACATCAAAACCATTGATGTAATCAGAATATATATTGTTTTCATTTTATTCTTTTATTAATTTAATTATTTCTTCTTCTGAGGGATTTTTTGCTATTAGAATACCTTGGGGATTAAATAGGTATTTTGATGGTAATTCATCAACACCAAATTTTATTGCTGTATTGGCATCAAAACCTTCAGGATCTATTAACTGTGTAAATTTGATTTTATCTTTTTCAACAGCTTTAAGCCACTTACTTATGTCTGTATCGATTGATATTCCTATTATTTCAATTTTTGCTGTATCTATGTCATTATGGAGTTTTACTAACCTCTTATTGCCTAATCTACAAGGCGCACACCAAGATGCCCAAAAATCGATAAGTATATATTTGCCTTTGAATGATGAGGTGTTTACATCACTGTTGCTATTACTTTTTAGTGTAAGTGATGGTATTGTATCACCAACCTTAATTTGGGCTTTTATTGAAAATGAGTACAATATGAGTACTGTTATATAAAAAAATATTTTCATTTACATCGATTTAGTATTACTTTTTGTTGTAAGACTAAGTCCAATGCTACCATCAGACTTAGTTTTATAAAGTTTTACATTTTTATAACAATACCATTTGGTTTATTTCCCACGTTAATTGTTTTGGTCACCGTATGGTTAGTAGTATTGACAACTGAAACTGTATTTGCCGTTTGATTTGTCACATAGGCAGTGTTACCGTCTGTTGTGAAAGCAATTGCGTGAGCACCAGCACCAGTGTTAAGTGAACTTCCATGCATCCACATATTCATTCCCGCATCCCAAGTCCAATAATGTACTTTTCCATTCATTGGATCCGAAACCCATAATTCATTTTTAGGACCGTTATATGATGCTATTCCCGGCATGAAACCTAAAGTAATTGTTTCATCTACTGAGTTTGTTGCAACATCAATCACAGAAATAGTTTGTCCGTCTTCATTATCGACATACATTTTACCATTACTTCCTGTCCAAGCACCAACAGGGTTATCTCCAACGGCAATAGTTGTGACTATCGCTTTTGTGGCAGTATTTATAACTGTTATGCTGTCATCATCACCATTTGCTACATAAGCTTTGGTACCATCGGAAGAGAATGTTAATTCAGCTGCCATCATTCCAACATTAATTGTATTTAATAATGTATTCGAAGTAGCATCATATACCAGAACTTTGCTATTCATTTCATCCATTTGAGGTACCCAAATTTCATTTCCGTTAGGAGAATAGATTGTGTTATGGTTCATTAAAGGGAGATTGATATTTTTTATAATTGAACCATTCATTGCATCGATTACTAACAATTTACCGTTCATCCCCGATGTATTTAATCCTGAATGCCCGGCGCTTAAGTCCATACCAGGTACTCCAATTGCTAAATGATTTTGATGTGATGAGATGTGGTGTGGCCACATAATCATATCAGAACCTGTTCCCATTAATTCTATTGTGCCAGCGACTTCGTTAGTACTCAATTTAAGGACTGTAACAGTGGCATCTTCGCCATTTACAATATATGCCGCTGGAAAATCAACATTTAATGTCATATCCATATTGTCGTCATTATTATTACAAGAAGTGAAAAGTATTGCTCCAACGAATGAAGCTAGTATTGATAAATTTTTCATTTATATATTTTTTTAAATTATTTAATTGTTTCTACCGTTTTACCACAACTTAACATCATTGAACCATAGTAAGGGTTTTTTACTGCATTCTCTTTGCTTAGCCAATTAGCACCTTTACCATCATTGAACATTGGACAGAATTGATAGTATACCGGAGTTTCATATTTAGAAGCCTTGATTAATGAGTAAATGTCTTTGGATAGTGTAGTGAAGTGATCGCGTTGGTGTTTTACATCTTTTGTATCAGCGATATGTTCCGCATCTTCTTTTATCGTATTTACAACTTTCATCCAGACCATGTGCGACTCCATTTCAAGTTTGTCCATTTTTACATTATTAATTGCCGTTAAAAGTTCTTTTGAAGCCAAGGCTGTTTTAGTTCCGTCAGAAGCAATAAGAGCATCTTTTAACAAGAAGTAATTATCGAAAATTACTTTCAATTGATTATCCTTTTGAACCTCGGTTGTGATCATTTCAGAATGGTTGTGATTAGAATGGTCTTCGCTACTAGCAGTAGTTTTGTTGTCTTCTTTTACAGGCACTTTTGCCACTCTGTCGTATTGACAACAACCGTGTAGGTTATTATACACATCATCAGGAGCAAGGAATTTATCACTATCGTAACCGACCAATGCAATTCTTTTTAGAATTTCATCTTGATTTGTCTTTTTTGCATCGTAGGTTAAAGTAGCCATTTGGGTTTCGTGGTTCCAATCGACATTTGCTATTTTTTTAATGTTTCCTGCTTTTTCGATTTTAGTCTCACACATTCCGCAGTTGCCATATATTTTTACTTGTTCGGTTGTTGCGTTTTTGATTTGTGCAATCGTTGTATTTGATAGCAATACAATAATTGCTACCATTATTTTCATGAATGAATTTTTCATTTTAAATAACGTTTGTAACCAAAGTGATGTACTTTGATTGATTGATAAAAATAAATTTGAATACTAAACAGTTGGATGAGGACAGTAGAGAAAGTACCTTTAATGGTATCTCATAAACTATCAGAAAACTGTATGGTTTGTATAGCGAAACGCTATGAATTTGACACACTTATGGCTGTCAAAAATTGGATTTAGCTTATTTTAGGTATTAGCCAAATGGAATAAAACCCATCAGAGATTGATGGTGTTATGTATGAAAATTTAGTCTTCTCGATTGAAGAATAACTATACTTGTAATTTTTAAAACTAATTTCAGATACAAAGCTTACTGAGGAAGTTGGACACGTTGAAGAACATCCACATTTTGAATGACCGCAATTTCCTTTACAACCTTTGTTGTCTTTGCCCTTTGAACTATCACTATCGCAACAACTCTTTTTTTCTTTCTGATTGGATGAAATTTCTTTTTTGCAAGAACTTTTTTCTGAACCTTTACCACAAGCTATAGCACTACCAGGCATAAGAAATATGCCTAATAAGACTAATAGTATAAAGTGGTATTTTTTCATATCTCTATTAAAACAGTACAAAATTAAATAAAAATTATTGCTTTTTGTTAAAATTGATGTTAAAATCTCATTTTCTGAATTCTGACTGCATTTAAAATAGCTAAAAGTGCCACACCTACATCGGCAAAAACAGCTTCCCACATTGTGGCTAAACCTCCTGCACCGAGTATTAAAACAATTGCTTTTACTACAAAAGCCAACGTAATATTTTGCCAAACAATTTTTTTGGTTTGCTTACCAATGTTTATTGCCATTGGAATTTTTGAAGGCATATCGTCTTGAATAACTACATCGGCAGTTTCGATGGTGGCATCGCTTCCTAAACCGCCCATTGCAATACCTACGTTGCTTAATGCGACTACTGGCGCATCGTTTACGCCATCGCCAACAAAACAAACTGTTTCATTTTTGGCGATGATTTCTTTGACTTTGTTTACTTTATCTTCGGGCAATAAATCGCCAAAGGCATTTGTAATTCCGAGTTTTTGTGCTACAAATTGAACTACATTGTCTTTATCTCCACTTAACATTGTGGTTTTTATACCTAATGCTTTTAGTTTGTCGATTGTGATTTGTGCGTCTTCTTTTATGCTATCAGCTATTGTAAGATAACCAACGAAATTTTTATCGTAAGCTACTGCAATTAATGTGTAAACAATACTTTTTGGATCAATATCATAAGCAATTGAGAATTTATCCATTAGTTTGAAATTACCAACTAACAATTCTTTTCCGTTAACTTCAGCTTTTAAACCATGTCCGGAAATTTCTTCTACATTTTCTAATTTGATATTACTATCAATTTTTCCAACGTATTGATGAATGGCAGTTGCAACAGGATGTGTACTTTGACTTTCTAAAGCATTTACCAATTGTAACAAATCATCTTTGTTAAAATCAGTATTAAAAACAACTTCCTGCACTTTGAAGACGCCTTCGGTCATTGTTCCTGTTTTGTCCATTACCACGTTTTGAATAGTGGACATTACATCAAGAAAATTACTTCCTTTGAAAAGGATTCCGTTTTTAGAAGCTGCTCCAATTCCACCAAAATAACCTAAAGGAATACTTATAACTAATGCACAAGGACACGAAATAACTAAGAAAACTAAAGCTCGATACAACCAATCTCTAAACTGGTAATTTTCTACAAATAACATCGGTACAACACATATTGCAATGGCTAAAACAACTACAATTGGTGTATATATTTTGGCAAACTTTCTGATAAATAATTCTGTTGGTGCTTTTTTGGCTGTAGCATCTTGCACCATTTCGAGAATTTTTGACAGTTTACTATCTGTATAAGCAACCGTTACTTTTACTTGACAAACCGAATGTATGTTTATCATTCCTGCTAAAACAGTTTCTCCTTTTGCTTTGGTGTCTGGCTTACTTTCTCCCGTTAGTGCAGCAGTATTAAATGCAGCAGTATCTGAAAGTAATTCTCCATCTAATCCTAATTTTTCTCCTGCTTTTAGTTGGATAATATCTCCAATTTTAGCGGTTGATGCTTTGATAGTTTTGGCAACATTGTTTTCGAGAATAGTTACTTCGTCTGGTCTTTGGTCAAGTAACGTTTTGATGTTAGCTTTTGCTCTTTGAACCGCCAATGATTGGAATATTTCGCCAATGGCATAAAATAACATTACGGCAACACCTTCAGGAAATTCGCCTATAGCAAACGCTCCAATAGTTGCAATACTCATTAAAAGAAATTCTGAAAATATCTCGCCTTTGCGAATGCTTTCAAACGCTTCTTTGACTACTGGAAATCCCACTGGAATGTATGCTAGAATATACCATCCTATTCTAACATAACCTGTAAACCATGATTGTTTAAAATAATTATCAAAACCTATGGCAATCAATAATAAAATAAAACTTATGATTGCTGGCAAAAACATTTGAAACGTAGATTTTTCTACACTAGAATGCTCGTGGTCTTGTCCGTCATCATCAGAATGATTTTCGGTTTTTTTATTTATTTTTTCTTCGAGAGTGCAACAAAGCTGATTGCCTTTAGCATCGTATTTATGTTTATGTTCCATTTCTATTTTTTTTAAATCCACAAAATTGAAAGTTCTGGATGGTATCAAATGGTGTGGTATGGTTTTCTGTAAAACATTTTATTGCTTCAAAATTTTCTATAAAAGTTTGTTTCATCGAATTTTCTGAATATTGTTTTATTTCCAATCCACTACATTTTAAAGGACCATTTTCTGAAAAAGTACCTAATAGAAAATTTCCATTTTGAGCTATAGCATTACTAACGATTGTAACATATTTCCTTATACTTTCTTCTCCTGTTAGAAAATGAAAAACAGCCCTGTCGTGCCAAAAATCAAACTTGACTTCGGGATTAAATTCTGTGATATCAGAAACAATCCAATGTATTAAATCGGCTTTATCTCCTAAACGTTTTTTGGCTCTTTCTAAAGCAAATTCAGAGATGTCCAATACCCAAATATTTTGATATCCTTTTTCTAATAAGGCATCCACAAAATTGCTATCGCCACCGCCAATATCAATTATATTGGCAGTTTTTGATAGGTTTACATTTTTTAAATACTCCATTGAAGTTTTTGGATATTTTTGTGTCCAACTTACTTCATTAGGATTTTTGGTTGCAAAAACATTTTCCCAATGTGATTTTTTGTTTTCCATTTGGATTACGCTTTACAACATCCATCTAAATTTTCATACGCTTTTGGATCGGCTTTTACTTCATCTGCATCGTATCCTAATTTAGAAATACCTTCTTTAATGGTCTGTAAGGTTGTTTTCTTTGCATTATAATACACTGTAAATGTCATTGCTTTATCGTCAAGCTCATACATTTTTAAACCTTTAATTTTGAGCATTTCAGTTTTGAATTTTAAACCACAAGTTTCACATTCTTTACAATGATCACAATGTAAAAAAGTTTTGATTACAGCTTTTTGATTGGCTTTTTGTGCAGAAGCAGTATTGCTTGTAAAAAATAATAGTGTTAAAAAAAAGATTGATTTTAAAATTGAATTTTTCATTTGATTTTATTTAATGATTAATAATTTATTTTTAATGTTCGTGTTCACCGCCACCTTTTGAAGTTGCTAGTAAGTAAAAAGCACCTTTTATAACAATTTTCGCATCGGCAGGAATTTCTTCGACTAATTTTATTTCGGTGTAACCTAAATCAGTAGTTCCAGGAACCACTTCGATTGCTTTGAAGTGCACTTCATTGTGTCCTTCTTCTTTGCCTTCAGCGTGTTCTGAATGTTCTTCTCCTTCTTTATGTTGATGCTCTTCTTCTTTTACTTTTGGAGCTTCTTGTTGGTGCTCTTCTTGAATGTAAATGTAATATTTATCGCCATTTCTAACAATTGCATCTTTTGGAAGTGCCTGAACGGTTTGATTGGTGATATTGATATTGGCAGCTACATACATTCCGGAAATTAAATCTTTGGCATCGCTTGGATTGATTTTGGCATGAACCGCAACTGTTTTGCTTTCGTTGGAAAATGATTTATTGATGCCAAATATTTTCCCTTTAATGGATTTATTGGACTGATTGGTTAATACAAAATCGACTTCTTGACCTACGGAAATTTTTCCCAAATCTTTTTCAAACACATTTAAATCCAAGTGCATTTGGCTGTTATCTACTACTTCAAAAAGTGTTACGCCTGTTTCTGCAAATGCTCCTTTTGTTATACTTATTTTACCCACATAACCGCTTATTGGCGAAACAATTGGAATTAACGAAGTGTTTCCGCTTAAACTAACATTTAACGCTTGCAGCTTGTTTTTTGCGGCTTGTGCTTTAGCTTTTTCTACTGCTAATTTTGATTTTACTTCTTGAAATGTTTTGCGAGGATTTACATTTTCATCGCTCAATGTTTTTTGACGATTATATTCCAATTGCAAGTATTCAATGTTGGCAATAGCGGAATTGTAATCTTCTTGCATTTCGGTAACTTCAAGGTTTTGAATAGTTGCCAATGTTTTACCTTTTGCAACGTAAGTTCCTTCTAACACATAAATATCTTTAACAACGCCACCAATTAAGGTTGAAATATTAGCCATGTTTTGTGGTGGAACTGCTGTATAACCATTGGCTTTGATTACCGTATTTAGGTTTTTCATTTCGATACCGCCTGTTTCGATACCAATAGTTTTAAATTGCGCTTCTGTCAAGGCAACTTCGGTTTCTGATTTTTCTTCTTCGTGGGTTTCTTTGGTTTTCTTTTCTCCACAAGAAGTTAGCAGAAAGAAACAAGAAGAAAGAAGCAAGAGATTGGTTTTGATCCTTGTTTTAAAACTGTTGTTTATTATTATATTTTTCATATTGTTGAATATTAATTGTTGTTGAATGATGGGAATTGCAATTGAATAGCACTTTGATTGTAAGTATTAACGGCTTCGGCATTTTGCTTTTTGATGTCAATGGCTTGGTTTAAAAAACTAATGTATGACCAGTAACTCATATCACCATTGGCATAGCTTTTTTGAGCCGTTGTAATAATTTGTTCGGCATATTGCAATCCTTCGTTTTGGTAATATACAAGTGCTTTTTTCTGTTTTTCAAACTCATTTTGTAGTTCTTCTTTCTGTAATTTCAAAGTCAATTTGCTTTTATCTAATTCTAATTGCGATTGCGAAATACTAATTTCTGATGCTTTGGCTTTTGCTGTATTTGCACCACCAAATAAAGGAATTTGCAATCCGGCAGTAAAACCCTGAAAATAGGATTTTGTATCGATGGTTTGACCAAAATACCCCAAACCTAATTTAGGAGTTCGCATTGCTTTGAACGTATTGGCTTCCTTTTGATACACTGAAATTTGCTGTGTGTAATAATCGTTTACTAATCCTTGTATTTTGTCATCTTTACTCGTTGTTGGATTAGCATATTGCAATGGTGTATTGGCATCAGGAACTATGTTTTCATCTGTTTGAATGAAATATTGCAATTGCTTTTGATAAACTACCAAGTCATATTCTAACTGTGCTTTTTGGGTTTCGATTTCTTTCGATTTGGCTTTAGCACTGATTACTTCAATGTTGCCACTTTCTCCGATTTGAAAACGAAGCTCTGCATTTTTAAGGAATTTAGCATAAATCTCGAACAACTCATTATTTAACTTTTGAATAGAAATTCCATATAAATATTGATAGTATGCTAATGATACGGCTTTTTCAATTTCATACTCCGTTAATGCTTTTCGTTTTTCAGCCAATTTGGCTAATTCCTCTTGCAGTTGGCGATTGGCTTTTGTGATTTTACCAATTGGAAAGTATTGTTGAATAGAAACGTTGTGGTCGTAATCGACACTATTGAATTGTCCGCCTTGGTATTGCACTTGCAAAGGATCTACTTGAAATGCTGTTTTCTTTAGAACAGTTTGTTTTTCAATTTCCTTATCCGCGATTTTTAAGTCGATGTTATTTGCTTTTGCTTTTTCAATAGCTTTTTCTAATGTTATTGTTTGACTGTTTTGAGCAAACGAAAAGCTACTAATTAACAAAACGAGTATTGTTACAATTGGATTTGACATTTTTTTTCTTCTTTTAATTCCCTTTTCAAATAATAAATAAAGTATTGGTAAAACGATTAAGGTTAGTAATGTTGCCGAAACTAATCCGCCAATAACTACCGTTGCTAATGGTTTTTGTACTTCGGCTCCACCACTAGTTGATAATGCCATTGGCAAAAATCCTAATGAAGCAACCGCAGCAGTCATTAATACTGGTCTAAGTCTGGTTTTTGTACCTATTAAAACCCGTTGTAATGGGTCGGTTATCCCTTCGGATTTGAGTTGGTTGAAATAGGAGATTAGCACAATTCCGTTCAACACAGCTATTCCAAACAAAGCAATAAATCCAATGCCTGCTGATATACTAAATGGCATTCCTCGTAACCAAAGTGCAAAAACGCCACCGATTGCTGATAATGGAATGGCTGTGAAAATTAATGCGGCTTGTTTCATACTATTGAAAGTAAAAAATAACAACACCATAATTAATCCTAAAGCGATTGGTAAAGCTACCGAAAGGCGTTTGTTGGCTTCCACCAAATTTTCAAATTGTCCTCCATACGTAACATAATACCCAGCAGGAAGTTTAAAACTGGTTTCTAATTTTTGTTGAATTTCTTCGACAACACTTTTTACATCACGACCACGAACATTTAAACCTATTGTAATTCTACGTTTACCATTTTCACGAGAAACTTGCACTGGACCTTGTTCGTAATTGATAGAAGCTACTTGCGAAAGTGGTACTTGCTGTCCGTTTGGTAATGGAATAAACAGATTAGAAACATCCGTTATGTCGCTACGATTGTCTTTGTTCATTCTAACGACAACATCAAAACGTTTGCTTTCTTCGTAGATTTTACCTGCGCTTTCGCCTGCAAAAGAAGAACGTATAATTTGATTGATGTCGGCAATATTTAAACCATATAAAGCAATTTTATTATAATCGTATTTGACTGTGATTTGAGGAAGTCCTGTTACTTTATCGGCTTTTAAATCTCCAATACCTTCTATTTTATTGATTTTACCTATTAATTCATTGGCTTTAGTATCTAAAACTTCTAAATCATCACCAAAAATTTTAATGGCTATATCGCTTCGGCTTCCTGTCATTAATTCGTTGAAACGCATTTGAATAGGTTGAGAAATTTCGATATTCGCTCCAGGAATAGCTTCCATTTCTTCTTTCATCAAATTGGCTAAATCTTCCCAATTGTCAGCAGATGTCCATTCTGATTTGTCTTTTAAAACAATAATTAAATCGCCACTTTCTATTGGCATTGGGTCGGTTGGAATTTCTCCGCTTCCAATTTTAGTAACAATAGTTTTAATTTCTGGGAACTTTGCTTTTAATATTTTTTCGTATTTGGTTGTGGTTTCCACCATTTGCGAGAGCGAACTTCCTGTCATAATAGTTGCATTGATTGCCAAATCTCCTTCTTCGATGGTTGGAATAAATTCGCCACCCATATTTTGAAAAACAATAACTGCAAAAACAAATAGTGCTAACGAAATGGCTAAAACTGCTTTTTTGAAACGTAACGCTTTATCTAAAAACGGTGTGTAAATTTTTTCGAACCACGCCATCATTTTATCGCTAAAGTTGGGTTTGTGTTCGGTGTTTTTTGATAAGAACATTGCACTCATCATTGGCACATAAGTTAATGACAAAATGAATGCTCCGATTACTGCAAAACCTACTGTCATTGCCATTGGTTTAAACATTTTTCCTTCTGTGCCGACTAGTGCAAATATTGGTAAATAAACAATTAAGATAATAATTTCGCCAAAAGCGGCACTATTACGAATTTTTGAAGCCGATTTATAAACTTCGCTATCCATTTCTGCTTGGGTTAAATCTTTTTGTCGATTGAGTTTTTGCAAATGGTGCATTGTGGCTTCTACAATAATAACTGCCCCATCGACTATGATACCAAAATCGATTGCGCCTAAACTCATTAGGTTTCCACTTACGCCAAAATAGTTCATTAAGATTACTGCAAAAAGCATCGATAGTGGAATTACCGATGCTACAATTAACCCTGCTCGAAGATTACCTAAAAATAATATCAATACAAAAATTACTATTAATGCTCCTTCCAATAGGTTTTTAGTAACTGTTCCTATGGCATTATCTACTAATTTACCCCTGTCAATGAATGCTTCTGCAACCACTCCTTCTGGAAGTGTTTTGTTTATCTGAGCCATTTTTTCTTTCACTCGATCTACCACAGCACTGGAATTTTCGCCTTTTAACATTAATGCTAATCCACAAACAATTTCTCCTTTACCATCTTTTGTAGAAGCACCATATCGTAGTGCAATGCCTTCTCGGACTGTAGCGACATCACGAATTAACACTGGTGCTCCATTCCTGTTTTTGACTACTACGTTTTCTAAATCTTTAATCCCTGTTGCCATTCCCACACCACGAATGAAGTAAGCGTATTGGTCTTTTTCGATGTATGCACCACCGGTATTTTGATTGTTTTTTTCTAGTGCATCAAAGATTTCTGTAATAGTTACACCCAAACTATTTAATGTATTTGGATTTACAGCGATTTCATATTGTTTTAATTTTCCACCCCAAGTGCTGACTTCGGCAACACCTTCAATGCCTTGTAATTGCGGAATGATAATCCAATCTTGAATGGTTCGTAATTTAATTGCATCATATTTGTCTTCATAGCCTTTTTTAGCATAGACATCATATTGATAAATTTCTCCCAATCCTGTTGAGATAGGTGCTAAACCTGGAGTACCTGCATAGACAGGGATATTTTCTTTTGCTTCTTGAAGGCGTTGAAATATTTGTTCTCTTGCCCAAAAAATATCAACATCGTCTTTGAAAACTACAGTAACAACCGATAATCCGAAACGAGAAATACTTCGTAATTCAATTACTTTTGGAATAGTCTTTACCGATTGTTCTAAAGGATAGGTAATTAACTGCTCGACTTCTTGACTAGCTAAAGTTGGAGCAGTTGTAATAATTTGTACCTGATTATTAGTCACGTCAGGCAACGCATCGAGTGGTAGATTTTTTATAGAATAGCTTCCCCAAGCTACTAGAACTAAAGTAAATAAGAGTATTATAAACTTATTCTTGATACTGAATTGTATGATTTTGTCTAACATTGAAATGGTATAATGAATTAGAAGATTAGCAAAATTGCTTTTGCTATTATTTGTGAAAAGGTCACAACTTTCTAACCCGAAATTACTCGGGCTTCATTATGCTATTTGAGGTGGTTTCCAAATACTTCCGTAGAAATTAGAAGTAAGTATGGATTTATAGGCAGGAATTTGAGTAGTTATTTCTGTTGCAATTTTTCTAAACTGAGGTGCTATTTCTTGACTAAAATTTAAGATTTGCTGTCCACAACAATTGCAAATACAAAAAGGTGAACATAGATCATTTTTTTTATTGTGTGAGTGGTCATCGTGATTAGAAGCAATTTCAGTAGCTTTATGTGCTGCACTGCTTACTTCTATATCAGCACAAGGCAAACACGATAGTGCCACAAGATAGATTGATAATATGTAGTTTAAAAATTTCACGGATGTAAAAATAGGGATTTTATTTAATTGACAATAATCATAAGTTCATTTATTTGCTTTTTGATGCTTTAGAATGAATTGATAAGATTGATAAGCAAAAAATGAGGTAAACATTTTTTTATTTTATGGTTTTATAAAAAACTGATTTATTTGGTTATTTTGATGCAAACTGATTGTATTGATTTATTGAATTGCGTTAATTTATATTATTATGTCTTGATTATTTTTAAAGAAAAAAACTTCAACTGTTTATGGCAAAATTTGGTTATCAATCTTATCAATTCAAAACAATAAAAAAAGGTGCAAATTGCACCCTTAATTTTTATCTGTTGAACTTATTCTTTTAGTTCCTTATTTTTATTATCAACTTCTTCATAACTAAACTCGTTGAGTGCATACACATAACCATTTTTTGTGTTAAAACGAATAAAATTATGTTTCTTGAGTGCTTTTCCTAATTTGTTGACTGTTCCGTCTGTAATGTTTATTTTAGCTTTTTCAGCCAGTTTGGCTGCTATTTGAGAAGCATTTAGGAAAACATTAGCCTTTCCTCTTTCGCAAGGTTCAAACCAAGTTAATAATAATTCTTCTTCTGGGCTGTGTAACTGATACTGTTCATTATTGGCTGTAATGTTCTTGATTTCTTCCTGGTCAAACCAAAATCTAAAACCACTTTTGAAAAGAAACAAAGCTTGTGAAAATGCCATATTAATATCTACATCGTGCTGGTATTTTATGCCTTCCAACTCAAAACAAAGAAACCTTCTGCTTCCTGTACTGTCGTTTAAGAACTGAGCTGTGTTAACACTTCCGGCAAATGATGCGCGTCTTGGCATAGTTTCGTTGTTGTGACCGTAGGCTTTTCTCATTCTGATTTGGGTTTTGGTAATGATTTCTTTTAGTGATCCTATTTCAGAACGGTTTAAGTTTTCTAATTCGTCCAAGTTGATTAACATACATTCCGCTAGTTGTACCAACGTATCTTTATTGTTTGGGTTTATGGTTCCGGAAAATAGATATTCTTTCAATTGTTTGGGAACTAGCTTCTCCACCCAAGTTGTTTTTCCTAATCCTTGTTTGCCACTAAAGACAATAACGGTGTGATTGATTACTTTATCATCAAGAACACAACCCACCATAGCCACTAACCACTTTTTAAAACATTGCTGCCAAAGGTCTTGTTTTGTAGTTGTTATTGTATTTGCTAATTCTGTTATGTAATCGGTCTTTTCATCATAGGTTGGTAAATTAAAAAAGTAATCTTCAAATGGATTGAACAGCTCACAAAAATCAGAATACAATAAGTTTCTTAATGATGACAGGTTTGTTTTAATTCTTCCTTTTAGACATTCGCGAAGCATTGAATTTTCTATAAAGTCATTCATCACATTCCATTTCTTTTTACCGAAATATTGAAACTCTAATTTGCCAGAAACGATATTATGACGAAATACATATCTTGTTGATAAAAACAGCTCTAAACGGTCTATTTGCGTTGGTTTTGGTTTGTCTTCGTCGTCGTCTTCAGTAGTATCTGTAATTGAAAAATTATCTTTCTTTTTTGATTTGTTTGGTTGTTCAAATTTCTCGTTCTTTCCAAACTCGTGAATATTTCCGTAAGCACTGTTGACAGCTTGTGTTACTTCTTTTTCATCATATCCAAAATCGGTTAAAATATATCCTAGTGCTTCTTGCAATGCTACTCCTTTTCGATTTAGGTTACACGCCAATTGGTGTACGAATACGTTGCGACTACCATTCACAAATTGTACTTTTTTTTCAGTGAATTTTATGCAGTGGTTGTAAATAGCATCGTAATCTAAAATAGGTTCAGAGATTTTGGCTTTAGGTTCTGGCTGTGTTTCAATCAAAGGCATCGCAACTTCGTTCGATGTGACAAATGTGGAAGCGTTCTCGTTCAGATATAGATTTTCATCCCAGGAATAAAAGCATAACCTCGTTAAATCTTTTCCTGATTTGTCGATTTCTAGTTTTAAAATATTCTCGTAATAAGCTTGAACTTTTAGGAACGTTTCTTTATGTTCGGTTTTTGGCGTTTCTATTTTTACTAAAATTTTTAAACCGTTTCCAGAAGGACTAATAAAACACGCATAAGTAAACTCACTTTGTGCAGCTATACTTTTTGATTTTTGTAAATCGTTTGTACTTAATTTGTCGATGTCTAAGATTATAAACTTTGAATACTCTGTTAGGAATTCCAATTTACGACCACCAACAAATTTTCCTGAAGGTGTGAATGCTGGAAGTGATTTTTTGGCTTTGTTGTATGCTTCTTCTTTTTTTTCAGATAAAGATTTACGCAAGTAAATTATGCCGGGTTTGTACTTTCCGGTTTTAATTTCCTCCAAAATTGTTGCAATTGTTTTGTGTTCTACAACTTCTTTGAAATTCTTGAATATTGTTACCATAGTTTAAAGTTGATAGTTGTTGGTTGGCAGTTGTTGGTTCTCATTTTTGTGAGTTTTGCAATCGCAAAACTCACAAGTTCCGTTGCAGCTGCTCATACTATCGTCCTTTAAATGATTTGTTGTAATGCTCTTGCAATAGCTTTTCAACATCAGAAAGTTTGTAGTAGATTTTGTTTCCTACTTGACTGAATGAAATTTTGCCTTCGTCTCTCCAGGTTTGAGCTGTACGTTTTGAAATTTTCATCAATAATAGAAATTCTTGATTGTCTAAAAAGGTTTCTTTCTTAGGGTCTGCCTTGATAGAAATTTGAGATTGAATAGTGTCTAATTTGCTCATTAGATCTGTGAACTGGTCTTTTGTGAAGATAATTGCATCCATTTTTAAAAGTTTTAAATTGTTATGGTGCAAATGGACGAAATCAAAAAAAGTCCGATTAGACTTATTTGGTCTTATCGGACTAAAAAGTTTGTTAGCCCTTATGGATGTTGAAAAGTTGAAATGTTAATTTTAGAAAAAATCGGACTATAGTTTTATTTTCCAATCATTATTTGGGTTCTTATCGGTTCGAGTTGGCGATAAATACGTTTGAATTGTAAGCATTGAAAGTTCATTTCCATTTTCGTCTAAATAATTATCACAAATAAATTTTGCAATTTCTTTTATCTTATACTCAATGTAAGGTTTCCCATTTGGCTTTACCTCATACATCATTTGTTTGTAAGCATCCGTTAAAATATTAATTGGACCATTCAAACGAATTTTTAATGTTGGCTTTTTCTCTAAAGCTATTTTATTTTTCTCTTCAGCTTGTTCTTTCTCTAATTGACATTTTAAGATTTTTTCATTTTGGATTTGTTTCAGTAAAGCTTTGCATTGTTTTTTGTAATCCAATAGTTTGTTATTGATAAAATATACTTCTGATTGCTTATACTCACAAATTTCTTCATTCAAATAAAGTATTTTATCTGGATAATTAGTTAGAGTAGCGATGTGTTTTTTAACCTCTGAAAATGAGAAATATCTTTCTTCACTTTCTGCGTTTATTAGTCTTTTTGGAGTTTTTGCAACTGGCTCTTTTACTCTCGAAGATTGCAGCTCTGTTCGTTTTTTTTCGATTAAGATGTATAATTTATTGTATCTACTCATTGCCGTTTTGGAGCTGAAAAAAGCTTCATTGTTGGCTAATAGTTTTTCTAGTTTACAAATCCATACTTCTGGGTTCTTCACCAGGTTGAATTGATAATCGATAAATGCAGGAAAATGAGATTGTTTGAGTTCTAGAATTTTTGCAATTAAGGCATTGCAATAGTTTTGAATGTTGATTTTGTCTTCGACAATAATATCAAATAAAGGATTTTTGGCTTGTGCCTGTGGCACTGCCAATAATTCTACAAACTCTGCGGTTTGCATATTTTGATCCTTTGAATTCAAATTGTAGTATGTCTTTTTTGTTATTCATTTACTTAAAAATTGTAATTAAAAGCGGTTTAAAATTTGATGTTTTCTTGTTGCTGTTTGGCTTATAAAGAGCAATCATCTTTTTTTCGATTTGTTTGCTTTAAAAATTACTAGATTTCTATTTTGCAAATGTAGAAAATAAAAAAAATCCTTGTTAAAGGATTTTAAATGAAGTTATTAACAATCGGATGAAGTCAATAAAATAGGGACTTTACACGTTATTTAGAAAATGTAACTGTCAACTGCTTTGTCTAATTCTTCGCTAATGATTTTAGCATATATCTGCGTTGTACTGATGTCTGTGTGGTCCATTAATTTAGAAACGTGCTCAATTCTCATTCCATTATTTAACGCATTTGTTGCAAAACTGTGTCGCGATAAATGGAACGAAAGTGGAAACGGTAGTTTCAACATTTTACCCATTCGGTTGAGTTGGAAATTTGCAGAATGATTTTCTCTTTGTGAAATGAAATAACGTATTTCTTCACTCTTGTTGTATGATTTTTTATCTGTAATAATTGGGAAAATATAATCATCTGGTTGTGCATCTTCTTTGATGTATTTATTCAAAATATCAATCGCCACTTTACCAATTTTAAACTGGTGTAATCTTCCTGTTTTACGGATTACTTTTTTTATTCTTTGCTCTTCGCTATTGTAATTGGTGTATTGCAGCTCGATAACATCGCTAAATCTTAATCCTCCGGCATAAATTGAGAATAGGAATAAATCTCTCCATAAATCCGCTTTCTTTCCTTCTTTGAGGTCTAAATTGGTTAGTTTTTCGATTTGGTCTTTGTTTAGGAATACTCTTTTCTCGGTATCTTTTTTTAATGTCAGTTTGTTGAATGGATACATATATTCTGGAATGATGTCTTCTTTAATAGCTTCCTTGAACATTATCGCCAAGATCATTATTGAATAGCGTTGTGTCGTTGCTCCGTTTTTTAGAATATTTCCCATATGAGCCATATAGTCCTTTAAAACTGACACCGTAATATCATCAAAATAAACATCCTTGCTGCCTACATAATTTTCAAATTTCTTTGTGTAAAGCATATAATTTTTATAAGTTCCAAACGAAACGCTACCTTTTATTTTTTCACATCGAGCATAAGCATATTGAAAAAAGTTTGGCACTTCTTTTCCCTTGATGGCTTCTTTTAGTTTTTTGATGGAAACGGTTTTTATCTTTCTTTCCATATCCGCAACCTGACCTTCAGCATCTGCAATTTTTTGAGATAATGCAGCATTCATCCTCGCGCTGTTGGGATGGTTCTTTTTTACTTTCTGCTTTACTTCATCCCACTCGTTCTCTTTGAGCTTCACTCCAGCAGTGATAAATTTCGTTTTTCTATCTTTTATAATTCGAATGTACAAAGGGCTGTGTCCGGTTTGGTCTGCCTGGTGTGTTCTTAAAATTAGTTTAATTGATGCCATAGTGTTAGGAAATTAGAAATGTTGTACTATATTTGTAAAGCAATGCAAACGAGTGAAAGTATTGTAAATACTGGGTTTTCAATTGGGTGCATCGTGATACGAAGGTACAACATTGGGTACAACAAAACAAGTATTTCATTGCTTTTTTATGCTTAAAATTGCATTGTCAAATTTAATAAAGTCAATGAATACAACACTTTAAGTGCAATTAAGAACTGGCAATTATAAAATGAGGATAACAGGGGTTTGGCAAGATTGCGAATTTTGTTGTAAATTCACGTTTACATTTCGCAAGAAATTTTATCTTTAATAGAAAATAATCGGTTCCGAAGTTCGCAACCTCGCCAAGCGCCGGAACGTTATGCCTCATTTTTGAAATAGTATAGGCAGAAACCATCGTTTTTTGTATGCTGTAAAGAAATTATATCTTCTCTTTGTATACCTAACCAATCTATTTTTTCATTAATAGAATTAAAATCAAAAGAAGTTACAAGTGAAATAAAACGAGGCATAACACCAGTTTGTTGCAATTGCAAGGCTTGGTTTAGTTCAGTAATGGCTTGTTCTAAATGACGTGCTTTTTTTCTGTTATCTAAAGCAATAATACTTGTTATTTCAACAGAGCCATTAGATACAAATCTTTCATATCTACTATTAAGTTTGTCAAGGTTATCTTGTAAAATTTTAATTGAATAGTCCATAATTTTTGTAATTTTTAGTTATTAATTTTGCAACTGCAACAAGCTGAATGACGTTGGCAGTAATATTACACGTAAAAATGAAAACAACATTAATAATTGGAATAATTGCTTTTATTGCTTTATCAATTTGGTTTGCTAAACGAAATGGAATTACAGCAGAATACAAACCTAAATCAAAGTTAATTTTGACTGAAAACGACAATCCAATTGATTTTGGTTACAAAATAGTTTGGATTGCAGTAAAAACCAATAATAAACAAAGAATAGCTTAAATTCTTAACTTCAAAAATCCTAAACTTTCAAACTGGAAAAGTGGAATAGAAAATGCCTATGAAAATTCAGTTTATATAACACCACAAATAGGAGAATGGACTTTGGCGGTTGGAATGAAATTAGTTTCTGGTGATACAAAAGAAAGTATTGAAGAACTTGAAATATTAATAAATAAATTAAGTTCGGAATTTGGAGAAGCTCAATTTTTCGGAACTCATCGTGTTGTAGAATATCATAATTGGATGAAATCGATAAATGGAAAAACAGAACGAATTTATGCATATATTGGAGAAAGAGGAGAAAACATTAAAGTTTTTGGGAATCCGAGCGAAATCGAAAAAGATTTAAATTTATTTAATTCGTTTTCTAAAGAAGCAGAAGATGAAAATTATTGGGATAGAGAAGATTTAATTTTTGCAGATGAAGAGTTGGTAATGAAAATTGCAGAAAATTGGAGTGTAAATCCAACAAAATTAACAGAAAGAAAAGACATAAAAAATGAATTGGGCTTATTGTATGAATAAAAATACTACTGCCAACAAGGTATTTGCAAAAAAGCGGGTTAAGTGCTTAACCAAAGTTCAGTAATTATTTATTAACTTTGGTGCTTAATCGAAGTTTCGGCATATTTAACCGCTTCTTCGCAAATACCCGACCGTTACATGCAAGCTTACCTGACCAGAACTTAAATGAAAAACGATAACGAAAATAAATGGCCCGCATTTGAAATTAATTCGTGGAAATCAATTCCGGTGATTAATGGCAAGATCGCTACCGAAAATGAGGCAAAAAATGGTATTGCTGTTTTCTGTATTAAAAATGTTGCTCAACATTATCCATATGAAATTGATTTACCAAAACTAGCTTTTCTGACAAATGAAGATAATGACATAAAAGAATTAGTCGTCATAATTCAAGCGGAATCAACTGAGAAAGGAATTGTGATTGGTTATAGAAATCCGAATGGAGGAAATGGCGCAGCTTTTCTGAATGAATTTGAATTCTTAAGTGATAAGGAGATTGAAAAGTTGTATTATAAATAAAAAGCCTGCATGTAACAGCCGCTAGCCGCTATGGCTGGTAAGTGCTAGTTTGGCGTTTGGTTTACACGAAAAACGTTTATCTTAGTAAGGAAAAATTGTTTCGCTTTGACCGCCACAGTCGGCTAGCGGCGGAACGTTGTAAACAATTTTGAAAAAACTTTGAGTAAAAAAACTAAAATAGCGATATTACTTTTTTCAATTCTAATTATTACAGGATTTTCTTTGCGTGGAAAAATATCTGGAGAAAAATTTGACTCAGAAAAATGGAAAAATTGGGAAAATACCGAAGAAGAATGGTCTCTACGTTGGGACATGATGAATAGTTTGCGTAAAAACTACGAATTGAAAGGCATGACTAAAAACGAAATTCATAAATTATTAGGCAAACCCGATTCTGAAACTAAAAACGAACTCTCTTATTATTTAGGCTATTCGCATAACGGAATAAATACTGGTAGATTGACTTTATACTTTAACGAAAATAATACAGTTATTGACTTTGATGTTTGGGATGGTTAATTAAAACTGTTTACAACAGCGGTTTGCTTCAATGGCTACTTCCGGATTTTCCTACGGAAAATCCGCTGCTGAATGGAATGTTTTGTTATATTTGTAATGGCTTGGTGTTGGTGCAACGCCACTGAAAGCAAGCCTCATAACGTTATAGCCAATTGTAAAACGACCAATATGTCAAGAAGTATTCATACGACACACAAAGACCTTAAAGGACTAACCAAAAGAGAACTTGATGAACAGTTTAATGACCCAAATTCAGACTTGGCATCATTAGCAAAAAAATCATCTCTCAAGAAAAAAGTTTTGAAAGGGAGAAAACAGAAAAAATCTGAGTAAATATAATGACGCAAAAGACGACAATTACATTAAAATATTATTCCGCTTTCACTGTGACGTCTTGGACGAAGAATCGGTCGAGATAATGTGGGCGACATTTGTTGACAAAGAAAAAGAACTTTACAAGCTCGATAGCATTCCATTTTACTCACCACTTGTAGCTTCAGACGACATTGTGTTTGCGAAATTTGACGACCATGAACAAATGTTTACTTATCGCAAGACAGTAGAATATTCAGGCAACTCTACAGTTCAAATTGTGTTAATGGACAAGTCAAAAGACATAAATCAAATCCGAGACACATTCAAAGAACTTGGTTGTGTTTCGGAAAAAGTTAATGAAGGATATTTTTCAATGGAAATCCCTTCAACTGTTGACTATAAAAGCATAAAGAAAAAGTTAGACGAGTTAGAAACGCAAGAGACTATTGGTTACGCAGAACCTTGTTTATCGGACGGACACATACAATGAGAAAAACAACTGGCTATAACAGCACATTTGCAATAGGCGGGGTTTCGTGCTCCGCAGACAGTTTTGTGGTTACAGGAAGTTCAGTTCTCCGAATGAACATTTGTGCTGAAAAGCCCGCCCATCGCAAAT
The DNA here is from genome assembly GCF_035195345.1 of Flavobacterium sp. Classification (NCBI taxonomy): domain Bacteria; kingdom Pseudomonadati; phylum Bacteroidota; class Flavobacteriia; order Flavobacteriales; family Flavobacteriaceae; genus Flavobacterium; species Flavobacterium sp. The sequence goes on from NZ_CP136574.1 coordinate 839,584, forward strand.
CTGCAAACCGTTAGCAGTAATTTAAAAAAAAAACGAAAAGATGAAAAAAATCGTTATTTTATTTTTAGTTTTTACTTGTAATTCATTTTCACAATTTAAAGTCAATTATAAAGAAATTCAATCAAAATATTCTCCTTTAGATTCAGAAGAATCATTTATAGAAACAAAAAGTGTTAATGATTTAGAACAAGTGCTTTTCCATTTCTCAAAAAAAGACAGCACGCTATTATCTGTAAATTTTAAACATTTAGAAAGTTATAGCGAAAATGAATTTTTAAATATTGTAAATGAATATATAATCGATTATAAACCATCCAAAATAAAAGAATGGGAAAATTGGACTTTATATTATGATGAAAAAAATAAAATAATAGTTGTAAAAGTATTTGAAAATCATTTAAAATCTAAAATAAAAGATATTACAATGATTAATGACAAGAGAACTGTTGAATCAATGTTAAAATTATTTGAAGTAAAATTTTCACACTAAAAACTACTGGTAACAGCGGTTTGCTTCAATGGCTACTTCCGGATTTTCCTACGGAAAATCCGCTGCTGAATGGAATGTTTTGTTATATTTGTAATGGCTTGGTGTTGGTGCAACGCCACTGAGAGCAAGCCGCAGAACGTTAGCGGTAACCATAAAAAATCTCCGTAAAATTTGATATTATACCAAAACTTGGTATATTTGCTTTTTAAATTTATTTGTCATGGCAAAAAACACATCAATACTATTAGGAGATTATTTTGATGATTTTATTAATCAGCAATTAAGAAGTGGTCGGTTTTCTTCAGCAAGCGAAGTTGTAAGAACTGCATTAAGAATGTTTGAGCAAGAAGAATCAAAAAAAGCTGAACTTATCAAAGAACTTAAAAAAGGAGAAAAATCTGGATTTGTAAAAGATTTTAACAGAGATACTTTTTTAAAGGATTTACATAACAAACATTTGTGTAAATGATTTACAAAATAAGTAAAGAAGCATCAAATGATCTTGAAAAAATTTGGCTTTATACAATTGAAACTTGGTCTGCAGAACAAGCTGACAGGTATTTGAATTTGATTTTTGATGAAATAGAATATCTATGTCAAAAACCAAATTCTGGTTCTGATTTTAGCCATGTCAGAAAAGATTATTTACGTTCTCAGGTCAAATCCCATTTTATTTTCTACAAAATCAACGAAAAACAAAGTGAGTTAGAGATTATCCGAATTCTACATCAACAAATGGATATAGAAAATCGGCTAAACGAATAAAATGGTAACTGCTAACCGCGGTTTGCTTCAATGGCTACTTCCGGATTTTCCTACGGAAAATCCGCTGCTGAATGGAATGTTTTGTTATATTTGTAATGGCTTGGTGTTGGTTCAACGCCACTGAAAGCAAGCCGCGGAACGTTAACCACAAGCTTATCGGAGACTCAAGAATCTTAATTAAATGAAAGCTAAAACTCTTATAGTACTGATTATTATTCTTGCCCTATTGACTGCATTATTTAGTTGGTTGATTTATACTCGAATTAGAATGGATTACAATTCAGAAGGAAACTATTTTGATAAAAAAACTTTAGTTGTCTATAACGAACAAGCTTTAATAGTTTATGGATTAATTTCATTTGTATTGCTTACATTGATATTGATGACGACTTTGAAATTGAAATCAATCATATCGAAAAATAAGATTTAATAATTTGAAAGAACTTCCTAAAACAAGTATTAGATAATATTTAAATAAAAAATAAATGTATGAGAATTGTAATATTATCACTAATTGTAATTACTCTTTTTTCTTGTAAAAAAGAAAACGAGAAACAACAGAAAACAGAAGTTGAGAAAAAAGTTAATAATACAATTGAACTATCTAAAAAACATAAAATCAATAAAATTACTTGTGATTTAGACGGAGATAAACTGAATGAAACTGGCGAAATTGTTAGAAGTACAAAAAGTGGAAAAAGTGGATTACGAATAGTATTCGGAAATGGAAAAAGAACAGATTATTTTGGAATGGGAAATGATATTTTAAAGCAAGGATTCAATGAAATTGATTGGGTAGGAATATTTGAAAAAGCACCGAAAAATAAAACTTATTGGAATAATGTAAATGAAGAAGGAGATATCTTATCAGAAAAGGAAATAAAAGAATCTGATAAAATCAAACTTTTAAACGATGGAATATTTATACATGCTGAAGAAAGTTGTGGCGGTGGAATAATTTATCTAAAAAATGACAAATACGAATGGATTCAACAAGAATAATATGCTAGCCACTAACAGTGATTTCAAGAAATGTAGTGTCAAGGGATTTATTTGAAATGGTAAAGGCGATATTAAAAATAAAGTAAAAAAATTTAAAAGGAATTTATGGAATTTCGTTCGATGTTTCTGATAAAGATTGGGATAAATTAAGCAATCAAAGTAAAGATGCAATTTATTTCCCGTATAAATATTTTGATGAATTAGAAAGCCTTTTATCAAACCCAAATATAAATTCTGCTTCTTTGGATTTCACAATCTATTCTAGTTCGGATGAAAATATAGTTAATCAAAATAACGAATTACCAGTGGCTTTTTTGGGAAACCACCTAAAACAATTAAAAATCAATAACCTAAGTTGGAAAAATGATAGTTTTAAAAACCGAACAATTACAAATAAAAAAAAAGATAAACAAATATAAATTAAGCTATATCATAATTATTGTTCTACTTTTTTCATGCCAGCATAAGGAATCTAATAATTCCACCGTGATAGAAAACGGTATTCACAAAACCTCAAAAAAAGTAGAAACATTAAAAGATAAATTTGAATTCGTTGAATACACCGATGAGGGTGATAATAACTTACTCTATTCAAAAAAAGAAGGCGAAGATTTTGTCTTTATAACTGGTGATATTGACTACAGCATTTTATATAGAGGAGATATTTGCGAAATCCAATGGAAAAAAGATACCGTTTATTTGGCGGGAGATGATGAATCAGCACAGATTATAAATCAACTTATTTCTATCAAAAAAATACAAGATGGCACTCTTTCAAAATTTATAAAAACCTATAATAAAGAAATGAAATATCATTGGAGCGGAGAAGATGGCTATTCTGATGACTATCTAAACAAACTTTATTTAGTTGCGCAATACTATATTGCAAATTCCAAAAATGAGTCGATTAAAAGTCGCGTAAAGAAAAAGGAGGAAATCGAATACTCTATTGAAGAGCAAACGATGAACAATAGAGCTTACGAAGTTTTAGGTATTGGCTATAGTTTTGAAAGTCATTTCACTCTAATGCAATGGATTTATTATGATATTGAAAACCACAAAATTTATGAATACGATTTACCAAATGATAAACTTAATGAATTTAAATAAAAAATTATCCACTAACCGCAGTTTGCTTTAATGACTACACCTAATGAATAGAATGATTATTATTTAGTGATTCTTCAACACTTCTAAAAGCTGCATAAAGTAACCTTTTAACCTTTAAGCAAACATCAAGGCGACAAACGCTCTATAGTCCAATCAAAATCGTTAGTTAATTGATAGCGAATTCGGTCGTGTAAACGATTTGGTCTTCCTTGCCAAAACTCTACAGCTACTGGGCGAACTAAAAAACCTCCCCAATGCGCAGGTCGCAAAATTTCTTTTCCCTCCCACTCTTGTTCTAATTCCTTTAAATTATTTTCTAAAAATTCTCGATTTGGAATTACTTCACTCTGAGGCGACACAATTGCCCCTAATTTACTTCCATCGGGACGTGAAGCAAAATAATTATCGGAAATACTATCAGCTGTTTTCTCGGCAATTCCTTTGATAATAATCTGACGTTCAACTCCAGGCCAAAAAAAAGATAAACAAACATTTGGATTGTTGAGTATTGCTTTTCCCTTTTCAGAATTATAATTGGTATAAAAAATAAAACCTTCTTCGTTAAATTTTTTCAATAAAACTACTCTAGATTTTGGAAAACCATCTAAACCAATAGTAGCGACAGTCATTGCATTGACTTCATCGGCGGCATTTAAATCTTCTGCTTCGTAAAACCATCTATGAAATAAATTAATTGGATCTTCGGGAATTTGATTTTCCAATAATTCACTTTTATCGTAGGATTTCCTGTAATTACTTAAATCTTTCATAGAATAATGTAGGTTTAAAAAGCAAAGTTACAAACTACATCTCGTTTTTTTAAGAAAACAAAAATTAAAATTAAACCTTTTTGAATATCTTTAGTCTTAAGTAAATAAGAACTCTATTTTGCAAGACGAAAAAGCATTTATTTTAGAATTATTAGAACCAAAAACGCAGAATGAAGCGTTTCGAAAACTCTTGCAATTATATCAAAAACCATTGTATAATCAAATCAGAAACATGGTTTTAAATCATGATGATGCCGACGATGTGCTTCAAAACACATTCATAAAGATATTTTCAAATCTTAAAAATTTTAAAGGCGACAGCAAATTATTCTCATGGATGTATCGAATTGCAACGAATGAAGCTATTACCTTTATGCAACAAAGAGCAAAAAAACAAGGTATTTCTAACGAGGAAGTACAACAAAAAGCAATAAATAAATTAGAAAGTGATGTTTTTTTTGATGGCAATGAAATACAATTAAAGCTCCAAAAAGCAATTGCTATTTTGCCCGAAAAACAACAATTAGTTTTTAAAATGAGATATTTTGAAGAATTAAAATACGAAGAAATGTCTGAGATTTTAACCACATCTGTTGGAGCATTAAAAGCTAGTTACCATATTGCGGTAAAAAAAATAGAAGAATATTTACATACCAATTAAACCTTTAACCATTATTTTTGTCTAATAAACATGAAGAATTTTGATATAGAAAATAACGAAAAAATTTCAACTGGATTTAAAACTCCAGAGCATTATTTTGAGCAATTTGAAGCTAAAATGATGCAAGAAATTTCAGCCAAAAATCCATCCAAAAATGAGGTTAAAGTCGTTTCGTTATTTTACAGAAAACAAGTGTGGATTAGTAGTATTGCTGCCCTATTTTTATTAGCTATTGCCATTCCAGTATATTTTAATATGGCCAAAGAAAGTAATTTAGATGCTGCAACTATTGAAAACTATTTAGCAGAACAACAAAGTGTTGGAACAACCGAACTAACAAAACATTTAACCGATGAAGATATTTCTGAATTGGAAAATGCACTAACCAATGATAATGTTACTGATGAAACCATTGAAAATTATTTATCAGAATCAGCCAATTTAGATTACTTAATAAACGAATAACGAATTAAAAAATAATTTTATGAAAACAAAAATCATATATCCAATCGTATTCTTGTTAATTTCTACATTATCCTTTTCGCAAGGATTTAGAGAAAAAAAAGAAAAAGTGAAAGCATTAAAAATAGCTTACATAACTGAACAATTGAATTTAACAACGGAAGAAGCACAAAAATTTTGGCCAATATATAATGCATTTGATGAAAAACAATCCGAATTGCGTCATGAAAAAATGAGAGCCATTCTAGATCGATTTGAGCCTGGAAGTGTTGAGAAATTATCAGAAAAAGACGCTTCTAGCCTATTGATTCAAATGGAAACAATCGAAGAAAACTTATTTAACCTTCGTAAAAAATTCATCAGAGATTTACAAGGCGTAATTAGTGCAAAAAAAATCATCAAACTAAAAAAAGCTGAAGATGATTTTAATAGAACATTGTTAAAACAAATAAAAGATCGAAGAAGAGGTTAATTCAAATAGTCTAACTTACTAAGCTGAACTCGTTTCAGCTTTTTTTATTTAAGAACAAAAATAAGTTTCTCTTGATAAAAGTTTACTTCATTTCAAATCGAGCTACTTTATTTTTCCCCGAAACAAAAAAAACGGTTTCCGATGCAAATCTAAACGTGTAAAAATCTTTCTCCTCAGAAAATTTAAGCCACGATTTTCCAAAATCTGAAGTATAATAAAGTCCGGTTCCTCCCACAGCTATTATCTTTTTACCTTTACTATTTGGCACAAACTGAACACAGGATGCATAACCAAAAGCTTGTTTATCAGCAATTAAATTCCATGTTTTACCGCCATTTGTTGTAATAGCTTTGTTCGCCCAATTTTGCTCTTGTTTCGTGTAATTTCCACCTGCAATCATTCCTGTTTTCTCATCGTAAAAGTCGGCAGTAAAAATTCCTGTCATTTCCTCTCCTTGCACAATTGGAGTTTCGTAAGCCTTCCATGTAGTACCAAAATCGTTAGAAACAAAAACTCTCGATTGTTTACCACCAGAAACCATAAAAATAGATTTTCCTTTTACTATTAAATTGGTATTACTTGTTGCAAAAGCAGCCTCGCCATTTGCAGCTACTGGAAAATTAGAACAACTGACTTTTTGCCAAGTTGTACCGCCGTCATTAGTTTTAATAAATGACAAACAATTTTCAATTGGATCACCCATTGCAAAACCGTTTAAATCATCAGCAAATTGCATGCTATCATAAAAAACTTTTTCGTGTTCTTCTTTGTAAACAATCGTTTCGTCCAACGTATTTTTATCAATTCGAATTAAAACTGCAGGATTTCCAACGGCTAAGATAAAAATAGCTTGCTTTGTACTTGCAATACTTCTAAATTCAGTTGTATTTGAAACATTTGCAATCGATTTTATTACTAAGGTATCTTTTTTTCTATCATAAATGCCAATTCTGCCTTTATCCATTCCCATCCAAACTTTTTCAGCCTCCACAAGAATGGCTCTACAACTCAATTTTTCGGTAGAAATAATTTTGGATTCAAATGTTGGACTAACAATTTCTTTTTTTGAAGCACAACCAATACAAATTAAAAGGATAAATAAATAGTTTTTCATGAGATAGAAATATAATTCCAAATATAAGAGAATATATTTTATGCATAGAATAAAAATTTTAAACAATTGAAAATCAGTAAAATAAATATATTTATTTTTTTTTGGCACAGAAATTGGATAATAGAATATATGAAATTAGTGTTTAACCAAAAACAACTGTTATGAAAACGAAATTACTTACTTTAAGCATACTTACATCCTTAACAATGAATGTACTTGTAGCACAAGAAAAAACTACTGTAAAAGCTTCAAATTCTGATATTAGCGATAATTTAGATTTAAGAGCAGTTGCTACTATTTTTGGTGATGCTTCCAATTTAGAAGATTTTGAAAGAAGATTAAACGACCCTAAAACTCAAATTTCCAATTTAGACTTAAATAACGATAATTATGTAGATTATTTAAGAGTAATTGAATCGGTTGAAGACAATGTCCATTTAGTGGTAGTGCAAGCGGTTTTAGATAAAGATGTTTTTCAAGATGTTGCAACCATTGAAGTGGCGCGAGATAGAGATAATCAAGTACAAGTGCAAGTGGTTGGAGATGTTTATATGTACGGAACAAATTATATTTATGAACCAGTATATGTGCACACACCCATTATATATAACACTTTTTGGATAGGAAATTATCGTCCGTATTATTCATCATGGTATTGGAATTATTATCCTAGTTATTACAGTTATTGGAATCCATACCCAATTTTTAGATACAGAAACCATATTCATGTACACATCAACTATGGTCATTCGTATCATTATGCAAGTTACAGAAGATGTGGAAATGTATATAATAATTATTATGGCAGAAGAGGTAATGGGTACGAAAGAATGCATCCTAATCGTTCATTTACAAACAGAAACACTGGATATAGCAACCGACAAGAATTAGACAATAACAGAACTATTCGTTCGCCTAGAGGCAATAACGAAATGAATGGTTACAACAACAGAATCTCTAGCAATACTCCACGTGTAACACGAGCAACAAATACAACAACACCAAGAACTAGAACTGAAGGCAATAGTCCTAGATACAACAATGAAACTAGAAATACTGAAACACCTAGGGTTTCATCTGAAACAAGAAATAGAACTGAAGGCACAAGAGTATATTCAGAGAATAGAAACAATTCTTCTGGAACTAGAAATTCTGTATCCACCAATGGAAATCAGGGAAATTCACAAGCAAGAAGTAGTTCTTCAAGAGGAAGTTCTTCACAAGGTAGAAGTAGCACCCCTAGTAGCAATTCAAACACAAGGAATTCGTGTTCAAGATCTAGCGGAAGAGGATAAATATTAAAGCTGTCAAATTTGACAGCTTTTTTTATTTTTATTCCTATCTTTGCGTCCCGAATTCTCGGGCTGATTTAAAATATACAATGAGATTACACAGAAATTTAGTATTCACTACAATTGATTCGCTTATGGCGATTTTTAATGAAGGTGAATATGCCGATAAAGTTGTCGCAAGAGCTTTAAAAAAAGACAAACGTTGGGGAAGTCATGATCGAAAATTCGTTGCTGAAACAATTTATGAAATTGTTAGATGGAAACGTTTATATACTGAAATTGCTGAAGTTAAAGAACCTTTCGACAGAGATAAAATCTGGAGAATATTTGCGGTATGGGCTGTATTAAGAGGTTATAACCTTCCCGATTGGAAGTATTTTGAAGATACTCCTGTCAGAAGAATCAAAGGAAAATTTGATGAATTAACCAAAACTAGAAAATTTAAAGAGTCTATTCCAGATTGGATGGATGAATTAGGGGTTAAAGAGCTAGGCGAAGAAGTTTGGACCAAAGAATTGGCAGCGCAAAACGAGCAAGCCAAGGTTATTCTGAGAGTAAACCGCCTAAAAACTACAAAAGAAAAATTAAGAGCTATCTTGATGGATTTGAATATTGAAACCGAGTTTCACAAAGAATATCCAGATGCTTTAATTTTAACAGAAAGAGCAAATGTATTTTTAACTGACGCTTTTAAAGACGGATTGTTTGAGGTTCAAGATGCTTCTTCACAATTAGTTGCTTATTTCTTAGATGTAAAACCAGGAATGCGAGTAGTTGATACTTGCGCTGGCGCTGGAGGAAAGACATTGCACTTGGCTTCGTTAATGGAAAATAAAGGCCAATTAATTGCAATGGATTTATACGAAAGTAAATTGAAACAATTAAAAATTCGCGCTAAAAGAAATGGATCTTTCAACATTGAACCAAGAGTAATTGAAAGCACTAAAACAATCAAAAAGTTACACGAAAAAGCAGACAGAGTCTTAATTGATGCTCCTTGTAGTGGATTAGGTGTTTTAAAAAGAAATCCAGATAGCAAATGGAAATTACAACCTGAATTCATTGAGAATATCAAGAAAATTCAAGCGGAAGTTTTGGAGAATTATTCTAAGATTGTAAAACCAGGCGGAAAGTTAGTATATGCAACTTGTTCTGTATTACCTTCAGAAAACCAAGAACAAATTAAGCGTTTCTTAAGCACTGAAATTGGAAAAGAGTTTAATTTTGTCAAAGATCAAAAAGTCTTAGCCAGCGAAAGTGGCTTTGACGGATTTTACATGGCATTATTAGAAAGAAAAAATAAATAAAATATGAAAAAAAATATTATCCTTTTAACATTTTTATTGTGTTCTTTAATTGGAATGGCACAAATTCCAGCTAACTATTACGCTACTGCAACTGGAACAGGATTAACTTTAAAAACGCAATTGAGAAAAATTATTGATAATGTAAATGATGGGTTATCATCTGAGCATATAGCTTTTGATCAAGGTTATGCTGGATTATATATTACTTACACCACCTCTGATATTGATTCATACTATGAAAATGATGGAACTATGTTAGATATGTATACTGAAAATCCAACAGGCCCAGAGTGTGCTTTTACTTATGGTACCAATCAAGACAATGGAACTGGTGGATCTGTAGAATGCGATAAATATAATCGTGAACATATAATTCCACAATCAGCTTTCAGTTCTGCTACTCCAATGTATTCAGACGCACATTTTGTTGTGCCTTCAGATAAATATGTAAATGCACAAAGAGGGGATTTACCTTTTGGAGTTGTAGCTACTGCATCAAATACTTATTCTAATGGGTCAAAAAAAGGTAATAATTTAAATTCTGGCTATTCATCTGGATATAGTTCAACGGTTTTTGAACCAATAAATGAGTTTAAAGGAGATATCGCTAGAATGTTATTATACTTTGGTACAAGATATGAAACTCAAGTTACAGGGTTTACATTTAGCATGTTTAATGGAACATCTGATCAAGTATACACAAATACGTTCTTAAATATTTTATTAAAATGGCATTTAAATGACCCCGTTAGTCAACGAGAAATTGATAGAAATAATGCTGTTTACGCAAGACAAAATAATAGAAACCCATATATTGACCATCCAGAATATTTGTGCCAAATTTTTCCAACACAATGCTCAACATTAACTTCTGAAAACTTTGTATTAGAAAATTCTATTTCAATTTATCCAAATCCGGTAATTAATAATGAAGTTACTATTTCCAGTGAAAAAGAGTTAGAATCAATTATTTTTTACAACATCAACGGACAAATCATTAAAGAAATAAAAAATCCTGTAAGGGTAGATAATTCTTATAAAGTAAACAATTTGTCAAGTGGATTTTATTTAGTTCAATTGGCTTCTGAAAAAGCTTTAGCTACAAAGAAAATAATTGTAAATTAATAATATAAACCTAATTAAAAACGCCCAGAAATAATTCTGGGCGTTTTTAATTAATATTGCAATTAGAAATAATTTTATAATAAATCCCGAACAAACGGGACAACAATTCAAAAGAAATAAAAAATGGCAAGCGACCTACATCGCACCGCTACAACCACATACCTTTGCTGTGTTCCCACCCTGGAGGAGTCTGCAGGAGCTGGTCGTGTAGGACTTGCCAGTGCAAATATACAACCTTTTTATATTTTTGCAAGGCAATTGTGAGTATAAAAAATCATTGTATATTTACCTTATTAAATATTTCAACCATGTTAAAAGTTAAGCTATTCGCTTTCATTGTATTAGGTGTGATTTCTACATCTTGTAAAGAAGATGAAAATACATTAAAAAATTTATTTTCGATTGAAAATTCAACAATAAAACCAATTCTTAAGCTTGAAGAAAGCATTGATTTAGTTCTTCAAAACAAAGAAAACAAAACAATAGATTCTGTTGTTTACTACATTAACGAAATTAAAATTGGTTCTGTAAAAGGAAATGAAAAATTGCCTTTTGCATTGAGCAATCAAAAATTAGGCAACCAAACGATTAAGGCTTTAGTGTATTTTAAAGGACAAAACATTGATATTACTTCGGGATTTTCTATTTATGCTAGCCAAGCACCAAAAGTTTTAAATTATAAAATAATCAATACATATCCTCACGATATTAAAGCTTACACCCAAGGTTTTGAATTCTATAATGGCGTTTTATTAGAAGGAACGGGACAATACAAAGAATCAACTTTAAGAAAAACCGATTTTAAAACTGGGAAAGTAACCGAACAAATTAAGTTAGAAGATATGTATTTTGGAGAAGGCATTACCATTTTAAAAGACAAAATCTATCAATTGACTTGGAAAGAAAAAACAGGTTTTGTGTATGATGCAAAAACTTTCAAATTAGAAAAAACATTTCCTTACGAAATGGACGGATGGGGAATTACAAATGATGGTGAAAAACTATACATGAGTGACGGTTCTGAGAAAATCTATATTTTAAATCCAGAAACTTTAAAAGTTGAAGATTATATTAATGTTTACACCAATGGCACTAAAATTGAACAAGTAAATGAACTAGAATGGGTTAATGGGAAAATTTGGGCTAATATTTACCAAAAAGACGCTATTGCTATTATAAATCCTAAGAATGGTTCAATTGAAGCGATTATCAATTTAAGCGAATTAAAAAACAAGGTAACTAAGCATGTAGAAATCGATGTTTTAAACGGAATTGCTTACAATTCTGCAACAAAAACGTATTTTGTAACAGGTAAAAATTGGGATAAAGTTTTTGAGATAACTGTTGAGTAATTTTAAAAAAAAACATAAAAAAAAGCCTCATTTCTGAGGCTTTTTTGCTTATTAGATTTTACTTGTAATAACATCTAACCATTTTTTTGCTATTCTAAATTCTTCTCCAATAACGAAATTTTTAGCATCAGCATGAAAGAAAACTAAATGGATCTCTTTGTGATTGCTCAACGTTAAATACAAAGCTAATTTATTAATTTCGTAATTGCTTTTTGGAACGTTTCCGTGTTTATCAAATTGAACTAACGAGCATTTTTTAACTTCTTTTAGATTAATAACTTCGTTAATCTGAGCATCTTCTCCTTTTCTGAAGAAAGCTAACATGTCCCCTTTAATGCCTATCCCAGAATTATTCGTCCAAAAATCACAATCTGAAAATTTTGTGCTTTTGTCAGATGATAATTCATTCAATGTGTTTAATAATTGATTTTTTCTTTTTCTAACATTATTATTAATGATGAAAATAGGAATAAAGATTAATGAAAAAAATACGATTCCGATTATAGTGTTGGTAATATCCATTTTGAATTTATTTTAAATTAAGTGTATAAAAAAACTTCTCAAATATTGAATTTATTTGAGATTAACTAGATTTAAAATAAATTTTACCAAAAATAATGAAACGGAAAAATAATTCTTGAAGTACCAAAAAATAGATTGAGAAGATGCTTTTTTACAAAAAAAACTTCAAAACTATTTTTATTTAATAATTCTAACTGAATAGGAGAAGTCAATAATAAAAACGCAGGAATTTGTTTTCTTACAATTTCATTAGAACCTGAATAATTTTGACTGGTTTTTAATGAAATTGACTCTTTCTGAATGCCTTCCTGATTAAAATCGATTTTTCCTTGGCTAAAATGGGAATTACATTCTTTTGTAGAAGCTGTTTTTATTAGTTGAGGAACAACTAAAGAATCATTTCCATGCAACAACAAATAACCGAATATAAAAACGGTTACTATAGCTCTAATACATTGAATGACTTTTTTCAAAGGAATTATTTTAAACAAATATAAGCATAAAGAACTACTTCACCAATTTAGTCACAATATCCTTAACAGGTAAAATAGCTTTTGTATCCTCAATACTTGGTCCCGCTACCCAAACCGTTTTATAGGTTACTTGGGTGGCTGCTTTTTCTGTAGCTTTCATTCCGATATAAAAACGAATCATTTTGACCCATTTTTTAAGACTTTTGTTTTTATTCAATAAAGTTTCTAACCAAGTTTGTTTAGTTCCTACTTTTTGAACATAGGGTGTATTGATAACGGTACAAGGCGTTCCAGAAATACGTTCCGTCATTACTATATCTTTTGCTCCGTAATCCACACATGCTTGTTTGTATTCTTGAGAAACACCAGCTTCATTTGAGGCAATAAACGGACTTCCTACAGAAACACCAACAGCTCCATAGCTTAACATCTTATCTAAATCTGCCTTACTTCCTACTCCACCTGCTGAAATAACAGGTAATGATGTGTTTTCGTTTAAAGATTTAATTAGTTCTTCTGGATTAATATTTCCTCTATGACCACCTGCTTCGTTATTAACTGCCACAAGAGCATCAGCTCCTAATCCTTCTACTTTTTTAGCAAATGATAAGTCAGTCACATCGCAAAAAACTTTGATACCAACTTTTTGCGCTTCTTTAATAGTTTCTTCTGGAGAACCTAATGATGTTAGTATAAAATCTACCTTTTCTTCACATAAAACACGTAATTGCTCTTTGTACTTAACGTTAGATTTGTTAACTATTAAATTATAACCAAAACTACCTCCTGCAACTTTGGCTGCTTTTAATTCTCTAATAGAAGCTTGAAGCTCATCTAATGTTCTATAATTCAACGCCGGTATACAACCTGCAATTCCACTTTTCATTCCCTCAATAACCATTTTAGTATTGGATACTAAAAACATAGGAGCCATTATTACCGGATGTGTAATTTGTAAAAGCGAAGTCAACGATTGTTTTTCCATTTTAATTCAATTTATTTTCAAATATAGAAAAAATAAAAATACTATGCATGCATAACAAAGTTAATATTTTAAGTTATAAAACAAAAAACGTGAGAACATATGTTAAAAGTCTTAATAAAATCTTAATAAAATAACACAGCAATTAAAATTAAAATAAATTTGAATGAAAACTAACTTAAATTAAAAATGACAAAAAAACTAACCGTATTCATTTGTCTTGTATTATTTTCATTTACTACTGACCTAGTGGCACAGCGTAAGAAAAAAGACAATACAAAATCAAATGCAGTAGCAGCTGTTAATCCAGATGCAAAAAAACCAGATGCAAAAAAAGAACCTAAGCCTTATAAAAAGGTAATCGATTCAACTGCAGTTACTCAAAATGGTTTAATTGATGTTCACAAAGTAGGTGAAAAATACCTTTTTGAAATCTCAGATTCTTTAATTGGAAAAGAGATTATGACAATAACTAGATATTCTAAAACGCCTGCTGGAGGTGGAATTTTTGGAGGAGAAGAAGTAAATCGTCAAGTTGTTCGATTTGAAAAAGGTCAAAACAACACCATTTTGCTTCGTTCGATTACCTATGTAATTATGACTCCCGATGAGGACAAGCCAATTACAAAGTCGGTTAAAAATTCAAGTGCCGATCCAATTATAGGAATTTATGAAATTCTAGCCTATAAAAAAGATGCTTCTGGAAAGAATAATATCGCAAGTGTTATAGATATGACAACTGCCTTCGACTCTGATTTACAAACCTTTTCATTGAATTCAGTTAACAAACAATTACTAAGTATTCAAACTTTCCAAAAAGATAAATCATTCATTCAATTTGTGAAGAGTTTTCCAATCAACACAGAAATTAGAACAACTAAAACATTTACGACTGTTGCTCCACAAATTTCAAGAAATCCAACACCAAAAGTTGGAGTTGACTTACCTGCAGGATTAGATGCTGGTGTAGTAACGATGGAGCTTAATACTTCGTTTATTTTATTACCAGACAATCCAATGCGCAAACGTGCATTTGATAAAAGAGTTGGGTATTTTGCAAATGGATATGATGTATTTGAAGAAGATTCTCAAAAAGCAGAAACCGAAATTTTTGCTGTAAGATGGCGATTAGAACCTAAAAACGCAGAAGATGCTGAAAAACAAAAACGTGGAGAACTTATTGAACCTAAAAAACCTATCGTTTATTATTTAGATCCTGCAACTCCTGATAAATGGAAACCTTTTATCAAACAAGGTATTGACGATTGGCAAGAAGCTTTTGAATTTGCAGGATGGAAAAATGCTATTCGTGGCGAATATTGGCCAGAAAATGATCCAACCATGAGTTTAGAAGACGCACGTTTCTCTGTATTAAGATACTTTGCAGCTGAAATTCAAAATGCATACGGACCAAACGTTCACGATCCAAGAACAGGAGAAATCATGGAAAGTCATATTGGTTGGTATCATAATATCATGAGTTTATTACGTGATTGGTATTTGATTCAAACAGCAGCTGTTGATCCTCAAGCAAGAAACAAAAAATTTAATGATAAATTAATGGGCGAATTAATCCGATTTGTGGCAGCTCATGAAGTTGGTCATACGCTTGGTCTTCGTCACAATATGGGTGCAAGTTTTGCTACTCCGGTTGAAATGTTGAGAAATCCAGAGTTTCAAAAGAAAAATGGTCACACTTCATCTATTATGGATTATGCTCGTTTTAATTATGTTGCACAACCAGAAGATGGTGTAACCGATTTATTTCCAAGAATTGGTGATTATGACAAATGGGCTATTAAATGGGGTTATTCGTATTTCAAAGATGCTAAAGATGCAGATGCTGAAAAAGCACTTTTAAATGAGATGACTAAAGATGCCTATAAAAATCGTCGTTTATGGTTTGGTACCGAAACTAATCCGTACGACCCAAGATACCAAACAGAAGATTTAGGAGATAACGCCATGAAAGCATCCGATTATGGTATTAAAAACTTAAAACGAATTCTACCTAACTTAATTGAATGGAGTAAAGAAAACGGTGAAGATTATGATGAACTAAATGGTTTATATAATTCATTAACAGGTCAATTTAGACGTTACATGGGACATGTTACTAAAAATGTAGGAGGTATTTATGAAACACCAAAAACATATGACATGGAAGGAAGCCAATATGAAGTTGTTCCTTCAGCTATTCAAAACGAAGCAGTTGCATTTTTAAATAAACAATTATTTAAAACACCTATGTGGTTATTAGATCAAAATATTTTATCTAAAATTAAACCTGAAAATGGAGTTGAAGCAATTAAATCGATTCAAGATGGAACTTTATCCAGTTTATTATCTGGAGATCGTTTGGTTCGATTGTTAGAAACTTCTTCTCAAAACAAAGCGAATTATTCAGTAGATGAATTAATGAGTGATTTAAGAAGAGGTATTTTCTCTGAAATAAAAATGAACACTCCTATTGATATTTATAGAAGAAATTTACAAAAACTATTTGTTTCTAAACTTATTGAAACCATGTCTAGTGATAAAAGCAATGTAACCTTTTTTAGTGGCAGACGAATTGTTTTAGCAGATACTGATATTCCATCAATTGCTAGAGGTCAATTAAATGAACTAAAAAGTCAATTAAAAGTTGCTGCTTCAACTACACCTGATCGATTAACTAAATTTCACCTTAATGATTTAGTGGCGCGAATTGAAAATGCAATGAAACCAAAATAATTTATTATTCAAAAGTTATTCTGAAAATTTGATTTTCAGAATAACTTTTAATATCTAAATATATGATTTAGTATTTATATAAATTCAGTAGAAAGATAAAAAAATATTTTAGAAATCAAGTTTATTTAAATATTTAAAATGCTTTAAAAAATCATTATTTTATAGGTTAATATGATTAAAAATCATTTTAACTAATATTCAAAATCGGGATTTTTAATTTTACTATATTTGCCAAAAATTAAACGATGTATAAAATAATTGCCAAACTTAACAAAGCTCTTTTACCTAGTTTTACCAAACAACGTTTAGATCCTATCAAAGCTAAAAAATGGCAAAAAGCAATTATTGCTTATCGGTATTGGGTAACCATAAAATCATTAGATTAATCAATATACGTTTTATTCATATATTATTTTCCGCCTTGGGGTTTAGTATATACTTTTTTTCTGCTGTTTTATAAATGCCAGTCTCGTTTAAATCTTCTTTTTATTCTGCTGCCGATTTATTAACTATAACTTTAGCTTTAGTTTCTTTACCTTTTTTTTGTATCTTTTTTAGTGGATGCCTCTTTTTTTTTTAGCTGCGTCTAATTTCTTTTGAAATTCTTTCTTGTTCTTTACAACTTGTTCTTTGGTAACTTTTTTACCATCTTTAATTACTTTTGTTTCTTGCGCTAAAGCACCTATTGAAAACAAAAATAACAAACCTAAAAGAGCTATTTTTCTCATATGATTTAAAAAATTAAGATTAAACAATTTTATGAATTCTATTTACTGGAATTACAACACCTTGTTTTAAAATTACTCGGTTATCTGTTACTCCCCAAATTGTAGTTTCTACCATTTTTTTTGACTTATCGTCTTCAAAGTAAATTTTAATTTTAACATGCTCTAAATTACCTAATGAAAGCGCGCGATCTAATTCGTTTTTACGAGAAGATATTTCATCATTATCTTCTAACACATCCGACTTTGGGAAATTTAATAATGCTATTATTTCTTTGTCTATTAATTCAAATGTAGTACTCATGGTTTTAGTAGTTTAATTAGGGTTTTTAAAGTTAAAAAAAAAAGTATATAAAAGTAGTTTTTTTACTTTTTAATTTTGAAGTCTAAAGTCGTTTAAAATTTACCTGAAATTAAAGTAAAAAAAGAGACCGCTTTTGACGATCTCTTTTAACTGATTTTTTTTAAATACGTATTAAAACTTCATACCAACACCTACTCCTACTAACCAAGGATTGACATCTACTTCCGCTGGGATGATTAATCCTGGTGCTAAATTTGAAGCATCAACACTAACATCGGTACTTAAAAATAAACGTTTAACATCTAAGTTGATAAAAAATGTTTCATCTAGCATTAAATCGAACCCCAATTGTGCTGCATAACCTAAAGCATTATCATATGATACATCAGCAACATCTCCCGATTTAACATTGTAAAATAATGTATAATTTACACCCGCTCCAATGTATGGCTTGAAAACTTTTTTGTCTGAAGTATAAAAATGATATTGCGCTGTTAATGTTGGAGGCAATAACCAAACACTGCCTAAATTTACATCGCCAGCTGCTGTATTAATTGCTTGAACATCATGTTTTGCCGTACCTAATATTAACTCAGCTGCAAAATTTTCTGTAAAAAAATAAGTAAAGTCTAATTCAGGAATTAAAGCATTTGAAATAGCAACATCACCACCAATAATACCAATTGAAGCACTTTCATCTGGAGCAACTCCAACCGCTCTTAATCTAACTTGCCATCTTTTAAATTCATTTGATTTCGATTCTTCTTTTGTTTCGTTATCTTGTGCGTTTACAAAATTTACTGTCATTAAAGACATCGCCATTAAAGCAAAAACTATTTTTCTCATTTTGTTAAGTTTTAAAATTATAAGTCAAAGATATTTAGTAGAAAAACGCTAAAAACTGATATAAATCATAGATTAAAAAAATTTTATCTGTAATTATCTTTTTAAAATACTACAATTTTAATTTACATTTGTAGCCTTATGCTAAAGACCGTAAATATCCTTAATAAAAGAGCTAAATTCGATTACGAAATTTTAGACAAATACACTGCTGGAATTGTCCTAACTGGAACCGAAATTAAATCAATCCGTTTAGGAAAAGCTTCTATTACAGAAAGTTTTTGTGAATTTAATGAAGGGGAACTTTTTGTAATTAATTCTAATATTGAAGAATATTTATATGGAACGCATTATAACCATAAAACAAAAAGTGAACGTAAATTATTATTAAACAAAAAAGAACTAAAGAAACTTTTTAAAGATTCTGACAACAAAGGATTAACCATAGTACCACTTCGATTATTTACCAACGAAAAAGGATTAGCAAAACTAGATATAGCATTGTGTCGTGGTAAAAAGAATTATGATAAACGTGAATCGTTAAAAGAACAAGACACAAAACGTGATTTAGACCGAATTAAAAAAAGCTTCTAATCGTATCACAATGAAAGAAATTCTAAAACAAGCTCGCATTGATAAAGGATTTTCCACAAGAAAGTTAGCCGAACTTACAAAAATTGATCAAGCCTTAATTAGTAAGTTTGAAAACGGTTTTAGAATTCCAACCAAAAAACAAATTCAAACGCTTGCCCAAATTTTAGAAATCGATTTAAAACCATTATTGGTCTCTTGGTACAAAGTGAAATTAGACCAAAATTTCGATCTAAATACGTTTGCCATTCAAGCCATTACTGAAATTCTTCAACAAAAAGGCATTGAAGTTGGGAATTCATCCAAAGAAAAAGAAATTACTTCCATCTTAGATGAATTGGAAGTTTTAAAACAAAAATTAACGAATCTTCGCTAATTAATTTTTATTTTCTAAAAGAGGTACAAAACGGAAATCACCAAATTCATGCTTTTCAAACTGTGTCTCGTTTTTACGAATCAACAACGTCATAATTTGATCTTTTTCTCCTACCGGAATTACTAACCTTCCTCCTATTTTTAATTGTGCCATCAATGGTTGTGGAATAAATGGAGCTCCAGCTGTCACAATGATACCATCAAAAGGAGCCTCCTCGGCAAAACCTTTGTAACCATCGCCAAATATTAATTTTTTCGGACGAATACTCAATTTTGGCAACAAAAGTGAGGTCTTTTTAAACAATTGATTTTGTCGTTCAATGGAATAGACAATTGCTCCCAATTTACACAAAACTGCCGTTTGATAACCACTTCCAGTTCCAATTTCTAGAATTTTATGCTCTTTTTTAATTTCTAATAATTGAGATTGAAAAGCTACAGTGTAGGGTTGTGAAATAGTTTGATCAGCACCTATAGGAAATGCTTTATCTTGATAAGCAAAATCTTCAAAACTCGAATCTAAAAATAAATGACGTGGAATTTTACTAATAGCTGCCAATACATTCTTATCGGTAATTCCTTTTTCTTCCAACTGCTTTACAAGCTGATTTCTAAGTCCTTGATGTTTATTAGTATCTTTCAATTTGGGTAATAATTTATTTCGTAAAAATAGCTTGAAAAATCTAAATATCAAATGTAAAATTTCTGAAACTTTTATTCCGAAGTTTTGAAACTTAAACTTTTGAACTTTAAACTAAAATTGTACTTTTGATAAAATTTAATCTTATGCTAAGAGTAGGCGTTTTAGGTGCGGGTCACCTTGGAAAAATACATTTACGATTATTAAAACAATCAGAAAAATATGAATTAGTAGGCTTTTACGATGCTTTTGATGAAAATGCAAACAAAGTAGCTGCCGAATTTGGTTACAAAAAATTTGATTCCATTGCTGCGTTAATTGATGCGGTTGATGTTGTTGATATTGTAACTCCTACATTACAACATTTTGAATGTGCTAAACAAGTTATTGAAGCTGGTAAACACATTTTTATTGAAAAACCAATCTCAAATACAGTTGAAGAAGCCGAAGAAATTATCGCTTTAGCTAAAAAACACAATGTTAAAGGTCAGGTTGGACATGTAGAACGTTTTAATCCTGCGTTTACCGCTGTGAAAGATAAAATCAAGAATCCAATGTTTATTGAAACGCATCGTTTGGCTGAATTTAATCCACGTGGTACTGATGTTCCTGTGGTTTTAGATTTGATGATTCACGATATTGATGCGATTTTAAGCGTAGTAAAATCAAAAGTAAAATCTATTAACGCTAGTAGTGTTGCGGTGATTTCAGATTCTCCAGACATTACCAATGCACGAATTGAATTTGAAAACGGTTGCGTAGCCAATATTACTTCGAGTCGTATCTCCATGAAAAACATGCGCAAATCGCGTTTCTTCCAAAAAGACGCCTACATTGCTGTTGACTATTTAGACAAAGTGTGTGAAATTGTTCGCATGCAAGATGCTCCAGAAGTACCTGGCGATTTTGATATGATTTTACAAAATGCCGAAGGCGTAAAAAAACAAATCTATTTTGACAATCCAAATGTACAAGCTAATAATGCGATTTTGGACGAATTAGAAACATTTGCAGATGCCATCAATAACGACACCACACCCATCGTAACATTAGAAGACGGAACCGAAGCATTACGTGTGGCGTATCAGATTATTGATTGTATGAATAAGTAATAAATAATAAACTAAAAATCCTAAAATAAAAAATGAACACAATAGCTGTAATTGGTGCAGGAACTATGGGCAACGGAATTGCACATACTTTTGCACAAAGCGGATTTACCGTAAAATTAATTGATATTTCAGACAAATCATTAGAAAAAGGAATGGCAACTATAGCTGCTAACCTTGACAGAATGGTTTCAAAAGGAACTATTACGGAAGATGACAAAATCAAAACCATCGGAAATATTATTACGTACACTGACATCAAAGACGGTGTGGTAGGTTGTGATTTAGTAGTGGAAGCGGCTACCGAAAACGTTACTTTAAAAATGAACATCTTCAAACAATTGAGCGATGTTTGTAACCATAACGTAATTTTAGCTTCTAACACTTCTTCAATTTCTATCACTCAAATTGGAGCACAAGTTGTTCATCCAGAAAGAGTTATCGGAATGCACTTTATGAATCCGGTGCCAATTATGAAATTGGTTGAAATTATCCGTGGATATTCTACTTCGGATGAAGTGACTAAAATCATCATGGATTTATCAGTTAAATTAGGAAAAACACCTACTGAAGTAAACGATTATCCAGGTTTTGTAGCCAACAGAATCTTAATGCCTATGATTAACGAATCAATCGAGACATTATATAACGGAGTTGCTGGTGTACAAGAAATTGATACCGTGATGAAATTAGGAATGGCGCACCCAATGGGACCATTACAATTAGCAGACTTCATCGGATTAGACGTTTGTTTGTCTATCTTAAACGTAATGTACGACGGATTCAAAAATCCAAAATACGCACCTTGTCCATTATTAGTAAACATGGTAATGGCTGGAAAATTAGGTGTAAAATCGGGTGAAGGATTTTATGATTATTCTGAAAGCAAAAAAGCAGAGAAAATTGCAAAACAATTTTCAAAGTAAAAAGTCACAGTTTTCAGTCGCATTTACATCTGAATACTGCGACTGAGACTGATAACTAAATAAAAATGGCTAAAATAAAACCTTTCAAAGCAGTTCGTCCGGCAGCGGATAAAGTTGCCTTAGTTACTTGCAGAACGTATGACGATTACAGTTCGGCTGAGCTTGCTGCTTGGTTGGATTTTAATCCGTATTCGTTTTTGCATGTGATTCATCCTGCTTATGCCAATGCGCAAAAAGTGTCTTTGGAAAAGCGTTTTAAAGCCGTTGCAAACAAATATCAAGATTTTAAACACGACCAAATTCTGATTGAAGAAGAACATCCTGTTTTTTATCTGTACGAAATTCAGTCAAAAGGACAAACTTTTACTGGAATTATTGCTGGAACTTCGGTGAAAGATTACCAAGATAACGTCATCAAAAAACACGAAGACACCTTGCAATATCGGGTGGAATTATTCAAAGATTATTTACATCAAACGAATTTTAACACCGAACCCGTTTTAATCACTTATCCTGATAGTGTGGAGATTAATACGTTTATTGCGTTGCGAAAAAAGAGTAAACCTGTTTACGAATATTCAACTACCAATAAAGAAAAACACACGCTTTGGAAAATTGATACACAATCGGAAATCGATTGGCTACAAGAACATTTTGAAGGAATTCCAAATTTATATATTGCAGACGGGCATCATCGCTCGGCTTCAGCGGAATTGTTATACGAACAAGACAAGCATTTAGGCAATGAAAACTTGAATTATTTCATGAGTTTTTTAATTGCCGAAAGTAATGTCAAAATTTACGAATTCAACCGATTAATTCGCGATTTGAATGGTTTGAGTAAAGATGATTTTATCAAAAAATTATCCGAAAACTTTATCATTAAAGCGAAAGACCAAGAAATATGGAAACCCCAAAACAAGTTTGAATTTGGCATGTATTTAGATGGTAGTTTTTATGCCCTTTTTTACAAACATGAAAACCACAATAAATCTTCGATTCTAGATAGTTTGGACGCTCAAATTTTATACAACAAAGTATTATTTCCAATATTAGGCATCGAAGATTTACGTAACGACGAACGAATTGATTACATTCCTGGAAAGCAATCCATTTCGGTAATAAAAGATCTAATCGATGAAGGCGAATTTGAAGTAGGCTTCATGCTCTACCCCTCTGATATCAATGAAATAAAAGCGTTAGCCGATAATAATTTAATCATGCCGCCAAAATCAACATACATTGAACCGAAGTTTAGAAGTGGTTTGGTGGTGTATGAGCTTTAATAGAGTTTGGAGATGGAAGTTGGGAGTAAAAGAAAATAAAAACATTTTTTTAGTTCTGAACTAGTTTCAGAATGTATTTTACATTTTATGAAAATATTTGAAACAGAAAGTAGAAAATTCAATTTAAGATTTTGGAATAAATTCAAATTATTTATTTTAACATTAATTATTGTTTTTATAGTACTTTTTATTGAAAAAATAAATGTAAATAGTTACTTTTTAATTATTCTAACATTATATCTAATTTTTACTATTTTTTACTCAATAATCTATTCGAAAAATGAAATTTACAAAATATGCTTTGATGAAAATAAATTAACTTTTTTCGGGAAAAAATATAATACCATTTGGCAAGAAGATTTTTTAATTTCAGAATCAGACATTAAATTGAAGGTCATTTCTAGTAGAAGATATTGTGATAAGGTTTATTATTTAAATATACAAAATAGAAAGTCAGAATATTTGATTAACTATGAAAACAATTGGAAACAAATTGAAGTTTTAAATATTTTCAAAACTTACAAAGAATTAAAGAATGAAAAAATAATAATTGATGAACATCTAATTTTAAATTCATTAATAGATCAAATAAAAAAATGTCAATCTCAATAAACCTCAATACCATAAAATCCCAAATTCCAGCACGTGTTACATTGGTAGCGGTTTCAAAAACCAAACCTGTGGCTGATTTAATGGAAGCTTACGATGCTGGGCAACGTATTTTTGGAGAAAACAAAATCCAAGAAATGACCGATAAATGGGAAGTCATGCCAAAAGACATTGAATGGCACATGATTGGTCACGTGCAAACCAACAAAGTAAAATTCATGGCGCCTTATGTGAGTTTGATTCATGGCGTGGATAGTTTGAAATTATTACAAGAAATCAACAAACAAGCGACAAAAAATAATCGCGTAATTGATTGTTTATTACAAGTGTATATTGCCGAAGAAGAAAGTAAATTTGGATTAGATGAACAAGAATTGGAAGAGCTAATGAAACAAGTTCAGAATGACAAGGATAATTTTAAAAACATCAGAATCGTTGGTTTAATGGGAATGGCAACGTTCACCGAAAATAAAAACCAAATCGAAAAAGAATTCAAGCATCTAAAAACGATTTTTGATAAATACAAAACACTGAACACTGAACACTTTCAACTGAACACTCTCTCAATGGGCATGTCGGGCGATTATCAACTCGCAATTTCATGCGGAAGTACAATGGTTCGAATTGGAAGTAGTATATTTGGATCCAGATAATTTGTAAAGACGCGATTAATCGCGTCTTTACTATCATACATAACCTTTTAAACTTTTAAACTATTTATTGCATACTCGACATAGAAACCACTGGAGGCCAATTCAACGAAGAAGGAATTACCGAAATCGCCATTTATAAATTTGATGGTCATGAGGTGGTGGACCAATTCATTAGTTTGGTAAATCCAGAAAAGCCAATTCAACCTTTTGTGGTGAAATTGACTGGGATTAATAATGCCATGCTTAGAAGTGCTCCAAAATTCTATGAAGTTGCTAAAAGAATTATCGAAATTACAGAAGGCTGCGTTGTCGTAGCTCATAATGCATCTTTCGATTATCGTATTTTAAAAACCGAATTCAGACGTTTGGGTTATGATTTCAAGAAACAAACTCTTTGCACGGTTGAATTAGCTAAAAAGTTAATTCCGGAACAAGAATCGTATAGTTTAGGAAAATTAGTTCGTGCGTTAGGAATTCCAATGGCAGACCGTCACAGAGCTAGTGGTGATGCCATGGCAACTGTGAAGTTGTTCAAAATGTTGATGGCAAAAGACGTTGAAAAAGAAATCGTAAAAAGTTTCATTAAAACGGAAATCAAATCGGGAATTTCACCAAAACTATTAGATATCGTAGAAAGTTTGCCTTCCAAAACGGGAATCTACTACATTCACAATGAAAAAGGCGATTTGATTTACATTGGTAAAAGTAAAAACATCAAAAAACGCGTCAACCAACATTTCACGGGAACTTCAAGTAAAAGTAAAAAAATACAACGCGATGTATTTGCTGTCTCAGTTGAAGAAACGGGTAGCGAATTAATAGCACTTTTAAAAGAAAGTGAAGAAATTAAAATCAACAAACCTATTTATAATAGAGCGCAACGCAAAAGCATTTTTCAATATGCCTTATACATGCATAAAAATGTAGAAGGTTATTTAGCGTTAAGCGTTGAAAAAGCAGATGGTCGTAAAAAAGAAATTACGTCATTCACTACCTTACAAGAAGGAAGAAATGCTTTGTTTAAAATTACCGAAAAACACAATTTGTGTCAGAAAATCAATGGTTTATACATTACAAAAAACGCTTGTTTTCAACATAAAATAAAAGAATGCAATGGTGCTTGTATTGGCGAAGAATCTCCGGAAAGTTATAACGAAAGAGTAACCGAATTTATAGAGGAAAACGCTTTTGAAAACAACAACATGATTATCATTGATCGCGGTAGAACTTTTGATGAAAGAAGTGCTGTCTTAATTGAGAATGGTGTTTACAAAGGTTATTGCTTTTACGAATTAAATTATCAAATTACTAACATCGATATTCTGAAAAACATCATTATACCGATGCAACATAATCGCGATATTAAAACGATTATTCAAAGTTATTTACGCAAAAACAAAGTTTACAAAGTAATTAAGTTTTAAAGTTGAATTACCTAATCACAATCATCGGGCCAACAGCCATCGGAAAAACGGCGCTAAGTATTGCTTTAGCACAACATTTTGGTTGCGATATTATTTCGTGCGATAGCCGTCAGTTTTTTAAAGAAATGAAAATTGGTACGGCTGTTCCAAGTGATGAAGAATTAGCTGCGACACCACATCATTTTATTCAAAATAAATCGATTTTTGAAAGTTATTCAGTTGGTGATTTTGAACAAGAAGCTTTAGCTAAATTGGACGAATTATTTCAGAAAAACAACATTCAAATTATGGTCGGTGGTTCAGGTTTGTATGTGGAGGCGGTTTTGAAAGGATTTGATGATTTTCCGGATATTGATGATTCGGTAAGAGAAACAATTAATACAAAATTTGATAGCTTAGGTATCGAATATTTGCAAGAGCAATTACAAAAATTAGATTCGGAATATTATCAAAAATTGCAAACTGAAAATCCGCAAACACTTCAAAATCCGCAACGAATGAAACGTTTTGTGGAAGTATGTTTAGGAACGGGAAAACCCTATTCAAGTTTTATTGGAAAACGAAAAAATGTGAGAAACTTCACTCCTATTATCATTGGTTTAGAAGCGGACAGAGAAATAATGTACGATAGAATCAACCAACGCGTTGATATCATGCTAAATGAAGGCCTTTTAGCCGAAGCACAAGCATTGTATCCAAATAAACAATTGAATGCATTGCAAACAGTTGGTTACAGAGAATTATTCGATTATTTTGAGGGAAAAACAACCTTAGAATTCGCTATCGAACAAATTAAAATGAATACGCGACGTTTTGCTAAACGACAAATCACTTGGTTTAAACGAACTGAAAATGTGAGTTGGTTTGATTATTTGATGGATAAAAAAGAGATTATAAAAAAAATAGAATCACAGATTCAAAAATTATAAAAATGCCCATTTCTCCTCATTTTACTTCTATCTTAAAACAAGAATACGAAATCAACTTTCTACAATGCTATCCAAATGGTTTGTTGAAATACACCGATTTATGCAATATTTTTCAAATCACTGCTGGAATTCATGCCGATTTAGGTGGAATTAGTTTTAGTGATATGCAAGAACATCACCAAGCTTGGGTAATGAGCAAAATGCGTTTAGAAATTATCAGCTTACCGAAATGGAAAGAGAAAGTTACCGTAAAAACGTGGATTAAATCGTTAGAAAATTCGCGTTCAACTCGATGTTTGGAATTGTATCGTGGTAATGAAAAATTAGCAGGTTGCGAAACCTATTGGGCAGTATTGAATACTCAAATCAGAAGACCTGAAAATTTAGCTTTACCTCACGAGCATTTTATCAAATATCCAGAACACAGCGCTACTGAAAAATCGGTACAACGAATTAATTTGGATATTCCTTTTGAAAAAGTTTTGGATTACAAAGTACAATTATCAGATTTAGATATTGTAAATCACGCTAACAATGTAAAATACCTAGAATGGTGTCTAAATACCATGGATAGAAAATTTATCCTAAAACAGCACATAAAAGGTTTTGAAATGAATTTTCTAAAAGAATTGAATTTGAATGACGAAGTGATCATTTCAAATAATGAAAATACATATGTAATCTCTAAAGAAGATAAGATTTGCTTCGCATTAGAAATAAACGAATAAAAAAAGTCCTGATTACTCAGGACTTTTTTGTTATTTTTTGATTACTAATCTAAAACCTTCACCATGAATGTTTAAGATTTCTACATTTTCATCTTGTTTTAAGAATTTTCTCAATTTAGCGATATATACGTCCATACTTCTTGAAGTGAAATAATTATCATCTCTCCAAATTTTTGTTAATGCTAATTCTCTAGGCATTAAGTCATTTTCATGAAGTGCTAACATTTTTAATAGCTCACACTCTTTTGGTGATAATTTAATAGGTTCTTGCCCAGGAAAAGTTAAGAAACGTAATTTTGAGTTTAAATGGAATTTACCAATTTCAAATTCAAATTTAGTTGTATCTGGTTTCACTTCTGAAGCTTTTCTTTGGATAATAGCTTTAATTTTCATTAAAAGCACTTCTGAATCAAACGGTTTGTTTAAATAATCGTCTGCTCCTACTTTATATCCTTTCAACACATCTTCTTTTAGTGTTTTTGCTGTTAAGAAAATAATAGGCACTTCTTGATTCTTTTCACGAATTTCTCTAGCTAAAGTGTAACCATCTTTATAGGGCATCATGACATCCAAGATGCATAAATCGTATGTATCTTTTTTAAATTTTTCAAAGCCTTCCATTCCGTTTTTTGCTAACGTCACTTCAAAATCATTGATCATTAAATAATCTTTTAAAACAGCGCCAAAATTTGGATCGTCTTCAACTAATAATATTTTTTTTGCTTCCATAGTTTATAGTGTATCTTTTTAATTTATTAATGGTAATTTTATAATAAAGGTGCTACCTTTTCCTTTTTCGCTTTCTACAAATATTTGCCCGTTATGGTCTTCAATAATTTGTTTTACATACGCTAAACCTAAACCGTGACCTTTAACATTGTGTAAATCTCCAGTATGTTCACGATAGAATTTTTCAAAAACTCTTTTTTGAGCTACTTTACTCATTCCTGCTCCTTGATCTTGAATTTTAATCAAGATAAAGTCTTTAATATTTTCGGTAAATACATCAATTACTGGTGCATTTGGCGAATATTTAATTGCATTATCTAACACATTTACTAATACGTTGGTAAAATGAACTTCGTTTAAAAGGATTGTATTTCGTTGTGCATTAAAATGTTGATGAATAATTCCTTCTCTATCTTCTACAATTAAACTAACATGCTCTATTGCATCTTCAATAATTTCTGAAACATCTCGAGGTTCTTTTGAAATATCTAATTCGTTTTTTTCTAATTTAGAAATTCGTAAAACATTTTCAACCTGAGCGTGCATTCGTTTGTTTTCTTCTTTTATCATTTGAAGATATCGTTGCACTTTTTCTTTATCATCAATAATTTTTGGATTCTTAATTGCATCTAAAGCTAAATTGATAGTAGCAATAGGCGTTTTAAATTCATGCGTCATATTGTTAATGAAATCGGTTTTGATTTCAGAAATTTGTTTTTGTTTTATTAATTGATTCAAGGCACTTGAATAAGTTAAAACAATAACCAAAGTAAACAATAAAGACAGACTTGAAATTCCAATTAATGAAGAAAAAACAAATTTATTTTTTTGTGGAAAACTAACTAATAATTGATATTTAGAAAGTCCTTCATTGTCTTGAAATACAGGTATCCCATATGTTGTATTACTATTGTATTTAAAGTCTTCAGAACGTATTTTAGTTGCTAAACCATTACTGTATATTCCAAATTCAAAAGGTGTTTTTACACCATACTTATGAAGTTCGTCTTTTAAATATTTACCTAATTGTTCCGTCGAAACTCTTTCTTGCAATGGTTTTAAAGAGACTACATCTTTAAATGTTACTTCAAAATTTGCTTTGTCTAAACTTGTAACGCTTCCTACTTTTTTCATGGAAACATCTGGAAAAGAACGAATCTTTAACGTTCCATCATTTATAGTATTTCCATTAAAAACTTCCGTTTTTCTTTTTGAAATAACTTTCCCAAAATTAATAGCTTCAGCGTTTTTATCGAAAAAAGAACCGTTAATACCATAATTTTCAGCGACTAATGTGTTCGTGTAAATTATAGTTTCATTCGTTTTTTTATCACGCTCGTAAAAATAAATCTCTTTTAATTCTTCTTCTTTAGGTATTTTTCCGGTGCTATCAATAATTTTATTATAATAGTTATAGAAAGAAACCATTTCTTTTTCATTGATTGTATTAGAAACGTTTCCTAAAACTTGTTGCACATGGTATTTGAATTCTTCTTCATTTTTATCCAAAGAAGTAGATATCCAATACAATTGAACTAAAATAATTCCTATTAATGACAAACTCATTAAAAAGACCAATAATCTAAATCTTGATTTATTCATCGAAACAAATTTAACATTTTAACACTTCTTGTTAAAATACATTAACCAAAGATTAACATAATAACCTTTTATTATGTTTTTGCTAAAATTTTAAGAATTTCATCAATTTTTAATAAAGTTGTTTCCAAATTTGTATTTTCTACAACAAAATCGCTTAGTTTTATTTTATCTGCTTCGGGAAGTTGATTTTTAATTCGTGCTGAAACGCTCTTTTTACTTGAATTATCTCGTTTCATAGCTCTTTCTATCCTAACTTCTTCTGGAGCTGTTATTAAGATTACTTTATCGCAATCTTTATGACCTCCTGTTTCAAACAAAATAGCTACTTCTTTAATTATAAAAGGGACATTTTTATGTTCATTTATCCAATTACCAAAATGATTTTTAACTTCTGGATGAACAATCGCATTTAGTTGTTTTAATTTCTCAGGATTAGAAAATACAAATTCAGCAATTTTATTCCGATTTAAAGTGTTATCATCATTTAAAACGGATTGGGGAAACAAATTTTGAATATTATGTTTAACATCAGTACGTTCCATTATTTTCTTAGCTTCTTCATCTGCTATGTAAACTGGAATACCTTTTGAAGCAATATAATTAGCTACGGTAGATTTACCACTTCCTATCCCACCTGTTAAACCAATAATTCTAGTCATTTTTACTTCTTAAAAAATAATTCTGGAAATGCCACTTGTGGCTGTTTTTTTAATAATACAACTTTATAAAAAGAAAGTAAAAAACCTTTTCCATATCCATAAAATTGAATTACAGCTGCCCATATTGAATATAACGCTATTTTTAAACTTTTATTAGTCAATAAAGAACTCATAAAAAGCAACGAAAAATAAAATATGTATAAAGCAATAAATATATAAATAGCAAAAAATGTTAATAGAACTGAAAATAAAAATCCAATTAAAAAAAGACTTGGAAACCAAAAAGTAATTTTAGCATACTCAGGATACCATGAATTTAATATTGGTCTTGCCTTTCCAAATTTATTTACTTGAATTTGAAATTTTTCCCAACTAATTCTTCTTTTATGATACACAAAAGCATTTTTAATTAATTTAGTTTTAAAACCTAAATTCCATAATCTAATTGATAAATCTGGATCTTCACCAGGGTGAATATTTCCAAAACCATTAGACGCCTCAAAAGCTTTTTTAGACAATCCCATATTAAAACTTCGAGGTTGAAATTTATCAACTTTTTCACTTCCACCTCTAATTCCCCCTGTAGTTAAAAAAGATGTCATTGTAAAATTAATTGCTTTTTGAATATCTGAAAATGAATCCAATGCAGCATCAGGACCACCAAAACAATCTACATATTCTAATTCTAAACTCTTTTGAACATGTGTTAAATAATCTGAAGGAATTATACAATCTGAATCTAAAATAATAAAATAATCGCCTTTCGCATTTTGCATTCCAAAATTTCGAGAATCTCCAGGTCCAGAGTTTGGTTTAAAAAAATACGAAATAGTTAATTTATGACTATATTTTTCAATAATACTATGACATGGAATTGTTGAACCATCTTCGATTATTACAACCTCAAAAGGAATATTAGAAGTGAATTTTGTTAAACTTTCTAATAATTCATCAACTTCATCGGGTCGATTATAAACGGGAACAATAAACGAAAAATACATGTTACTTTTTTTTACAAACCTACATAAAATTTAAAGATTATGTATCGAAGTTTTAACTTTTATGAAGATTGTAAACGTCATTTTTAAAACAAAAAAAGTCCCGATAAATCGGGACTTTAATCATTAACTTAAACTATTAATTATTGCTTAACTACTTTTAAAGTTTTGATAGTATCACCTACTGTTACATTTACAATGTATGTACCAGCACTTAATTGAGACATATCAATTTGTGATGAAGTTTCATTAATGTTTTTAGAAATTACTTCTTGACCTATCATATTAATAACTCTAACAGAAGAAATTTCAGAAGTGTAAGAAACATTTAATACATCTTTAACAGGGTTTGGATAAGCAGAGAAATTAGCATTATCAAATGAACCTGAAGATAACGAAGCATCATAGGCTGATACTAAGAAAGTTCCTGAAATATCATTCCCAGATTCCCAAACTCTAAAGTAAAGCACTTCACCTGGTGTTCTTCCACTAACAGAAATCAATGGTTGATCATTTGGAGTAGCACTTGAAGAATCATCACAATCTACTAACACTAATGCACCACATGAACCACTGTAAACAGCACCAGCACCATCTGTAATACCACCTATGTTTGTGTTAAGTTCAAAAGTTAAACTTCCAGAAGCAGGAACTACAGCAGAATACCAAACATCACCTCCTAAATAACTTGCACAACCTGGAGCTGTCTCACCAACTGAAGCCGTAGCAGCAAAACTTGTTCCAACAATATCATTATCATCAAATACACCGCCTGGAGTCAATACTTGAGCATTTGCACAATTATCATTAGCTGGAGGACATCCTAAGACAGAAAAAGTATCTACTAAACTATTACAAATTAAATTTAGAGGATCTGAAATATTTATGTTAATTGAAGTTCCAAAGTTATATGGTCCTAAATTAATTATTCCAATTGATGTTATTGGCCAAGTTGATATACCATCAGTTAAGATAAATGATCCAATACCTAGTGAAGTTACATTAATATCAATTGAAAATTGATTATTTAAACAATTTAAAGAAGTTGACGCTGTTAATGTTGGTAAAATCAACATGGATGAATTTGAAAAAGAAGCAGAAGATACTGATGAACATCCTCCATTTGTTGCAATAACTGTATAACTTATTCCTTCTGCCATGCCTGATATCAAACCACTTGATGCTATTGTAATTCCTGATGTAGCAGGTGTAAATACATAGGTATTTGAAGCATCATAATTCGAAATTGTACTTGTTCCCGCTGATGAACAACTTGTAGCCGTTGAACTAATCGTTGGAACCAAAGGTGTAGGTAATTGTGTAGCATTCGAAAAAGAAGCAGAAGCTACTGATGAACATGCTCCATTTGTTGCAATAACTGTATAACTTGTTCCTTCTATTAAACCTGATATTAATCCTGTTGCATCTATAGTAATTCCTGACGTAGCAGGCGTAAAAGTATATGTATTTGAAGCATCATAATTCGAAATTGTACTTGTTCCCGCTGATGAACAACTTGTAGCCGTTGAACTAATCGTTGGAACCAAAGGTGTAGGTAATTGTGTAGCATTCGAAAAAGAAGCAGAAGCTACTGATGAACATCCTCCGTTTGTTGCAATAACTGTATAACTTATTCCTTCTGCCATGCCTGATATCAAACCACTTGGTGCTATTGTAATTCCTGATGTAGCAGGTGAAAAGGTATAAGTATTTGAAGCATCATAATTCGAAATTGTACTTGTTCCCGCTGATGAACAACTTGTAGCCGTTGAACTAATCGTTGGAACCAAAGGTGTAGGTAATTGTGTAGCATTAGAAAAAGAAGCAGAAGCTACTGATGAACATCCTCCGTTTGTTGCAATAACTGTATAACTTGTTCCTTCTATTAAACCTGATATTAATCCTGTTGCATCTATAGTAATTCCTGACGTAGCAGGCGTAAAAGTATATGTATTTGAAGCATCATAATTCGAAATTGTACTTGTTCCCGCTGATGAACAACTTGTAGCCGTTGAACTAATCGTTGGAACCAAAGGTGTAGGTAATTGTGTAGCATTCGAAAAAGAAGCAGAAGCTACTGATGAACATCCTCCGTTTGTTGCAATAACTGTATAACTTATTCCTTCTGCCATGCCTGATATCAAACCACTTGGTGCTATTGTAATTCCTGATGTAGCAGGTGAAAAGGTATAAGTATTTGAAGCATCATAATTCGAAATTGTACTTGTTCCCGCTGATGAACAACTTGTAGCCGTTGAACTAATCGTTGGAACCAAAGGTGTAGGTAATTGTGTAGCATTCGAAAAAGAAGCAGAAGCTACTGATGAACATCCTCCGTTTGTTGCAATAACTGTATAACTTGTTCCTTCTATTAAACCTGATATTAATCCTGTTGCATCTATAGTAATTCCTGACGTAGCAGGTGTAAAAGTATATGTATTTGAAGCATCATAATTCGAAATTGTACTTGTTCCCGCTGATGAACAACTTGTAGCCGTTGAACTAATCGTTGGAACCAAAGGTGTAGGTAATTGTGTAGCATTCGAAAAAGAAGCAGAAGCTACTGATGAACATGCTCCATTTGTTGCAATAACTGTATAACTTGTTCCTTCTATTAAACCTGATATTAATCCTGTTGCATCTATAGTAATTCCTGACGTAGCAGGCGTAAAAGTATATGTATTTGAAGCATCATAATTCGAAATTGTACTTGTTCCCGCTGATGAACAACTTGTAGCCGTTGAACTAATCGTTGGAACCAAAGGTGTAGGTAATTGTGTAGCATTCGAAAAAGAAGCAGAAGCTACTGATGAACATCCTCCGTTTGTTGCAATAACTGTATAACTTATTCCTTCTGCCATGCCTGATATCAAACCACTTGGTGCTATTGTAATTCCTGATGTAGCAGGTGTAAATACATAGGTATTTGAAGCATCATAATTCGAAATTGTACTTGTTCCCGCTGATGAACAACTTGTAGCCGTTGAACTAATCGTTGGAACCAAAGGTGTAGGTAATTGTGCAACATTCGAAAAAGAAGCAGAAGATACTGATGAACATCCTCCGTTTGTTGCAATAACTGTATAACTTGTTCCTTCTATTAAACCTGATATTAATCCTGTTGCATCTATAGTAATTTCTGACGTAGCAGGCGTAAAAGTATATGTATTTGAAGCATCATAATTCGAAATTGTACTTGTTCCCGCTGATGAACAACTTGTAGCCGTTGAACTAATCGTTGGAACCAAAGGTGTAGGTAATTGTGTAGCATTCGAAAAAGAAGCAGAAGCTACTGATGAACATGCTCCATTTGTTGCAATAACTGTATAACTTATTCCTTCTGCCATGCCTGATATCAAACCACTTGGTGCTATTGTAATTCCTGATGTAGCAGGTGAAAAGGTATAAGTATTAGAAGCACTATAATTTGAAATAGTACTAGTACCTGCCGATGAACAACTTGTAGCTGTTGAACTAATTGTTGGAGCTAAAATAGGCGCACAAGGACTGAACGAAAATATTTGACCAGTCAATGGTTTTGTAGTTATATCTATAACATGGTTAGAGTTAGAAACCACTGGATTACTAACGCTTGTCAAATTTAAATAACTTGCACTACCAGATGAACCAATTCCAATAGAAGCTCCTCCTGATACAGGTGACACAGAACCTGTTTCTTGACGATACAAAAATTCTACCACATTAGTAGTTTCATATAATTTAACTTGAAAGCTAATTGTAGGATTTGGAATAGCTGCAGTAGCGGCATTTTTATCCCAAAACCAATTACGCCATTCAACCGTAAGTACTCTATTTGGAGCGCTTCCTGTTACTTCATAAGCGGCTACTGAATTAGTACTTATACCAGATAAATCATCCCATAGAGGCGCTATAAATGGTCTAGAACTAGAATATACAGCAGAAGTAAAAGTATTTGATATTCTTGAACTAGAACCCGCACCAAAACTAATAAACCCATTTGATGACATTTTGAATTGCGTATAGGTACTACCGTCGTAAACAAAAGAGAAACCAATGTTTTGGGCAGTACTTATAGCATCATCAGCACGGACACTAGAGAGAAGTGTAGCCGAAGCACTTGTTTCGACATATGAACCTATCGAATGACTAAAATAATAATTTGGTACACTTTGTGCATTGATAAGGTTTATAAAAAAAAGAAGTATAAATAATAAATTTTGTTTTTTCATAATATTAAAAAATTTGCCATAAAATTAATTATTTTTTTCAGTAAAAAAAATAATTATAAAAAAAGTCCCGATAAATCGGGACTTTAATCATAACATAAATAAATTAATTATTGCTTAACTACTTTTAAAGTTTTAATAGCGTCTCCAACTGTTACATTTACAATGTAAGTACCAGCGCTTAATTGAGACATGTCAACCTGTGATGAAGTTGCATTTATATTTTTCGAAAGTACCTCTTGACCTATCATATTGATAACTCTTACAGAAGAAATTTCAGTAGTATATGAAATATTTAATACATCTTTAACAGGGTTTGGATAAGCTGAGAAATTAGCATTATTAAATGAATCTGAAGATAATGAAGCATCATAAGCTGACACTTTGAAAGTACCAAAAGCATCATTACTATATTCCCAAACTCTAAAATAAAGCACTTCTCCTGGATTTCTATTAGTTACTGTAACTAATGGCTGATCGTTTGGATCTGAACTTGCAGAATCGTTGCAACCCAATAATACTAATGAACCACAAGTACCACTATATACCGCACCAGCACCATCAGTTATACCGCCTACGTTTGTATTAAGTTCAAATGTCAAACTACCAGAAGCAGGTACTACTGCAGAATACCAAACATCACCACCTAAGTAACTAGCACATCCTGGAGCTGTTTCACCAGCAGAAGCTGTAGCAGCAGCATTTGTTCCAACAATATCGTTATCTCCAAATACTCCACCTGGAGTTAAAGCAATTGCATTTATACAATCATCATTAGCTGGAGGGCAAGAATATGTTAAAGAACCTAAAGGTAAATTACAAGTAGCATCTGATCCATGTAATAAAGTTAAAGTTACAGAAGAACCTGAAGCAAAAGGACCAACATTAACCACACCAATTGCAGATACAGGCCATGTTGTTGTACCATCTGAAATTGAAGGCGTACCACTTCCTAAAACTGTTACGTTAACATCAACAGTAAATTGTGCAGTACCACAAACTGGAACAATAGTAGCTTGAGCAGAAGGAGGTGTACATGAAGCCGCAACAATGTTAATTGTAAAATCAGCTGTTTCTCCATAAGTACCAGAATAACAAGGATTAGAAGGAGTTTGTAATGCATCTGTAGCAACAATTCTCATTCTATGTTGACCTAATGAAATTCCAGCAGGCATAACAAAAGATGCATTCAATAATGTAGGTGCTGCTGTTGTAGCCGAAAGACCAGTATAAACAATTTCTGAAGACTCGAAAGTAAAATTATCATTTGCATCAATCCAAATCACAGTATTATAATTATAACTATTTGAACCAAATGATGGTACATTAAATGTAATTTGAACATTATTATTAATTCCTTGAGTCATATCAACTACAGTAGCAGTATGATCATTATAAACTGGTGCTGTAGAAACTGTGTTTGCAAAGTTTGTAGCTACTAATTGAACATTTGTAATACCTGTTCCATCAACAGATGTTGGAGCAGATACACAATAACATCCATTTGCATTAGTAGTAAAAGATTGTTCTGTACAACCTGTGGCTGAACCAATTGCATTATGAGGAACAATAGTATAAAAATAGGTAGTTCCAAAGTTACCAGAAAATGAATAGATATTTGTTGTAATAGCTGTAGCATTTGCAATATCACTACCACCTGAAGTAGTACCTACTGTAATATAATATCCATCAGCATTTGGAGTTGCGTCCCAAGTAATTGAGTTAGCAAAATTTCCACAAGAAGGGTTTGGTGTAGCAACAACATTACTTGCACATGATGGAGCAGATGCTGGAATTGGTTCCCAAACTACATCATCTACATAAATAGTTATATAAGTACCAGCGTTATGACGGAAACCTATAAAAGTATCTGTACCTGCATAAGCACTAAAATCAACTACATAAAGTGTTGAAGTTGCTGTTGTAGCAATAGTTTGAAATGGTGTAAATACCGCAGATGCTGTATTGTTATTTAAAGTTCCAACTTGAATTGAACCAGTTGTTCTAGCATAAAATTTTAATCTGTGAGTTCCAGCGCTTAAATTAGATAAAACTGGAGAGACTAAAATAATATCATCAGTAGTTGTTGTCGCTGAACTAGAATTATATAATGCAGCAGAATTTGGAGCAGAATTAGTTGTAGTTCCTGTAGTAGTAACAGTTGCAAATGTTGACAATGTTGCACCTCTTAAAATTTTTGACCAACAATCAGGTAATGCAGGTGTTGTTACACCATCAAAATTTTGATTAATAGTTCCCACTGCATTACACAAAGTTCTAAAAGTAATTGGACCAGACCAGGTACTAAAATCTCCTGCACCACAAACTGATCGCACATATACTTCATAAAGTGTATTTGCAGTTAATGGATTTCCGTTAACATCAAATCCTTCTCCAATCACAGTAATATCATCAATTGGAGCACCATTAGTTGTAGGCTCTCCTGTACCTGGAGCTTGAATTACATATTCATAATCAAATTGTAAACCACCTGAACCGTCAGTCCAAGATAAGTCAACTGAATTTGATGTAATATTTGAAGCAATTATAGCTGTTGGATTCAAACAAGATGGCGATTCAGTGATTGAAATATCATCTAAAGAAATGTACCAAGGTGTACCATTCATAAATCCTTTAATACCTACATAATAAGTACCTGAAGTTGCTGGAGTAAAATCACCGAATATTTCTTGATAATTTCCGTTAATAATTCCTATTGCAGCAACAATTGAATTAGTCATGCCAGCCGCACTATTTGTAGAGCCATAGCTGATTGCCATATTTGAATCTGTAGCAGTACCACCATCTTGACGAGCATATAAAGAAACTCTATAACTAGTTCCTCCAACTAATTGAATTGGAATAAACATCCAATCATTATTACTATACACCAAAAAAGCATTATAAGAACCCGTTCTTGGAGTTCTATTGTAATCTGTAAATGTACTATTTGCAGTCCAAACACCTCCTCCTGTTACAGAAGCTTGAGACAGACACCCTGCAACTGTGGTATTGTGTGTATAACCAGATTCAAAGCCTTCGAAATAAGGAACTGAATATGGATTACAAGGAGTAGCAAAAGTAAAAGGACCAGACCACGCACTGTAAGTTCCACTACCACAATCTGAGCGTAACCAAACATAATAAGCTGTATTAACACTTAATCCTGATAAACTTTCTGTTAAATTAGTAGTCGATGTACCAGCACCTGAAGGAGCCGTATTTACATTAGAATAATAATATTCATAACCTATTGAAGGAACTGGTATAGCAGCATTCCATGAAATAGTAGCAGATGTAGGAGTTATTGCTGATGCAACAAAACTTCCAGGAGCAGCACATGAAGGCGGTGTAAATGTAAGTTTTTTACCAGCTAAATTAGCCATTACAGTCGCATTAATTGCATTGTTTGCCGTTACTGATGATACAGTTGAAGTAGCAGCTGGAGTTACACTCAAAAAAGATGTTGCATCATTTAACCCAACCGAAGCGGTAACAGTATTAGCTGTTGTAAATGGAGTACTATACACCATTTCAATAACATTTGTTGTCTCATATAATCTAATAATTGTAGAAACATCTGCTCCACCATTATTTCCACCACCACCAATCTTAGTATTGTGCCAATTTATAGTTAATACTTGATTTGGTGAAGAACCAGTAACCGCATAACGTATAGTACCAGAACCTAAATGGTTATCATCCCAAAAAACTGCTATTAATGGCTTATTAACTTGAGCAGCATTGGTCAAACCATTTCCCCAATGGTTATCAACACCATCGACAATATTCCCTCCTAACTTAATAATCCCATTTGTACTAATACTAAATGTGTTATAAATAGTACCTCCAAAATTAAAATTAAAGCCAATTGGCAATGCATTTTGTTCACCATCATCACCAGTAGCGGTCGATGTAGTACCCGTAATTTGCGCATATGCCTCGGTAGATTCAGCAAAAGCATAAGAACTTACCTGAGCATTTATTTGCCAACACGTAAAGAGTGCAAATAAAATAAAAGTAATTTTTTTCATTTATTAATAATTTATAATTTATCAAAAACAAATTTAAACAATTAACTCATATATTTTTAACAAATTATTAATCCTTGTTTCATTATTTCCTTAATATCGTTGAAATGTATTAAAATGCCGATAAAGTGTCCATTTTTTTGTGGAAAATTATTTTTATAACTTTTTTAAAAGCCGTATTTCATATATAATAATTAGCATAAATAAAATAACCTCGATAAAATCGAGGTTATTTTATTTATAATTTTTAAAATTTATCTAATACTTGGAACCATAAACAATTCATTTACATCAGCTTGGTAATCGATACCTTCAAATCCAAAACCAAATAAGTTTAAGAAATCTTGCTTATAACCCGCTAAATCTCCTAATTCTACTAATGTTTCAGTTGTAGATTCTAACCATAATTTTGCAATGCGTTCTTGAACATCAGCTCTCATTTCCAAATCATCAATACGAATTCTACCTTTATCATCTGTTGGAACAGCATTTCCTGCATATAATCTCTCTGCATATAAACGCTGGATTTGTTCTATACAACCTTCATGTATTCCTTCAGCTTTCATTATCTTGTATAACAATGAAATATATAATGGTATTACTGGAATAGCTGAACTTGCTTGCGTAACTAACGCTTTATTTACAGAAACAAAACCTTTTCCATTGATATCTTTTAATTTTTCTGTTATTTCAAATGCTGTTGCTTCTAAATGATCTTTTGCTCTTCCGATAGTACCCTTTCTGTAAACCGCTTCAGTAACTTCAGGTCCTATGTATGAATAAGCAATTGTAGTTGCTCCTTCTGCTAGCACTCCTGCACCCTTAAGTGCGTCCATCCACATAGACCAATCTTCACCTCCCATTACAACAACCGTATTTGCAATATCTTCTTCATTTGCAGGTTCAATTGACACATTGGTCACATTTCCTGTATGAAAATCAACTGTTTTATTTGTAAAAGTTGAACCAATAGGTTTTAAAGTTGAACGGTGTAAAACACCAGTTACAGGATGTTGACGAACAGGGGAAGCCAAACTGTAAATAATTAAATCAATCTGACCTAAATCAGCCTTAATCAATTCAATAGTTTGTTGTTTTACTTCATTTGAGAAGGCATCACCATTGATACTTTTTGCATACAATCCCGCTTTTTGTGCTTCTTGCTCAAAAGCTGCAGAGTTATACCAACCCGGAGAAGCCGTTTTTCCTTCTGATGGTGCTTTTTCAAAAAACACGCCAATAGTAGCAGCATCAGAACCAAAAGCACTTGTAATTCTTGAAGCCAAACCAAAACCAGTCGAAGCACCAATAACTAATACTCGTTTAGGTCCGTTTATTTTTCCTTTAGACTTTACATATTCAATTTGATTTTTTACATTTTGTTCACAACCTTTTGGATGAGCTGTTAAACAAATAAATCCTCTCATTCTTGGTTCTATAATCATCTTATTCCTATTTTATGTTGGTTTGTTTTCGTTAAATTGGTCAACAAAAGTACTTTAAAAAATTAATTCAACAAAGCTTTTGCATGTTGTAAAGCCGAATCGGTAATATCTTTTCCTGATAACATTTCTGCAATATGCTGAATTCTTTCTTCTGAAGTTAACAGATTTAATTCAGATATCGTTGTTTCTCCTTGATTTCGCTTAGAGACTTTATAATGAGAATTCCCTTTAGCGGCTATTTGTGGTAAATGAGTAATTGCAAACACCTGCATTGTAGTGCTCATTTCTTTCATTATCTCTCCCATTTTAATTGCAATTTCTCCAGAAACACCCGTATCAATTTCATCAAAAATAATGGTTGGTAATTTAGAATAATTGGCCAAAACAGCTTTTATAGCTAACATAATACGAGACATTTCTCCGCCCGAAGCAACTTTTTTCAATGAACCAAAACTTGTTCCTTTATTGGCCGAAAACAACAAAACAACTTCATCTTTCCCTTTTTGAAAATACGAATTGGTATGGTTAATTTCAATTTGAAAATTTGCTTCAACCATTCCTAATTGCGATAAAATTGTTTTCATTTTATCAATTAAGACAGGAACTATTTTTTTTCTATTTTCAAAAATAGTTTTGGCAATTTCATCTACTTTAGATTGCTGCTTATTTAACTCGGATTGTAATTTATTAATAGCACCATCCAAATCGTCAACTCGAATAACTTTAGCATCCAATTCATTTTGAATTACCAGTAATTCAGCAATAGATTGTACTTGGTGTTTCTTTTGTAAATTATAAATAGATTGTAGTTTTGTATTTACAAATTCTAATCGTTCAGGATCGGCTAATATTTTTTCATTATTTTGTTCACATTCAGAAACTATATCTTCAATTTCAAGCAAACTACTTGTCAACCGTTCATACAATTGAGCATATAAAGTTGAAAAGCCAATAATTTTTTGAAGGGATATTTTCATTTCCTTTAAATTCACCAAAGCCCCTACTTGCTCTTCGTTGGCAACAGCTAAAATTCTTTCAAAATTTTCTTTTATGAATTCAACATTACTTAGTTGTTCAAGCTCTTGCTCTAGGTCTTCTTGTTCACCATCCACCAAATTAGCAACTAATAGTTCATTTAACAAATACGAATTATATTCATATTCCTTAACCAAAGCCTCTTTTTCAGAAGTTAATTGTTTTACTTCCTTTTGAATCGATTTATAAGTAGTTAATGCTTGTTTGTATGCAACCACTAAATCATTATTATTGGCTACAGCATCTAAAATATCAATTTGGTAATTTTCTTCTGTCAATTCCCGAGTTTGATGTTGGGAATGAATATCCAACAATAAAGCGCCAAGCTCTTGTAACTCTTGAAGATTAACAGGACTGTCATTTACAAATGCTCTTGATTTCCCAGAGGGTAAAATTTCTCTTCTAATAATAGTTTTATCATCATAGTCCATGTCATTTTCATTAAAAAACGACTGTAAATTATAATTA
Organism: Flavobacterium sp.; assembly: GCF_035195345.1. Lineage (NCBI taxonomy): Bacteria > Pseudomonadati > Bacteroidota > Flavobacteriia > Flavobacteriales > Flavobacteriaceae > Flavobacterium > Flavobacterium sp. The sequence continues at coordinate 882,533 of NZ_CP136574.1, forward strand.
GAGATTGCAAATTGTGCTTCAATAATGCATTTTTGTTCCTTATCCTTAAGTGAGGTTAAATCAGCTCTATTACCTAAAACCAAACCTAAAGCTCCCAAAAGAATTGACTTTCCAGCACCTGTTTCTCCTGTAATAACGGAAAATTGATTAGAAAAATCAGTTTCGAGATATTCTATTAAAGCATAATTTTTTATAGAAAGAGAAAGTAACATTAATAATATATTTTTATAAATTATTATTTAATTTCACTCCATTTTTGAGAATTCAACGGTGAAATTCTATTTAATGTTTCAACCAATGTTGCAACATTAAGACTTGGCCCGCCGCCAAATATAGAAACTATTTCATCTACCTTGGCATCAAAAAAAGTTCTGGTTAGCAAGGCATTGGGTCTTGTTTTTTGTATAAGCGCTAATGTAGAAATTGCTTTGATAACGCCTTCTTTTCCTTTTTTAACATCACTTTCCATGATATCTAATCCTAAGCGGTGGTATTGATAAAGAGAGGATCTAAAAGGTGTAAAAGTATTCGATAAAATATCGGAAATTAAAAAATTTCTATTGTTGTTATTCCCTTCTGACTGACTCCATCCTTTGTATCCACTGGTTTGAGCTACATTAACAATATTTGAAGCTATTTCAAGATATTGGGTTCCTCCAGATTCTGAAAAACTGTCTAAATCCAAACCTATTATCAAATTTGAATAAAAAGCCAAAACAGAGACTAAATTAGAGTTAAATGAGTTTTGATCATAAATTAAATTTTCATACTCTATGAATTTAAAAGTAAAATTTTTGTCGTTAATATTTAATATTGGCGAAGATAATGAAGCATTATAAATAGGTCTTGAAGATTGTATCTGCAAAGTCGCTTCAAAAACATTTGAACCATAGGAATTTACATTAATAAAAAAATTGCAATCAATTTTTTCAACATCTTTATATTCTTTTGTAGTCCATTTAGTTGTATTTAAAAATTCTTTCACTTGTGATTCTAAATTTTTAAATAATTGAGGATTTCCATTAGCAACTTGTTGATAATTCACAGAAACTGTTGCATTTAGCTCTTGTGAAAACACATTTACAAACGAAAATAAGAAAACTATTACTACTAATACTTTACGCATCATAAAATTGAATTACTTTATTAATAATATCTTGAGCTACTTCTTCTTTTGATTTTAGCTCTTTTGGCTCAATAGAAAAGTCTTTTGAAATAAAAGTTACTTTATTTGTTGGACTTCCAAAACCCGCTCTTTCATCATTTAAAGAATTTAAAACTATCAAATCTAAGTTTTTTTTCTGAATTTTTTGTTTTGCATGTTCAATTTCATTTTCAGTTTCTAATGCAAAACCAATCAAAAACTGATTTTTCTTTTGTTCACCAAGGGTTGCTAAAATATCTTTTGTTTTTTCAAGCTCTATAGAGAACGTTGCTTCATTCTTTTTTATTTTCTGACTTGCAACATTTTTTGGACGATAATCTGCAACGGCAGCTGCAGCAATAGCAACATCAACACCATAATAACATTCAAGACAAACATCATACATTTCTTGAGCTGATGTAACGCGAATTAATTCAATTGAAGAGTTACTCACCTTTAAATGAGTAGGTCCAGAAACTAAAATTACATTGGCTCCTTTATTAGCAGCTTCATTAGCAATATCAAACCCCATTTTGCCTGAAGAATGATTTCCAATAAAACGAACTGGATCAATAGCCTCATAGGTAGGACCTGCAGTAATTAAGATGTTTTTTCCTTTTAAGGGCAACTTATCTAAAATATCATTTTCTAAAAAAGTGATAATATTTTCAGGTTCAGCCATTCTCCCTTCACCAGATAAACCACTAGCTAATTCACCATTTTCAGCTGGAATTATTATATTTCCAAAGGACTTCAATTTTAAAAAACTATCTAAAGTAGATGGGTGTTTATACATATCAAAATCCATTGCAGGAGCAAAATAAACAGGACATTTAGCAGAAAGATAGGTTGCAATTAATAAATTATCACAATTACCATTTGCCATTTTAGAGAGCGTATTAGCTGTAGCAGGAGCAACAATCATTAAGTCAGCCCATAAGCCTAATTCTACATGATTATTCCATTCACCTGTACCTTCTTCTTCATCATAAAAGGTAGAATAAACCGGATTTTTTGAAAGAGTTGCTATAGTAAGTGGTGTAACAAAATGCAAAGAAGCAGGCGACATTACAACCTGTACTTGTGCACCTGCTTTTATGAATAATCTAACCAATGTGGCTGTTTTATATGCAGCTATACCACCAGAAATACCTAGTAAGATTTTTTTACCGCTTAAAACAGACATGTTGATTTATTTAGAGTCTCTGTAATAAATTTTACCTTCTTCCCACTCTTGTACTGATAAAGCATGTGGTTTAGGTAATTTTTCATAGAATTTTGAAACTTCAATTTGTTCTTTATTTTCAAAAACTTCTTCTAAACTATCATTATAAGTTGCAAACTCCTCTAATTTTTCAATCAATTCTTTTTTAATTTCAGTATTGATTTGATTAGCGCGTTTAGCCATGATAGTTATCGCTTCATAAATGTTTCCAGTAGGCTCTTCTAATTTACTTTTATTGTAAGTAATAGTGTTTACAGGAGCATTTGTTTTCTTTAAATCCATGATTTACTTTTTATTTGGTATATTTTTGTAATTCTTTTTCTACTTCAGCCAACATTTTATCGGCTTTATCTTTGTATTCTGACTGACTATTATGCTTTATCAAGTTTGTATATGTTGATTTAGCATAAGTTAAACGTTCTTGCTTTTTTGCTTCAACACTATTAATTGCTAAATTATATGCCGAATCTAATCTGTAATATAAAGCTTGTTCTTTAAAAGGTGTTCCAGGATAATCTGCTATGAAATTATCAAAAGCTTTTAAAGCACCTTTGTAATCAGCTATAGTATTATACTGTTTTGCAATTTCAAATGCTTTTTTCTCTAATTTTTCTCTTAATTCTTTTACACAAACATTTGCTTGTGGTAAAAACTGAGAATCTGGGTACACATCAATAAAATGTTGCATTTTATCCAAAGCTTTACTTGTATCCGTTTGATCTAAACTATAACTAGGTGATAATTTATAAAAGCATTCAGCAGCTAAAAAAGCACACTCTTCTCTTTTTTCACTTTTAGGATACGTAGCAACAAAATTTTCCAGCTGATACCCTGCTAAATAGTATTGATTTGATTTATACAAAGCCATAGAATAAAAATAAAACATTCGCTCAGCGCTTGGTTTCCCTTTATAAGCTGGAGCAATTTGTTCATACAATCTAATAGCTTTTAAATACTTTCCTGCCTCATACATTTTATTTGCAGCTTCATTTTTAACCGCAACATCATCTGATTTTAAAGCTTTTTGATACTCACTGCAAGAAATCAAAAAAAACGCAATAAAAAGGAAACTAACTACTTTACTCATTTATTTAAATTTAAACTTTCTTAAAATTCAATATTTTTGAAGTCCAAAAAAGCAACTGCAAATTTAGACATTATTTATTTACAACAAAAATCTTTTTTTAACTTAATTTCTTTGTGAAAAGATTCAAACGACTTGCTAAATCTTCATTAACATTTACAAGTGGCAATCGAACCGTATTTTCACTAAGACCTAAACTTTTAAACACTTCTTTTATCCCTCCGGGATTCCCTTGTTCAAAAATCATATCAATACTATCAGCCAATAAATAATGTAATTTATACGCTTCATCTACTCTTCTTTGCAAACCTAAACGCACCATTTCAGAAAATTCCTTTGGAAAACCTTCTCCAATAACAGATATTACTCCTGCTCCACCTGCTAAAACCATTGGTAAAGTAATCATATCATCTCCAGAAATCACCAAAAACCCTTCTGGTTTGGTTTGAATTAATTTCATTGCTTGCACAATATCACCTGCCGCTTCTTTAATTCCAATTACATTTTTAAAATCATTTGCAATACGAATTACGGTCGATGGCAACATATTACTTGCGGTTCTTCCTGGAACATTATATAAAATAACCGGAATTGGAGACGCTTCTGCAACAGCTTTAAAATGCTGATAAATTCCTTCTTGCGTTGGTTTATTATAATAAGGAGAAACCGATAAAATAGCCTCAAAATTAGAAAAATCTCTTGTTTTCAATTCTTCCACAACTTTAAGTGTATTATTTCCCCCAACACCCAAAACAAGAGGCAATTTTCCTGCATTAGCTTTTACAATGGTATCAATCACCAATTCTTTTTCTTCTTGAGATAAAGTTGCCGATTCTGCAGTTGTTCCTAGTACTACTAGATACTCTACTCCTCCATCGATTACATGGTTAACAATTCTTGTTAAAGCTTCAACATCAACTGAGAAATCTTTTTTAAATGGTGTAACTAAAGCAACACCAGTTCCAATAAATGATTGCATTTTTATATTTTATTTAAAATTTTTAAATACTTGAATAATTCCAAGACAAATTCGTCAAAATTTTCAACTAGCGACTTAATAATGAAATGATTAACTCTTTTATCTACCGTATCAAATCCAACTTTAAATTTTGCTTTTGACTTAATAGACAAAAGTAAAAGTGAACTTTTATTTACGTCGTAATAATTTATTAATAAATCAAAAGGAGTTTTAATAAAATCATTCACAACTTCTTTAGTTATTTCACCTGAAATTGAAACATCTTTCAACGTTAAAAAAGGTTCATTAATTTCTTCCTTTTTCTTTATTTTATCTTTATAAACCAACAGCGAAATATTACTAGCATCAATTCCTTGAGAAACAATTTTATCTAATAATTGCTGAGTTTGACTAAAATACGATTCATCTACTAAAACGCCAACCGTAACTACTTTTTCATTTGAAGCCAAAGCATTATGTGTTGCTAACTTTTTAGTAACATTTTTTTTAAGAAAAAAGTTCTTTATAATATTATAAAACATAGTATTTTTACCTATTCAACAAAATTAAAAATTAAGCTTATATTATGCTTGTAAATGTAAAAAAGAATACAATATCTTTTCGGTTTTTTGTTATATTATTAACATTTAACTTAATTATATCCTGTAAATCAACGTCTTCCTATCAAACTATTAAAATTGAAGGAAAAAAAATTGGTATAACCGATGAACGAGGTGAAAACGAAGCAATTGCAAGTTATGTAAAACCCTATAGCAATAACATCAAAAAGGATTTAAACAATGTTTTAGCTTATTGCCCTGAAACACAAGATAAAAGTAAAGGAAAATGGCATACTAATATAGGGAATTTACTAGCCGAAATTACTTTTGAACTTGGAAATCCTATTTTCCAAAAAAGAGAGCAAAAAAACATTGATATTTGTTTACTAAATAATGGCGGAATAAGAGCTATAATTCCAAAAGGCGATGTTACCTCAAGAACAGCCTATGAAGTAATGCCTTTTGAGAATAGCCTAGTAATTGTTGGACTTACTGGAAAAGAAATAAAAACGTTAGCCGAATATTTCATAAAAGAAAAGAAGCCACACCCTTTATATGGAATGAAAATTTACATTGATAAAACAACTTTAACAATCAATAAAATTGAAATTAACAATCAAAGTTTAAATGATAATCAGATTTATTATGTGGCGACTTCCGATTATTTAGCAAATGGTGGTGACAATATGACGTTTTTTAAAGAAAGTAAAATCAAATTCGACATAGAATATAAACTTAGAAATATGTTAATTGATTATTTCAAAAAAGTAGATATTCTTCCAAACATTACAACTGAAACAATAATTTTAGAATAACACTTAACTATGAAAAGAAGAGATTTTATCCAAAAAACAGCTGCGAGTTCAGCTTTACTTGGCTTAACTGGAGTGAGTTTAAGCAGTTTTTCTACCCCAAGCGATATTAAAAAAATCACTATTTTGCATACTAATGATGTGCATAGCCATATTGATCCATTTCCTGCAGATCATCCAAAAAATCCAAACTTAGGTGGAGCCGCCAGAAGAGCAGCTATTATTGAAGGCATTCGTAAAGAAGAAAAAAATGTTCTTTTATTAGATGCTGGTGATATTTTTCAAGGAACACCTTATTTTAACTATTATGGCGGAGAGTTAGAATTCAAGCTAATGAGCATGATGCAATATGATTTAGCTACAATGGGAAACCATGATTTTGACAACGGAATTGATGGTTTTTACGCCCAATTACCTCATGCAAAATTTGATTTCGTATCCGCTAATTATGATTTTAAAAACACTATTTTAAATGATATTGTAAAACCATATAAAATCATTATTAAAGACGGAATTAAAATTGGAATCTTTGGATTAGGCGTTCAATTAGATGGACTTGTTGACAAGAAACTTTATAAAGAAACCGTTTACAACAATCCGATTGAAGTAGCACAAGACATGACGCGAATTCTCAAAGAAGAAAAAAAATGTGATTTAGTTATTTGTTTGTCGCATTTGGGCTTCAAATACAAAGATGAACCTGAAAAACCAAGTGATATCCTATTAGCACAAAAAACAAAATATATTGATTTAATAATTGGTGGTCACACACATACTTTTTTAGACAAACCTATAATTGAAAAAAATAGTGAAGGAAAAGATGTTTTAATCAATCAAGTAGGATGTTTTGGACTAAATTTAGGTAGAATTGATTTTTATTTATCCAATAATAATGAAGTAATCAACAAAGGAAAAAATATTATTGTTTAAACAACAATCACTTACTTTTTAAAATAATAGGTTTTAGTTCTATAAATAAAATAAGACACATAAAAAAAATAAGACAACTGTTGGCTAATAATACTAATCATTTTTAGAGCAATTACATCTTTTGTTGATTTTGAAAAAATAAAAAACAAATCAGAAATAATAAAAAAAACAACCATTAACACCATGTATAATATGGTTTTGTTGTTAAAATTAAATTGAATTAAAAAAGCAAATATTCCCATTACAAACAATAGAATACCATTAAAAATATAGAAACTAAATTCTAGTTTAGATGATTCATTAATAAAAGACAAAACATTATATAATAAATATAATAGCAAAATTATTATGATATAAAATGAAAAATTATTGATAGAATATTTTCGTTTTTTTAAGTAATACAAAAAATCCTGAGCTAAAAAATAAGTGATAATTAAATAAGGAATTCCAAAAGAAATCAATCCTGGATACAAGAAGTCAGTAGAACTAATCAATAGTAAGATCTCAGCAAAAAAATAGGATAGAATTGAAAAAGAAAATAAAAAATTAATTTTTCCTTTTACACTAAAATAATAAAAATAATAGACCGCAGGAATAATAATAGGCTTACTCAAAAGCTCTAAATTATCACTTCCTAACAATACAGCTATTAAATACAATAAAATAGCCGCAAAATAAAGAATTAAAGCAGAATGTACTTTACCCATCTATCATGTTTTTAAAATCTGTTTCAGAAATTATTGTAATTTTTAATTGATTCGCTTTTTCTAATTTTGATGGTCCCATATTATCTCCTGCAATTACAAAATCGGTTTTAGAAGAAATTGAACTTCCTACTTTTCCGCCATTATCTTCAATCGCTTTTTTGAGTTCATCTCTCGAATAAATCTCAAAAACACCTGAAACCACAAAAGTTTTCCCTTTTAACTTTTCAGAAAGTAAGATATCTTCTACACCTGACTCTAATTGAACACCATAATTCTTAAGCCTATCAATAATACGAATATTTTCTTGATTTTCAAAGAATTGCACCACACTTTGTGCAATTTTATCGCCAATTTCATCTACTAAAATCAAATCCATAATACTCGCATTTGTTAAAGCATCTATAGACTTGTAATGTTTGGCTAATTTTTTTGCCACCGTTTCACCTACATAACGAATTCCTAAAGCATATAAAACTCGTTCAAAAGGAATGGTTTTGGATTTTTCAATTCCATTAATCAAATTCTCAGCTGACTTTTCAGCCATTCGTTCTAAGGGAATGATTTGTTCCTTTTTCAATTCATACAAATCAGCATAATTCGTAACTAAACCCGCATTGAATAACAACGCAACTGTTTCACCACCTAAACCATCAATATCCATTGCTTTTCGGGTAATGAAATGCTGAACTCTTCCAATAATCTGCGGCGGACAACCATAAAAATTCGGACAAAAATGATTTGCTTCGCCTTCAGTTCTAACCAGTTCAGTTTGACATTCCGGACAATGTGTGATGTATTGTGTAGGCTCGGCTTGAATTCCGCGATTAGCAACTGCAATAATTTTCGGAATAATTTCGCCACCTTTTTCAACAAAAACTTCATCTCCAATTCGGATATCTAATTTTTCGATTTGATCGGCATTGTGCAATGAAGCACGTTTTACAATAGTTCCTGCCAATTGCACAGGTTCTAAATTTGCTACTGGAGTAATAGCACCAGTTCGCCCAACTTGATACGAAATCGAATTTAATTTCGTAGTTACTTGTTCGGCTTTAAACTTATAAGCCATCGCCCAACGTGGTGATTTTGCCGTATAACCTAATTCCTCTTGATGCTGTAAATTATTGACTTTTATTACCACACCATCCGTTTCATAAGGTAAATCGTGACGGTGTTTGTCCCAATAATTAATGTATTCAAAAACTTCGTTTAAATTTTTAGCTAATTTAGATTGTGATGGCACTTTAAATCCCCAATCTCTAGCTTTTTGCAAGCCTTCATATTGCGTTTTAAATGTTAAATTATTCCCAATTACGAAGTACAACAAACAATCTAATGGCCGCTTGGCTACCTCAGCACTGTCTTGCAATTTTAAACTTCCAGATGCTGTATTTCTTGGATTTGAATAAGGAGTTTCGCCAATTTCAATTAATTCTTGGTTCATTTTTTCAAATCCAGCAAACGGAAGAATGATTTCGCCACGAATGTCAAATTTTTCAGGAAAATCGCCTTTTAAATGAATTGGAACTGCTTTTATAGTTTTAATATTATTGGTTACATCATCGCCTTGAAAACCATCGCCACGCGTTACCGCACGAACCAAACGACCATTCTCATAACCAATACTAATTGATGCACCATCGTATTTTAATTCACATGTATATTCTAACGGAACATCACCTAAAACCTTTTGAATTCGGATTTCCCAATCCTGCAAATCTTCAATAGAATAGGAATTATCCAACGAATACATGCGATATTCGTGTTTTATGGTTTCGAAATTTTTGGTAACCATTCCTCCTACTCGTTGAGTTGGTGAATTTTCATCAAAAGATTCAGGATGTTGTGCTTCTAAATCTTGCAATTGTTTTAGCTTTTGATCAAATTCAAAGTCAGAAATTGTAGGATTGTCCAACACATAATAATTGTAATTATGTTGGTTTAATTCGTCTCTTAAATTCTTAATAGTCTCTAAAAAGCTCATATTTATTGATTGATTAAGCTGTCTAATTTGGTAAACAATTCTCCTTTGCTGATGATTCCTCCTTGCTTGATGATTTCAAACAACGATTCGTTTCTGTTTTCAGTTAACTCTTTTTTTCCTCTTGTTATTTCTACATCATCAGAAAAAAGATTTTCAGATAACCAGTGAATTCCATCGGCAGAAACAAAATCAATTTGTGGATTATTGGTTTTTATTACGAAAGAAAAAACCGCATTTTGCAAACATTTAAAAAGAAAAATATAGTTTTTAGAAAAATGATCAATATGTGTAACATTCGTCAATGCTTTTTCCCAAATCATATCGGAAAAAACATCGATTTCTTGTTCGGCAATTTGTGGTTTATTTTGTTTGATTTCATCCCATTCCTTTTTATCTATCGATTGGGTAGCTAAAAAGGTAATAAATTCGGGATGTAATTCTTCTAATTGCTCTTTAGTTAATCTTGTGTACTTCATGTAGTAATTTTATAAAGTAAAGATAAAAAAAAAGCCCCGATAATATCGGAGCTAATTTATATTTTAAGAAAAATTATGCTTTTTCACCTACGATTTCGTAAGCTAATTCAACGATAACGTCTCTGTGTAATCTTACGCTTGCAGTATATTTACCTACACGTTTAACAACACCACTTGTGATGAATTTTCTATCAATAGAATGACCGTTAGCTTCTAATACTTCTGCAATGTTAGCATTAGTAACAGAACCAAACAATTTATCACCACCAGCTTTAGCTGTAATTTTAATTTCAAAAGCTTTTAATGCTTCTGCTAAAGATTTAGCATCTGCAACAATTTTAGCTTCTTTGTGCGCTTTTTGCTTTAAGTTTTCGGCTAAAACTTTTTTAGCAGAAGGAGTAGCTAAAATAGCAGCACCTTGAGGAATTAAGAAGTTACGTCCGTATCCGTTTTTCACAGTTACTACATCATCTTTAAATCCTAAATTTTGAACGTCTTGTTTTAAGATAAGTTCCATGTTGTTGTCCTTTTTAGTAGAAGTTAGCCCGCTTATGGCGAAGCAACAACTATTTGTTAAATATTATTTTAATAAATCGGCCACGTATGGCATTAAAGCTAAGTGACGAGCTCTTTTAACAGCTACAGAAACTTTTCTTTGGTATTTTAATGAAGTACCTGTTAAACGTCTTGGTAAAATTTTACCTTGCTCGTTAACAAATTTCAATAAAAAGTCTGCGTCTTTATAATCGATGTATTTGATACCTGATTTTTTAAAACGACAATACTTTTTAGTTTTGTTTGTATCTATGTTTAAAGGCGTAAGATATCTGATATCTCCGTCTTTTTTACCTTTTGCAGATTGCTCTAATGTAGACATGATTAGTTTGATTTAGCTTTTAATTTAACTCTTCTTCTTTCTGCCCAAGAAATTGCATGTTTGTCTAAAGACACAGTTAAGAAACGCATAACACGCTCGTCACGACGGAATTCAGTTTCAAATGCAATAATAATTTCAGCTGGCGCTTTGAATTCGAATAAGTGGTAAAATCCACTTTTCTTGTGTTGAATTTCGTAAGCTAATTTTTTTAAGCCCCAATCTTCTTTCGATACCATCTCAGACCCTTTAGAAGTAAGAAAATCTTCAAACTTGCTTACTGTTTCCTTTACCTGTTGTTCAGATAAAACGGGATTCAAGATGAAAACAGTTTCATAATGATTCATAATCTTTATATTTATTGTTATAAAATTGGGTGCAAAAATAATACTTTTATTTGAATTAACAAATCAAAGCAGATATTAATTTTACACGAATAAATTTGTTTTTTTGTAATATATATTCTACTTTTATCAATCCCGAATAAAAAATCAGACTATGAAGTTGAATTGTATTGTATTAGATGATAGCGCCCTTCAAAGAATTACTATCACAAAACTAGTTAACGAATCAATATTATTGAATTTAATTGGAGATTTTGCTAATGCCCTTGAAGCTAAGAATTGCATTAATAACAACACTATTGACTTAATGTTTTTAGACATTGAAATGCCCTTAATTAACGGCTTTGATTTTTTAGATGGACTAAAAATAAAACCACAAATTATATTTATCACTTCTAAAGCTGACTATGCTGTAAAAGCTTTTGATTATGAAGCTACTGATTTTCTTCAAAAACCAATTTCTAAGGAACGTTTTATAAAAGCAGTAAAAAAAGCTATTGAGTTGCACTTTCTTCGTTCTGAAAACAACGAAGAAAATATAGAAAGTATTGTGATTAAAAGTAACTTAAAAAAACTTAAAATATTTGTTTCTAAAATAAAATGGATTGAAGCCTATGGTGATTATATTAAATTAGTGACTGATGATGAAAGTCATTTAGTATTATCAACCATGAAAGGTTTTGAAAAAGAACTCCCAGAAGGTAAATTTATTCGCGTACATAAATCATATATCATCAATTTAGATCGCGTAGAAAAATTCAATAGTAAGTTTGCCGAAATTGGAACAACTAAAATACCGTTAAGCAGAAACAAAAAAGAAGAAATTGTTAGAGCTATAGAAAACGCTTAATACACATCTACATCCACTTTTACTTTAATAGAACGATATTGTGGAACCGCTTCAAAACTCATTAACACTTTTGCTACAGTTTGTTTGGTTGCGCCTAAGTTTTTTTGAATTGGTATTTTAACCATTATAGTCCTAATGTATTCATTTCGAATTCTATTTATAGCTGGCTCTTCCGGACCCAAAACTGGCATATCTAAATTTTGAGACAACACATTATACAACCACATAGAACCTTCTTTTAACTTATCAAAATCACGATGTTTCAATGTTAGTTTTACTAATCGAAAAAATGGCGGATATTTAAAATTCTGACGCTCGTAAATTTGTTCTTTATACATTCCCAAATAATCATTACCCAAAACTTGCTGAATAGTATTATGATAGGGGTTATAGGTCTGAATGATGACTTTCCCTTTCTTTTCAGAACGTCCTGCCCTACCTGAAACTTGCATCATCATTTGATATGCTCTTTCGTAAGCTCTGAAATTCGGCTGATTCAATAAATTATCGGCATTTAATATTCCAACTAAAGTTACGTTGTCAAAGTCTAAACCTTTGGCAAGCATTTGCGTTCCTACCAAAACATCAATTTCTCTGTTTTTAAACGAATCAATTATCTTTTCAAAACCAAATTTACCTCGAGTAGTATCTTGATCCATTCTTCCGATATTTTTCTCTGGAAAAAGTGTTTTCAATTCCATTTCGATTTGCTCGGTTCCGAAACCTTTTGAAGTAACATCCACTGATTGACAACTATGACAATGTGTAGGATTTGCAATCGAATGACCACAATAATGACAACGTAATTGATTTTTAAATTTATAATACGTCAAACTCACATCGCAACTTGGACAATGCGGCACATGACCACACGTCATACATTCCACATAAGGTGAAAATCCTCTGCGGTTTTGAAATAAAATAACTTGTTCGCCTTTAGACAACGTTTCAGTAATTTCCTCCAATAATTCATCTGAAAAATGGCCTGACATTTTCTTTCTGAAATATTTATCTTTTAAATCAACCAATTGAATTTCAGGCAATACTACATTTCCATAACGCACTTTTAATTCAGTTAAACCGTATTTATTAGATTGCACGTTATAATAGGTTTCTAAAGAAGGCGTAGCACTTCCTAAAACCACTTTTGCACCGTGTTGCTTAGCCAAAACTATGGCAGCATCACGTGCATGATATCTTGGCGCTGGATCATGTTGTTTGAACGTTTGCTCATGCTCTTCATCCACAATAATACAACCTAGATTTGAAAATGGAAGAAACAAAGCACTTCGAACACCAATAACTACTTTAGCTTTTGGAGAATTTTCTATGACTTGATTCCAAACTTCAATTCTTTCGTTATTTGTATATTTTGAATGAAAAACCGCTACTTCATTTCCAAAATAAGCAGTTAATCTTTGGACTAATTGTGTAGTAAGAGCTATTTCTGGCAATAAAAACAACACTTGCTTTCCTGCCTTAATATATTGTTCTAAAAGTTTAATGTAAATTTCGGTTTTACCCGAAGCCGTCACACCATGTAACAAATTCACATCGAACGTTTTAAAATTTTCTTGAATACTATCAAATGTTAATTGTTGGGCTTCACTCAATACAAATTGACTATCCTCTTTTTTATCGAAAGTCACTCTATCTTTTGCAATGTAATATTCTTCAAAAATAGTTTTATCGACCAACGATTTAACAATAGCTGAAGTACTACCTGATGTTTCAATTAATTTCTTAACCGAAATAGGTGCTTTTTCTCGAGCTTGTAATTGAAAATAATACAAAACCAATTCGCGTTGTTTTTTGGCTTTGGATAACACTTCCAATAACTCGGCTAATTGTTCTTGTTGTAAAAAAGATTCGTGCAATTTAATATAGCGAACTAACTTCGGTTTGTATTGTTCCGAAATTTCTTCTTGTAAAACCAAAGCGCCTTTTGTCAATAATCGATTAATTATTGGGAAAACGGTTTTCTTTCCTAAAATTTTAATCACCTCTTGAACTGTAATAGAAGATTGACTTTTTAAGGCTTCTAAAATTAGATATTCATCATCTTTTAGTTCATTACAATCAATTTCAGAATTTTCTTTTGCCGAAATAATTGTTTCACTCTCTAAGATATAACCTGAAGGCAATGCACTTCTAAAAACCTCACCCAGCGAACACATATAATAGGAAGCAATCCATTTCCAATGTTCAATTTGTTTTGAATTTACAACTGGTCTTTCATCTAAAATTTGATGAATTTCTTTTGCATCATATAATTGAGGTGGTGTATTGGTTTTACTCAACACCAGAGCCGTATAAATCTTTGTTTTACCAAAAGGAACTGCCACTCGCATTCCAATTTGAATGTAGTTAAATTCTGCCTCAGAAACCTGATATGTAAAGGTTTTTGAAACAGCCAACGGTAAAACGACTTCGATAAAATACAGCATAGAACAAATATAGTTGGAAAAAGAGAATAGAGAAAAGAAAAAAGAGAAAAGATAAACTCATCAATAAAAAAAGCGTCCTCAGTTGAGAACGCTTAGCTTTTGTATTTAGTTAGAATTATTTTCCTAACATCTCATCTTTTAAATCTTTATCAGCAGGTTTGTCGCATAACCAAATTCCGAATAAAGCTTTTTTGAAATCGTGTCCGTCAATGCTTCCTTTTTTAACTCCATTTTTATAAACAACAACTCCTTCATTTGGTACGTTGATGATAATAAAAACATCTCCTTTTTTAATTTCTTCTTTAAAGAAGCCTTTGAATTTGTCAATTTTAGCTTTTAATGGTGCTGTTTTCTTACCTGTTGCATTTTCGAAACCTTCGTTAATAGCAGAAACCATTTTATCAGAAGTAATTAATCCTGAAACAATGTTTAATTTAATAGCAGCTCCTTCTTTACTGTTCATGATTTCGGTAGCATTTGCGCTTTTTTTCTCTACATATAAAGCACCAACATACATATCCATAAACATCTTAACACGAGTTCCAGCTCCATTTAATATTAAATTTTGCCCTTCTAAACTCATTTTAGCATCTACTTTAACTCCTGCTACCGTTTTTTGTGCATTTACAGTAAATACAGTCGCAACTAGCAATAAAAGTGTAATAACCTGTTTTTTCATAATTTGATTTTTTTTTAGTTTGGTTAAATATATAAATTTTTTCTTTTCAATTTTGAAATTGTTGCATTTAATTCAAATCCTAATAACAAAACCATGCAGTTAATCCAAATATAAAACATAAGTACAAGAAGCGTACCAATAGAACCATATAACTCATTATAACGTGCAAACTTTACAACATATACTCCAAAAATATAGGAAGAAATGATAATTAAGATAGTAGTAAACACAGCTCCATAACTTATAAACGAAATTTTTGAAGTTTCTTTAGTACCAAATTTATATAGGATAGAAGTTGTAATTAAAATCATTAAAATAATAAAGCCAAAACGACTCCATTCAATTACCGAAACATCTGCAACATACCCATGAATATTAATTTTTTGAATCATAACCTCCGTAATTACAATGGCTGAAACCGTAATGATTAATATCATTGACAAAACTAAAGAGATGGCTAATGAAATAAAATACTGCTTAAAAAACCCACGAGTAATTGTTATGTGTTCAGACATTTCAAATCCTCCTAAAATAGCATTAATACCGTTTGTCATTAATAATATTGACAAAATAAAACCAGAAGATAACAACCCTTGGTGACTGGTCCCCATGATATCTTTTAATATGATTTCGATAGCATCATACGTATTTGGCGGAACACCTTCTTCAACAAATTTTAAAAAATCGGCTTGAAAATTTTCTAAAGGAATAAATGGAATTAAATTCAAAATAAATAAGGCAAATGGAAATAACGCCATGAAGAAACTAAATGCAATAGCACTTGCTCGATATGAAAAAGCACCTCTAAAAATCCCTAAAACATACATTTCCAAAATATCATATAGAGACATTCCTTCTAAAGATTTTAACTTTATGGCTTTTGCAAAGAAAACTAGCTGCTTTACAATAGGAATTTTATTGATTTTATTTTCTATTTCTTCCGACATAATTTATATCGCTTTTAAGCTTAAATCCATGTTATAAACAGAATGTGTTAAAGCCCCAGAAGAAATGTAATTTACACCACATTCTGCATAATTACGAATCGTTTTTTCATTAATATTTCCTGAAGATTCTGTTAAAGATTGATTTCCAATCATCGCAACAGCTTTCTTGGTCGTTTCGTAATCGAAATTATCTAATAGAATTCTGTATACACCTCCAGCATCTAAAATTTGCTGTACTTCATCCAAATTTCTGGCTTCAACTATAATTTTTAAATCTTTGTTATTATCGATTAAATAGTGTTTTGTTTTAGCAATTGCTTCCGCTATTCCACCTGCAAAATCAATATGATTATCCTTTAACATAATCATATCGTATAAGGCAAATCGGTGATTTTCTCCACCTCCAATTTTCACTGCCCATTTTTCTATGGCACGAATACCTGGTGTGGTTTTACGAGTATCTAAAATTTTGGTTTTAGTACCTTCTAATAAATCAACAAACATTTTAGTTTTAGTTGCTATAGCACTCATTCGTTGCATTGAATTTAAAACCAAACGTTCTGCTTTTAAAATAGATTGTGAACTTCCTGAAACATACAAAACAATATCGCCGTGCTTAACTTTTTCACCATCTTGAATTACTACCTCCACAACCATGTTTTTATCCACATAGTTAAAAATCATTTTAGCGAATTCTACTCCAGCAATAATGCCCTCATCTTTCACTAATAATTTAGCTTTTCCTTCCGCCGATGCTGGAATACAAGCCAACGAACTATGGTCACCATCTCCAACATCTTCTCGAATGGCATTACTAATGATTATTTCTAATTCTTTTTGAAATTGGGCTTCTGAAATCATGATGTTTTAATTGAATGGCTAATGTAAGAAATCCTTTGATGTTTTAAAAATATTGTGGGTGCAAAAACAAAAAACTCCCAGATAAATCTGAGAGTCTTTTTATAATTGGTCTTAAGTTCTAATTAAGATAAAGCTGCTTTAACTTGGTCAGCTGCTTCTTGGAATTGAACAGCAGATAAAATTGGCATACCTGAATTATCAATTAATTCTTTAGCGATTTCTGCGTTTGTTCCTTGTAAACGAACAATGATTGGCACTTTAATGTCATCACCCATGTTTTTATATGCATCTACAACACCTTGAGCTACACGGTCACAACGAACGATTCCTCCAAAAATGTTGATTAAAATTGCTTTAACGTTTGGATCTTTTAAGATAATTCTAAAAGCTAATTCAACACGTTTTGCATCAGCAGTTCCACCTACATCTAAGAAGTTAGCTGGTTCAAAACCTGCGTATTTAATTAAATCCATAGTTGCCATTGCTAAACCAGCACCATTCACCATACATCCTACTGTACCGTCAAGGTCAACATAGTTTAATCCAGCTTCTTTAGCTTCAACTTCAATTGGATTTTCTTCTCTAACATCTCTCATTTCAGCATATTTTGCTTGTCTGAATAGAGCGTTATCGTCGATATTTACTTTAGCATCAACTGCTAAAATTTTATTATCAGATGTTTTTAATACTGGGTTAATTTCAAACATTGAAGCATCTGAACCAATGTAAGCATTGTATAAAGCATCAATAAATTTAACCATTTCTTTGAAAGCATTTCCAGAAAGACCTAAATTGAAGGCAATTTTTCTAGCTTGGAAACCTTGTAATCCAATAGCAGGATCAATTTCTTCTGTAAAAATTAAATGAGGAGTGTGCTCTGCCACTTCTTCAATATCCATTCCACCTTCTGTAGAATACATAATCATATTTCTACCCGTAGCTCTATTTAATAAAACTGACACATAGAATTCAGAAGTTTCACTTTCTCCAGGATAATATACATCTTCAGCAATTAAAACTTTGTGAACTGTTTTTCCTTCAGGTGGTGTTTGTGGTGTAATTAACTGCATTCCGATGATTTGCTCAGAAATTTCAGTAACTTGATCTAAGTTTTTAGCTAATTTAACTCCTCCACCTTTTCCTCTACCTCCAGCATGGATTTGTGCTTTTACTACGTACCAACTTGTACCTGTTTCAGCAGTCAATTGTTTTGCTGCAGCAACCGCCTCAACTGGATTGTTAGCTACAATTCCACGTTGAACGCGTACTCCATAACTAGCTAGGATTTCTTTACCCTGATATTCGTGTATGTTCATAATTATTATGCGTTTATCTTGTTTAAAAAAGTGCCACAAAAATAGCAAAGTAATTTTTAATGGACTAACTTTTTTTGGTTTAATTTGGGAATTTGATATACATTAATTTATTAATTGAAATAAGCCCAAATTGATGTTGTATTAATTTTTACTCCCCTAAAACCTCTAACAAAACCTTACCATCAGTACTATTTGGCATAGTGATTTTTAGCATTTGTGTGATAGTTGGCGCAATTTGGATGATTTCTTTTCTGTCGTGGGTTTGTCCTTTTTTGATGTTCCAACCAAAGAAAATTAGTGGAACATGCGTATCATAAGAATAAGGTGAACCATGCGTAGTTCCAGTTGAAGAATACTCAACATAACCTGGTTTAAAAATCAATACTAATTCTCCATTTTGTGTTGGGTCGTAGCCTTTGGAAACAAAGTTTAAATAATAGTCACTTTCGTTAGCGTTTGCCACTTCTTCTTCGGTATAAACACGTTTGATGTAATCTTGTTTTTGCAAATAATCTTTAAAATTCTGTTTTACCTCTTGTAAATTCAAGCCTTTTGATTTGACTTTACTTTTATCAATAAACACATTATAATTGGAATAATCCAATACTAAATTTTCTCCAAAAGTAGATTCTGAAAACTCCTTTAACTCTTTTTGAATGTTTTTATAATTGATGTTATCTACCTTGTATTTATTATCTTTCAAATAGGTTACATTTTCCGCACCAGCGTGATCAGCTGTTAAGAAAACCAAGTAATTTCCTTTTCCAACGGTTTTATCTAAGTAAGCCAAGAAATCAGCAATCGTTTCGTCTAAACGCAAATAGGTGTCTTGTAATTCAATAGAACGTGGTCCTAAAACGTGACCAATATAATCTGTAGAGGAGAAACTTACGGCTAAGAAATCGGTAATATTATCTTTTCCTAAATTTTCACTTTCGATGGCTTTTTTAGCAAAATCGGCTAATAAGTTATTTCCATAAGGCGTTGAACGTAGGATTCCAACATCGTTTGCATCATACATATCTTGCAAGTTGTAAGGCATAAACGGTGCTTTTTTATATAATTTTCCTTCGTATGGATTGTTATCCGTTAAACTTTCATTGTAAGCTTCTTTTGGTTTTAGTAAATTCCAACCTTTGCTTACATATTTTAAATAATTTTTCTCGGCATTGAATTGCGTTGCCCAATCTGGAAGTTTTTCCCCATAATAGGTGCTTGATATAAATGCTCCAGTTTTGCTGTACCAAAATGCCCAGTCAGCAAAATGCCCAGCTGGAAGAATGGCTCCTCTATCTTTAATACTCATTCCAATCACTTTTCCTTTGAAATTGGTTGACAACTTTAATTCGTCAGTGATAGTAGAACTTTGCAAGTTTCTTGGCGACATTTTGCCTTCTTTTTCAGAATCATCTCCAATGGTTGAAACAGTTGCATCATCAGTACAATACATTTCTTTTCCTGTATCTTTATTAAACCATTCGTTACCAACAATTCCATGAACCGATGGCGTAGTTCCGGTGTAAACTGAAGCATGACCTGGAGCTGTGTATGTTGGCATGTAATTGTAGTGCGTATTATGAAACGTATAACCTTGATTCATTAATCTTTTGAAACCATTTTCAGAAAAATCGCTTGAAAAACGGTATAGATATTCCATTTTCATTTGGTCAACCACGATTCCAACGACTAATTTTGGTTTGTCTTGAGCAGTTACTAAAAAAGAAACTAAAACAACTAATAAGATTAAGGCTTTCTTCATTTTTAAATAATTTATACAAAAGTACGTTTTTGATGTAAATGGAATGTTAATAAATAAAAAAATGACTTTCTATTGGATTCAATAAAAAGTCATTTCAAGTATAATTTAAATTTATTTTTTCTTAGCTGCCTTATCTTCAAGAACATCCATATTGTAAGCAATAATTATGTCTTGATATGTAATGTAAAGTTGGTTTCTACTACCTTGTTTTTTTCTTGTGTAAATAGCTAAAGTACACTCTACTCCATTATTATCTACACAATTAAACTTTACCACATCATCATCTCCTATCGTTTCTTGATTTCCATATTTTATAATAGAAAACAATTGTAACACTTCTGAATACACCACAATTCTATGACTTTCCATATCTAAAAGTACGGTCATTTCGGTTTTTTGTAATTTAGACCAATCGCCCCAATTTCCTTTTTTGTCTTTCTGGCTTACCATAAAACCAGAAGTTTTGAAATTATATTTTTGCGCATAAGCAGTCACCGATGCAAAAAACAAGAACAATAGAATGTATTTTAAACTCTTCATTTCATTATTATATTAAAATTCAAAGGTAGCAACCTCATGTTTAGCAACGTTAAATTCCGTTATTATGTTATCAACAATAGTTTCAACAGGTAAAATATCGTGAATTAATCCTGCAATTTGACCAATTTCTAGTTCTCCTTCTATTAAATCACCTTCAAACATACCACGTTTTGCTCTACGCTTTCCAAGTAAATTTTCTAAATCTTCTTTAGACGGACATTTAGCATATAATTCCTGAACATCATTAAAGAATTTGTTTTTGATTAATCGAACAGGAGCTAACTCTTTTAAAGTTAATTGCGTATCGCCTTCACCCGTTTCCACAATCGTTCTTTTGAATTCATCGTGAGCAGAACTTTCGGTTGAAGCAGCAAAACGGCTTCCCATTTGAACACCATCGGCACCTAAAGTCATAGCGGCAAGCATTCCTCTTCCTGTTGCAATTCCTCCTGCAGCAATAAGTGGAATATCAATTTGTTCTCGCACCATTGGAATAAGAGTCAATGTTGTAGTTTCTTCTCTACCATTGTGTCCACCAGCTTCAAAGCCTTCTGCAACAACAGCATCCACTCCCGCTTCTTGGGCTTTTAGAGCAAATTTTGAACTACTTACAACATGTACAACGGTTATGCCATTTTCTTTTAAAAATGGAGTCCATGTTTTTGGATTTCCAGCTGAAGTAAAAACGATTTTTACTTCTTCTTCTTTTAGAATTTGCATAATTTCTTCAATGTTAGGATATAACATTGGTACGTTTACTCCAAAAGGTTTATCTGTTGCTTTTTTACATTTTTGAATGTGTTCTCTTAATACTTCTGGATACATAGAACCTGCCCCAATTAATCCTAATCCACCAGCATTACTTACTGCACTAGCTAATTTATAACCACTGTTCCAAATCATTCCACCTTGAATAATTGGATATTTTATATTGAAGAGTTGGGTAATTTTATTCATTATAATTTTAATAATTTTCCTGTAGTTGATTTATTAGTTGTATTGAATTGGTAAAAATACAATCCTGATGCCAAATTAGAGAGATAAATTGTCTTATTCGCTTCTGAAATAGTAAATTCGCTTACCTGTTGTCCTAAATTGTTACACAATGTTAATTTCCCTATTGATTCTGACTTAGGAAGTTGAATTGTAAGCTCGTTTTGAAGGGGATTAGGATAGATTAATATGGTCTCATTATCAAATAAAACGGTTGACAAAGCATTATTTAAAGCCAATTGAAAATCTGGAATTCCATATCCAAATTGATTTGTTGGAATCGTAAATCTATCTGATGATTCTTTTACAAATTGCACCACTTCTGCTGCTGTTAAATTTGGTACTGCTGACCAAAAGCTTGTAATCATACCAGCCATAATAGGTCCCGCAAAGGAAGTTCCGTTTGCTGTTACAATGGTTCCACTTGTATTTGACACCACCGAAGCTTGTCCTTGAGCCATAACATCTGGCTTCACACGACCGTCAAACGAAGGCCCTCTGGAACTAAATGCTGCATACGTTTCATCTGCCTTAACAGCTCCAACAGCCAATACATTTGTAGCTTCAGCTGGAACACCAACATAAGGATTCGCAGAAGCACCCGAATTTCCTGCACTTGCAATAACCACAATACCTTTTGAAAAAGCAATATTAGCACCTCTTGAAGCAAAAGCTTGATTTCCGGTCATTTGACTATATGTATGGCTGTAATTTGGATTATCATAACCAAAATAACCAAGTGATGACGTAATTACATCAACTCCTAATCTATCGGCTTCTTCTGCAGCTTCTACCCAATAACTTTCTTCTACTGGATTTTCTCCAGCTACATCTTCGGTAACAAATAAATAATATTGGGCATCTGGAGCTGTACCGATTAATTGACCATCTACATAACCACCCATGCAAGAAAGCACCATCGTTCCGTGATTATGCAATGTATAAACATCAGAACTTTGACTTACATAATTGTAACCTCCTAATATTAAATTATTTGTAAAAAGACGTTGGAATGGTTGAACCGTATTTACATTTAAAAAACCTGAGTCTAAAACCGCAATAATTTTCCCTGCACCCGTATAATTTTGCTCATGCAATAAGTGTCCGTTTAGCATTTGAATTTGATTAGCTGAAGTACCATAATTATATGTAATTTCAACATTCATTTGTTTATTGACCTGAGAATTATTTGTAGCTATACTTCTATTGTTTAATGTTTGATTTGCAAACTCAATCGAATTTACAAATGGCAAACTCGTTAAAGCTTGAATATCTGTTTGAGTACCCCTAATATGCAAAGCATTCAGCCACTTTGATTTTGCCAAAACAGAAATACCTGTTGCTAAATCAACTTGATCAATATAGGTTTGGGCTATTGGAACATCTGTATTATTTAATGCAATTCCTTGCGCAGTTCTTCTATCTAAAGCTCTTTGCGTGAGCATAGTAAGCGGATTTGATAAATAATTAGTTGCATCAGGTTTGTCATTAAAATACACCCATGCGTCTTCTTGAGAAAAACCTAAATTAAAAATAAATACTACAAAAAATAAGAAATTCTTCATATAAATGTGTTTATCATAATCAAATTTACTTATTTTAATTGAAGAATTATAATTTTATTAAGCAATAACACCACTTCCTAAAACTTCATCATTATGGTGCCAAGCTACAAATTGTCCTTCTGTAATTGCAGATTGCTGTTTTTCAAACACAACATACATTCCCTCTTTAAATTGATGTAATGTTGCTTTTTGAAGAGGTTGACGATAACGAATTCTAGCCATTACCTCCATTTTTTCACTTTCTTTTAATGCTAAATCTTCTCTTATCCAATGTACTTCATCATTTGCAATAAACAATGCTTTTTTGAATAAGCCTGGATGATTATTTCCTTGACCCGTGTAAATGATATTTTTTTCTACATCTGTTTCAATGATGAATAAAGGCTCTTTTGTTCCACCAACATTTAATCCTTTACGTTGTCCTTTTGTGAAATAATGAGCACCTTGATGTTTGCCCATAACTTTACCAGGCACTTTCAAGTAATCAATGCGTTTGGCTTCAAAAGCAAAAGCCTCTTCATCTGAGCTGAATTGAGGTTTTTCTTGAGTATACACAATTGCTTCAGTAGGAATTTCAATAATAATACCTTCTTTAGGTTGTAATTTTTGTTGTAAAAACTCGGGTAACCGAACTTTACCAATAAAACAAAGCCCTTGCGAATCTTTCTTTTCAGCAGTAATCAAATCCAATTTAGATGCAATTTCACGAACTTCTGGTTTTGTTAATTCGCCAATTGGAAATAAAGCTTTTGAAAGTTGCTCTTGTGATAATTGACATAAAAAATAAGATTGATCTTTATTGTCATCTTTACCTGCTAATAATTGATATACTTCTTTTCCGTCTTTTTCAAGTGTTCCTTTGCGGCAATAATGTCCCGTTGCTACATAATCAGCACCTAAAGACATTGCAATTTTCATAAAAACGTCAAATTTAATTTCACGGTTACACAATACGTCAGGATTTGGAGTTCTTCCTTTTTCGTATTCGTTAAACATGTAATCGACAATTTTTTCTTTGTATTGTTCTGACAAATCAACCGTTTGGAAAGGAATTCCCAATTTTTCTGCTACTAATAAAGCATCATTACTATCTTCTAACCAAGGGCATTCATTAGAAATTGTAACTGAATCATCGTGCCAATTTTTCATAAACAACCCGATAACTTCATAACCTTGTTCTTTTAATAAATAAGCGGCAACACTTGAGTCTACCCCTCCAGAAAGTCCAACTACTACTCGTTTCATTTATTCCTGCCCTCCTTTTTCTTGTTTCAATTGATCGAGCGTTTTTGATACTTCTTGTGTATTTCTTTGCTCGTATTTTATTAATTCTTTACTAAATTTTGCTGCTTTTACTTCATTAATTACTTTATTTTTCTCAAAAAATTTCCAAATACCTACACGTTTTCCATTAACATAATTTCCTTCATACATTTTATTCCCCATTCCATCATAATAAGTTGCTATACCATCATATTGTCCATTTTTATAGATATGAGAATCTATTAATTGACCTTTTTCAGAATAAGTTTTAGAATTTCCAACTTTAACCCCCATTTTATAGTTAGTTTCTTCAGCAATTGTTCCATCTTTATAAAAAACCTTTCTAACGCCATCTAACTTTCCGTTTTTATAAAATTCTAGAGTCATTAACTGTTTTGATTCAAAATGATAATACTTCCACTCACCTGATGGTAGTTTATTTGCCAAAGTTCCTTCACTAACTTTATTCCCTTTTTGATCATAAAATACAGCATAACAAGAACCGTTACCTTTAGAAAAATCACGCGTTGCAATTACAGTTGCGGCTTTAGTATCATCAAAATATTTAAATATACCTGTTTCTTTTCCATGATTAAAAGTGCCTTCATAACGAATTCTATTCGATTCTTTATGAGTTCCTCTCCACAAACCATGACGATTTCCTTTATCATCTAATTGATTGATATTATCTTGAGTAAATCCTAAAAAAGAATTTAATACTAAAAGCAATACGAAAATTTGTTTCATTTTATGTTCTTTATTTTCTATGTAACTATAATTTATAAGCAATTATTATTCCCTTTACAAAATTAATCAAATAAACATAATCTTTTGTTTAATTAAATTTTGTTAATTCTATACATCCTAAACTAATTACTCCAATAAAATAAATGTACATGCTTTTTTTGATATATATTCTCCTTTTCTTAATTAAATATATTGCTTAAGTTACCAAATCCTATAATTGCAATTCTCATAATTACTAAAAAAGAAACCCTGTCGGTGCAGACAGGGTTAATATTAAGATAAATTTACTTTTTCTTTTGTGCGGCTTTTTGAGCTTCTGCTTGCTCCATCATTTCGCGCATTTTTCTTTGGAATTTACTTTCCGTTTTCTCTTTTGTTTTATTCTCCTGAATTTGAGCATGAATTTTGTCTTCTTTCACGATGTAATTCTTGATAACCAACATAATTCCAATCGTAATTAAGTTAGAAACGAAGTAATATAAACTCAATCCTGATGCATAGTTGTTAAAGAAAAACAACATCATAATTGGAGAAATATAAATCATAATTTTCATGATTTTCCCCATATCAGGCATCCCTTCTTGTGGAGGTGTACTCATTGCCTGGTCTCCAGTTGTCATTTTCATGTAGAAGAAAATAGCAATAGACGCTAAAATTGGGAATAAACTCACGTGACTTCCATAAAATGGAATATGGAAAGGTAATTGAAGTACAGCATCAAATGAAGATAAATCATCTGCCCATAAGAACGATTTTTGTCTTAAATCGAACATCGATGGGAAGAACTGAAACAAGGCATAGAAAATAGGCATTTGCATCAAGGCTGGTAAACATCCTGCCATAGGATTTACGCCGGCTTTAGAATACAACTTCATAGTTTCTTGTTGTTTCTTCATCGGATTGTCCTTGAATTTTTCATTCAATTCAGCAATTTCAGGACGTAACACTTTCATTTTTGCCTGTGACAAGTATGATTTATATGTTACTGGCGACATTACTATACGAACTAAAATCGTGAATAAAATAATCGCAATTCCGTAACCAATACCTAACGCTGAAATAAATCCGAATACAGGAATAAAAATATAACGGTTAATCCATCCAAAAATTCCCCAACCTAATGGCATAATTTCGTCAAGATTTTTCTCATAATCATTTAAGATAGTATAATCTGAAGGACCATAATACCAATTCATGTTATAATTCAAAGCACCGTTTTTAAATTCTAAAGGAACTTGTGCTGTGAAATTCTTTGTAAAAACAGTATCAATTTCTTCATCATCCACTAAATTATCAGATTTGAATTTTGCTGTTTTAAACTTCGTATCGGTTAATAAAATAGAAGTGAATAAATGTTGTTTGAAAGCAATGTAAGAAACATCTTTTGCTTCATCTTCTGAATCTTTTGCTGCGTTTAAATAATCATCCTTATCATCTTCATATTCGAAAACTAACTCCGTATAACGATTTTCATACGAAATACTTTTCTCGTTTCTGTATGATTTTAATTGCCATTCTAAATCTAATGGTTTAGAAGTATTCACTACTTTTTCTAAACCTTGAGAACGGATAGCAAAATCTAACATGTATTCGTTAGGTTTTAACACATAACGATATTCCAAAAACTGATCTGGACCTGCTTTTAATTGTAATGTCAAAACTTGATTTTTACCTTCAGTAGTTAACTTAGGTTCAAAATACATGTCTTTTGTATGCAACGTTCTGTTATCAGTTGTATTTAAAGCAATGTCTAAAGAAGCGTTTTTATCTTTAATGATTTGAACCGCTTTTTTTGAATTTTTCTCAAATTGATCAAATCCTAAAACAGTTGCTTCTGTAATATAACCTCCTTTATTAGAAATTTTAAGTGATAAAACTTCATTCTTGATTTCTGTAACAGCATCTGTAGCTGACGGAAGTGTTGCAGAATATCCAAACGAACCTAATTGTGCTTGCGTTGCAGCATTATTAGTAGAATCCGCTACTGGAGTTGCCGCAACCGTTGAGGTAACCGTTTTAACTTCTTTGGCTTGTTTGTCTAATTGCTCTTTTTTCTCTTTTTCCTTTTGTTCTTCTGGTGTTGGAGCATTGGAATATAACATCCAAATCAAAATTCCAGAAATCAATACAAATCCGATAATCGAATTAAGGTCTAATTTTTTTTCTTCCATCTATTTATTAGTGTTCAAAGTTCAGTTTTTAATGAACCGATTATTTAGTTTTATGTTGTACAGCTGCAGCTACAAAACTCACAAAAAGTGGGTGCGGATTTGCAACAGTACTTTTATATTCAGGATGGTATTGAACGCCGATAAAGAAAGGATGTGTAGGAATTTCAACAATTTCTACCAACTTCGTATCTGGATTTACTCCCGAAGCTACTAATCCTGCTTTTTCTAATTCGTTTAAATACGCACCATTGAATTCGTAACGGTGACGGTGGCGCTCCATAATCTCCGTTTTACCATAGATTTTTTGTGCCAACGTATTTTCTTTGATACTACATTTCCATGCACCTAAACGCATAGTTCCTCCTTTGTTTTCAATATTTTTTTGCTCTTCCATTAAATTAATAACGGGATGAGTTGTATTTTCATTCATTTCGGTTGAATTCGCATCCGTATAACCTAAAACATTTCGCGAATATTCAATGACCGCCATTTGCATTCCCAAACAAATTCCGAAAAATGGAATATTATTTTCTCTTGCATAACGAACCGTATCGATTTTACCTTCAATTCCACGACCGCCAAAACCTGGTGCAACAAGTATACCATCTAAATCTTTCAACTGACTTTCTGCCGAATTGGCATCTAAATATTCAGAATGAATAGAAATAACATTCACTTTGGTCTCATTTGCTGCTCCTGCATGAATAAAAGCTTCTAAAATCGATTTGTACGAATCTTGCAATTCCACATATTTTCCAACCAAACCAATGTTTACTTCGTGCTTAGGATTTTTCAATCTAAATAAGAACTCGTTCCAGTTGTTTAAATCTGGTGTATTTTTTTCCGGTAAATCTAATTTTTTCAACGCTACTCTATCCAATCCTTCTTCCAACATTAAATTGGGAACTTCATAAATAGTGGAAGCATCAATCGATTGAATTACCGCTTCTTTTTTTACATTACAAAACAACGCTAATTTTTGACGTAAATCTTGCGAAATTTCATGTTCAGTTCTACACACTAAAATATCAGCTTTGATTCCGCTTTCCATTAAAGTTTTCACCGAATGTTGTGTTGGTTTCGTTTTTAATTCTCCGGCAGCAGCCAAATAAGGCACTAGCGTTAAATGAATTACGATTCCGTTATTTTCACCTAATTCCCAAATCAATTGACGTACTGACTCGATATAAGGTAATGATTCTATATCTCCAACAGTTCCACCAATCTCAGTAATTACAATATCAAAATCACCCGATTTTCCAAGTAACTGCATGCGTTCCTTGATTTCGTTTGTGATATGAGGTACTACCTGAACCGTTTTTCCTAAAAATTCTCCTCTACGTTCTTTTTCAATAACTGAAAGATACACTCTTCCTGTAGTTACGTTGTTCGCTTGAGAAGTAGGAACGTTTAAAAAACGCTCATAGTGACCTAAATCTAAATCCGTTTCTGCTCCATCGTCTGTTACATAACATTCTCCGTGTTCGTAAGGATTTAATGTTCCTGGATCCACGTTTATGTATGGATCAAACTTTTGAATGGTCGTTCGGTATCCTCTGGCTTGCAATAATTTAGCTAACGAAGCAGCGATGATTCCTTTCCCTAAAGAAGAAGTCACACCTCCGGTAACAAAAATGTACTTAGTTTGGTTCATTGTATTGTTGTTGTGTTGTTGTTGCGATAAATATCTTTTATCTATAATAAAATCGTGCAAAGATAACACTAATTAGTCAATGTGCCAATTAGTCGATGTATCAATTTTGTAATTAAATTGTAAACAATATACTTTCTAGTGAAGGAAAAATCCAACGTTTCTACAAAGAATACAAATTATCAATTTTAATAGCCACGGATTACAAAGATTAACACTGATTAATCCTTGAAAATCCTTTAATCCGTGGCAAAAAAATTTTATTTTTTTGGAAAGTTTCTGCGGATGTTTCGAACGAGTTCTTCTAAGCCGTTTAGCTTGAGTTCGTGTACCAATTTTAATTGTTCGCCTAATTGTCCTTTTGGGAAACCTTTATTGGCATACCAAACCACATAATACTCCGGAAGGTCGATTAAGTAATAGCCTTCGTATTTGCCAAACGGCATTTTAGTATGTGCGAGTTTTACGAGAAGTTCTTGGTTGGTCATTTTTGCTTTAGAGGTTAGAAAAAAGAGAATAGAAGAAAGACTTTTTAAAACTGCCTATATTCTTTTCTCTTTCATCTTTGTTCTTTTATCTATTACTTCCAATTAAAAACAACATCCTTTTCAATATCTGGATGCAAGCTTAATAAAACAGGACAAGTCATTGCCGTTCTTTCTAAGATAGTTTTTGTTTTTTCGTCGGGATTTATGGAGAAATTGAAAGTTACATGAATTTCGGTAATTCTTCTTGGTTCGGTTCCCATAATTTTGGTTACTTCTGCAGTGGAACCTGAAAAATCTACGTCTAAATCGCGTGCTTTAATTCCCATAACGGTAAACATGCAACTTGCTAATCCGTTGGCAACAGTGTCGGTTGGAGAAAAAGCTTCTCCTTTTCCGTTGTTGTCTAGTGGTGCATCCGAAATAATTTCCGAACCTGATTGTAAATGTATAGAAGAGGTGCGTAAATCACCTAAATAAGTCACTTTTGAAGTTGCCATTATTGTGCTTGTTTAATCGTTAAATCACTGTCGTAGTACAATAAATACGTCGCGTTATTTGAAATTAATCCGTTACTAGAATTATAATCAAATGCGTTTTCAATGTATTCAGTTTTGGTAGTTGCTGCTGATTTTACAAATCCTTCTGGTTGGCAAATACGCAACATGGCATCAAACGTAACATCAAAACCTTTTTTAGCGGCAGCGTTTGGATAAATATTGTTAATTTTCTTGAATTGTTTTTCAAATATTTTTTCTTCTGGTGTTTCGGCTATTTTAGTTGCTGATGGAAATAACAATTTTAAATCCGTTAAATTCTTCATTGGAATTTCTTCAAAGTTCAACGCATCATATAATTCGAAAACCGCTAATTGAATGTCGTATTCTTTTTGCAACCCTTTTAAAATATTGGTAATACTTATAATAGTACTTGCTTTTTCGATTTCCATCAAAACAAAATTCTTTTGACCTTTAACTAATTTTGTTTTTAAAAGCGCCACATCTAAAGCCCCTTTATCATTAAACAAAGCATGCTTAACTTCTGGATGATTTGCTATTATAAAATCTTTTGAAGTTGTTTTCTTAGCACTAATAATGGCTACTACATTTCCGTTTTTCGATTTGAAATAATCAAACATCGAAGCACGTAAACGATCTTCCGCTGGAACGGTGTAATATAAATTTGGTAACGGTAACCCTCGCTCTTTAGAAAGTGGCGAAATTACTGGTGTATTATATTTTGTTAGCAATTGTGCTGTTGTTTCTACTACTGAATTTTGAAAAGGTCCTACAACCGCATCTACATTTTCGAAATCATTTTTAGAAATAATAGAAGCTACATTAGAAGAATATTTAGTACTTTCTACATCGTACACCTTAACATTTACTGGCAATCCTAACACTTTAGCCGAATCAATTGCCATAAGCGCTCCTGCATAAAAATCCAAAGTAAGGTTTAAGAATTTATTAGTTTTTAATTGCTCTGTTTTGGTTTTAACCGAATCTGTTTCAATTTTATTGATATTAAACGGCAACAACAATACTAAGTTTTTTTGTTTCGATTTATCTACCGATCCTAACAAATTCACTTTATTTTTAGCAACTAAAACTGAATCTTTTGCTTTTGTGATTACAGATCCATTCGATGGCACTTTTAAAATCATTCCAATTTTCAAGCCATCTTGTAAATCAGGATTTAACTTGATTAACTCCTCCTGACTAATATCAAATTTCTTGGTTAAACTATATAACGTTTCTTTCGCTTGCACTTCATAGTTAGACAATGCTGTTTTACTATCCAATTTAGGCTTGGCATCTGGCACAAACAAAGAGGGAGTCTTTACCTGATTCGAGGAAGGTTTGGAAACGAAAATTTGTTGCCCTTTTTTCAACCCGCCATCTAATTGTTGTTTGTTCCAATTTTCTAAATCAGAAACAGTTACGTTATATTTTTTAGCAATTCCGTAAAGAGTTTCTTTCTCTCCAACTTCATGAATAATTGCTTTACCCGTTGATGGTTTTGGAATTAATAAAGTCGTATTTTCTTTAACACCTCCTTTAGCATCTGGGTTCAAACGATAAATATCGTAGGGAGTTATTTGGTATTTTTTTGCAATTTGAAAAACAGTTTCCCCCTTTGCTACAATATGTTTTATTTGTGCTTGAAGCTGAAAAGTAAAAGCTTGAAATAAAAAAATAAAAAAAATGATTCTTTTCATGATACTCTATAACATTTTAAAAACAAAAATTTCAATAGCAATTTATATCGTAAAAATAGAATAAAAATAATTGCTATTGAAATTTATATGTTGAATTTGAAAAATTTATTTTATTCCCATTCTATCGTTGCAGGTGGTTTCGAACTGATGTCATACACCACTCTATTCACGCCTCTAACATTATTTATAATTTCATTCGAAATCTTCATTAAGAATTCATAAGGTAAATGTACCCAATCCGCTGTCATTCCATCTGTAGATTCTACTGCACGCAATGCTACTACTTTTTCATAAGTACGCTCATCACCCATTACTCCAACACTATTTACAGGCAATAAGATTGCTCCCGCTTGCCATACTTTGTCGTATAATCCATGTTCTTTTAATCCGTTGATGAAAACAGCATCTACTTCTTGCAAAATAGCAACTTTTTCTGGTGTAATATCACCTAAAATACGAATCGCTAATCCTGGTCCTGGAAATGGATGACGACCTAATAATTCTTCGTCAATTCCTAATGATCTTCCTACTCTACGAACCTCATCTTTAAATAACATTCGTAAAGGCTCTACAACTTGCAATTTCATAAAATCAGGCAATCCCCCTACATTATGATGCGATTTAATCGTTGCCGAAGGTCCGCCAGTTGCCGAAACTGATTCGATAACATCTGGATAAATTGTACCTTGACCTAACCATTTTACATCGGTTAACTGGTGTGCTTCATCATCAAAAACTTCAATGAACGCTTTTCCAATGGCTTTACGTTTTGCTTCTGGATCATCTAATCCAGCTAACGCATCCAAAAAGCGTGCCGAAGCATCAACTCCTTTTACGTTTAAACCCATTCCTTTGTACTGATTTAGTACATTTTGGAATTCGTTTTTACGTAATAATCCGTTGTTGACGAAAATACAATATAAGTTTTCACCAATTGCTTTATTCAATAAAACCGCGGCTACTGTTGAATCTACACCACCCGAAAGTCCTAAAACCACTTTATCGTTTCCGATTTTAGCTTTCATTTCTGCAACCACTTCCTCTACGAAAGCGTTTGGCGTGAAGGTTTGAGGTACTTGCGCAATTTTCACTAAGAAGTTTTCCAACATTTGTTTTCCATCTGTTGAATGGTATACTTCTGGGTGAAATTGAATGGCATAAGTAGTTTCTCCTTCAATTTTATATGCTGCGTTTTCTACGTCTTTTGTACTCGCAATCATGACACCATTTGTCGGAAGTTTCTTGATGGAATCCGAGTGACTCATCCAAACTTGGCTATTTTCAGAAACACCTTCTAAAAACAATTCGTTCTCTTTGATGTACGAAAGATTTGCTCTTCCGTATTCTCTTGTGTTAGAAGCTGCTACTTCTCCACCTGAAAAATGGGCTAAATATTGTGCTCCGTAACAAACTGCTAACAACGGCATTTTGCCTCTAATTTGAGATAAATCTGGGTGAAGTGCTTCTTCTGAACGCACTGAACATGGACTTCCACCTAAAATTACTGCTTTATATGATGATAAATCTGCTGGAATTTTATCGAATGGAAAAATCTCGCAGAAAATATTTAATTCTCTTACTCTTCGGGCAATTAATTGGGTGTATTGCGAACCGAAATCTAAAATTAATATGTTGTGTTGCATTTTATTGTTGTTGTGTTGTAAATTTTAATTTCATTAAAAACAGAGAGACAAGTCATGACTTGTCTCTACAGATTAATATTCAAATTTTCCGTATTCGGATATAATTGTTAATTTCTTGCTATCTGATTTTTCAACTCTTCCTACGATTTGTGCGTCGATGTTGAATGATTTTGAAATTTCGATGATGTCTTGCGCTACTTCGGCAGGAACATATAATTCCATGCGGTGACCACAATTGAAAACTTGGTACATTTCTTTCCAATCGGTTTTGGATTGCTCTTGAATTAATTGGAACAATGGTGGGACTGGAAATAAATTATCTTTAATCACGTGAACGTTTTCTACGAAGTGAAGCACTTTTGTTTGGGCACCACCACTGCAATGCACCATTCCATGAATTTGATTTGAATTGTATTTTGATAAGATCTTTTTGATAACCGGGGCATACGTTCTCGTTGGAGAAAGCACTAATTTTCCTGCGTCAATTGGACTATTTTCGACTGTATCCGTTAATTTCGTTTGACCTGAATACACTAGCTCATTTGGAACTGATGCATCAAAACTTTCCGGATATTTTTCAGCCAAATATTTTGCAAAAACATCATGACGAGCTGAAGTTAAACCGTTACTTCCCATTCCGCCATTGTATTCCTTTTCGTAAGTAGCTTGACCAAATGAAGCCAATCCTACAATTACATCACCTGCTTGAATATTAGCATTATCAATTACATCTGCACGTTTCATGCGAGCTGTTACGGTTGAATCTACGATAATCGTACGAACTAAGTCTCCTACATCAGCAGTTTCTCCACCGGTTGAATGAATGGTAACTCCGTGACTTTTTAAATCTGAAATTAATTCTTCCGTTCCGTTGATGATGGCTGAAATAACTTCGCCAGGAATTAGATTTTTGTTTCTTCCAATAGTGGATGAAAGTAAGATATTATCGGTTGCACCAACACATAATAAATCATCAATATTCATGATTAAGGCATCTTGAGCAATTCCTTTCCAAACTGAAATATCTCCTGTCTCTTTCCAATACATATAGGCTAAGGAAGACTTGGTTCCTGCACCGTCTGCATGCATAATGATGCAATATTGGTCGTCGTTAGTTAAATAATCAGGGATAATTTTACAAAATGCTTGCGGAAATAAGCCTTTGTCAATGTTTTTGATAGCTTGGTGCACATCTTCTTTAGAAGCCGAAACTCCTCGTAAATTGTAGCGTTTGCTCGTATCAGAACTCATGAATGTAGTGTGTTGTTGTTGTGGCGCAAAGATAGTTTTAAAAATTAGAAATTAGAAGTTTGAATTTAGAAATTGTTAAATTTTTATAACAAAAACTCCCTCTACGAATTCAGATGTATGATTTGGAAACAGGATATTTTCAATTTTATACGTAGTAAAACATTCACCTGCACTGGAAGAAACATCAAAATCCACATCGATCTCATCCATTTGCAAAGTTGTTTCATTATTCAGTTTTACACGCAAAGTATTTCCTGTAGGATTTATATCAAGAGGAAAAATCTGAATTAAATTAGCACTTGTAATAAATTTATAGGGAATCGCAACATCATTTAAATCAGTTACAGTAATCTGTTGAAAAGTATACGTTTCATTTTCAAAAACATTTACACCCGAAACTTCATCAACAATATTTACAAAAAAAGAAGCTGGTGTAGGTTTATTTCCTTCGTCGCAACTATCATTACAACTACTATTTAATAGGACTAAAACCACAACCAATATACTACCAATTATTTTTTTCATCTTGTTTTACTTAAAATTTCAATTTCCACTCTTCTGTTTTCTGCTGCTTGCTCTGGCGTTGCTTCAGGAATAGGATGTATCGGTTGTGTCACACCAAAACCTTTCGTTTTAACACGATAATCTTGTATTCCATTATAAACGAGAAAACGCTTAATTTGTTTTGCACGATCAAGTGACAAATTTCGGTAA
Source organism: Flavobacterium sp. (assembly GCF_035195345.1). Classification (NCBI taxonomy): domain Bacteria; kingdom Pseudomonadati; phylum Bacteroidota; class Flavobacteriia; order Flavobacteriales; family Flavobacteriaceae; genus Flavobacterium; species Flavobacterium sp. Next base: position 917,731 of record NZ_CP136574.1, read on the forward strand.
TCTTTATCAATACAACAAATATGACCTTGAATTTCGATTTTTAACTCGGGATTATTTTGCATGATAAATAATAAATCATACAAAGTTCCTTGCGATTCGGGCATAGTTGCAAATGTATTTTGATAAAAATTGATATTATTCAAAGTGATTTTCATCCCAACTTTTGACAACTTGACTTTTTCTGCTAAAGTAGCATCTTCTGGAATTATAACTTCTGGTTCAATTTCTTTAATACCTAAAATTTCATTTTCTTTTGCTAAATCTTTTTCTAACAAAAAATGAATTATCGCTTTTCTGTTTTCAGCTTTGTTTTTAGAAGTAGCTCCCTTTTCCCCTAAAGAAATGCTTTTAAAATCGGGTCTTATATTTACCTTTCCTTTAATTTGGTTAAAAATATGACTTACTCTTTTTTTCGATAACGTATCGTTAAATCCTGAAGTACCTACTTCGTCCGTAGAACCAGTAATGGAAAGAATTTTAGAAGTTGTATTCTCTGAAATCCATTTTTGAAATTTAGCAGCTTCCGTTTTATTCAATTCAAATTTATTATTGTCAAAATAAAATGCAACTTGATCTTGCGAAAAAGAAAAATATCCTAACCAGAAAAAAACTATTGAAAATACAAATTTCATTTTTTTAATTTTTACGAAATAACAACAAATATAGTACATACAAAAGAATCCTAAAGTTAATTTTCAATTATTTGAATTTCTACTCTACGATTCTCATTGCGTTCTTCTTCTGTTTTTTCAGGAATTTTATGAATGGGAAGTGTACTTCCAAAACTTATATAATTCAATCTATTTGCTGCAATTCCATTGTTTACCAAATAATTATAAATGGTTAACGCTCTAATTTTAGCTGTATCTTCAACATCTTTTCCTTTTTGACAACAAATATGACCTTGGATTTCGATTTTAAGTTTTGGATTAGCGCGCATTATTGCTAATAATTCTTCAAAAACAGGTTTAGATTCAGGCCTTAGAATTCCTGAACGATTATAAAAATAAAGGTTTTTTAAAACGAGTTTATCACCAACTTTTGCCTTTAAAAATTGATTCTCTAAACCATATGACACTACTTCTTCTTCAATTTTTACAAGAATCTCTTCAAAATAAATTTCAACTTTTCGGTTTAAAGCTAAATCAGAATTTTGTTCGAAATTTTCACCTTTACTCTCGATTACTAATTGTTTTTGATTGGTTACTTTTTCGATAATTCCGAATACAAAATTTGCTCTTTTCAATGCCAAAGTATCGTTATAACGATTTGAAGCACGATAATCGCAATACCCAATTACTTTGGTAAATTTTAGGTCTTTATTCTTTAAAAAATCATCCAATCTGTTTAACTCAGAAAGTTTTAATTGATGCGAATCGGTATCAAAATAGACCGTAAATTTAGATTGTCCAAAAGAAATAGAATTAATAGATAAAAAAAGGAAAAGTAGGTTTTTCATTGTATAAAATTTGGTTTACCGAAAATAGTAAAATATTGCGGATTGATTGTTTAAGTTGTACACTTTTTTTATATTTTTGGAATAAACAATTTAAATCGTTTTAATTGAAATGAAATTTGTTGTAATACTATTTTTATTTGGGCTCATTCTTTTAATTACCTTTTCAAAAAGAATAAAAGGTTTAGTTGGAGAAAAAACAATTTCATCTATTTTATTACTTTTAGACAAAACAGAATATAAAGTAATAAATAATATTGTTTTAAAATCAGGAGCAGTCACTACTCAAATAGACCATTTAATTATTTCAGATTTTGGCATTTTTGTTATTGAAACAAAAAATTTCAAAGGATGGATATTTGGAGGAGAAAATACAGAATATTGGCAACAAGTTATTTTTAAAAGTAAAATAAAATTTTATAATCCAATACGGCAAAATCATAGACATATAAATGCTTTAAAGACTTGCCTTAAAGAATATCCTAATTTAAAATATAAATCAATTATTGTTTTCTCAACAAGAGCTACTATCAAAGTTAACACATCAAAAGATGTAATTTATTCTTATCAACTTTTGCCATTTATAAAAAATTATCAAGAAAAAAATTTGTCAATAGATGATAAAGAAATTATTTTTAGAAAAATCAAATCGGACAATTTAATCAACACTTTTGATAAACAAAAACATATAAAATCAATTAAAAATCGAATTCAAAAAAGAGAAAAGTTAATTAATGAAAATACATGTCCAAATTGTGATGATAATTTAATTAGAAGAAATGGAAAATTTGGTGATTTTTTAGGTTGCAAATCCTATCCAAAATGTAAATTCATTAGAAATATATAATCTTATTCAACAACAAATATCCCAATCTTTCGATTGGGATTTCTATTTCTAATTACTTCGTAAATAACAATTCTCTGTGTTTTGTTAGTGTCCAAAGTTCGTCGTCTACTAACAATCTTAAGTGTTACTAAAATCCCTTCAAACTTCTAAAAAAATCTAATAAAATACTATTATTCTCTTTTTCTGGAGTGAAAATTTCTAGAATACTTGGTTTTTCGTTTTGGTTTAGAAACTCTTTGTAATGTTGTTGTAATGTAGCTTCATCATTTGCTTCTAAATAATACAATCCATACATTTTGGCTAAATGTGAGGCGTTTAATTGGTGCGAAGTTTCAAAATACGTGTTAAACGTTTCGGTTTCTTGATGACCTGGTAGAATTCTGAAAATCCCTCCACCGCTGTTATTCAGTAAAATGATTTTGAAGTTTTTTGGAATGTAATTGTTCCACAAAGCATTGCTGTCGTATAAAAAACTAATATCGCCTGTAATCAACATCGTTGGTAAATCAGACGCTAAAGCAGCTCCAATGGCTGTAGAAGTACTTCCATCAATTCCACTTGTGCCTCGATTGCAGAAAACTTGCACGGTTTTATTCAAATCAAACAATTGCAAATAGCGTATTGCCGAACTGTTGCTTACTTGTAATTGAATATTACTAGGCACATTTTTACAAAGAAAATCAAACACTTTAAAATCGGAAAACGGAATTTGCGCAATGTATTGTTGGTGTTTGGCTACTCTGCTCTTCCAAATCTCTGCAATACTTGATTGATATGAACTTTCAACTGTTTTTTCAGTAAATAACTGACTTAAAAATGTATTGATTTTAGTTTCAAAATGATTCGTAAGTGCTCCAAAAGTATCATACGCACGTAATTCGTCTACATGCCAATGATGTGCTGGTTTGTATTTTCGTAAAAACGCTTTGATACGTTTCGAAACGACCATTCCGCCAAAAGTTAAAAGAATTTCGGGTTGAAACGCTTTGAAATCTTCATCCGTAAATGGCGTAATCAATGTATCAATTTGGTCGATGAATGTTGGATGATGTAAATTCGATGTCTTTTCTGTTAACACCACCACACTAGGGTCATTCGCTAAAACATCTAAATATTTTTGTTCTACTGAATTTGGAAGCAACTCTCCTACTAAAACCAATTTCTTAGTGGCATTACTCCATGTTTCAATACTTAAATTTTCTATTTTAAACTGCTTTTCTTCGGTATTAAAATCGATGATTTTTGGTTGTACTTGTAATTCGGTAACTGTTTCATACAAAGGTTCTTCAAAAGGCGCATTAACATGCACTGGCCCTTTTTGGGTAACCGAAATATGCAACGCCATTTGAATATTGTTATCGTTCTCCGTTGAACTATTTTCTAGCAAATTGGCATTATACAAACTGTGATTTGCAAATACATTTTCTTGACGAATGGTTTGACCATCACCAATATCAATCTTGCTTTGTGGTCGATCCGCAGAAATAACTACTAAAGGAATTTGACTGTAAAAAGCCTCCGCAAACGCAGGGTAATAATTCAGTAAAGCGGAACCCGAAGTACAAACAACCACAACTGGTTTTTGCAATTGTTGGGCAATTCCCAAAGCAAAAAAAGCGGCACAACGTTCGTCAGCAATACTGTAACATTTGAAAAAGGGATTATTGGTAAATCCTATAGTCAAAGGAGCATTGCGCGAACCTGGAGAAATTACGATATGTTGGACTCCTTTTTGTTGGCAAATTTCGATAATCCTTTGTGCCAAAGGAATTTTTGGATACATCATTTTATAAAAAATAACTGAGCTACAAAGTTACGAAGTTGAAAAGGTTTTTAGTACTTTTACTACGTAATTTCTTTACAAAATGGAGATAAAAATTAGAGACTATCAAATACAAGATTGCAAAGCAATTATAGAAATCATCAATGATGCTATTCTGAATTCAACCGCCTTGTACGATTACAACATTCGAACATTAAACACACAAGAAGCTATTTTTGAAGAAAAACTTCATAAAGGATTTCCCGTGATTGTAGCCGAATCAAATAATGAAGTTGTTGGATTTGGTTATTATAGTGAATTCCGGTTCAGAGAAGCCTATAAATTCACGGTAGAACATTCCGTTTATGCAAATAAGAATGCTATTGGTAAAGGCATCGGAAAATTATTGTTGAACGAATTAATCGAAACAGCCAAAAAACAAAACCTTCACACGATGATTGGAGTCATTGATTCTGAAAACACGAACAGCATTGATTTTCATAAGAAATTTGGTTTCGAAGAAGTAGGTTTTATAAAAGAATCTGGTTTTAAATTTGACCGATGGTTGCATTCTGTTTTAGTACAGAAGATGCTTTAGAATAGTAAACAGTCGCAGTCACAGTAAGCAGATATTAAACTCCTTATTGAAAACTGCGACTGAACACTGGATACTATATTATTTCCCTTCAATCCAATTGGTAATTTCAGCATCAGTAGGTAACGTTCTTGGAGAAACTACTTTTGCTAATTCGCCATTTTCGTTGATTAGGTATTTTTGGAAATTCCATTGTACTTCGCTGTCTTGTAATCCATTTTTAGCTTTTTGCGTTAAGAATTGATATACTGAGTGCATATCGCCACCTTTCACCGAAATTTTAGCCATCATTGGAAACGAAACACCAAAGTTTTGCTGACAAAAAGTAGCAATTTCTTGATTGGTTCCTGGTTCTTGGGCACCAAAGTTGTTCGCAGGAAAACCTACAATTACGAAGTTTTTATCCTTATACTTTTCATAAATGGCTTGTAGTTGTTCGTATTGTGGCGTTAACCCACATTCAGAAGCCGTATTTACTACCAAGATTTTCTTCCCTTTTAAGGTTGAAAAATCAAAAGTGTTGCCGCTCAAATCTTCTACTTTAAACTGATAAATCGTCTCTTTTGCCATTGGTGTCGTGGTTGCTGTTACTGTAGTCGTTTGCTTTTTTTGTGCCTGATTTTGACAACTAAAAAACAAAGCCACTACTGAAAACAAGGTTACTACTTTTTTCATCTCTTTTTTTATTTCAAATTTAGTGTTTTAAAACGCATTTTTTGATAAACATTTCTTAAAAAAAAAATGGCCGCTTATTAGCGACCAAATTCTTATTTTTTATAATACTTCTTATACGGAAAGTAAGCTATTACAGCTATTACTAAAACAATCGCCAAAATTATAAAGTAATAAGTTACGTTTTGTTTTTCACCCGAAGCGTAACTATGTAAACCACTCAAGTGGAAATTTACTCCAAAATACGTCATTAAAATAGAAGCAAAAGCTAAAACACTCATTACGTTATAAATCCATCTTCCTCTTAATGCAGGAACAAAACGTGCGTGAATTACAAAAGCATACACCATAATACTAATTAATGCCCAAGTTTCTTTTGGGTCCCAACCCCAATAGCGTCCCCAACTTTCGTTTGCCCATTGTCCGCCAAGGAAGTTTCCTATGGTTAACATGACCAAACCAACGGTTAGTGCCATTTCGTTAATGTAAGTGATTTCGTCAATGCTTAGTTTCATTTTTTCTTTGTTCTTTTCATTGGTAAAAATCATTAAGAACAATGAAACTAACCCTAAAACCATTGCTAAAGTAAAAGGTCCGTAACTCGCCACGATTACTGCAACATGAATCATTAACCAATACGAATTTAAAACGGGTTGTAAGTTTCCGATTGTTGGATCCATCCAATTCCAATGTGCAATCATTAAAATCATTGCGGTTACAAAAGCTGTAGAAGCAACTGTTAGTTTTGAATCTTTTCCGAAAGCCAATCCAAAAAACATAGTTGCCCAAGCTACATAAATCATACTTTCATAGGCATCACTCCAAGGTGCGTGACCCGAAATATACCATCTGATAATTAATCCTGCCAAGTGCAAAATGAAAAACAAACCAATTAATCCATGAAAAACATTGATAATTGTTCGGATTGTTTTTGAATCTTTAAAGATTTGAACAATACAGAAAGCCAACATTAAAACCCCAGCCAACATATACATGTAATACAATCTTTTAAAGATATCGTATTTGTTATAGGTTATTTCAGAGCTAATTTTACTTTCCGAAAGCATTACCGCTGCTCCATATTTCTTTTGGTATTCTGTTAATCCTTTTAAAAGACTATTTGGTAACTCATAATTTTTACTTTGTGATGCTTTATCTAAGGCATTCAAATAAAATGGCATTACATTTTTAATAGAATCTAAAGCAGTTCCTGTTGGCTGATTTACTTCTAAAAATGATACCCATTTATTCGATTTATCGCCAGGAATAGGGAACACTTTTAAAATTTGACCGCTTAAAGCCGAGTATAAAAGATTTACTTTTTTATCTGCTTCAATAAAATCTTTTTGAAATTGATTTGGAACTGGTTCTTTGTAAGCAGTTTCTAAATATTTTGCCAACTTATAATTACCTGTTTCATCAAAAAACGAAATTAATGGAGCATATTTTGCTTCTTTTTCAACGCCTATTAACTTACGAATACTATCATTTCCTCTTTTTAAATAGATAATAGGTAGTGAATACCAATACTGAGGATATTGTGTCATCGATAAAAAAGCTTGATCGGAATTCATACCTTCATAGGTATCACTTTTAGATACTTTACGAAGTAATTCAGATGAAAACGTATTGATAGGCTTCATTCGCCCGTTATCTTGAATTACTACTTTTCCAAATTCACTTGCATGCTCTGGTGTTACTTCATATTTTTTCAACAACTCTAGAATTTCTTCTTTGCTAGGTTGGTGATTGTGTTCTTGCGCAAAAGCTACAGTTGAAAAGAAAATCAAAAAGATGCTTAACAAACTTGCTTTCTTTACTTTTACTTTTTCTAATTTTTCTTTCAAACTAGCAAAACGAGTATTTTTATTGAATAAAATAGCCATTAATCCAAAATACAACAAGAAATACCCAATATAGGTGATCCATGTCCCCCAGAAATCATGACTTACTGATAATTGAGTTCCTTTTTCGTCAGGATCAAATCCTGCTTGAAAAAATCTAAATCCTCTGTAATCTAAAATATTATTCATGAAAACACTGTCTTTAAATGTTTTCTTTTGTTCAGAATCGGACACTTCAATCTTACTTTTGAAAGCAGAATAACTATTTTCTGTTCCTGGATATTTATCCGCAATAAAATCGTCTAATTTAATTGTAAAAGGTGTGTTGTAAACTTTACTTCCAAAGAATAAGGTAAATTCTAAATCACCCATTTTTACACTTTGTGGTACACCTTGTTTTCCTCTTGCTCCTACTAAGGTTAGAACTTCTTCTTTTCCTTGTGTTTTGATTTTTACTTTCAACGCATCATCGGTTTGTTTGTCTTTGAAATCATTATTCGATTTAAAAGTCAACTCTCCTTTAATAGCTGGTTCTGGAAATACAAACTGAGCTCCACCTATGTTATAAAGCGAACGCAACATTAAAGTTTGAACTGAATCCTTCGCCACTTTACCTTGTAATTTATCAGCCATTCGCATAAAATCACCTTCAAAAGGCGTTTGAATGGTGTAAGCTTCTGCAATTTTGGTAATGTTGATTGCTCCTTCTGTATATTTATTAAAGGCAAAAAGTACGTTGTGTAAATTTTGAACTTCGCCTTCTTTTAAGTAATGTTCATGACGAGTTCCTCCACTCGATTCTACCATTTTTATCATCAACTTTCCAGTTTCAGAAGGTACAACCGTTTCGGTGGCGTTCATTATAAACTCTTGGTGTTCGATTTCAAATGGGATATCACTGAATTCACCTCCCATAGAGAAATCGTTACTCGCAAAAGTATTCAAAAAGGCATCTTTTTTAATTTCAGGAGCTAAAATCAAACCTTTTTCAAAAGTCTTACGTTTCATTTCGCCTTTGTAATTACCATCAACCATAACCGTTAAATAAGGCTTATCTGAATAAATAATATTCGCTGATTCGCCTTCTCTAATTGGCATCATCCCTTCATAACTAATGTAACGCGTAATAAAAGCACCAACAATAATTAAAATAAAAGAAAGGTGTAATATCAAAGTAGCCCAATTTTCTTTTTTATGTAATTGATAACGTTTGATGTTACCCAAAAAATTGATTACAAAAAATACCATAATTACTTCAAACCAAACTGCATTGTAAACCACAACGCGAGCAGTATCAGTATTATAAGCATCTTCAATAAAAGTTCCTGCTGCCATGGCTAGAGCAAAAGCAATAAACAAAAAAGCCATTAAACGAGTAGAGAACAAAAGTGAGAATATTTTTTTTTCCATGAGATTTTAGGAATACTTATTTATAAAATTGTCACAAATGTACTTAATTTGAAAATCTTTTTAACCAAGTTTAACATAGGATTTGTGTTTTTAAGCAATGTTTAATCTAGTACAACATTTTAATTTCTTTCAAATCATATACAGCAACTATTTCATTATCAATAACTACTCTTAATTTTCCTTCTCTTGTAACCTCTAAAATTTTCCCCACAAAACGTTTATTTTGTAGATCTTCAAAAGTAGAAACTTTGTCTTTTTTATATAAAATTTCATGGTATTCATTCCAAAAACAATCTTCACCTTGCAATTTAACTGCCTCTAAATTACTTTTTAATTCGTTTACAATCTCAGCCAATAAAGCATCTTTATCAAAGTCTTTATTAGCTAATAAAAATAAAGAAGAAGCTTGGGGCAACAAATCAAAATTTCCTTGATTTACGTTAATTCCTATCCCAACAATTGTTTGAATCTCGTGCTGTCCTTTAAAACTGTTTTCAATTAAAACACCCGCAATTTTTTTATTTTCTGCCAAAATGTCGTTAGGCCATTTTATTTTAAAATTTAAATCGGTGAACTTTTTCAACCCTTTAACAATACTTAAAGCAACAATTACATTTACAGTAAACAAACTAATTTCATTCCACTTAAAACCACACAAAACACTAAAGGTTAGGTTTTTACCAATTTCCGAAAGCCATTCAGCACCTCTTTGACCTTTCCCATTAGTTTGCTGTTCTGCTACAACAATTGTAAAATTTTCAATTGGTTTCGTATTGGCTAAATTCTTTAAAAAAGCATTGGTAGAATCTATGGCATTGAGTTTGATTATGTTCATGTTAGTAGTAAGAAAATTTAATCTTATGTTAAGGTTCAAAAATAACGACAAAAAATGATACCTTTGCATAAATTCAAAAATAATAAATGACGAAGAAGCAGATTAATAATGATGATTTATTAGCAAACATCATCAAAGGGATTGAAGAAGTAAAAGGAGAAAATATTGACATTCTTGACTTAAGAGCAATTGACAACACCGTTTGTGATTATTTTGTGATTTGTAATGGTAATTCAAACACACAAGTTAATGCAATTGTAGGTTCTATTCAAAAAATTGTTTCTAAAGAATTAAAAGACAAACCATGGCACGTTGAAGGTGCAGAAAATGGAGAATGGGTTCTAATGGACTACGTGAATATTGTAGTTCATGTTTTTCAAAAACACATTCGTGAATACTACCGAATTGAAAGTTTATGGGGTGATGCTAAAATCACTACTATAGAAACCAAATACTAATTTTTTATGGCACAAAATAGTAATTCTAACTTTAAGTTTAGTCCTTGGATGAGTATTGTTCTTGTCCTAGTTATCTTTTTCACAATAAGTTTATTTACAAAAGGCCTTGATTTAAGTAATCCTGCGCCAACAACTTTATCAAAATTTTATCAATATTTAGATAAAAATCAGGTAGATAAAGTAGTGTTTACTAATACCAAGGCAACTGTTTACTTAAAAAAAACAGCCCTAACTGATAAGGCGCACGACAAAGTAAAAAATGATGTTTTAGGAAAATTAAACACAAAAGGCCCTCACTATTTTACTGAAATTGGTGATTTAAAAACTTTTCAAGAAAATTTACAAAAAGCATCAAGTGAAGGTAAACTTTCAGATTATGAAAAAGAGCCTGAAAGCATGTGGGGTGAAGTTATATCAATGCTATTGCCATTTGTTATATTGATTGGTCTTTGGATTTTTATGATGCGAAGAATGTCGGGTGGTTCTGGTGGCGGAGGTGGTCAAATCTTCAGCATTGGAAAATCAAAAGCAAAATTATTTGATGAAAAAAATGATACACGCGTTACTTTTGAAAACGTTGCTGGATTAGAAGGTGCAAAAGAAGAAATTCAAGAAATTGTAGAATTCTTAAAAACTCCTGAAAAATACACCTCTATTGGTGGTAAAATCCCAAAAGGAGCCTTATTAGTAGGACCTCCAGGAACAGGTAAAACCTTACTTGCAAAAGCGGTAGCAGGGGAAGCAAAAGTACCTTTCTTCTCATTATCAGGTTCAGATTTTGTGGAAATGTTTGTTGGAGTTGGAGCATCTCGTGTTAGAGATTTATTCAAACAAGCAAAAGAAAAATCACCCTCAATTATTTTTATTGACGAGATTGATGCTGTGGGAAGAGCTCGTGGTAAAAACAACATGACAGGTGGAAATGACGAGAGAGAAAACACTTTAAATCAGTTATTAACAGAAATGGATGGTTTTGGAACCAATTCAAATGTAATTGTTTTAGCTGCAACAAACCGTGCCGATGTTTTAGACAAAGCTTTATTACGTGCCGGTCGTTTTGACAGACAAATTTATGTGGATTTACCAGACATTAGAGAGCGTAAAGAAATATTTGAAGTTCACTTAAAACCTTTAAAAAAATCAGAGGAATTAGACACTGAATTTTTAGCAAAACAAACTCCAGGATTCTCAGGAGCTGACATTGCTAATGTTTGTAACGAAGCAGCTTTAATTGCCGCTCGTAACGACAAAAAAGCGGTAGACAAACAAGATTTCTTAGACGCTGTAGATAGAATTGTAGGTGGTTTAGAAAAGAAAAATAAAATTGTTACACCGGCAGAAAAACGTGCAATTGCCATTCACGAAGCCGGACACGCTACGGTTAGCTGGATGTTAGAACACGCCGCACCACTAGTAAAAGTAACGATTGTTCCTCGTGGACAAAGTTTAGGAGCTGCTTGGTATTTACCAGAAGAACGACTAATTGTTCGACCAGATCAAATGTTAGACGAAATGTGTGCTACCATGGGAGGAAGAGCTGCTGAAAAAGTAATTTTTAATGAAATTTCAACAGGAGCATTAAGCGATTTAGAGAAAGTTACACGCCAAGCAAGAGCAATGGTAACCATTTATGGATTGAACGATAAGCTTGGAAATATCACCTATTATGATTCATCAGGACAGTCTGATTACAATTTTTCTAAACCATACTCTGAAGAAACTGCAAAAGTGATAGATTTTGAAATTTCTAAATTAATTGAAGAGCAATACCAAAGAGCTATTCATCTTTTAGAAACAAACAAAGAAAAATTAACTCAATTAGCTGATATTCTAATTGAAAAAGAAGTTATTTTTAAAGATGATTTAGAAACTATTTTTGGAAAAAGACCTTTTGACAAAGAGGCTGAAATTCCTGCTACTGAATAAGAGTTATCAACAAAATTATATTAATAAAAAACTTAATTCTTTACGCAAAGAATTAAGTTTTTTTTTATCTTTGATTTTCACACTATAAAAAGCAACTAAAATACATGAGTCTTTTTAGAAAATTTTTCGGCACTTCTGGAAATGAAGAAGACAATGATAACAAACAAGAAGTTAAGAGTCCTTATTCTCCTGATGTTACATTGGCTATAGACGAACAATTTACTTTCAATTTCAAAGAAAATGGAGGTAAATTTATTTATTGTGAAAATCTAGAAGAAATTTCGGAAAATTTTGAGAACATATTAGCAGAAAACGATTGGTTTGAATGCAACGCACAATGTTTTGATAATCGATTACTTTATTTACTTGAAATAAATAAACTTACCTATAACAACGCTTCTAATCCGATTTTTATCCTTTCTTCGTGTGAAAATTTAATTGCAGATGAAGGCTCGATATTGTTTTCTTCTAATCAATTTAAACATTTTAAACCAAACGAATTACCTACGAATATGATAGTTTTTGCCACTACAAGTCAAATTGTACATAGCAAAAGCGATGGGTTAAGGCGAATAAAAAACGCTCACGAAAAAAATTATCCTTCAAATATTACGACCATAAAATACTTTGAAGAAGTAAAAGAAGAACAGGATTTTCTTCACTACGGAAGTTGCCATAAAAATCTTTACCTACTTCTTTTAGAAGATTTATAATAATGACCGAAACGCTAAAAAGAGCATTATCTGGAGCCGTTTATGTACTTTTATTATTAGGCTGCATTTCTTATTCTAGAGAGGGTTTAGCAATTCTTTTTGGTGTGTTTCTTCTCATAGGTGTATACGAGTTTTGCAAAATGGCTGAATTAAATTTCTACGTAAGCCTACCTATTGCAGCAGCAGCCTATTATTTCTTATGGAATAAAAACGCTGATATCAATTTAAATACTGTTTTAACCACAATATCAATTCTAATTTCCATAAAATTAGTCTTGTATTTATTCAATGCAAACAAAACATCCTTTAATATTTACACAAAATATTTCTTATTGTTTGGATACGTTATACTTCCTTTCATTTTAGCAAATTATGTGGCAATGGGTGTAAAAGGATACAATCCAAAAATTTTAATTTCGATTATTGTATTAATTTGGACCAACGATACTTTTGCTTATTTGGTTGGGAAAAACATTGGTAAAAACAAACTTTTCCCAAGTGTTTCTCCTAAAAAAACGATTGAAGGTTTTGTAGGCGGATTACTATTTACAATTATTGGCGGCGCATTATTAGCCCAATATTACATCATGGCATCAAATTTATATATTTGGATTGTTATTGCTGCTATAGTGAGTATTTTTAGCACTTTAGGCGACTTAATCGAATCAAAATTAAAACGTGTTGCCGGAATTAAAGATACCGGAAATATAATGCCCGGTCACGGAGGTATTCTAGATCGACTAGATAGTATTATATTTGTCATTCCATTTATTAATTTATTTTATTTAATTTTATACTATGTTTCATAAAGAAGGTTCAAAAATTATTTTAATTACCCTACTTTTAGTTGTGGGTATTATTTTTTCAGCAGATTATTTCTTAAAAGATATTAGCTGGTTAAGAACTGTGGCATTTTTATTTGCTCTAGTAATATTAGTGCTCGTATTACAATTTTTTAGAAATCCTACACGAGTTGCCGACAATAGCGACAATCATATCTTAGCTCCAGTAGATGGAAAAGTAGTTGTTATTGAAGAAGTTTACGAACCTGAATATTTCAAAGACAAACGTTTGATGGTATCAATTTTTATGTCACCAATAAACGTTCATGTTACCCGTTATTGTGTAAACGGAATTGTAAAATACAGCAAATATCACCCAGGTAAATATCTAGTTGCTTGGCATCCGAAAGCTAGTGAAGAAAATGAAAGAACTACTGTTGTTATCAATAATAGAATTTATGGAGAAATCATGTATCGTCAAATTGCGGGTGCATTAGCAAGACGTATTGTTAATTATGCGCAAGAAGGTATGAGAGTGGTTCAAGGAAAAGATGCCGGATTCATTAAATTTGGTTCAAGAGTAGATATTTATTTACCATTAGGAACAGAAATCAATGTTAAATTAGGCGAAAAAGCTATCGGAAACAAAACCGTTATTAGTAAAAAAGCATAAAAATGAACGAAAAGGATATTAATACGTTATTTGACGAAGCATTTGCTAACGCACAATTGATTCCGCAAGAATCTGTGCCACAGGACATGCAATTAATATTGTATGGTTTATATAAACAAGCTACCTCAGAAACTACAAACCCTTTATTGTTTCAAAATCCACAAGATATTCGAAATGCATTCAAATTAAATGCTTGGATGCAAGTCAAACATCTAAAACCAGATGATGCTAAAGCTGAATACATTAATATCATCAACAAACTGCTGAAAGAACGTAATTTATAATACGTATTACCACAATGAAAAAGTCACTATTGATTTGGGCTTGCATCACATTTATGATGACGAGCTGCAAAAAGGAAAACGAATTAGAAGAAGTTAAAATTCCAGATCCTGAAGTAGAAACTAAAATTTCGGCCTTGGGAAATCCTGCAGATGTAAAGATTACCGAAGGTGGTATTTTTCAAATGAAAGGACTAAAATATGCATATGATGATTTGGAACCACACATCGATGGTCGTACCATGGAAATTCATTATTCTAAACATCATTTGGGTTACGCAAATAAATTAAATAAGGCAGTAATTGGTACTGATTTAGAATTAAAAACCGTTGAAGAAATTCTTAAGAACTTAGACGCAAACAATAAAGAAATCCGAAACAACGCAGGTGGTTATTACAACCATAATTTATTTTTCGAAATTTTAAATCCAAAAGGGGGTGGTACTCCAACTGGCGCACTTGCCGAAGCCATTACCGCAGAATTAGGTTCATTTGACAACTTACAAAAACAATTAACCGATGCCGCCGCAGGACAATTTGGAAGTGGCTGGGCTTGGCTAGTAGTTACAAGAGATGGGAAATTAGCCGTAACTAGCACCGCCAACCAAGACAACCCATTAATGCCAAACGCAGAGGTAAGAGGTACGCCTATCTTAGCAATTGACGTTTGGGAACACGCCTACTACTTAAATTACCAAAACAAACGCAACGAATATTTAACCGCTATTTTCAACGTAATCGATTGGAATGTAGTGAATATTAAATACGAAACGGCGATTAGTAAGATTTAATTGGTAGATTATTTTTGAAAAAGTAAAACTGATTTTATCATGCATATATAACCAAAATTGGTTAGCTGTTGTATGATAGTGTCACATATATAAATGAGTTATGCGATAGTAGTTATGAGCGTACCAAAAAATCATCATATAATCTCAAAAGTTCATATTAAGAATTTTTTCAACAAAAGTGAAGGTAAAATCTATATCTATGATAAATTTGAAAAAAATATATTCTTTAAAACTACGTTGAAATCTCTTTTTAGTGAACAATACTCCAATTCAAGATTTTCAGATGGGGAAATTGATCACGAAACATTAGAAAAAGAGTTAAATGATTTTTTTGAAAAAGACTTTGCAAAAAACGTTTCAATAGTTCAACAATTTATTTCGAATAACAATCAAAATGAAGAAATAATTAATGCTTTACTATATTTCGTTAAATATGGTATTATTGCAGAAATGCGTACACCAAAGCATAAAAAAGAAATGGATGAAGCCATTTTTGGGTCATTAAAAGGTTTAAGCGAAATGTTTGCACCAGAATTAAAAGCTGATTTTGAAAAATCAATAGAATTTCAAAACCATGTAAAATATAGCAATTTGATAAGCTACTTAGAAATTGCTGATGAAGTTTTGGAAAAGATGGGAGATTTGAGATACGAAATTTTAGTTGCAGATAAATTTAATTATTTTTTTATTCCAGATTTTGGAGCAGCAACTCAAAGAGATAAAATAAACGAATACTTCAATCCAGAAATAAAAGAGATTGCTTATGTCGGTTTAGCCTTAACAAGTAAAATTTTTATTAATTTTTTTTCAACAAAACTATATAAAAACAAACCTTTACCATCATCGACAATAATTCATTGCGACTTCAATACTGTAGAATACTACAACCGTCTAAATCTTAGATACTGTCAATGCAAAGTGGCGTCTGAAAATCAAGAATATTTGAAAGACTTTGTTAGAAGAAATTCTACCATCTCATAACAGACCTAATTATTGCACAACTAGCATTTTCTCAAAACAATCTACAAAAACATGAAAATTCACTTGCTATTAATAGCGTCACACTCGTGAAAACAAGCTAAATTTATAAAACCCAATGGTCACGAGCATGATGTTCGCGCCAGCCTATAAAAAAATCCCAATCTTTCGATTGGGATTTTTAGTATTACTTCGTTAAGTACATTTTTCTTCTCGCGTATAAATCATAGAATTGATCATCTTTTAAATCATCTATGAATAAGATGCTTTCTCCGGTTGATTTCATTTCTGGTCCTAATGCTTTGTTTACATTCGGGAATTTACTGAAAGAGAAAACGGGCTGCTTAATCGCATATCCTTTTAATTGTGGATTGAAAGTAAAATCAGTTACTTTATTATGACCTAACATTACTTTAGTTGCATAATTTACATACGGTTCGCCATACGCTTTTGCAATAAATGGCACCGTACGAGAAGCTCTTGGATTCGCTTCAATAATATACACTGTATCGTCTTTTATCGCAAACTGAATATTTATTAAACCTACGGTTTGTAGTGCTCTTGCGATTTTTTCGGTGTGGTCTTTGATTTGTTGCATTACAAATTCACCCAAGTTAAACGGAGGCAAAGTCGCATTACTATCGCCCGAGTGAACTCCACAAGGTTCGATGTGTTCCATAATTCCTATGATGTACACATTTCCATCGGCATCACAAATAGCATCAGCTTCAGCTTCGATAGCACCATCTAAATAATGATCTAATAGTAATTTATTTCCTGGAATCGATTTTAATAAATCAATTACATGCTCTTCTAATTCTTGTTTGTTGATGACAATTTTCATTCCTTGTCCACCTAATACATACGAAGGACGCACTAATAATGGGAAATCTAAACTATCTGCTAATTTTGTTGCTTCTTCAGCACTTTCTGCAATTCCAAATTGTGGAAACGGAATATTTAATTCGGTTAATAAATCTGAGAAACGCCCTCTATCTTCGGCTAAATCCAAAGCATCGAATGAAGTTCCTAAAATTTTAATTCCGTATTTGGCTAATTTTTCTGCTAATTTCAAGGCAGTTTGACCACCTAGCTGAACGATAACACCTTCTGGTTTTTCGTGTTGGATGATATCGTAAATATGTTCCCAAAAAACAGGTTCGAAATACAATTTATCTGCCGTATCAAAATCGGTAGAAACCGTTTCTGGATTACAGTTAATCATAATCGTTTCATAACCACATTCTTTAGCGGCTAAAACACCGTGAACACATGAATAATCAAACTCAATTCCTTGCCCAATTCTATTTGGTCCCGAACCTAAAACGACTACTTTTTTCTTATCGGTAACAATACTCTCGTTGTGAACGTATTTAGTTCCATCTGCTTTTTCAATTTCAGCTTCAAAAGTCGAGTAGAAATATGGTGTTACTGCTTTAAATTCTGCCGCACACGTATCTACTAATTTGTAAACACGTTTGATATTTTGTTCTTCACGTAATTTATGTACTTGACTTTCCAAACAACCCATCATGTGCGCAATTTGGCGGTCTCCATATCCTTTTTGTTTCGCTTCTAACAGCAATTCTCTTGGTAACGTATCTACTTTATAATTCGAAATTTCTCTTTCTAAATGGAATAATTCTTCATATTGTTTTAAGAACCACATGTCGATTTTAGTAATTTCGTGGATTCTTGAAAGGGGAATTCCCATCGCAATGGCGTCATAGATTACAAAAACTCTGTCCCAACTCGCGAAAGTTAATTTTTCAATGATTTGTTCGTAGTTTTTATAACCTTTTCCGTCTGCTCCTAACCCATTACGTTTGATTTCTAAAGACTGAGTAGCCTTGTGAAGCGCTTCTTGGAACGAACGCCCAATTCCCATCACTTCTCCTACCGATTTCATTTGAAGTCCTAACGTACGGTCTGAACCTTCAAATTTATCGAAGTTCCATCTTGGTATTTTTACGATTACATAATCCAACGTTGGTTCAAATAAAGCCGAAGTAGATTTTGTAATTTGATTTTGTAATTCATCTAAATTGTATCCTAAAGCTAATTTTGTAGCAATTTTAGCAATTGGATAACCCGTTGCTTTTGAAGCTAATGCCGAAGAACGAGAAACACGTGGATTGATTTCAATTGCTACAATATCTTCTTTATCATCTGGTGAAACTGCGAATTGTACGTTACAACCTCCCGCAAAATTTCCGATAGAGCGCATCATTAAAATCGCCATATCACGCATTTTTTGGAATGTTGTATCCGATAAAGTCATCGCAGGTGCTACTGTAATCGAATCTCCAGTATGAATTCCCATTGGGTCCATATTTTCAATCGTACAGATGATAACTACGTTGTCGTTACTATCGCGTAATAATTCTAATTCGTATTCTTTCCAACCCATTAAAGCCTTATCAATCAAGACTTCGTGAATTGGAGAAGCTTCTAAACCATAAGTTAAAGCACCATCAAAATCTTCTTTTTTGTACACAATTGCAGCTCCAGTTCCTCCTAATGTAAACGAAGGACGAATTACTAGAGGAAAACCAAATTCTTGCTCAATTTCTTTACCTTGCAAGAAAGAATTAGCCGTTTTTGCAGGAGCTTGAGGAATTCCAATCTTATTTAATAAGTTTTTGAATTGCTCTCTATCTTCGGTAATGTTAATCGCATTGATGTCAACACCTATTAAACGTACGTCAAAATCTTTCCAAATCCCTTTTTCATCTGCTTCAATACAAAGATTTAAAGCAGTTTGTCCACCCATTGTTGGTAAAACAGCATCAATTTGTGGATGTGCTTTAAGGATTTCTATGATTGATTTTGTAGTCAGTGGTTTTAAATAAACATGATCGGCCATTGAGGGGTCGGTCATAATCGTTGCTGGATTTGAGTTAATTAAGATAACTTCAATTCCTTCCTCACGAAGAGAACGAGCCGATTGTGAACCTGCGTAGTCAAATTCGCAAGCTTGACCAATAACAATAGGTCCTGATCCAATAATTAATACCGATTTGATTGTGGTGTCTTTAGGCATTGTGTTGTTGTTTTGTTGTTGTGGGTTGTAGTTATTTAAAGTTCATAAAGTTACTAATTTTCAAAGGATTACGTTAAACACACTTTAAAACTTATCTAAATTTTATAAACAGTTTAAAAAAAAGCCGCTACTAATAAAAGTAACGGCTGATATATTGTTTTAAGCTAAAACATTATTTTTTGTGTCTTGGCTCACAAGAAACAGTCAATTTGTGTCTTCCTTTAGCTCTTCTACGAGCAAGCACTTTTCTTCCATTAGCAGAAGCCATTCTATCCATGAAACCGTGCTTATTTCTTCTTTTTCTTTTTGATGGTTGAAACGTTCTCTTACTCATTGTAGTATCTTTTAAAATCTATAAATAAAAATCTTTTTTAAAACTCATAGGTTTCCTGTCCTGAAAACCGAGTGCAAATATACAAAGACTTTTTTCATTCGCAAGTACTTTTTTAAAAATATTTTTAATTCATTTTATTATCTTTGTACGCAACAAAAATACATTAAAATGTTTCACAAAAATATCAAATTAGTTTTAGCCGCTTTAATTATTGCCTTTGGAATTTATCAATTTACTGAAAACAATATAGGTAATGGAATTTTTTTAATTCTATTTTCTACAATTTTCATATTCTTATACTTTAAAAATGAGTTTATTTTATTAGCTTTTTTAAAATTAAGAAAGCAAGATTTCCCAGGAGCTCAAAAATGGTTATCACACATTAAAAACCCTGAAGCTGCTTTAGTACAAAAACAACAAGGGTATTTCAATTATCTTCATGGATTAATGGTTTCGCAAACTAATTTAAACGAGGCGGAACGTTATTTTAAAAAAGCAATCGCATTAGGTTTATCAATGGATCAAGATTTAGCCTTAGCTAAATTACAACTTGCTGGTATTGCTATGACTCGTAGAAGAAAAATTGAAGCTACTAATTTATTAAATGAGGCCAAAAAATTAGATAAGCAAAATATGCTTAAAGATCAGATTAAAATGATGAAAGATCAAATGAAAAAAATGTAACTGATTTCATTTATTATATAAGAAAGCACCTTTAGAGGTGCTTTCTTATATAACTATTTTCCTAAAAGCATCTTTCCTGCAATCAATAAAAGAATAAATCCAAATACTTTTTTTAGCATTTTTTGATCTAAACTAACGGCCATTTTACTTCCAAAATAACCTCCAATAACAAAGAAAACAGCTATTATTCCAACATAACGCCAATCGATATAGCCTTCTTTATGATAAGTATACACTGCAATTGCCGTAACCGGAACCACTAAAACCGCTAAACTTGTACCTTGCGCTTGATGTTGGTTAAACCCTAACAACAAAACCAACAAAGGCACCATAACAACACCTCCGCCTACTCCAACTAATCCGCTTAGAATTCCAGCTAGAACACCTATTAATACCAAAGAGAGAACTACTTGAATATCCATTTGGCGCTTATTATTTGTTATATCCTGAAGTTGGGATTTCGATTTCATATTTTTTACCTGTTGTAACTGTTAACTTTTTGTCTCTCAACCAAGGATTGTGAATTTTTAAAATTTTATAATTTACTCCTTGTGTTTTAGCAAATTTTGCCAAATCAGTAATAGAAGAATCAATTACAATCTTTTTTGTTGGAACAGAATAATAAAGCGCTTCATTAGGAATGCTAAATCCATACTTTTGCGATTTTGACATAATTTCTTTTAAAGCTAAAATTCGGAAAACATAACGTGAAGTTTCTTCTGTAAGCAACAAATCATAATAATCTGACACTTCTTGCTCTTCCATTTTTCTAGAAATACCGTTCATTCCACCATTGTAAGAAGCTGCCGCTAATGTCCATGAACCAAATTTTTCTTTAGCACTTACTAAATATTTACAAGCCGCTTCCGTTGATTTTTCTAGATGATAGCGTTCATCTACCTCATCACTTATCTCCATTCCTTTTTCTTTAGCTGTAGCAGGCATAAATTGCCAAACTCCTCTTGCTCCTGCTGGCGAAACAGCATTTACTAAACTACTTTCAATTACGGCCAAATATTTAAAATCATCTGGAACTCCGTATTTTGCCAAAATGGGTTCAATAATTGGAAACACTTTATTGGCGCGTTTGATTACCAAAGTGGTATTGGTATGATAATTCATATTGGTAATCATCTCTTTATCCAATCGCTCCTGAACATCCGCCATAAAAGTTGGCACTTCTTCTCCCGCAAAATCCATCTTTAAGTTATAGCCCACGGGAGCATATTTTGTATTATCCGATACTACTCCATAAATAAAAAAACTTCCTAAAGTTGCAATTAATACTATAATTACTCCTTTTCTTGTCAATACCTTTTTCATCATTTTATTATTTTAGTATTAATTGTGGCAAATTTTCATTGAACCACTTAAACTTATTGATAATCATAATATGTGTTCCTCCTTTTATAACGATGCAGTTCTCTATATTTTTGATTGGAAAAACCTCATCTGCATCTCCGTGAATGTGGATTACTGATTCATTTCCTTTTTTTTGGTTCCAACACAAAATAGTCTCAATAGCCCAATCTAAATATTGTTTGTCCCTAACCGATAAATATTTTTCGTACAACTTTATTCGTTTGGCTACAATATTATCTCCAAATGCATATTTAACTAATTTTTCTATATCCGCCAAAAGTTGGGTTGGAATTAACTTATAAGCTTTAGTCGTTTTTGCTACTTTAAAACGCGATGGAAATTCGGAATTCGATTTTACACTTGAAATAATAATTACTTTCTGCGTTTTAATATGCTTTGCGATTTCTTGTACCAAAACACCTCCAAAAGAAACCCCTACCAAAACCGGATTTTCATCTTGAATTTTTTCCGTCATTCGAAGGGCATAACTTTCGATACTCTCTTTATCATTAGGCAAAAACCATTCCAAAAAGTGCATTTCAAATTGATCTTCTGGTAATTTTATATTTTCGAAAATTGTTGGGCTAGCTGCCAAACCAGGCATAAAATAAACTGGAATCTTACTCATTACCATTATTTTAAAAAAGTTTCGTAAATTTGCATTCTAATTGAAGTTATCATGGAAATCAAAGATAATGAACTTTTAAGACAATTTGAAATTATTACTGAAACTGGTTTAGTAGCAATTGAGTATTCTGTACAAGAACGCAAGCTATTTTTAACCAAATTTTGTAACAATAACAATGAAGATGAAGAGTTACATCATGAATTTATTAAAACCGTACTAGAACTTGCTGAAGAACGAAAATTAAAAGTAGTGCCCACGCACGCAAAATTCATAAGTTTCTTCCGAAAAAACAGAAAATATCGAGAGCTTTTGCCTCCAGGATTGATGATTTAATTCTAAAAAAAATCCCAAGTTTAATAGACTTGGGATTTTTTTTATGCTTCAACGTTTATGAATTCCATTCTTACACTTCCGTCTTCATCAATTTTTGTTAATTGAATATCATGAAGTGTATTGACTAATTCTGGATTCCAAGGTGTTTTTACTTTTACGTAATTTTCGGTAAAACCGTGAATATAGCCTTCTTTATTTTCGCTTTCAAATAAAACCGTTCTGTTGGTTCCAATTTGACTTTCATAAAACGCTCTTCTTTTCTTAACTGAAAGTCCACGTAGCATTTTACTTCTTTTTGAGCGCACATTAGCTGGTACTACTCCTTCCATTTCAACCGCTTCTGTATTATCTCTTTCTGAATAGGTAAAGACATGTAAATAGGAAATATCCAAATCATTTAAGAAATGATAGGTTTCTAAGAAATGCTCATCCGTTTCACCAGGAAAACCAACAATTACATCCACTCCAATACAAGCATGCGACATTACTTCACGAATTTTAGCTACACGTTCAGTATACAATTCACGCATGTAGCGACGCTTCATTTTCTTTAAAATATCATTAGAACCCGATTGTAATGGAATATGAAAATGCGGCACAAATGTTCGGCTTTGCGATACGAATTCAATAGTTTCATTTTTAAGTAAATTAGGTTCGATCGAAGAAATACGTAAACGCTCGATACCTTCCACTTCATCCAAAGCTTTTACTAAATCTAAGAAAGTGTGTTCGTGTTTTTTATTTCCGAATTCACCTTTTCCGTAATCGCCAATATTTACACCTGTAAGAACAATCTCTTTAATGCCTTGATTTGAAATTTCGGAAGCATTTTTTAATACATTTTCCAAGGCGTCACTTCGAGAAATTCCGCGAGCCAATGGTATCGTACAATACGTACATTTATAATCGCAACCGTCTTGCACTTTTAAGAAAGCACGTGTTCTGTCACCAATTGAATAACTTCCTACATAAAAATCAGCTTCTTCGATTTCGCATGAATGTACTTCACCCATATCGTTTTTAGACAAATCATTAATGTAATCGGTGATTTTGAATTTTTCTGTAGCTCCTAAAACCAAATCTACTCCATCCACTGCGGCAAGTTCTTCTGGTTTTAATTGGGCATAACAACCAACTGCTGCAACAAACGCTTTATCATTCAATTTCATTGCTTTTTTAACAATCTGTTTGAATTGTTTATCTGCATTATCCGTAACCGAACAAGTGTTGATTACATAAATATCGGCAATTTCTTCAAAATCTACACGTTCAAAACCCTCGTTTTGAAAATCGCGTGCAATAGTTGATGTTTCTGAGAAGTTCAATTTGCATCCTAAAGTATAGAACGCTACTTTTTTCTTGTTTTCCATAAGTAATACTCAATTAATGAAATCGTTGTCAAAAAATTGAGAGTGCAAATTTACAGACAAATTAACAATAATTTAAATAGAATTGAATATTTTAAATTATAAGCATAAAACAAAGGCTTAAAAGTACATTAAGCCTTTGTTTTTGATTCTTATATCCCCCCCTACAGAACTAAAAATCTATCTTATGGTGTAAATGTATAAACAATTCCGAATGTACCTGCATGACTTTTAATAACTGTAGGGTTTTTGGTAATAAGTGTATAAGATTACAACTATAAACGTATAATCTTAAAAAAATGTAACTTTTACCTAATATTAACGTATAATTAAAAAATAAAAAAGATATGGCAGGAGAAGGATCAATGATTCAAGCTATAAAAAGCTTAGCTTACAATAAATCTTTAAGAGGCAATCACAATCGATCAAGTTGGAAAGATTATAAAATTAAAAATGAAAAACCCATAGAAGATCATATTAAAGCAACACCTGAATTATTAGAAGAGATAAGGTCTCGAATACAAATTGAAAATAAAAAAAGAAAGAAACAAGAATTACTTTTCTTGCTTCTCTCTTTTATAATACTATTTGCAACTTTGTATTTACTTAATAAGCTGTAATTTACTCTTTTCTATACTTTTTAGTTTCTTCGAAAACGTGCTCTAAAATTTTAGCATCCTCTTCAGTGAATTCCACATGACGGCGGCTCATTACAATTTTAGCAGTTTCGAAAGCTTTTTTGGTAATATAGGTTGTAAATCCTGAAGCACCTCCCCATGAGAAACTCGGCACAAAATTTCTAGGAAAACCTGAACCAAAAATATTCGTAGAAACACCTACAACAGTTCCCGTATTAAACATTGTATTGATGCCACATTTACTGTGATCACCCATCATTAATCCGCAAAATTGCAAACCTGTTTTGGCAAAACCTTCGGTTTCATAACTCCACAAACGTACTTCTTCATAATTATTTTTTAAATTGGAATTATTAGAATCGGCACCTATATTGCACCACTCCCCTAAAACAGAATTTCCTAAAAATCCATCGTGACCTTTATTAGAATATCCGAAAAGAACCGAATTATTTACTTCTCCACCAATACGACAATGTGGCCCCACAGTAGTTGCTCCGTACACCTTAGTTCCCAATTTAACTTGTGCTTCTTCACACAAAGCAAATGGACCTCTAATAACAGAACCTTCCATGATTTCGGCATTTTTTCCGATATAAATTGGACCTGTTGACGCATTTAAAGTAACAAACTCTAATTTAGCACCTTCTTCAATAAAAATGTTTTCTGGCGCTATAACATTAATGCTTTTTGGAATAGGCTGAGAAAATCTATCTTCTGTCAAAAGTTCAAAATCTTCTCGAATAGCTGCGTCATTTTTCGCAAAAATATCCCAAGTATTTTCTATTCTTAGCACTTCTCCCTCGTATTCAATTAGCTCATATTCGTCAAAATCAACTTCATCTTGGGTGTCATTGGTGTAAAAAGCAATAATTTCTTCTCCAAAAAGAATAGCTTCTTTAGTATTCAAATTTTGAACCATATCTACCAAAATTGGATTGGGCAAAAATGACGCATTTATCATTATGTTTTGTTCCATTTCAACCATTGGATATTTTTCCATCAAATATTCTTCTGTTAAAGAAGTGGTTGTGGTTCCAAGATATTTTTCCCATTTTTCACGAATGGTTAAAATCCCAACACGAATATCGGCAACTGGACGAGTAAAAGTAAACGGAAGTAACGCATTGCGAACGGTTCCATCAAATAGTATATAGTTCATATTTTATTATTTTGTTGAGGCAAGCCATTGACTTATCTGTACTTTTAATTTTTATTAGATTATAAATTCAAAAATACAATTTATTCCACAAAAAAAGCCTCACCTAAGTGAAGCTTTTCTATATTTTGAAAAAACAAAAAATTATTTTGCTTTTTTAGCGTATTTGCTGTTGAATTTATCGATACGACCTGCAGTATCAATAAGTTTAGATTTACCTGTGTAAAAAGGGTGAGACGTTCTAGAAATCTCCATTTTGAAAACTGGATACTCAACACCTTCATGAGTAATAGTTTCTTTTGTTTCTACTGTAGATTTAGTAATAAAAACATCTTCATTTGACATGTCTTTAAAAGCAACTAATCTGTAATTTTCTGGATGAATACCTTTTTTCATTTTGTAAATCTTTTTTATTAAGCGATTATAACTTGTTTCGCGGCTCTACATTAAAAGAGGTGTAAACAATTTATAACCTTTTGGTTTATAAACTTTTTATTTCAGAGCGCAAAATTACATTTAATTTTTAATTTACCAATGTTTCTGTAACTTTTTTTTATTTTTTATCTCTAATAGAGTAACGAGAAGAATTCTTATATTTGTAAATTAATTAAACCAAAACAAACTATGAACGAAATTATTAAAAAAAACGGAATTAAATTTGGAGTAATCAGTGGATTATTTAGCATTTTTTATTTTTTGGCTTTGTATATTGTTGATTACAAGCTTTTTATTAATATTTGGTTGGGCATTGCAGTTTTATTAGCTTTCCTTGCTATTGGAATTTTTCAGTTATCTGAATTAAGAAAAAATTTAGGTGGATTTATGACATTTAAAGAAGGATTTACTGGATATTTTATTTCGGCTTTAATTGGAATATTAATTTCTACTGGATTTTCAATACTCTTATTTAATTTTATTGATACAGAAACCAGAGATTTAATCCATGAAGAACTTATAACTTTTCAAGTTGAAAATCTGCAAAAATGGAACGTTCCAGCAGGAGAAATTAAAAAAGTTGTTGAAGGTATGAAAGAAACACCTCAATTTTCTATTACAGGTCTTCTATATGGCGTATTAAAATCATTATTAGGTTCAATAGTTTTTGGATTAATTTTAGCTGCCATCTTCAAAAAAAATAAACCTGTATTCTAAATCAATGAATTTATCCATAGTTATCCCCTTATTAAACGAACAAGAATCGTTACCTGAATTACACCAATGGATTGTGAAAGTGATGCAAAGTCATAACTATTCATACGAAATCCTTTTTATTGATGATGGTAGTACCGATGCTTCTTGGCAAACTATTTCACAACTTTCAAGTGAAAACCCAAATGTAAAAGGCATTCGTTTTCTTAGAAATTACGGAAAATCACAAGCGTTACATGCTGGTTTTGTCAAAGCACAAGGCGATGTTATTATCACTATGGATGCTGATTTACAAGATAGTCCAGACGAAATCCCAGAGTTATTTCGCTTAATTACAGAAGATAAATATGACTTGATTTCGGGTTGGAAGAAAAAACGCTACGATTCGGTTGTGGCAAAAAATATTCCGTCAAAATTATTCAATTGGGCAGCTCGAAAAACATCGGGTGTTCATTTAAACGATTTTAATTGTGGATTAAAAGCCTATAAAAATATCGTTATTAAGAATATAGAAGTTTCGGGTGAAATGCACCGTTACATTCCAGTTTTAGCAAAAAATGCTGGTTTTGGAAAAATCGGTGAAAAAATTGTAATCCATCAAGCTAGAAAATACGGAAATTCTAAATTTGGAATGAGCCGCTTTATCAATGGTTTCTTAGATTTAATTACCATTTGGTTTTTATCAACTTTCGGAAAAAGACCAATGCACCTTTTCGGATTATTAGGTTCTATCATGTTTATCATTGGATTTTTATTCGCTTTCTATTTAGGAATCGATAAATTATTCATCAACACCTCAGGAAGATTAATAACCGAGAGACCTCAGTTTTACTTATCATTAACTGCAATGTTAATAGGAACACAATTATTCTTAGCCGGATTTTTAGGTGAAATTATCCTAAGAACCAAAAACAACGAAGAACGCTATAAGATTAGTGAAGAGTTGGGAGTTGGGAGTTGAGAGTTGAAAGTGAAATAGAATTATTAACCATTTAAATTATATACGCCATGCAAAAATTAGAGATTATTACACAAAAAATTCATGAAATTAGAGGTTATAAAATAATGTTAGATTTTGATCTTGCAGAACTTTATGAAACTGAAACAAGAATTTTAAAACAAGCCGTAAGAAGAAATATTGAACGATTTCCTGATGATTTTATGTTTGAACTTACAAAAGAAGAATTCGACAATTTGAGGTCACAAATTGTGACCTCAAGTTACGGTGGAACAAGATATATGCCTTTTGCATTTACTGAACAAGGTGTTGCCATGTTGTCTTCAGTATTAAATTCAAAGAAAGCAATTGAAGTCAATATTGCAATTATGAGAACTTTTGTAGTGCTTAGAAATTCAATTTTGTCTTTGGAAGAAATCACAAATAGAGTTTCAGAAATTGAACAACAGTTTCCTGAAATATACAAAGCTTTAAATTATCTGATGGACACCCATCAGAAAAATATAGAACAAAAAGAAAGAAGCAAAATTGGCTTCAAAAAGAAATAAGATTATGCACATCGAACAAAGTATTTTAAATAAAGTAAACGAGTGGTTAACTCCTACTTTTGACAATGCAACTCAAAACGCAATCAAAGAAATGATGACTTCGGCTCCTAAAGAGTTGGAAGAAAGTTTCTATAAAAATTTAGAGTTTGGAACGGGCGGAATGCGCGGTGTTATGGGTGTTGGAACCAACCGTATCAATAAATATACGTTAGGAAAAAACACACAAGGTCTATCAAACTATTTGCAAAAATCGTTTCCAAACGAGCCTTTAAAAGTAGCTATTGCTTATGATTGTCGTCACAATAGTGATAAGTTGGCAAAAGTGGTAGCAGATGTTTTTTCAGCAAACGGAATCCACGTGTATTTGTTTTCAGATATGCGACCAACGCCAGAATTATCCTTTGCAGTTCGTTATTTGAATTGCCATGCTGGAATTGTATTGACAGCTTCTCACAACCCACCAGAATACAACGGATACAAAGTATATTGGCAAGATGGAGGTCAATTAGTTCCACCTCAAGATGCTGAAATTATTAAAGTAATCGAAGATTTAAAATACAGCGAAATTAAGTTCGAAGCAAATAACAATTTAATCGAATATATTGACACCAAAGTGGACGAAGCTTTCGCCAAATCAACTATCGAAAATGCAAGTTTTAATACACCAACTGAAGCTAAAGCAAATTTAAAAATTGTATACACTTCATTGCACGGAACATCTATAAAAGCTATTCCAAATGTTTTGGCAAAAGCAGGTTATACCGATGTAAACATTGTTCCAGAACAAGCGGAACCCAATGGTGATTTTCCTACTGTAAAATCTCCAAATCCAGAAGAACCTGAAGCCTTATCTATGGCAATTGCTTTGGCTGACAAAATTGGAGCGGATATGGTTGTGGGAACGGACCCAGATTCTGACCGTTTAGGTGTTGCGGTTCGTGATTTGGATGGAAAAATCAAATTATTGAACGGAAACCAAACGATGGTAATCATGACCGCGTTCTTATTAGAACAGTGGAAACGTGCTGATAAATTCAAAGGAAATGAATTTATTGGCTCTACTATTGTTTCTACGCCAATGATGTTAGAATTAGCAGCAGCTTATGATGTGGAATGTAAAGTTGGGTTAACAGGTTTCAAATGGATTGCGAAATTCATTAAAGATTTCCCAAATCAACAATTTATAGGAGGTGGTGAAGAAAGTTTTGGATTTATGGTGGGTGATGCCGTTCGTGATAAAGATGCTGTTGCCGCTATTTTATTAGTGAGTGAAATTGCAGCGCAAGCAAAAGCTTCGGGAAGTTCGTTATATCAAGAATTATTGAATTTATATATTGATTTTGGTTGCTACAAAGAACATTTAATTTCAATTACCAAAAAAGGAATTGAAGGCGCCAATGAAATCAAACAAATGATGATTGATTTACGCGAAAATCCGCTAAAGGAAATCAACGGACAGCGTGTAATTTGTATCGAAGATTATCAAGCTTCTAAAGGAAAAGACTTCATGAACAATGAGGAATTTGAAATCCATATTCCAAAATCAAACGTATTAATTTATTATTTGGAAGACGGAAGTAAAATTTGCGCAAGACCAAGTGGTACCGAACCTAAAATTAAATTCTATTTCAGCGTAAATGGGGTTTTAGACACGATTGAAAACGCTGAATCAGTTGAAAAAGAATTGGATAACAAAATTGCAGGAATTATTTCGGCAATGAAATTAAACTAAATGGACGAAAATTTTAAAAAGATAATTCCGTTTGCAAAAAAATTCAAAGGACACATTTTTTGGAATGTGTTTTTTAATGTTTTATATGCCTTATTTAGTACACTATCATTTGTAGCACTTTTTCCTCTAATGGAAGTTTTGTTTAAAATGAACGAAGCTGTTACAGAATTGCCAAAATATACAGGAGTTTGGGAATTAGGTACATACGGAAAACAATATTTACAATTTTATATTACTAAATTATCCATAGAAAACGGACCTCAATATGCGTTATTTTTAACAGTCGCATTAGTAATTTCAACCTTTTTATTCAAAAACATATTCAACTATTTTGCATCACAACATTTAACAAAAGTAAAAAACGGCGTACTTCGTGATTTACGTGAAAAAATGTACGATAAAATTATTTCATTACCTATCTCCTACTACTCTGAAAAAAGAAAAGGGGATGTTATGGCTAGAATGTTAGGTGATGTTAATGAAGTTCAAAATTCGTTTTTCATGGTTTTGGAACTTATAGTAAAAGAGCCTTTAACGATTGTTTTTGCTATTATAGCCATGATGCGAATAAGTTTAGAATTAACACTTTTTGTTTTTATTTTTATTCCAATTTCAGGTTTTATCATTTCTAAAATTGGTAAAAGTTTAAAATCAAAATCTCAAAACGCTCAAAAGGAAAATGGTTTTTTAATTTCAGTGGTAGAAGAAAGTTTAAGCGGACTAAAAGTCGTTAAAAGTTATAATGCTGAAAGTTATTTTAAAACCATCTTCAATAATTCAATAGATCGATTGCTTCGTTTAAACAATAGCATCGGAAAGAAAAATAATTTAGCTTCTCCAATGAGCGAATTCATGGGAATAGTTACAATTGCAATACTTTTATGGTATGGTGGTAATTTGGTTTTAGTTGATAAAACATTAAATGGTGCTTTATTTATTGTGTATTTGGGATTAGCTTACAATATTTTAACTCCCGCAAAATCTATCTCTAAAGCTTCTTATGCTGTAAAAAACGGATTGGCTGCTGCGGAACGTGTATTCGAAATTTTAGAAGTTGAAAACACCATTACAGACAAACCAAATGCAATTGTAAAAGATTCTTTCAACAATAAAATCAGTATTGAGAACATCAACTTCAGTTATGCTGAAGAAAATGTGTTGAAAAACTTTTCGCTAGAAGTACCAAAAGGAAAAACGGTGGCTTTAGTTGGGCAATCGGGTTCAGGTAAAAGTACGATTGCGAATTTATTGACTCGTTTTTATGATGTTCAAGAAGGAACCGTAAAAATCGACGGAATCGATATTAAAGATATTACTTTACATTCACTTCGCGATTTGATGGGACTGGTTACACAAGATTCTATTTTATTTAATGATACCATTAAAAACAATATTCGTTTAGGCAAACAAGATGCAACTGATGAAGAAATTATTGCCGCTTTGAAAATAGCCAATGCCTACGAATTTGTAAAAGATTTACCTAACGGAATTGAAACCAACATTGGCGATGCCGGTGGAAAACTTTCGGGCGGGCAAAAACAACGTTTATCGATAGCGAGAGCGGTTTTGAAAAATCCTCCGATTATGATTTTGGATGAAGCGACTTCGGCTTTAGATACAGAAAGCGAAAAATTTGTTCAGGTTGCTTTGGAAAACATGATGCAAAATAGAACATCAATCGTAATTGCACACCGTTTATCTACCATTCAAAAAGCAGATAAGATTGTCGTAATGCAAAAAGGTGAAATTGTAGAACAAGGGACGCATGATGAATTATTGGCTATAAACGGAACGTATTCGAAATTAGTAATGATGCAGAGTTTCGAGTAAATTAGCACGCGGATGACACTGATTCGCTAAAGCGAAACGCGGATTTAAACAGATTTTTGAATTTAAACATATAAGCCAGATAAGTTTTGAAGTTGAGTATCTTTATGTATTAAGTCATTTAAGATTTATGCACAAACTTGTCATACTATTAGGAATTTCTTTTTTAATTTAATTTTGAACTTGTAATTGAATTTGATTTTTGACATTGAAATTTGAACTTAAAAAATGTACATAAACAGCTCAAATATTACTTTACCCGATGACAATGACACCATTGTTTGGAAATATTTGGACTTGTCTAAATTTTTAGACATGTTAATGTCGCGTCAATTATTTATGTCACGCTCTGATAAGTTTGAAGATCAATATGAAGGCACGTTTTCGGAACCTACTTTTGAGGAAATTAAGAAAATTGCGGCAAACAATTCTAAATTTTTAGACTATTACAAATCGCATCGCGAAAAAGTGGTGATTAGTAGTTGGCACATTAATGAATACGAATCCTTTGCCATGTGGCAAATTTTCACTCAAAATACAGAAGGTTTAGCCATTCAAACTACTATTGGAAGACTAAAAGAAGCTCTACAACCTGAAAGACAAACCGAACAATACATTGGAGCAGTAAACTATATTGATTATAAAAAAGAGTTTATTCCTTTTGATGATACGTTTTTTCCATTCTTATTCAAACGTAAAAGTTTTCAATATGAGAGAGAAATTCGCATTATCTCTGACGTTTCTGCTAGTGGAATGACCATTGATAATGGATTAAAAATAGACGTTAATCTGAACCAACTAATAGAAAAAATCTACATTCACCCCAAAAGTGAAAACTGGTATAAAAAATTAGTCATCGAATTGGTTTCCAAATTGGGATTTGATTTCGAAATTGAGAAATCGGATTTAGAGAGTGATATTTTGATTTAGAGTTGGAACGCTGATGAAACTGATGCTTTGCAACGTTTATTGAACTGATTTTTTTGAACTTTTGAGTTACTACTAATTTAGCCTTGCAAGTTTATCATCAAATTATAGTAAACTTTTGAACTTAAATTTATTTTCACATTAAAATAGCAATTTCCACCATCTGCTATGTCAATTAATTCTTTTTTCCAATCTGCAAAATCGAGACCCACTAATTCACACATACAATTTATGTAAACTTCCTTTTCTCCATTTTCATTTTTCACAACAACATATTGCCTGTAATATTTTTTTAAAGGAAGTAACTCATTTGATTTTGTAGCACACTCAATTAATAACCTTTCAATTTCTTTAAAATCTGTATCATTCAGTTGTGCTGATTCTGCATTTTTAAATGGAAAAACCCAATTTTTATCATATTCTATTATAGCGATTTTGCCTTTATTAATTTTAATTTTTTCAACAGAATTTGCTTGACCAAAACTTGATAAAGCAATAAAAAACATAAGAAAGCTTAAAATTTTATTCATAAAATAATTTCAGACATTATAAAAACTTAACAATAATAACCTTAATTCGGAGTATAAACTTCCACTTTCCAATCCTCAGCTAATAAGTTTACGTAGTGATAATGTACTTTATCATTTTTATCAAATGCACCGTTTTTATTGATATCTTCAATACATCTAAAATATAAGCGATTTTGTGCTTCAATGATGTTCCAATCGATTAATTCTTGAAACTCTTCTGAAAGTTTTGTGAAATTTTGACCACTAATTGAACTAATATATAGTGATTTAATATCATTTTGATCTACTTTACCATCTTTATTAGTATCTGAGTCTACAAGCGAATAAACCATTATTTGCTTTTTAGTTTTCGAAGCTATAGTATTTAAAAATGTTGCTGTTTGAATTTGAATTTTTTTATCAGACAATGGACTAACAATTGTAGAATCAATATGTTGAAAATTCAAATTATCAAAAAAACCTGTAATTTCAAATCGGTTATAATTAGAAATTGCATAACTCACTTGATTTGTTTTGCTGCTTCCATACACTTTTCCATTTGTTTCGTAAACTCTCACATCGCCAACAGGATGAATTAGGTATTTTGTGCCTTCCATTAAAATTGGCAAATCGGCTACTTTTATAGAAGAGGTATCTTTAACTTTCGTTTCAGCCTTTGCTTGTCCACCTTCATAAATTACCTTTGGAGTTTCGGTTTCTTCTTTACAACTAAACAAAGTTGTTATAAGACAAAAAGTAAAAAAGATGCGCTTCATAATAAAAATTTTATAGTCAAATATACTAAATAATTATTGGCTTACAATCGGGCAACCAATTTGATGTTGAAAACACGAGTGGTCATATAGTTAGGAATTCCGTATTGTGATTTGGTGTACACATCGCGCACCCAAGTATTCGTAATTGCGTTTTGATTGTTGAATAAATTAAAAATTTCCAATCCCAAAGAAAATTCATTAAAAGGTTTTAACCACACTTTACTCGATTTAATTGTTTCATCTTTAAACACAAATGAAAAACCAACATCCGCTCTACGGTAATCATTTAAACGCAATTGGTACGCATATGGATCGGCATACGATGGAGAACCTCCAGGCAAACCTGTGTTATATACTAAATTTAAATATAAACGTAAGTTTGGAATATTAGGCATATAATCTTGAAACAAAACTCCAAATTTTAATCGCTGATCAGTTGGACGAGCAATAAACCCTTTCCCATCTTGATTTTCTTCGGTTTTTAAATAGCCAAACGTAAACCATGATTCAGTACCTGGAACAAATTCACCATTTAGTCGGGTATCAAAACCATAGGCATAAGCTTCTGCATTGTTATTCGCTTCATATCGAATTCTAACATTGTCAATAGTGTACGTGTTTACGTCGGTAATATTTTTATAATACGCTTCGGAGACCAATTTAAACGGTCGGTTCCACATTTTAAAACTATAATCGTTACTTAAAACCACATGAATCGATTGTTGCGCTTTTACATTCGTTTGCACTACCCCATCTTCATCTCTTAATTCTCTATAAAAAGGTGGTTGGTGATACAAACCTCCAGACAATCGGAACAACATATCTTTATTCCAATTGGGTTTAAATGCAAACTGAGCTCTGGGTGAAAACGTAATTTGGCTATCGCCTTTTGGTCTACCATCAGCATCAACTTGCCATTGATGTGCACGAACTCCAGCATTTACCCAATAGTCGTGTTCGCCTATATTTCCTCTGTAATTCCATTGTGCATAACCTGACAATCTATTGATTCTGGTGAAATTTGTAGCTCTTACATTTTGATAAGGTGCTAATGGTCCAACATACGGATTGTAAGGTTGGTCGTTTTGATAATCCAAAAGTGGGTTAGGTAATGAAAAACCAGCAGAATCTACAACTTCCCATTCTACAATTCTATCGCGAATATCTTCAAGTGTAAATTTTGCGCCCCATTCAAATTGTGATTTTTCATTTAATTCGTGAAAACCTTTTACTTCGGTGTTAACAATTAAAGCATCTAAATCGTTACGAGCGTGATTTAATTGCGAACCAATTCCACGCGTAAAAACAACATCGCCAAAGGTTTCCGAACCAATATTTGCATCTACTTCACCCAAACGATATTGGGCTAATATGTCATAATATTCTTGCTCTTGCGTATGATAGCCCGAAAGGATAAACTTTAATTTATTTTTTTCATTGTATTGGTAAACTGCTTTTCCAGCACCAAAAAACGTTTGGTATTTATCTTTTTCTTGTCCTTCATAAAAAACCAATAATGCTATAGGCTCATCAATCGTTCCAAAATTGGTTTGACGCGTTAATGGTTCGTAATTGTATCTATTTTGGGAAATGTTTCCTAAAAAGCTAAAATTCCATTTAGTAGAAGCATTGAAATTCAGCAAGGTTTGAACATCAAAAAATGTAGGTTTAAAATTAGTTTCCGTTTCCTGACTATTTACTAACAAACTATTATCTCTGTATCGAACCCCTGTAATATTACTCCATTTTTGATTTTTAGAAACACCCTCAACTGTTAGGCTACCACCTAATAAACTGGCTTCTAAACTGGCTGCAAATTGCTCCGGATTTCGGTAGGTAATATCTAAAACCGAAGATAATTTATCCCCATACTTAGCTTGAAAACCTCCAGCTGAAGCATCAACATTGTACACCATATCGGTATTGGTAAAACTCAACCCTTCTTGTTGACCAGAACGAATTAAAAAAGGGCGATACACTTCAATTTCGTTGACATAAACTAAGTTTTCATCGTAATTCCCACCGCGAACAGCATACGATGTACTAAGTTCGTTATTACTATTAAAGCCTGGTAAGGTTTTTACGATATTTTCGATTCCTGCATTAGCACCTGGAATTCTTCTAATAATTACAGGATCAATGGTGGTGACACCTTCGATACGTTTTTTACTATTTGCTGTAATAATTACTTCCCCAAACTCTTCTACTTTGGAGTTCATTAAGGGATTTAATTCGTAATCTTCATTTGGTTTTAAAGTAATATCAATTGATTTTTTCTTTAATGAAACGTGAGAAAAAACAAGGGTTACCTTTTTGTTGGCATCAATTTCTATACTATAGAAACCATTTTCATTGGAAACCGATACTTTATCACCTACCGTAATTGTTACATTTTCTACTGGATTATTAAACTCGTCCAACACAACACCTTTAACACGGGCTTTCTGCGCCGAAATTGTCAACGAAAATAAACCCACAAAGAATACTAAAATTATATTTTTCAAAAGAATTTGTTTTAATTATCTAAAAAAGTAAGATTCAAAGGTAGTAGAATTTTGCAAATTATCCGTTACAACAATCTTTAAATCATTCCTACCTTGAACGCAAATATCATCTTCTAAATTGTGTACTAGTTTTTTGGTTTTATAATCATACTCCAATAAAATCCATTTTCCGTTCAAATATCCGTTATACGTATCAATCTCAGAATGTAAATCACTTACCGAAACGCTGATTGTTTTTTGCTCCTTTATGGTTTTACCTTCTACAAAATTCACATTGTAAATTCTCGGAGGCGTAACATCTTGTGCTAATTTAAATTTACCTAAGGTTTTGGTTTTTATTGAAAACGAGTTTCCTTTTCGATACGTTTTATTATAATCTAACTTGTAGCCCTCTAAAGTAGCAATATATGTTTTTGCTAATTGTTCTTCTGATAAACCTTCTACGTCATTAAAGGTAATTGTAATATTTTTATGCACTGGAACACTATCATCGTGCAAGGTTAAAATATCTTTATTAACTTCAAAATTTAAATAAAAATTCGAATAAAAGGCATTTTCAGGAATTTGTACAGAAACCTTATCTTTTTCAAAGATAGACTCATTTTTAGCTTTTACAAAATAAGGCGTTTTTTGGATTACATTTTTAATAGTAGCCTGTAAATTAGCGTATTCGATTGGGATAATTACATCTACTTTATTCCCATGAAAATCAAACAATTCCACTCTATACGTATAATTCGTTCCTGGCTGCACTTTAATGGTTCCATCTTTTGTGTTATTTTCAACAATTGAAAGTGGATACGGTGATAATTCGAATAACTTTTGAACCCGTTGTCCCATCAGATGAAATCGCTCATAATCAATAAAGTTATTAATATAGCGTGACTCATCAAAAGCAAAACCATCAAAACCGTATTGATAATACAATACCCCGTTTAAATAAGCTTTTACTTTATATAAACCGTTTTTATTGTATGCATTGGTACAAAAATCATGCGCATTAATTCCAAAAGCCATTTTCCCATTAGCTTTTACTTTCACTCCTAAATACGTTCCATCGGCTTGTTTAGAAAATGAAATATTGATTGGTTTTTGAGAGTTGTTAACTGTAGTAGAATCCAACGGATAAGCTACCAAACCTTGAATTACAGGTAAACGTTCATCTTTAATCATTTTTTTAAACCCAAAATGCAACGGATTTAATATTTCTTCTGATTTTGTATTTCGAAATTCAAAATGTAAATGAGGAGCGCCACTACCTCCCGTATTGCCTGTAAAAGCGATTATATCCCCTTTTTTAACAGGTAATTCGGTTGGATACAAATACATTTCCACTTCATACGATTTTTCTATATATTGTCTTTTTTTAATGAACTCTTGAATGGAACCGTTGGCTTTTTGTAAATGACCATAAACCGAAGTATACCCATTTGGATGCGTAATATATATTGCTTTTCCGTAACCAAAAGTTGAAATTTTTATTCGAGAAACATAACCATCTCCAGTAGCATATACAGGCAACCCTTCGACCCCTTTTGTTTTAAAATCTAAACCCGAATGAAAATGATTGCTTCGTAATTCACCAAATGAACCCGACAAATCAAGCGGAATATCCAAGGGTGATTGAAAGTAATCTTGAGGAAAATCCTGACTGTAAATTAATAAAGGGGCGAGTAAAAAGGCTAAT
The DNA here is from genome assembly GCF_035195345.1 of Flavobacterium sp. Lineage (NCBI taxonomy): Bacteria > Pseudomonadati > Bacteroidota > Flavobacteriia > Flavobacteriales > Flavobacteriaceae > Flavobacterium > Flavobacterium sp. Next base: position 955,916 of record NZ_CP136574.1, read on the forward strand.
ACAAATTTCATTGTGCTTATGTTTAGGGCTAAAATAGTAAAAAATATCGTAAATATACCTAACAAAAACGGTACCATTAATAATGAATTAATTTACAATAAGTTACAAACTATAAAAATTAATTCATAAAATTTAGTAAAAAGTATTGCTATTTTTGAATAGTAATGCTAACTTTGTGAAATAAAAAAATGAATTATATCATTAATGAACGGATTATCTGAATTAATTGATTCTCTCGAAGTTAAATTTTTCAAGCTCAATCAAAAAGTGACACAACTTGAAAAGAAAAACCAAGAGTTGCAGGCTGAATTGTTGCTTTCTAAGAAAAATCAACAAACGCAATCAAGCGAAATGGACGCTTTGAAGAACCAATTGGATACTCTAAAAATGGTAAATTCATTACTAGGCAGTGAAGAAAATAAAAGAGAAACAAAACTCAAAATAAATTCATTAATCAGAGAAATTGATTATTGCATAGCCCAACTTTCAGATTAGAAAGCAAATGAGTGAAAAACTGAAAATTAAAATATCAATAGCAGACCGAGTGTACCCTTTAACCGTGGAACCCTCACAAGAAGAAGGACTAAGAAGTGCTTCCAAAAAAATAGATGCTATGATTAAACAGTTTGAACAAAGCTATGCCGTGAGAGACAAACAAGATGTTTTAGCTATGTGTGCCTTGCAATTTGCCGCACAAGTAGAACAAAAACAAATTACGAGTACTCAAGATAATGAAAGCAACTTTACCCGATTGAAAAATTTGGATAAAAAATTGAGTGAGTTACTCTCAAAATAAATACGTTCTTACAATAAAACAAAGATACTGCCTACATTAGTATATATTTGATAAACTCAACACTAACAAATTAAACGAGTGAATCTTTGCAACTATAACAGGCCCTTTAGTGGGAAGTTTGAACTGCAGGTTAGCTCAAATCTTGTATAACAGAGTTTATACAAACACCTAATGTAGGCTTTTTTTATATAATTTTTTAACACAAATAATGGATATACTAAGCATAATAATTGGAATTTTTGTCGGGATTGCAGGTGGTTTTGGAATTGCTAAATTTTTAGAAAAAAGCAATGTTTCAAACTTAATTAAAAACGCAAAAAAAGAAGCTGGTTCTATTTTAAAAGACGCTAAAGTTGAGGCTGAAGCTACAAAAAAAGAGAAAATTCTTCAAGCTAAAGAAAAATTCTTAGAACTTAAAGCAGAGCATGAACAAGTCATTTTAGCTAGAGATAAAAAAACAGCTGAAGCTGAAAAAAGAACTAGAGATAAAGAATCTCAAATTTCTAATGAGTTAGCAAAAGCTAAAAAAGTTAACGATGAAGCCGAAGCTAAAATCAACGAATACTCTTCAAAAATTGAGCTTTTAGAGAAAAAACAACAAGAAATTGACAGACTTCACAAAAGTCAGGTGGAGCAATTAGAAGTTATTTCTGGTTTATCAGCTGAAGAAGCTAAAGAACAATTAGTAGAAAGCTTAAAAGCTGAAGCTAAAACCAATGCTATGTCATTCATCCAAGACACCGTGGAAGAAGCAAAAATGACAGCTCATCAAGAAGCTAAGAAAATCATTATTAGTACTATTCAACGTGTAGGAACAGAAGAAGCTGTAGAAAACTGTGTTTCTGTATTTAACATTGAATCTGACGATGTAAAAGGTAGAATTATTGGTCGTGAAGGTCGTAACATTAGAGCTTTAGAAGCTGCAACAGGAGTTGAAATCATTGTAGATGACACACCAGAAGCAATTATCTTATCTTGTTTTGATCCAGTACGAAGAGAAATTGCTCGTTTAGCGTTACACAAATTAGTAACAGACGGACGTATTCACCCAGCACGTATTGAAGAAGTAGTAGCTAAAACAGCGAAACAAATTGACGAAGAAATTATTGAAACCGGAAAACGTACGGTAATTGATTTAGGAATCCATGGATTACACCCTGAATTAATTAAAGTAGTGGGTAGAATGAAATACCGTTCATCTTACGGACAAAACTTGTTACAACACTCAAGAGAAGTAGCTAAGTTGTGTGGTATTATGGCAGCTGAATTAGGATTAAACGTTAAATTAGCTAAAAGAGCTGGTTTATTACACGATATAGGAAAAGTACCAGATACCGAAAGTGAATTACCTCACGCAATTTTAGGTATGCAATGGGCTGAGAAATATGGTGAAAAAGAAGAAGTTTGTAACGCAATTGGAGCGCACCACGACGAAATTGAAATGAAATCATTGATTTCTCCAATTATCCAAGTGTGTGATGCTATTTCAGGAGCGCGTCCAGGAGCAAGAAGACAAGTTTTAGACTCTTACATCCAACGTTTAAAAGATTTAGAAGATATCGCTTTCGGATTCAGTGGCGTTAAAAATGCTTATGCTATTCAAGCAGGTAGAGAATTACGTGTAATTGTAGAAAGTGAAAAAGTATCAGACGATGCAGCGGTAAATTTATCATTTGATATTTCTCAAAAAATTCAAACTGAAATGACTTATCCTGGTCAAGTGAAAATTACAGTTATTCGCGAAACAAGAGCTGTGAATATTGCTAAATAATATTTTAGTTAACAGTCGCAGTCGCAGTTGACAGATAAAAAAAAGATGTTTCAAAATTGAAACATCTTTTTTTTGCACGTTATAGTACTGTGACTGAAAACTGAGACTGCCAACTATTTACGTGGATGATAATTATTCAAAACTTCCGAAAGAAATTTTCGATCTAAATGCATATACACTTCAGTAGTTGTAATGGATTCATGACCAAGCATTAATTGTATCGAACGTAAATCGGCACCGTTTTCTAATAAATGGGTTGCAAACGAATGTCGAAAAGTGTGTGGACTAATTGTTTTATTCAAATTGATTTTTAGCGCTAAATCTTTGATGATTGTAAAAATCATGGCCCGAGTTAGCTGTTTTCCTCTTCTGTTTAAAAACAAGGTGTCCTCATGCCCTTTTTGTACCGCATAATGCACTCGAATCAAATTAACATATGAAGTAATGTATTTAATAGTAGAGCCTCCTACAGGAACAAAACGCTGTTTATTTCCCTTTCCTGTGATTTTTATAAAACCTTCTTCAAAAAACAAATCAGATATTTTTAAACCCACCAACTCCGAAACACGCAAACCACAGCTGTACAAAGTTTCTAGCATGGCTCTATTGCGTTCTCCTTCTGGAGTAGATAAATCGATTGCTGAGATTAATGCATCAATTTCTTCCGTTGCTAAGGTATCGGGTAATTTGCGTCCGGTTTTTGGTACTTCAATTAACTCTAGCGGAGTATCTTTTCGGTAATCTTCAAAAACTAAGTAATTAAAAAAACTTTTTAATCCTGAAATTACTCGCGACTGACTGCGCGCATTTACTTTTGAGGCAATCTCATAAATGAATTGCTGTACAATTTCTTCTGAAATAGTAATTGGCGAAATCTTGATATCATGTTGATTTAAAAACAACACTAACTTTTCAATATCAAACGTGTAATTTTCAATGGTGTTTTTAGAAAGACCACGTTCTAACCTAAGGTAATTTTGATATTCTTTAATATAGGATTGCCAAGTACTCATGCTTCAAATATAAGCAAGAATCAGTATTAATTAGAAGGTTTCTTAATAATTGTAATACTTGCACTTTCATTTTTCTTAAAAGAAGATAATAAATCAAAGGTTCTATTTTCATCAACTAAAATTATCTTAGCTGAATTGGTTGGTATTGTACCTTCATTAATTGCTTTAATTTTAAAAACATTATTAATAGTAAGATCAATAGGAATAGATAGTAACTTTTTTTCTAATTTAATTTTATAATTATCCAAAATCAAAACATCATTATGATATAAATTAATAATATCACCATCATCTTGACCTGCGTCAAAAATTTCAATTATAACTTTTTTAGAATTCCAAAATATGTTTAAATTTTGATCTTTCAACAATTTATTAATTTTCAAACTATCTAAAATTTTGATAGGATTAACTTTCTGTTTTGTAGCTGCATCAACTCTTTTAGATTTTTGAATTTTCTTATTTACTTTATTAGCAAAATTATATATCTTATTACTTCCTACTAATGTAACCGTTCCATCAATACATTTTGTTTTATTCTTATAAAGACCTTTAAAAGCTCCTTCAACTTTACTGGTATTATCAACTAATTTAACTTTTCCTGAAAAATTAACAAAACAAAATGAACTTTGAGCATATTTAGATTTCGTGTATAAAATTTCTTTTTCTTGAAAAGTAAACAACTTTGTTTTTCTATCATATGTTCCTTCAATTGTGTTTTTTGTTTCGTGAGCACCGTCTAAGTCTGTAACTGAAAAACCTAAAATTTTACCTTTATTTTCTTCAAAAACCAATCGATATGTGATAATTGTTTTATCATTTCCATTTAACTTTATGGCTCCAAAAAACTCATAATTTACCTGCCCTAAACAAGTTATACTTACCAAAAAAGGAAACATGATATGAAGCAGGTTTTTTTTCATTTTTTATGTATTTTTTTTTATTTTTGTGCAAATCTAAAACATATTTTATGAAAATTAAATTATTTTTATCAGCTTTAATGCTAACATTTGGTGCTTTAACAATTTCTTACGCATCATTTCCTGTAGAAAAAACAACTACAAACAATGTAACTGTTGTTGAAAACCAAGAAGATGAATTATCTTCTCCAGCTACTGCTGATTCTGGTAAAAGCCAAGTAACTGCTCTTATTTTAGTTGCATTGATTGGTGGATTAGGAATACACAGATTCTACTTAGGGTACACTTGGCAAGGAATTGTTCAATTACTTACTTTAGGTGGTTGTGGTATTTGGGCATTAATTGATTTAATCAGAATTATCACTGGTGATTTACAACCTAAAAATGGTTCGTATTCAAAAACTCTTTAATTTTCTAATGATTCGTAAATTTATTTTTTACAGTATTCATCTTTCAACAATAGTTGCTCCATTTATATTATTCTTTTTACCAGCAGATTTTTTTGACAAAGGTGAGAGCATTTGTCTTTCAGTAAAATTAGCAGGTATTGAATGTTATGCATGTGGATTAACTAAAGCTACTATGCACTTTATTCATTTTGAATTTGAGCAAGCTTGGAATTTTAACAAATTATCTTTTATTGTTGTACCGATGTTATTTCCCCTTTGGGTTAAATCAATTTACGATATTCAGGGTAAAAGGTTACCCGGTAAATTAGGAAATTTAATGTATGAAAAAGGAGCTTAATGCTCCTTTTTTTATTAATAAATCAAACCGAAATAAAATAAATAATTAAAATTTTATTTCCTCAATGCCAGATTGACTTACTTCCATGTTAGTGACATAGTAAAAATAATATTTGAAAACTGATAATTCATTGTTGTTTCCAAACAAAACTAATTAATTTAAGCATCACTTTTGCATCTATTTACTCTACTAAAAGTGACTAACTTATATAATTTAAGTATGCTAAAAAGTAAAACATTTTATTATAAAGGTAATATGCTCGAAGATTAGCCTTAACTTGTTTTTAAAACAAAAAAAAATCCCGCCAAAGCGGGATTTTCATTATTGTAATAATTACAAATTAGAATTTGTAAGTTAAACCAAATTGTGCAGTAGTAAAGAAGTTATTGAAAACATTTACATTTGCATTGAATTCAGATTCGTTCTTAGCACCATCCCATTTTTGAGAAGAGTAAGATAAAACATCTGTTAAAGCGAAGTTGATAGCAAAACTATCAGAAACGAAATAATTCATTCCTAAACCTGCACCAAATCCAAAACCAGAATATTTAGCATCACCTAAACCAGCTTTTCCTGATTCCATTCCTAAACCAGCTTCAGCATAAGTTTTGAATCTTTTTCCTAAGTCTAAGAAATAATAACGTCCAAAAACACCTGCATTGAAATTAGAATTTTTGTCAGTTTCAGTTCCAGCTGTTTCTTCTTTGTCAGAACCAATTCCTAACTCAACTCCAACTGCAAATTTATCAGTTAAAAAATAACCAACTTTAGGGTTGAATTGAAAATTGTTTGTTTTTACTTCAGTGTTTTTGTCATTTGTAGAACCAAAAGCTAAGTTACCTTCTACAATAACATCACTTTTAGCAAAACCAAAACCTTTTTCTTCTTCTTGTGCGTTAGCAAAACCGAAAGCCAATAATGCTACTGCAGATAATAAAACTTTTTTCATGTTTAGTTTAAATTTAAAGTTAATAGGGCAAATTTATAGCATTTTTTCATACAAAATAACATGTTTAGTTATGTTATTAACAATTTTATTAACAACAAAAACAAACACTATTCATAATCAAACACTTAAGATACAAAAAAACTAAAAATTTAATTTTTTTTTAATAAAAAATACTAACGAAAATAAAATAAAAAAAATATTAAGTAACTGAATATCAATTATTTCCTAAAAACGATAAAAAATGCATTTTATCGATAAAAATACTTAAAAGCGCTAAAAAGCGTTATTGTTGTAGGTCTTTTAGTAGAAAAGATAAAAAATAGAGAACATTTATACGAATTAGTACCGATTTGAATTTTTAACAAAAAAACACAAACAGATGAAAAAAACAATCGCAACATTGATTTTACTGGTTCTAGGAACGGGTATATCGCAAGCACAATTACTAGAATTTGGAGTAAAAGGAGGGGTTAATTTTGCTAATTACACTGGAGGTGACGTTTCGGGGGTGGATTTTAAAACCATTACAAGCTACCATGCTGGAATGGTTATGGAATTAAAAGTATTTGAAAACTTTGCCATACAACCCGAACTTTTATATTCTACCCAAGGTGCCGAATTAGAAGGTTTAGGCGACCAATTTAAAAACAAGTTAGGCTACTTATCAATACCTGTACTTGCTAAGTTTTATTTAACTTCTAACGAATTAAGTTTAGAACTAGGACCACAAGCTTCTTTTTTAGTAAGTGAACGCAATGAAGTAGATGCGAACGACACCAACTCTTTTGAATTTGGAATTGCAGGTGGATTAAGTTATAAAATAACCAAAAGTATATTTGTATCTGGACGCTATGTAGCAGGTTTAACAGAAGCTAAAAAAGATGCCGATGTAAAAAACTCGTTAATTCAGTTTTCTGTAGGCTATATGTTTTAACTAATTGCCAAAATATACTTTATAGTATAGGAGCAATTAAAAATCACAATATTTTATTAAAACCATTCTTAAAAGGAATGGTTTTTTTATTTTTACAAAAACAATCGTCATGAAGATCATCATTATAAACGGTCCAAACCTTAACTTATTAGGCAAACGTGAACCCGAAGTTTATGGAAATGAAACCTTTGAATCTTATTTTAAAAAGTTACAAATTCAGTTTCCTAATGCTACACTAGAATATTTTCAAAGTAATATAGAAGGAGAAATTATTTCTAAACTTCAAGAGACCGGATTTTCGTATGATGGTATTGTTTTAAACGCTGGTGCTTATACGCATACTTCTATAGGAATTGGCGATGCCGTAAAAGCAATTACTACACCTGTGGTAGAAGTGCATATTTCCAATACATTCGCAAGAGAATCTTTTCGTCATCAATCGTATATTTCACCCAATGCAAAAGGTATTATTATTGGCTTTGGATTGGAGAGTTATGAGTTAGCTATAAAATCTTTCATATAATACAACCATTCTTTATAAATAAACGTCTATTAAAACATATTCCATACAAACCAAACCAAATGAAACAACAAATTACTTTACTCCTACTGGTTTTTACCACCATTTCCTTTGCACAAATAAAAGGAACCGTTAAAGATAAAGAAGGAAATCCATTACCCTTTGTAAATATTTATATTGAGAATACTTATATAGGTACTACTTCTAACGAATTAGGGAAATATGAATTAAATACAACTGAAAAAAACAATGTGCATTTGATTTTTCAGTATTTAGGATTTAAAACACAAAAACAAATTCTTAACATTTCTCAATTTCCGTATGAATTTGATGTGGTTTTAGTGGAAGAAGATTTTCAGTTGAAAGAAGTTGTGGTTATGAACGGAGAAAATCCAGCCAATGAAATAATCCGAAATGCTATAAAAGCAAAAAAGAAAAACGCTGCCAAAACGGATAAATTTGAAGCTGATTTTTACTCAAGAGGTATTTTTAAAGCTAAGGATATTCCTAAAAAATTTATGGGCGTTGAAATTGGTGATTTAGAAGGCAACTTAGATTCGACCCGTAGTGGTATCATTTACCAATCGGAAACCGTTTCTAAGATAAAATTTGAAAAACCTAATAATTTAAAGGAAGAAATTATTGCTTCCAAAATTGCTGGTGATGATAATGGTTTTAGTTACAATACCGCCTTAAACACCAATTACGATTTCTATGGAAATTATGTTGATTTTGGGATTAACATGGTCTCGCCTATTGCAGATAATGCTTTTACTTATTACAAATATAAATTAGAGAGCACTTTTTACGACGATAAAAACCAATTAATCAATAAAATTTTGGTGACTCCAAAACGAGATAAAGAACCCGTTTTTGAAGGATATATTTACATTGTAGAAGATTCATGGGCTATTTACGGAATTGATTTAGACATTAAAGGTTACAGAATGCAACAACCTATTTTGGAGTCAATGAAAATAACCCAAAACTTTAGTTACAACACTGAAAATAAAATTTGGGCAAAAAACATTCAAACGTTAGATTTTAGTGCCGGTATTTTTGGTATGAAATTCGCAGGAAAGTTTACCCACGTATTTACTAATTATACCTTTAAAGAAGCTTTCGATAAAAAAACCTTTGGAAAAGAAGTGGTAACCTTTGCCGAAAATGCTAATAAAAAAGAAGAAACCTATTGGAATGAATATCGACCAGTTCCATTAACCACAGAAGAATCTACTAATTACATTAAGAAAGACAGTATTCAAACGATTAGAAAATCACAAGTATATTTGGATTCTATTGATGCTAAAGGAAATAAATTCAGATTACTTAAAATTATTACAGGATATAATTATAAAAATTCGTTTAACAATTGGAATTTTAACTATCAAGGACTCACCAATTTGGGTTCTCTAAGTTATAATACGGTTCAAGGATACAATTTAGACAGTGGGTTTTCCTATAGAAAATGGAATGAAGAAACAGGAAAATTCACCTCGATTTCATCTACCTTTAATTATGGTTTTTCTGAAGATAGACTTCGTGTGAAAGGAAATTTCTACCATAGATTCAACAACCAAAACAATGCATATATTAGTTTAAATGGTGGAAGTGCAATTAGTCAGTTCAATCCGAGTGAGCCAATTAGTAATTTAGTGAATTCGGTAGCAACTTTATTCTTTAAAAACAATTATATGAAATTGTACAATAAAGAATTTGCAGAAATTAACTATGGAAGAGAGGTAGTAAACGGTATTTTCGCTTCCGGAAAACTGATGTACGAAAACCGAAGAGCCTTATTCAATACAACTGATTATACCATTATTAAAAGTGATGATTTGTATTTTTCTAACGACCCTTTGCAACCTACAAATGAGACTTCAATTCCTTTTGTAAAGCATCATATAATGAAGGCAAGTTTAGGAACACGAATTCGTTTTGGACAAAAATATATTTCGCGTCCTGACGGAAAGATAAACATTCAAAATGATGATTATCCAATTGTAAGCTTCTATTACGAAAAAGCATTTGGTGCCTCTAACAGCAATTACCATTATGATTTAATTAGCGGAACCGTTGATTACAACAAAACCATCGGTAATAAAGGTGATTTTGGCTTACGCTTTAAAGCGGGTAAATTCTTTAATGCTGATAACATCTCATTTGTCGATTATAAACATTTCAACGGAAATCAAACCCATGTGACCTTATTGAATAATTCTTTAAACTCATTTAATTTGCTTCCATATTATAGTCATTCTACAAATGATGCATATTTGGAAACGCATATAGAACACAATTTCAAAGGCTACATTATGAATAAAATTCCATTATTAAATAAATTACAATGGAATTTAATTGGCGGTTTTCATCAGTTGAACATTCCTAACATGAAACCATATCAAGAGTTTACCGTAGGATTTGACAACATTGGTTGGGGTAAATTCAGATTCTTACGTGTAGATTATGTAAGAAGCTATCAAAATGGTTTTCAAGGAGATGGGGTGATGTTTGGGTTGAAGTTTTAATAGCTTACCGAAAGGCAGAAGCATTACAATTGATCTTACAGTAATTAATAGAAATATATTTGATTAATTTTGTAGCGTTAAAATTAATGTCTAATTTTACTATATAATTTATTTTTGTAATTATGAAAACACAAATCATACAAGACCACAACGGACATCCGACAGGAGTTTTCATTCCAATTGAAGATTGGGAAATTATTAAAAATGAATATCCAAATATTGAAGCAACTGAAAAAGAATTAGAACAATGGGAAAAGGATATTATAGACCAAAGACTAATGGCTATTGAAAAAAATCCCGAACTTTTACAGCCTATTGACAAGCTTTTTCAAGAACTTAAACGATAATTTTAAAAACACTAAAGGAAGCACTTCAATAACAGAAGTGCTTTTTTATTTCAAAAAAACATCATATCCAAAACGTAACAACGCTAATCCCACCACAATTAAAAAGAAGATTCGAATAAATCCGTTGCCTTTAGAAATGGCTAATCTTGCGCCTAACCAAGATCCGGCAACATTACAAATTGCCATAGGAATAGCAATCGTCCAAATGATTTTTCCTTTCAAAACAAACAAGGTAATGGAGCCAAAGTTAGTAGCCAAGTTAACTAGTTTTGCGTAGATATTGGCTTGCAAAAAATCGAACCCTAGTATGGCTATAAACGCCATAATTAATAAACTTCCTGTTCCAGGACCAATAAAACCATCATAAAAACCTAAAAAAACACAAATTACACTCCCGTAAATATAGGTTTGCCTAGTGGTTAATTTATCAATTTGAAATTGACCAAAATCTTTTTTGAAATAAGTATAAAGTAATAACAAAATCAAAATCACAAAAAGTAAAGGTTTCATGAAATCGTTTTGCATTACGTTAAGTAAACTCGAGCCTAAATAAGCAAAACCGAAAGAAACAATTGCCATGACAAAAAACAACTTCCAATTGACCTTTGCTGATTTTAAATACTGATAAGCTGCCATACTTGTACCACTAAAACCTGGAATTTTAAGCGTTCCAATAATTGAAGCTACGGATATATTGGGTAATAAAATTAAGGCTGCAGGGGTTTGTATTAAGCCACCACCACCCACAATAGCATCAATAAAACCAGCTATGAAGGATGCAATGCAAAGAAAAATGACGATGTAAGTTTCCATTTTATAGTAATCAGTCCCAGTGTTCAGTCTCAGTAACGCTGCTTACTGCGACTGAACACTGAACACTAAATTATACTCTCACAATATTAGCTCCTAACGCTCTTAATCGTTCGTCGATGCGTTCGTAACCTCTATCAATTTGTTCGATATTTTGTATGGTTGAAGTTCCTTTTGCTGTTAAAGCAGCAATTAATAAAGATATTCCAGCTCTAATATCTGGCGAACTCATTGTTGTTGCTTTCAATTGGGATTGGAAATTATGTCCCATAACCACCGCTCTGTGTGGGTCGCATAACATAATTTTCGCTCCCATGTCGATTAATTTATCTACGAAGAACAAACGGCTTTCAAACATTTTTTGGTGAATTAACACATCGCCTTTTGCTTGTGTACAAACCACCAAAACAATACTTAACAAGTCCGGTGTAAATCCTGGCCATGGTGCATCTGAAACTGTTAATATAGAACCGTCGATATCGGTTTTAATTTCGTAACCCTCTTTATGAGCTGGAATGTAAATATCATCGCCTTTTCTTTCTAAGGTAATTCCTAATTTTCTGAATACATTTGGAATTTGACCTAAGTTCTCCCAACTTACATTTTTAATCGTAATCTCACTTCGTGTCATAGCCGCAAGACCAATCCAAGAACCGATTTCTACCATATCAGGTAAAATTCGGTGTTCGCAACCACCTAAACTTTCAACTCCTTCAATCGTTAATAAGTTAGATCCTACACCTGAGATTTTAGCTCCCATAGAATTCAACATTTTACATAATTGCTGTAAGTAAGGCTCACAGGCTGCGTTATAAATAGTTGTTGTTCCTTCTGCTAAAACAGCTGCCATTACAATATTAGCCGTTCCTGTTACAGAAGCTTCGTCTAACAACATGTAAGCTCCTTGCAATCTTCCATCGATTTCCACTCCGTAGAAATGGTCTTCTCTTTCATATCTAAATTTAGCACCTAAGTTAATAAAACCTTCAAAGTGCGTATCTAAACGACGACGACCAATTTTATCGCCTCCTGGTTTTGGAATATATCCACAACCAAAACGCGCTAATAAAGGTCCTACAATCATAATGGAACCTCTTAAACTTCCACCTTCTTTTTTAAAAGCTTCGGTTTTTAAGTAATTTACATTTACCTCATCAGCTTGAAAGGTGTAATCACCAGGCCCATTTTTTTGAATTTTAACTCCTAAATTACCCAAAAGTGTAATTAATTTGTTAACATCTATAATATCTGGAATATTAGTTACTCTAACTTTTTCAGAAGTTAACAAAACAGGACATAACACTTGTAATGCTTCATTTTTTGCTCCTTGAGGTGTTATATCTCCTTTTAATGCTATTCCTCCTTCTATTTTAAATGTTCCCATGTAACTGCCTATTTTTTAAATGTATTTTTATTTTGATTGTTTTTGTTCAAATGTCCTTTGTTATTGTTGTTTTTCTTAATGATTCCAACTTTACTAGGACCAAATTGCGTTTTATTCGAAACTTTCTTGTTCACTTTCATTAAATCATGTGTATTCGAAAGTTCTTCGTTTGATTTCGAAAGATTTAATTTTCCACCTGAAAGTTCTAATAAATGTTCAAAAATTACCTCATCGGTAACCGTATCTTTATTCCAACTCAAATAACTTTTTTTCATGTGATTAGCAATCACTAACACTAAAGCATTCTTTAAATCGCTTTCTTCCCAACTATTTGCTACATCAATCATGTATTTGATGTTGTTTCCGTAAAAACGGTATTTAGGGAAATTCTGAGGATATTTTAAACGATCAGGTTTTTGAGTCAATATATCTTTTGATGGAATTGGATAAGGCGAATCTACATCTAATTTAAAGTCAGACATAATAAACAATTGATCCCATAATTTATGTTGAAAATCCAAAACATCTCTTAAATGCGGATTCAAAGATCCCATCACCGAAATGATATATTTAGCTGCCTTATTTCGTTCTTCACGATCTTCAATTTCAGTAGCTTGGTCAATCAATTTCTGTAAATGTCTTCCATATTCAGGAATAATCAAATGCGAACGTTCTGAATTGTATTCTAAATAACTTACTTCTTCTTGCATGTTTATTTTATAATGAAATGATGCCTTCTATATCTGAAACTTCAATGTATTTATCAATAACTTTTTGTGGGTTTGGCATAGTTACACTAATAGAAACACTAGTGAATTTACCCGTTTTAGATTGTTGTGTAGTAATTACAGCTCCCATATCATTAAAAGCACCTTCAACCTTAGCAATACTATGCGCATCGGAAGGCATGATAAATTTATACAAATACTCTGAAGGCCAAAGCGTTGAATTGGTTAACTCTTCTTTTAATCTTGCGTAAAAATCTTCTGTTTTCTTATCCATCATCATTTCGTAATTGGAAAAGCAAATATACTTTTTTCTGTTTAGAATTATATTGTAGTAACTTATAAATTTTTAAGTTGATTAGATTTTTAAAAAAACTTACTTTTGCGCCTTAGAATTTCCAATATGAATAAAGAAATTGTGGTTTTAATTGGTGGACCAAGCTCTGGAAAAACCACGTTAATAGAAGCTTTAAAAGAAAAAGGACACACTTGTTATCCTGAGGTTTCCCGTGAAGTAATTCGCGAGGCGCAAGAACAAGGTATTGAACAATTGTTTCTAGAAAAACCTCTTTTATTCAGTGAATTACTCCTTGAAGGCAGAAAAAAACAATTTCAAGAAGCTTTGAATGAAGAAGCAAACATCGTTTTTTTAGATCGTGGTATTCCAGATGTTTTAGCATACATGCATTACATTGGCGATTCATACCCTTCTTTTTTTGATAAAGCTTGTCATGACTACAAATATACTTCTATTTTTGTTTTACCACCTTGGAAAGAAATCTATATTAGTGATGCTGAACGCTATGAAAACTATGAACAAGCCGTTTTAATCCACGAACACTTGATGGAAACCTACAAAAACTATGGTTATTCGATTACAGAAGTTCCTAAAGATACGGTTGAAAATCGCGTAGATTTTATTATGAAACATCTTGCTCAATAATTTTTTTGTATTTTAGTGTTTCTAAAAGCCTTATAACATGTCTGAAGCCCTACAAATTCTTCAAAAATATTGGAAACACGATAGTTTTAGAGAACCTCAAGAAGAAATTATTCAATCGGTTTTAAGTGGAAATGATACGTTTGCGCTTTTGCCTACTGGTGGAGGAAAATCGGTGTGTTTTCAAATTCCAGCAATGATGTTGAATGGTATTTGCTTGGTGATTTCGCCTTTGATTGCTTTGATGAAAGACCAAGTTCAGAATTTACAAAGCAAAAACATCAAAGCGATTGCCTTAACTGGTGGCGTTTCTCAAGATGAAGTAATTGATATTTTAGATAATTGTCAATTTGGAAATTACAAATTTCTCTATCTTTCTCCCGAACGTTTACAGCACGATTGGATTGTAGAACGCTTAAAACAAATACCTATAAACCTTATCGCCATTGATGAAGCGCATTGTGTGAGCCAATGGGGACATGATTTTAGACCCGCATATTTAAAAATATCAACTTTAAAAGAGCACTTCCCTTCTACTCCATTTTTAGCATTGACCGCTACGGCAAACAAAAGAGTTCAAGAAGATATTTGCTCCCATTTAGCATTAGTCAATCCAAAAGTATTTACCAAATCGTTTACAAGAGAAAATTTAGCGTACCATGTAATTAAAACAGAAGATAAACTTTTTAAAGTCCAACAAATTTTAACTAAAAATCCGCAATCTTCTATTATTTATGTTCGTAATCGTAAATCGTGTATCGAAACTTCACAACAGCTAAGTCAATTGGGCTTTACTTGCACCTATTATCATGGGGGATTACCTTCCAAAGAGAAAGAAAAAAACATGCAATCATGGCTAGAAAATAAAGCACAAGTTATGGTGGCTACGAATGCCTTTGGCATGGGAATCGACAAACCCGATGTAAAAACGGTGCTTCACATTCAACTTCCAGAAAATATTGAAAATTACTATCAAGAAGCAGGAAGAGCCGGTAGAAATGGTGAAAAGGCCTTTGGAATTATTGTTACAAATACTAGCGATATTGATTATACAAAAAGACAATTTATTGATGTCTTACCCAATAAAAAATTTGTGCGTGATGTTTATGTAAAACTTAACAATTATTTCAGAATTGCTTATGGAGAAGGGTTTAACGAAAATTTCGCTTTTAATTTGAATCAATTTTGCAGTCATTATAATTTTCCAATTCTAAAAACGTTTAATAGCATCCAATTTTTAGATCGTCAAGGCATTTTAACCTTTCAAAGCGAATCTACTGAGAAAATCAGTCTTCAATTTATTATTCCTAGTAAAGAAGTCATTCGATACATTAGTTTGCATCCACATGATGAACCAATAATTACTAACATCCTAAGAACGTATTCTGGCATTTTTGATGTAGAAACTACTATCAATCCTCATTTAATTGCTAAAAAATCAAATTGCACAGAAACACGTGTAGAGGAAGTTATTGATCAGTTAACTGCGAGCAACTGTATTGTTTTACATGCTAAAAACAACGATTGTAGTATTACATTCAATGAAGTACGAGAAGATGATTTAACGATTAATAGAGTAGCAAAATTTTTAGAACATCAAAATAATTTAAAAGAAACACAATTCCAAAGTGTAGTACACTACATTACAAACGAAGATTCCTGTAAAAACAAGTTACTACTTGCCTATTTTGATGAAATTACAAAAAAAGAATGCGGCATTTGCTCCTATTGTGTTTCTCAAAAAAAAGCCAACCCAATAGAAAACACACAATCTATCATTAAATTATTGCAGAGAAAAGCACTTTCCTCTAGAGAAATTGAAAACCAACTTCACATTTCTGCAGAAGCGACTATCTTTGCTTTGCAATTATTATTGGAAAATCATACTGTCAAAATAAATTCAAACAATCAATATTACCTTATATAATGGAAAAACTTAAAATTGTATTCATGGGAACCCCTGACTTTGCTGTTGGGATTTTGGATACCATTTATCAAAAAAACTATGAAATTGTTGGTGTTATCACCGCTCCTGACAAACCTGCCGGTAGAGGACAAAAAGTAAGTACTAGTGCGGTTAAAGAATATGCATTAGAAAAAAACTTACGTTTATTACAACCAACCAATTTAAAATCAGAAGATTTTTTAGCAGAATTAAAAAGTTTAGAGGCCAATTTACAAGTGGTGGT
Organism: Flavobacterium sp.; assembly: GCF_035195345.1. Lineage (NCBI taxonomy): Bacteria > Pseudomonadati > Bacteroidota > Flavobacteriia > Flavobacteriales > Flavobacteriaceae > Flavobacterium > Flavobacterium sp. Next base: position 972,486 of record NZ_CP136574.1, read on the forward strand.
TGCTTTTAGAATGTTACCTGAAGTTGTTTGGAAAATGCCAAAATTAGGCACTTTTAACTTACATGCTTCTTTATTACCTGAATATCGTGGAGCTGCTCCAATCAATTGGGCAATTATTAATGGCGAAACCAAAACCGGAGTTACTTCTTTCTTTATAGATGATAAAATTGACACCGGCGCCATGATATTAAGCAAAGCAACGGAAATAGGCGCTAATGAAACCGCTGGTGAACTCCATGACCGTTTGATGCATTTAGGAAGTGAGACCGTTTTAGAAACACTTCAATTAATTGAAGCGGGAAAAGCTACAACAACTTTACAAGAAAACAATCCTGATGTTAAAACGGCTTATAAATTAAATAAGGAAAATTGCAAAATCGATTGGTCACAATCTGGACAAACGATTTTTAATTTGATAAGAGGTTTATCGCCTTATCCAGCTGCTTGGACATTTATTAAAGATGGAGAAAACGAATGGAATGTAAAAATTTATTTGGCAAGTTTTGAAGAAAAAACACATTCGGATACAATTGGAAAGATTACAACCACTAAAAAAGAAATTTTTATTAGCACGAAAGACGGGATTTTAAAAATAGCTAGTTTGCAATTTCCAGGTAAGAAAAGAATGTTGGCGCATGAATTATTAAATGGAATTTCATTTTCTGAAAATGCAATAGCACTTTAAGCCTTGAAAACACTATATTTAAGAGTAAAATGCAAAAAAACAAACAATGTTATTAACATTTAATTCAATTTATTAACATTTTAATGGAAAATTTGCTCTAATACTTGCGTAGTTCAACAATACCGCTAAATTTGTGAGAAATAATTAAGTTTAACCAATTATAAATAACTTTATCATGAACAAATCAGAATTAATCGATGCAATGGCAGCTTCTGCTGGAATTACAAAAGCAGCTGCAAAATTAGCTTTAGAATCATTTTTAAGCAATGTTGAAGGAACTTTAAACAAAGGTGGAAGAGTATCTTTAGTAGGTTTCGGATCTTGGTCAGTATCTAAAAGAGCTGCAAGAGATGGTAGAAATCCACAAACTGGAAAAACTATCAAAATTGCTGCTAAAAATGTAGTAAAATTCAAAGCTGGTGCTGAATTAGAAGGAGCAGTAAACAAATAATATTTTTTTTACGTCAAAATAAAAGAGTCCTTATTCATATTGGGACTCTTTTTTTTTACAATTCATCGATTTTTTTTTGATAATGTAATTTTTTTTTGATAAATTTATTGTATAAACTACAGAAAATATGATTTCAACTCTTCCAAAAAAAGGACATTTGCTTATAGCAGAACCTTCTATTTTAGGCGATGTTTCGTTTAATCGCTCTGTGGTTTTATTAGCAGAACACAATAATGAAGGCTCAATTGGTTTTATCTTAAATAAGCCCCTGAATTACACCATTAATGATTTACTACCAGAAATTGAAGCATCGTTTAAAATATACAATGGAGGACCAGTAGAACAAGACAACCTGTATTTTATTCATAATATTCCGGAAATTATCCCTAACAGTGTTGAAATTTCTAACGGAATTTACTGGGGTGGTGATTTTGAAACTACCAAACAACTTATAAACGAAGATAAAATATCAAAAAAAAATATTCGTTTTTTCCTTGGATATAGCGGCTGGAGCTTTAACCAACTTGAAATGGAGTTGCAAGAAAATTCATGGATAGTTACTGAAAACAATTCAAAAAACAAATTACTATCTAAAGCAAGTTCTTTATTTTGGAAAGAAAAAATTATTGAACAAGGGGGGGAATATGTTTTATTTTCAAACGCTCCTGAAAATCCTATTCTTAACTAAGACGTATTTTAGCATTCAATCGTATTAACATCTCTTTTGCAAACTCTGAGGCATATTCTTTCTTTCTGTATTTAGTAATTGGTTGGATGCCAGAAATTACATTTGTCAAAAATAACTCGTCTGCTTTTTGCAAATCAAAAGGGGAAATGGAAATTTCTTTTACTTCAATTCCTTCCATTTTTTTCAAAATTTCAAGTACTTGCTTACGCATAATACCATTCAAACAACCATCTGAAACAGGCGGTGTTACAATCGTATTTCCCGTTTTCATAAACAAATTACTTTGAAGCGCTTCAATCACATTCTTTTCATCATTTAAAACAAGGCAATTTTCATAACCATTTTCATTTGCAAAAATACTTCCTGTAATTTGAAGCATTTTATTGTTTGTTTTTAAGGCAGAAAGCAATTGTTTTGGAACATAAAAATCTTTATACAACTCTACTTCATATCGCTCTTTTTGGAAAGAATATAAATCGGAATTAAGATTTGAAGCAGTAATAATAAACTGTACCTGTCTTGATTTTGGCAAATAAAAACCTTCACTTTCTCGATAAACTGAAAAACGAACTCGGTATGCATTTGATGTAGAAAGCGATTGTACTAAGCTTAAAATTTGTTCTTCAAAATATTCCATGGTAAAATTCATCGGAATTTCCATGCGACAAATACGCATAGATGCCATCAATCTAAAGTAATGATCTTCAAGAAACAACACCTTATTGTCTAATACTTTAATTGTTTCAAAAATAGCATCTCCATACAAGAAACCTCTATTTGATTCAATACCTATGGAAGTGTTTTCCTGAATAATTCCGTTACAATTTACCATAAAAAATCCCGATTAAAAATCGGGACAAATATACTCTTTATAATTTATTTTTTTTTTAAAAAGAACCTAATACATGTTTTAAATCTGAAATTTGATTTTCCCACAGTAATTTCGATTCATCTATTTCATCTTCATAAGCAAAGTCAGTAATTACTATTGAAACATCTTTTGTTATTTCGTCTTCCATTATCTTTAATTCAAAAAAATAATCGGTTTCGGTATCATCATCATTCAACCATTTGAACTTAATTCGTTCACCTGATTTTTTTGACGCTAATTTTGCTTTTTCTTCCGAATCATCCCAAATAAAAGTAAAAAACTCACCCCTTGAATTAACGTTATCGGCGAACCACTCCGATAATCCTGATGGCGTAGAAATATACTGATATAATAACTGTGGAGAAGATTGAATTGGAAACTCTAATTCATATTTTACTTTAACACTCATTCTAATTTATTTTATGTGGGAAATATATACAGAATTAATTGAATATACAAAAAAACATTTTATTTATTTTTTCCAAAATTATATTTGCAAAGAATATAAATAGTTTTATATTTGCACCCGCATTCAACAAGTATGCAAGACCAATATTTGGCGAGGTAGCTCAGTTGGTTAGAGCGCAGGATTCATAACCCTGAGGTCGGGAGTTCAAATCTCCCTCTCGCTACTAGGTGCTAAACCTATACCCAACATGGGTTTAGCACCTTTTTTTAAAGCTTTCGAGTAGTGTAGTTACATTTAAAACGGCAACGTAAACGACAATGTAATTACAGACAAATGAAAAAACTTCACTTCGATTGTGAATGCTCTGAAGTATGGGCTTCACCAAAAAATTGGAAAACTATTACAGGAAAAAAAGCACTTACCGATAATTGGTATGTTCAATGCGTTTTTTTTGATCCAAAATTCAAAGAAAAATATCCAAAAGGATTTCCTTTTCGTAAAAAATTAAACAAACTTAAAACCTTAGAGGAGCGAAAAGCGGCAGTTCAATTGTATCTTGAAGAAATTCCAAAGTTATTCCTGGACAAAGGTTACAATCCAATAACCAAAACTTTCATGATTAAACCGGTGCAAGAAGAAAAGAACTTTTTAAAAGAGCTTTGCGAAGAAACACCATTCAATATCGCTTTAGATTTAGCAATTAGTTCTCTAAAAAAAGCTGAATCTACAATGGAAGATTTAAATATGGTTGTTAAGAATGTGAAAAAATCGGCAAAGCAATTACGATATGATGAAATTGCGGTTTCTCAAATTACAAGAAAGCATATAAAGTTGATCATTGATAATTTAGAAAAGACCGAAGGAGCATTTTCGGCACATAAATTCAATAAATATCGCTCTTACTTGAGTATTGTTTTTTCAGAACTATTAGAATGGGAAGCTATTAAATCAAATATTATTCGCGATATCTCTAAGAGAAAACAAGAAAAGAAAATCCGTGAAGTACTTACAAAGGACCAAAGAACACAAGTTGTAAATCACTTGAAAAGGTTTCATCCCGAATTTCATACTTTCACTCAAATATTCTTTCACTCTGGAATTCGTATAACGGAATTACTATCTGTAAAAGCCGATCATGTAGATTTGAGTAAACAAAAGTATAAAGTTTTAGTAAAGAAAGGTACAAGCTACCAATGGAAAGAAAGTGTAATAAAAGATGTTGCATTGCCTTTTTGGAACAAGGCTGTTTTTGGAGCTCGAAAGGATGATTTTATTTTCTCTACTGGCTTAGTTCCAGGACCCAAACAATTAAAGTATAATGCAATTCGTTTACGTTGGAAAAGAAATGTGAAAACGATGTTGAACATTACGGCTGATTTTTATTCCCTTAAACACTTAAATTTGGATGAAACTACCGAATTATTATCTTTGGAAGATGCTGCACGTATGGCAAACCACAAAGGAACTAAAATGGTAAGTAGTGTTTATGCAGTTGGCGAGAAGCAAAGACAGTTTGAGAAATTGAAAAAAGTAAGTAATAGTTTGTAGTAAAAAGAGGGCAATTGCCCTCTTTAATTTTTTGCAAGTTTGTCAACTCTTCTACCGAGTTGCTCCATTGCTTTTTCGAAGCATTTGTTTAAATCTGTTTTTGATTCTTGATCTTCAAAAAAGAAATTTACTTTTATTGCTTTTGAAACTTGCAAAAAAGTATCAATAGTTGGTTTGAATTTTAAGGAAAAGAAACGACTAACTGCGGATTGTATCATTCCAGTTTGTTCCGCAATTTGTCCTTGCGTAATTCCTTTTTCTTCAGCGATTTCTTTAAGAAGTAAAACGAGCAACATCCATTGCTCGTTTTGATTTTTATTATTTGCCATAATTAATTGTCAAATCCTGCTTTTCTAATCATTATCTGAGTAGCATCCCATTGAGTCATGTCATACATCCCATCTTCTTCGCTGTAAGCATCTATAACTTGCATATCAGTTTCGGTATAAGATTTAATTTCATTGTTTGCTTCATCAGTAACAGTTACTAAATAATGACCTGCTCCTGTTTTTTTTGTTTCGATGTAAAATTCTGGTGTTCTCATTTTTTCTTTTGCCGTATTAAAGTGTTGCCGCCACATTCTATTTGTTATTTTGTATACGCAAATATATAACATATATGTAATATAAAACAAATCAAAAACAAAAAAATCGATGAAATGCACTAAATTTTAACATATAACTAAAAAAGGCGTCTAAACAGACACCTTTTAAAACTGACAACAAATAAATTATCGAGTGATAATTATACCACCTATGATTCCAATTCCAACTTTTAATAAGTCGGTTTGATACCATTTCTTTTTTTCTTTGACTTCAATCTGTTGTATATATTCTGGGTTAACAAAAGGGTTATCGTGTTTGATATCTACTACCAATGTTTTAGAACCTAAGAACCATTTACGCTTATATCCAGTTACAATGGTGACACTATCAGGAATTACCATATCATAAACCTCAACTCCATGCTGATTGCTTTTGTAGGCTAAAGAATACCAATCCGTGAATATAGCATCTGTTTTCTGAAAATTACAAGGAATAGAATCTTTATAAGCTAATGTAATGGTATCAAATTTAGTTTTTGTAACGTATTTTGTAACGTATTTTACATCCGAAAACTTATTTATAATTTCTTTCAGTTCCTTATCCTTTGAAGCGATTTGTTCTTTCAATTCCTTTTCGGTAAGAGTGGCCACTTTTTGACTTGTCACTAATTGACCGTTTTTCAACTTATAAGTTGATATTTCGGAATTTTGCGCTTCGATAGTTGAAGTTGCAATGTTTTGATTTTCGCATTGAACGTAATTCAAACACAATAAAGCAATGATAATTCCAATTAGGAATATGCGCTGCCAATTGATTCTGTGAAGATTGATTTGTGGTGCTTCCATAATTTAAACACTTTTTAAATGGTTTTTTAAATACTTTTAAACGGTTTATTTTTTAGAAAATATATAAACATTTTTAATTCCATTGAATCCCATTTTCTTCATTGTAATATTTAGGAGAAAAAACAGAAGCATAAAACAAACCATTAATTCCATCACAATCTTTTAGTTGATGAATAGTTGAATATTCAGAACCAGGATAGTTATATAAAACACCTTCGTATTCAAAACCTTTATCCATCATAAAATCAGCCATTGTTGAATTTGGGTTTTCAAAATCTAAAAAATGTGGAACATCTTCATATTCTAATCCCAACAAAGTAGCAACAGCACATTTCATACAATCTCCATAACCTTCATCAACTATTCTTTGAAATACTTTTTTCATAACTAAAATTGAAATTTAAAGTCGTTCAATCTGTTTTTCCAACCTTTGATAAATCGCTTTTGACTTGGGTTATTTTTAACAATATCATCAAGGAACTTCACACGAGCAGCAAAAATCTTATCGAATAATGCTTCTGCATCTTTGTCGATTTCTGCATTTAATCTTTTCAAAGTTTGTTCTCCAACAATTCCGTCGCAATCTTCTTTAGAAAAACCCAAAAGTCTTTGAGGAATAACAATTCCCCATTTACCACTTCCCCAATACCAATCCACCAAAATATTAGCAATTGATTGATTTTTGATTTGGTCGGCTTGCCATTTATCCCAATACTTACGAAGTACAAACTTGAAATCATCTTTAGATAACAACTTCATATCAGCATTGTTGATGATGCCATCACCGTTTTTGTCGTAGCCTAATAACTTCCATGCTCCAACGGTAACACCCATATTTGTTGCTCCACCTTTATCAATTGGGTCGTTCACATAACCGCCTTCCCATTTTGCAACAATTGGCGCAAGTTTCTCAATTTTACTGCCTTCGTAATTTGATTTTTTGAAAGGCGCTTTTTCAAATACTGCCATAGTTACTCCATTGTTTTTTTAATACGATTAATAACTCCTTCGTTTATAGTTTCAATGATTTTATCTAGCAAAATGAAAGGTTTTGATTTTTTACCGAAACGCGTTTCTTCATTTTCTCCAATTGACTGTAATTCAATTAGTATTACGTATATAAATAGTGTAAACTTAATAGCAATAATGATTGAAAGTAAAAAATTATAACTTTTTAGTCTGTTGATTTCAGTTTCTAAACTCCAAAGAAACCAGATAAGCAAAGTAAAAATTATGATTTTTTCAAAGGCTCTCCAAGCTTTACCACTTTTAAAAACGAATTTTTCTCCAATTTTTTTTTTGCTTGCTGTATCTGCTTTAATTCCTGTGTGAATATCAATAACATTAACAAAAAAAGTAATTAACCAAATTGAAATTGTTACACCTAAAAAAAGACGTTCGTGCATTGTAGATAAAAAAGATATAATAGTAGATAGGAATGTGCCTACTGAAATAGATAAGAAATAGAATTCCTTATGATTTATAAATTGTGAAATTACATGTTTCATAAATTGTTTTTTTAATAGTTCTTTTTGGAGTTAGAAGTATATATTATTCTACTTTATCATAAAAGATTTCATTTTCAAAATCCCAATATGGATTTTCCATAACTTCAGTTCTAAGCGTTTCAATTAGCATTTCATTTTCTGCAATGAAATCATCAAATTGTGCGCGATGCTCTTTTCCTGTATTCTTGTTTATTACTGTTCTAAGCATATTATTGATTTGTTAAATAAAAACCTTGTAAAACACTAGAATCACCTGTAGCTGATTGTTGTATACTAACATATAAATAATTTGTAACTGTTGGGTCAAAAGATTTTGTTAGAATAACTGAAGCAGATGTTGTATTATCAATAACGTTTGATGATAACGGATAAACTTTAATAGTTCCATTGTCAATTATAAAATCTCTTTGCATTTTTACAAACAAGTTAGATGCTCCACTTGAATATCTTGCAATAGCATCTGTGTTGCCAAATGGCATTGTTGATGCTGTGCTAATCTTTACTCTTATTTCACAAGTTCCTGCTGTACCAGTTTTTGTTAGAACAAGAAGTGGCATATTTATAATTTCATTTAATGATAAAGAATTGGGTGGTATAGTAACTTTCAAAACTTCCACTTCAGAAACACTTCCTGTAACTATTGAACTTGGAGTTGTTACTTTAATAGAAAAAGCCTTATCTTGTTTCGTGTCTAAATATGGCTGTAATTCATTATAATCAATCCATGATGGAATTACATCGATAAATTTCCCGCCAATAAATTTTAAATGAAGAACACCTCTTCTAGGGATTTTAATATTAACTCCTTTTTTAAAATTAAAATCATAAGCAGTATTATCAGCATTATGCTTTAATGTTATTTCATCTGATGAATTGTTGTAAATGAAATAATCCTTGCCATCATATAGATCACTGAATGAAACATTAAAACCATTAATTGATTGAATTAAGGTATCAATTATAAGATAAGATTCTGTAGCAGGTAAATCTAATCTAATGGAATCAATTGTTTCTGAAAAAGCATAATTATATTGGCGTGAATTTTCTTTAGACGCAAATATATTATATACCCATTCTCTTAAAGCTACTGTTCCATTATCATTTGGTAAAATATATGTCATAACATTTTCTGAAGTTGCTTCTGATCGTAAGTTAGCAATATCGTTAAGGTCTCCATCATTAAATGAAATTCCAGAAACGTTGGCAGAACCTCTACTTCTATAACCAGCAGCTTCAATTACTTCTTCTGTTGTGTTACCTGATTGAGTTACTTGTTGAAAAGTTGGTATTCCATTATTCCAACTTGTTAAAAATAGCTGACAATAGGTTCCACCATATTTTAACCACACTTTACCACCTGGTGGCACTACCAAATCAGTTTCATCTAAAAAAAAGAACTTTGAATTAGCAGAACCTGTTCCATTATGTAGCAAAGTGAAAGGCGTTGTGCCTTTATTTTCAATAAATAAATCTTTCATTGGATAAGGCGTTTCTGCCGTAGAAACTCCTGTAATTAAACTTGTTCCAAATCCATCAACCGAAACTAATAAAGAACTTTCGAGAGAATAATAACTATGTCCTTCAGGTCTTAATTGAATTACAGCTCTCGTTCCTTTTAATATTGGATAACTATATTCTAAATTTTCAGATTTCTTTTTGAAAGAAGTTCCTAATATTGGGTCAATTGGTGTTCCTATTGCGGAATCACTAACATCGAATTCAGTTATGTAAATAGCACCTGTTGTTGGAGTTGTTGGTGCGAGTACAATAGCACCATCTGTTTCTTCTCCCGATATTGCAATTACAGTGTTACTTGTAGTCAATACTAAAATGTCTTTTCTATTGAATCCTGAAGCACATAAAGTAATTGGAATAGTAGTATCTGTTGATGTGGTATATAATAAACCATTTATTTGACCACTTACACCTCTTTCAACTATAATATCTGTTCCTTCTACGGTAATAGCTCCAACCGATAAAAGTTTATTATAATTGCTATTTTGAATTGAGCTGATAATTTGCTGAACTGTTATGTGTTCTGAAACTCCATCTCTTGAAACTGGAAGTTTTGAAGTAGGTTCTAATGTGTTTTGGTGTGGTAATTCATCCACTTTTTTAGCATTAGATTCTATTGCATTTTGCCTTCCAATGACTTGATTTACTAAAGATGCTAAATAAGATATTGTACTCATTTTGATTGCGTTTTACTTTCACAAATGTAATTATTTTTATTTAGTCTAAATATAAATAAAAGGTAAAAATGTAATAATTAAGAGTTTAACACTCTCTGAAAAGCTTTTTTTGTAAATTTGCTTATGTGGTTTTTCGTTCTATTATTTATCGTTCTTGTAGGTGGTGGCTGGCTTGTAGGCAAGTTCATCGGAGAGCTCTTGTTTCCTGACCGAGAGGAAAAACCAACCTACATTGATAAATCAGTAAACCACCACTACCACACTCACATTCACGAACACAAGAACTTAACAGTGATTGACGAGGAAACCCACAAAAAAGGATTAGAGAATTTTAGTAAAAATTAGATACTATGGCAACAAAATTAACAACTGAACAACTTGCTTTGCATTTTTGTAATATTATCAATAAAGACATTGAAAAAAAACCATTAAATGCTAATTGGTATATTGATTTCGGAATTACAAAAAATGAACTTCCTAATGATTTTAACCAAAATGTTTTTTTAAATATAATTAAAGACACTTTTAATCTTACCGATATTCAAATTGAAGATTTTGACTATAAACTTAGAGTGATAGGAAGATTTATGGTTAAAAAATGGTCATTTAGTGGAGAAATACCAATGACTCAAGAAGAATTCAATAGACTTAAAGGATTTGCAAGTGAAAAATAACAACCTATTAGGCGACAAAAAACCCGAAATGATTACTGATAAAAATGGTAATTATTTTGTTTTAGAAGGAAACTTAAGAAGTGGAAAAACTAAAGAAATGCAAGAACTTACAGAACGTTTAAAAAAAGCATCAGAAGCTTTTAAAGATTCAGGGATATCTGCTGATGAATTTAATAATAGATTAAAAAAAGCCTCTAATTAAAGAGGCTTTAAGTTGATTTCTCATTTGAGTAAAACAAATCTAAAAACGGATAGCCTTGAAGTTATCCGTTTTTTATTTTTAGTATTTCAAGAAACCACCCGAACCAATATCAATCAATCCTGGCACCTCAACATTTGTAGAGTTGAAATCAACGCTTCCTGATATTTCAGAAGTAAATACATTACCCGTTTTAATCATCTTTGCAGATAACACGTAAAGGTTTGTATCTTCCAATGGTCCTTCTGTGTCGAAACTATTGTTTTTAACGTAACCAACGCCATCAATTAAAACGTTTTTGCAAGACAACGCGATCATTAGCTTTCTCCAAATTTCTTTAGTTACAGGCTCAAATTTAAACTCGTCAACCTCATATAATTCAGAACTCAAAAGAACAGAACTAACATCCGTTTTATGCAATTCTGAAGATTCCTCAACATCACCTGAACGCTTATGATATGGAAGTCTAATTTTGTGCTTTATTCCTGTTGCATAAAACACATCGTTATTATCATTATTCCAATAGCTTATCTCTTTTGTAAACTCATGCATCACCTGAATATTGATATCTTCCGAAAGCAAAGTAATGGTTGTAAAATTGTCGTCTTCTGCAATGATTGAAACACGAATAACCTCATCAATATAATCTACCATATCGATAATGAACTCGTAAATTTCATAATCAAAAATATTGTAAATAGTTCCTGCAATTACCGAAACCTCAACGCCAGAATAACTACTTGAAATAACGATAATTTCAGCATTTTTGCTTTCATCAAACAATACATCTTCAATCAAAAACCATTCAGCATCTACTTTCACATAACCGCCTGACTTCGCCCAAATAGGAAGCCCACCATTTAGATAATGTGTTTCTCCTGTTGGAAAACCAGTATCGTAATTATAAATGTTTCCAGAAGTAAAATAAATACCCGTTTTACCACTTCCTAAGTCATACTTACGAGCATCGCGAGAATCTTTATTCCCAATGTAGTTTGATTTTTTTACAACTGGAACTAAAACCTCAACGCCATTGGCACGAATAACTTTTGCTGTATTAGTTTCATAATTCGATTTGAATTGTGTTGTAATCACATCAGCCGTTTGAAACAACTGCACCTCATGGTAAGGAAGTAAAACATCTGCCTCACAACTCAAAGTGTTTTCATCTGTTTTATAATTTCCTCCATCACCAAAATCAATTCTATTTGCAAAACGAATACTATTTGCTTTTGAAATGTAAAAATATGGTGTTTGAATTCCGTATTCATCAACCATGAAAGTCTTGGAAATTGCACACCCTAATTGATCACGAACATACAAAGTATAGCTTCCAGCAATCAAGCCACTAAATACATTTGAAGTTTGCCAAGTTGAATTATCTAATGAATATTCAAAATCCAAACCAACTGCAACTGAATTTTCTACTATTGCTGTTGTTCCTCCAGGACTTACATTTATCTGTAAACTAAAATCATTGGGGCTTAATAAACTTGGCGTAACTAATTGTTGTGTGTATTGGTTCCCGTTTGCATCCTCAACAACAATATTAATCGATTGACCTCTTAACCATTCAAAAGTAAAAGGATTGTTTGTGTTAGGATTTACAGCCACCGGACTTATAATTTTTGTCGCTAAAATATTGGTTTCAATTTCCACTGATACATTTTGGCAAGTAAGTGTCGAAGCTTGAGAAAATAAAGTTGAATCTATTTCAATTGTAGTTACATTGGTTACCAATTCAAAATCAACATCAGCAGCAAGCGAAGGATTCATCATCGCAACACCACCTTTAAAATCAAGATAATTATAATCAACAGTTAAAAAAACTGAATTCCCAACTCTTGATATATTAGAAAAAGTTCCACCATAATCCAATTGTATAGCTTGCATATATAAAATTGCTGTTGCTTCTCCTGGGTTATAAATTTCAGGAACACCTGTTGTAACCTTATATGCAGCACTTCTTAAAGTGACCCATTGGTGTCCTAAAGAAAAGACTATTGAAGGTGTGAATATATTGTTTCTAATATCAAATGTTAAAGTACTTCCAACTACTAAATCTTCGTTGAATGTTATTTTAAAAATTTTTGCCATAATTAATTTACTTTAAGTAATTTCCATTGCCCTTGTTTATTAGGCTTTAAATTCATTAAAAAACCTTTTTCTTGTTCTCCATTTTCGTTTGTAAATTCTATACAACCATAAATGTTTGGTATTTTTTTACCCAACACAACTTTTGAACCCATTAATAGTTGATTAATTTCAAAAGTTACTTCGTGCTCAAATTCTATGAATTCAGGAACATATCGAGGTCTTCCAATTTCTGAGTTAATAATATTTCCATTTTCTGCATACTCATTACCACCAATCAATTTTGTAGAAAGCGAACTATTCGCTGTTGAGCTTGCATATCTAACATAATCAGATAAATATTTTGTCAACCCCGAAGCGATAGTCCAACCATGCCTAAGCATACAATTGAATGGCGATAAACGTAAATTATATGCCGTTTCTGGTGAAAATGTTCCAGATGGTGCAATCTCAAAATCATCTTGCCATTTTCTCAACTTGAAAACATTGCTTAAAGTATCGCGTTTCATATCGAATTGGAAAACATCTGAATCGTAACGAGTATCTTCTGTTCCATGAGTAAGATTTGGTTTTCGTCTAGCAAATTCAGCACCATAACTATCTGCTCTATATTTAGATAACTTAGTGTATTTGTTAGTTAATCTTTTTATGACAGTTGAAAACTTTGTTGTTCCATTGTACTCAGCCAAACCAAAAGCTTCTTCATAATCACCTCCCTTTTCGTAACCCATTTCAATAGAAGAATAAAAGTAATCTACAGCATCAGAACGTTTTACTTTTTTTACCTGATAAGGCAATTTAATAGTTGTATTTCTATTGTAGAAATATCCCAACTCTTCAATTCTAACAAACTCTTTGAAACCGTCATTTTCAATTCCTAGCCCTAAATTATGAGTTGCTGAATAACTCTCCAAAAATTCTTTTAAAGAAGTCGTAAGTGGTCTGAAAGGATTTGGATTTTCTTCTGTTCCTACAGGCAAACTATCGAATCCTCTAATCCAAAAACCATGAGACAATCCAACTAAAGAGGCTTTTCCGTCAGTTTGATATCCAATGTCTGTTCTGCCTAAAGCATCCGATTTTAAAACCTTTTTATTTGTATAAATTTCAATAAGTCTTTCTGCAGCTTCATGTGGCAACACACATTTTGAAATTGATTTTTCAAAGAAAGAATCTTCTTCTGCAACTATTTTACCTTTCATTTCAGTTGTAGTTACATAATAACGTTCTGAACCAGCAGTATTTCTTAAATCTGATTTTATAAATATTTCAATTGCCACAGAATCTCCAGATTGTACATTAATAGTTTCATCAAAGTCAAAACTAAAAGTATTTCCAGTATTTATTGATCCACTTGGGAATAGTGGTCTTTGAAAATTATATAATGAAGTTGTTACTCCTTCTCCATTTGGATTTGTATCTGCAAAAAATAGAGTTCTTCTTTCTCTAACATTATAATTTATTCCATTTTCATAAATAACTAATGAAATTTTGTATTGTGCCCATTGCCAGTCACTTTCTATAATTATTGGAAGAAAAGACGTCTCGGTTCCTGTAAGTCTTATTGTTCTTTCTCTATCAAATATAGCAAGCATCATCATTCCTGTACTTCCGTTATTTTCAGAACCTTCAGTAGCAGGAATTACAGAATGTGCTTCATCGTGTGATTTTGTAATTAACTTAAATGGATATCCAGCTGTTAAACCCCTTGTGTTACCATCGCTTGAACGAACACCCATGAAAATAGAATTATTTACTTCGTCTGCTTCCCACAATGTTTTTAAAAATATTCTTCTGCCATCTAATTCAACTTCATTTATTGGTAAATCCGATAATGGCAACCCGTCTAAAGTAGTATTTCTTGTTATTTCAACTGATTCTGATTCCCTGGCCTTAATTTCCATTTCTAAACCACCAGAATTGAATTTAAAAGAAATTTTGTTTTCTTCAATTTGTCGCGTTGACATATCTAAATAACCAAAGTATGACCTAGTCCATTGGTCTGTTTTTGGATGCTTCTCGTCTTTTACCAAACGAACTTCTGCATTAATTCCGTAAACATCATAAATTGTTTTCAAGTAGTCGTATGCTTGCCCTTGAAACTTTAAGTTATTTGAGAATTTAGGAAATATGCCGTGATAATCTTTATGTCTTGTAAGTTCTTTTTCGTCATTATCCCAACCTATTGGCTCTTCAATAATTAAAGAGCCTAGGTTGTCATTCTGCAATATGAATCTTACTCTATCGAAATATGCTTGATTTACATTACTCATTATGCTCCCCATTTTATGTTAGACAATTTCCAAATCTCATGCCCTAAATCAATGTTGTTTTGTATTGTAACATTTGATTTGTTTTTCTTTGTAGCTTCGGTGTTTCTTCTTAGCTCTTCAAGTAATTCAGCATCATATCGAGCGTTGAAAGATTCATTTCCTTGGTAGTTTTTTCCTTTGTTTGCTTCCATATCCAAACTAGCTAAAATAGAAGCTCGCTTGATTTGTTGATATTCATCAATAGAAGGAATTACTTCTGTTCCTCGCTTTAAATCTAAAATCGTTGGCTTACTAACTACATAAGGATTTTTGCCAGGCTCTAATATTACCTCTGGACGAACCTCACCCACTAAAGCTTTACCTCCTTTATGTGGTTTTCCTTTTGTTCCTTCTTCATATTTTGGAAGTGGAGAGGCTAATACTAAAGCAGTTTGAGCAGCCGATAAGCCTATTGCTAAAGGAATTTGAATTGCTCGGTAAGGACTTCCACCTGTTCCGAAAGTGATAGCATCTAATTGAGCAGCAGCTAAATTGATAGCGGTCAATGTTTTTGCTAAATCAATACCAATTTGAGCAGTTGCCAAAATACGTTGAGCAAGTGCAGCTTTAAATTCTTCCTTACGTCTTTCTTTTTCTAAAGCTTTGCGTTTTTTATCGCGTTCTTGCTCGATTAATGCCTTTTGAGTAGCATCACCTTCAGCCATTTCTAACTGCTGTGCGTAATATTCGTCATTGGCTTGAATTTCAGCATCAATGCTTTGTATTTTAGCATCAAATAAAGCAAACACCAAATCCTTCATAGTAGAGGTTAATTCACTTTGAAGTTCTTTAATTAAATTCGCAGCCTCTTTTTCAAGCTCTACTCTTTTGTTAGCAACTAATTGAGTGTTTTTTAAATCTTCTTCTGATAACTGAACACGATACTTTGAAATTTTATTTTGAATATCGGCAATTTTATCGGCAGATATTCTTTCTGCTTCTGGCTTTTTGGCTTCTGCATCTAAAGTCTTTTGTAAGTTATTAATTTGTTCAGTTAAAGCTTTTTTGGAATACTCTTTTTTGATATTGAAAACTTCTTCTTCGTGTTTTAATGTCAAGGCTTCAATTTCGGCTTGATTACCTTTTAATAATTCAAGATTTTTAGCATATAGTTTATTTTCTGCTTCAAGCCTTTTGTTTAATTCAGTATCTTGATTTTGTAAAACCTTATCCGTTTTTTTCTGCTCAATAGCTACAATTGAATCGATGATTTTTTGACGATTAGCCAAATCTTTTTTATCAAGGTCTTCTTTTTGAGCTTTCAACTGCTCCAGAACTAAAACCTCATCTTTTGATAATTGCTTTTTAATTTGGCCACCATTAATAAGGGTCTGAATTTCCGCATTCGTTAAATCTCGAACCTCATCACTATATTGGGAAATGGCTCTCAATTTATGTGAAGCGGTTTCTTGAGCTAATGAAACCTCAATTTGTTGTGCATTCAAATAAGCGCTAATTCTAGTTTCTATAGATTCTGTTTCATTATCGGCAATTTCATTGCTTATTTCAATCTCTTGTTCCATTCTAAATTTAGATAAAGCAAAAGCGTCGTCATCAATTTTTTTTAATCTAGCAAGTTCCTCTTTTCTTCTTTTTTCAGCTTCTTTTTTTGCTTCTTGATTTTTCTTTAATAACTCAGTGTTTTTATCTATTTCTCCTGTATTTTCATTTATGGCTGGATTCAATTTTTCATAAGCAGATCTATAGGCATCAATATCACTTTTAGCAAAACCCAAAGTAATTGTTAGTTTATTTATTTTTTCTTCATTTTTCTTTAACTCATTTGATGCTACAGCGTATTTTGATGTTGCGTATGTTTCTGAATCAACTACTTTTTGTAAAGAAATGTTTTTACTTTCTAAAGCTTTTATTTCTGAATTTATTGATTCAACTCTTTTTTCTAAATCAGGCAAAGCAGAAACAGCATCTAATGAAATAGATTCTTTTTCAACATCTAATAACTCTTTTAAAGCCTCTTTTTGAGCGTTTAAATTTTGTAATTCATCTTTTACGTTTTTATTATTAGGATTGCTTCTAAGTAAAGTTTGTTGTTTTAAAATCAAATCATTAATCCCTTTTATCTCTTTTTCAATCTGATTATAATTCTCAAAAATTGCTTTAGTTGAATTTTGTAAATTATCATTATAGGTTTTGTCTTGTAACCTTGCTGCTTGTTGCTTATCTGATTCCAATAAGAAAGCATAACCCTCAATTGCTTTGTTTAACAAACCAATCAAATTAGATAATGAACGAGAAATTACACTATCGCCTTTATTTAATGACAATATAAAACTATCCCATGAAGAACCTAGCTTAACAATGTCTCCTTCTAAAGTTTGAGTTCTTAACGCAGCCTGTTCGTTTGCTGTTCCAAATTCATCCATTTTAGATGTCAATTCAGCTAATCGATCGGTGTGCCCTAAAACATTTTTAGCAGCAGTAACATTTTCAATACCAAAAACCTTAACCAAATAAGCGTCATCTTGTAATAATGGTTTTAAAGCCTCAAATTTTTGTTGAACAGTTACCGTTTTGTCCTTTAAAAATTCAAAATCAATACCCAATCCTTGAATGACTTTTTGGGCGTCTTTCGGTAAAGCATCAGGAGCTGACAATTTCAAAAGAACATTTCTTAAAGCCGTTCCTGCTTCTGCGCCTTTTAATCCTTTTTCTGCCAATAATTCAATCAAAGCTGTAGACTCTCCAATACTTACATTTGATGATTTTGCAACCGCACCAAATTTTAATAATGCTTCTGTAATCTGTGGAATTTCAGCAGAACCATATTTTGCACCATTAGCCAACGCATCAATAAAGAAAGCTGCTTCTTCTGCTGGTGCTCCGAATTGGTTCATGGCATCTGTCAAGGCTGTTGCTGCTTCTGGTAATTCCATTCCAGATGCTTGGGAAAGCGTAATAACAGCTTTTGTAACTTGATTTAATGATTTTACATTTTCAAGTAATTCAGGTTTTGCCGATGCAATAAGTTTGTACGATTCAACAACTGCTTTAGCACCGCCTTTAACTCCCTTACCCATTTCAATAGCATTGCTTTTTAAGAAATATAAATCTTCTCCACTTGCACCGGTTATTGCTCTTAAATCTGCAACCGATTGTTCAAATTCTCGAATAGTAGTTATACTGCCTTTTACAACTGAAGCAAATGCCGTAATTACACCTACTAAACCAAACGCACCTACTAAATCTCTCAATCCAGAAGTGAAAGAGTTAAGATTTGGATAATTACCAACGTTTTTAGTGAAGTCTCCAACTGCCTTGTCAGCTCGTTTTACTTTAGCGTCTAGCTTATCGAATTCCGCTTGTGCTTTTTTAATAGATTCGGTAGACGCTGTTTCCGTAGCAATCAGATCACGAAGTTTATTTTTAGCTTCTGTTCTGGAACGATTCAATTTATCATAAGCCGAAACCAAACCTAACTTTTCAAGTGCAGCTTGTTTTAATACTCGGTTGTTAATTTCATTCTGAACGCGTTCCTCAATGGTTAGTTTAGTGCTTCGCTTTTTAGCGGTTTCTTCTTTATTGATAGCGTCAAGTTCTAATTTTCTAGTTCTCAATGCTTCTTGCTTAATTTTTTCCGCACTTTTCAAAGCAAGTTCTTCTGCTTTAATTGCGTTTTCAACTTTTTGCAAAGCCAATTTCTCTTCATTTTTTGCCGTAATAAAGGCTTGAGAATTATTAGCTTTTTGGTATGAGTTCGCGATTTGTGCCAATGCTTTTGCGGAATCTACTAAATCATCATTGGCTTCAATAGCCAAACGAATATTTTTAGCATATTCTTTTCCGAATTCAAGACCTTCATCGGTGATTAGGTCCTTACGTGTTATTGTTCCTCCAGACATAGTTTCTATTTTTTAGAATTGGTGGATTTATTTTTTTTCATTTGGTCTTCAATACTTTTTAGTTTATTGTCAACCTGTTCTTTTAAGGCAAGTACTTTCGTAACCGATACGTTATTATAGTCAAAATCAATTCCTAAAACAGCAGTATAGAAAGCAAATATTCTATCCGTTGTAACTCTTACTGAAACAGAATTGGCGTCCTTTTTTGGAAGCCTTTTTTTGATATTTTTAGCTTTCATTTCTAAAGCACTCGATTCGCGTTCAATTCGCTTTAAATCCTCGTAATACGTTTCTTTTGATAGTTTGTACCCATAAGACAAAAGAATGTCTACAAGCTCCTGATTGTACTCGAAATCAAGCGCAGTTAATGCAACCGCAATCCCTTTATGTTTACATTCGATAAAGGCAATCTCTTTTTCTAATTGCAAAAGCTTCATTTCCTCTTTTTCGGGAGAAAGTGTGTTATATTCCTCGAATAAGCTATCCCATATTGTTTGAAGTGTTTCTTTGTCTTCCTCTTTGTTAGAAGAAAGCAAATGAATTAATGAAATATCTTCAACAATACGCATGAAAATCTTATATGGAATGGTTTCTAATGAATCGTAAATCATATCTCTAATGTGTTTCTGTAAAGTTGTAATACAAATGGCTTTAATTTTTGCTCAATAACCATGTTTAAATTCTCATCACTAAGCCCAAACAAGTCTTTTGAAAGCCAATTGTCTGAATCCATAATCAAATCCACTTTTGGATCAGTTGAACCAAATACAACCATGTTGTTTTGAATTTTCGCATATAAACCACCCAACAACTTGCCCGTGTCTTTAGCATCAAAAGGTTCTCCTTTCTTTTTAGCTCCTTTTGTGATTACTTCGGTTGCATAGGAATAGAACCCAATAGCATCGCCATAGATATCCTTTGACTCTTCGTTTAACTGCTTTTTGTTTAAAGCGGTCAATTCCGATTCAATACTTCGGATAAAATCAAATAGCTCCTGATTTACTTTTTCGGGAGTAAGTTTATTTGCTCTTTGTAATTGTTCTTTTAGTGTGGCCATGATGATTATTAATAAAAAAAGGACGTTGTAATATGTTTCCACATCACACGTCCTCTTCTACAATAAGTTGATTTAAACTTCTTCTTTAGGCTTTTGAGTGGCGATTTTAAACGCCTTTTTCAATTCAGCAAGCCTTTCTTTTTCAGCAATCTTCTTGAATACGTGTGTATTTTCGAATTCAGCTTTAAATTGGTCAAACGTTCTACTATAATTTTCTTCAAACGTAATTCCGTTGTACTGGTTACGTGTTGCTTTTGGCATAATCAGAAACTATTAGATTCCTGAAATAGTTAAAGCACCTGTACTTTCGTAAGTGGCTTCTGTTTTTTCAATAACTCCGTTTAAGTTAACGGTAAAGTTATTTGCAAAGCCAGTTCCAGTCAATTCGTAAACTCCATTTTCATCTGCAGGAACAAATGAATGTGTATGAGCAGCTCCAGAAGCATTTAAAAGAACAACGTCCGCATTTTCAAATACTTTAACAACATCGTCGCCAGAACATCCAGCAGAAGCAGTAAATTTGATTGAAGTAGCAGAAGCTGAAACCAATTCTAAATCAATATCGAAAATACCTTGTAACTCGATGTGTGACCAAGTTGGTTTTAAAACTACTGGACCATTCTCAAACTCTTTGTAATCTTCGTAAGTCAAAGTTACAGGTGTGTATTGTGGTTTCTCGTCCGTAGCATCTACCATTTTACCAACCTCGATAGTAACTAATTGACCACGAACTTTTGTTCCATCAACAGTACATGCTTTGATTTCTTGAGCATCTGTAAACTCATAAACACGCATTTTCTTATTGTGATAAGAAGCTAACGCTCTATGAGAACAAGCCCCTAAGTGGCACTCAAATGTTCTGATTTTTTTACCATTTTTAGTTTTGTAACGCTTTCTACCTTCGTAGTAAGTGTCCTCTGTGTCAGCTACAGCCAAAGTTTCAATCTCAAATAATGGAATGATTTCTTTGTCGGCTTCTGCTGTTCTCCAAGTCGCTAACGTTTTAGCCGCTGTAGCTGTAGCGAATTCTTGAGAAGTAACGGCTAAGGCATGTCGTACAACCGGTGCGGTCAAACATTGCTCTTTAGCTCCTGTATTCATTGTTTGTGCGTCTGCTTGAGCGCACTCTATAATAGCTTTTACCATCTTTTTTAGTTTTTACAATTAATATTTTTTTATCCTTCGTATGCAAAACCGTTCATAGGTAATGAAATGATTTCTGTAACTACCCCGCCTTCTATTTTTATTATTACTGGCTCTACTGTGTCAGCCCAAAAATTTAAAGGCAAAGGAGGGTTTGTTATTGGGTTAGTCGCGCCATAAGGGCATGATCTATTTGGGTTAAATCTATATTCAATGTCAACGCCATTAATAGAACCATTTCCACTATATCCAGTTTGATTAGCTATATAATATCCGTTCCAAATTGAATTGTTCGGCATTATTTCTGAATTATTTGAAAACCTTATCGTGCTTCCTATTTCAAATCTATCGGTACAAATAAAAATATTCAAACCTCCTATTCCACAAGCATAATCGTTATTATTTAACCACATTTCAGTTATTTCTAAAGATGTAAAATCTTTAAATTTTGTCTGTAAATTAGGTGTAAAAGGATTATTAAAAGTGTGTTGGATTTGAATGTATTTGTTTCCATTAGCGCAAACAAAAGAATTACCCGCCACTCCATTGTTATTAGTAATTCCGCTTTCAGTTTTACAATTAAACATGTATTTTAACTCGCCATTAATTGAGAAGGTGTGGTAAGGTTGCATATCATTCAACTTTACATTTTCGATATTAAAGCCTTTAAGCACGTTTGAAACGCCCTTTTCAACAGCCGTAATATCTAATATTTTTAATCTTCTAATCAATTTTAGGCAATGATCCTGAACTTCTGTATCAGCTCTATTGTTAGCATTTGGATAAAGTTTATCCAAATTCAACATAAAGACAATCTTAACTTTTGCAACAAACACAACTCCGTCTTTGGTGGTGTGTTTATCATCTTCTTCAACGAAAAAAACATTTCCTCCTGGCGCATTTTTATCATCATAATACACTTCTTTTCGTTCTGATTTTGAAACATGAACTTCTGGAATAAATGTCTTTGAATCTTTGTTCAAACTTTTTTGAACACGTCCATAAAAATCAACATTAGAAAATCCAAGATGGCCATGTAAAGCATCTTGAATAAACTTGATTTTAGTATCAATTCCGATTGATGTATATGTGTTATAATTTGCCATGATTACCAAGCATTACCGTCTTGAACAATTATTTTAAATGGAAATATTTTCTTTTGAGCGGTTTTAATAGCGTTTTCAAACTTGTGAACCAATCCTTTTGCAACCAAAAAACCTGTTTCATTTCTGTATCCTTCTAACTCCAATTTTAAATTTGATACAGAAAGTTTAGCATTTCGCTCAACTATATTGTTTCTTTTGGTGGTCATAAACATTTCAATAACCATAATCGCTACTTTATAGCCAATTACATTATCGAAAAGACTTATATTTTGAGTAATGCTAGCATCATAGCTATCATCGTTTATATAGTCTTCATGTGAGTCTAAGATTAAACTTAAAGACTCTAAAACAGCACCTTTTTTTAATTCATCCAATATCGCTATAAATTCAACTGCCGTTGGGTTTATATTCTCAACTGCAGCAATGATATTTTCTAACGTTACTAATGAATGAAATGATTTGAAAACACGACCAGAAGCACCAATTTGGATGGCTTCACTTATGGTTAAAGTGAAGCTATCCTCTTGTGGTGAACCAAACCCAATTCTTTCAGTTAAAGATTGTATGATTTCTTCTGAATACATATTTTTATTAAGCTGCTACAATGTTAGCTTCAAATATTAAGATTTCTTCTGCAGACAACTCATTTACATATTTCAATAAAATAGCATCTGTATTTGTGGATTTAGCAACTGTTTTGCCTTTTGCTAAGTTGATAGCTGCAATCACAGAAGTTCTAGTATAATTAACCGCTTTGTATGCAAAGTTTGCATCACCTTCTGTTTGAGTAGAACTATCGGCTTTCTCACAATTTAATAAGTAAATAGAAGAAACATTATTGATAACTGGTAACGCTAAACATTGAGAAGAAGTGAATTCTGCAAAAGGCTCTTCTGTTGACCATTTTTTCAATAAGATGAAAGAACCTGATTTTTCATACATTACTTTAGGAGACTTACGTGTTTCTTCTGCTAAAATACCATAAGCAAGTTTACCTACTTTTGGAGAAGTTAAGAAGATTACATTGTCAGTAGCCCAAGGAGTATGAACTGTTCTAACGCCATCACGCTCAGTAGTTACGGTTCTATCAACAACAACAATTGTTAAACCAAATTTTCTTTGCATTAAGCCATTTACTTGTTCTAAATCAGGAGTTGGAATGTTAGTTCCTACAAAGTTTTGACTAAATGCAAAATTCTCACGAGTTTGAGCGTTTTCAGCAAGTTTATCAAAAGTTGTATCTGACATCATTAATACTTTAATGTTATCACCTTTTGCTCTTGCTTCTTTGACAACACGTTTAATGTCATCGATAGGTTTTGCATTAGTATTTGACCAAGGAAGTGAAGCACCAAACTTGTTAGAAGATAAATATCCGTAATCAACACGAATACCTGTTCCAACATTATTTTCATTTTCTACTAATCCAATACCAGTTGATAATCCTTGTAAGAAGATAAATTCTAACTTCTCGTGAATACCCATTGTTGCTTTAACCTGATCTTGGAAAATCTTATCTACCAAAATTGATGTTTCAACATTACGAGCTTTTAATACATCGATGTCTGACATTTGTTTTTCAGATAATTGTAACTTCATTCCTAACTTCGGAATATCACCAGAAGCCGTTCCAAATGAATCTCTTTTTTTCAATGGCAAAGCAGAATCTAAAGCCACGATATCGGCAGCTACAATGTTTGAGTTTACTGTTAAACTTTTCCATTGTAAGTCTACACTAAGTTCTTCGGTTAACATTTCTTTATACAAGTAAGTTAACTCTGTTTTTTTACCATTTACTTTTTCTTCAATGGATTTTGCAATTGCTTTAAAATAAGCAAGAAACTGTACGAATAATGATTGATTCATGGCTTAGTCTTGTGTAAAACGGATTAATGGTAACGCTGTTCTAACTGCTGATAAAACAGACGCGATAGCATACTTAGAGGCGTTTTTGTTTACTGTTCCACGTACCATTACGGCAACAAATGGTTTAGTAGTTAAAACACTCGATACAACAACACCTTTATAAGTGTGGTTAGCAGGTAATTCGCCATAAGCGGCTCCTGAAACTGGCATAGGTTTTAAAACACCTGTTGCAGTTTCTTCAATAACAAGGTGACCAGCTGGAATAACAGCAGGCGAAAACCCTGTAGTGTCCAATGTCTTTCCTCCTGGAATATTTTCCAAGTTCGACACGATTACGATACCGTCATTTGCAGTATCAAAAACGTCTCCAGCATTGCCTAAATTAGCGGTAGTTCCCGACATAACTTTTAAATTTTTAGATTAAACTTTCTCTTTTAAATATTAACCACAGCATCAACAACGTTAGCATCGGCTTTAATTTCAGTCGATCCTCCACCTGCTGGTGGCGCATAATGATAGTTATCAGCATTAACTTGAACCAAAGTTGAATACTCTGTTTCCAATGCTTGAATTTGTTCTTCAAATGGAGTTTCAGAGTT
Organism: Flavobacterium sp.; assembly: GCF_035195345.1. Classification (NCBI taxonomy): domain Bacteria; kingdom Pseudomonadati; phylum Bacteroidota; class Flavobacteriia; order Flavobacteriales; family Flavobacteriaceae; genus Flavobacterium; species Flavobacterium sp. Next base: position 997,138 of record NZ_CP136574.1, read on the forward strand.
TACATCAATTCTATTTACCCAATTTTGGCGGATGCCTTCAGGAATGTTTTTAAGCACTTCTGATTTAGAAAATAGTTCAGATGCAGTTTTCTTCTTTGTTTCAATTACTTTACCAGTTTTTAGAGCCTCTAAGTCAGAATTAAGTTTTTCATTTTGTTTCAATAAAGCTTTAGCCCATGCAGGCGCATCTTTGTCAACCTCAACAACTTCTTCTTCCTCTTCGTCTTCTTTTTTACCAGCTCCTTTTGCTTTATCCGCATCTGCTTTAGCTTTAGCTGCTTCAAGAGTTCTAACTCTGTCGTCTTCCTGTGCTACTGCAACAAAATCGATTATTTCATTATAATCGTTGATAATTGCATCTACATCTGCGTCTGTCGCTTCGTCTGCTGGTTTTGGTGCAAGTTTAGCCGCATAAGCGTCTAGCCTTTTTTGCGATAAGTTAGCCTTTGGAAACAATGCTCTAAGTCTTTCCTTAATCTTTTCTGGTTTTACTGCCATAACTTAAAATGTTAGTTAATAATATATTATGGAACAAATATAAAGAAATTTTATTTTTATTTAGACTAAATAAGAATAAAGATTTTTAGCATAAAAAAACCACCTCGTAAGAAGTGGTTAATAATGTAGAGGAGTTGTGTTAATTCTCATTTAAGATGCGAGGTTATTCTTCACGAAGAATTAATGAATTATCAAACATTACCTTTTAACACATACGCATTTTTAAACTTTGTTTACATTAATCTACTTTCCAACCCTGAATAGAGTTGAAGTACTTTGTTTCTCCTTGTGGATTTACCCATTCACGACCTCGCAAATTGATTGAAACGTTTACTTGCTGACCTACTTGTAAGTTGTTAAGTAAGTCGCATTTATCCTGTGCAAATTCAATTAAAATATGTTGAGGATATTGTTCTTCAGTACTTACTACCAATTCTCTTTTTTTGAATGAAGCGCTAACTTGTTGTTCGGGTCCAACGCTTCTAACTTTTCCTGATACTAACATTGTTAAGAATTTACTTGAATATGTCCTTTTTTAATCAAATATAACACACGGGCAACAACAAATTGCCTTTGTGCAAATGGTAACTCACTTTTCTTTTCTTGAATAAGTCTGTACTCATTTATAAGCGAATTGTATTCATTAATAACGCTATCAAGTTTTGATTTTATTCTTGCTTTCTTTTCAGCTCTTTTACGAAAGAACTCTTTAATTGGGTTTTTCATTAGTAAATGGTTTTAATATTAGAAATTTCATATTCGTAATGTTGAGAAGCGCATTCTGCACAAATGACCTCATACATTACCTTGTGACCATCCCATATAATAGCAGTTACCATTTTAGGTAACTGCTCTATATCGTGTTTTAAATAAACAATATCTTCAATATTGTATTGGTTATTAATTTGCATTTTGTGGTGGCGTTATTTCTGTAAGTGATTCCTCTTTTATTAAATTCAATTCTTCCTCTGGGTTCTCAACCATATCAATCAATTTAATAGCTGTTTGAGTTGACATCAATCCAGCTTCTTTAAGCCCTTTAATAATATCGGTAGCCGCTTGAATATCATCAGGAATAATCGAATTGAAAATAATTTCAAAGTAAAGGGATTGTGCTTCTGATGATAATGCAGTGTTAGTGGTTCTAACAATACCAGACAAAATCACATTTACAATTCTCTCAATCATTGTTCTGTTTTCTCCTTCGTTCATGGTTGCCTTAATAACAGCATCAAGGAAAAGTAATTTTAAAGCAACTGCAGAAACGTTTCCAAGTCCTTTCACGTTATCAAAAGACAAGTCCGGTGTATGAGAAATTGAATATATAAAACCTTTTAGCATTTCAAGTTCAAGCTTTGCAGATTCAACCGCATTAGAAGCAGTTAAGAATTCCGCTTTTCCATTAACATACTTTCCTTCATCGTCTTTTTTCATTGGAAATTGCAATACTTTGCCAGAATCATCTTTATCAGGGAATGATTCAACTTCTCCAAAAATTTGCAACAAAGGATATGCGCTATAATCGTTTGATGCTCCAAGTTTAGAAAGCGAAACCTCAATTCTATCAATCATTTCTTTTACATCAAACCATTCAGGCTCTTCTTGAGATGTGTAAACGATTGGAATTCTATCAAATCCATGAGGAATTGGGTTTATAGAATAAGCTATTTTTCCTGAAGCATCGTTTAGGTAATGGTATTTTTCAGCATCCCAAACCTCAACGTGGTTTAATTCTTTTCCTGCAGCATCTTTAGCTTTATATTCCCACATAAATAAAACCATATCACCTTTACTATCAAAGTAAGGAGTCATAATTCCATCTTTATTGTTTAATAGCTTTGACTTTATTTCTTTTGCTTGTGCTTTCAATCCAATTTTCACAAGTATTTTATTCAAAATTGATTCTGGTTTTAGATCAGCAACATAAAACTGAATAGCTCCTTGTGTTTCTGATTTTTTTAAACGAACTAATTCAGCTATTTTACTATCAATTCTGTTTGTTTTCCAAATCTGATTTAATATTTTAGATAAATTATTTTCGTCTGATGCCACTAAAGAAACAGGTTTTCCAACCTCAAAAGCCGTTGCAGTAGTAACTATTTTTTTTGCAAAATTTATCGGAATACGAACGGCTTTTACACGTTTTGCTTTTTCTCCAGTTCCAACATCTTTGTCTTTTTGAACTGTACCAACTTGTGTTTCTCGGATAGTTCTATCCTTTTGCTTGTATTCTTTTTGATACTCGACTATTTTAGCGTTATCTTTTGATTGCTCCTTTACGGTTGCAATTACTTTGTCTGGCTCTGTAGCCAATTTTAATAATAATTCTTCCATGATTAATAATTTATGGTTTTAATAACTTCTTCGCTTGTTGTGAATATTTGTGTTTTTGAATTATGCGCAATGTGGCCATAACGAGCTGCATCCCACATGTGGTTAAATTTATCGTTTGGCTGATTGATTGCAATACCAGCTATTTCCTTCATTCGGTAATTCTGTTGCTCTTTAAGTGCTTGTTGGTAAAGGTGGTTCTTAACAATATGAATCTTTTTAGTTTTCATAGAAGTAAGCCAGAACATTATCGACTTGGTTTTGCTGATTTTATAAGCATTGACAAAGCCTTCTTGCTTCAATCCTTTAACCATTTCAACCGTTCCTTTGTTCTCTCCAGTATATTTATCAGCAGAATCACAAGGAATTATGTCTTTAGCTGGGTCAATACCTAATTCGGTAAGCAATGAAGCTAAAGCCTTAGGCGTTTCAATTGGTTCATAACACAATGGCTCAATCCATATATTGAATTCATCTTCGGCATACTTAACAAGAGTATTTGGATCTGTTGTAAATCCAAAGTCATTTGGATAAATGGGCGCTTTATCTTCTGGGAACTTATCAATCCATTCAACATAAGGAAAAACAACGCCTTTCATCGCTCCACGTAAACCAAGTCCGTAAACCTTCCAATTAAACTCGTCAGCCGTTCCATTTTGTATATTCGTTGGGTGCGGTGGCGGTTGATTAGTTGATGTTACAGGCTCTACTTTTTGGGTTACCTTATTGTAACACATCACAATACTATTCTTTACGATATAAGAACCAGGCTTCCAAGGTTCCCAAGAAAGTATTTTGTTTTTCTCACCGATTGATATATGCTTGTTGTCAAGATAAGTAGTTCGAAGAAAGGCAACATCAGGACGAGTAAGCACCTTATCAAAGAACCAGTGATCAGTTACACTTGGATTGTAATCAGCCCACCAAAACTTACGACAACGCAATTCTACTTGGTCAAATACTGATTGACGAATGAACATCATTTCATTAAAAAAAGCATAATCACAACCTCCACCATGCTTACCATCACCAAGAAAGAATATTTTGCTTTTGCCTATTTTGAAAGACTTAACCTCATCGTTATTGTGAAACTTATTTGGCAGTCCGTAATCATCAAGCCTGCGTTTGAAATCATCGTAAAGAGTAGTTTTGAACTCATTGTAGGTTTCACGATAGATATTAATTGTGCAGCCGTTTTTTTCATAGTAAAGGCAAAGCCAAATGATTATATCTACACCGGACCATGTCTTACCTGAACGTGAAGAACCTTCTAAACCAGCACCACGAAAGCCTTTTACAAGATTTCCGTTTTCATCATACTTTTGCTCGTTTATTGCCTTGTAAAGTAGTTCGTAGTTTGGGTTGGTGTCTTCATCTAATTGCGTTAACTTTTTGCGTGAAATGTCAATCCCCTTTAGTTTAAGAAGATTTTCAAGTTCCAACATTTCAGCATCTGTAAGCATTTTTTAAATGAATAAATGTTCCTTTTGAGAAATCACATTAGCATCTTTTAATAGCACGGTAAAATTGTATGCAGAAGCTCTTGACACATTTAGATTTTCGGCACGCTCGATAAGTTCTTCTGAACTGAAAACAATCATCGAACAAACAATATCCGTTAAGTGTCTACGCTCTAAAGTCTTCCTTAATTGCTTTTGCTTCACGTAAGCGTTTATCTTTTCTCTACGGTCTGAATGGTCGACAGCCATGTATTGCTTTAATTCTATCGCATCCAACAAAGCCAAACCAATAAGCGTTGGGTCGGTTGTTCGTTTGCCTTGAACAAAAACTTGATTATTTGCTATTGTTATCATTCTCGATGATTTCTTTTATTATTTTAAATTCAGTAATCGAGGTCATATATTGCTCCACGTAATCGAGTCCAAGTCTTCTTGCTTGCTCGTAATCGTGGTAAATGTTTTTGTAGTTTTTGATTAGCAGTTTTTGCTTGAATTTATCAGTTCCTTGAAGTGATTGGAATAGCTCTGTTTTTTCAATAACAGACACGAAGTTTGTAATGTTTATCGACATTTGATTTTAAATTATGAAATATCAAAAGCAATCCGTCAATCTGTTTTTTATAAGCCACGCACTGCTAACGTTACACGATCAGATTTTGCGTTGTTCTAGTTTCTTGGTTCTTAACAAAGGGAAGATTAATAACCAATACATTACCCTATAACCTCAACGCAGTAGAATGATTTAACGACTGATTAAACAAACCGATAGGTTCTACTTGCTCATTTGTGCTAAAGAATGGACGACTTTAGGGTATGAGCTGGATTGCTTTTCAATATTTCAATTAACAACTAAATTTTGAGGTTGTATCGGACTCGAACCGATATCGCATTTGGTTCAATAAGACTTAATCTGTGTGCTTATTTACTTTCAAGCCGTTCTAACCTTTGCTTTCGCTTGAACTAACAACCTAAAAAACACTAAGCTTTCATAATTGTCAGAGTTAAAAACCTTCACCAATTATCTACTTACTTTTGGTTTTGTTGGAGTAGAGGGAATCGAACCCAAATAGCCGAAAGGCGACAGATTTACAGTCTGCTGATTTAACCACATTTACCATTACTCCAGTGTTGCAAGTCTTTCCTTGCTGTCAACTCTGGTTAACATCCCTAACCTTAGCGTAACAATTCCGAGTAAGAACGAGTGGTCTCTATTTTAAAATCCGTAGCCACTATTGAGGATTTCCACTTAAGGATTTACATTCAACAACTTTAAATTTGTGGAGAGAACAGGACTCGAACCTGTATGCACGTTGTTCCTTTGATGGTATCTTAATCGTTACCCCTTGGTACTCAACCCGTGCTTATTACCAATGATTTACAGCTCTTCTTAATTTTAACGGGCTAAGCCCCTGCTGTCAGCGTCTACCAATTCCGCCACCTCCCCAGGATCATTCTTTCGCTTTTAACCCAAAGGAAACAGTTTCACAGTTAACGAAGGGAGCTTCCCATTTGTCTGAAGCTAGTGGCCATTGCTGTTTTAATTAAATTCTTTTCATGACTTCAAGATTTTTATTTCCATTTCGTTACGTCAAAAATAATAATTATTATCATATAGTTATAATAATTATAACTATTTATTTAAAAAAAATCTAAACATTAAGTTTAGATGCCTTTTCCAGAAGTTCTTGAAGTCTTCGTTCTTTGGATTCGTCAAATGTATCACCACCGAGTAAAGGATTTTCTTTATCGCCTTGAAGACGTAATATTTTAACTGGATAAAGAGCCTCTAATTTGTTTATTTCCTTCTCATACGACAATTTAACAGCCATGCCTTGAGGAGTGTTTTTATACTTTTCATCCATCGACCTAATTTCTTGCTGCAACCTTGCGATTTTTAAAGCTCTTTTTTGGTCAATAGTAGCTTCTTGATCTTGTTGCCATATTGTATAGGCTTTTTGTAGTAATACTTTTGCTTGACGTCGACTAAGGTAGTTGCCGTCTTTATTTTGGAATTGGTTTTGAATGTTTTTTAATATCAAATAATCAGGCACGCCGTTAATTATCCACCCTTGAATGGTGAACACACGTCTTTCGGTTTCTTCTTTGGATGATCTAACGCCTGCCATAGACTATTGATTTGGGTACATGCGTTTGATAACTTCAATGTGTCTTGAAGTTTCAGCTATACTATGACGAAGTTTAATTGCCTCACGTTCACGCATACGACGAATTTCTGTATCATTTTCAGTTATAGAGGAATCCTCGTAAGCTTTCAAAGCAAGTTCATTTATCCTTTTTTCACTTTCAAGATATGCGATAATATTATCTCTAATTTCCATAATTATTTGATAGTTAGTAAGCGCCATTGTGATAAAAGAATTGGTTATAATGGCGTAAAAATAACCAATTCTTATTTTAGTTTCGTTCTAAATTACTTCTAGAGTTTCTTCGAGCTCTCCAAGGTTTAATTCAGGATAGTTTTCTTTTATTTTCTTTGGGTCGCCTTTGTAGAAAACTAACACGTTTTGGTGCATCTTACCAACCTTACGACCTCCGTTGAATTGTCTTCTTACTCGGATAGCTAATGAACCAACCACGTTAACTAAAATGATTTCATTGTATAGTTCCATTCCAGCATCTTTGAACGCTTGTATCGTATCGCTGACAAAGTTGTAGTAAAAGCCGTTTTTATCGCGAACATCACCAACAACGAAACAAGCAAAGCGGTCTTCTTTCAATTTTGCGACTGCCTTTTTTATAATTGAAAAGTAAACTTCTTTGAACTGATCGTAATCCATATTGGACAAGTCTTTCGGGTCGTCGCTGTACTTTTCAAGGTCAGCGTATGGAGGGCAAGAATAAACGAAGTCAAAGCCATCGGTAGGGAATTCAGAATTTAATACTTCATTACTATCACCAGTAAACCAATCTACATTCTCAAGACTTAGTATTGATGCTTGCTTTCTATTTGCTTCTACTTGTTCCTTTCTTAAATCAATACCAGCATACGGATAACCAAGCACTCCTGCCACAATTCCACGAACAGAACCACCCGCAAAAGGGTCTAATATTTTACCACCAAGAGGACAAAACCAACGATAAGACAATTCACAAAGCACAGGGTCGAAGATACTCGCGCCCTCGTAAATATGCATTCCTTTCTTTTTGGCGTAATCAATGATTTCATCCCAAGTAGGCTCACGTTGTAACATGTCGCGCATCTTGTTCTTCAGTTCGTAGATGCCTGATGATTGACCGCTTTTAGCGATTAGCTCGACATCCTCGCGAGTTTCTTGCGAATTGAAACCAAGTTCTATCCATTTACGTTTGCGTTCTTGCCACGTACCAGAGCGAGTGTCTAATATTGAAAATGGTGGAAATATAAAACTATCCTTTAGCGACGATGGAATGATTTTCTCTCCTGGTTCAATTCCTGATGATTCATTTAGTAAACCTTGAAAGGCAATATCATCAAATTCAGGGATATTCATTATCGCTTGCATATCAGGAAAATCCAAATCAAAGTTCTTAACGAAGTCAAGCAATCCTTGTTGTGTAATTTTAGCGTATGCCGATGAATATACCAAAACCAATTCAGCTGCTTCTTTCATATCCTTGCAATCGATAAAGGTCGCTGGCAACATATCAGGAACTTCATGACCATTTTCGGAAACTGATTTCAAGTCCAAAAATCGGTGGCGACCATCTAAACAATAATTTATGCCGTTATGGTGCCACACCTTGAACGGGTCAGCAAACTGATATTTAAGCAAGGATTCGATTAACTTCTTATCTCCATTTGGAAGCCATTCTTTGAAGTCCTCTTGCTGGATAAATTGAAGTTCTTTCCAATTGATAGGTTCTAACTTGATAATGCGTGAATTGATAACAGGTTGACTCATTGGGATTTAATTTTTTATTTTGGTTACATTATACAACAAAAGTAATAAAAATTATAAGTTATTTATAATTTTTATAAACAAAAAAAGCCACCCTATATGGATGGCTTAAAATGTAATTATTTGATTTTTAATATTTTAGCTTTTACTTTTCAAGTATAATGAATGATATTTTTTAACGAGTTGACAATAACCGCATGTTGGCTTTGCATCAACTGGATAAAAGAAATTACTACCACAAGGAATACATTTCTTGTTTTTTATTCGTTCAAGTACTTCATTTGTGGGTGGATTCTCGTCAAAAACAGAAAAAGCATGACACTTTTCGCATAAATCGAAATACATTACGCTGTTTTCTGATTGACATTTTTTGCAAGATGCCATGATGTTATTTTTTACAGGTTTGACAAATTCCGTTTTTGAATAGCTGAACGGAGAAACAGCGTTTGCAATATTTGAACATGGTTTTAGTTTTCAAATTCAAATCTTCCGTTGATATCGTATGCTAATTCTTGAGAAAGATTTTCTTCAAGTTCGTCTGCTTCCCATTCTTCTATTTCGAATTCGTATGCACCGGTTCTAACATTCCATTCTCCGTGATAAGGTGAATTGTCTAAACGGTCTTGAAAAACGTTTGCATCAATTGTAGTGCGAGGTGTAAAGAAAAGTGTTGCCATAATATTGTCTTTTTTTGTGTGTTAATTGTAGAGCAATATTGGGTTGACATTTTGGAAGTATCAAGGGAAATCTAACAAATGATTGGCGAGATTAAAACCATCGCCAATCAGGCTGTTAAGAGCAAGTTTAGAGCAACTTCACCCAACCGAATGAAACTAAATCATCAACTGAATATTCCATAAAAGGAATTGCATACCCTTTTGAACGTAAAAAATCAGTCTGCTCTTGATTGAATTTTACATAATGTGGTTTTCCGTAATTCTGAAACCAATCTATTGCTATTTTAGTGTCGGTTTCAATTAAATTCTCATTAAATTCCCACATTTTACAATAAGTGTCAAAAACTTCTTCACGAGTGGCTTTTGAAAGCGGTTTTAACTCCAAAAATAAAGGGCTATCTATTGTCATTGAACGAATAAATCCATCAGGTTCAGAATAAAAATTTTCTAATCCCTCTATATTTTTCTTCATTACTTTTTGTCCCCAGTATTGAGCAAAAAACCTGCTCTTAACACTTGATTGTGGCAATTGGATAATTTTTTTATCTGTATTCATAGTCTGTATTTGGTTTTATTTGTGATTAATCGTTATATTTCGCTGGCTTTTCCCAACTTCCACAATCAAGGGAACGTTAACAGTAACTTTACCTACCATGTTAACGATAATATTTTTCTAACATCATCTTGTGTATAAACGTAACCATTGAAAACAGTTCTTGTTCCTCCATCTTTTAATATTCCTAAACTTGTATTTGGTTCTAATTTATCCCCAAAATAAGTACACGAATGTCCTTCCTCGCACCATTGTAAAATTGTTAATCCAATTCTATCTTGTGCTTTACCATAAATTGAATACGGCTTAAACTGACTTTCTTTCTTTTCAGTTAAAGTAAAACCTATTTCTTTTAAAAATTCTTCAGTAAAAATATCTTGTTTCATTTATTGTGTTTTAAAAGCTACTGTTAACATTTGTTTGTATCAATAGCTACGGCAGTGATTAATTTAATGTTTTGCGTTTTATTACCAACTTCCTGATGTCAGGAAAACGATAGTGTGTGTCAGAACGCTACTGCAACAATTATCCGCAGTTATTCATCTTTTTCGTAAATAAAAAATCCATAAATCACAATTATCAAAATGAATATTGTTAAAGAGGTTTTATAAAATCTATCTAATATCCATTGTATATCATCTTCGGACCATATTTTTAAGATTATAGATAAAAAGAAAACTATTATACAAATAGCTCCTAAAATGTCGATTGTTTTTTCAATTATTTTTTTCATTATTTATGTTTTAATCAATTTTAAATATCCCTATTTTATATAACTCATAAACGATGTCAGCTTCATGGAAGGCATCATCTGCTCCTCTGTGTTGTTCTATATAACCAACATCACCGAAGAAGTGTTTGTGCGCTTCTTCTACTTTCGGCCACTTATAACCTCTGGAAGTTTCTATTTTACAAATGTTGGTTGAGAGCTTCATCGGGCATGGTAGCTTTTTAGGGAACACAAAACCTCTATTTTCCATAAACCCAAAGTCAAAAGCGTTGTTGAATGCGGTTGCTCCATGCTTGTATTGGAAAAGCAAATTTTGTATTTCGGGTTTCAAAATATGCAAAGGTGTTGATGTTCTGATTTCTTCTACGGTTAAGGTGGAGTTTTGAATAATCCATGCTTTCTCAACTTCTTCACGAGTGATTCCCGTTTCATGAGTTACTTTGTCGTAGATGATTTTCTTGTTTCCGTTTGATAGGTCAAGTTCCACAATTCCGATTTCAACTATTTTACCACCTCTTTGAAGAAAGTCGGTGGTTTCGATGTCTAAGATTAATATTTTTTGCATTTATTTTTAAGTTTTTAATTATCTTCTTGTTCAATTTCTCCTCTTTCTAACATTTCCTCGTATTCTTTGCGCATGATAGGAAATAGCACATCAGCACATTCTTTACAATAAAGTTCTCCAGCTGAGTCCTCAAGCATTTCTGTAAGATTAAATTTTCCTGAACAGCCAATACATTCGTTTATATCAATGTCAGGTTCCCAAAAAGAGAGTTTTCCTTTTACGTTTAGGATTGGTTTTTCGTAGAGTACAGGATTAGCTAGAACCCAGTTGTAAATTGGTTTGTCATTTTTGTAAGTAAGATAAGGTCCTACTTGTTCGTATTCTGACTTTTCAGCCCAAATACTCGGATGATTGATAACGCAATCGATGATGTCAACTTCTCCGATGATGGCTGAAAAATAATGTTGTTTTTCAAGAGTAATTCTATCGTGTTTTTCTTTAAACTCTTTTTTTTGTTCATCATTTAGTAATTCATCGTAACTACCTGCTTGTTTTCCTGAAGCATGAATATAAATTCTACCTCGAAAGTTGGTTTTCCAACTTCGGTTCTCGATGTCTTTTATACCGTGAGCAATTAGGCTCGCCCACGGTTGTTTTATTGATAGTGCTTTCATCTTCTTTTAAATTTGTTTTTAGGATTAAATGTCTTCAATAGTGTAATAAGTAATTTTTTTCCAATGATTACTTCTTTCTCCATCAACTTCGCATATTTCTTTTCGTTCAATTTTTACAGCGTGCTTTTTATCTTTTGGAAAATCTTCATCATAAAAAAACTCATTCCAATGACCAATTTTTATTTTAACTTCTTTCGGTTCTTTTTTTGTTCCTAATTGCTTAATTTCTTCTGAAAATCTAGTAAATCGCTTTAACTTCAATTCATACTTTAAGTCAATGTTTTGATTAAGCAGCTCAACTATTTTAACCTTGTTTTTATCTATTTTATTTTGAATTCTGCTCATACCTAAACAATTTTGTTAATAAATTCGACTGGTGTACATTTTTCTCGCTCGGATAGGTTGTGGATAACCATTGCTTTATTTTTTATTTGACTTAAATCAAATTCCATCCATATTTCAAAAAACAAACCATTTTTTTTAATGTCTTTGATTTTCATTTTTGAAACATCCATTGTTCCTGGAACACATTCTCTACAATAAAATTCTTCGTCAGAATTCAATATCTTTTCTTCATTGGCTTGGTAGTATCGGTCCACCTCATCAAAGTTTAGCCATGCGACAAAGTAATCATCATTATCATCAGCATAACCGCTTTTGAATGGCTTTGACACTTCAAACGGCTTAAATTTTTCTACTACTGATTTGCTGCACAAATAGTATGCGCATTTCAATTGGATTGAATCTCTGAAAAAGTCGTCTGTTTTTTGCTTTAGTTCCTCAATTGTTTTTCCTGTAATTTCTACTTCAAAGCGAGTGTTTAAATAATCATTGAAAGCAACTGTTTTGGCAATAAATCCAAATTTTGATGAACCATTTTTTGCAACTGGTGTCACTACTGGTTCGTAGTAATATGATTTTTTCATTTTTAAAATAAGCTTAATTGTTGGTTTGTGTCGGTTTTTTCGGGTTCTACTTTTTCCCATAGTTCGGGATAGTATTGCATATAGTCTTTCAAGTATCGAAAAGCTGTGTCGCTTAGAACTGCGAAATCAATAAATTTCTGTTTAAATTTAACCAACGGCACTTTTTCGCCGTTGGTCTTATTTGCTATTAAGATGTTATTTTCTCTCGAGTAGAAATAAACATCTTCTACATGAGGAATAGGACTATCCATTATTTCAACATTACAGGCATTACTAACATCAGTAATTCCTCTCCGTCTTCTTGTCCGTCTAATGGCATCAGGATTCCTGCTCGGTTTGGTTCTGACATTTCAAGCGTTACTTGTTCAGAAGTTGTATTTTTCAACATTTCCAACAAGAATTTTGAGTTAAAATCAATTGCAAAATCATTACCAGTATAGCTGCAGGTTAAAACTTCGTTTCCGTTTTTGCTCGTTTCCTTGTCTTCTGCGGAAATAGTCAACTCATTACCTTTGAACCCTAATCGCATTTGGTGGGTTTCTTTACTCGAAAGAATAGAAACGCGATTTACAGAGGTTGCAAGTAAGTTTCTGTCAATGGTTAGTTTGTTTGGGTTTTCTTTTGGGATAACCGCTTCGTAGTTTGGATACTTAGCATCGATTAATCGACAAATCAATTCGAACTGATCAAACACGTATTTTGAATTTGATTGGTTGTACTCGGTTACCACATCCACCTCAAGTGTTTGTAAAATTCCTTTCAAAACATTCAAAGCTTTTTTCGGCATAATGAATGAAGCTTCTTCAGTGGCTTGAATATCTTTTCTCGAATACTTCACTAATTTATGCGCATCGGTTGCAGCAAAGATTAAACCAGTGGTAGTTAATTGGAAATACACACCCGTAAAAGCTGGTCTTAAATCATCGTTACTTGTAGCAAAAATTGTTTTGCTGATTGCAGTCGAAAGCACTTTACTTGGAATAATAGTTCTTGAAGTTTCTTCCATTTCGATTGCTTTCGGAAATTCAAGGCCAGAAACGTAAGCAATTTCATAAATTCCTGAATCGGTTTTGATTTTTAAAACGTTGTTTTCTAAAAATTCCAATACCAAAGGTTGCTCTGGTAGTGTTTTTAGAATGTCGATTAAAAGTCGAGCAGGAACACATGCCAATCCTTTTTCTTGTGATTCGATTTCGATGTTTACCTTCATGGTAGTTTCTAAATCGGAAGCCGTTACTTTTAATAAATTCCCTTCAAAATCGAAAAGGAAGTTATCTAAAATAGGCATTGTGTTTGAAGTGTTAATTACTCCGCTTAAAACTTGCAAGTTTTTTAATAACTTGGCTGATGATACAAAAATTCTCATGGTTATTTATTTAATTTGATTCTACTAATTGTTTGGATTTTTTTCTTTTTTTGGGTCTGGCAATAGCACCAATCAAAGGCATGTTTTTATTGATGATTTCTAAAATCTGATCGTGGTATTTTGTAGCCTTATTATTTAAACCTCGAGCTTGCTCTACTTGAAGTTTATCAAGTGAAATTTCGATTGTTTCGATTGGCTTGTTTTGGATTCTTGCAGAAAGAATTAAGGATTCCTTTTTAGAATAATATTCGTTTGTGAATACGCAGTGATTTAATATATCCCCTTCTTTTTTAAATTCATCAATGCTTTTAAGAGGAACTATTTTAATCAAACCTTTCTTAAATTCTAAATCAAAGAATTTATTCATTCTCTCTATAAATTCGATTCTTGCTTTCTCTAAGTTTTCCTGACGTTTTAAAATCGCTAATCTGTTTCTTTCTTGCTCTTCAAGCCTTAAAATTTCACGTTTCTTTTTCATTAAAATATCGTGCTCTTTCATTAAGTTTTTAGGGCACACATATTTTGCATTTCGCAAGTCTTTTTTAAAGTATTTAAGAAGATCTAAATAATCAATGTAAATTCTATGGTCTTTTACTTTGTACTTATTTCGTAGGCAGATTTTAATTGATGGCCAGTAATTACTTATTCGGTAACTATCACCCATTTCAAGTAAAGCATATTGCTTCGCTTTCAGTAATGTTTCAAGTTTTGGATTGAAAGGAATTAATCGAATAGCTTCTATAAAAGTCAAGCCTTTCAGATTGTGATTAATTCCAAACTTTTTATAATCAGGTTTAAATACTGAATCAGGGTGATACTTTCGAGCATAAACATCGTATTTTCTACCACCATAACCATAATATCTTCCCTCTTCTCTAATTTCCATATCGCCACCCCAAGAATCACAATGACCACTGTTGTAATGTTTTAATCCAAACATGGTAACTTTCTTATTTGGATCAATCCAGTACTGCAAAATTTCGTGAAGATGATATCTTACTTTCTCTCCTTTTTTATATCGGGCAATCAATTCGAAATTTCTAACTACTTGGAATTCCTCAACTATTTCAGTAATGGCAAAATAATTGGTTTGTGTGTCCGTAGTGCAACGCGATTCTTTAATTTGAAGCTTTGTGCCACAATGCGGACAAACTGCTTTCTTTCGGCTTACTAATTGCGGTGAAAAGGTATCACCGCAATCTAAACACAACACTCTATTTTTGGTGGCATAACCTCGATGTTCTAAACATTCTCTGTAAGCCCACTGCTTTTGTTGATTAGAAATTGTAAATAAACTATTCGCTAAGTCAACAATTCGATGATGAAGTTTATTTCTCGGTTTCATAGGCTGCTATTCTGGGAATTCAAACGATAAAGAAGCTTGTTGTTTTTCTACTTTTGGCTTTGCTGGTTTCTTAACCTCTTTTGGTTGGTCTTGCACCGGATTTTGTTTTGCTTCTTTTTTAGGTTTTGGAGCATCGATGCTGTGATTAACCACTACTTTAGCGCTTACTTTTTTACCGATTTGAATATCGTCTTCATCGTAGTAGTGAACTGCCATTCCGTAAATTTCCTCGTCTGCAAATCCCATTTTGCCTGATTTCTGAACTTCATTAAGAATGTAGGTTATACAATCATCGATGTTTTTGTTTTCCTTTTTCAAGGTAGTTGCGAATAACTCGTCCTTAGTTGCTAATTCTTTAAGGTGGTTTTCGATTTGTGCTTTAAATGCTGTTGATACGCTCATTTTATTAAGTTTTAGTTGTTTTGAAATTCAATTTTTGTTTGGTATTTTCCGTTATATCCTTTTTCTTCACACTTTTTAATGAATTCATAAGGAGTTTCTGCTCCCAATTTCCTATCATCTATCAGTAGTCTTTCAAGGTCTTTGTAATAGAAAACTAAAAACCTTTTGAATGATTTTTTGAAGTATTGATTTATGAATTCGTCAATTTCTTTGTTGGTGATTTCTCTTGTAGAAATTATTTCCCAGTTGTTTTCAACTCCTGTTCTTCGATTTTGAAATGGTATTAAGTCAAAAATTAAAGCGATTTGCATTTTTTTAGAACTGACTTTATTATAAAAACCATAACTAACTCTAAATGATTTATTTTTAATGTAAGACCTCAAGAAATTTAAATCATCTTCTGAAAATTCTTCTTTCTTGTTCCATAGTTCTGTGTATTTTTTATGATTACTCATTTCTTATAAGTTTCTGGAAGTGAAAACCCTTTTAATTGTCCGTAGGCATAGTTTAGTCTATACCAATCATCCATGTTTTTGAATTTTACGTGCATCGTTCCTTTTTTGAAAAACTTCACGTTAAAAAATCCAAACTCATACCACTCATTAGGCTTAATTTCGAAGCTTTTTTCATGTTTTACTTTATCGAAATTAAATCTGTAAAGAGTTCCTATATCATTGTAATTCTTAGCAGTGATATTACATAAGACTTTTACTAAATCATCTATTTTATTACCGCTATAAGAATTATAACGCACTTGTAAACTTCCACCTCCCCACGATGTTTCAACAATTCCTTCGCAAATGAATTTCTTGTTAAGCATATAACCTGAATTCGTTTTCCAACCTTCAACTCCAAATCTGTTTTCGTGGGTGTGTTTTGTGAAATTATCAACAGCTTCTTCTAATGCTCTATTGAAAGTCTGTTCTCGCGTTCCTACAATTATGTTGAGCATTCTATAAATGTTCTTCATTGTAAAAGGAACTTTTTCTTGTGTTTCAACAAACTTGTTAATGTCCTTCATTACTCCAGAAGTAACATACTTTTCCATATTTAGTTTATTGAAAATATGCTTCCAAGAGCGTTTTTGAATAATCTTTGAAAATTGCTCTTTTGTAGTAACCATTCTTTCGGAACTTATTTCTAAAGTAACCGAACTCATACCAATACCAGAAATTAAATGATTCAAAGCATCTAACTCATATTTCATTTTATCAAATGCTTTCATGGTTCCAACGTATCGGTTTACTAAAGCTCTAACTTCATTGTATTGAAGTATTCCGTTTCCTTGATCTTCCTCTTCTTCTTCATCCATAAAGAAACCTTCAAACTCGAATTCTTTACTTGCAAGTGGTTTAAAAAGTCTAACCATTCCAACCTCAACACCTGTTTTTCTTTCGGCTTCTGTAAAGCAATCACCTAAATTTTCAGTAATTCCATAATCTCTTATCAATACATGAAGCCTTCCATATTTAGCATCAATCGTTGAGTAATTACAAAGTGATACTATCTCGCAACCTTCTGGAGCAACTTCCCAAGCATGAAGAATGTGTTTATCAGCATTGGAAAATGGAGGATTCATGTAAATAGCGTTGATGTGGCTAACCTGTTCTGGTTTACATTGGAAAAAATCATCACCGATCAAAGTGGATTTTCTTTTTATAATTTCCTGAAGGTCTTTGTTTATTTCCATTGTCAAGACCTCTTTAGCTCCATTTTCTTTGCAGAAATCAACAATATTTCCTTTTCCTGCGTGTGGTTCAAGTATTACTTTGTCTTTGCAATCTAATTGCATCATGTATAACACCTCTTTTGGTGTTGGGTAAAATTCAGAATGAAACATAAAAATTAAATTAATAGGCGACCTTATCGCTTGTTAGTTGAAGCAATATTGGGTTGATTAATAATACTGTGAAAGGGATTTTTTACTTATCTGCCATAGATAAGAAGAAAAGCATCCCTCTGTTCCTGATTGGTTCGAGTGGTAATGCCTGTAAGTTTTTTGAAGAATTCGCTATCTTTTTTAGAAGCGGTTGGTTTTACTTTTACATGTGGAATATTTAAGTACTCACACATTTCGCAAATTTTCTTTGCAGTTTCAAAGTTTGCACCGGTGTATTCTCCAATTTTTGCATTGAAAGCAGCACTTTTGCCAGCGCTTTTATGCCAATTTGATTTGTTTAAAAATCCGCATTCAACGTAAACCGTAGGTTTTCTTTCCTTTTCCTTGTAAAATTTCAAGTAATCAAATAATTGAAAAAAGGTAAGATTGTCAATAGTTACATTGTTACCGTCTATTATGGCCACTCCCGACTTATCTACATCGGGATCAATACCAATTAAAAATTTATCTTTCATTATGCTAAAATTTTCATTACTAAATATCCTGTTACCGAGCCTAATCCAGCACCAAAAGAATAAATTAACTTTCTTCTAATGTCAGATAATGCGATTTTAGAAACGTTATAGCACCAAATAAAAGAAATAGTAAAGGCAACCATAAAGATTCCTAAAACATATCCTTTTGTGAGTAAAATTGTATTTACAGATACGAGCATTACTTGCGTAAATGAAGTGGCGAATATTTTAATTTTTTCCATTTTGTGTTTTTATTGTTTCAAACTCTTCTAAATTCCTAAAAAGATATTCAGAAGCTAAAATTGATTTACACCGATTTTGAACAGTTAGAATTTTTGTTTTAGATTCAATTTTCGCTTTTAATTCTTCAAGTAATTTAGTTCTTGATGCTAAACCGCTTCTTTCGATATCGTTTCTTTGCTCGGAATTATATTTTTGAAGTTCTTTTTTGTACAAAATCTTCTTTTCTAAATCACTAACTTTTATTTTTCCTTCATTGTATAGTTCATCATAAAGAAAATGAGCATCATTACTATGGCCGTTTGCTTCTAAATCTTCTTTTATTATTTTAAGTAAATCCTCTCTTATCTTTCTTTTTTGTTCATCGGTTGGACCAGGAGGCGCTTGAAGTAAATTTGATTTTTGTTGAGAATATTTTCGCAATGCTTCGGCTCTAAAATCTGTGTAAGCTTGAAGTACTTCACCAATTGAAGGACAATCTAAAATTCTAAAAACTTTTATATGTGAAAACTCTCTTGCCACGTACATTTTAAAAGCTTCTTTTATTTCTGGAATTGTAAGGTGACCAAATTTTGTTTTTATAAAATCTAAAATTATTGGCATCTGAAAATCTAATTCATCCTGTTCTTCTTTACTTGATGTTTTTATATTTAGAATTCTTATCATGAAATTCATTAAGTCTTCAATTTCGGATTCCACTACAACGTTTCTAAATTTTTGGTAATCTTCATTAAGTTTTGCCAACATTGGTTTCGATGATTCGAGCTGCATCAAACTTGTATGCTGTTTTTGTTCCGTTGGAACCAGCGATTTGTTGTTTTCCATTTTTCTCTGAATTATTTTTTTTGGTTAGCCAATTAATGAAATGCTCTAAAAATGCTTTTTTTGATTTATGTTGTGTTTCAGTCGTAGTCAAAAACAAAACAAATTCATCAATTTTATTTTGAATTTCTTCAATTTTAATTTTTTGTTGCATCGCGACTGATTCGAGCCATGAAGGACTTTCAAATTTTAAAATTTTTGAATGTGAAAAATTAAAATCTTCAATAGCAACAGAACCGAAATTTTCAATTTCGGGTATTATTATATTATCTTTAGATAATACATTTACATTAGCATTTACATTAACATTATCATTTACATTAACAGCGAGTTTTGCGACGTTTTTTGTCGCATCACTATCGGGTAGCGAGTTTTTGCGAGTTTTTGCAATATCTTCTGCTTGTTCTAATGTTATTTTTCCTTGTTCAAACATTTTATAAAGATCTAAATAGTAGCGCTTTAGATTTCCCTTTCTTCCGTTTATACTTTTCTCTTCTTTGCTTTGAGACCATTTTTTTAAATCTCGTTTCAAGGTCTGTTTTATAGGAATAAATGACAATTCAGTTATTCTGTCAGGGAAGACTGGATCTAAATCATTAACATATCTAAAAAAATGCTTTATCAATTTACCTGCTTCATCGTCTTGTAAGCTTTCGAATAGTTCTATCCATTCAGCGTAAACTATAACCGATTTTTTTTCTTCTGCCATTGTTATAATTTTTATTTACGATAATCTGCATAATTATCTCGTTTAATACTATTACATCGACCACATAAAGTCTGTAGATTAGATATTTTATTCTCTCCTCCTTTGTAAATTGGAATTATATGATCGATTTGTAGTCTTTTATTACAACCGCACTTCAAACACTTATTTTTATCTCTATTGAAAATAAAATTTCTAATTTTTTTTCTACCTATAAACTTTTGAGCAACTCTTCTTGGTTCTTCAAATTCTAAATTCTTTATTTTATAAAAATTAGAATTAAAGTGTTTATAAATACCTTTTGTCAAATGATAATCTTCTGAAGTTATCTCTTTGGATTTTCTCATTACCGAAAGTAAATCCAGTATTTTATTATAAGAATCAGCATCAATATATTGAAGTTTGTACCTATCATTAAATCTTAGATTGACATTTACAATAGAAAGAAGTTTATTTGTATTAGACATATATTTTCTTTTTGATTTTAAATCTTGAAATCTTAATAAATGGGTAGTTATCATCGATAAACCTCATTTCACTAAAAGTTAATTGATGAGTTACAAACCCGTTTTTAGTGTCAATTTCAACTTCTTCACCATTGTTTCTGAATATAAACATCAGGTCAGGATTTTGAAATGATACCGAAATTGCTATAATGAAAACAATTTCAGTAGTATTAAGAATATCTCTAATATCTTTCATTTATCTATTTTTGAAATGGGACGTTTGTTAATTGGCGACCATTGTTCCAAATTGAAAAGCCGTTTTGGTTTTCAATAATTTTCATGGTTTCAATTTTTCCGAAGAAATTCAAGTTTCCACCCATGTCTACAACCCACCCTTTTTTCTTTGTTCCGTTTGGATAAGTAAAAATTCGCATTACTCTACCAACTATTTGATAGAACAAGGATAAAGACATAGTGGAACGGGCGATTAATACCGCTTCTAGGGCGGGATAATCAAACCCAGTAGTAAGTACTCCAACATTGATTAAACATTTGATTTTTCCGTTCTTAAATTGGCTCAAAATACGTTCACGTTCTTGCTTCTTTGTATCGCCTGTTAGAACTGCAGAACCAGGTATCTTTTTTTGTACTGAAAAAGCCTCTTCAATTAGGGAGCAAAAAATCAAAACATTAGCTCTTTTGTTTAAAATTGTAAAAGCGGTTTTTGCAATTCTTGAAGGCATATCAATCGACTTGTAATATCTTCTTAATGAATTTTGGGTAAAGTCAGTACCTGAATTATTCACTTCTAATTTTGTTCGGTCAATAACATCAAAATTGTAATACTCTAATTCTGCTAAGAATCCAGAATTAAAAAGTAAATCGTTTTGAACGTAGTATAAAACATCATCAAAAATTCGAGGATTGCTTCGGGTTAAGAATGTTAATTGTGGTCCTTCGGATGTTTGTTCTAATCGGTATGGGGTGGCGGTCAATCCTAATGTTTTGGATTCGGGAAATGCTTTTATAAATTCCTGATACATTCCAGCATCAGAATTTACTAAATGGCATTCATCAATAATAATATTTTTCAATCCTTTGAATAAATGCTTTTTATTGATCACTGAACCAATGGTGCAAAAGGTAACTTTATCAATTCGTTTTTCTCCAGCTGATGCGCTATAAATTGAAGCTTTACCATAGTTAGAAAACTTTTCGTAATTCTGTTCTAATATTTCTTTGGAAGGTTGGAGGACAACTGTTTTGCCCTCCAATGGTTCCAATATTTTAGCTATTACAACAGACTTACCTGAACCGGTGGGAAGTATCACTAAAGCACTTCTTTTTTCGGTTTCTGATTTCAGAAAATCAACACTTCTTTGTATTGATTCTGATTGGTATGGTCTTAGTTGAAAAGCCATTTATTAAATTTTACCTTTTTCAAAATCATCATCCTCACTTGCAAAATCCATGTGAGTTTGATTTGGATCATCTTGAGGAGCGGTTTTACCGTTTCGGTATTTTTCCACCTCATCAATCAAATCATAAAGCCTTGTTTTTAATTGGTGTAAGTAGTTGTAATTTCCATCAAGTTTTACTTTTGGCGTTTCGAACTTGATGCTTCCACTTCTTACTTGTTTGAAACCAATAAGAATAACTGATTTATTTTCCTCAACTCCTGAAAGTTTAAAACCAGTTACTGAATAGTTTTCTGTTTCAATTTCTTGTTCTAAATCTTCAATAGTAGAAGTGTTTTTGTGACCTGTGTAAGCATCATCTAAATCAGCGAAGAAAACGTTTAAAAATTCAAATTTACTTTGCAAATCATCATGAATTATATGTACTCCTTTATGCGATAAAACATCGCCTTTTGTAGGTCCTTTTAAAAGCTCGTAGGTATAATCACAAAGAGCGTCTTTGATAGCAGCACCTTTAATTTCGACATCCTTATCTGGCGATGTCATTCTGTCGTTCAATTTGTCAATGTCCTCTGCATTGATGGTAAATGTCTGTTTTGCCATTTGGTTTTATAATTAATTAGTTAAAAAATACTCTTTAAATTTTCCTTCAACATATTCATCTTGAACTGGAACGTTCCAAATATCTTTGAGGTCTTTAATTCTACGTCTTAGGTCGCCAATTCCGTAGTTTAATAATGCTTTGGTAGTTGTCAGCCTTTCACCTCGTAAAAGAGCCTCATAAACGATTTTACATTGATTAGAAAATCTCTCTTTGTTTCGTTCGAAATGTTCTTGATTGCATATCTTATTTTCGGTGTGATGCAATTGTGTAAAATCTATTGCTATTTGGTTTTGTGGGTTCATTCTGAATGTATTTATCGGTTAAATAAATTCTTGGTTTTTGTGTTTTTTGACTTCCTCTTCAAGCTGTTCTAATATTGCTAAATCTTTGGGCTCTGGTAGGTAGATTCCGAGTTCTATTGAAGCAAAGTTTCTAAATCGGTCAATTGCTAAAGTCATTTCTTGAGTAGTTAGCGATGCTGTACTTTTCCAACGTTCAATAACCACTTCTTGAATAGGTCCTGAAGCTTCACCAACATAGAAAATATCAGGATTTACAATCTTCTTAAAAATGTCTTGCTTTACTTCTTCATGGGTGTAACCTGTTTCGATTGCAAAGCCATCAATAATTAAATGTAAATAGCTGTTTTGGGAAATACTTCGTTTTGGAAACTTAGCTTTCAATTCGAATTTTTGCCCTTTAGCAATGAAATATTTTAGCTTTTCAATTGCTTTTTTGCAATCCAATTCATTATTAGGATTGTAAATCATCTTCCCAATTTTCTTTTAGTTCTGAATTAGGATAAGCCTCATTTAAAACATTGTTAGCTAAATCAACTAATGATTTCCAATTATCAATGCTCATTGAAATTTGTTCACAGTTATGTGAAATAACCATCCAACCTTCTAAATCATCGGTATCTAAATGAACCTCTTGTTCAACTTTGATATTTTCATCAATGAATTGCTTTACTTCTTGTTTTTGTTCAAATTTTGCTTTTGGCATAACTATTTCCGTTTTTATAGAATCTTCAATCAATGCAAAAACCATTGCGAAGAAGAATATTAATACTATAACTTCCATTATTCGGTTGCTTTTTTGATTGAATATATTGCTGAATCATATACTCCTTGCCAACCTCCAACAGGTTGAACTTGTTCGTACATTTCAATCATATCATTTAAAGCCTCCAATAAATCAGGAGCAGCAGCTATGAGTTTTGCAATAGCATGTTCTTCCTTACAG
Source organism: Flavobacterium sp. (assembly GCF_035195345.1). Classification (NCBI taxonomy): domain Bacteria; kingdom Pseudomonadati; phylum Bacteroidota; class Flavobacteriia; order Flavobacteriales; family Flavobacteriaceae; genus Flavobacterium; species Flavobacterium sp. Next base: position 1,020,340 of record NZ_CP136574.1, read on the forward strand.
CAACAAGAAGGAGAAGGACAATCATCATCTGATATTGTTCCTACTAAAATTTCTTTTGTTCTATTTTTTTCAATAGGAATTTGAACGGTAATTCGTGGTCTTGATTTACCATACTTTACTTTATATTCCCATTCTGATTTTATACATTCCATAATTAAAAAGGTGTTTTTTTAAAGTCGATTACCATTCCGTTTGAAGCCACATGCACGTTTTTATTTGTTAGCTCTGAAACTTCTTTATGGAATTGCTTTTCATCGGAATTACTATCCGATAAGTGGATAAGCACAATGTTGTTTACTTGGCGTAAATCATTTGCTTTTAACATGTCTTTGCAATTGGCTAATGAGAAATGTGATTGTAAAATTCTGTCTCTCAAAAATTCCTTGTCGCTATCGGGTCCGTACTTCTTATCAATGATTTCCTTTGAATAGTTGGCTTCAATGATAATGTTGTTTAGTCCAGGAAAGGTGTACTTGCAATAGTAAGTGTCGGTTAGGAATAAAACTTTTCCGCAGTCTTTGTGTTCGATTAAGAAACCTAAAGGTTCAACAGCATCATGCTTAACATCAAAAGCCATTATTTTAAAGTTTCCTAGCTTTATAGTTTCTCTCGAAGCAATAGGCATTGCTCTATGAATTACGTCTCCGTTAATTTTTTGATGCGTTTTTGCGCCTGTATAGACATCTATTCCTAATCTCATTAAATCGTTAGCTGATTTACAATGGTCTAAATGTTCATGCGTTACGACACATCCAACTACTTTTGAATAATCAAAGTCTAAGGCTTGCTTAATTTCTTTGATGTTTACTCCTGCTTCAATCAAAAGAGCCTCATTCTCGTTTCCGAGAATGTAGGCATTACCTTTTGAACCTGTACCAATGATTCTAAGTTTCATTAGAAATTAGGCTTTACTGGATTTTCTTTTTCTTCAAATTGCAACTCCTGATTTGGAAATGGCTTTACAATTTCATCGTCTACAACTTCCGCTTCTTCAATTTTTGAAGTATCAAAAGTTAAAGGTTCTTTGTTGGCTTCTGTTTTGATTTCGTGTTGAACATTAGCGTCTGTAACATCAATTACCTTATCTTCTTCCAATGGATCATAAAGAACTGAATCGTCAGAAGAACTAATCAATAATTTACATGCTCTGTTGATTACTGTTTTGCACGCCATTTGGTCTGGAAATTTCTTATGTGCTGGTGAGTTTCCGCCTGCTCCACCTTGACCCCATGCGGCTTGAATTTGTGCCATGTTCATAACCTCAACGTCAAATGTTCCGTCAGTAAGTTCATAAACTGCATAAGCGCCTTTTAATTTCAAACCACCTACACTTTCAAGCGTTTGTTTGTGCTTAACTACTTTTCTTCTTCCCGTTACAGCATCAACTTCAAATTCAAACTCATCGCCTTCAAAAATTGCATTGGCTTTGATTGATTTTAATTTTCCGTAACGTTTAGCTGTTACAATGTTACCAGCGTAAGAAATTGAGCATTCTAATTTATCGCCATAAGGAATAAAGTAACATTGCTTTTTGATAGGAGAAACTCCGTAAACAACCATTTTAAGCAATGCTTCTGCAACCGATTCTTTACTGCATTTTGCTAAAATATTATTCTTTGGGTCTGAAAGAAGAATGTAAGCCGATTTCAAAGCGTTCTCTGGATTGTAATCTCTTGGCAATGTCAACTCTCCTGATTTTTGGAAAGTTTCAATTTTTGCTAGTACTTGAGTAGAAATGTCTTTTTTGACTGCTACTGCGGTGGTGTTTTCTGCACTCATTTTTATAAATATTAAATTAAATTTTTTTTAAAAGAAATAGCGGTTGTGCCCAGGTTTCGAGTTGACCACTTTAAAAGTGTCTGTATCTTCATCCGATTTCTTACGATAATCGGCAACCGCTATTTTTTAAATTTCAATTGTTAACTGATTATTTTGACTTGGTAACATATCGGCTTGATTGCATTTTATTTCTGGAATATCGAAGCCGTGCTTTTGGATTTCTTGTGGTGTATTTCGGTTGTGTTGGCAGTTTGCCGTACAATCAAAACTTCCAATTTTTACTCCAACATTGACTGGGCAATCTTCTATTACCCAGCCGTCGGAGTTTCTTTTTACTTTGTGATTCACGATGCAAATAATTCGTGTTGTACAATTTCAGTAGCTGTTAATACCTTGTGTTGCTCCGATACAATTAGCTTAATCATTTGGCTTTCTGTATCGATTAAGGTGTGAACGCTTTCAGCGTTGTCAACAAAGATTGGTGCGTTAATTCCGTAGAATTCAGAAAGTACGTTGATAATGTCAAGACCAGCATTAATTTTGGAAGCGGTGTTAACATCCGAGTAAGGAACGCCATTAACCATTGCCTCACAAGTTTCACGAAGACCTCCGTTGATTTGTTCTTCAAACATTTTAAACTTAACGTAGTTGAACTTGCTATTCACTACATTTTCCAAAGCATCAACTTTCGCTTTAATGAAGTTTTCAATTACAAACTGTTCTTTTTCTACGTTGGCAATTTGTTGAGAAAGATTCTTTTCTTCGGTTTGTAGTTCTAACATTCGTTTGTCTGCAATTTCGATTTGTGATTTGCTTTGAAGCTTCGCTTTGATTAAATCGATTTCAGAAACTAATGCTTTTCGTTTCTCAACTAATTCTGAATTATCTACTGCAGGAACTTCTACAATTGAACTTTCAATCGCTTCAAGTTCGATTAACAATTCTTGATACTTTTGATTTGCATCTAAAAGTGATTTGAAGATTTCCTCTTCTGTTTTACTTTCTAAACCGGATTTTGAAGTGTTATTGTTTTCGATTTCGATTTTATCGATAATAGATTTAAGTTCTTCTTTACAATTCTTAAAAGCAGTATTTCCTGTTTCGATTCTGTCAACAATCGTTTTAAATTCGGCTTCTAAATTTGATTTTTGAGTAGCTAAATTTTGCCCTTCGTTTTCGATTTGTTTTAGCTTTTGAAGTTTTGAAGTTTTGAAGTTCTGCATTGCTTCTGCTTTTTTGTTTTCAATATCACCGCTTGGTAATGCTTGCTTACAAGTAGGGCAATTGCAATCATCTTCTTTGAACTCTAAAACTTTGTCGTTTTCATCGTGCCATTGTTGGCGTTTGTCAGCGATTTGTTTTTCAATTGACTTGCTTTGATTGGTAATGCCATCTTTTTTAGTTTCAAGAGTTTTCAAAGCATTTTCAAAAGATTCTAATTCTTGATTTTTGGCGTTTTTTTCTTTTACCAATGTATCTAAAACCGAAGTATCAGGTTTCAATCTTGCCTGAGCTTCTTTTTTTGCGTTCTGCTCGATTATCTCAATATCGCTTTTGATGTTATTAGCTTTTAACTTATCGCTTCGCTGTGCATCTAATTTTGAGTTATAGGCTTTATTTGCATCTGCAAGTTCTGAATCTACTTTTTCAAGTTTTTTACTATACCCCTCAATTTCAATTTCTAAAACTCTAAAATCTTGTGCTTCGGGTTTACCTCTAAAAACCTCATCAATTCGAGCAGGAATAGCTTTCAAATCTTCTTTTGCTTTTTTGATTGAAGCGGAAATCTGCGCTTTATAATCTTCAAGGGTTTTACCTTGTGTAAGTTTCTCCAATAGCTTTTCAAAAGCGGTGTTTCCTTTTGCAACTTCTTCGTTTGAAACTTCCCCGAAAATATCAATCAAAAGGTTTCTTCTGTCTTGCCATTTAATTGAATTAAAGTAAACTGGAGAAGTAATCATTTTGAAAACTTGCTCTGGTAATATTTCACTTACTTTTTTAGTAAATTCCGTTACAGACATTGGAACATCATTCCAATATAGCTCCGTTACATTTCCAGAAAATTCTCTTTCCTCATTACCTCTTTTCTTAACCCAATTCTCTTTTAGAACTCGTCTAAGGGTTAAAGGGTCGTTATCAATTAAAAGGGTTGCAGAAACTTCGTGGTCAATTTGCGGAATTACTTTTCCGTTGTGATCTAAAGTTTTGATTTCAAAGTCTTTTCTATCGGTGGTGTCTTTACCAAAAAGCAACCATGTAAAAGCATCTGCGATGGTTGTTTTACCTGTTCCGTTAGCTCCGTAGATTTGCGTGTTATCTTCGAAGTTAATAGTTGTACTTTTCAAACCTTTAAAGTTTGTCAAAGCGATTGAGATTAATTTAATTGTTTTCATTGTTTTTGAATTTATAGTTGTTAGATTTTAAATTTTTTAACCTTGCGTTTGCTTTCTCCAATCCGTGTTTTATATTGGCAAAAAAGTTATCTAAGCATTGTTGCTCGTTTGGTGATAATTTCTCAAATGGTTTGTTATTTAAGAACCATTTTCCGTCTTCTAGTTTTATAGTCATTCCTTCCATTACATAAACCATTTAAAGTCAGACAAAGAATAATCATCAAGCATTTCACCAAGTTGTGGTATTTGATACTTGTAAGCCAGTTGAAGCAATTCGAATGCTTTTTCTTCATTTTCTGTTGCATCGAATTCTTTTCTAATTATTCTTCCTAATAGTTCAAGGGATTTCGCATCGCTTAAAGAAGTATTTTCTAAGCGTTGTAGTAAGAGAACTTTCATACTCATAATGTTTTAAGGTTTGGTTAGATTTCCTAATAGTTTAGTTTTAAGCGTATCGCTTAATTGCGTGCCCTTTCGGGTGGGCTCTGGATTATTCCCCAACATATCCAAAGCCCTTTTTGCTTCACTTTCGAGTTGTGTAGCTAAATTGTAATTCTGCATGGCAACTGCTTTCATCTGTTGTGATGATTCAACTTGCTTTTTGTAGAATGATATTTTATCTCGCTTGTTCATTGGAAATAGATTTTAAAATAGTTTCCACATATTTCTTTTCGTCGGTATTAAGAAATCCTATACCAGCATTAACCGCCTTATCCGCAGCAAGAACACCTCTTAATAGAGATTTGAAAGTTTCTAAATCTTGGTCTTTCAATTCTATTTTTACAATAGTTTCTTTAGTGATTACCATGATTTAAGTCTCAAAAAGTTCACTTTCTTTCTTATTGGTGTATTTTTTAATCACATTCAAAACCGCTGGTTTTTGAAGTGTAGGAGATCTTCTGACCGCATAAGTGTAAACTGAACTTTCTGCAATACCTAAAGGTTCAGCAATCAATTCACGAAGTCTTACATCATTTCTTATTAAATGATAAACTTCTTGCTTTAAAATTTTTTTGGTTTTTTCTACTACCATTTTGCTTTCATTTTACTTTCTTTTTATTGTATTCTCCAAACTCTTACTCCGTTACTTAACTGCGTAGTTTTAAATTTTTTACCCGTTTTATCTTTTCTATTGTATGTACACGAAGCATTACTTATTTTCATTTGTAATAATGCAGTACTACATTCATCTTTTAATGGATAAAAGAAACTATCCCCAACTTCCATTTTATGAAATGGATATTTGCATTCCTTTTTTTTTGGCGCTGGAATAGGAATGTTTTTTTCTATTTGAACCATTCTCATTACAAGCAAATTATATTTTTGTTATTCATCATAAATCTTACAAATGCCATTGTTGGCAAGTGTCTAACGATTCTATATTCTGCGTTTTGAAACTCTTGTTTCTGTTTTTCTGAATAATTATAAGCTGTTCCCATTTTGTTAAAATTTAGTTGTTGTTAATTTGTGCCGTTGTTGGTTTGAACCTACAGCTAAACTGCAACGGCTTGTTTTTATCTTTCAGGCTTTTTCAGAAAGGTTATCGTAAACCCACCGCCTTTTTTTTATTTGTATTTTTTTTATTCAGTATGTCAAAGAACTTTGTTACATTTGTACATTACAATTGTACAGAGCAAATATACAAACATTTCAAACAAAACAAACAAACAGAATAAAAAAAAGTTGTTTTTGTTGTAATTTATATTCGTTCTAAATTATTTAATAGTATGTCTAATAGGGTTGGCGGTTATTACAGAAAAAACGGAACTTACGTATCTCCAGATGGTTACGGAAGAAAAAAAGGCGGTAGAAATAATAAAGATGGATTTAATGGAGTAATTCTTTTAATCCTATTCTTTCTTTTTATAATTATTGTAAATAAATGTTCAGAGTAATCGCAAACATTTCAAACAAAACAAAATGAAAGATTTAACAGAAAAAATATATAAGGAAAAAAAAATGCAACGAGTAAGCTGGAATACATTAGCTGAAAATTTACCTATATCTGGTGAAGCATTAAGAGTTTCTTTTGTTAGAGATAGTGTTGATGAAAACTATCTTAATGAAGTATGTAAAAAATTAAAAATAAATACATATAATAAAAAAGAAGATAAAAACATAGAAACAGTAGAAGAACCAACAACTAACTATTATTATCCAGATGTAAATGCAAGCGCTGGTTTAGAAACCGAAATGCAAAATGATGAACTAAACAGAATTCCTATTAATATTCCTAATTGGGAACGAGGAATAGCATTTATAAATGTTTATGGAGATAGCATGTATCCAAAATTTTGTAATGGAGAAATAATAGGTATAAAAGAAGTTGAACCTCAATACATAAATTATGGATATGCCTATGTTGTAATATTTAATGACGGTCAAGTGTTTTTAAAATATATAAGAAAAGGTAAAGACAACGAACACTGGGTTTTGGATTCCGAAAACCCAAAATATGAATCAAGAGAATATCATTTATCATTGATAAAAAAAATATTTATAATTAAAGGAGTAATAACTAAAACAACTATGTAACCATGAAAAAATTAATTTTATTATTGTCATTAGCATTTATATTATCGTGTTCAAGCGATTCTGACTCAAACGAAACTAATGCATCGTTTATTGGTAAATGGACTATTGAGTTTGAAAAAGACTACACTTCAACAGGGACTTTATATCAAACTTATAATTATTCTCAAGAAGAGTGTTATCACATGACTACTTATGAATTCAAAACTAATGGTCAATTTATTAAGGATTCTTATGATTTTGACGCTTTTAATTGTGTGAGAAACCCAGTTAGAACATATAATTATACTCACTCTGGAAATACAATAACTATTACAGCTAATGAGATTGAAAATTTAATTATAGTTGAAAACACTTCAAATGATTTAAAATTGAAAAAAGTAAATCCTGACAATTCCTTCACTATTATCGAATACTCAAGAGTGAACTAATAATGCAAGAAGCAGATAAAAGGATATTGAAGTTAATTGATCTTTTGATTTTTGAAAAAAAGATTAAAAACCAAAAAGACTTCTGTTCAGAGGTTGGTCTTCTTTTGCCTAATTTATCAAAAATTAAAAAGGGAGAATCTCGATTTAGAGTTTCGCATATTGAAGTTATTTCTAAAAAATATAACGTTAATATAAATTGGATTTTTGGAACAGAAAATAAAGTATTCAGAACACCTGAAAGCATTGAAATAACAAGCATTTAAGCAAATACATTGCCGACAATGTAAAATGACAACAAAAGATAAATATTAACCAAATTTGGTTGCCGTCAATGCTTCGTGAAGTGTTGATTTTACTGTAATTACACACATTGGGTTTTTGTGTTCGTAAGATTCATAACCCTGAGGTCACGGGTTCAACTCCCGTCTTCGCTACGAAAACCCGAAATTTTACTTTATTGTAGATTTCGGGTTTTGTTTTTAAAACCTAATTAACTGATAATGAAATTAAAGTATTTTTTTACCGCACTTTTGATGCTTATTAGTTCTATTGGATTTTCTCAATTGAAAACAATCACAAACCAAACATCTTATCCTTTTTGGATTAATGTTCCAAAATCAGAAAGCACAGAAAAACAACCAGTTTTAATTTTTCTACACGGAAAAAGTCTATCAGGAACCGATTTAAATCGTGTGAGACGTTACGGAGTATTACGTGCAATGGACAAAGGAAGGAAAATTCCAGCCATAGTTGTAGCACCACAATTGGCAAAAGGCAGTTGGAATCCTGATAAAGTCCTTGAAGTTTTAACATATGTAAAGAAAAACTACAACGTAGATACAACTAGAATTTATGTTTGCGGAATGAGTTTAGGCGGTTATGGAACATTGCACTTTGCAGGTAAGCACGCGGATAAAATTACTGCTGCTGTAGCTATTTGTGGAGGCGGAAACGTAAGCGATGGTTGTAAATTGAGCACAATTCCTCTTTGGATTCAACATGGTGATAAAGATTATATTGTTCCAATGTCTGAATCTCAAAAAGTAGTAAATGCTATTAGAAAATGTAACGAAAAAGCGAATCTAATTTTTTCCATTATAAAAGGTGGAAATCACGGTAATGTTGAACGTCTTTTTCATGAAGATGCATTATACAATTGGCTATTTGAACAAAAAAGAGAATAATTCAAACGAATTTTACAACAAAAATATTAAGTTAAACACTTCTAAACTGAAGGTTAAATTTTCATACTATTCAATCCTTTTGAATACTTTTAATAAAAAAATGATATGAAACTGTTAATCTTATTCCTATTAATCCCATTTCTCATGAATGAAAACCTACTTTTCGATTTTAATAAAAATACAAATCCAAAAGAATGGCGAATCATTGACGATGTAGTAATGGGTGGCAGATCTAATGGTCAATTCCAAATGGATACAGAAGGAAATGGATTGTTTTTTGGAGCTGTTTCTACCGAAAATAATGGCGGGTTTTCGTCGGTACGTCATCAATTAAACCAACGAAATATAAGTGCTTTTTCTAAAATCAATATTCGATTAAAAGGCGACGGTAAAACCTATCAATTTAGAATCAAAGATAACGTTAGTTCGTATTACGCTTACATCACTAGTTTCAAAACTTCAGGAAATTGGGAAACGATTACTATCAATTTAAAAGATTTATATCCTTCGTTTAGAGGGCAAACCTTAAACTTACCAAATTTTAAAGGTGATTTTATAGAAGAAATTGTTTTCCTTATTGGTAATAAAAAGAATGAATCGTTTGAATTGAGAATAGATACAATCGAGCTAGTAAAATAGCCCTAAAAATCACATGCTTTAAAAATATCTATTATCTTTGTGGCATGATGCCAACGTTACTTTCGTCTCCACTACAAGGATTTACTGACTTTAGATTTAGAAATGCCTTTCACAAATATTTTGGTGGAATTGACACCTTCTATTCTCCTTATATAAAACTGAACGGAAAATTAGTTATTAAAGGTTCTTTCGAAAGAGACATTCTTCCTGAAAACAATAGTACACTAAATGTAATTCCTCAGATTATCACTAACGATGCTGAAGAATTTCTATTTGTTGCTAAATACGTTCAGCAGTTTGGGTATAAAGAGTTAAATTGGAATTTAGGTTGTCCGTACCCTATGGTAGCGAAATGCGGCATGGGCTCAGGATTAATTAGCAACACATCACAAATCGAACATATTTTAAAACGCGTCCATAACGAAACTGACATTATTGTTTCGATGAAAATGCGTATGGGTTATGAAAATCCAACTGAAATTTTAGACGTCTTCCCTATTTTAGAACAATACCCCATTAAAAATATTGCTATTCATGCTCGAATAGGTAAACAATTATATAAAGGCGGTGTTGATTTAGATTCGTTTCAAAAATGTTTAGATACTTCCAAACAAAAAATTTATTACAATGGAGATATTACATCTGTAGAAAAATTCAGAACGATGCAAGAACGCTTCCCTTCTATTGACCATTGGATGATTGGAAGAGGCTTAATTGCAAATCCTTTTTTACCTTCAATGATTAAAAATAACACCACAGAATATCCTAAAAATAAATTGGAAATTTTTGAAGCTTTTCACGATACCATTTATCAGGAATATGATGCGTATTTACAAGGTCCAACACCCATTCGTATGAAAATGTTAGGCTTTTGGGAATATTTTTCAGAATCGTTTTCAAATCCTCAAAAAACCTATAAAAAAATTAAAAAAGCAGGAAATAGTAAGAATTACGAAAGTGCTGTGAAAGAAATTTTTAAAAATGGGTGATCAAGAATAAATCCAAGGGAAAAAATCCAATTCAAACTCAAAACAAGCTCAAGTGCAAGCAAAAATGAGTGAAACGCTCTGTGTATCTCTTTTAAACATAATCAAAATCAAAAAAAAGCTCTGTGAAGCTCTGTGTAAAACTAAATTTTGAATCGAACACCTATCTTTCTCCCAATTAAATAAGCGACTCCAATTCCTAAAATTAAAATCCAAAGATTCATGAAAATATAAAACGTATACGCTACTGGATTTTCAGTTGAATTGAAACAGTAACTTTCAATCAAAAAACAAAAATGAGTAGTTTCTTTAGAAAATTGCGACAACGCAAAACTCATCAAAAACGTAATTCCCAAAGCGGATAAAATATAAACCACGTTTTTATTCATTGGTTTTTTACCTGTTGGTTGAAACACGTTTCGTTCTACTTCAGTACGTTTATTGTGCTGAAGTGACCAAATTACTTTTTTACCTTCGTCGTCTAAATTCATTTCAAAAATCAATTACAAATTCAAAAATCAAATTCAAACTCACATAAGTGAAACGCTCTGTGTATCTCTACTCTACTCAATCAATATCAAAAAAAACTAGGAGAATCTCTGTGTAATTATTACTTCAGCAATGCTACTAAAGTTTCAAAGTCTACTTTTTGTTGCTCGCCAGTAGCCAAGTTTTTGAAGCCAAATTCTTCACGCTCTATTTCCGATTCACCAACAATTACTGCAAACGGAATACCTCTTCTATCGGCGTGTTTGAATTGTTTATCGATTTTAGATTTATCTGGATATAATTCGACTTTGATTCCTTTTTGACGTAATTTCCCTATGGCTTTCATTGAATATAAAGCTTCTTTGTCTCCAAAGTTTAAGAACAATGCTTTTGATGTCGTTAAAACGGTTGCTGGGAATAAACCAACTTCTTCCATTACCAAAGCAATTCGGTCTAAACCAAATGAAATTCCTACACCCGACATGTTTTTTAATCCGAAAATACCTGTCAAGTCATCATAACGACCACCACCACCAATGGAACCCATTGCGACACCTTTTGGTGCAGCGACTTCAAAAATGGCGCCTGTATAATAATTTAAACCACGTGCTAATGTAACATCTAAATCCAAGAAAGCGGTTTGTAAACCTAAAGTTGAAACGTTATCACAAATAAATTGCAACTCATTAACCCCTTTCATTCCTTCTTCTGAATTCGCTAATAAATTGGCTAATTTTTCTATTTTTTCGTTGATAGTTCCAGTGAAATTAAACAACGGTTGTACTTTTTCGATAGCTGATTCTGAAATGCCTTTTTCCAACATTTCATTTTTCACGCCGTCGGCACCTATTTTATCTAATTTATCTAAAGCTACTGTAAAATCAATCAATTTATCTGAAGCACCAATTACCTCAGCAATTCCAGATAATATCTTACGATTGTTAATTTTAATCGTAACGCCCCCTAAACCTAACTGACTAAAAACCGAGTCATACAATTGCACCAACTCTACTTCTTGCCAAAGCGAATTCGAACCTACTACATCAGCATCACACTGATAAAACTCTCTAAAACGTCCTTTTTGAGGTCGATCCGCACGCCAAACCGGTTGAATTTGGTAACGCTTGAACGGAAACTCAATTTCGTTTTGGTGTTGCACCACATAACGCGCAAATGGAACCGTTAAATCGTAACGAAGGGCTTTTTCGGAGATTTGTTTTGTTAAATCTTTACTATCAATATTTTTCAACCATTTACCCAAAGTAATCTCAACTAAGTTATCAATAAGACTTTGTATCTTTTTATTATTATTGAAATGATCATCATCAATCACATTCCTTTTTTCCTCAAATAACTGATTTAACAAGTTTGAATTATTTAAGAAATCAATCTGTTCTACTAATAATTTTTTTAATGAATCATTATAAAAATCTTGAATTTTATATTCTTCATTCTTTGTCTTATTAACTTCCTCAACGACAAAGTCAATAAAATCTTTAGACGTTAGAATTTCTTTAAATCTTTCAACACTATTTAAATCCGATTTCTTATATATTTCCTTAATTATTCGAGAAAAAACAACATTAAAATACACTCCTAAAGCTCTATTGAAAGTAGAAAAATAATCTCCCGAATTCAGAATCTTAAAAATCAAACGATCACCTTCTTCGCCATATTTCCCCATTAAGGTCTCCGAGTTTTCAAACGAAGGCGTTTCAATCGGTTGAAAGCCAAATTTCTCAAAATTGGTTTTTATCATACTGAAAATATAATTGCGTTTCGCCACTTCTGCTGGTGAAAAATCTCGTGTTCCTTTGGGTATGCTTGGTTTTTGTGCCATTTTTCTAATGTGTCAATTTGAAAATGTGTCAATGAGACAATTTTAATTTTTCTTGTGCAAATATCGGATATATTCGGCAGTATAAAAAATCTATTTTGGGGTTTTAAACACATAGACACATAGTTTAAATTTAAACTAAAAAGGTATTTCATTTTACATCAAAACACATAGCCTTTGTGAACTATGTAAAGTGAAACACCTAAAACTATGCAAAATCCAAATCTAATGTGTCTATGTGTTTAAAAAAAACTCCATGATACTGTAACATTTTACTCTAACTTTAGTCTTATAGTCATGGTAGGATTATTTAAAGAAAATACAAAAATTGCGCTTGATTCGATTAAAAGTCAAGCTTTGCGTACGGCACTTACAGTGATGATTATTACTTTAGGTATTACTTTTTTAGTTGGAATATTGACACTAACTAAAGCTTTAGAAAATAATCTATTTGGAAATTTTGCTTCAATGGGAGCGAATACTTTTTCAATTAGTCAATACGATTTTTCTTCCGAAATCAATCAAAATGATGCAGAACAACGGGTAAATCCTATCATTAGTTATCCAGAAGCAAAAGCATTTCAAGACAAATATAATTTTCCGTTTACCACCACTTCCCTATCGTTTACAGCCGGATCTGCTATTGAAGTGAAATATCAGGATAAAAAAACCGATCCAGAAATTACAGTAGTTGGAATTGACGAAAATTTTTGTCCAAATAAAGGTTTAGAAATAGTAAAAGGAAGAAACGTAAACTCATTTGACGTTTCTAACAACAATTACGTTTGTATTTTAGGATCTGATTTTGAAAAAGGGTTGTTTGCTAATATGAATCCGTTGGATAAAATTATTTCCATTCGTGGTGCAAAATTCAAAGTCATTGGGATTTTAAAAGAGAAAGGTTCCACCTTCGGAAATAGTCAAGATTTACGCATTTTGATTCCAACACAAATTGCACGTTCATTATTTTCTGCTCCAAATATTAACTACGATTTAGACGTTATGGCCAACAACGAAGCTCTTTTAGATGAGGCTGTTGACGATGCCATTATTACTATGCGAAGAGTACGAAAGTTAAGTCCCGTTGAAAAAGAAAATTTCGGAATTGAACGAAGTGATGATTTAATCCAAACTTTAGGTTCTAATATTGCTGTAATTAATTGGATTGCCGTAATTATTGGCGCCATTACCGTTTTTGGTTCAACTGTAGCTCTAATGAATATTATGCTAGTTTCAGTTACAGAGCGAACTCGTGAAATAGGTGTACGAAAATCACTTGGAGCCAAAAGAAGTACAATTGCTTGGCAATTTTTCACAGAGACTTTCATAATTAGTCAAATGGGTGGACTTTTAGGTATAATATTAGGAATTCTACTTGGTTCAGTTATTGCGCTTAGTTTTGGATTCGCCTTTGTTATCCCTTGGATGGCGATTATTGCTGCATTTATTACCACATTTATTGTAACGATTGTTTCTGGTTTATATCCTGCTATAAAAGCTTCGAAATTAGACCCTGTGGAAGCGTTGCGTTACGAATAAGAATTTAACCACAAGGAACACAAAGAAGGCACAAGGTTCACAAGGTTTTTAAATTAAATCTTCGTGGAACTTTGTGCTACAAACCTAAATTGAACATTTTATCATTCGATTATTTCCGTAAATATCTTTTTTTAATTCGATATTTTTGAAACCTAGACTTTCTAATAATTCTACCGTTTCTTTTCCTAAATATTGATTGATTTCGAAGAATAACAATCCGTTTGGTGACAAGTTTTTCAATGCCAATTGCGCAATTTTTCTGTAAAAAAGTAAAGCATCCGTATCTTCTACAAACAAAGCTAAATGCGGTTCGTAGTCCAAGACATTTTTCTTGATTTCTTGTTTTTCCAAATTTCGAACGTAGGGAGGATTTGAAACAATGATATTGTAGGATGATGGATGATGGATGATGGGTGATGGAAGTTGAGATAAATCTTCAACTTCTAAGATATTGGTTTGAATAAAATTGATTTCAACCTTATTTAACTCTGCATTTCTTTTAGCTACTTCTAATGCTTTTTCTGAAACATCAATAGCTGAAACATTTGCTTGTGATAAATTAGCTTTTAACGAAATTGGGACACAACCTGTTCCCGTTCCAATATCCAAAATATTGATGGGTGATGGATGTTGGGTGATGGGTGAATTCAAAATCCATTCGACAAGTTCTTCTGTTTCTGGTCTTGGAATTAAAGTGTTTTCATTGACTTCAAAACGCAATCCATAAAACCAAGCTTCACCTGTGATGTACTGAATGGGTTTTTCTTGTTGTAATTGTGCTAAAATAGTATTCCACTTATCCACTTCAGCATCTGAAAGTCCAAAATTCGGATTTAAAGCTACATCTACTCGTTTTAAGTTATGTAAATATTCAGTAAGGATGAAAAAGAAACTTTCGATTTCTTGTTCCTCTTGAATGTTTTTTAACGAATTGAAAAAGTGTATTTTATAATCTTTTAATAACATAAAATTTATCTTACTTCTTACTACTCAAATCTTACTACTACAACTGCTTCGTCATCCAAACTTCACAACTATTATGACCTGTGTTTCCCATCGGACCATCAATATTTTCAAAACCTATTCTTTTGTATAGCTTTTGTGCGGTTTTCATAAACGATAAAGTTTCCAAATAACAAATTTCAAAATCTTGTTTTTTAGCAAATTCCAAGCATTTTTCAATGATTTTCTCCGCATAACCTGTTCCTCTGATTTCAGGAGCAAAATACATTTTTTGTAATTCACATATAGAAGTATCTCCATTTTCTAAAGGAGCTACACCACAACCACCCACTACTTTTCCATCTTTTTCCACCACATAATATATAGAACGTGATTGTTGATATACTTCGTATAAGGTATCTAAAATTGGGTCAGCATAAGCCGTTCCTGCTTTTGGCGCATCTAATTCATGAAAAATAGCGCGAATTACCTTGGCAATCGACTCATTATCTTTTTGTTGTATTTCTCTAATTAGCATAGCATTTTTATTGCTGGGTAAAATTACATAAATTAACTTGAGATTGTTTTAAACAGATAAGTCATTTTAGTTTTTTTTACATTTTAGAAAGATTTAAAAAGCACATAAAAGAAGATTAAAAATTTATATAAACTTGTTAATTAACTTCTTAATCATTTTTAAACTTATATGACTTATATGTTTATTTTTTTACCCTTAAAAATACTACTTTTGTATTATGACGACGCACGAATTTTACATGAAACGCTGTATTGAACTCGCCAAAAATGGTTTGGGAACTACATATCCAAATCCGTTAGTGGGAAGTGTGATTGTTCATGAAGGTAAGATTATTGGCGAAGGTTGGCACAAAAAAGCTGGAGAGCCTCATGCGGAAGTCAATGCGGTGAATTCAGTAAAAGACAAATCGATGTTGAAAGAAGCTACGATTTACGTGAGTTTAGAACCGTGTAGTCATTTTGGAAAAACACCTCCTTGTTGCGATTTAATCATAGCAAATAAAATTCCGAATGTAGTTATTGGAACTATTGATCCCTTTGCAAAAGTGGCTGGAAACGGCATTAAAAAACTCATTGAAAGCGGTAAAAATGTAACCATCGGTATTTTAGAAGACGAATGCAACGAACTCAACAAACGTTTTTTTACCTTTCATCAAAAGAAAAGACCTTATATTATTTTAAAATGGGCCCAAACTGCTGATGGTTTTATTGCTCCTGAGATACTGAAACCAGTTCAGCATGACAAATTGAAACCTATTTGGATTACAAATCCATATTCCAGACAATTAGTTCATAAATGGCGCACCGAAGAACAAGCCATTTTAGTAGGAACCAATACCGTTTTAGAAGATAATCCGAAATTAGATGCACGTGATTTTTCTGGAAATAATCCGGTACGAATTGTATTAGATAAATCGGGTAAAATTTCCGAGAATTATCACGTAAAAAACAATTTACAGAAAACAATTTTTATTACTGAAAACGAAAATCACATTTCAAATGAAAATTGTATCATTGAAAATGTTATCTTTGATATGCACCTAATTTCTTCAATTTGTAACATTTTGTATAAAAACGAAATACAATCCGTTATTATTGAAGGAGGAAGCCTAACACTTCAATCATTCTTAAATGCAAATTTATGGGATGAAGCTAGGGTTTTTATAGGTCAAACAACATTTCAAAACGGCACATTAGCCCCTACCATCTCCGGAAATCCGGTTGCTAGTTTTGATATAATGAATGATGAACTTAAAATTTTCAAGAATTATGATTGAAGCAATTATTTTTGATTTTGGCGATGTTTTTATTAATTTGAACAAACTAGCTATTGATACCGAATTTAGAAAATTAGGCTTAAACGCTTGGCATGATGATTTAGATACTTTGAATAAAAAGTACGAAATAGGCAAAATTGACGAATTGGAATTTATGGAAGGTTTTCAAAAACATCTTCCGAATGCCAGTCTAATTGAAATTAGAACCGCTTGGAATTCTATTTTAGGCGATTTTCCTTTGTACCGATTAGAGTTTTTGCAAATGATTGCCTCTAAATACAAATTATTTCTTTTAAGTAATACAGATTATACCCACATTGAAAAATTTGAACACAAAGAAGGGCTAACTTTTGCACGTGATTTTTACAGTTGTTTTGAAAAAGTATATTTTTCCTATGAAATTGGATTTCGAAAACCAGATGAAAATGCCTTTAAATACGTAATTAACAACCATAATTTGAATCCAAAAAAAACACTATTTGTAGACGATAAACAAGAAAATACCGATATAGCCAAAAAATTAGGATTACATGTTTGGAATCTAGTACCTGGCGTGGATGATGTTGTTGATCTTTTTGATAAAAAAATAATTTAACCAACGTGATTTATTTACTTCTAAGCATTTTATTCAATGCAGTTCTTTTTATAATTATTAAACTTTTTGCAAAATTCAATATTGATGCGTTACAAGCCTTAGTCGTAAACTATTTTGTTGCTTTTGGAGTGGGGCTATTTTTTTTAGACACCTTCTTTTCTCCTCAAATAATAATCTCTCAAGAATGGTTTAAAGGAAGTATTTTATTAGGCTTTATATTCATTTCTACATTTTATGTCACAACAATTACATCACAACGAAATGGACTTTCAGTGGCGTCAGTTGCCTCTAAAATGTCTGTAATCATCCCCATAATTTTAGGTGTTTTTTTATATGACGAAACATTAGGAAGTGTAAAAATTTTAGGCATCATCATAGCCTTAATTGCTGTTTATTTTACTTCTAAAAAAGAAACAGGCGAAATACAACAAGCAAGTAATCTTGTCTTTCCCATTTTAGTTTTCATTGGAGCCGGAACCATCGATTCGAGTTTAAAATATTTACAAACATTTCACGTACCATCCAATCAAATTGGTTTATTTTCCTCTGTTACTTTTTTCTGTGCATTTAGCGTTGGAATCCTCATATTGGTATTTTTAAGTCTTAAAGGGAAAATCAAATTTGCTGGAAGAAATATTTTAGGAGGAATAGCTTTAGGCTTACCCAATTTCTTTTCATTGTACTATTTAGTAAAAATGTTAGAAGCAAAAGCTTTTGAAAGCGCTACTTTATTTACTATACATAACATTGCTATTGTATTAGTTTCTACTTTTGTAGGCATTCTTTTCTTTAAAGAACGAATTTCAATGCGAAATGCTTTAGGAATTGGATTAGCTTTATTTGCCCTATTTTTAGTTACTTATTAAAATGGAATTCTCAGAAAACGACACATATAAAACTATTTCCAGTGCTTCAGAAGAAGTGTTATACAAAGAAAAAAATAGTAAATTCTTTGGCTATGCATTTCCAGTTTCTAACGAAGAAGAGATAAAAGAACATTTAGATCGATTGCGAAAAGAGCATTTTTCTGCGCGTCATTGGTGTTATGCGTATCAAATAGGTACAGAGAAAATTCAATACCGTGCAAATGACGATGGCGAACCAAATAATAGCGCCGGAATGCCCATCTATGGACAAATTCAGTCATTTGAAGTTACAAATGTAATGGTTGTAGTAGTTCGTTATTTTGGTGGCGTAAAATTGGGCGTTGGCGGATTAATTTCGGCATACAAAACGGCAGCCCAAATGACATTAGAAAATTCGGAAATTGTAGAGCAAACCATCAACAAGTTTTTTACTATTTCTTTTGAATATGTACATTTGAATAAAGTGATGCGAATTATTAAAGAAAAAAATCTCCAAATCGTATCTCAAAAAATGGAAATGGATTGTGAAATTCAAATTTCAATTCGAAAAAAAAATGTTCAAAACTTATTGGACACTTTTGAAAATTTATATGAAATAAAACTTACCGAAGTATAAAATTTTATAACTCATTTATTTTTTCAGAAACATAATCTGGCGGTAAAATTGGACGTCCGGTTTTCATATCTACAAACACTAACATGGAGTATCCCGTTGTTAATAACTCATTCTTTTCATTATATATTTCATAGTCAAATTCTATCTTCACAGAGGTCTGACTTTTAAATATTGTTTTAACCGTTAGTAAGTCATCATATCGAGCTGGTTTTTTATAATTCATGGTCAAAGTAACTACGGGCAACATAACGCCATTCTCTTCCATCCATTTGTACGAAACTCCCATATTTCTCAACCATTCCACACGTCCCATCTCAAAATATTGCGCATAATTTCCGTGATAAACGACCCCCATTTGGTCAGTTTCCGCATATCGCACACGAACTTGAAATTTATATTCTTTCATATTAAACCAATATTAAGTTAATATTAAAAAAAGTTTTTTGTTTACAATTTTTTTTTTTAAAAATCAATAGCAAAAAAATTTTTTTTAAAAAATTTTGTTCACATATTTGCTATCCCAAAACATATAAACAAAATATTCCTTTTGTTTACTTTTGTTATCCTACAAAAATATAATAATAATTAATTAAATTCATGTCAAAAACTGCGCAATCGGTATGGAATAACTGTCTGTCTTTCATTAAAGACAATGTTCATGATCAAGCATACAGAACTTGGTTTGAACCTATACAATCAGTTGAGCTAAACGATAACGCGTTGTCTATTCAAGTGCCTAGTAAATTCTTTTACGAATGGCTAGAAGAACACTATGTAAAATTATTAAAAGTAGCCTTAACAAAAGAGTTAGGTACAGGTGCAAAGTTATTGTATAAAATTAAGATGGAAAACACTTATGGCAATAAACTTCCATTTACTGAGCAAATTCCAAGTTACAATAGAACCGCAGTGAAACCTCAAGAAGTAGATGTGCCTATTGTAAACAAAAATCCAGAGTTAAAAAATCCATTTGTCATTCCAGGTATTCGTAATTTAAAAATCGAATCACAACTTAATGCTAATTACAGTTTTGATAATTTCCTTGAAGGAGATTCAAACCGTTTAGCTAGAAGTGCAGGTATGGCTGTTGCTAACAAACCTGGCGGAACATCTTTTAACCCGCTATTAATTTTTGGGGGAGTTGGTTTAGGTAAAACACACTTAGCACATGCTATTGGTGTTGAAATTAAAGACAAATATCCAGAAAAAACTGTGTTGTACATTTCAGCAGAAATATTCACACAACAATATATTGATTCTGTTAAAAAGAATACCCGTAACGACTTTATTCATTTCTATCAATTAATTGATGTTTTAATTATTGATGATGTGCAATTCTTGTCAGGTAAATCAGGAACACAAGATGTATTTTTCCACATCTTCAACCATTTACACCAAAACGGAAAACAAGTAATTCTTACTTCTGACAAAGCCCCTGTGGACATGCAAGATATTGAGCAACGCTTACTATCTCGTTTCAAATGGGGATTATCAGCTGAATTACACCAACCTGATTATGAAACACGTATTTCAATCTTGAAAAACATTTTGTTTAGAGATGGTGTTGAAATTCCTGATGAAATTGTAGAATACGTTGCTAAAAACATTAAATCAAACGTTCGTGAATTAGAAGGTGCTATTATTTCTTTAATTGCGCAATCTTCTTTTAACAAACGCGAGGTGAATCTTGAATTAGCAAAACAAGTGGTTGAGAAATTTGTTAAGAATGTAAAACGTGAAATTTCAATTGATTATATCCAAAAAATTGTTTCTGATTATTTCCAATTGGATGTTGAAACTTTACAATCCAAAACAAGGAAACGTCATGTGGTTCAAGCTAGACAATTAGCTATGTTTTTTGCTAAAAAATTTACCAAAGCTTCCTTAGCAAATATTGGCTCACAAATTGGAGACCGTGACCACGCAACTGTACTTCATGCTTGCAAAACAGTTGACAATTTAGTAACTACCGACAAACAATTTAGAAAATTTGTTGACGACATCAACAAGAAATTATCGCTATAATTCATGTCTTCTAAAATCTTAATGGTCTGCTTAGGAAATATTTGCCGTTCTCCTTTGGCAGAAGGTATTATGCGGGCTAAACTTTCTAAAGATTTTATTGTAGATTCCGCTGGAACTGGTGGTTGGCACGCGGGAGAATTACCCGACAAGCGTTCTATTTCAACTGCAAAAAATAGAGGTTTGGATATTACTAGCCAAAGAGCGCGACAATTTAAAATAAGTGATTTTAATACCTTTGATTATATCTATGTAATGGACAATTCCAATTATAAAGATGTAATGGCATTGGCACCCAATGAAGAAGTAAAATCAAAAGTTAAGCTCATTTTAAACGAACTTTTTCCAAATGAAAATGTTGATGTTCCCGACCCATATTATGGAGGACAAGACGGATTTGAAAACGTTTTTAATATGCTAAACGAAGCTTGCGATGTAATTGCTGGAAAACTTAAAAGATAAACTTTACGGATTTACTCATTTTTAAATTACTGATTTTTAATATATTAGTATAATTTTAAAATCTAAAATTATGCTAAAAAAATCAATTCTTCTTGAAAACAAAGCTTCCATTTCTACTAAAAATCTTCAATTAGTAATCAAAAGTAAAATAAGAGAAAGTACTATTCCAATTGAAGACATAGGCTATATTGTTATTGATCATCCTGAAATTTATTTAAGCATTCCAGCAATGAATTTACTGATTGAAAACAATACTGCAGTTATTATTTGCAATAAAAATCATTTACCCAATGGCTTATTGTTAAACCTCAACAGTCATCATATTCAACAAGAAATATTTAAAAACCAAATAAATGCAAGTGCTCCTTTAAAGAAGCAGCTTTGGCAACAAACGATTGTAGAGAAAATAACCAATCAAGGAATATTATTACAAAAAATCACTTCTAAAAATAACAATTTTGATTTTCTAGCTTCAAAAGTTTTAAGTGGTGATAGTTCTAATATGGAAGGAGTTGCTGCTAGCTTTTATTGGAAAGTATTTTTTGAACAAAAATTTAAACGAGAACGGTTTGGCGAATATCCAAATAATTTTTTGAATTATGGCTATGCTATATTAAGAGCTGCAACTGCAAGAGCATTGTCGGGAAGTGGCTTATTGAATACTTTAGGAATTCATCATAAAAGTAAATACAATGCCTATGCTTTAGCAGATGACATTATGGAGCCATTTCGACCAATTATTGATGAAAAAGTTGCCGAAATTATGGGGAATTATGATGAGCAAGAATTAAATACACAGATTAAATCTGAATTACTTCAAGTGCTTACACGAACAGTTTATTTTAAAGACGAGAAAAGCCCTTTGATGGTTGCCTTACAAAAAACGGCTAGTTCTTTACAACAATGTTATACAGGCGAAAGAAAGAAAATTAATTATCCCAAATTATGGAACTAAATGGATACCGTATTATGTGGCTATTTGTATTTTTTGATTTACCAACCGAAACGAAAAAAGACCGAAGAAACGCTTCGGGATTTAGAAACAATCTATTAAAAGATGGCTTTAGTATGATGCAATATTCTGTTTATGTGCGACATTGTGCCAGTAGCGAAAGTGCTGATGTACACGAAAAACGAATTCATAATTTATTGCCGCCATTAGGAAAAGTGAGTGTTTTACGAATAACCGATAAACAATTTGGTAATATTTTAAATTTTTGGGGGAAAGCTGAAGTACCCAAAGCACCGCAACCTACTCAATTAGAGCTGTTTTGAAATAAAAAAATGCTTCAATCTTGCCTTATCACTGCAAAAAAGAAGCATTTTTTTATACGATATTTTACTCTATTTTATTGATTATTAGAAGGTAACACCCCAACTAATATCGTGTTTTCAAATCTTTAATCAAACCACAACGTTGCAAAAGGATTGGTTCACAAGTTTGAAAATATCGTGTTTTCAAATCTTTAATCAAACCACAACGACAATACAATGGGTTCAGGAACTACAAACAATATCGTGTTTTCAAATCTTTAATCAAACCACAACGTTGTCAACATTCTGTATAAATTCAATAGTAATATCGTGTTTTCAAATCTTTAATCAAACCACAACGATTGGAAAAGAAAAAACCGGATTGACGGAATATCGTGTTTTCAAATCTTTAATCAAACCACAACGTAATGTCTATTGTAGTCTCTGGTGTATAAAATATCGTGTTTTCAAATCTTTAATCAAACCACAACGATGGTGCTATTTATGTTCCAGCAGAAGCAAATATCGTGTTTTCAAATCTTTAATCAAACCACAACTGTTCAGAATAATCAAAGTATTTTGTATTTAATATCGTGTTTTCAAATCTTTAATCAAACCACAACCTTACTTGCGTGCCTTTATGCAAAAAATGGAATATCGTGTTTTCAAATCTTTAATCAAACCACAACCTAAATGGAATATTGCTATTAAGTTCAATAATATCGTGTTTTCAAATCTTTAATCAAACCACAACCGCTTATTTTGACAAAGTCGCCCGACGTTGAATATCGTGTTTTCAAATCTTTAATCAAACCACAACGCAATTCAACAAGATAACACAGTTTTACAAAATATCGTGTTTTCAAATCTTTAATCAAACCACAACCGTAAGTTGGATTTTCTCTTCTTCCATCGGAATATCGTGTTTTCAAATCTTTAATCAAACCACAACAAAAATTAATTGAAGGTCATAAAGTAACGAAATATCGTGTTTTCAAATCTTTAATCAAACCACAACCCGATTACTTCGCTGTTACATTTGAAGGAAAATATCGTGTTTTCAAATCTTTAATCAAACCACAACCCACTCGAAGTCCCTCCTTGAATTCCTTTAAATATCGTGTTTTCAAATCTTTAATCAAACCACAACGTAGTGGGCTATCGCCGAAACTCCGTTGTGGTTTGAGTTGTTTAAGAGTTTGAAAATTTATGTCAATGAACTATTAAAAATCTTGTCTTCCAATGATGGTGACGATTTCAATTTGATTACCTCTAATATTATAATAAATCGTGTCAACACCACAAACACAGAATCGTTCTACATCTTTATAATTTGAAACAACTGGAAACATATAAGGATTGGAAGCAATCTTGTCAAAACAATCATGCAACATTATAAAATATTTATCTGCTTGGGTATCTCCAAATCTATGAACTCCAAACTCATAAATTCTCCACAAATCTTCTTTTGCTTCTCGAGTTAGAAAATAACTATAGAACATTCAATCGCTTTTTGAACTCGGCTAACATTTCTTCTTTGGTTTGTCTTGGTGCAAATCCACTTTTTAAACCTCTATCAATTTTCATCTGCACATACTCATGATAAGCATCGCGTTCACGAGCTTGTTTAATCAAATAATTTACCGCTTCACTTTTGCTAGTAAATTCTTCCTTAGCTACTTGTTCTTTTAACCATTCATCGTTTTGATTGGCTAATGTGATACTTTGTCGTGCCATGATTTCATTATTTAGTGGTGTAAATATACACCAAATAAAATTATTTTACAACTTTTGAATTTTTCCGGAAACTGATATTTTTACTTTTATTGGATTAAAAGTAAACCATCCAGTTTTCCCTTCACCAAAACCCCTAATCTGTCTATAATCATCATCCGTAACAGTAGATGATTTATGTTTTCTAAAGAAATAATCCCCAGATGTTAATTTCTGAACCCTATACAAATGATCTTTCAAAACATCATAATCAGGGTTTTCCAAATTGATTTCGTCTTCATTTAAACCTAGTAAAAACATATCGTTGATATGTAATGTAGTCACCATTTCTTTTCCATCTATTGGTAATTGATAAGCAGATTGTCCTGTACGTTTACGTTCAACCACTGTCCAGAATGTAACTACTTCTTCTTTTAGATTTCCCTTTTCATCTTTGTAAATTAGTACATGATGGTTATTTCTTGGGTTTACCCATTGGTTTACTTTATCTTTTAATTTTTCAGCACCACCAATGTTTTCTTTTATTCTTACTTTTAAAATTGGAACGGGTGCGCCATTTTTATTAGGCAAGAAAATTTGTGGTTGCTTAATTCCGTTTTCATCTACTATAAAAAAAGTATTAGCAGGAATATTACCTTTAACAAATCCGCCTAATTCTTGGATTTTTTTTCTGATTAATAATTTAATCGATTCGTCTACTACTTTATCCAATTGCTTTTCTGTGGTTAAAGAATCAATTGCTTTTCTCACATGAAATGCTTCTTCTCCGTTGAAATTTCGTTTACCATAAACGGTTTCTTTATGCAATTGCCCACGAGCTGCAACTCCTTTGTTGATATATTTTTTTCCGTTTTTTTCAACTGTTTTAAATTGGACAGTAATATCATTCGACACTTTTTTATGAGAAATCAATATTTTTTCAACTGCTTTTTCCGCATCGTATCGAAATGATTCCCAAGGCAATGGGAAATTTTTTAATTCTGAATTTCTGTTATAGCGGTTCCATTTTGATAATTCTTGCACATAAGAAATTTTAGTACATGCCATTACCAAAGCATCCACAGCGTGATGGCGATGATCATCTCTTGTTTTCTCGTTTTCATCATTCAAAATATTATTCATTCCCCATTTCTGACGCAAGTTTGATGTAGCTTGACCTGGAGAAACTATAACGTTTTTACAAATTCTCGATAAATAGTTTTTGGCTTCCTTACTTATATATCTTGTATCATTTAATTGTCGAGACGAAAAATCATCATCGAACTTAATCTGAACAAAACGCTTAAATTTTTGATACGCACTCGGATATTCTTTAGTGTCAGAAAATAATTTTAACGCTCTTTCTTTTATGGAAGACCAATTAGCTTCATCATTTCCATAGAACTCAAAAGGGGTTTTATCACCTTTTTTACGGTTTTCATCTGCATAGCAAAGCGTTTTATTTGAAAAACTATCATTCAAAGAACGACTCCAAGGATGAATATGCTCAATCTGCACTTCACCAGAAAATAATTGCGTTACTGAAATAGGTTTTCCTGTATACGGACAAGTACGTTTACATTCTTCCCATAATTTATAAAGTAAAATGTTATCATGGGTAATTCTTTGTCCTTCTTCTAATAATCTTGCTTTTACTCTATCATTCTCTCTTTCTAATCGTTTTTGTTCTCTACGAATTTTATTACGTTGTGATTTTGAGATTTTTAAATCACGTGCCATTTCCACTTTGATTTCGTCAATCTTGTAGTGCTCATCAATTAACTCATTAACTAATTTTCGTAGTTCAAACAAAGCAGTAATTACAATTGGATTTCGAATAGCTTGAATTTCTTTATCTGCATCTTTTCCAACTGGTAATTTATCTAATAAGTCAGCAGCATCAATCGTAGCAGAATGATGATATAACTTTCGTAATTGATTATCTGAAATATTGTAATCATTTCTTAGAATATCTTTGATAATTTCAATAAATCCACCTTTATTTTTTGAACGAACAATTTCATACACATTATCATAAAAGAAATTTCTTTTCTCATTAGATAATTTTTCCCATTCTGAACCAAAAACATTTTTAATACCAGCTAATACAACGGCAACGTCATATGTAAATCCAGATTTTAAAAACGGTAAAATATTAGAAATCGCTTTTCTACTTAAGCTAGAATAACCGTCTTTCACATTAAATTTTGCAATAGATACCGCTTGTTCATCTGTAAAACTCCAATTTTTAACAGCATACTCTTTTAAATTAGATTTACTATCAAAGAAATATAATACATGCCAAATATCTTCCTGTTCTTTATCTGAAAATTCAAACCATTTCTTACCAAAGTACTTCTTATTGGATAAATTAGAAATTGTATGTGTTCCTACTATTTTATCATCATCTTTGTAGTTGAATTTGAATTCAGCACTTTCTTTACCAATAACTTTTCTAATTTTTTTAAATTCAGGTTTTTCATTAGCATATAAAAATTCAACTATTTTTTGTTTCTCTTCTTGAGAAATTTTCTTTCCGTTATATTCTACTGTATTTACCCATTGCCAAACCCTAAACTGTTCAAAAGGAATTGCACTAATTGGACATTTAGTTTTAGTAGGTTCAAAAGAACAATTACCAACTAAATGCTTTTGTGAACGCAATGGTCGTTGATGAAATAATATTCCATCTTCTTTATAACCATCTAATTTTCTACCACCTAATAATGTTTTTAAATCTTCATTTAAATTAGAATGAAACTGAGCTTGTTTATTCCAAATCAATTCAAACTCATCAACATACATTTTTCTGGTTGTATATCGATTACGAATTCGTTCCAAACCATCTTGAAACGGCTGGTTTTCTTTTGGATAAATTTCAAAAAGATACGACCCTAACGTTTTATCTTGAATACTTTCTTGTGTTTCTGTAATTCCAATTTTTCCTTCTTTTGGATTTCCTTTAAAAATTGCACCATCATCACTTCCTCCTTTTCTACTATTACTCAAAAAACCACGTCTTTGAATTAAATGATAAAAAATTCTACCTATTTCTTCTAAGGATAATTTTTCCTTTAATGCCTTCTGACGTAATTCATATGGATTTAAAGCAAACCAATTCGCTAATTTTTCAGAAGGAAATTCTTTTGTCTTTTTCCAATCTTCAAAATCATTGGCAACCATAGGACACATTTTATTCTCTGAAAGAGCTTTCAATAAAATTTTCTTTCTTAATCTTCTTCTAAAAAATTGTCTTCTCACACCTCTTGCTCCAGTGCGACTTGCATTTTTAGAAATCTCACCATCACCATCTCCTAAATTTTCAACTCCCATTGGAAATATTCTACTTCCTACTCCTAAAATTTTATTATGGGTATCATCTATTAATGCCCATCCAATCGAATTTGTTCCTAAATCTAGACCTAATATTTTTGCCATTTTGTATCGCTTAAAAAATCAATTCATAAATATATGAAAAAGAAAAATAACATAAATGAAGAAATCCGTAAAGCCAATAAAAAAGTTTTTGTTATATTTGTAACTGATTAAACTTTCAAATCTTTAATCTTATCACAATAAGGCTATATGCCGTAGATGAAAATCTTTAGTCCTGCTTCGGTGGGACTTTTTTTATTACTTTTGTGTCAAATAATTTACTTATGAAATCAAATTCTTTAGGCAAACTCTATTTAATTCCTATTACACTTTCCAATCCTGGAGAAACCACTGTAGTTCCCGAAGATGTTTTGCCTCAAACCATAAAAAGAACGATTGATTTTCTTGATTATTACATTGTTGAAAACGAGAAAACAGCAAGAAAATTCATTAAAAGCATCCATCCCGAAAAAAAACAACCCGATTTGAAGATTTCTGTATTAAACAAACATACCGAAATTGCAGAACATAATGATTTTATTCAACCCTTATTAAGAGGTGAAAACATTGGATTAATGAGTGAATCAGGCTGTCCTGGCGTTGCAGATCCTGGAGCTGTTATAGTGAAATTAGCTCATGAAAAGGGAATTCAAGTGGTTCCATTAGTTGGTCCAAGCTCCATTTTATTAGCTTTAATGGCAAGTGGAATGAACGGACAAACTTTTGCTTTTAATGGCTATTTACCTATTGATAAAAACGATAAAAAACAAGCCTTAAAAAGTTTTGAACGCTTATCGCAAGAAAAAAATCAATCGCAATTATTTATTGAAACGCCTTACCGAAACAATAAATTAATGGAAGATTTACTGCAAATATTACAAGCAAACACCTATTTATGTGTGGCTTGCGATATTACTTTACCTACAGAATACATCAAAACTAAAACGGTGAACCAATGGAAAAAAGAAAAGGCCGATTTACATAATCGACCTTGTATTTTTATTATTCACAAAATGTAAAAAAACTATTCTAAACTTGCTTTTGCATTTGCATCTGCTGCTATGTTAGAAATATCATAATTTGAAAACTTTCTAATATAACTTGACAATGAAGTTCCGAAACCGTCTTTAAAACCATTTCTTCCGTTACTTCGCAAATATTTTTTTACCGAACCAGCACCTCCTAAATGTGCCGCTGCTACTAAGCCAGATTCTGTAATTTCTACACCATTAATAATTCTACCTGAATACTTGTGAATCTCTTTACGTAATTCCCATTTATTACGAGCAATCAAGGCTTCAAAAGCTTTATCTTGCCATTCAGCATTACGTAAAAATTCTTGAAAATCATAAATACCTACTGTACGAAGCGTACTTCTACCAAACTGATATTTACCCATATAACCGTATGAATTTACTAAATGTAACATACCTCTTGACTCTTTATAAGCCATTTTTTGAGCAAAACCAGTAAATGATTTACCAACGTGGGGAACTTTAATTGGTAAAATTTCATCAGTTTCATATTCATTTGGAACGTGATATTTAATACCATCGTAGTTCGACAAATGAAATCCTTCTAATTTTTCTTCTTTAAAGGTTATAAAACCTGAAGAAACGACTAATACTAGGAGTGTCAATCCTAAAAAATAAGACCTTTTTTTTATCATGAATTGTTATTTCTCAGCGTCTGTCACTCATCTGAAATTACCGATGCAAATATACAAAAAAAATTAGAATATTGATTTACAGCATGTTAATCTTTTCTAAAAGTAGATAAAGTGCGCTTTAACTCCGTTAAAATCATCATATTGCAAAGTTGGTGCAGGAATTTTAATTGTATTAATAACTGAAAAAAGTGTCTTTAAAAAATGAGATTTTGTACTAATTTTCGTTAAATCAACATCAAAACTTAGATAAAATTGACGATAAGGATTTTGAATTACTCCATTTGCTATTGCTTCTTCCTTTTTTCCATAAAACATTCCTTCGCCACCATAGCCTATTGCAAGGTTTAACCATTTTGGAACAAAATTATCTTTGGTAAATGATTGTATATTAAAAGACAGCCAATATGTTTGTCCATTATAATCTTTCAAAATTTGCTCATTTAAAGAAGAACCCAGCGTTTCTGGTCGTTGCGAAGCAAATTGAGTTTGATGAAATGAAAATTTGGTTGTAATTCGTTGTTCTTTCCAAAGTAATTCTTGCGACACGTACAAAGCAGTTCCTGTGGCATTGGCAATAACATCTCCTGATGATGCTCCCCATTCTTGAGAAAATCCATCAAAAACCTCAATTATCGTAAGAAATCCAAATCCTAGAGTAGAACCATAAATTAGTTGTTCTTTTTTAGAAGCACCACTCCAAGCTAACATTTCAACCCCAACTCTACCTAAATGATACGTAGAATAAAAATGTCCCACCTTATCCATTTGCAACCATTGATTGTTATCATTGATAAAATGAAAATTGGATTTTGGATAATCTTTGTACCAAAGTTGGTTTAAACCTATTAAAGCAGCTCCAAAAACAACAGATTCACCTACATAAACTGTTTTTTTTCTTAAAACATTAATGCTATCTGATGGTTTTAAAAAGTTATTAATATTAGACTGTGCTTGACCTAAATTAGAAAATACTAATGCAAAAAACAGCCCTCTAATCCAAGTCATACATTAAAAAATTACAACTTTATACCAAGTTTATTTACCCAATCGGCATATTTTTTAGCATTTACTAGATGCGCTTCATAAGTTGTTTCAAAAGAATGATATCCTGGTCTACTTGGATCCGCACAGAAATAAATATAATTGTGTTTTTCTGCATTTAAAACCGCATCAATTGCTGAGATATCAGGCATTGCTATTGGTCCAGGAGGCAATCCTTTATTAATGTATGTATTATAAGGAGAACTTACAAATAAATTACTTCCTCCAACTCTTTTAATCACTTGATCAAAATCACCAGATTTTTCTTTTATTGCATAAATAACGGTTGGGTCAGCTTGCAAAGGCATGTCTTGATTAATACGATTCAAATAGGCACCCGCTACTCTTGGGCGTTCATCTGCTTTAATAGTTTCTTTATGCACAATAGATGCCAAAGTATATACTTGCGCCGGTGTCATATTCAATGCTTTTGCCTTTTCCAAACGTTCATTTGTCCAAAACTTTTTATGCTCTTTTGCCATCTTTGCAGCTATTTTAGTCGCCGAAGTATTCCAATAAAATTCATAGGTATTAGGAATAAAAAGCGTTAAAGCCGTTTCTTTTGTTAGTCCATTTTCTTGAAAAAAAGCTTCATTTGTAAAGGCTTCATTTAAAGCTAAAGTATCAGGCTCTAATTGAGTTGCCAATCGTTGAAAAAGTTTATCCAATGTTTCTTGGTTATTGAACGCTACTTGAACAGGCACATTCAAACGCAAACTTCTCACGATATCAAAACTAGTCATATCTTTCTTTATAAGAAATTTACCTGCTTTTACATTCGTACTATAATTTCTTGAAGTTGCTACAAAATCAAACTTTTCAAAATCTTTTATAAGTGGTTTAACAATTTCTGTTACTTGCTCATAGTTTGAATTTGAAGGAATATAAACATAAACTTCATTTTGAGAAAATTGGGTATTAGGTGTAAAAGCTTTGAAATATACATATACACCATAAGCTGTTGCTACAAAAATTCCTGCAACTGCGATTATTGAAATTAGTTTTTTTACGTTCAAGAGATGCTGTTTTAAGTGTGATTGATTAGTTGGTATAAAATTTCGTCTTCGTATAAATTTTGAATTTTATTCCAATCTTTTTTTATTCCGATTTTTTGAAAGCCAAATTTAGTAAAAAGGGAAATACTAATTTCATTTTTGCTTCCAATATTTGCATATAATTGATGCAATTGCAATTGATTGAATGCATAATTGATTATCAACTGTATAGCTTCTGAACCAATACCGCTATTTCGCATGGCTTCGTTGGAAATTACAATCCCTACACCTGCTCGGTTATTATTTGGATCAAGATCAAATAAATCAATTAAACCAACTGCTTCAAAAGTATCATTCATACAAATTGCCAAACGCAACTGCTTTGCTTCATAAATATCTTGGTGCGCATTTTCTAAATACTGACGAATTAAAAAACGACTGTATGGGGTTTGCGTATTACTTACATTCCAAATCGATTCATTATTCTCTATTGAATAGATAAACTCTAAATCTTCGGGTTCGAGTGCTCTTAGATAAATGGTATTTCCTTTTAATGTAATCATTTCTAATTTAAAATTTTAAAACAATAGACACAATAGATTTAGTTTGCGTTGATTTTAGGCGTTACACTTTTATATAGAAATCATAGACAACAAAAAAATCTGTAAAATCCGTGCAATCTGTGTTATCTGTGTTCCAATTTATATTTCAATCTTTCCTTCAAAAACAAAAGTCGCAGGGCCAATTAAGAAAACATTTGTATAACTCCCATTATCTTCATCAAATTGCACTTTTAGTTTTCCCCCTTCAACATTTAAATCGATAATATTATTCTTTGTTTTTCCAAGCTGATGCATAGCGATTGCAACTGCTGTCACACCCGTTCCACAAGACAAAGTTTCATCTTCAACTCCACGTTCATAGGTACGAACTGCAAAAATATCATTTGCTAATTGGTTCACAAAATTAATATTACTTCCTGCATTCCCATACAAATCAGAATAACGAATTTTAGCCCCTTCCACTTTTACATCTAAATTTTTTAAATCATTTACCAGTTGCACATGATGTGGAGAACCAGTATTTAAAAAGGTATAATTAGATTCGTTTTTTATTGCATCTACATCTTTCATTTGAAGTGCTACGATTCCTTCATCATCGATAGTTGCAAAGTGATATCCATCAAATGCTTCAAATTTGGCTTTATTTTTAACCACACCCATTTGTTTGGCAAAAGCAACTAAACATCTTCCGCCATTACCACACATAGAACTTTCGTTTCCATCCGAATTATAATAGACCATTTTAAAATCAAAATCGGCATGATTCTCAAGCAAGATAAGTCCGTCTGCACCAATCCCAAAACGTCTATCACACAATTTTTCAATAAGTTGCTTATTCTCTTTAGGGAAAAATTGAGAACGATTGTCAATCATAACAAAATCGTTGCCAGTTCCTTGATATTTATAAAATGTAAGTTCCATCATGAAATTAATTTAGACAAAAGTACAAATATTAATAAGATGTTAAACATTGTTAATCGAGCGTTAAAGTGATTTTTTGGAATATTTTTTTTTATAATTTTGAGTGTACAAAAATTAATACTTATGAAAAAATTTGGAAGTTTAGTATTCGTATCGCTCTTAAGTGGAGCCTTAACATTAGGTGCTTACAAATTCTTTTTAGAACCAAATAAGGCCGGAAAATTAACTCTTGCCTCACCTAATTATGTCAAAAATGTAAATTTTGGAGCAGAAAACATTGATTTTACGACAGCTGCAGAAAACACAATACACGCTGTGGTTCACGTTAAAAACGTAAGTGTTTCAAAAGTACCTGGTAATATTTACGATTTTATTTATGGACATCAAGGATTAAGAGAACAAACTCAGATAGGAACAGGTTCTGGAGTAATTATTACAGAAGATGGTTATATTGTAACTAACAATCACGTTATCCAAGATGCTACAGAATTAGAAGTAACCCTAAACAACAACAAATCCTACAAAGCTAAATTAGTTGGAACCGATTCCAAAATGGATGTTGCACTTTTAAAAGTGGATGCCGATGAAAAATTACCTTATGTAGTTTTCGGAGATTCTGACGCCATTAAAGTGGGCGAATGGGTTTTAGCGGTTGGAAACCCATACAACTTAAACTCAACTGTTACTGCTGGAATTGTTTCAGCAAAAGCCAGAAATTTATCAAACAATGGAATTCAGTCGTTTATTCAAACCGATGCTGCTGTTAATCCTGGGAACAGTGGTGGTGCTTTGGTAAACACGCGTGGTGAGTTAGTTGGAATCAACACCATGATATCTTCTCCTACAGGAAGTTACACAGGCTATTCATTTGCAGTTCCTTCTAATCTTACTCGAAAAATCATAGAAGACTTGATGCAATTTGGAAATGTACAACGAGGTGTTTTAGGTATTGAAGGTGGCGAATTGAATTCTAACTATGCCAAAGAATTAGGAATTAAAGAAACACAAGGATTTTATATTAATAAGGTAACAAAAAATTCTGGCGCAGAAAAAGCAGGATTAACCAAAGGCGATATCATTATACAATTAGATGATAAAAAAATTAATAGTTTCTCTGAATTATCAGCTTACATAAATACCAAAAGACCAAATGATGTAGTTCAAGTAAGTGTTTTACGAGATGGAAAACAAAAAACACTTCCAGTAAAGTTGACCAAAAAAGAAATCTTAAATTATGAATTTAACGGAATTGAATTCGAAGATATTGATGCAGCAGATAAAAAACAATTCAACGTTAAAGACGGCATCAAAATCAAAAAAGTAAGCAATCCTGAATACGCTGAATATAGTGACATTTTAGATGGCGCAATTGTTTTAAGTATTGATGGAAAACAAGTCAAAGACATGGAGACCGTTTCAAGCTATTTGGCTAAAAAAGAAAATCAAAAAGCTAGATACCAAATCATCTCTAAAAATGGTCAGATGTATAGCATAATTATGTAAAGCTTTTTATAGCGTAAAATGAATGTAGAATCGCAATATTTTAAAGTATTGCGATTTTTTATTTAAGTTCCAAATAGGTCCCAAATTCAAACCCAACCGAATTTAAACCAAAATTAGGCATTTTAATGTTCGCATTTGAAGCATGTCTAAACATAGATTTTACATCGAATGATATTTTTTTATACTTATAATTATAACCTATGGCAAAAACATCACTAAAAGCAAAACCTTTTTTCAATCGTTCAGTATCGGTATCAATATACATTGGTCCAGTATTTAAAACTGCAAAAACGGATGAATTTTTGCTTAATATACGTCTGTAAACAATCCCAATATTTAAAACATATTCATTAATTGATTTTAATTTCATGTATTTTTCTCTCAATTCATCTCCATTTTCAACCGTATGCGGTATAAACCAATAATTTATCATTTGATGTTTTGATTTGTAATAACTTGGTTCAATTAAAATTTCAAAGTGATTTTTATTTTTTCTGTAGAAATTAAAATGATTGGAAAATTTAACTATTTTGCTTTCATAAGTATAATCAGCCTCTTGTCTTATAAATGTATTTTGGGAAGCATAACCAACTATAAAGCCTGTTCGCAACCATTTATATTTTGGAATTGAATCTTGAGAATATCCATTAACAAAAAACAAAAGACAAAAGATATAGATGAATTTTAATTTCATTTCATTTTTTTTTCAAAAATAGAAAAATAAACAAAACAAAAGACACATTTAAAATTTGATTCAATTCACTAAAAAAAATGAAAATAAATTTTACGAAAACGTTTGAAATATATACTTTTGCACCACAAAACAACACATAATTATTTCATGAGCAATATCTCTTTATACGAAAAAGAATTAGCTTTTCAGGCAGACAGAAGAAAAGCTGGTGTAGAATTTATTAAAATTATCAGTGATTTATGGTATGACAAATCAATTGAATTGGTTTTATTCCGTAATCAGCTAATTGACAAAAATGTAAGCGAAATCATCAACTTACACGAGTATGCTGGGGCTTTTGTTGAAAAACCAATTAACGTTTTTGATTCTGTTGAAATCGCAAGCGCTATTGTTGATTTAGATTTACCACCTTCAAGAATTGATATTGGTAAATTAACTTACGAATATCATTTAGAAGACAACAAATACAATGATGCAAAAGCATTTGTAATTGATAAATTGAGAAATGCTAAAAACTTCCAAGAAATTACACCTAAAGATGTAGTACTTTATGGTTTTGGTAGAATTGGTCGTTTATTAGCACGTGAAATAATGTCTAAAATTGGAAAAGGACAACAATTACGTTTAAGAGCCATTGTAACTAGAGATAAAAATGATGCTGTTTTATTAGAAAAAAGAGCTTCTCTATTACGTTATGATTCTGTTCATGGCGATTTCCCTGGCTCTGTTATTGCAGACCCTGAGAATAATGCATTATTAATAAATGGCACAACAGTTCATATTATTACCGCAAATTCTCCAGAAGAAATTGATTATACAGCATATGGCATTGAAGACGCATTAATTATTGATAATACAGGAGCTTTCACTACAGAAGAAGCTTTAAAACGTCATTTAACTTCAAAAGGAGCAGATAAAGTTTTATTAACTGCACCTGGAAAAGGAGTTCCTAATATCGTTTACGGAGTAAATCATGAAGATTACAACCCAGATGAAGTGAATATTTTTTCTGCAGCTTCTTGTACAACAAACGCAATTACTCCAGTTTTAAAAGCTGTTGAAGATACTTTAGGCGTTGTTAAAGGCCACTTAGAAACCATTCACGCTTATACGAATGACCAAAATTTAGTAGACAACATGCACAAAAAGTACCGTAGAGGTCGTGCAGCTGCTTTAAACATGGTTATTACTGAAACTGGTGCTGGAAGTGCCGTTGCAAAAGCATTGCCTGCATTAGCTGGTAAACTTACTTCAAATGCGATTCGTGTTCCTGTACCAAATGGTTCATTAGTAGTATTGAATTTAGAAGTTGGAAAAGAAACTTCTATTGAAGAAGTAAATAACATCATGAAAAAATACGCTTTAGAAGGTGATCTTGTAGAGCAAATTAAATACTCTTTAAACAACGAGTTAGTATCATCCGATATCGTAGGAACATCTGCTCCTGCTATTTTTGATAGTAACGCTACGATTGTTTCTGGAGACGGAAAAAACATTGTAATGTATGTATGGTACGATAACGAATATGGTTATAGCCACCAAGTAGTTCGTTTAGCGAAATACATTGCTAAAGTAAGAAGATACAGCTACTATTAGTAGATGGCCATAAAAAACCAAAAGCTCCTATTTTTCAATAGGAGCTTTTTTATATTTAAAAATATCCGATTTACTCTTTAGAAGCAATATAACGTTCTGCATCTAATGCCGCCATACATCCTGTTCCCGCAGCCGTAATCGCTTGACGATAGACATGGTCAGCCGCATCACCTGCTACAAATACACCTGCTACATTTGTTTTAGAACTTCCTGGTATATTTACAATGTAACCTGTTTCATCTAATGTAATGAAATCAGCAAAAATATCAGTATTTGGTTTGTGACCAATCGCTACGAAAAATCCAGTTGCTGGAATTTCAGTAATTTCACCAGTAGCTCTATTTTTTGCTTTAACACCAGTCACAACTTGTCCGTCACCCAAAACTTCTTCCGTTTCAGTGTGCATTAAAATTTCGATATTTTCTGTTTTTTGAACACGTTCTGCCATAATTTTAGATGCTCTAAATTTATCACTACGAACCAATATCGTTACTTTTTTACATAATTTAGATAAGTAATGAGCTTCTTCACAAGCGCTATCTCCTGCTCCAACGATTACTACTTCCTGATTTCTATAGAAAAATCCGTCGCAAACCGCACAAGCTGAAACACCACCACCTAATTTTAAATAGTGTTGTTCTGATTCTAATCCTAAATATTTAGCAGAAGCTCCTGTAGAAATAATTACTGTTTCTGCATGAATTTCTATGGTATCATTAATCCAAACTTTATGAATATCTCCTGAAAAATCTACTTTTGTTGCCCATCCATCTCGGATATCTGAACCAAAACGTTTTGCTTGCTCTTGCAACTGAACCATCATTTCAGGTCCGGTTACTCCTTCAGGATAGCCTGGAAAGTTTTCCACTTCATTGGTTGTGGTTAATTGACCACCTGGTTGTTGTCCTTGATATAAAACTGGATTCATATTCGCTCTAGCTGCATAAATAGCTGCAGTATAACCTGCTGGACCAGAACCTATAATTAAACATTTTACTTTTTCGATTGTATCTGACATAACTTTATTCTTTTAAGAATAGCAAATGTAAGTTTTTAATTAAAATTATTTCTTAAAATTGAATTAGTTTTAATTATGAATGTATAATTTTTGACAATAAAAAAAACCTCCTTGAGTAAACAAGAAGGTTTCGTCGGGGTGGCAGGATTCGAACCTGCGGCCTCCTGCTCCCAAAGCAGGCGCGATAACCGGGCTACGCTACACCCCGAATTTGTGAGTGCAAATATATAACTAATTTCTATTGTAGCAAATAAATCAACCCTTTTTTTAAAATAAAATAATTCACACCTTCAACCTATATTTTTTTAGCACTTATTCACAAAACTTTCTCATCAAAACAAAAAACACATAGAATATTATTTCTATTTTTGCTAAATAATCAACCAAAGAATCTTTATGCTTATTATTGGAATTGCCGGCGGTACCGGAAGTGGAAAAACAACTGTAGTACATCAAATTATGAATGAGTTACCTTCTTCAGAAGTGGGAATCATTTCTCAGGATTCGTACTATAAAGAAACGCATCACTTAAGCTATGAAGAGCGTACCAAAATAAATTTTGATCATCCAAGAGCGATTGATTTTGAACTTTTAGTTGCTCATTTAAAAGATTTAAAGGCTGGAAAAACAATTGAACAACCTGTTTATTCTTTTGTTACTCACGATAGAACTGACGACAAAATCATCACACATCCAAGAAAAGTAATGATTGTAGAAGGTATCTTAATTCTAACCAATCCAGAATTAAGAGATATGTTTGATATTAAAGTTTACGTTCATGCCGATTCAGACGAACGACTAATCCGTAGATTAAAGCGTGACATTGCAGAACGAGGCAGAGATATGGAAGAAGTTTTAAATCGCTATCAAACTACTTTAAAACCAATGCACGAGCAATTCATTGAACCAACAAAAGCTTTTGCAGATATTATTATTCCAAATGATAAATACAATACGGTTGCTATTGATGTAGTTCGTGCTGTAATTAATCAAAGAATCGCTTAAAATGAAAAAAATAAAGAATTTAATTGCCAATTATCCTTTCCTAAAATTTTTAGCGAATCGTTATGTATTGGTGTTAATTCCCTTTATTATTTGGATGTTATTTTTCGATAATTATTCTTATTTAGAACACCGTGTTTTAGATAAAGAAATTGAAGGAATTGAGGATAATATTCAATATTACAAATCCGAAATCAAAAAAGACAGCGTAAATATAAAATACCTAAAAAACGATGATCGTGTAGAAAAATACGCCCGCGAAAAATACTACATGAAACGCGAAAATGAGGATATTTATATCATCGAATTTAAAGACGAAAAGAAAGCTGCAACCGAAAAAAACAAATAGTAACAATTAAATATATAATTCGTGGCTAACCATAATTTATTTTCCGATTTTGAAGCCGTTTCTTCTAAACAATGGAAGCAACAAATTCAATACGAACTGAAAGGTGCTGATTACAACGAAACTTTAGTTTGGGAAAGTCCAGAAGGCATTAAAGTAAAACCATTTTATCACGCTGATGATTCCGAAGCTTCGGAAACAGTAAATCTTGATGCTATTATTCCCACAAAACCTTTTGCAATTGTTCAAAATATTTTTGTTCATGATGTTCAAAAATCAAACGCTCGTGCACTAGAAACATTACAAAGAGGTGCTGAAAGTGTTCGTTTTACTTTAGAAAATGATGCCATTTCGATTGAAGAATTGATGCAAAATCTTCCGTTAGAAAACGTGAATTATTATTTCAATTTACCTTTTCTTTCTGTTGAATTCACGAATAAAATCAATGATTTCGCTTCAAAAAACAAAGCTAATATTTTTATCCAAAATGACCCAATCGGACAATTAGCAAAAGATGGTAATTGGTTTGAAAACCTTGAAAAAGATTTTGAAAAGCTAAATATCATCGCTAAAAATTCCCATCCTTTGGAGGGGTGCCCAACGGGCGGGGTGGCTTCATTTTTAACTATTTCAAGCGGAATTTACCAAAACGCTGGTGCTAATATAGTACAACAATTAGCTTACACTTTAGCACAAGCAAACGAATATTTCAATAGAATTCCAACCATCAACCAACCAATTACGATTGAAGTTGCTGTTGGAACAAATTACTTTTTTGAAATTGCGAAACTAAGAGCATTACGTCTTTTATTCAATACATTAGCATCAGAATACAATCACAATTTTGATTGCCATATCATAGCAACACCAACAAAACGTAATAAAACATTATACGATTATAACGTAAATATGTTGCGTACGACTACGGAATGTATGTCGGCCATTTTAGGTGGAGCCGATGCAGTTGCTAATTTAGCTTACGATGCGATTTATCACAAAGACAACGAGTTTGGCGATAGAATTTCGAGAAACCAATTGTTGGTTTTAAAACACGAAAGTTATTTCGACAAAGTGAACAATCCTTCTGATGGCGCGTATTACATTGAAACATTAACAGAACAATTAGCTGAAAAAGCGTTGGAATTATTCAAAGATATCGAGAAAAATGGTGGTTTGATTTCGCAATTAATCGATGGAACTATCCAAAGAAAAATCAACGAAAGCGCACTAAAAGAACAAGACCTTTTCGATTCAGGGAAAGAAGTTTTATTGGGAACCAATAAGTATCCAAACAAAAACGACCAAATGAAAAACGACTTGGAATTGTATCCTTTCGTAAAACAAAACGCCAGAAAAACGCTAATCACACCGATTATCGAAAAACGTTTGGCTGAAAAATTAGAACAAGAACGTTTAGCTTCGGAATAAGATGATAGGATTTTCAACATTATTATTTATAATTGGGCTTTTAGTAGCTGGTTATGGAATATCACTACTAAACAAAGACGCAACACAAAAAAAAGCTAAATTTTATGTAATAATTGGTATAATTACAGCATTGAGCCCATTTATTTTTGTTCTTTTTTATATTTTAGTTAGTCGATTATAATAATAAAGAAATCACGTTAATCATTAAAGTTAATTAACTTTCAGAAAAAGAAGACCATGGAAGCAATTAGAAGATTTGTAAAAGTAAAAAATCATCAAGTAAACATTACTTTACCTGAAGATTTCAATGCAGAAGAAGTAGAAGTGATTATTCTTCCAACTTCCAAGGAATATCAAATTCCTCAATTGCAAATTGACGAAGTTAGAGAACGAACCGAAAACTATTTAAAGAATCCTTCAATTGGAATTGAATTTGATGATAATACGTTATCTGACGAAGATAAAAAGTTATTAGATTTTAGAGCCAATCAACCGAAAGAAGATTTTATTTCAGCAGAAGAATCAATAAATAGATTGAAGAAAAAGTATGGAATATAAGGTTATTGTTTCTCCATTAGCAATTAATGATATTGAAAAAATCACTGACTTTTATGAAGCTATAACTATTGAAATTGTTGTTAGATTTTTAGATGAACTTGAAGAAGCATACAAAGTTTTAAGTACAAATCCTCATTTCCAAATTAAATATAAATCTTACAGATCAATTCCATTAAAAGTTTTTCCTTTTACATTGATTTATGAAATTGACGAATACAATAAAGAAATAAAAATATTAAGTTGCTTTCACACATCGAGAAGCACAAAAAAATACCCAAAATAGTTTTATAACTATGAGAAAAGATATACAACATTTAAAGTTAGAAATTAGAAGTCAGAAGTTAGAAGTTTCCGAAAAACAACACTTCACCACAGCCGAAAACATCGAATTAAAACCAACTTATACTAAAGAAGATATTTCTAATTTAGAGCATCTTGGTTTTGGAGCTGGTTTTGCACCAAATTTACGCGGACCATACGCAACCATGTACGTTCGCCGACCTTGGACGATTCGTCAATATGCGGGATTTTCAACTGCGGAAGAAAGCAATGCCTTTTACAGAAGAAACTTAGCGGCTGGACAAAAAGGTTTATCAGTTGCCTTCGATTTAGCCACACATAGAGGTTACGATTCAGACCATGAAAGAGTGGTAGGTGACGTTGGAAAAGCTGGAGTTGCGATTGACTCGGTGGAAGATATGAAAGTACTTTTCGACCAAATTCCACTAGGAGAAATGTCGGTTTCGATGACGATGAATGGTGCGGTTTTACCTATCATGGCATTTTATATCGTGGCAGCGGAAGAACAAGGCGTTACTCCTAACCTATTATCGGGAACGATTCAGAATGATATTTTGAAGGAATTCATGGTGCGAAATACTTACATTTATCCTCCAACACCTTCGATGAAAATTATTGCGGATATTTTTGAATATACAAGTAAAAACATGCCAAAATTCAACTCGATTTCAATTTCGGGTTACCACATGCAAGAAGCGGGAGCTACTGCTGATATTGAATTAGCGTACACTTTAGCAGACGGTTTAGAATACATTCGCACAGGTTTAGCCGCTGGAATGGATATTGATACGTTCGCTCCTCGCCTTTCTTTTTTCTGGGCGATTGGAATGAATCACTTTATGGAAATTGCTAAAATGCGTGCAGGTCGTATGCTTTGGGCAAAACTACTGAAACAATTCAATCCAAAAGACGAAAAATCATTGGCTTTAAGAACGCATTGCCAAACTTCGGGTTGGAGTTTAACGGAGCAAGATCCTTTTAATAACGTGGCTCGAACTGCAATTGAAGCAGCAGCAGCAGCCTTTGGAGGAACACAATCTTTACACACAAATGCTTTAGACGAAGCGATTGCTTTACCAACCGATTTCTCAGCACGAATTGCTCGTAATACGCAAATCTTTTTACAAGAAGAAACCAAAATTTGCAAAACGGTTGACCCTTGGGCAGGAAGTTATTATGTAGAAAGTTTAACGGCTGAAATTGCTGAAAAAGCTTGGGCTTTAATTGAAGAAGTTGAAGAATTAGGCGGCATGACAAAAGCCATTGAAGCTGGAATTCCTAAACTAAGAATAGAAGAAGCTGCTGCGCGTAAACAAGCTCGTATCGACAGCAGTCAAGATATTATTGTTGGGGTGAACAAATACCGCTTGGAAAAAGAAGATCCGTTACATATTTTGGATGTGGATAACCAAATGGTGCGCAAACAACAAATTGAACGTTTAGAACAAATAAAAGCCACTCGCGATAGCGCTAAAGTTGCCGAATGTTTAGCAAAATTAACCGAAAGCGCTAAAAATGGTGGTGAAAATTTACTATCTTTAGCAGTAGAATCAGCACGAAACAGAGCTACACTAGGCGAAATTAGTGATGCTTTAGAAGTAGTATTTGGAAGATATAAAGCACAAATTAGAAGTTTTAGCGGCGTGTATAGTAAAGAAATTAAAAACGACGAAAGTTTTGAAAAAGCAAAACAATTAGCCGATGCTTTCGCTAAGAAAGAAGGTCGTCGTCCTCGTATTATGATTGCGAAAATGGGACAAGATGGTCACGACCGTGGCGCCAAAGTAGTAGCAACAGGTTATGCCGACGTAGGTTTTGACGTAGACATTGGTCCGTTATTCCAAACGCCACAAGAAGCTGCAAAACAAGCAGTTGAAAACGACGTGCACATTTTAGGCGTTTCTTCGTTAGCAGCGGGACACAAAACCTTAGTACCACAAGTTATCGAAGAACTAAAAAAATACGGAAGAGAAGATATTATGGTAATTGTGGGCGGTGTAATTCCTGCACAAGACTACCAATTCTTATTCGACGCCGGAGCTGTAGCGGTTTTTGGTCCTGGGACTAAAATTAGCGAAGCAGCTATTAGTATTTTGGAGGTTTTATTGGAAGAATAATTTAAATTGTATATAATAACAAAAACACCAGTATTAATATTGGTGTTTTTTTGTTTAAACCCTATCCACAGCCATTACGCTCTCCAAAAAATCAATACTTTTCACTTCTTCAAAAAAGTCGATTTCGGTTTCATGAGGTAAAAAATCAGAGATGATGCGCACGATAAAATCTTGTGGTTTCTTCAAATATTTAAACGTGTAATCTTCCATATTGACAACCGTTTTTTCGGCTAAATCGGTTGTTCGTACAAACTTATCAGAAGTTAAGGATGACAAACAAGGTAAATTTAGCTTTGGCTTTTCGGTGATAATGGGTCTTCCGTTTTCAAACAAGCCGCCTTCGTAACCGTATAGCGAAGCATTGGTAATTTCGATAGGCTTTCCTAAATGCAAATAATCAGGCAAATGGACTTCTTTTCCAACTACAGCAGCAAAACCCATTAACACACAAATATCGTGTGGTGGCATTTGCATCATCGCTTTAGCCGTACTTTCACGACCAATTCCAGAAACGATTACTTCGTACGAATGATTCAAATTGGGAATTCGAGCTAAAGCGTTTAGAACTTTTTCTCGCTCAATTTCCATTGGGGTTAGGATAATTACTTTCAAAATCTTAGAATTAAACTACAAAATAAAGTAATTTGAAGAAATTAGAGCGTGTATATTTTTTATATTTTTGAAGAATAAAAAAATTGAATTTACTGTTTAAGATTTAAACCACATAGAAACATAGATGGTCTTAGACTCTAAAAGTCGTTTCACTTTGCAATAGAAAACATAGCTATGTGTAACAATGAATTGACTATAACTATCTTTTTATCTATGTTTCTATATGGTTCAATTTTCATCTAAAAGAGAATTAGACGTAAGGTATTTCTAAAAACTATATTTGTATTTAAGTATGAAAAACAAGCAAGCAATCACAATAATTGCAGATAGAAAAATTGGCGCAACATTAAAAAAAATGGTTGCTCTGACAGATGAAAATCGTAAAATTATCGTTTCAAAACTGAAAAAAAATCGAGCTAACTAAAACTAAATTTAAATTGCATTTTCGTTTCCACTAAATCATCATATGTCAAAACTACCTAACATCACCACCAGTATTTTCTCTGTAATGTCGCAATTAGCGAACGAACATGGAGC
This sequence comes from Flavobacterium sp., assembly GCF_035195345.1. Lineage (NCBI taxonomy): Bacteria > Pseudomonadati > Bacteroidota > Flavobacteriia > Flavobacteriales > Flavobacteriaceae > Flavobacterium > Flavobacterium sp. The sequence goes on from NZ_CP136574.1 coordinate 1,064,708, forward strand.
TATTAATTTATCGCAAGGATTTCCAAATTTCCCTGAAGACGAACGTTTGTTGCAAATTTCGGAGCGTATTATTCGAGAAAACATTCATCAATATACACCAATGGCAGGTTTGCCTTCGTTATTGGAAAAAATCGCGAATCAAACATTAAAACAATACGGTAGAAAAATCAATACCACAACTGAAATATTAATTACCGCTGGCGCTACACAAGGCGTTTTTACAACGATTAACACGTTTGTAAATCATGGTGACGAAGTGTTGATTTTAGATCCAAGTTATGACAGTTACGAGCCTTCAGTTTTGGTAGCGGGTGGTAAACCAGTTCGTGTTTCATTAAATGATGATTATACTCCTAATTTCAACCGAATTGAAAGTGCCATTTCTACTAAAACCAAAATGATTGTCATCAATAATCCACACAATCCTACGGGAAGAATTTGGACCGAACAAGATTTTGAAGCTTTAGAAACCATTTTAGAAAAACATCCCCAAATTCTTATTTTGGGTGACGAAGTGTATGAATACATTACTTTTTCGCAACCTCATATTTCGTTTAATACACGCCCAAAATTAGTGGAAAGAACGATTATCGCTTCTTCTTTTGGAAAATCATTACATGTTACGGGTTGGAAAGTCGGCTATTTAATTGCTCCTGAACATCTAATGTTCGAAATGAAGAAAGTACATCAATTTTTGGTGTTTAGTGTGAATAGTTTTTCGCAACATACGATTTCGGAATATTTGGAAATGGTTGATTTTACTGAAGTTTCGAAAATGTACCAACGCAAACGCGATTTGTTTCAAAACCTAATAAAAGACAGTCGTTTTGAGTTGATGCCTTGTGATGGAACGTATTTTCAGGTGGTGAATTACAACCAAATTTCATCCAAAAACGATGTGGATTTTGCTAAAGAATTGATTGTGAATCATGGTGTGGCTTCCATTCCGATTTCAGTATTTTATAATGATGCTACAGACAGACACATGCTTCGTTTTTGTTTTGCTAAAACGGATGAAACTTTGATTGCAGCAGCTGAAAAATTATGCAGTATTTAAGCGTAATTAAAATACAAAGTAATTGCTATCTTTTTTCTTATTAAAATAGTTGACAATTATATTTAATTTATAAAAACAACTTTACAATACCTATACACAAAATAATAAAATTCTAGAAATTTAATATAAACCAATACAATACAAATGCGTTGGTGCTTTTTGTTTTTGTATAGTTTTTGTAAAATGAGTTTTAATTTATTACCGATTGAAAACATTACTTTTATAAGATTGAACTATAAAACAATGATTTCGTATAAAAACAAGTCCATCTTTCTGCTTTTATTTTTATTCTTACTTAAACCTAGTTTATTTTTAGGTCAGTTAAGTTTTTGCACAGGAAGTAGCGGAGCTCCTATATTTTTTGAAGACTTCGGAAGTGGCACAACATATGGCCCCGCATTACCAGCTGGTATTACAAACTATGCCTATGTAAACAGTGGTTTCCCTCAAGATGGTCAATATACTTTATATTATAGAACAAATTTAATTCCAAATTCATCAAATTGGCTTTATTCTTTAGATCATACACCAGACAATGCTCCTAATGGCTTCAATGGAAAATGCTTAATTGTAAACGCAAGCAACACACCTGGGCAATTTTATAGAAGAACAGTTACTGGACTTTGTAGCAATACTCGATTTGAATTTTCTGCATGGCTATTAAATATCTACAATGCTGCATCAAATGGCTGTTCTGGAAGCGGTATTCCAATTAATGTAACTTTTGAAATTTGGGATGCAACAGATACGGTTCTACTACAATCAGGAAATACTGGAAATATATCTGGAACATCATTTCCAAACTGGAACCAATTTGGATTAGTTTTTACCATGCCTGCAACACAAACTTCTGTAATACTTAAAATGCGTAATAATGGTAGTGGTGGTTGTGGAAACGACTTAGCTATTGATGATATTATGTTTAGAACGTGTGGAGAATATAGCGCTATCATAAATTCAACTACAAGTGGAAACAGCATGAACATATGCGAAAATGCCGCTATTACTAATCCCAATTTAGTGGTTACTACCACAGGAAGTATTGCACATGTATATCAATGGCAACAAAGTAATAACAATGTAAATTACACAGATATTGTTGGCGCGAATTCATCCAATTACTCTATTCCTAATTTAAGCGCCACAACCTATTACAGAGTTAAAGTTGCACAGGATATTTCAAATTTAAACAATCCTTTTTGTTCCTCATTTTCTGATATTTATACTGTTAATTTTAATCCATCACCTAATTCGCCTGTTTCAAATGGAAATCAAACAATTTGCTCCAATCAAGCAACTAGTTTGAGCGTAAGTGTTTCTGCAAACGAAAGCGTTAATTGGTATGATAGTGCTACAAATGGCAATTTATTACTTTCAAATTCTTTATCATTTTCACCAACAATTCCGGGAACTTATTATGCGGAATCATTCAATCAAACTACAAATTGCAAAAGTAATACAAGAACTGCTGTGACTCTTTTACCTGTAGTATCAACATCATTTTCTGGTGTAACTAACATCTGTTCATCAGAAACTATCCTATTGAATTTAAACGCATCCGATACGTCGGCTACCCTTAATTGGACAGCAAGTTCTACAGATGTAACTGGATTTTCTAATGGTTCTGGCACTACAATTTCTCAAACATTAACTTATACTGGAAATGCTACCGGAACAGTAATTTATAACGTAACTCCAGTGATTAATGGTTGTGCTGGTACACCACAAACAATAACGGTAACGGTAAATCCACAAACCAATAGTACTATCACTTTTCCTACTATTACTACTTCATATTGTTTAAATGCAATCCCTTCTTTACTGCCTACTTCATCATCAAATAGCACACCTATAACCGGAATATGGAGTCCTTCAACTATTAACACTTCTATTGTAGGAACTACTACTTATACATTTACGCCTCAAGCTAATCCTTGTGTAATATATGCGCCTTTTACTATAGATATTACAATTGCAAACAACATTACACCCGATTTTGATAGCGCTATTTTTGTTTGTTCTGGAACAACGCCGCCAACATTAAATTCAACCTCACCAAACGGAATTAGCGGAACATGGACACCCACAACAATTGACAACATGAACTCGGGAAGTTATCTTTTTACGCCCAACCCAAATCAATGTGCGAGTTCACAAACAATTAATGTAACCATAGGAATAAATACTGCTACCATCACTTTTACTGGAGCTACAACAATATGTTCAAACAAAACAACTTCTTTAAATTTAATTGCTTCAGACCCAAATGCAACAATTGTATGGACGGCTAGCACAACTAATGTAATAGGTATTTCAAATGGTTCAGGCAATTCTATTTCTCAAACTTTATTGAATTCAGGAAATACAAGCGGAACGGTTGTGTATACTATAAACACAATACTTAACGGTTGTATAGGGACACCTCAATTAATAACTGTAACTGTAAATCCACAAAGTAGTATTACACCAACTTTTTCAGGAATTCAAAACTTGTATTGTTTAAATGAAATAGCACCTCCGCTTCCTACTTTTTCAACCAATAGTACACCATTGACGGGGACTTGGAATCCTTCAACAATTAACACAGCAACATTAGGAACAACCACTTACACCTTTACAGCACAACCAATTTCATGTACTATTATTAGCCCTTATTCGCTAACTATTACCGTTAGAGATAATTTTTACCCAGATTTTACAGACAATTTGAATTTATGTGCGGGTGAATTGCCACCTACACTTACTGCTACATCACCTAACGGAATTTCTGGCATATGGACACCTTCTGTAATTGATAATTTAGTTTCTGGAAGCTATACTTTTACTCCAACATCAAATTCTTGTGCGGTACCACAAACCATTGCAGTAACTGTTTTTCAGCCAACCTTAACTGCAATAGACTACACTATACATGAAGCGTTTTCAGAACAGCAAACTATTACAATTACTGCTTTTTCAAATGGAGATTACTTATACCAATTAGACAATGAAACTCCACAAGCGAATTCAGTCTTTGAAAATGTAAGTCCTGGAAATCATATCATAACAGTATATGACAAAAATGGCTGTTCGGCACCAATAAGTGAGGAAATTACGGTAATTGATTATCCAAACTATTTTACACCAAATAATGACGGCCACAATGATGTATGGCAAATAAAGGGAATAAATAATTTAGATAATTGGAGTATTTCTATTTTTGACCGATACGGTAAATTACTTGATAGATTAAACACAATTTATCCTTTTTGGGATGGGATTTATAATAATGAAACTTTACCTGCTTCTGATTATTGGTTTACAATAACCTATACTGAAAACAATATTACCAAAACCTTTAAATCACATTTTAGTTTAATTCGATAATGCTTCAATTTTATGAGTGCATGTTGTTAAATTTATTATCACTACATTTACTAAAACATAGAAATTATGGCAAAAAGTCAAGATGCGAAGAAAACAGCAAAAAAGGAACCTTTAAAAACGGCAAAAGAGAAGAAAGAAGATAAACGCAATAAGAAAAATTTACCAAAACGTGATTAAAAGTCACTACAAATACGAATATAATTCGTGTTTTTTTATTTACTACAATTTTTAATTTATTCAAAGTAATCGGCGCAAATAAAAGACTAAAAATATATCAAGTATTGAGCTTAAAATTATTTTTATAAGGTTATTTTTCTTATTCTAAATCAATTAGACAAGACTTTAACCCATTGTTAACAAAATTGCCTTGAAAAAACCATAAATAATTGTATTTTTACCACTTAAAATTTTTAATAATCAAATGGGTAAAATCATTGCAATTGCCAATCAAAAAGGTGGTGTAGGAAAAACAACTACTTCTGTTAATTTAGCAGCATCTCTTGGTGTTTTAGAAAAAAAAGTGCTTTTAATAGATGCCGACCCACAAGCTAATGCTAGTTCGGGTTTAGGAATTGATGTAGAAAGTGTAGAAATTGGTTCCTATCAAGTTCTTGAACACAGCGCAACACCAGAAGAAGCAACCGTTTCGTGTTCGGCACCAAATGTTTCGGTGATTCCAGCTCATATTGACTTGGTGGCTATCGAAATTGAATTAGTAGACAAAGAAAATCGCGAGTACATGCTAAAAACAGCATTGGAAAGTGTAAAAGATAAATACGATTACATATTAATTGACTGTGCACCTTCTTTAGGATTATTAACATTGAACGCTTTAACAGCGGCGGATAGTGTAGTAATTCCGATTCAATGCGAATATTTTGCATTAGAAGGGTTAGGAAAATTATTAAACACCATTAAAAGTGTTCAAAAAATCCACAATCCGAGTTTAGATATTGAAGGATTGTTATTAACCATGTACGATTCCCGTTTGCGCTTATCCAACCAAGTGGTTGAAGAAGTACAAAAACACTTCAATGATATGGTATTTGAAACAATTATTCAAAGAAATATCAAGTTGAGTGAAGCTCCAAGTTTTGGCGAAAGCATTATTAATTATGACGCTACTAGTAAAGGCGCAACAAATTATTTAAACTTGGCTGAAGAAATTATTAAGAAAAATCAATAATAGAGAAGATGACAAAAGCGGTAAAGAAACAAGCCTTAGGAAGAGGTTTATCGGCTTTATTAAAAGATCCTGAAAATGATATTAAATCAGTTGAGGATAAAAATGCTGATAAAGTAGTAGGAAATATTATTGAATTAGATCTTGAATCGATTGAAATTAATCCGTTTCAACCGAGAACGAATTTCAACGAAGAAACCATACAAGAATTAGCCAAATCGATTAAAGAATTAGGTGTAATTCAACCGATAACCGTTAGAAAATTAGATTTCAACAAGTACCAATTAATTTCTGGAGAGCGTCGTTTGCGTGCTTCAAAATTAATCGGATTGAAAACAATTCCGGCTTATATTCGATTGGCAAATGATAATGAATCATTGGTTATGGCATTGGTGGAAAACATCCAACGTCATGATTTAGACCCAATTGAGGTAGCTATTTCGTACCAACGTTTAATCGAAGAAATCAATTTAACACAAGAAGAATTGAGTGAGCGCGTAGGCAAAAAGCGTTCTACCATTACCAATTATTTACGTTTATTGAAATTAGACCCTATCATTCAAACAGGAATGCGCGATGGTTTTATTTCAATGGGACATGGAAGAGCGTTGATTAACATTGAAAATCAAGATGTTCAAAGCGATATTTATCACAAAGTGGTAACACAAAATCTTTCTGTAAGAGAAACAGAGGCTTTGGTTAAAAATTACCAAGATAGCTTAAAACCAAAAACAACTAAACCTGCAAAAAGCAACTCATTTGACATCAAAGAAGAAGAGAAAAAAGCATTTGCAAATTATTTCGGAACTAAAGTTGATGTAAAAGTAGCTGGTGGAAAAGGGAAAATAACAATTCCATTTCATTCTGAAGAAGACTTTAATCGTATCTTAAAACTTATAAACGCGTAGTGAAAGTATTGCAATACATAGCGCTTTCAATTTGTCTTTTTTTGAGTTTTCAAGTAAAAGCACAAGAAGAAATATCTTTAAAATCAGCCGATACAACAAAAGCCATTATTAATCCAAACACACCTGCAAAAGCAGCATTTTATTCAGCTTTAGTTCCTGGATTAGGACAAGCTTACAATAAAAAGTATTGGAAAATTCCATTAGTATATGCTGGATTAGGTGCTGGAATATATTACTATACATGGAATCAAAAAAAATACCATGAATTTAGAGATGAATATAAAAGAAGATTAGACGGTACCTATGATCCAAACCACCCTATTTATGGAGATTTAGACAATGACCGTTTAGTTCGTGCGCAAAAATTTCACCAAAGAAATAGAGATTTATCTGCTTTAATTACAGCTGTTATTTATATTTTAAATATTGTTGATGCTAATATTGATGGGCATTTAATGCAATTTAATGTCAATGATAATTTATCTATTAAACCAGATATGAATCAAAATCAAATCGATTACAAATTCAATTACGGAATGACACTTACGTTTAATTTTTAACAAATATTTAGGTAACAAATCATTCTTTATAACTACTAATGAGTATGAAAATTGCACTTTTAGGTTACGGAAAAATGGGTAAAGTTATTGAAAGAATAGCTTTAGAGAGAGGGCATGAAATCGTATTAAAAAAAGATCAAGACAACACTTTTGAAGGATTATTAAATGCTGATGTTGCCATCGACTTTAGTGTACCCGATAGCGCTGTTATCAATATTTCAGAATGTTTAAATAATGGAATCCCAGTAATTTCTGGAACAACAGGTTGGTTATCCGATTATCCAAAAATGGTGGCTTTGTGTGAAGATAAAAACGGAAGTTTTATCTATGGTTCTAATTTTAGTTTAGGTGTAAATGTGTTTTTTGAATTAAACGAATATTTAGCCAAAATGATGGCCAACTTGAAACAATACAACGTTTCAATGGAAGAAATTCATCACATACAAAAGTTAGATGCACCAAGCGGAACAGCCATAACATTAGCAGAAGGAGTTATCAAAAATACTGATTATTCTAATTGGACATTAGAAACTCCAAATAGTAACGAAATACATATAGAAGCAAAACGCATTGAAAATGTTCCAGGAACGCATAGTATTTTTTACGATAGTGAAGTTGACCAAATCGAAATCAAACACACAGCACACAGCAGAGAAGGTTTTGCATTAGGAGCTGTTGTCGCAGCAGAATGGTTAGTTGATAAAAAAGGTGTTTTTACTATGAAAGATGTACTTTTTAATGGTTCTAAGCTATAGGCTTTAGACAATAAATAATAAATTATAAATTATAACAAAGCTAAAAGCATTTTGCTTAAAGCTTACAGCAAATAAAATTATGGAAATATCAGGTTGGTTAATTTTTATCTTATTAATTCAAGTAATTCATGGAATTGGAACTTGGAAATTATATGTAAAAGCAGGAAGAAAATCTTGGGAAGCATTTATTCCAGTGTATAACGGAATTGTATTAATGCAACTCATAAATCGTCCAAAATGGTGGATTTTACTCCTTTTTATACCCGTTATCAATTTGTTTTTATTTCCAATTATATGGATTGAAACGTTAAGAACATTTGGTAAAAAATCAACCGTTGATATGGTTTTAGGTGTAGTTACATTAGGATTTTACATCGCTTATGTAAATTACACACAAGAAACTACTTATCATGCTAATCGCGATTTAAAAGCTCCAAATAAAACAATGGACACCTTGGGTTCGCTTTCTTTTGCAATTGTTGTAGCTACTTTAGTTCACACGTATTTTATTCAACCTTACACGATTCCAACTTCATCGTTAGAAAAATCTTTGTTAGTTGGCGATTTTCTATTTGTGAGTAAATTTCATTATGGAGCAAGAACACCTATGACGCCTATTGCTGCGCCTATGGTTCATGATACTTTACCTTTAGTAAAAGTAAAATCATATACTACTAAACCTTCATTACCTTATTTCCGTTTTCCTGCATTGCAAAAAATTGAGCGTAATGATATTGTAGTTTTCAACTGGCCTGCTGATACATTGTTTCACATGTACAAAGCAGCTGACAAGAGATATGATAAACCTATCGACAAGAAAACTAACTACGTAAAACGATGTACTGCTATTCCTGGAGATAAAATTGAAATTAAAGATGGTATTATTTTTATAAACGGAAAAGAATCAATTCTTCCTGAAAGAGCAAAACCGCAATACTCATACAAAGTAGCTTGGGATGGCAAAACACCAGTTGATTTAGATTATATTAAGAAAGAATTTAGCATAACTGATGCTTTTGGTCAAATTGCAAAAGACACTTTAATTTTTAGTGCATTGCCACAAGCTTATGCAGAAAGATTGAAAAATATTCCTGGACTTACTAAAGTAGAACGTATCATTCATAAAGAAACTGATAAAACTATTTTCCCTGGAACAAAAAATTGGAACGTAGACAATTTAGGCCCAATCTATATACCTGAAGCTGGTAAATCAGTAGAATTAAACAAAGAAACATTACCATTATATAAAAAAGTAATTGGCGAATACGAAGGAAACGATTTAAAAGTAAACGGTGATGAAATTCGTATCAATGGACAAATTGCAACTTCTTATACTTTTAAACAAAATTACTATTGGATGATGGGAGACAACCGTCATAATTCATTAGATTCTCGCTATTGGGGATTTGTTCCAGCTGATCATATTGTTGGAAAACCAATATTTATTTGGATGAGTATCGATGGTATCAATGATGGTATTAAAAACTGGAGCATCCGTTGGGATAGATTATTTACTACTGTTAGCGGTGAAGGCCAACCTCAATCCTACTTTAAATATTTCTTGTTTGCATTAGCGGCTTATTTCGCTTTTGATTATTTCAGAAACAAAAAGAAAAAGAAAGAAAACAAAGAATAATTCTGTTTAAAAAACTCAACTCAAATTCACTATTATTCACGAATTAATTTGTGGTAATTAGTGAATTTGCGTTACTAAACTATTCCTGTTATTTTTATGAACATCCTTATACATCCGAGTTATTTTCCATCAATTAGTCACTATATCGCATTGACTCAAGCTGACACGGTAACTTTTGAAATGGAAGACAATTTCCAAAAACAGACCAATAGGAATAGGATGTACATTTATAGTCCAAACGGCATTCAATTATTAAATGTACCGGTAAAGCATAGTGCAGAAAAACATCAAAAATTCAAAGATGTTCGAATCGAAAATGATTTTGGTTGGCAAAAGAATCACTTTAAATCTTTAGAAGCTGCCTATAGAACATCCCCTTTTTTCGAATATTTTGAGGATGATTTTCGGCCATTATTTGAAAAAAAACACGAATTCCTAATGGATTTAAACTTGGAAATTTTTGAATTAGTGAATGATTCTTTAGGAATCAATATTAAAGCTGAAAAAACAATTGAATTTTTTCATGAAGTTCCAAACTTCAATGATTTTAGACATTTAATTAATGGTAAAAAAGACACTACCAAAATAGAGGAATATACTCAAGTTTTTAATGAAAAACATGGGTTTATAAACAACTTAAGTATTCTAGATTTACTTTTTAACGAAGGAAGATACGCGGTAGATTATTTAAAAAATCAAAATATATAAAATTTTGATTAAAAATTTAAGCGAGCAATCTGAGGGAAATGATCACTTTGAAAAAAGGTATCTATTGCTGTAAATTGTTTTACTTCAATAACATTGTCAACTAAGATAAAATCAATTCTGGCTGGATAATACTTGAAATTATACGATTTTCCAAAACCTGTTCCCCCTTCTTCAAATGCATCTTTCATTTCACCTTTGATTGTTCTATAAACATAAGAAAATGCACTATTGTTTAAATCGCTACAAATGATTTTTGGATAAGGGCAATTTTCAAAATGTTCTCTAATAATTTCCGATTGTTGTTGCTGTTTTCCAAAAGCCAAACTTAATCTTTTCAAAATAAACTTCGATTTAGCCTCATCGATTTTCTCATTAATATCCGCACTAATTTTAACCGACTGCAAATGAATACTATACACTCTAATTGTATCTTTCCCTTTTAATACATCCGCAAATATTGCATTGTTAAAAGAACCTGGAAATTCAATTTCACCCTTGTTTATGATTTTATAATTGGAATAAATGGCTTGCCCGTATTTCAACTTTTCACCATTCAAATTAACATACGAATAGGGAAATTGATTAAAATCAGCGCTTTCATTATCGGTAAAATCTTGTAAGCATAATATATCCGGAGACTCCGTTCTTATCAATTTTGAAATTTGCTCAGGCACATCATTCTTTGGCAACCATTCATAAATATTAAACAATCGTACATTGTACGACATTACTTTAAAATCTGATGTTTCTTTAGGTAAATTCGTTTCTGAAAATTTATAAAAACGGTTAATAAAAGTTATCCCTATCAACAATAAAATTCCTGACAGCAACATTTGGCGTTTTAATTGCAAAACCCAATACACAAAAAAGAAAAAGTTTAAAATTAAAAACAGCGGCATTATAAGTGTCAAGACGCTTAAAAAAGGAAAAGCTTTTGGCGCTAAAAACGGTAATAAATACGCAAGAAAAGTTAATACAGCAAGAACTATATTAAAAAAAAACATTATTTTACTCAACCATGATTGTTTCTGCATAGGCTTATTTTCCTGCTTTAAAAAGGAATTCTTTTTCTTCTTTAGTTAAACTATCATAACCTGATTTACTGATTTTATCTAAAATATCATCAATTTGTTTTTGAGCAAAATCCTTATTGGATACTGACGAATTTACAACATTTTTTGTTGCATTGCGATGTACTTTCTTAAAAGGGGTTTTCTTTTTAGGCTTAAATAAATTTGCGAAAGTATCTAATAAAGCTGAAAATGGTTTGGTAATATCTTTTCCTGTTTGCAATAATTTTATATAAATAAATCCAAACAAAGCACCGCCTAAATGAGCTAAATGACCTCCTGTATTATCTAAAGGCATTTGAATTAAATCGACCAATAAAATAACAAAAGCCACATGCCACAATTTCACAATACCAATTAATGGAATACGCAACAACATAAAAGGCGCATAAGTAGCGGTTGCAATTAAAATAGCCATAATAGCTCCACTTGCCCCAACCAACAAACCAGCTTTTCCAATAAAAAGATAAGATAGAACAAATGTAATTCCAGAAAAAACTCCACCTAACACATAAACCCCAAGTAACTGTTTATCTGTGAAATATGTATTAAATAATCTTCCTGAGAAATGAAGCACCATCAAATTAAAAAACAAATGCAAAAATCCGCTATGAAAAAAATTAAACGTGATTAATGTCCATGGCGTACGAACAAAAACCCCTAAATCAGATGACAAAGCAATCCATGTTGGAATTTGAAATTGCTCAACAGAAAAACTATAAAAAAACACTAACGAAAACAAGAAGAAACCAATGTTCCAAAAGATTAACTTTTGAACCATGCCTCCTGTTTTGTATTGTAGCTTTAAATCGTCTAAAATGTTCATTCTCTATTTTCTTTACTCTTGATTCTTTGCTTTAAAAACTATCTATCCCAACGGTTATTACTAAACTGATTTTTCTTCCAATACCACATCATAATAAAACCAATTAAAGCCCCACCTACATGGGCAAAATGGGCAATATTTCCGCCAAAAATACTATAACCTGTTACACCTGAAAACAAATCTAACAATACAATTACAGGAACAAAATATTTTGCTTTAACAGGAACTGGAATAAACATAAAGCCTAATTCTGCATTTGGAAACATAAAAGCGAAGGCTACTAATAAACCGTAAATTGCTCCTGAAGCTCCTACCGCCTGAGTATTAAATGCATCACCCATTTGATTTACATATTGCTGAAGCAAAACAGTATCTGGAGCATTAATATTTATACTCTCCCCTTTTATAAGAGTTTGAATATCAGCCATTGAAACACCATTCTGTAAAAGCATATTTTGTGCATCATGGAAATAATAATAATTTACTCCCGAATGAACCAAAGCCGCTCCAATTCCACAAGAAAAATAGAAAAACAAAAACTTCTTTGCTCCCCAAAAATGCTCCAAAGCACTTCCAAAAGAAATTAACGCAAACATATTAAAGAAAATATGCATCAAACTTCCATGCATAAACATGTGCGTAATAGGTTGCCAAAACTTAAAACCATCGTTTTCAAAATAATGTAACGACAATAATTCATTAGCTTGTGGCACAAAATAACTTCCTATAAAAAATAAAACATTTATAATTAAAAGCTGTTTTACGGTATCGGTCATATTATTCATCATAGAGCAAATCTTTTATCTAAATCTTCTACCGTTAAGGTAATAAATGTGGGTTTTTGAAAAGGTGAAAAATTAGGGTCTTTACAAGCAAATAACGAATTTACTAAATTTTCTTGTTCTTTTATTGATAAGAAGGTCCCTGTTTTTACTGCCATGCTTTTTGCCATAGATTTGGCAACGCTATCACTTTGTGAAAAACTACTTTCCGGAATTTCATTGTGTAAATTATTAATTAATTCTTCCAACACAATAGAAACTTCACTTTCTGCCATCAAAATAGGCAATCCAGAAATCTGAACAGAATCCGTATTAAACGCATCAAAAACAAAACCCGTATTTTCTAATGTTGACTGTAATTCTTTTAGCAATATCATTTCATCTGAAGAAAAATACAACTCCAAAGGAAACAACAATTGCTGACTCGATGCTTTTTGAACGGTAATATTCGTTAAAAATTGTTCATACAACACACGTTGGTGCGCTCTACCTTGATCAATTACTAACATACCTGATTTTATAGCACTTACAATATATTTTTTATGAATTTGGTAAGTTGAAGACGTTTTTGTTTCTTCCACTTCATCATCAAATAGTTTTCCAGTTACTTCTTCACTTTCAAACGAGAATTGATCTAATTCTTGTGTTTCCTGCTTTAATCCTACATATAAACTTTCCCAACTTGCTGATGCTGTTTCTCTTTTATAGCTTCCAAAAGAAGAAAGCGATTTAGTTGCAGGTTTATCAGTCGCAAATGGATTAAAACTAGAATCTACTTGAATAGTTGGGAAATCGGCCTCTTTATCTTTATATTGATACGGCGTATCTAAATTGGAATCGCGCTCAAAATCTAAAACTGGCGCCACATTAAATTGTCCTAAACTATGTTTTACCGCTGAACGCAAAATAGCATATAATGAATGTTCGTCATCAAATTTGATTTCCGTTTTGGTGGGATGAATATTGATGTCAATAGTATGCGGTGGCACTTGTAAATACAAGAAATAACTCGGTTGATTGCCTTCCTTTAACAAACCCTCGTATGCATTCATGATTGCATGATGCAAATACGCACTTTTGATATACCTATCGTTCACAAAGAAAAACTGCTCTCCTCTACTCTTTTTTGCAAATTCAGGTTTACCTACAAATCCAGTAATATTAATTAGTTCCGTTTCCTCCGAAACAGGCACTAATTTTTCATTGGTTTTTCCTCCAAAAATATTAACAATGCGTTGACGATAATTCGAACTTGGCAAATTATACAATTCACTTCCATTATGAATCAACGTAAATGAAATCGACGGATGTGCCATAGCTACCCGTTGGAATTCATCCATAACGTGACGAAATTCCACTGTTTCCGATTTCAAAAAATTCCTTCTAGCAGGAATATTAAAAAATAAGTTTTTAACCGCAAATGAAGTTCCTTTTGGCAAAACAGCAACATCTTGAGTTACTAATTTACTACCTTCTATTACAATATGATTACCCAACTCTTCTTGGTCTTGTTTAGTTTTCATTTCTACATGAGCAATTGCAGCAATAGAAGCCAATGCTTCCCCACGAAAACCTTTAGTATGCAAATCAAATAAATCTTCTGCTTGGCGAATTTTAGAAGTAGCATGGCGCTCGAAACACAAACGCGCATCGGTAGTATTCATACCTAAACCATTATCGATAACCTGAACCAATGTTTTACCCGCTTCTTTTACAATTAATTTAATGTCAGAAGCTTTTGCATCAACGGCATTTTCCAACAATTCTTTAACTACAGAAGCAGGTCGTTGAACCACTTCTCCAGCAGCAATTTGATTGGCAACATGATCGGGTAAAAGTTTAATAATACTGGCTGCCATTATTTTCTTCTAAAAATGGAAAAATCAAAATCAATGATAAAGAAAAATATCAAAACCAAAATTAAGGCAATGATAATAACACGCATATTAAAAGAACGATTTTTTCTATTTCTACTGGCATCTCTAGCATCACTCCATAATGCTCTCATATCATTATAACTTGCTGTTTCTCTATCGCGTCTTATTGCAGAATCAAAATCAAATGGATTGTCTACTGTTTTACCTTCGTAATGACGAGGCGTGTAATTAAATCTTTTGTTTTTTGGCATTCTACCTTTTCCAAACTTAATCATGTCGCATTATTTTTTTCAAATTTAAGGATTTTTATGCGTTTAATCTCCAAATTTTTGTTAACAAAAAATCCCGATTAAAATCGGGATTAGTATATTGATTTTAAAGGAAATCCTTTTATTTTCTATTCAAATCTACCATTTTAATAGCTGCAATTGCTGCTTCAACACCTTTATTTCCGTGTTTTCCTCCACTTCTATCTAACGATTGTTGCATATTGTTATCGGTAAGTACGCAAAAAATGGTTGGCACATCATATAAAAGATTTAAGTCTTTCATTCCTTGTGTAACGCCTTCGCAAACAAACTCGAAATGCATGGTTTCGCCTTTAATCACACAACCAATTACAATTACAGCATCGAGCTCTAATTTTTCATGCATTTGTCGTGCTCCGAAAATCAATTCAAAACTTCCTGGTACATTCCAACGGATTATATTTTCTGGTAAAGCACCACAATCCGTTAATGCTGCAAAAGCTCCATTATATAAACCTTCGGTTACTTGCTCGTTCCATTCTGAAACAACAATCCCAAACCGAAAATCTTTCGCATTTGGGATTGTGTTTTTATCGTAATTGGATAAATTTTTATTTTCTGTTGCCATTCTTATTCAGTCATTGCAATAAAAGCATCAACATTCATTCCTTCTTTAGAATTTTCATATTTCTCCTTAATCTCAACAAATAATTGGTGCGCTTCTGCTTTTTTACCAGCTGCTAAATGTAATTGAGCCGCTTTTAATAAAAATCTTGGCGTAGTGAAATCATTTTCTGAAGCCTCAGCTGCTTTTTTGTAATAAGCAATAGCATCATCTACTTTATTCGTTTCTGCTAAAGCATCTCCAATAGCTCCTAAAGCTAATGGTTTTAAAATAGCATCATCCGATTTAAATTTCTCTAAATAAGTAATAGCCTTTTTAAAATCACCTAAGTTTAAGTAAGCCATTCCTGCGTGGTAATTAGCAATATTTCCAGCTGCAGTTCCTTCATATTGTTCTGCAACTCCAATAAATCCTAATTTACCTTCACCACCTTTAAGTGCTAAATTGTATAATGAATCATTTTTTTCTGTAGCGTCAACTGCTTGTTGAAAATATTGTTGTGCTTGAAAAATTTCATTAGCTGCTTTTTCTTCTTTTGGCTCAACAACAAATCTATTGAATAATAAATATCCTAGAGTTCCTATCGCAATTGCACCTACAACACCTAAAAGTACTTTTTGATTATTAGCTACCCACTCTTCAGTTCTAGAAGCGCTTTTGTCTAATGTATCAAAAACTTCAGCCGTAGTACTGTCTTTAACATTAATAGTTTCTACTTCGTCAAATTCGTTTTCAACTTTAGCTTCTTCTGGTTTTGGAGCTTTGTATCCTCTTTTGTTATATGTTGCCATTTATTTTAAATTTAATGAAGTGCAAAAATATAATTTTTATTAAAATTAAAAACCATTTTAGTATATATTTTTAATAAATTCGATTTACTTTTGCATAAAGTCCTATTTTTAGTCGCAAATCAAAGTATTTTTATTGTGTTTTTAAAACAATTATCGCTTCTTAATTACAAAAATTTAGCCCAAATCGAATTTGATTTTGACGCTAAGATAAATTGTTTTGTGGGAAAAAATGGTGTTGGAAAAACCAATATTTTAGATGCAATTTACCATTTAGCTTATGGCAAAAGTTATTTTAATCCGTTAGCTGTTCAAAACATTAGACATGGCGAAGAATTTTTTGTAATTGATGCTTTACTTAAAAAAAACAGTAAAGAAGAAAAAATAGTTTGTAGTTTAAAAAAGGGGCAAAAAAAAACCATTAAGCGAAACGGCAAAGTTTATGAAAAGCTTTCCGAACATCTAGGATTAATTCCATTGGTTATTATTTCGCCTTCTGATGCTGATTTGATTATTGATGGAAGCGAAACACGTAGAAAATTTATCGATAGTGTAATTGCTACTCTAGATAACCAATACCTTCAATTGTTAATTCAATATCAAAAAACACTTGCGCAACGAAATGCTTTATTGAAATATTTTGCTTTAAATCAAACATTTGATGCAGATAATTTAGCCATTTATAACGAACAACTGAGCGAAACAGGACAATTAATTTTCAAAAAAAGAAATCAATTTCTTAATGATTTTATTCCGATTTTTCAAAAACATCACATCAATATTTCAGGTGGAAATGAGAAAGTCGCTTTAAAATACGAAAGTCAATTATTTGAAAAAGAGTTACTTTCGCTTCTAGAAGAATCGCTACAAAAAGACCGTATTATTCAATATACTAGCGCAGGAATTCATAAAGACGATTTAATTTTTGAAATTGATGGTTTCCCAATTAAGAAATTCGGTTCGCAAGGCCAACAGAAATCATTTTTGATTGCTTTGAAATTGGCGCAATTCGAATTCATGAAAAAACAAAGTGGCGAATTACCGATTCTTCTTTTCGATGATATTTTCGATAAATTAGACGAAACACGTGTGCAAAAAATCATCACCATGGTGAATGATGCCGTTTTTGGACAAATTTTTATCTCTGATACTCATGCAGAACGCACGGAAATGATTATCAAAGAAACCCATCAATCGTATAAAATATTTCCGATTTAATTTCGGAACGCAGATGAAACGGATTCTACGAAGCGCTGATTTTAAGGGATTTTTCTTTGCGAACTTTGCGTTTAAATTTGCACAAAGCAATTCTTGAATTTGAAAATTACCACATAAACATTACATTTGAAAAAATTATTCCACTATGAATATTCAAACTAATTTCTCTTTAAAAAATTATAACACTTTCGGAATTGAAGCAAAAGCCAAACAATTTATTTCGGTAAATTCGCTTGCAGAATTAAAAGAAGTGTTAAGAGAAAACGACGAAGTTTTTATTTTAGGCGGCGGAAGCAATATGCTTTTAACGCAGGACATTCAAAAATTAGTCGTTCACGTAAATTTAAAGGGAAGAGAAATTGTTGAAGAAAACGATGATTTTGCCATTGTAAAAGCTCAAGCTGGTGAGAACTGGCACGAATTTGTACTTTGGTGTATTGACCAAAATTTTGGAGGAATTGAGAATTTATCATTAATTCCAGGGAATGTAGGCACAACTCCAATTCAAAACATTGGTGCTTATGGAGTGGAAATTAAAGATACAATGTTTTCTTGCGAGGCTTTGAATTTGAAAACATTAGAAATCGAAACGTTTACAAACTCACAATGTAAGTTTGAATACCGTGAAAGTGTTTTCAAAAACGAATTGAAAAATCAATACATAATTACTTCGGTTTGTTTCAAATTGACTAAGAAAAATCATAAAGTTTCTACCACTTATGGTGCTATTGAAACCGAATTACAGCATCAAAACATACAAAACCCAACCTTAAAAGATGTTAGCAACGCTGTAATTGCCATTCGTCAAAGTAAACTACCTGACCCAAAAGAATTAGGCAATAGCGGAAGTTTCTTTAAAAATCCGATTATTCAAAAAGGAGCCTATGAACAAGCAAAAGCACTTCATCCTGAAATACCACATTATGTAGTTTCGGAAACCGAAGTAAAAGTTCCTGCAGGTTGGTTAATTGAGCAAGCAGGCTTTAAAGGAAAACGTTTTGGTGATGCGGGTGTGCACAAAAATCAAGCCTTGGTTTTAGTCAATTACGGAATCGCAACTGGAGCCGAAATTGTAGCCCTTTCGAGAAACATTCAACAAACCATTTTAGAAAAATTTGGAATTGCTATAGAAGCAGAAGTAAATATTATTTAGTTGGGAGTTGGGAGAAGGAAGTTGGGGGTTTAAAATCTTCGTGTTCTTTTTTAAACACATAGACACATTAGATTTGCTTTGTGTTGATTTTAGGCGTTTCACTTTTCATAGACAACATAAGAAATCCGCTTAAATCTGCGTTTTGCATTAGCAAATCTGTTCTATCTGCGTGCAAAACTTACTTTATTATTTCACAGAGATTCACTGAGTTTTTTTTGATTTTGATTGTGTTGATTTGAGATACACAGAGACGTTCCACTTGTATGAGAATAAAATCTGAATTATAAAAAGAAAGCTTTAAAAAATCATTTGCGTCCTGAAGGTTCGGGATTGCGAAAAAACTTTGCGAAATTTGAGTTTAAATTCTGAACTTGATTTGAATTTTCTTTTGTAAATTTGCAGTTAAAAATAGAAAAAGATGAAACTTGTAATAGTAACCATTGGACTTTTAGGACTTGCATTTGCAGGTATCGCGATAAAAATTTGGGCGAAAAAGGACGGAAAATTCGCTGGAACTTGCGCTAGCCAAAGTCCGTTTTTGAATAAAGATGGAGAAAACTGCAGCTATTGCGGAAAAACTCCAGAACAAATGAAAGACTGCAACGAAGAATCGCACGCATAATTTTAACCATTTATGATACTAACAATACTCTTAATCGCTTTTGCGGTTATCGTGTTTATTCAATTTATTTATTACCTTTTTATATTCGGAAAATTCTCATTTGGTAAAAAAACAGAAGGAACTCCGAAACGTTTGCCAATTTCCGTTATTGTTTGTGCAAAAAACGAAGAAGAAAATATCAAAAAATATTTTCAAACTTTAGTCACTCAAAATTATCCTGACTACGAAATTGTCTTAATTGACGATGCATCGAGCGATGAAACTTTAGAGCTTTTTGAAACGTATGAAAAGCAATATGCAAATGTAAAACTAGTTAAAGTTCAAAATGTCGAAGCTTTTTGGGGTAATAAAAAATTTGCTTTAACCTTAGGAATTAAAGCCGCAAAAAACGAGTATTTAGTATTTACTGATGCGGACTGTTATCCCGCTTCAAAAGATTGGTTGTTGCAGATTTCAAGTCAGTTTACCAAAGAAAAAACCATTGTTTTAGGTTATGGTGCATATGAAAAAGTAAAGAATTCCTTCTTAAACAAAATCATACGTTTTGAAACCATGTTAACCGCTACACAATATTTTTCTTGGGCAAAAATTGGCAAGCCTTACATGGGTGTTGGACGAAATTTAGCCTACAAAAAAGAAGAGTTTTTCAATGCGCGCGGTTTTATGGATCATATGAAAATTCGTTCTGGTGATGATGATTTGTTTATTAATCAAGCAGCTACAAAAAAGAATACAGCTATTTTATATACGCCAGAAAGTTTTACTTTTTCGGAACCAAAAACTACTTTTTCATCTTGGATATACCAAAAAAGAAGACACGCTACCACGTCTAATTTCTATAAAGGATTTGATAAATTTCAGTTGGGATTATTTTTCTTTAGTCAGTTTTGGTTTTTAGTTTTAGCAATTGTTTTATTAGCGTTTCAATTCCAATGGATGATTGTGACTGGAATTATCGTTTTTAGATATTTATTCACTTGGATTTCTCTTGGTTATGCCGCTGGAAAACTAAAAGAAAAAGATGTGATGTATTGGTATCCAATTATCGAAATTGTACTTATCTTTACACAACTGAGCGTATTTTTTAGAAACCTCATCTCAAAACCCGTACATTGGAAGTAAATTCGGTAATCATTCAAGAAAACATTGAAAAAGCAAAAAAGGGAGACCAAGTTGCTTTCACATTTTTATTGGATTTTTTCTGGAATGAAGTCTACGGATTTATGCTAAAACGCACCGAAAACGAAACCGACACCGAAGACATCGTGATTGAAACTTTCGCAAAAGCATTTGATAAAATCTCGACTTACAATCCCGAGTATGGTTTTAACACTTGGTTGATTGCGATTGCAAAAAACGTTCATATTGACATGCTACGCAAAAAGAAATCGTCTTTATTTATTGAAATGAATGACGAAGAAGACCATCAAGCTTATAGCGTAGCAGATGATTCTAATTCTGCTGAAGATGAATTGATTATCGAGCAAAATTTAGCACAATTACTTCAATACATCAAACAATTGAAACCTGCTTATCAGGAAGTTATTCAAATGCGTTATTTTCAAGAAATGGCCTACCAAGAAATGGCAGAACAAATTGATGAACCGCTCAACAACATCAAAATTAAATTGCTTCGAGCTAAGAAATTGTTGGCGGAGATTATTTCGGGGAAGTAATTCGACTTTACATTTCCTAAAACTTTCCTAAAGTTTTCTCATTTTCTAAATTCATACTTCAAAATTCTAAATTTCTAATTGTATCTTTGCCTTTCAAAATTTTGATTATGGACACGGCTATTGACAATGTTTTTCCACCAAGAGAACCCAAACCAAAATGGTTACGCGTAAAATTACCAACCGGTAAAAACTACACCGAACTTAGAGGTTTAGTAGACAAATACAAACTGAATACGATTTGTACTTCGGGGAGTTGTCCTAATATGGGCGAATGTTGGGGCGAAGGAACAGCAACTTTCATGATTTTAGGAAATATCTGTACGCGTTCGTGCGGTTTTTGTGGTGTAAAAACCGGCCGTCCAGAAACGGTGGATTGGGACGAACCTGAAAAAGTAGCGCGTTCTATCAAAATCATGAATATCAAACATGCTGTAATTACTAGCGTTGACCGTGATGATTTAAAAGATATGGGTTCGATTATTTGGGCAGAAACCGTGAAAGCCATTCGCCGAATGAATCCTAATACGACTTTAGAAACCTTAATTCCAGATTTCCAAGGCAACACGAGAAATTTAGACCGAATTATTGAAGTAGCTCCAGAAGTAGTTTCTCACAACATGGAAACTGTAAAACGTTTGACTCGCGAAGTTCGTATTCAAGCGAAATATGAGAAAAGTTTGGAAGTACTTCGCTATTTGAAAGAACAAGGCATCAAAAGAACAAAATCGGGAATCATGTTAGGTTTGGGTGAAACTGAGGAAGAAGTGATTCAAGTTTTACACGATTTAGCTGATGCAAAAGTAGATATTGTAACGATTGGACAATACTTACAACCAAGTAAAAAACATTTACCGGTTAAAGAATACATCACACCCGAAGAATTTGCAAAATACGAGCAAATAGGAAAAGAATTAGGTTTTAGACATGTGGAAAGTGGCGCTTTAGTACGTTCTTCTTATCATGCGGAGAAACATATTCATTAAGCTGGAAGCTGGATGATGGGTGATGGAAGTTTTTAAATCCCGAATTCTAATAATTACGTTTTATAAAACTAACTTTTCAACTTGAAACAAAAACATTGAAACCTGAAACAAAAATAAAAATTGCTATTAATGGTTTTGGAAGAATTGGACGTAATTTGTTCCGATTGCTTTTAAATCATCCTACAATTGAAGTAGTTGCCATCAACGACATTGCAGATAACAAAACAATGGCGCATTTGGTAAAATACGATAGCATTCACGGTGTCTTGAATCAGAAAGTTTCGTTTTCTGAGGATTCGATTAGTATTGATGATAAATCCTATTTATTTTTTCACGAAAGAGAAATCAAAAATTTAGATTGGAAATCAATAAATGTTGATATTGTTATTGAATCGACTGGAAAATTCAAATCGTTTGAAGAGATTAACCAACACATTTTAGCTGGAGCGAAAAAAGTAATTCTTTCCGCACCATCTGAAGTGGATGAAATAAAAACAGTAGTTTTAGGCGTAAACGAACACATTTTAGACGGAAGCGAAACGATAATTTCCAATGCAAGTTGCACGACTAACAATGCAGCACCGATGATTAAAATCATTCAGGAATTGTGTGAAGTGGAACAAGCTTACATTACCACGGTTCACTCCTACACTACTGATCAAAGTTTACACGATCAACCCCATAAAGATTTACGCAGAGCGCGTGGTGCAGCACAATCTATTGTTCCTACAACAACTGGAGCCGCAAAAGCATTAACAAAAATATTTCCTGAATTAGAAGGAAAAATAGGTGGTTGCGGTATTCGGGTTCCTGTTCCAGATGGTTCGTTGACGGATATTACTTTCAATGTCAAACGTCAAGTTTCTATTGAAGAAATTAATCAAGCGTTTAAAAAAGCGGCTGAAACTAATTTTAAAGGAATTCTTGATTATACAGAAGACCCAATTGTTTCAGTAGATATTATCGGCAATCAAAACTCTTGTTTATTTGATGCACAATTAACATCTGTTATCGATAAAATGGTTAAAATTGTAGGTTGGTATGACAATGAAATTGGCTATTCTTCGCGATTAATTGACTTAATTACATTCATTTCTAAAAAATAAAGTTTTTTATTATCGTTAAAAAACTTAAATTGCAGAGTTAATTTTAACCCAAACTTGACTTGGCTAAGCAAATTTTAATATTATTTTTTTTAGCAACTACCTATTGTTACTCACAATCTGTATATAAAGATGCTACAAAAATAAATGATAGTACAGATTATTATTTAGAGATTGGACTTTTTAACAAAGAAGAAAAAAAATCTTATTCTAAGGCTATTTTATATACTGAAAAAGCTATTGAATTTGCTAAAAAAAACAAATTAAGCAACAAGTTAGCTGATTGTTATTTACAATTGGCTACCATTTTTTTTGAACTAGAAAAAAACGACTTAGCTATTGATTACTATATTAGAGCCATTAGCATATATAGTAAAAGCGAACCTAAATCAAACATCGCACTTGCCTATTATAGTCTAGGTAAATGTTACCTTAAAAAAAACAATATTCCTTATGCAGAAAGTTACTTTGAAAAAGCAACTATCGTATATGAAAAATTAAATTTTCTTGAAGCTATTGAAGTTATTAATCTTCAAAAAGCCATTATAAAAAAAGAAAAAAGAAAATACGAAGAGGCAATTACTATTCTTAAAGGAGTAATTGAAAACATAAGTGATGATGCTTTATTAAGTACAAAAACAGAAGCTTACATTCAACTTGGTGAAATTGAAGTCATCAAAAAAGAATACAGTCAAGCTCTTGATTATTTAAATCAAGCTAAATACACTAATGAAACTAGTAATAATGATTTTAAGTTAGCCAAACGAATTTATAAGCTACTTGGCACTACTCACGAAAAGAATAATAACATTTCTAGTTCCAATTTTTATTTACAAAAGTATGTTAACTTAATCGATTCTATTGGAAAACTAAACAATAGCAATTTAACAGAAAACACTGTTGATAAAATACAATTTGATAAACAACTTAAAACAATAGAGCAATTAGACAAAGAAAGAAAGAGTCAGCAAAAAACATTACGTTTCTCTAAGTTAATTAGTATTTTAAGTATTGCTCTTATCTCGATTTTATCATTATTGAGTTTATCACTTTATAAAAACAATAAGATTAGAACTAGTACTAATAAACTTTTAAAAGAGAAAAATAAAGAATTAACACTTGAAAAGGAAAAAGCAGAAAGAGCTTCTAAAGCAAGAGCTGATTTCTTGTCTACAGTGAGTCATGAATTGAGAACTCCCTTAAATGCAATCAATGGAATTACCTATCTTTTATTGCAAGAAAATCCAAAACAAAGTCAATTAGATTACTTAAAATCATTAGAGTTTTCAGGCAACTATTTATTAAATTTCATTAATGATATTTTAGAAATTAACCGATTAGAATCTGACAAAGTAACAATTGAAAAAATAAATCTCAATATCACAAAGTTAAGTCAGAACATTATCAATTCATTCAAAGAGTTTATCAACGAAAACAATATAAACTTCCACCTTAATATTGATAATTCTCTCAACTATAATTTAAAAGGCGATCCTACTAAAATTTCGCAAATTTTAATCAACCTAATAAACAACGCCATTAAGTTTAGTAAAGATGGAGATGTTTGGTTTACCATTAGTAAGAAATCAGAAACTGAAAACAATATTACTTTACATTTTGAAATAAGAGATAACGGTATAGGAATCCCTGAAGAAAAACAAGAAGCAATATTTGATAGTTTTAGTCAAGGTTCGGTTGAAATTAACAGAACTTATGGCGGAACGGGCTTAGGCTTATCAATTGTCAAAAAGATATTAGAAGTAATGGGTAGTGAAATCTACCTAATAAGTGAAGCTGAAAAAGGAAGTACGTTCAGTTTTGACCTTGAATTTGAAAAAGGTATAATAGATCCAGTTACCATTGAAATCAATCAAAATATTGAATTTTCAAATGAAAAAAATATTTTATTAGTTGAAGACAACAAAATAAATCAAATGATTACTCAAAAAATGCTTGAAAGAAAAGGCATTTCATGTGTAATTATAGACAATGGAGAAGAAGCTATAGAAAATGTTAAAACTAATAATTACGACTTAATTTTAATGGATGTACACTTACCTGGAATTAATGGTACAGAAGCAACAACTGAGATTAGAAAATTCAACAATACTGTTCCTATTATAGCATTAACAGCGATATCTCTGAACGAAAATAGAGAAATGCTCCTGTCTTATGGCATGAATGAAGTAATCACTAAACCTTTTGAACCGGAGCATTTATATACTGTTGTAACCAAATATTTATCTAATACTGAATAATCAAATTTTTGATTAGATTTCTGACGTGAGGTTCCGCTTTTTGTGCAGCTTGCAATACTTCTTCGTGATTTACTTCTTCAATATTGTCTTCATCTCCCAAATCTGTAATCACTGAAATTCCAAAACATTCCATATTCATATGGCGTGCAACAATAACTTCTGGTACAGTTGACATTCCTACGCAATCAGCACCTACAGCTTTTACCATTTTATATTCTGCCAATGTTTCAAAAGTTGGCCCTTGTAATGCTAAATAAATTCCTTGCTTCAAATCGATGTTCAAAGATTTTGCTAATTCAAAAGCTTTTTGATTCATGGCATTTGAATATGGTTCGCTCATATTTACAAATCTTGACCCAAAACGTTCATCATTATCTCCTCGTAATGGGTGTTCAGGCATCATATTAATATGATCTGTAATTACTGCAACATCTCCTACTTTATAAGAAGGATTAACTCCTCCCGAAGCATTGGATACTATTAATTTTTCTACCCCTAAGTATTTCATTACACGCACAGGAAACGTTACTTGTTTCATATCGTAACCTTCGTAAAAATGAAAACGTCCTTGCATTGCCACCACCTTTTTAGTTCCAATTGTTCCAAAAACTAAAGCTCCTTTATGTCCTTGAACGGTAGAAACTGGGAAATTCGGAATTTCTGTATAATGTAATGTATGTTCTATGGCAATATCTTCTGTAAATCCGCCTAAACCTGAACCCAAAATCACACCGTATTCTGCAGTAAAATTGGTTTTATTTTTAATGTAATTAACGGTTTCTTGCACTTTTTCCCACATAATCTATTATCGTTTTATCAATGTTTTTACTATTCAAAAATTTAGACTTTATTGGCAAATAAAACAACTGCGATTTAGGCAATAATCCATTTAAACGAACAAAATCTTTTTCGGTTGTAACTATTTCCCTTCCATTAGCTTGAGCTAAAATTTGCTCACAATCTTGTTTTGAAAAATGATGATGATCTGGAAACACAAATGTTTCATCTTTCTCATTTTTTAGAAAATCAAAAAACAATTTAGGTTTTGCAATTCCGGCTACCAAAACTTTACTTTCGGATTGAATTTCAGAAACTAACAATTGACTGTCGTTTCCAAAAATAAAATCATCGTATTGAATTGTGGTAAAGAAAACCTGCTGTTTTACCTTCAACTTTTCTCTGATTTTCTGCTGTGCAAGTTCAGACAAATCCTCCGGACATTTTGTGACAATTATCATATCGGCCCGTTTTTTACCTGAAGAAGGTTCGCGTAAATTCCCGAAAGGCAAAATAAAATCGTTACAAAACAAATCGTCATACGCCGTGAGTAAAATATAAAACCCAGCTTTTACTTTTCTGTGCTGAAAAGCGTCGTCTAATAAAATAATATCTGGTTTATCTTGAAGCAGTACTAATTTTTCAATTCCGTTTTTTCTGTTAGCATCAACTGCCACTTGAATGTTTGGAAATTTCGAATAAAACTGAAAAGGTTCATCACCAATAGAGCTGGCAGTAGCTTTGTCATCTGCTAAAATAAACCCTTCTGTTGAACGTTTGTATCCACGACTCAAAACAGCCACTTTATATTTCTCAGAAAGTAATCGAATTAAATATTCAATTTGAGGTGTTTTTCCTGTGCCACCAACGCTTAAATTCCCAACAGCAATGATAGGAATATCAAACGAATAGCTCTTCAGAACGCCTAAATCATACAACCAATTTCGAACATAGGTTATGAGCCAATACAAAAAGGCTAATGGGAAAAGTATTTTTCGTAACAAAATCATACTACGAAAGTATAATATTTTATCTTTATAATAAAGTTTATATGATTTATCATTTCATTTGTAAGCTGTATTTCGTTATTTTGTGTAATCAAATAAAAAAATAGATGAAACTTTCCAATATACTTTCCGTTCTTGAAGAAATGGCGCCGCTAGGTTATGCTGAAGATTTTGATAATGTTGGACTTTTAGTTGGAAATCCGAACCAGGAAATTGAAGGCGTTTTAGTTTGTCACGATGCATTAGAATCTGTGATTGAAGAAGCAGTTACTAAAAAATGTAATTTGGTGGTTTGCTTCCATCCTATTTTATTTTCAGGCATTAAAAAAATTACAGGAAAAAATTATGTGGAACGTGCCATTTTGAAAGCCATTAAAAATGACATTGCAATTTATGCCGTTCATACTGCTTTGGACAATCATCAAAATGGTGTAAATAAAATTTTCTGTGATGCTTTAGGTTTACAAAATTCCAACGTATTGATTCCGAAAGAAAATTACATTCAAAAGTTAGTCACCTATACGATTCCTGAAAACGTTGAAAAATTACGAAATGCATTATTTGATGCTGGAGCAGGAAAAATTGGGAATTATGAAGATTGCAGTTTTAATTCGAAAGGAATTGGAACCTACATGGGAAATGAAAATTCGAATCCAGAAATTGGTGAACGATTTGAATTTGTAGAAACCGAAGAAATAAAAATTGAAGTTACGTTTGAAAAACATTTGCAAACTAAAATTTTGAAAGCACTTTTTAATAATCATGTGTATGAAGAAGTGGCTTACGAAATTTATCAGTTAGAAAACAAACATCAAAATATTGGTTTAGGAAGAGTTGGTGAATTCGAAAATGCACTTTCAGAAACCGAATTTTTACAATTGGTAAAAGATAAGTTACAATGTGGTGGCATTAGACATTCTGTTTTTACAGGAAAAGCTATAAAAAAAGTAGCAGTTTTAGGTGGAAGCGGCAGTTTTGCAATTAAAAATGCAATTTCCTCAGGAGCAGATGCTTATCTTACGGCTGACTTAAAATATCATCAGTTTTATGAAGCTGAAAATCAGTTACTTTTAGCCGATATTGGTCACTTTGAAAGCGAAAGATTTACAAAAAATTATATTGTTGATTTTCTTAAAGAAAAAATCACTAATTTTGCACCTAATTCGCTGCAATGCGGAATTATTTTATCAGAAGAAAATACAAATCCAGTTAAGTACTTTTAAATATGGCAACAATCAAAGAGATAAGCGTAGAAGATAAGTTAAGAGCCCTTTATGCTTTACAACTAGTTGATTCTAAAATTGACGAAATAAGAAATGTTAGAGGAGAATTGCCTCTTGAAGTAGAAGATTTAGAAGATGAAGTAGCAGGACTTTCTACTCGTTTAGATAAGTTAAAAAGCGATTTAGAAACTATTGATGAACAAATCAAAGAAAAGAAAAACGCAATTGACGAGCACAAAGCTGCCATTAAAAAATATTTAGAGCAACAAAAAAATGTTCGTAACAATAGAGAATTCAACTCTTTAACTAAAGAAGTGGAGTTTCAGGAATTGGAAATTCAATTGGCTGAAAAACACATTAAAGAAATGAAAGCTTCTATTGAGCACCGAAAAGAAGTAATTGCTCAAACGAAAGAAAAGTTAGACGGAAAACAAACGCATTTGAAACATAAAAAAGCTGAATTAAGCGACATTATGGCTGAAACTGAAAAAGAAGAAAACTTTTTATCTTCTAAATCAGAAGAATTAAGAGGTCAAATCGAAGAGCGTTTAATTGCTGCTTACGACAGAATTAGAAACAGTGTTAGAAATGGTTTAGCGGTTGTTTCTATTGAGCGTGGCGCTTCTGCTGGTTCATTCTTTACAATTCCTCCACAAACTCAAATGGAAATTGCAGCTCGCAAAAAAATCATTACAGATGAGCACAGTGGAAGAATCTTAGTAGACGGTGTTTTAGCTGACGAAGAAAAAGAAAAAATGGAAAAATTATTTGCTAGCATCTAATTAAATCCTAAATAATAAATGAAAGTCCTTTTTTTAAAAGGGCTTTTTTTTGTTTTTAATTACACCGAGATTCACAGAGTTTTTTTTGATTTTAATTGTGTTGAAAAGTGATACACAGAGACATTTACTATTATAAGCTTTTAAGACAAAATACTTGACGAACTTTGCGATTAATTTATTTACACAGAGTTTCACAGAGCATTTTTTTATTTTGATTGTGTTGAAAAGAGTTACACAGAGCGTTTAACTTTTTAAAAACTCATAAAGAAACATTGTGTTATATTGTAAAAACTTTGAGAAACTTTGTGCAACAAAAAAATCGCCAAAAAAACTTATCTTTGCAACATGGAAGAAAATGCTACCCGAATTAATAAGTTTCTATCAGAAACTGGTTTTTGTTCACGCAGAGAAGCCGATCGTTTGATTGAGCAAGGAAGAGTTACCATAAACGGAAAAGTTCCAGAAATGGGTACTAAAGTGACGCCAAGTGACGAAGTACGAGTGAACGGCAAATTGATTCAGGAACGTAAAGAAAAACCGATTTATTTAGCCTTCAACAAACCTGCTGGTATTGAATGCACTACAAATTTGGACGTTAGAGATAATATTATAGATTTCATTAACTATCCCGAGCGTATTTTTCCTATTGGTCGATTGGATAAAGCCAGTGAAGGTTTGATTTTTATGACCAATGATGGTGATATTGTAAATAAAATTCTTCGTGCGCGTAACAACCACGAAAAAGAATATATCGTAACCGTAAATCACCCAATTACCGACCGATTTATTGACCGAATGGCAAATGGAATTCCGATTTTGGAAACGATTACCAAGAAATGTAAAGTAGAACAAATTAGCAAATACGTTTTCCGAATTATTTTAACGCAAGGTTTGAATAGACAAATTCGTAGAATGTGTGAGTATTTAGATTACGAAGTAACAGCTTTAAAACGTACACGTATCATCAACATTTCTTTAGACGTAGCAGAAGGAAAATACAGAAACTTAACCGATGGAGAAGTTGCCGAATTAAACAAATTGATTGAACCTTCTAGCAAAACCGAAGAAGCAAGTTTACCGAGTAATAAAGGTAAATTTACGGGTAAGAGGAATTATGGGGAAAGGAATCGATAGAAAATATATAATTATACAATCAAATACAGTGATCTTTGTTAGTTAAAAGACATTCTATTTGTTGGTCTAGATTATTACAATATCTCTTAACTTCATTTATATACTGTAAAATATCTAAATTAGAAAGATCTGACGCATCATCATTATGATGTAGAACATTATTTCTCTTTGTGACTATTTGATTAACAGTATCTTTGTTCTTATTATAATAATCTACATCATCTAAATTAATACCAAACATAGAAAAAAGCTCTTTTGTTCGAAAAGGATTTCCCGAAATAAATGAATCTAAATCCTTTTTTTTAATTTTTAATGATAAAGATTCAAATCTACTTTTTTTCTTATCAAGAAGGGATGAAACTTTAGAATCTGAATTTTCTTTATTTTCAATACTCCATCTAATTAGATTATACGGAAAATTTTCTCTCGCTATGCGTTCGTTATAATCCATTATTAACACCTCTAAAACGTCTTTAAGATAAGTTTCTAAATATCCACAAAGGCTTATCAAAAAAGATTTTGTGAGAAAATTTGCATTTTCATAAACAAAAGTAATTGGTTCATCAGAAATAATAATATCATTACAATCTTTAACAGTCCTTTCTAAATCATGTAGTTTTTCTTCAAAATTTTTAAAAACTTTAGTTACCATTTATCTCATTTATTTTTTGACTCCATAATTCTCTTCTCTTCAAAATAGACGACTTTTGTTGCAAACCACCTGAAAGTGTTTTTTGAAACTCTTCTAACCCGCACAATTCTTCAAATTTTAAATTCAAAGAAATTCTGTGAGAATCTACAAAATCATCAGTTAAATCTTTAAAACTATGCATCATTAAATCATAATATGCGACACTTTGTCTAGGTTTTCCTAAAGTTGTATCAACAAAAGGCTGTTGAAAAGTCCTAAGGCATTTATTTAGAGTATTTTCAAATTTAATTTTCATTTCAGCTGCCATAAGAGTTGTAATATTCTGATTACCTGACATATAATTATCTAAAAACTCAGAAAGCTTACTATCATACTCATCTAAATTATTATCCATAGCAAAAAATCTAAGAACTAATTCCTCATTCGTTCTATCATCTTTACTTTTACTGTTTTGAAACTCTGAAATAAAATGATTATCTCCTAATTCAGATAAAAGATTATCAAGGACTCCAGGATAAATGGCGTGTCTAATTTCTTGATCTTTTAATTTAACAGCACCTTGATTAAGTCTAGCAAAAATTTCATGCACTAATTCCTTAGGATTTTCTTTTCTCAAAACAATACATCTAATAGTTGTACTTTCTAATGTGCTTTTTAATTCCCCAAGCTCTGAAAATCTTTTTCCATTTAATTCTGGATATATATTTAAACCCTCTAATGCAAATTCATCATTAAAAAATTTTTTTATAGTTGTTATCCTTTGAACACCATCTATAACATTATGAAAATTATCCTCATTCTCAGCTAAATAACATGCTGGAATTGGTATTCTCATTAAACATGATTCAATAAAACGACTTGATCGAACATATCCATCTTTATCCCACTTATATTTTCTTTGAAAATCTGGATTCAAAATTAATTTAGGTGGAGTACTTGAAGCTCTTGTCACTAAAGTTTCAAAAGGATAATCAATAGGATATAAATTTAATATTTGTCTCTCGTTAGTCATTATTATCTCATGTAAAAAATTATACAATAAACTTATTATTTCTGCAATTTACAAAACCCATTTCAAACTAAAATGTGGAAATCCGTAAACTTATAAACATTTAAACAGCTATTTCCATAACATAATCATCCATAACATAGCCTTCACCAATATCAATTACTTCGTCTTTTACTTTTGTAAAGCCTAGTTTAGTATAAAAATGTATGGCATGATTGTATTTATTTACGTTTAAGAAAATAGCTTTTTGGTTATTTTCTATGGCTTTTTCTTTTACGAGTTCAAAAAATTGCCGCCCTAAACCAATACCTTGCGTTTCGGGTAACACGTAAATTTTGTGGATTTTGGCTTTATTGGGCTCAGAGTTGAGCTCGTACGAAACAAAACCTACGTAATTGTTATTATCATCTTGTGCTAGATAAAAAACATGGCCTTTATCTATTAATTCTAGTAAAGCAGTTTCGTTGTAAAATTTATCAATCATGTAATCTAATTGTGCCATGGTTAAGATTTCACCATAAGCTACGGGCCAAATTTTCTTGGTTAAATTGATAATAATTTTTAAACCATCTGCAGTAGTAAGTGAAATAAATTTCATGAAATTAAAAATTAAATAAAAACCACAAACACACTAATCTTAACTAGAATGTGCATTTGTGGAAATTAGCTCTAAAATGTATTAAGCTTGTCCTGTAGGCCCAAAATTTAAAGGAATTGGCATTTGCTCACCTTCCTCAATTTTACCATGTGCAGCTTCAAATCGGTGAATATTTTCTCCTAACGCTTTTAATAAACGTTTTGCGTGTTGTGGCGTTAAGATAATTCTTGATTTTACTTTTGCTTTTGGCACTCCAGGCATAATCGTAACAAAGTCAACTACAAATTCCGAATTAGAATGATTGATTATTGCCAAGTTTGAATAAGTTCCTTCTGCGGTTTGCTCGTCTAACTCTATATTGATTTGTCCTTGTTGGTTGTTATTTTCCATTTTTTTTAATTTTTAAACATCTAAGTCACGTAAGTTTTTCTACTTTGATTAGACATATAGTATGTTTTAAGTTCGTTTAAGTGATAATTTAAATCTAATACAAGATTAAGTATAATTTTTGATTAAAAAAAAACCTAACAGAAAATCTGTTAGGTTTTTTACTATTAGGATAGCACTACTCTTAGTAATTAAATTCTTCTTTAGCAGCAACTAACTCGTTGTATTCTTCTTTAGAACCTACTATCATATTGTCATAGTCTCTCATACCTGTACCAGCTGGGATTCTGTGTCCTACAATAACATTTTCTTTTAATCCTTCTAAGGTATCAATTTTACCTGCTACAGCAGCTTCGTTTAATACTTTAGTTGTTTCCTGGAACGATGCCGCAGAAATAAATGATTTCGTTTGTAACGATGCTCTCGTAATACCTTGAAGTACTGGAGTTGCAGTTGCTGTAATAACATCACGAGCTTCTACTAAATTTTTATCATTACGTTTTAATAACGAATTTTCATCTCTTAACTGACGTGGAGAAATAATTTGACCTGGTTTTAAATTTTCAGAGTCACCCGCTTCTTCCACAACTTTCATTCCATATAACTTATCATTTTCTACAAGGAAATCTCTTGTGTGCGCTAATTGATCTTCCAAGAACAATGTATCTCCTGGATCAACAATTCTTACTTTACGCATCATCTGACGAATAACCACCTCAAAGTGTTTATCGTTGATTTTTACCCCTTGTAAACGGTACACTTCTTGAATTTCATTCACTAAATACTGTTGAACAGCAGATGGCCCTTGAATTCTTAAAATATCTTCTGGAGTAATTGCTCCATCAGAAAGTGGTGTTCCCGCTTTTACGTAATCGTTTTCTTGAACTAAAATTTGGTTCGAAAGTTTTACTAAGTATTTCTTCACTTCACCAAATTTAGACTCGATAGCGATTTCGCGGTTACCTCTCTTAATTTTTCCAAATGTTACAACACCATCAATTTCAGAAACTACAGCTGGATTTGAAGGATTACGAGCTTCTAACAACTCTGTAATTCTAGGTAAACCTCCTGTAATATCACTTGATTTAGATGAACGACGAGGAATTTTAACAAGAATCTTACCTGCTTTAATTTTCTCACCATCATCTACCATAAGGTGTGCTCCAACTGGTAAGTTATACGAACGAATTAATTCACCATCTTTACCATAAATCAATAAAGTAGGAACTAATTTTTTATTTCTACCTTCAGAAATTACTTTTTCTTGGAAACCTGTTTGCTCATCGATTTCAACTAAGAACGATTGTCCTTGTTCTAAATCTTCATAAGCAATTTTTCCTGTAAATTCAGAAACAATTACTCCATTATATGGATCCCATTTACAGATGGTAGTACCTTTTTCAACAACGTCTCCGTCTTTAACAAAAATACTAGAACCGTAAGGAATATAGTGCGTATTTAATAAAATACCTGTTTTAGCATCTACTAATTTTAACTCAGTAGAACGAGAAATTACGATATCAACCGTATTTCCTTCAGCATCTTCACCTTTTACAGTTTTTAAATCTTCGATTTCTAATTTACCTGCAAAACGAGTCACAATGCTAGATTCTTCAGAGATTCCTCCAGCTACTCCTCCAACGTGGAACGTACGAAGTGTTAACTGTGTACCTGGCTCACCAATTGATTGTGCTGCAATAACTCCAACAGCTTCACCTTTCTGAGTCATTTTACCAGTTGCTAAGTTTCTTCCATAACATTTTGCACAAATACCTTTTGTAGCTTCACATGTTAATGGAGAACGTACTTCAACTCTTTCAATAGGAGATGCTTCAATTTTCTTAACGATTGCTTCTGTAATTTGTTCTCCTGCATGAATTAAAATTTCATTATCAAGAGGATTAACTACATTTTGTAATGTAACACGTCCTAAAATTCTTTCACCTAAAGTTTCAACAATTTCTTCGTTTTTCTTTAAAGCAGAAACTACAATACCTCTTAACGTACCACAATCTACAGAGTTTACAATAACATCTTGAGATACATCATGTAATCTACGAGTTAAGTAACCTGCATCGGCAGTTTTAAGAGCCGTATCCGCAAGACCTTTACGCGCACCGTGAGTAGAAATAAAGTACTCAAGAATCGAAAGACCTTCTTTAAAGTTAGAAAGAATTGGATTTTCAATAATTTCACCACCACCAGCAGTTGATTTTTTAGGCTTAGCCATCAAACCACGCATACCAGTTAACTGACGAATCTGTTCTTTAGAACCCCTTGCTCCAGAGTCAAGCATCATATATACCGAGTTAAAACCTTGTTGGTCTTCACGGATATTTTTCATTGCTAATTCTGTTAATTGAGCATTCGCAGAAGTCCAGATATCAATAACTTGGTTGTAACGTTCGTTATTGGTAATAAGACCCATACTATAGTTCATCGAAATTCCATCAACTTGCTCACGAGCATCAGCGATTAACTGCGTTTTTTGTTCTGGAATTCTAATATCTCCTAATGAGAAAGATAACCCTCCACGGAATGCGAACTTATACCCCATATCTTTCATGTTATCCAAGAAAGCTGCTGTTGTAGGAACGTCAGTCACCGCTAAGATTTTACCAATAATATCACGAAGTGATTTCTTAGTTAATACCTCATTAATATATCCTGCAGCTTCAGGTACTACTTCGTTAAATAATACTCTACCTGCTGTAGTTTGAATAATTTTATAAACTAATTCACCTTCTTCATTAAAATCTCTTGCTCTAATTCTCACTCTAGCATTTAATTCTAATTTTCCTTCATTCAAAGCAATATTTACTTCTTCAGCAGAATAGAAAGTTAAACCTTCTCCTAAAATTTTCATTTCTGGAGTAGACAAACGCTCTTTGGTCATATAATAAAGACCAAGTACCATATCTTGAGAAGGAACCGTAATAGGTGCACCATTTGCAGGATTCAAGATATTGTGAGATGCCAACATTAATAATTGTGCCTCTAAAATAGCTTCTGGTCCTAATGGTAAGTGAACCGCCATCTGGTCACCATCGAAATCGGCGTTGAATGCCGTACATACTAATGGGTGTAACTGGATTGCTTTTCCTTCAATTAACTTAGGTTGGAATGCTTGAATACCTAATCTGTGTAACGTAGGAGCACGGTTTAGTAATACTGGGTGACCTTTAATTACATTTTCAAGGATATCCCATACAACTGGCTCTTTTTTGTCTATAATTTTCTTAGCCGACTTAACTGTTTTAACAATTCCTCTTTCGATTAACTTACGAATAACAAATGGCTTGTAAAGTTCAGCAGCCATATCTTTTGGAAGACCACATTCGAACAATTTCATTTCTGGTCCAACAACAATTACAGAACGAGCAGAATAATCTACACGTTTTCCTAATAAGTTTTGACGGAAACGACCTTGTTTACCTTTTAATGAATCTGATAAAGATTTTAATGGTCTGTTTGATTCTGTTTTAACAGCAGAAGCTTTACGTGTGTTATCAAACAATGAATCTACAGATTCTTGTAACATACGTTTTTCGTTTCTTAAGATTACTTCAGGAGCTTTAATTTCCATTAATCTTTTTAAACGGTTGTTACGGATGATAACTCTTCTGTATAAATCATTTAAATCTGAAGTTGCAAAACGACCTCCATCAAGTGGCACTAACGGACGTAATTCTGGTGGAATAACTGGAATTACTTTTAAAATCATCCATTCTGGACGGTTTTCTCTGTTTAAGTTAGACTCACGGAATGATTCTACAACATTTAAACGTTTTAACGCTTCTGTTTTACGTTGTTTAGATGTTTCGTTGTTAGCAGCGTGACGTAAACTATAAGAAAGTTCATCTAAGTCTGTACGAGCTAATAAATCCATAATACATTCAGCACCCATTTTAGCGATGAATTTATTAGGATCGTTGTCATCTAAATATTGATTTTCCATTGGAAGTGTATCTAAAATATTTAAATACTCTTCTTCTGTAAGGAAATCTAATCTTTGTAATGATTCGCCATCAGCATTTTTAGCAATACCTGCTTGAATTACTACGTATCTTTCGTAGTAAATAATCATATCTAATTTCTTAGATGGTAAACCTAAAATATAACCAATTTTGTTTGGTAACGAACGGAAATACCAGATATGAGCAATTGGCACAACAAGGTTGATGTGTCCTACTCTATCTCTACGTACTTTTTTCTCTGTTACTTCAACACCACATCGGTCACAAACGATTCCTTTGTAGCGAATTCTTTTATATTTTCCACAAGCACACTCGTAATCTTTTACTGGACCGAAAATACGCTCACAGAAAAGACCATCTCTTTCTGGTTTGTGGGTACGATAGTTGATAGTTTCTGGTTTTAAAACCTCACCTCTAGATTCTCCTAAAATAGATTCTGGAGAAGCTAATCCTATCGTGATTTTGTTAAACCTTTTGATTTGGTTTTTATCTTTATTATTTCTATTATTCATCATAGTTTTTACTATTGATTTACTTGCAATTAAAAATTGATTTTGAACAGCTGTAGATCTACTACTTTTCTGTTGACTCGAATTACTTCTCTAAACTTCAAACCTTAAATTTTGAAGTGCTAATTATAAAAACCACAAGGTTTAAATAAAAAATCGGAACGGTTTACGGTTATAAATCCTTAAAAACTTTTTTAAATACAATTATTAATAGAGACGCGATTAATCACGTCTCTACAATAATTATTTATTTTATTCTTCTAATCTGATGTCTAATCCAAGACCTTTCAATTCATGCATTAATACATTGAATGATTCAGGTAATCCTGGTTCTGGCATAGTTTCACCTTTTACGATAGCTTCGTAAGTTTTAGCTCTACCAATTACGTCATCCGACTTAACAGTTAAGATTTCTCTTAAAGTACTTGATGCACCATATGCTTCAAGTGCCCAAACCTCCATCTCTCCAAAACGCTGACCTCCAAATTGAGCCTTACCTCCTAATGGTTGTTGCGTAATTAACGAGTATGGACCAATAGAACGTGCGTGCATTTTATCATCTACCATGTGTCCTAATTTCAACATGTAAATTACACCCACAGTTGCACGTTGGTGGAAACGCTCTCCAGTTCCTCCATCATACAAATACGTATGACCGAATCTTGGAATTCCAGCTTCGTCTGTAAATTCATTAATTTGATCTAAAGTAGCACCGTCAAAAATTGGAGTAGCAAATTTCTTGTTCAATTTTTGTCCAGCCCAACCAAGAACTGTTTCATAAATCTGTCCGATGTTCATACGAGATGGTACCCCAAGTGGATTCAATACGATATCTACTGGTGTTCCGTCTTCTAAGAATGGCATATCTTCATGACGAACGATTTTAGCAACAATACCTTTGTTACCGTGACGTCCTGCCATTTTATCCCCTACTTTTAATTTACGTTTCTTAGCGATGTAAACTTTAGCAAGTTTTAAAATTCCAGAAGGTAATTCATCTCCAACAGTAATTGTAAATTTCTCTCTTCTTAACCAACCTTGTAAATCGTTTAATTTGATTTTGTAGTTGTGAATTAAGTCGTTCACCATTGCATTGGTATGCTCATCTGTTGTCCATTGACCTTTAGTTAAGTGAGCAAAATCTTCTACACCTTGTAACATCTTTTTAGTGAATTTTTTACCTTTTGGTAATACTTCTTCACCTAAATCGTTCATTACACCTTGAGAAGTTTTACCATCGATGATAACAAATAATTTTTCAATTAATTTGTCTTTCAAGTCAGTATACTTAACTTCAAATTCAACTTCTAATTTATCAACGTCTTCTTTATCTTTAGAACGTTTTCTCTTATCTTTTACTGCTTTCGCAAATAATTTTTTATCTAAAACCACACCGTGTAAAGATGGAGACGCTTTTAATGAAGCATCTTTTACATCACCTGCTTTATCCCCGAAGATAGCTCTTAAAAGTTTTTCTTCTGGAGTAGGATCTGATTCTCCTTTTGGTGTAATTTTTCCGATTAGAATATCGCCAGGTTTAACCTCTGCACCAATTCTAATCATACCGTTTTCATCTAAATCTTTAGTAGCTTCTTCAGAAACGTTTGGAATATCATTAGTTAATTCTTCGTTACCTAATTTAGTATCACGAACTTCTAATGTATAATCATCAATATGTAATGAAGTAAAAATATCATCACGTACTACTTTTTCAGAAATTACGATTGCATCCTCGAAGTTGTACCCTTTCCATGGCATGAACGCCACTTTCAAGTTTCTTCCGATTGCTAATTCTCCGTTTTGCGTAGCATAACCTTCACATAATACTTGCCCTTTTGAAACTCTGTCCCCTTTTCTTACGATAGGTTTAAGGTTGATACAAGTACTTTGGTTGGTTTTTCTATATTTGATTAATTGATACGTTTTATCATCTGAATCAAAACTAACCATACGTTCTTCTTCAGTTCTGTCGTATTTGATAGTAATCATATTAGCATCAACATACTCAACAGTTCCGTTTCCTTCCGCATTGATTAATACTCTTGAATCAGAAGCAACTTGTCTTTCTAAACCAGTACCTACGATTGGAGCTTCAGGACGTAATAATGGAACGGCCTGGCGCATCATGTTAGATCCCATCAACGCACGGTTCGCATCATCATGCTCTAAGAAAGGAATCAATGAAGCTGAAATCGAAGCAATTTGATTTGGAGCAACGTCTGTGTAATGAACGGCAGTTGGAGCAACCACAGGGAAATCTCCTTCTTCACGCGCAATAACATTCGTAGCGGTAATTTTACCATTAGCATCCATTTCAATGTTTGCCTGAGCAATCATTTTACCTTCTTCTTCCTCTGCACTTAAGTACACTGGAGTTGACTCTAAATCTACAACACCATTAGTTACTTTACGGTAAGGGGTTTCGATGAATCCCATTCCGTTAACTTTAGCATATACTCCTAAAGATGAAATCAAACCAATATTTGGTCCCTCTGGTGTTTCAATTGGACAAAGTCTTCCGTAGTGTGTATAGTGAACGTCACGCACCTCGAAACCAGCTCTTTCTCTAGATAAACCTCCAGGTCCAAGGGCAGATAAACGACGTTTGTGTGTAATCTCTGCTAATGGATTCGTTTGATCCATGAACTGAGATAACTGGTTAGTTCCAAAGAACGAATTAATTACCGATGATAATGTTTTAGCATTAATCAAATCGATAGGTGTAAACACCTCGTTATCACGAACGTTCATTCTTTCACGGATAGTTCTAGCCATACGAGCTAAACCTACTCCGAACTGAGCTGATAATTGCTCACCAACTGTTCTTACACGACGGTTTGATAAGTGGTCAATATCATCAATCTCTGCTTTAGAGTTGATCAATTCGATCAAATATTTAACGATTGTAATAATATCTTCTTTCGTTAAAACTTGTTTTTCCATTGGAATATCAAGGTTTAACTTTTTGTTCATTCTGTAACGACCTACTTCACCTAAGTTGTAACGTTGGTCAGAAAAGAATAATTTATCTATAATACCACGAGCCGTTTCCTCATCAGGCGGTTCCGCGTTACGTAATTGTCTGTAAATATGTTCAACAGCCTCTTTTTCAGAGTTTGTTGGGTCTTTTTGTAATGTATTGTGAATAATTGTGTAATCAGCCGCGTTGTTATCCTCTTTATGTAAAAGGATAGTTTTTACGTCTGCTTCAATTATTTCTTCGATATTATCTTTATCAAGGATTGTATCACGATCTAAGATAATTTCGTTACGCTCAATAGAAACTACTTCACCAGTATCTTCATCAACGAAGTCTTCATGCCATGTATTTAATACACGTGCAGCAAGTCTTCTTCCAGCATATTTCTTGATACCCGTTTTAGAAACTTTAATTTCTTCAGCTAAGTCGAAAATCTCCAAGATATCTTTATCTCTTTCAAATCCGATAGCTCTAAATAAAGTAGTAACAGGTAATTTTTTCTTTCTATCGATATAAGCGTACATTACGTTATTGATATCGGTAGCGAATTCAATCCAAGAACCTTTAAAAGGAATAATTCTGGCAGAATATAATTTAGTCCCATTTGCATGGAAAGACTGTCCAAAGAATACACCTGGAGATCTATGTAATTGCGATACAACCACACGTTCAGCACCATTGATAACGAATGTACCACTAGGAGTCATATATGGTATTGTTCCTAAATACACATCTTGAACGATTGTTTCAAAATCTTCGTGTTCAGGGTCAGTACAATATAATTTTAATCTAGCTTTAAGAGGCACACTATAAGTTAAGCCTCTATCAATACACTCTTCGATGGTATATCTAGGTGGATCAATAAAATAATCTAGGAATTCTAATACGAATTGATTTCTCGTATCAGTAATTGGGAAATTTTCCATGAAGGTATTATACAGCCCTTCGTTGCCTCTTTCGTCAGATTTAGTTTCCAATTGGAAAAAATCTTTAAACGATTTCACTTGAATATCTAGAAAATCTGGATATTGTGGAATGTTTTTTGTTGAAGCAAAATTTAATCTTTCAGTCTGATTAGCAATCATCAATGGATAAAATTTTGATTTAAAAAAAGTAATTTTTGTGTAAATACACTGTTTTAATAATACTTCCTTTTTAATAAACAATACATCTTTAAAATAAACCAGGAAAGTTAGTTTAATTTTTTTCTTCGTTATTGCCTACTTTTATAACGCATAAAAAATACAATAATTTAATATACGCAAAATGGTTTAGGTCTTTGAGAACACTCTCAAGACCTAAACCTAGCTTATTTATGAGTATAAATTATTTTAACTCAACTACAGCTCCTGCTTCTTCT
Organism: Flavobacterium sp.; assembly: GCF_035195345.1. NCBI lineage: Bacteria > Pseudomonadati > Bacteroidota > Flavobacteriia > Flavobacteriales > Flavobacteriaceae > Flavobacterium > Flavobacterium sp. Next base: position 1,106,505 of record NZ_CP136574.1, read on the forward strand.
AAAGCTTTCTTAAGACCTTCAGCCTCATCTTTAGAAACTCCTTCTTTTACATTTGTTGGAGCAGCATCAACTAAATCTTTAGCTTCTTTAAGACCTAAACCAGTTAATTCTTTAACCGCTTTAACAACTCCTAATTTAGAAGCACCAGCCTCTTTTAATACAACTGTAAATTCAGTTTGTTCTGCAGCAGCAGCACCTTCACCTCCACCTGCAGCAACTACAACAGCTGCAGCAGCAGGCTCGATACCATACTCATCTTTTAATATTGTTGCTAATTCGTTAACTTCTTTAACTGTTAAGTTAACTAATTGTTCTGCGAATTGTTTCAAATCTGCCATTTTTTCTATCGTTTAAAATGTTTTGTAAAAAATATAATTTATTATGTGCGTACTTATTATTCTGCTCCTTCTTCCTTATTAGGTTGATTTTTAAGAGCTGCAATAACTCTTTGAGCAGGAGATTGTAATAATCCAATGATTTCTCCAATAACTTCTTCTTTAGACTTGATAGCTACTAAGCTGTCTAATAAGTTGTCACCGATATAAATTTCTTGGTTAATATAAGCTCCTTTAAAAAGTGGCTTGTCACCTTTCTTACGGAATTCTTTAATGATTTTTGCTGGCCCATTAGCTGTATCAGCAATAAACATAGATGTATTTCCTTTAAGAACTGTAGATAAATCACCAAAGTCGCTATCTGAAGCTTGCATTGCTTTTTCAAGTAATGTATTCTTCACAACTTCTAATTTAATACCTGCTTTAAAACAAGCTCTTCTTAAGTTTGAAGTAGTATCTGCATCTAGTCCTGAAATGTCTGCTAAATAGATAACATTAACATCCGCTAACTGTGCAGTTAAATCTTTAATCGCGATTGATTTTTCTTCTCTAGTCATACTAAAAATTTTTAACTACCAATTATACTGCTTTAGGATCTAAAGCAATTGCAGGACTCATTGTACAAGATAAGTGAATAGACTTAATATATGTACCTTTAGCTGCAGTTGGTTTTAATTTGATTAATGTTTGAACGATTTCGTGTGCATTTTCATAGATTTTATCAGCATCAAAAGATACTCTACCTATTCCTGCATGAACGATACCAGTTTTATCAACTTTGAAATCGATTTTACCAGCTTTTACTTCAGCAACAGCTTTAGCAACATCCATTGTTACAGTACCTGTTTTAGGGTTTGGCATTAAACCTCTTGGTCCTAAAACACGTCCTAATGGACCTAATTTACCCATAACAGCTGGCATAGTGATAATTACATCAATATCTGTCCAACCATCTTTGATTTTTTGAAGATAATCATCTAAACCTACGTGGTCTGCACCAGCAGCTTTAGCTTCAGCTTCTTTATCTGGAGTAACTAATGCTAATACTCTTACATCTTTACCAGTTCCGTGAGGTAATGTTACAACCCCTCTTACCATTTGATTCGCTTTTCTAGGATCTACCCCTAATTTTACTGCGATATCAACAGACTCATCAAATTTTGCAGAAGCAACTTGTTTAATTAATGCAGAAGCATCTTTTAAACTATAAAGTTTATTCTTTTCAATTTTTGCTGCAGCCTCTTTTTGCTTTTTTGTCAATTTTGCCATTGTCTAATTCTTTTAACGATTAAAAAGGAGCATTCCCTGTTACTGTTATACCCATAGATCTAGCTGTACCTGCAATCATACTCATAGCTTTCTCTAATGTAAATGCATTTAGATCGGCCATTTTGTCTTCAGCAATAGCTTTAATTTGGTCCCAAGTAACACTTGCAACTTTTTTACGGTTTGGTTCACCAGAACCAGACTTTAATTTTGCTGCCTCTAATAATTGAATTGCAGCAGGTGGCGTTTTAACAACAAAGTCAAAAGACTTGTCTTTATACACAGTAATTTGTACTGGTAAAACTTTGCCTGGTTTATCTTGAGTTCTAGCATTAAATTGCTTACAAAACTCCATGATGTTAACCCCAGCAGCCCCCAAAGCAGGTCCAACCGGTGGCGATGGATTCGCTGCACCTCCCTTAACTTGTAGTTTAACTACTTTACTAACTTCTTTTGCCATTTTTAAAAAAATTTAGCACATCTATCAATTGGAAGCGATTGATGTGATTTATATATGTAACGAAAATTATACTTTTTCAACTTGCATAAAACTCAATTCTAAAGGTGTTTTTCTTCCGAAAATCTTAACCATTACTTCAAGTTTACGCTTTTCTTCATTTACTTTTTCAATAGTTCCATTGAAACCATTGAATGGACCATCAACAACTTTTACAGTTTCGCCAATGGTATATGGTATAGCAACATTATCAACTTTAACTGATAATTCATCTACTTTACCTAACATTCTGTTGACTTCAGATTGTCGTAATGGCACAGCATCACCACCTTTAGTTTCACCTAAAAAACCAATAACACCAGGGATAGACTTGATAATATGTGGTATTTCACCTGTTAAGTTAGCTTCAATCATAATATAGCCAGGAAAGTATACTTTATCCTTTGCTATTTTTTTTCCGTCACGCACAGTAACAACTTTTTCAGTTGGAACAAGCACTTGAGAAATATAATCAGCCATACCTAATCTAGCCGTTTCAGTTTCAATATAAGCCTTAACTTTGTTTTCCTGACCACTTACAGCCCTTACTACATACCATTTATTAACATTATTATCAGACATACTTTAGGTATTATTTTAAAATGTTAAAAAAACCTTCAAGTGCTTTTACAAACAATTCATCAACACCCCATGTTAATAAGGCGAAAACAATTGAAAATACGGCTACAATAATTGTTAAACGTTGAACATCAGCCCAAATTGGCCAAGTAACATTAGTTTTCAATTCATGAAAAGCTTCAGATATGTAATTAACTACTTTTGTCATTTGAATCATTATTTGCACGGGCGGAGGGATTCGAACCCCCATCAATGGTTTTGGAGACCACTATACTAGCCCTTGTACTACGCCCGTTTGTTAAAAAACCAGCAGCGTACTGCTGGTTTTAATTATTGTTGACTTATAATTAGTCTAAAATTTCAGTAACCTGACCAGCACCTACTGTTCTACCACCCTCACGGATAGCGAAACGTAAACCTACTGATAAAGCGATAGGACTTAACAAAGTAACATCAATAGTTAAGTTATCACCAGGCATAACCATCTCTACACCAGCCGGTAAAGAAATAGTACCCGTTACGTCAGTTGTACGTACATAGAACTGAGGACGGTAGTTATTGTGGAATGGAGTGTGACGTCCACCTTCTTCTTTTTTCAAGATATACACCTCAGCTTTGAAGTGAGCGTGTGGTTTAACAGATCCTGGTTTAACGATAACCATTCCTCTTTTGATATCTTCTTTAGCGATACCTCTTAATAATAAACCTACGTTATCACCAGCTTCACCTCTATCAAGGATTTTACGGAACATCTCAACTCCTGTAATTGTAGAAGTTAATTTATCAGCACCCATACCGATGATTTCAACTGGATCTCCTGTATTAGCAACTCCTGTTTCGATACGACCTGTAGCAACAGTTCCACGACCAGTAATTGTAAATACGTCTTCAACTGGCATTAAGAAAGGCTTTTCAACGTCACGAACTGGTAATTCAATCCAGTTGTCAACAGCTTCCATTAATTCCATGATAGTAGCAACCCATTTTGGATCACCATTCAATCCACCTAAAGCAGAACCTTGGATAACTGGACCATTATCTCCATCATATTGATAGAAAGATAATAAATCTCTAATTTCCATTTCTACTAATTCTAATAATTCAGCATCATCAACCATATCCACTTTATTCATGAATACAACCATTCTAGGCACACCTACTTGACGACCTAAAAGGATATGCTCTCTTGTTTGTGGCATAGGACCATCTGTAGCAGCAACTACTAAGATAGCACCGTCCATTTGAGCAGCACCTGTAACCATGTTCTTAACGTAATCCGCGTGACCTGGACAGTCAACGTGAGCGTAGTGACGGTTAGCTGTAGAATATTCTACGTGAGATGTATTAATAGTAATACCTCTTTCTTTTTCTTCTGGAGCATTATCAATTTGATCAAATGATTTTGCTTCTGATAAACCAGCATCAGCTAATACTTTAGTAATTGCAGCTGTTAACGTAGTTTTACCGTGGTCAACGTGTCCGATAGTTCCAATATTTAAATGGGGCTTCGAACGATCAAAGGTTTCTTTTGCCATGATTTAATAATTTAATCTTAGTTATATATTAGTGTTCAAAAAATAAACTTTTTTAAGAGCCAATGACGGGAATTGAACCCGCGACCTCTTCCTTACCAAGGAAGCACTCTACCCCTGAGCTACACCGGCTTTTGTGTATTCAGAAGTTAGCTTTCAGAATTCAGAAAACCAAATCCTTCTTTCTAAATTCAAAATCTCGTGGGGAGAGCAGGATTCGAACCTGCGAAGACGTAGTCAGCGGATTTACAGTCCGCCCTCGTTGGCCGCTTGAGTATCTCCCCAAACCTTTTATATTTAGTTGCTTAAACTTTGAGCCGATGGAGGGACTCGAACCCACGACCTGCTGATTACAAATCAGCTGCTCTAGCCAGCTGAGCTACACCGGCAACTTAAATATAAAAAGTCCGCTATTTCTAACGGACTGCAAATGTATATAATTTATTTTTGAATCAAAACATTTTTTGTGTTTTTTTTCTTTTTATGAATTTGCTTTTAATTTTTCTTTTCGTTTTAAAATTACACGCTCCAAAGAATCAACAGACAAATCTACCCCTTCTTCAAAACTTTTAGCTGTTTTTTTTACTACAAATTCGTCACCAGGAACATTAATTTTAATCTCTACTGTTTTATTTTCTTTATCACTCGTGTTTTCAAGTCTTAAAAAAATATCAGACGAAACTATTTTATCATAATATTTTTCCAATTTATTCATTCGTTCTTGAATGAAATCTAGTAACTTCTTGTCTACATTAAAATTTACTGCTTGCACATTAACTTTCATAATTCTAAATTGATTAAAATGATTATACAATGAGTTATTTTTTATTTCTAGGATGCGCTTCTTGATATACTTTTTTTAGCTCAGCTAAACTGCTGTGTGTATAAATTTGAGTAGACGACAAACTAACATGACCCAACAACTCTTTTACGGAATTTAAATCGGCTCCATTATTCAACAAGTGCGTTGCAAAGGAATGCCTAAGAACGTGTGGACTCTTCTTTTCTTTTTTCGAGACAGTACTAAAGTAATCATTTATTAACCGATAAACAAACGATTCGCTTACTTTATTTCCGTTTTTTGACAAAATTAACACGTCGCCATTGTTAATTACCTCTAAATGATTCCGTTGGACCTTATACAATTTAAAAAGAGTGATTGTACAATCTAGCATTGGAATAATCCGTTCTTTATTTCTCTTCCCGATTACTCTGATTGTTTTTTGAATTTCATTGATGCTGTTCATCTTTAAATTGATCAACTCCGCTCTTCTTATTCCAGTTGTATAAAAAAGCTCTATTACAAACTGATTCCGAATCCCTTCAAAATCAGGCAAATATTCATTATTAGAAAAAACATCTTGTAATTCTTTCTCAGAAAAAGGAATTTGAACTTTCTTTGCTGTTTTTAGTGATTTATGTTTCAATAATGGATTAATCGAAATCTGCTTCACCTTCAACAAAAATTTGTAATACGATTTTAAAGCCGATATTTTACGATTAACCGAAGTAGTCGAAATGTTTTGTTCCACAAGAACTACAATCCAATTTCTAACATGTGGATAAATAACTTCTTCGAGACTTACAGATTGACCTAGAAGATATTCTTGAAAAGATTTGATATCATCTAAATAAGCGCGAACCGTTAAAGAAGAATAGTTTTTCTCTTTAATCAAATAATCCTGATATGCTTGTAGATTTGTAGACATAAAAAAACCGCTAACAACAAAGTTACACTTTATTAATTAGCGGTTAGTATAGTTTTTCAAAAATATTAACTCTCTAATGAGTCTCTCAATCCTTGAATGTAAGATGCTTTTTGGATCTTAGCTCTGTTTACAACAGATGGTTTAATAAAAGCTTGACGAGCACGTAACTGACGAACAGTTCCTGTTTTATCAAATTTTCTTTTATAGCGCTTTAATGCTCTATCGATATTTTCTCCGTCTTTAATTGGTATAATTAACATAATATAGACACCTCCTCTCGTTAAGGGTGCAAATGTAGAAAATAATTATGAATTAAAAATTAAAAATTAAAAATTATTTTACCGCTGGCTTATAATTCTGATTGTCAATTATCATCTTTGATAAAATCTCTTTCAAAATCTCAGAAGTTCCTCCACCAATTGGCCCTAATCGACTATCTCTTAATAAACGTGCTAATGGGTATTCTTCCATGTAACCGTAACCACCTAACATTTGTAAACAATCGTAAATTGCTAAATCGGACACCTTAGTTGACTTTAATTTAGCCATAGTTGCTTCTTTAACCACATATTCACCTTTATTCAATCTTGCTACTGCAGCATAATTGAATATTTTACAATGCTCTACTTCGGTAGCATGCTCTACCATAGTATGTCTTAAAGCTTGAAATTTGTTAATTTTGCTTCCAAAAGCTTCGCGTTGAGACATATATTCTATTGTATACTCAATTGCATATTCAGCTCTTGCATGTGCATTGATTGCCATGATTAAACGTTCTAATGCAAAATGCTGCATGATATAAGGAAATCCTTTGCCTTCTTCTCCCATTAAGTTTTCTAATGGAATTTCAACATTATCAAATGCAAGTTCAGCTGTATCAGAAGCTCTCCAACCTAATTTATCCAATTTAGTTGCAGATATTCCATTTGTTTTAGCATCAACTAAAAATATACTTATTCCTTTATTTCCTAACTCAGGATTTGTTTTTGCAGCAACTACGTAGTAATCCGCGTAAACTCCGTTTGTAATAAATGTTTTAGAACCATTGATAATGTATTTGTCTCCTTTTTTTACTGCATTTGTACGCATACCTGCTACATCGCTCCCTCCAAAAGGCTCAGTAATACACAATGCTCCAATTTTATCCCCTAAAATACTTGGAGCCAAGTATTCTTGTTTAATTCTTTCATCACCTTCAGCATTTAAATGTGTCATTGCTAAATAAGCATGAGCCCACATAGCCGCCGCAAAACCTGATGATTTGACTTTTTGAAGTTCTTCCAAAAAAACAACCGTATAAAACAAATCCAAATTCATTCCACCATAAGCTTCAGGATAATTTAATCCAAAAAAGCCCATGTCTCCAAATTTTTTCCAAATGAAACGTTCAATTGTTCCTGTTTTTTCCCATTTTTCAATATGAGGAACCACTTCTTTATGTAAAAAATCTCTAAAACTCTTTCTAAATAATTCGTGTTCTTCTGTGAAATAAATTGAATTCATAAATATGTAATTGTTTATTTTTGATTTTATTGGCTTTAATTTTAAAAATTCAAATATAGGGCGATTATTTTTATTTTTTCGTTAGGCATTCCCTTAATTTTTGTTAAATCATCTACATTTTTTATTCCATTATTCATAGTTCTATAGATGATAATTTCTTTAGCGATACTGTAATTGAAATAAGGGAATTTTGCTAATTCTTTCTGAGACAAATCATTTATAGCAATTTTTTTAATTCCGATTGAATTCTTAACTGCAAAACGTTTTTCTAAATCTGCAATTGCCTCTGGACTAATTCCCCAAATAAATTGAAACTGCTCCATGCTAACAAATCCACCTAATTTTTCTTTTTCCAGTAAAATTTTATCTGCTAGTTTTTCACCAATTCCGTAAACCGCTATTAAATCTTCTCTTGACGCAAAATTGATGTCTTTTTGAACAATCTTTTCTTTTTCTTTAGCCAAATACTTAGAAAACTTTTCTGAAGTTGCAGCGCCTTTATTTTTTACCCAATCTGGAAATTTGAAATAAGGACTAACCTTTGATAAAAAAGCATTTGACACCTGAGTAATTTCTTGAAACTCTTTTGCTGAGTTTACGAATTTTCCTTTTTTACGATATGCGTGTAAGCGATCAATTTCTTGGATAGACATTCCTAATTTATAGCCTTTGTAATCCGTAATATAATTAGGATTGAATGGATAAATCGTATCCTTTTTTGTTGCTTGAATATGCTTTAGACTATCAATTTCATTTTGAACTAACAACCAAGCTTTGTCTTCAGTATGATTTTCATTGGATACTAACTGATTTTTGAGAAAGAAATAACTCAGTTGTACAAAAACTATAATACCAAACAACAAAAAAATCCCACTTCTGTGTTCTCTTGAAAACAGGAAGTAGGATTTAATCTTATTCATTTTTCTATAAAAATTAATCGTTTTTACGAACTAAATCTTCATCATTATCCTCGTAAGAATCTGGTTCTTGTTTAGGAGGCGTACTTAAAACTAAGTAGAAAAAATATCCTGTAACTGCAGTTACCGTTCCTACGGCTAAAAACATTGTTATTAAAGCTTCTGTTTTCATGATTATATTCTCCCTTCTTTTTTACGTTTTTTATAAGCTACAAACACTAAATATGAAATTCCTAAGAATACTAATAGTAATAATAATCTTGAAGCATTTACAAATAATATTGTATCGTTCAACACTTCTAATTCTTTAGCATCCGTAGTGGTTGCAATTTTTTGATAAATATCTTTATTTGTTATTTTATCCCATACACCTGGTAAACTTGAGAAAAACACAACTCCCAAGAATACTGGTGTAACAAATTTGATGATAAATTTATATATACCAGGTACTTTAATATCAGCACCCGTTGTGATTTCTTTCCAAGCTGGCAATTTTTTCATTGCTTTAAATGGCAATACATCATCAGAATTTCTCCATTCATCATATAAATCTGATAATCCAAAAACCCATGAAAACAATATTATTTCAAAAAAAGCAAACAAAACTAATGAAAAAGTTCCTGCCCAATAATCATACTCGTCAAAAACTCCGTAATTAAAGAATAAAACTGTTGGTAAACCTAACAAAAACACTAAGCCACCAAAAGCCCAAGCAGCATTTTTGTGTTTCCAGCCAAATTCATCTTTTAAGAATCCCATAACAGGTGTACCCATTGCTAATGATGAAGTAATTCCGGCAAAAAACAATAAACCAAACCAACAAACTCCACATAAGATTGCTAAAACAGTACCCCATTGTTCAAATAAGAATGGTAATGTTTTAAAGCCTAATCCTAAGCCACCAGTTTGCGTCATCTCTAACACTTTATCTACTCCTAGGTATCCAACTGAAATCGGAATAATAATTGCAGCACCTAAAACCACTTCCACAAACTCATTCATCCAACCAGCACTCATTGCATTCAAGGCAATATCATCATTCTTTTTTACATAAGAAGCATAACATTGAATAGAACCCATTCCAACTGAAAGTGTAAAAAAGATTTGACCAGCAGCAGCCAACCAAACTTTTGGAGACCATATAGTAGAAAAATCAGGTGTCCATAAAAAATTTAAACCTACTGATGCATCATTAATAGCGCCTGCAACTCCTGCTTCTACATTAAAAGCCATTATGGCTAAGAAAACACCAAAAAGAATTAACAAAGGCATCCCAACTTTTGCTACTTTTTCAACACCACCACTCAATCCTTTTGATAATATCCAAGTATTTAATAACAAACACACTATCCAAAATAAAATAGTTTCTAAAGGCATTTCCAAACCTACATAGCTATTAAAAAATCCAGCTACTTCCTCTTGCGATTGACCTGCAAAAGTTCTAGAAATACTATGCCAAACCCAACTTAATGTCCATGATTCAAGATAACAATAATAAGCTGCTACAGCTAAATTGGTAAAAATTCCAAAAACACCAATGTATTTCCAAAATTTTCTCTTATCCATACTATCTAAAATGAAAGGCGTACTATGGTGACCACTTTTTCCACCAAATCTTCCCATACTCCATTCCACAAACAATAATGGAATCCCCATTAATAAAAAACAAACTAAATAAGGCACAATAAAGGCCCCTCCTCCGTTTTGTACTGCTTGAACTGGGAATCTTAAAAAATTACCTAATCCTACAGCATTTCCAGCCATAGCTAAGATAAGTCCAACTCGTGAACCCCACGATTCTGTATTTGTTGACATAAAAATATATTGGTTGTTAATTTTTCAAAGATAAGAAAACTATCTAAAATTCAAATAAAAGTTACACTTTATGAAATATTATAAGTCAAAAACTGAACTTCTCTTAGTTTTAATCATATCTTTTAGCTTTAATAGAAATGCTAATGTAAGATAAAACCCAAAACCTAAACCCACTGTAACGAATGAAATATAGATAAAAAACAATCGAACATTGGTAGCTCTCATACCCAAACGGTCTGCTAAACGAGAAGCCACAAAAAAACCATGTTTTTCAAAAAAATGTAATAGATTTTGAATCATAGAGCCCTTAATTTTATTCAAAAGTACAATTAATTTTTAAGTAAAAAAGCTCCTACCGCACATTGTAAGCATTTTTTAGCATCACAATATTCTTTTTTTAATTGCAACAAAGATTGTGATTGAAATGCATTTTCTGCCAAAATTCCAATCGAAGCAAATTTGTCGATAATAATATTTTTCTCAGGCGGTAATGCAGTTATTAATTCCAAAATCTCTTGAGAATATTCTTTATGTAAACTTTGTTCATAAGCAAATCGGATGGGTAATATCGTATTCATCACAATTAAGTCAATAAATGCATGAGACATTTTCTTTTTCTTAGCAACACTTTTTTTATCAAAATTATAATGTGTTTCCCAATAATCACTGACTTCTATTTGAAACAAAGTATAAATTTCACTTATAGATAAAACATTGACAATCTTTGAGAACAAATTATGTTCTTTGTGATATAAAGCGGCCAATTGCGCTAAACGAATAGTTGGAAAATTATCTGGTCGGTGTTTAAAAAATTCAACTTTATCAAAAACACTTTTAGAAATAGTGTATTTATGGCATAAATAATTATAATCGTTTTGCAATTTATTTGGATAACAATCCTGGAAACTTGATTCCAACATATTTGCTTGTCCAAAAAATAGCGTTTCTAAATTTTCAATTGCAAACGATTCTTTTCGTATAACTGAAAACGGAATCGACTTTGCCATATTTAAAAATAAAGCTCCATTAGTATTTAATCCAAAATTCTTAGCTAAAAGACAAAATAAAACCGCTTCCCAATCATTATTTGATTCTTTTAATAATTGTTTGATTTCTTCAGATTTTCGCTCCAATCGATCAAAATACAAACGTTCTTGCCAATTTTTAAAAATAAAACCATCTACTTTTTGAACATCATTTTCACAATAAATCCAAGATTTTTGAGTAATTAAAGATTGATATTTATGCACATCGGTCAATGCAACATAATTCCTCAATTCAAGTGTTGGAATTTCTAGATTATCCCTTCTAAAAATAGGCGTATCATGTTCCCAAACCACATGTAAAATAACCGAATCATAATTTGCATCTTTCTCATGATTATGTAAATACCAATCCGATGACTTGAGATGAATTTCAATATTTCCAGCCCATTTTTGATTGCCGATAATAATTTGTGCATTGAAAAAATCAGGACCTGCAAGTTGCAAATATTGACCTGAATGTAGAATCTGAATCGATTCTCCTGTAGTAGTTTGAAGTTGAGTAACAGCAAATTTCTTATGCTGCCAAACGTGGTGCAAAAAATCTTCTTTCATTCTGTATGGCGTATATAACTGAGAAACAAAGATAAAAAAAAACCTGTAAAAATAAAATTTACAGGTTTTTTTAAGACTTAAAAAAGATTTATTTTATTGAACCAATAATATCATATTTAGTAATAATGTGATGTTTTCCATTTCCTAAATCTACTAAAACCGCTTGGTTATCTTTGGTAATAAGCTTAGAAACATCTTCAACCGGTGTTCCAATTTTTACGATTGGAAATGGTTTTCCCATTACTTTACGAATTGGACGTTCAGCTGTGTTTTTATCTGATATAAAACTTTGAAATAAATCCGATTCATCAACAGAACCAACAAATCCGTTCACATCAATTACTGGAATTTGAGAAATTTTATATTTTCTCATACGTTCAATGGCGTGCGAAACCAATTCTTCTGTACGAACTACAACTAATGGTTTGTCAATGTGTTCTTTTATTAAATCTTCTGCTTTAGTGATTTCTTCTTCTAAGAAACCTCTTTCACGCATCCAATCATCATTAAACATTTTTCCAACATAACGGCTTCCAGAATCGTGAAATAAGACCACAACTACATCTTCTGGAGTAAAGTGTTCTTTTAACTGCAATAAACCCTTTACAGCAGCTCCAGCGGAGTTTCCAACAAAAATACCTTCTTCTAACGCGATTTTTCTTGTATAAACCGCTGCATCTTTATCGGTAACTTTTGTAAAACCATCGATTAATGAAAAATCAACGTTTTTAGGTAAAATGTCTTCACCGATTCCTTCTGTGATGTACGAATAGATTTCATTCTCATCAAAAATTCCAGTTTCGTGGTATTTTTTAAAAACTGAACCATAGGTATCAATTCCCCAAATTTTGATGTTTGGATTTTTCTCTTTTAAATATTTTGCCACACCAGAAATCGTTCCACCCGTTCCAACACCTACTACGAAGTGCGTGATTTTTCCTTCTGTTTGTTCCCAAATTTCTGGACCTGTTTGCTCATAATGCGCAATAGCATTACTTGGATTATCATATTGATTTACGTACCAAGAATTTGGGATTTCATCTCCTAATTTTTTTGATACCGAATAATACGAGCGAGGATCAGTTGGTTCTACGTCTGTTGGACATACAATTACTTTTGCTCCAACGGCACGAAGAATATCTGATTTTTCTTTTGATTGCTTGTCTGAAATTACAAAAATACATTTGTAACCTTTTACGATAGCAGCTAGCGCTAATCCCATTCCAGTGTTTCCAGAAGTTCCTTCAATGATGGTTCCTCCAGGTTTTAATCTTCCATCTGCTTCAGCATCTTCAATCATTTTAACAGCCATTCTATCTTTAACAGAATTTCCTGGATTAAAAGTTTCGACCTTAGCTAATACCAATGCATCTACTTCAGCAGTGATTTTATTTAATTGTACTAAAGGTGTGTTACCAATAGTTTCTAATATATTTTTAGCGTATTTCATTTTAAATTAAAGAAATTAAAATTTAGAAAATTTATGTTTTCAAAATCGATTGCAAAGATAGTGTGAATATTACGAATACAAAAATGAAAATAAACAGCAGATTATGTTACAAAAAGCGGCATAAAGGTCATAAAAATTGCCTACCAAAAGTTTTTATTGAAAGAAATTCCACACTAATCCAAAACGAACAATAAAATCTCTATATGGATAATTTGGTGCTGAATAAAAATCGTAACCTGTCCAAGCCGAGTTGAAATGTTCTGCTTTTAAGAAAATTCGAGTTTGTTTTACTCTAGCATTAATAAAGAAATCCATCATTGGAAATCCACCTATTTTAGTTTCATTTTGAACATAAAATTCACCCATTATAGGATTGTAATCATTTGCATAATACTTCGTAAAATATTGAAAAGTTACACCCGTTTGTAAAAGCATTGCCTTTTTAAATACATAATCAGTGAAATATAAAGTATTTCTTGTAACAATTTGTGGAACATTTACAATATCATTTGATTGATCCACTTTTTGATATAAAATAGTATTGTCTAAAGCGAATTTCCAAAACTTAATTTCTTTACTAGCTTTCACAGCAAGATAATTAATAGTATTGTCATACTGCATTGGTTTTACTTCTAAAATGGCAATGTTATTTGTAATATTATCAAAATACAAATGATCATTTAACACTTTGTAAGTAGCTGAAATGTCTATCCATTTTGATTGAACAGAAAAATCAAATTGGTTTACTTTTTCATTTTTAAAATTGTTGAACCAATTATAATTTATATAACCACTTTGATATAAATTATAATTCAAATTAGGCAAACTATTTAATTTTTGGTATTTGAAATGGAATTTAAAATCTTCATTAAAAGAATAATCTGCAGAAGCTTCAATATTTGAAATAGATTGTTCAGAAATAGACTGAGAGGCATGTAATTTAACATTAACACCGTTAATTAAATAAAAATAATTACCTCCAACCATATTAATTCTATCGGAAATTGAATTTGGAATTGCAATTGTTCCATTTGAATTATAAACCACACTGTTGTAATAATAATTATAGTGATTATCATCCATAAAAAACTCTAAATCACCATACGATTTAGTTTTATAAGCTATCCCAAATTTATTATAGAAATGATTATAACGTGTTTTATTATTAATACTATTGGTGTAAGAATTCCCATATCGAGAATTTATAGTAGGTTGAGTAAATTGAAAAAACTTATATTCTTGATTGAATTGATGTGTAAAAACTAAACTATTTGGATTATCCTTTTTTAATTTAAATGAATGATCTATAAAAAATCGATTCCCTTTTAATAGTGACGTTGCGTTTGTAAAATAAACTTTAATTCTTTCTCTTTCACCAAAAGGATCTTCACTTAATTCAAATTCACTTGGATTGACAATTCCTCCATTTTCTTGATTTGAAATATCTTGACCTGTAAAATGAGCATTTAAGAAATATCTCTTGTCTTCAGTAAAATAACTGGATGTAAATCTAAAATTACCAGAACTAGTTAAATTATTCACATATTTACCCAATGAACGCAATCCTTTATACGCAATTGAAAAATTAAGATTAGGTTTTGTATTAACTGTTAAAAAAGCGTCTAATGATTGCCCTTGTTCCATAACCGTCTTAAAATACAAATCAGACAATGGTGTTGGAACCGAATAATACTTTATATCATTTGATTCTAAGTAATTAACATGTTTGGCTTGAAAACCAAAATTTGGAAAAACATTTTTATTTGTTAATCCGAAAAATAAAGTATTATAAGCATGTCCTTCATTTGCAAATGGAAGTAATCCAAAAATATCTTTTCGTAGAAAGTTATATTTATACTCGCTTTGAATTGTAAGAGAAGTATCTACATAAGTAGTATCTTTTTGCAGGGTATAGATTTTATATAAATCAATTGGAGCTTTCGCTAATAATTCTTTATTCTTAGCCTTGTTAAGTTTAGCAAGGGTATCATTGGGATCGGAATTTCTGCTAGGAAGCCCACCGATACCACCATTAACATTTCTAATTTGTGCATTAGAAAGTGTTGATAAAGAAAATAAAAGTATAAATAGTAAAAATCTCATTGCATTTTAGCTTAAAGCAAATGTAATGAGATTTTTAGTATAATAAAAAGTTAAATAAAACAATACTTTATTTTTTAACTATTTTATGTCTTGACACACCTTCCTCTGAATTTAACTGAATAAAATAAACACCCGTATTCAAAGAACTCATATCTATTGAAAAATCAGTTAAATTATTAATTTTTTCAGAAGCTATAAACCTTCCTTGCATGTCGAAAATTTGATAGCTTAAGATTTCATTTTTAGAAGAATTGATATTGATTTTATCTGATGTAGGATTTGGATAAACAGCGATTGAATTCGTAGAAAAATCAGCATTATTTAAAACAATTTGATCGTAACCGCTAATTATTAAACTATAGGCTTGGTTTGTTCCAAAAAGTGTACCTTTATGTGAAACTTGAATAGTATAAATTCCTAATGCATTCTCTACTTCAACTTTCTCAACATTATCAACTAAATTGTCTCCTTTAATTGCTTGTGAAGTAATATTCGCTAAATCAAATTTCCAAGGAAAATTAGTTTCAGCACCTTTAATAATTCTTAAATCCAAATCATTTACTAAAACAGGAGTAGTAGAATTTAATTGACTATTTTGTGATGTTCCAGGAACATCAGTCCAACAAATAGTAGCTTTTAATAATTTAGGATTAGAAACCTGTACATTAATTGTATACGTTCCCCCTTGATTCAATTGATATTCTTCAATAACAGTTGTAGGAGTAGCGCTATTTTCGTTAATTAATAACGTTGCAACAGCATTTGTATCCATTAATCCCCAACCAAAATAAGGGTCAGGACCAACATTTGTTACATCATCTACTGCAGTATGACAAACAAGACCTTTTAAAGTAGCAGATTTTAAATAAGTTGAATTTAAATTATTATTTAATTGTTGTAACAAGATCAAAGACCCTGCAACACTTGGTGAAGCCATAGATGTTCCTGATAAGGTGTCATAAGTTGACGTTGATGCATTACTCGTTGAAAATACACTTGTTCCATCTGCAGCAATGTCTGGCTTAATTCTACCATCATCAGTTGGCCCTTGACTACTTGAAGCATTGATTGACATAGCTGACATATTACCCGTTATAGGATGCACTGTCGGATTAGCATTTGCAACAATTAATAAGTTTTTAGCATTCTTGTTACCAGTTAACTTATCTAAACCAGCAGCAAAACCACCTGTATAAGTTTCTTGACCAGAATTACCAGCAGAATGAACCGATAAATAATATGGAAAAGAATAAGCAATTTGATCCCAATCAACAGCGGCATCATTATAACACCCCATATACCAAACAGGAACATTTAACTCATTAGCATCATTATAGATTGGAATACCATAGGAATGATTAGAAACTAATAATCCAGTAGCAGCTTCATTGGCTACCTCATTTTCATCGCCAGACCAATCATAAGATTTAACACTAGATTCATAGGCCATCCCTCTTGCATTAGCAGTAACACCTTTTGCACAAACAGTACCCACTACATGCGTAGCATGTAGATCAGCAGCAGGGTTTACGGAAGGGTAATCTGGGTTTGAAATTCTAGAAGAACCACTTAATTGAAACTCTTGGTGAGCAGATAAAGCCCAGCCACCATCCCATACACCAACTGACATTCCTAGACCCGTTAAGCTTAAGCCCAAAGTGCCACTAGGGTATAATTTATTTGTTTTAAGAGCGAAAGCACTATACTTATTATCTGTTGATATAAAAATGGGTGAATCGTTAACAATATCGTAAATTCTATATTTGACACCATTACTAAAGAAATCACGTATTGATTTTTTAGCTTCCATATAAGCAAGAACTCTTGCTTCCCTTGCGACATTATTGTTTGCCAAAAAATTAAAAGTACGTAGGGTAAGTTCCTCATCATAAGATTGAGAAAGTAATGTTTTTTCAGCTTCATTTTGGGCAGCTACATTAATTAAACCAAAAAAGAAAACTAATAAAACTTTAATGAAAAAATAATTTTTAATCATATTGAAATAGTTTGAGACATTATAAATTAAGAATCAAAATTACAAAAAAAAACCGAAACTAAAAGTTTCGGTTTTTAATATAAAAATAAATGAATTACTGAATTACGAACTCATGTTCTGAAAATGCTCCAAAATCACCACCACCAGAGAATAGAGAAGCTCCATTATTCAAGTTGTTCATAGAATAAGTTCCGGAAACTGTTGCACTAGTATACATACCATCTCCGTAATCATCATAAATTACAAAAGTATAAGTACCAGGAGCCAAACATTTTACAACAGAAAAAGTACTTCTGTCAGCAAAACCTAATGCAGCGTAACCTGTAATTGTAGTACCAGCAGCATCAAAACCTCCAGAATCAATTAAGTTTAATGAAGAATCATACAATTCCCAAGCTGTTTCTTCTGGATAATTGTCAAATTTAATTGATAATCTAGCACGAACAGAAGCACAAGGTCTATATAGGTTAAAAGTAGATTTAGTTGTTCCTACACCTGTTAAAACACCATTAGAATATGTTCCATAAAAAGTGGTTTGATTCAAATCTTCAGCTGGAACTAAACCAACAACGATTTTATTACCATCCACTAAACCATTACCAACTACAGTAACTTCATAAACTCCCTCTTTAGAACCCGCTGGAATTGTTACAGTAGCAGGAACTGAATAATTAGCAGCTCCGTGTGTAGTTGATGGATCAACAACTAAACCAAAGGTTCTATCACTTCCTGTGGCTTCTGAAGCTAAAATTTTACCTTCAACCACAACCGTTTGACCATCAGAAAGCTCAACGGTTTGGTAATTTTCTAGTCCAACGTAATTAGCCGTCTGGCTATCACCTGAATTATCTTCTTCACAACTAAACATTGCAAATGACAATGTCAAAGCAGCAAAGTAAGCTATTGATTTTTTTAATATCATAATTTTCAAATTTTAGTAATTAATTTTGACCTGTGATACTCGGATTGTTATCCATTTCTACCTGAGGAATTTGGAATGACATTTCATCAATATCATAAGCAAAAGATTGATTAGGACGGAAAACATGGTTAGTACCTCTTGTAACTGTAGCTTGATTACGTTTTAAAGCTAAGTAACTTTTACCTTCACCCCAAAACTCAATTCTAGTTTGATTATAAATAGCTTGCTTAAGATTAGAGCCTGATAAAGGATCAACATAAGCATCTACAGCAGCAGATCCACCAGTTAAACGATTTGCCATAAATTCTTTTAATCTAGCTTTGGCAGCAGCGTCGTCACCAGATTTAGCAGCAGCTTCAGCGCTTAATAAATAAAATTCATCAACACGCATAAAAATATAATCTGTAGTTACAATTTGTTGACCACCAGCAGTTCTTCCAGCATCAAAAAATTTGTTAATTGGCATTCTATTTGTTGTACCAGTAGTACCAAATTGAGTTCTTCTAACATCACCAGCAGGAATTAAAGCTAATAAACCAGTATCGATAGTTTTTCTATCACCAGCCCATTGATAACTATAAGTATAGTAATCCACTTGACCCCACCAATTAAGTAACTGATGACCCATCTCTGTTGTAATATCATAACCCCACATCCAAGAAGGTGTGTTTACATTACTAAAACCAGAACCTGCACCTGGAAAAGCTAACTGACCTGTAGTTGTTAACGGATAAGCTCCAGAATTGATAATTTCATCAGAATAAACTTTAGCATCTGTATAGTTACCCATAGCAGCATAAGTATAAGCTAATAACCCTTTAGCAATATTTTGGTTAATTTGCTGTTTACTAGATGGAGTAAAACCATCTAATAAATCAATAGCGTCTAATAAATCATTCTCAATCAAATCATAAATTTGAGAAGCAGGAACTTTAGAAGCAATTCTAACTTCACCATCATTATAAGGTAAAATTGGTTGAGATGGATCATAAGCTCTTTGAAAAATTTGAGTTAAGTAAAAATAAGCATAAGCACGATATGCTTTAGCTTGACCTAAAAGATGTCTCGCCTCAGGAGTTGTTGGTACTGCGTCATTGCCCCCAAAAGATAATATAATGTTACTTGACATGTTAACAACTTTATAGTAATAACGCCAAATAATACTATTTTCTTCACGAGAAAAATCCACAGTAGAAACTAAATTAGCCGTATTTTGATACCATCCATATGAATTAGCAGACAAAGCCATATCACCAGACAACATGTCTAACCAAATATCAACACCTTTTTGACCTAAGTCATAGTGTCTAGTTCCTGTTATTCCAGCTGGCTCAATCAACAAACTACCAATACCATTAAGACTTCCTTCAACTAATGCAGGGTTAACATTTACATTATTAGCAATATCTTCACTAGTAATAACGTTGGTGTTTCTTACTGGATCTAGGAAATCTGAACTACAACCCGCTGTTACAAGCGATGTAGCTACTAAGAAATAAATAAATCTTCTTTTCATATTACAATTTTTTTAAAATTCAATTTTAGTACCAAAACTAAATGTAGTCATTGGCATGTAAATTCCAGAATTAGACGAGTTAATCAAAGTTGATGGATTAAGACCGTTTCTAGTACTGAACATTAATAAGTTATCACCTGAAACAAATAAGTTAAATTTAGACAAGTGCAACTTAGTTAAGAAAGATGCAGGCACATTATACCCTAATCTAACATTATTTAAAGATAAGAAATCAGCTTTAGTAAGGAAACGTGTTGACGTAGCATTAAAATTTACATCAGAAGCTACACCAGAAGATAATCTAGGTACATCAGTAACATCTCCATATTGTTTCCATGCATTGTGAATATCTCTGTGCCAGTTGTTAGCACCAATTAAATCTCCATTATCCATTAATTGAGCATATCCATTATCATAAATATGTCCACCGATACTATAACTAAACTGAGCTGTTAAATCAAAATTCTTATATGCTGCATTTAAACGAAATGCGCCTCTAACCTTAGGGATAGCAGATTTTCCAGTATATTTTTGAGTAGCTTGCGAATAATTATTTGTAGTAGTTTTTAAAACTTTTGCATCAGGATTATCATTCATGTAAATGGTCATACTGCCAATCGGAGCATCCCCATTATCAAAAATTCCATTATCATTTATATCATTGTAATATAAATTCCATAAACCAGCACCAGTTGCAGGATCTACACCAGCCCACTCACGCATATACCAATCATACAATGAACTTCCTTGAGATAATCTACCATCTAATACCTTTTTCTCACCTGTGAAAATATCAGTTGGCATTTCAGTAATTTCATTTTTCAAAAACTCACCATTGATTCCAACAGATAATTTTAAATCATCAGAAGTTTTAGCTTTTAATAAATGAGCCATCACATCAAATTCAATACCACTGTTACGTAATTGACCATCATTAATTTGCTGAGAAGTGTATCCAATGAAAGGAGGTAATGTTTGAGTAAAGAATAAATTATCAGTGTTTTTAACGTAATAATCTAAATTAAAATCAATAGTTTCATTAAATAATGTAGATTCGATACCAATCTGAGCAATTTTAGAAGTTTCCCAAGTTAAGTCAGGATTAGCTAACGTTGAACTTTCTGTAAAAGAGTAATCTCCATTAGGCGTTTGATTAATTGATGAAAGTTGCCATCCATATTGTAAACTTGTACCTTGATCCCCTATAATACCATAACTAGCTTTCAATTTCAAGAAATCAACAAAACTTAATTTAGACATAAAGTCTTCTTTAGATACTATCCAACCTAAACCAGCAGAACCAAAAGTTCCCCATTTGTTATTAATAAAACGAGAAGAACCATCTCTTCTTACTGAACCAGTTAAAAAGTATTTTTGGTTGTAGTTATAATTTAACTGACCAAAGTAACTATCTAAAGTCCATCTTTGAGAATATGAAGTAGCTCTACCATATGCAGAAGTATATTGAGATAAATCTAAAGTGTTAGGTAAAATTGCTCCAGTTGCAGCAGCATTGAAATCTTTAAAAGTATTTGCAGTCGATTCATGAGCAGCAAAAACTTCTAAACTATGATTTCCAACTACTTTACTGTAACGTAATAATTGTAAAAAATTTTGGTTTACAGTTGAGCTAACATCTTTACTTAAAAATCCATAATCAGCAGCAAAACCTCCATAATATGGATTATTTCTAGTAGAACCATCAAATTGTTGGTATTGTCCACTGTAACGAGTCTCAAAAGACAAGTCTTTAGTTAAATCAACAGCAAAATTAAAATTACCTAATAATGTAGTTGCATCTGTTTGAGATAAATCATAATAAGCATCAGCAATACCATTAGTACTATTCCATGCTCTACGACCATAAATACTACCGTAATCATATTGATTCCCTCCAAAAATAGGATCTGCAACTAAATTACCAGCAGTATCTCTTAAGTATAAATCATAAATAGCTGGGGTAGTATTAGTCAATGAAAATATGTTTCCTGATGAACCAGAACTACCTTCATCACTAGATGAATTAGTATATCTAGCACCTGTATATGCCATATTTCCACTTACTTTTAACCATTCTTTTGGTTTGTGCTCAAGGTTAATTCTAGCAGTATAACGCTTATAATTAGAGTTAATAGCATATCCTTGATCATCTAAATATCCAAATGAAGTAGCATAACGAGTATCTCCATTACCTCCACTGAACTGAACATTAGCCTCGCTTCTGTAACCTGTACCAAAAGCAGCATCAGACCATTTAGCAGGATTATATCTTCTTGATACTCCATTTGCTACTTTTCCTGTTGCAGGATCAATCAATTGAGAACCGTCAACATTCCAAATATTATATTGACTATTGATAGTTTCACCTGTACCATCACCATACAAATTAGAATTTGCATAAGATACTGGATCTAAATACCCTAACAACATACCTTTAGTTTTTAATGAAGACCAAGC
Organism: Flavobacterium sp.; assembly: GCF_035195345.1. Lineage (NCBI taxonomy): Bacteria > Pseudomonadati > Bacteroidota > Flavobacteriia > Flavobacteriales > Flavobacteriaceae > Flavobacterium > Flavobacterium sp. Next base: position 1,128,699 of record NZ_CP136574.1, read on the forward strand.
TGTTTCGATATACTCCTCTGGAGAATCGATAACATCATAATTTGGTAACATTAAAGAGTTTATACTCGTTTTAAAATCAACAGAAACAAGAGTTTTTCCTGCTTTACCTTGTTTTGTAGTGATTAAGATAACCCCATTAGCCCCTCTAGATCCATAGATCGAAGTAGCAGCAGCATCTTTCAAAACTATCATGTTTTCAATATCAGCAGGATTAATAGCACTGATATCACTCGCATAAGGAGCGCCATCTACAACGTACAAAGGAGCTTGGTTTCCATTAACAGAACCAAAACCACGAATACGAATAGTAGCATCACTACCTGGAGCACCAGAACCAGTGATTACGTTCACCCCAGCAACCTCACCTCTTAAAGCTTGAGAAATATTTGAAACTGTTTTCGCTTCAATATTTTCTTTTACCAATTTAGTTGCTGTTCCTGTAAAGGCTTCTTTTGAGGTTTTACTATAACCTACACCGATTACTTCTACTTCAGCCAATTGCTTTAAATCATCCTTCATAGATACATTGTAAGAATTAGCCGCAGCAATTGCAACTTTCACAGTTGACTTACCGGTGTAAGTAATTACTAAAACTTCACCGTTCTTAGCTTTAATGGTATAATTACCATCAAAATCAGTTGTAGTACCACGAGTTGTTCCTTCTACAACAACGTTAGCACCTGCAATTGGGCCTAGTTCGTCAGAAACTACACCTGTAACAGTTTTCTCTTGCGCGAACGAAAACTGCATTGTAAACGCTACTAAAAGCGTAAAAATCCATTTGAACTTCGATCTCATATTAAATTTATTTGAGTTAGTTATTCCGCAAACTTCTTAATTATTTCTTAAATAAACAAATAATACTTCGGAATATTACTAATTTATTTTTGTTAAAGTTTTTGTTTTAAAAAAACATTTAGCGAAACATTAACATTCATTAGATGAGAATATGACAAAAAGGTTGCGTATAAAATTATATTTTTGTCAAAAAAAAGAATGTTAAGCAAAAGTTACAGTAATTTAATATTGGAATGTGGCACCGACGAAGCCGGACGCGGTTGTCTTGCAGGACCCGTAACCGCAGCTGCTATTTTACTACCTAACAATTTTGAACTCAATTTACTTAACGACTCAAAACAATTGTCTGAAAAAATTAGAGAAAAACTAAAACCAGCAATTGAAGCCAAAGCCATTTCGTTTGCAGTAACACATATTTTCCCTAACGAAATTGACGAAATAAACATTTTGAACGCTTCGATGAAAGCAATGCAGGAGTCTATTTTAAAGTTAAATCAAACTCCAGAACACATAATTGTAGATGGAAATCGTCCATTGAATGGCAAATTAGGCATGAAACAAAAAACAGGTAAGATCTTTACAAGTGAAGAAATTAAGATTTTAAAATCAATTCCAAGTACAAGTATTATTAAAGGAGATAGCAAATATTTGAGTATAGCTGCCGCTTCGGTTTTAGCAAAAACGCACCGAGACGAATATATGGATAAAATCCACGAAGAGTTTCCAATGTATAATTGGAAAAGAAACAAAGGTTATCCAACAAAAGAACATAGAGAAGCTATTAAAAAATATGGGGCGTGTAAATACCATCGAATGAGTTTCCGATTATTACCTGAGCAACTGGAATTGGAATTTTAAAGTTTTCAGTCGCAGTTGGCTTTACGATTCAAATAGCACATCTGAATACTGTGACTAAAAACTGAAAACTAAATTAAAATCTCGGCTTCAAACAAATTTTGAAAATGTTTTAGAATTTTCTCTTTTACTTCTTGCTCATCCACCGCTTTTCCTAATTCAGCATGCATTGAAGTAACCGCTTTCCCTTTTATTCCACATGGAATGATATTATCAAAATACCCTAAATCTGCATTTACGTTTAAGGCGAAGCCATGCATGGTCACCCAACGCGAAGCCCGCACTCCCATAGCGCAAATTTTTCTTGCAAAAGGCGTTCCTACATCAAACCAAACTCCGGTTTCTCCTTCGCTTCTAGTTCCATGTAAACCATATTCAGCTATAGTTAAAATAATAGCTTCTTCTAAGAATCGTAAGTATTTATGTATGTCGGTAAAAAAGTTTTCTAAATCTAAAATAGGATAACCTACAATTTGTCCTGGTCCATGATAGGTAATATCGCCTCCTCTATTGATTTTGTAAAAAGTGGCTCCTTTTGTTTCTAATTGTTTTTCAGAAAGTAATAAATTTGAAACATCGCCGCTTTTTCCCAACGTATAAACATGCGGATGCTCTACATAAAGCAGGAAGTTGGGAGTTAGAAGTTGGGAGTTGGATTGTCTATTTTTAATTTTAATATCTACAATTTCTTTGAATAATTCTTCTTGATAATCCCAAGTTTCTTTGTAATCTTTATTTCCTAAATCTTGAAGTTGTACTTTTTTATTCATGATGACCGAAATTGTGTTTTGAAAAGTGATGCAAAGATACGAATAGTTTGCTAATTAGCCCTCACAGGAGAGACATCCTTTTTATTTGTTGCCTTCGAGAACCTCAGGCAACAAATAAAAAAGATATAACGGATGGCAGGAATACGGAAACCAAAAAGCCCGAACCATTCGCATCTATAAAAGTATTCTGAAAAAACTCATTACTAATAAACTTTTAAACTTGAAACTTGAAACTTTTGAACTTGAAACAAAATAAATTATCTTTGCACGCTTAAATACAATACTATGCAACTTTCGGAACAAGAAATCATTAGAAGAGACAAATTAAACGCTTTACGCGAACTTGGAATTAACCCTTATCCAGCGGATTTATTTCCGGTGAATCACACTTCAAAGCAAGTGAAGGAAAATTTTGAAGAAGGTAAGAAGGTTGTTTTGGCTGGACGTTTGATGAGTGTTCGTGATCAAGGAAAAGCTTCGTTTGCTGAATTACAAGACAGCGAAGGAAGAATACAGTTGTATTTTAATCGTGACGTGCTTTGCGAAAGCGAAGACAAAACGCTTTATAATCAGGTTTTCAAAAAATTAACCGATTTAGGAGACTTTATTGGTATTGAGGGAGAATTATTCATGACGAAAGTAGGTGCTATGTGTGTTCGTGTGGATGATTTTAAAATGTTGAGCAAAACTTTAAAACCGCTTCCGTTGCCAAAAACAGATGAAGAAGGTCATGTTTTTGATGCGTTTACTGATCCAGAATTGCGTTACCGTATGCGATACGTAGATTTAGTGGTAAACCCACATGTGAAAGAAGTGTTCATGAAAAGAACCAAATTGTTCACCGCTATGAGAACATTTTTCAATGAAGCAGGTTACATGGAAGTAGAAACTCCGGTTTTACAATCGATTCCGGGTGGAGCAGCTGCAAGACCTTTTATTACACATCATAATAGTTTAGATATTCCATTATACATGAGAATTGCTAACGAATTATATTTGAAAAGATTAATCGTAGGTGGTTTTGATGGTGTTTACGAATTTTCGAAAAACTTCCGTAACGAAGGAATGGACAGAACACACAATCCAGAATTTACCGCTATGGAAATTTATGTAGCTTATAAAGACTACAACTGGATGATGGAAATGACTGAAAACCTTTTAGAATATTGTGCTACTCAAGTAAATGGAACTACTGAAGCTACTTTTGGAGAACATAAAGTAAACTTCAAAGCGCCATATGCAAGAGTAACTATGACCGATGCGATTAAACAATTCACTGGTTTTGACATTACAGGAAAATCGGAAGATGAATTGCGTGAAGCTGCAAAATCGATGGGAATTGAAGTAAATGATACCATGGGTAAAGGAAAATTAATTGATGAAATTTTTGGCGAGAAATGTGAAGGCAACTTCATTCAACCAACCTTCATTACAGATTATCCAAAAGAAATGTCACCATTGTGTAAATCACACCGTGATAATCCTGAATTAACTGAGCGTTTCGAATTGATGGTTTGTGGAAAAGAAATTGCAAACGCCTATTCCGAATTAAACGACCCAATTGACCAAAGAGAACGTTTTGTAGCCCAAATGGAATTAGCAGCAAAAGGTGATGATGAAGCCAACGGAATTATAGATGAAGACTTTTTAAGAGCTTTAGAATACGGAATGCCTCCAACTTCTGGATTAGGAATTGGAATGGACAGATTAATCATGTTCTTAACCAACAATCAATCGATTCAAGAAGTGTTGTTCTTCCCACAAATGCGTCCAGAGAAAAAAGGTCCCGAATTAACAGAAGACGAAAAACACATTATCGAAATTTTGAAAGCTAACGAAGGAATTTCGATTGGTGACTTAAAAATAAAATCAGAGTTAAGCGGAAAAAAATGGGATGCTGCCAGCAAAGGCATTAGCAAACATGGATTACTCAAAATAGAAGTAAATGGAGATAATAAAATTGCCATTTATACAGGAAAATAAATGTTACACCAAAAGACTTCAAAAATTGAAGTCTTTTTTTTACTTTTACAAAAATCAACTCTCATTAAAATGAAAAAAATCTGCTTTATACTAGTATTGTGCCATAGTTTTATAGCTTTAGCCCAAACCCCAACATTCACTTGGAGTGAAGGTAACTCTTCAATTGAAAATGAACTCAATTATTCGATTCAAAACTATTTTGATGGTAAACGAATTTTTAATGTAAGATCTATTTACAACGATAAAATATTCAATAAAGATGTTTTTGTCGATATATTTTCCTCAAATGATGATTTTGAAAAAGATGAAAATAATTTTTCAATTGGATTAGAACAACCCGTAATGGGATTGAATACAAAAACAATTACTGCTCTATTTCCGCTATCTAATAAAGAATATGTATATTTTGTGACTGAGTTTAATAGCGAAACTAAAGAATTTGAACTTTTTACACAAAAAGTAAATATTGATACGGGGACAAAAACAAAGGCAAGTTTTTTATTGAAAATGCCCGCAAAAAACGCGTTCAATATTGGCGACTATTTTATAGCTCAATCTGAAAACAAACAATTTTACGGTATAGTTTCCCGCCCAACAGGCGATAAAAAGCTAAACGAAAAGGCAACACTTTATGTTGTAGATTCAAATTTTAAAATTGTAAAAAGCAAAGAATATGAATTTGGATTTACTACAAAACAATCGTTTGATATTAAAATTCACATAACAAATAATGGCAATATAGCGCTAGTAAGAGAACTTGATTTACCCAAAATAAAGCCTTATAAATCACTTTTTTATTGGGATACAAAAACAGAAAATATTGCAGAGCACAATTTAAAACAAGATTTAGACTTTCAAGTTTCTCAATTCAAATGGAAAGAATCTGAAAACGGAAGCTATTTTATTGCAGGTGTTAGCGACGGAAAAAGAAAAGTAACCATTGATTTAGGAGGAGCCTTGCCTGAAGGAAATCCGGTTAATGAATTACTATTAATGCATTTTGATGCAACAGGCAAAATCACCCTAAACATAAAAACGACTTTAGAAAAACAAAATAATTTAAATTTTGAAAAAGTAATTCTAAAAGACAATAAATTGTGGTTACTTTGCAATGAAATGTATACTGGATCTAAAAGATTACCTGCTCCTGACCCATCAAAACCGTTAGAAAGACCCATAGAATACTCATATGTTTCAACAGGCTATGGCATAATCAAACTTGATGCTTCAACAGGAAAAATCGATTGGTTTACCCGAATAAACAACCTTGAACCTAGAACCATTAATGATAATGGAGATCATTTAAAATACTTGTATTTCTTTAGAAACAATCAATTGGTTTTGATTTATAACGATTCTAGAGATATTAATCCAAATTCCAAGTATTTTGTTCGCAATAGTCGTTTTGCTGTAACAAGTATCATTAACAATGAAGGAGAAATTGTAAGCACAAAAGATATTCCAAATTCTGGTGTGGGTAAAACATATAACTTTTGTTATGAATTAGATTTATCCTTTGCTTTACCTGTAGATGAGAACAATTTCATTGTGCGCTCTCGTTGTGGAAATTCTGCACGATATGGTTATTTAAAATTTTAGTTTAAAATATTTTTTTAGAGAAATATTAAACTTTTTTATATTTACATAGTCTTATATAGACAAAACATAAATACACAAATAAATTATGAAAAAACTTATTTTAGTTATAGCACTTACATTAAGTAGCTTAACATTTGCTCAAAGTAGAAAATCTATCGAAATGACACCAGAACAAGTAGCGGAGCTTCAAACCAAAAAAATGACACTTGATTTAGATTTGACCGCAAATCAGCAAAAAGAAGTAAAGGCACTATTGTTAGAAGAAGCTAAAAAAAGAGAGGCTATTAAAACGGAGATGAAAGCAAGAAAAGCTGAAGACAAAAAAGTTACATCAGACGAAAAATACAAAAAACAAATTGAAGCTTTAGATAATCAAATTGAATTAAAATCTAAAATGAAAAAAGTTTTAAACCCAGAACAAATGAAAAAATGGGAAGAAAAACAAAATTATCGCAAAGAAATGATTGGAAAAGCAAAAAGAAAAGCGAAAGAAAACAAAGAATAATTCTGAAAATATAGCCTTTTTTTTGTTTTTATTCTAAAAATAATTTAGATTTGACAAACTAAAAATAAATTTTACACAAATTATGAAAAAAATAATCATTGCATTTGTATTGTTTATTGGCTTTTCTTATTTAGCTAATGCACAAGAAGTTAACAAAGGAAAGTCTTCTACAACCCAAATTGTAAAAAAAGAAGTTGATTTTAACGATTTAGCCAAAAAAGAAACATATAAATTGGTTGAATTACTGCAATTAGACCAACAAATGGCTAAAGACTTAAATGGATTGTTTTTATATAAACACAATCAATTGAATTTAGCTAAAAATGAAAATGAAAAAAAGCAAATTAGTGAACAAATTGAAGCTAAATTAAGAGCTACTTTTACTACAGCACAAATGGAAAAGATTACTAGTCAATCTGATTTACTTTACAAATTAACACATTAAAATAAGTCCCGATTTTATCGGGACTTATTTTTTATAATTCTTTTGCAACCTCTTTAATTGCATTAATTGTGAAATCCAAATCTTCATAAGTTAAAGCATCTGTTATAAACCATGTTTCATATGCAGATGGAGCAATATAAACCCCTCGTTTTAACAATCCGTGAAAAAACTTCTTAAAGGTTTCATTATCACCATTTTTTGCCGTTGAAAAATCATAAACTGGATTGGCATCAAAATGAACTGAAATCATAGAACCAACTCTATTAACTGTAAAAGCAATCCCTTCTTGTGTTAGCGCATTTTGAATTCCATTTTCTAAATAAGCTGTTTTTTCTTCCAAGCGATTAAAAATTTCAGAATCTGAATTCAGTGCTTTTAACATTTCTAATCCTGCAGCCATAGCCAAAGGATTACCTGATAAGGTTCCTGCTTGATAAACAGGCCCTAGTGGGGCTAAATAATTCATAATTTCTTCTCGAGCTGCAAATGCCCCAACAGGCAAACCACCTCCAATTACTTTTCCAAAACAAACAATATCAGCCTGAATTCCATATAATTCTTGAGCACCACCTTTAGACAATCGAAATCCCGTCATTACTTCGTCAAAAATTAACAATGCCCCTTGTTCTACACAAACTGCCTTCAAGGCTTCTAAAAAGCCCTTTTTTGGAGGAATACAACCCATGTTTCCTGCTACTGGCTCAATAATAATTGCTGCAATTTCATTTTTATTAGCTTCAAATAAAGACCTAACATTTTCAATATCATTATAAGCAGCTAAGAGTGTGTCTTTTGCTGTACCTTGAGTTACTCCTGGACTATTTGGAACTCCAAAAGTACTTAGTCCGCTTCCAGCTGCAATTAAAAACGAATCAGAATGTCCATGATAACAACCTGAAAATTTTATAATTTTATCACGCTTGGTATAACCTCTAGCCAATCGTATCGCACTCATACAAGCTTCAGTCCCAGAATTTACAAATCTAATTTTATCTATATTTGGCACCATTGCAACTGCTAATTGAGCAATTTGAGTTTCTAACTCAGTTGGCATCCCAAATGAAGTCCCTTTTTTTGCTTTTTCTATAACAGCATTAACAACAGGTTCATAGGCATGACCTAAAATCATTGGACCCCAAGAATTAATATAATCAATTAATTTATTTCCATCCACATCATACAAATAAGCACCTTTTGCTTCTTTTACGAAAATTGGTGTTCCTCCTACCCCTTTAAAAGCTCTTACTGGAGAATTTACTCCCCCTGGTATTACTTTATTTGCTTCTACAAATAATTCGCTACTTCTTTTATACAACATTATTTAATTTTTATTTGTTGCCCAATTGCAATTGCAACATCAGACATATTATTTAATTTCATCAAATCCTCTACGGTGAGATTAAATTTTCTTGAAAGAGAAAATAATGTATCTCCTTTTTGAATCGTATAAAAATCACTATTTTTAATTGCAACAATATCTTTTTTAATTGGGACAAATTCTCTATTTAAAACCTCATTATCAAAACTATACAATTCAAAACGTTCTATTAATCCTATCAACTTGTCTGGATATTTTACATCTGTTGCATAACCTGCAGCTTTAAGCCCCTTTGCCCAAGATTCATAATCTCCTTTATCTAATTTAAATAAATTCGAATAACGAGGTCTTGAAGTTAAAAATAAAGAATGATCTCTATACGATTCTGACGGATGTTGATACTTTCTAAAACATTCCTGCTCTGCATCATCATCATGACGTACACTCTCTCCTGTCCAACCAGTGTGACATTTTATTCCAAAATGATTATTAGCGGTTTGTGCTAATTTCCCTTTTCCTGCCCCTGATTCTAAAATTCCTTGAGCTAAAGTAATACTTGCTGGAATTCCGTAATTTTTCATGTTATTTTGAGCAATTTCTTTAAAATTTTCTACATATAATTTAATTTCTTCAGTGTAGGTTTTAACATTAGAAGTTGCATCTAAACTAACCTCCGAATTGGTTATAGCCTTAGTAACTGAAGAGGAATTTGTAACAGTAGGCTTTGTAACTGTTTTAGGTTGTGTAACCGTCTTTTTATTAGTTATAACTTTAGTTTTTGATGTTGTTCTAACCACTGGTCGAGAACTTGAACAACTCACTACTAAAAGAGTTAAAAAGAAAAGAGTTACTTTAGTTTTCATATTTGATAATATGCTTATTTGCGATCCTAAATGACACATCTTTTGTATTGATATTAGCCTAAATAATTTATTTATTAATAAAAATTTCATCGTACTTTAAAATTTCTTTGTTCTTGTTTTTTAATACAAAATTCATGCCTTTAATCCCTTGTAAACCACCCGTATGAATCATTAATATTTTTGAATTTGGTTGAAAATAATCTTTCTTAATCATATCTAAAACCCCAAAAACCATTTTACCAGTATACACAGGATCTAATTGAATATTTGTTTGATTATAAAATGAATTTAAAAAAAAAATCAACTCATCTGTTACTTTTCCATAACCTCCAAAATGATATTCATCATTAACATTCCAATTGGTTTTGGATACAAAATTACGAATAACCTCTGACAAAAAAGCACCTTTTAATGAAGAAAATCCGATTAACTGCTGCTTGTTAATTGATGAATTAATCAAACCTGAAAAAGTTCCTCCAGTTCCTATAGCACAAGTAATATGAGTGAAAAAATCTTTGTCATCAGCTGTAATAATTTCTTCACAACCTTTTATTGCAAGTTCATTAGTGCCTCCTTCAGGGATTAAGTAAAAATTTCCAAACTTTTTATGCAAATTTTCAATAAAAACGGGGTCTTCTTTTATGCGATAACTTGTTCTGTCAACAAAATAAAACTGCATTCCAAACTCTTTTGCTTTTGACAAAGTTGGATTTTCATGTATTTTATTTCCTATTTCTTCTCCTCTAATTACACCAATAGTTTTAAAACCAAACTCAGCCCCTGCTCCTGCAACAGCTAAAATGTGATTAGAAAAAGCACCTCCAAATGTTAATAAAGTTGAATAACCTAAAGAAGTTGCATTATGAATATTGTATTTAAGTTTTCTGAATTTATTTCCAGAAATTATGGGATGCAACAAATCCTCTCTTTTAATATAGAGTTCTATATCCTTAGGAAATGTAATTTGTATTTTTTGATTTATTGATTGCATATAATATCTTATTTCAAAGATACATCAAAAGGACTAATGTTTAAAAATGATATGTAAAAAATAAAAACAAATAAATTGTATTGTTAAAACTAGTTTAATAATACTAAAAAAATGATTATAGTTATTTCTTAAGAAAACACCCTTTAGAGAATAAATACATGTAGATATTGTTCTATTTATTACATTAAAATCATTACAATCAAAGGATTAATATATTTATATTGAAAAAAAATCCGTATTTTATTTCACAATACTGAATTGATTTAATAAAATTTATGTAAGTTTACGGAGTTAATGATTTTTTAGTTGAAACTAAATAATTCATAAAGAGTATAAATTCAAATTATCCTTAATTATAACAAATAGACTATTTGTTATAATTATTTTTTTTGTTATGAAAAATTATTTTTCCCTTTTAAATGCTATGTTTAAAAATATAAAAACAAACATCTTTGACTTATTAGTTCTTTTATTTACATTAAAATATTTATTCTTAATACAAGACACTAATAAATTTATTTCTCTATCTGAAATAGTAGTCTATATAACTATATTAGCTGTTATAGTACAAAAAATATGCTCAAATACAAAAACTGAGTTAGTACGAATAGCTTCTAATCCTTTTTTTAAACACATCAAAATTTGCTGTGTACTATTTGTTTTAGTATTTTTCTCAAACGATTTAATTGCGCAAGGTACAACTTGTTCAACAGCAACACCACTTACAATAAATGGTGCTTGTGTTGCAGGAACAATCAATGATTCTACACAAGATACTCCAATTGCATCTGGTTGCTCATTTAATACTTTCAGAAGAGAAGGGTGGTACTCTTTCACAGTAACAGGCGGACCACTAAACATTACTATCACAGCAGATGCTGCAAATCGTGATTTATTTCTTCAATTAATATCATCATCTAATAATACTTGTGGAGGAACTTTAACTCAAATAAATTGTGCGAATGCAACACAAACAAATGGCGCACAAACAGAAACAATAACATCGATTTTAGCCAATGGAACCTATTATATCAAAGTCATTAATAATAGAAATAACAATGATATGATTTTAAATAGTATTTGTGTAACATCATTTGCCGACGATTGCAATAATGCTATTCCTTTAACATTAAATACTAGTAGTTGTTCATATTCAAACTATACAACAGTTGGCGCTACAGATTCAACATCACCATCCATACCTCCTATGCCAGGATGTGCTAGTTATACAGGTGGAGATGTTTGGTTTAGTTTTGTTGTGCCTGCAAATGGAAAAGTTACAATAGACACTCAATCAGGAGGATTAACTGACAGTGGAATGGCTTGGTATACAGGCTCCTGTAGTGGATTAACATTACTAGAGTGTAACGATGACGATAGTGCAAATGGGCTAATGTCAAGCATCACTAGAACTGATTTAATCCCAGGAACTACTATTTATGTTCGCTTTTGGGAATACTCAAACGATAATCAAGGTACATTCGGAATTTGTGCTACTTCACCTACACCCCCTGTCAATGACATTTGTTCAGGAGCAATTTCTTTAACTTCAAGTACTATTTGCACAACAACTACAGGCTCTACTTTTGGAGCTACAGACAATAACGAAACAGGGGATTGTACTCAAGGTACAGCTGAAGAAGCTGTATGGTACAGTTTTGTGGCAGTTTCTACCAGTCACGTTGTGACCGTTGACGGCGCAGCAGATATAGATTCTGTACTCGGGGTTATTTCTAGTTGTGGATCAACTGTAATACCAACTGGTGGAGATTGTATTGATGTAACATTTGATGACGGTATAGAAACAAGAACTCTAACAAACTTAACAATAGGAAACACATATTACATTCAAGTTTATGATTATTGGGGAATTAAAACAGCTAATGCATTTACAATTTGTGTGACTCATATACCACCTGCTATTTCAAGTTTAACTACTTCAAGCGGCTGTGTTGGATCCTCTTTAGTTATCAATGGAACTAATTTATCTAACGCAACATCTGTAACAATAGGCGGAACAGCCGCTGCCATAACTGCAAATACACCAAACTCAATAACGGTTACTGTAGGGTCTGGTACTACAGGCACGGTGATAGTTACAACCCCTGGAGGTTCTGCAACATCATCAAACACTTTTACAGTAAACCCAATTTTATATGCTGGTGTAAGTATCGCTTCGAATGATGCAGATAATGTCATTTGCGCAGGCACAAGTGTAACATTTACGGCTACGCCAACAAATGGTGGAGTAGCACCAACCTATCAATGGTTTGTTAATGGTTCCGCAGTTAGTGGACAAACAAACACAACATTCACTTCTACAACTTTAGCAAACAATAATATAGTAACAGTTAGAATGACTTCTAATGCAACACCCTGTTTAACAGGTTCGCCAGCAACTTCTTCTGGAATTACTATGACAGTAAACCCTGTTTTACCTGCTAGTGTAAGTGTTGCTTCGAATGATGCAGACAATACCATTTGTGCAGGTACAAGTGTAACATTTACGGCTACGCCAACAAATGGTGGAACAGCTCCAACCTATCAATGGTTTGTTAATGGTTCCGCAGTTAGCGGACAAACAAACACAACATTCACTTCTACAACTTTAACAAATAACAATGTAGTAACAGTTAGAATGACTTCTAATGCAATACCTTGTTTAACTGGTTCATCTGTAACTTCTACTGGAATTACTATGATTGTAAATCCAATTCCAACTGCAACTATTTCAGGAAATAATGGAACTATTTGTAACAACGGAACGGCAACTTTTACTATAGCAGGTACAAACGGGGCTGTAGTTACTTATACAATTAATAGTGGGGCTAACCAAACAATAACATTAACGAGTGGTGCAGCAACGGTAACTATTCCAAATGTTATTGCAAATCAAACTTTAAATTTAGTTTCGGTTAGTTTAGGATCTTGTACCGCTTCATTAAGTAACTCATTAACTGTAACTGTTGGTGCTGTTGCAACATGGAATGGAACGACTTGGTCTCCTACAAGACCAGCTGCTAATATGGGAATCGTTTTTAACGGAACGTATACTACCTCAGGAACAATTGAAGGATGTAATTGCACAATTAACTCAGGAAATGTAACGATTGCTTCTGGTGACACTATGTTACTTAGTAATGAATTAATTGTGATTGGTGGAACATTTACTGTAGAAAACAATGCGAATTTAATTCAAACGAACAATGTGACAAATAGTGGTAATATTACTTATAAAAGAACTTCGCCACTAACGGTTAATACTTCAGATTATGTTTACTGGGCAACACCTGTGAGCGGTCAAACTGTCCCAAGTGGATGGAATTATTTTTGGGATAATGCAGCCAGCACAAGTGGAAATTGGATTGCTGCTTCAGGACAAGTATTAACAGCTGGAAAAGGAGTTATTATGAGAGGTGTAGGTACTAAAAACTTTACAGGTGTGCCTTTTAACGGTGAAATTTCAGTAAATGTGTACAGGCGTGCAATTGGAGGTTATGACGACAATTGGAATTTAATAGGTAACCCTTACCCTTCTGCAATTAGTGCTGATGAGTTTTTAGGAGATCTTGACAATACAGCTATTGAAGGTTCAATTGCTATATGGACTCATGGTTCAGCAATTTCAAGTAATAATCCAAACCCTTTTTATAGTACTTTTACGTACAATTATAATCCAGAAGATTATATTATTTATAACACATTTGCTGATCAAACTGGACCTAGTTCATTTGGTGGAAATATTGCAGCAGGACAAGGGTTCTTCTTAAAATATGATGAAACTGCACCAACGGCAGCTTCAAGCACCATCAAATTTAAAAACAGTATGCGTACAGATGCTAGTGGTAATAGCTATGGAAACTCACAATTCTATCGTTCTTCACAAAGCATTGAGAAACACCGCATTTGGTTAGATTTTATTAATGGTGGTAATCCTGCAACTTCAAGAACTGTTGTAGGGTATGCAGATCTTGCTACTGCAGGTAAAGACCGCTTATTTGATGCTTCAACCACTATAACAGCAAGTAATGCAAAAATGTATTCATTAATTGGTATGGATAAAATGAGTATTCAAGCTAAAGGGCTACCATTTACAGATCAAGAAACGATTCCAATAGGATATAATGCACCTCAAGCAGGCAATTATACTGTGGCCATTCATGCAGTTGACGGATTGTTTGCTACACAAAATATTTATTTAGAAGATACTCAATTAAATCTTACACATGATATCAAACTAGCACCTTATACATTTACAGCAACACAAGGTGAAAACAATACACGTTTCATTTTACGATTTACAAATCAAACATTAGGAAACGAAGATTTCTCCAATGAAAGTGGAATCACTGTGTATACGAATGATGCAATTCATATAGCTACAACAAATCAAACTATTAAATCAGTTAGAGTATATGATTTATTAGGAAGAGTTTTAGAAACTTTTAATAAGGTAAATTCAACTTCATTTACTTGTGATAAAATTCAAAAAACGCAAAGTACACTAATTGTCAAAGTAACTTTAGAAAATGGTTTTGTAAAAACATATAAAATAATTTTCTAATTACAATTGATTAATAAAACTATAAAAAGGTCTCTTAATTAAATAGCTAAGGTCTTTTTCATTCGCATAAGCCTCTCGTTCAAATGAAATATTTAAATATGCTTTTTTCTTGTCTTTAAATTGAATCCATCTGTATAGATACTCAAAAAAATACCACAAAAAAAACGGAAGTATCAATAACTCTAACTGCTGTCTTATGTGAATTTTTTCGTGATTTAATAGTACATAATTATGCTTATCCTCCGAACTAAAAAGTATTATAAACGGAAACAAGGTAATTCCTCGAAAACCTTTTGGTATTAAATATTTAAAAACTAGTACTATCATTTGATGCAAAGTTGCTAAATTTGTCGATATGAATAACGATATAAATCCGAATAATTTAAAAGAAGGGGAAGATTTCTATTATACCTCTGAAGGATACAAATGTTTTACCGAAAAATATCACTTAAAAAGAGGTTATTGCTGCAAAAGCGGTTGCCGACATTGTCCGTATGGATTTGATAAAAAAACGGAGAAAAATAAAAAATAATCTGTCTTTAGTCGCAGTATTCAGTAAAAAAATAAACATCAATACAACATATAAAAAAATGACGTTTCAAGAACAAATATTACAAGGAATTCCTTCGGTTTTACCAAATCCAAAACCGTATGAAACAGAAATAAATCATGCACCAAATCGAAAAGAAATTCTTTCTGATGAAGAAAAAAAATTAGCCTTAAAAAATGCTTTACGCTATTTTGATTCTAAACATCACGCTGAATTACTTCCGGAATTTAAAGCCGAATTAGAATGTTACGGAAGAATTTACATGTATCGTTTACGTCCTGATTACAAAATGTACGCACGACCAATTTCGGAATATCCTGGAAAATGTGAACAAGCGAAAGCCATTATGTTAATGATTCAAAACAATTTGGATTATGCGGTGGCACAACATCCACATGAGTTGATTACTTATGGTGGAAACGGAGCTGTTTTTCAAAATTGGGCACAGTATTTATTGACTATGCAATATTTAGCAGAAATGACTGATGAGCAAACTTTAGCTATGTATTCTGGTCATCCAATGGGATTATTTCCTTCACATAAAGAAGCTCCAAGAGTTGTAGTTACTAATGGAATGGTAATCCCAAATTATTCAAAACCAGATGATTGGGAGAAAATGAATGCTTTAGGTGTATCGCAATACGGGCAAATGACTGCAGGAAGTTATATGTATATTGGTCCGCAAGGAATTGTTCATGGAACAACAATCACCGTTTTAAACGGATTTAGAAAAATAAAAAAAGCTCCAAAAGGCGGATTATTTGTAACCTCAGGACTTGGAGGAATGAGTGGTGCTCAGCCAAAAGCTGGAAATATTGCAGGCTGCGTAACCGTTTGTGCTGAAGTAAATCCTAAAATCACACACATTCGTCATTCACAAGGATGGATTAATGAAGTAGTTGAAAATATAGACGAACTGGTACCAAGAGTTAAAAAAGCGCTTGAAAATAATGAAGTAGTTTCTATTGCTTATTTAGGAAATGTAGTTGATGTATGGGAACGTTTTGATCAAGAAAATCTTCATATAGATTTAGGTTCTGATCAAACTTCTTTGCATAATCCATGGGCTGGAGGTTATTATCCAATCGGGTACACTTTTGAAGAGTCAAATAATTTAATGGCTAATCATCCTGAAAAATTCAAGGAAGAAGTTCAAAAAACATTGCGTCGTCATGCTGCAGCAATTAATAAACACACCGCAAAAGGAACCTATTTCTTTGATTACGGAAATGCATTTTTACTTGAAGCTTCTCGTGCTGGAGCCGATGTATTTGCTAAAAACCACATCGATTTCAAATACAATAGTTACGTACAAGACATTATGGGACCTATGTGTTTCGATTATGGATTTGGACCTTTCCGTTGGGTTTGTGCTTCAGGAGATCCAGCAGATTTAGCCAAAACCGACAAAATTGCCTGCGATGTTTTGGAGGAAATGATGAAAAACTCACCAGAAGAAATCCAACAACAAATGGCCGATAATATCCAATGGATAAAAGGTGCGCAAGAAAACAAATTAGTCGTAGGGTCACAAGCTAGAATTCTTTATGCTGATGCAGAGGGTCGAATTAAAATTGCAGAAGCTTTTAATCAAGCGATTGCTCGTGGCGAAATTGGCTATGTAATTTTAGGTAGAGATCATCACGACGTTTCTGGAACGGATTCTCCTTATAGAGAAACCTCCAACATTTATGATGGTTCACGCTACACTGCAGATATGGCTATACAAAATGTAATTGGAGATAGTTTCCGTGGAGCTACATGGGTTTCTATCCACAATGGAGGTGGCGTTGGCTGGGGCGAAGTAATTAATGGTGGTTTTGGTATGGTTATTGATGGAAGTAAAGAAGCATCTAAACGATTAGAGTCGATGCTTTTCTGGGATGTAAACAACGGAATTTCAAGAAGAAGTTGGGCTAGAAACGAAGGAGCTATTTTTGCAATAAAAAGAGCCATGGAGACGCAACCTTTATTAAAAGTTACCATCCCTAATATAGTGGAAGAGCAATTGTTTGATTTTTAGATAATTTATGTTTTAGATTTATCAATCAAATCAAACAATTTGGATACATAATAATCTAAAATTCTATAAAATGAAAACATTAAAATTACTTTCGATACTTCTAATTGCAACTTTAGCATCTTGTAGTTCAGTTAGAGTAAATGCCGATTACGATAAAAAAGCAACTTTTGTAAATTACAAAACCTATGCTTATTTAAAAAGCGGAATTGATAAGGCTGAAATTTCTGATTTAGACAAGAAAAGGATTCTTTATTCAATTGATGAAATTATGACAAAAAAAGGGTTTAGCAAATCTGAAAACCCTGATGTTCTAATTAGTATTTTTACTAAAGAAAGAGAACGTGTTGATGTATACAACAACATGGGATTTGGTTGGGGCTGGAATCCTTATTGGGGAATGGGTATGGGTTACACAAATGTAACTACCACTCCCGAAGGAACACTTTTTATCGATTTAATTGACGCAAAAACAAAAGAGTTAGTTTGGCAAGGAGAAGGTAGCGGCTATCTTACTAAAAATACAGAAAAAAAAGACGCTCGAATTATGGAGTTTGTTTCAAAGATATTAGAGCAATATCCTCCAAAATAATAAAAACAAAAGGTGTAAAGTGAATTTTACACCTTTTTTAATAATATTAATTTTTTAATAATATTAGAATCTTTAGCTTTTCATAACTTTGCACAGCTTTTTTAAATTAAGCCACAATTAGAATGAAATTTTACAAGAGTTTAGCATTTTTAATTACTTTTTTTTTCTTTACAGATAATTCCTTTTCTCAATGTTTTGAAATCGAGAGTATTTTAGTAGACGCGTGTGACAATGGAACCAATGAAGGTTACAATGAAATGTTTCGAATGAAAATTGGGACAACGCCACTCAACACAAATACCTTAAACATCAATTGGCCAGCTCAAACTTGGTTAGGATTAGTACAAAATGCAACTACAACCTCAAAAGTTAATCAGCTAAATAATGCGATTTTAGCAGCTGGTGGATGTGGTCAAATTTTAGAACCAATTGGAGGAGTGCTTCCTGCTAATTCAACCGTTATTGTTGTTTCTAGCCCAAACTTAGATACAACTTTGAACTCTTTCGGGGCATTGACTTCAAATATTTATATGTTATTTCAAGATACCCCTGCTAACCCAAATGCAGGTCACTTTGGAAATTATAACGCTACACCCGCAACCCGAACTTTAAGTGTTACATTTGGTGGAGGTTGTTCCGATAGTGTAACTTATCAAAGAGCTAATTTAATTAATATTCTAGGCACGGTTGGAGGAGCAATATCTGATCTAAATGGTTCAACTGTAAATTTTAGTCCAACTGGAACTCCAACCTATGTTAACAATGGTTGTACGGCACCAATACCTCCTTTTACTGTAGAAGCTGGAACAACACCATTAACTGCTTGTCCAGGACAAACTATTAATTTGTCAGGGACTGCTCAAGGTCAAACAAGTATAGTCTGGTCTGCCCCTAATGGAAGTTTTTCTAATTCAGGTAGCTTAGTTACAAATTATACAATTCCAACTACTGCCATATCAGGCAGCACAATAACTTTAACTCTAACTGTTACAAATGTTTGTAATACCTCACTTTCTGATAATATAGTAATTAACATTAGCGGAAGTACGTTATCCTTATCTAGTGCAATTGGAACAACTAATCAATCCATTTGCTCTGGAACTGCAATTACCCCTATTCAATATACTTTTGGAGGTGGTGCAACTAGTGCGACAGTTTCTGGTTTACCAACTGGTGTAACGGCTTCGATTTCTGGAAATGTTGTTACCATTAGTGGAACTCCTGCAACTGATTTTTCTTACACTATTAATACAGTAGGCGGTTGTGGTTCGGTTAGTTTAAACGGAATTGTATCGCTTTCAAACAATGCAACGCTAACCTTAGACTCTGCGAATAACAATCAATCCATTTGCTCTGGAACTGCAATTGCTCCTATTCAATATACTTTTGGAGGTGGAGCAACTAGTGCAACGGTTTCTGGTTTACCAACTGGTGTAACAGCTTCGATTTCTGGAAATGTAGTTACCATTAGTGGAACTCCTGCAACTGATTTTTCTTATACTATTAATACAGTAGGTGGTTGTGGAACTAGTACACAAAATGGAACCGTTGCTTTTTCTAGTAATGCAACTTTAACTTTAAATTCATCAGCAGCAAGCACCAATCAATTTGTTTGTATAAATCAATCCATAAATCCAATATCTTACTCTTTTGGAGGAGGAGCCACAGGTATTACTATTACTGGACTTCCAACTAGTGTAAATGCTACAACTATTGGAAATACCGTAACGATTAACGGAACACCAACAAGTGATTTCACTTACTCTATTACTACTGTAGGAGGCTGTGGAAGTGTTACATTAAACGGCAGTGTTACTGTTACATCAACTATCGTTACTCTGTCTTTAAATTCGGCTAATAACACTCAAAATATTTGTTCTGGAAGCGCAATTATTCCAATCCAATATACTTTTGGAGGTGGAGCAACTAGTACAACGGTTTCTGGTTTACCAACTGGCGTAACGGCTTCGATTTCTGGAAATGTTGTTACCATTAGCGGAACTCCAACTACTGCTTTTTCTTACACTATTAATACCTTAGGCGGTTGTGGCTCAGTTAGCTTGAATGGAACTATTTCTCTTTCAAACAATGCTACTCTAACTTTAGACGCTACTAATAATAATCAAGCCATTTGTTCAGGAACTGCAATTGCTCCTATTCAATATACTTTTGGAGGTGGTGCAACTAGTGCAACGGTTTCTGGTTTAACATCTGGTGTAACGGCTTCGATTTCTGGAAATATTGTTACCATTAGCGGAACTCCTTCAGCTGATTTTTCTTATACTATTAATACAGTCGGCGGTTGTGATTCAGTTAGTTTGAATGGAACTGTATCTCTCTCAAACAATGCTACTCTAACTTTAGAAGCTGCTAATAATAATCAAGCTATTTGTTCAGGAACTGCTATTGCTCCTATTCAATATGCTTTTGGAGGTGGAGCAACTAGTGCAACGGTTTCTAGTTTACCAACTGGTGTAACGGCTTCGATTTCTGGAAATGTTGTTACCATTAGTGGAACTCCTGCAACTGATTTTTCTTATACTATTAATACAGTAGGCGGTTGTGATTCAGTTAGCTTGAATGGAACTGTATCTCTTTCAAACAATGCTAATTTACCGACTTTTGATCCTATTGGACCAATATGTGAAGGTATAATAACTAATTCTCCTCTTCCAACAATCTCAACTAATGGAATAAGTGGAACATGGGCGCCTAATTTTAATAATACAATCACTCAAACATACGTATTTACTCCAGATTTTAACCAATGTGCTACTAGTACTTCTTTGACTATTCAAATTACTCCAAAGCCAACGATAACATATTTGGTTACGGATACCATTTGCGATGGTAGTACTTTAGATTTTGTTTTAAACAGTAGCTTACCAAATACGACATATATATGGAGTGCTACAGTTTCAAATATTTCAGGTTCATATAGTACAACAACTAATGGGGATGAGACTAATATAAATCAAATCGCTACATTAACGGATTCTGAAAACATTGGAACAATAACTATGGTTATCATTCCAATGGCTAATGGATGTTATGGTGTGGCATCAAATCCTATTGTAATCACAGTTAATCCAATACCATTAGTTGAGAGTGTAAGTGTTGCGGATAGTTCAGTTTGTTCAGCAACAAATACAACCAACAATGTACATGTTGATATTGTAGGTAACATAAGTGGTATTACCTATAGTTGGACAGCAATAACAAGTGGTGTAAATGTTGTAGGAGGTCCTACATCAGGAACAATTATCGCAACATCAACAACAGCTATGATTGATTTACAAGTAATAACAAGTAATCCATTAGTGGCTGGAACAATTTATTTTGAAGTTACACCAATTCGAAATGGTTGTCCAGGTAATTTATTAACAAGTGGAATAGTTACCGTTAATCCAAATCCAGGTTTACCAATTTCATCACCAGTAAAAACAATTTGTAGTGGTAACAGTACAGATTTAATGATTGATGTTTCTCCACTTATTATAGGAACACAATTGACATGGGAAGTGTTAACGGTTGTAAATGTAACAGGCGCAACACCTGGAACAGGCATAGCTCCATCACCAATTAATGATGTATTAACAGCTACAACCAATACACAAGGTTATGTTATCTACCGAGTACGATCTACTTTAGGAGATTGCCAAGGCGGTTACACAGATTATAGAGTGAATGTAAATCCATCCCCACTCCCAATATTAACAGATGGAAACATTTGTATCACGGCAACAGGAGAAGTATATCAGACATATACCTTAACTACAGGTTTAAATGATGCAGATTATGATTTTGAATGGTTTGACAGCAATGGTACTATTATCGCAGGCGCAACAAATTCAACATTAGTAGTAGATGCAGCAGGTACTTATAGTGTTATTGCAACCAATTGGTTAACGGGATGTTCATCTGATCCTCTTTTAGCAAGTGCTACGGCAACGGTCACTGCAACAACTCCAGCAACATCAATGACGATAGTTCAAAGTGAGTATTTTAGTGAAAATGCAACTATAATAGTAACAGTTCCAGATGGTTCAGGAACATTAATGTATTCGTTAGATGAAGGCGCACTGCAATCATCAAATGTATTTACAGGAGTGAGTGCAGGGGAGCATATAGTTACAGTAATCGATACAGAAGGATGTACTTATATGACACAAGAAGTAATGGTAATAGATTATCCAACTTATTTTACACCAAATGGAGATGGAATCAATGATACATGGAATATCGTTGGATTAAATCAGGCAGATGCGAAGTTGTACATTTATGACCGTTATGGTAAATTATTGAAACAATTAAGTGCAACACAAGACAGTAATGGTTGGGATGGTACACACAATCAAGAACAGTTACCATCAACAGATTACTGGTTTACATTAGATTATACAGAAAATGGAGTTGCTAAACAGTTTAAAGCGCATTTCTCTTTAAATCGATAGAAATTAATATTAATATTTTAAGAGCGGTACATTTATTTGTGCCGCTTTTTTATGACTCATCAAATCTATATTGAAAAGATTTCTGTAAAAAGAGAATTGAAATTAAAGCTAAAAAGTAAATTAATAATTTATAATGAGTTTTATCAATTCGTTAAAAAAGCTTTCCTGATGTCTTAAAAATTCCTAATTTTACACAAACTTCACGAATAAAATTATGGAAACGCATTTTGAAAGCAATACGCTGATTGACAGATTACCAAAGCATTTAAAACAATTCATTAAACCACAAGTTTATGAAGATTATACACCCATTAACCAAGCGGTTTGGCGTTATGTAATGCGTAAAAATGTAGATTATCTTTCAAAAGTAGCACATAGTTCTTATTTAGAAGGCCTGAAAAAAACAGGTTTGGAAATCAATAACATTCCAAACATGTATGGTATGAATCGAATTTTAAAAGAAATTGGATGGGCTGCTGTTGCTGTTGATGGATTTATTCCACCCAATGCTTTTATGGAATTTCAAGCCTACAATGTTCTAGTTATTGCTTGCGATATTCGTCAGTTAGAACACATTGAATATACTCCTGCTCCAGATATTATTCACGAAGGTGCGGGCCATGCTCCTATCATTGCTAATCCAGAATATGCTGAATATTTACGTCGTTTTGGCGAAATTGGTTGCAAAGCGATTTCATCGGCGCGTGATTACGAATTGTATGAAGCCATTCGTTTGCTTTCTATTTTAAAAGAAGCAGAAGACACTCCAGAAGATGAAATCAAAAAAGCCGAAGAACAAGTAGATTTTTTGCAAAATAATATGGGCGAACTATCTGAAATGTCGCGCATTAGAAACTTACATTGGTGGACCGTGGAATATGGTTTAATTGGAACCGTTGATGATCCAAAAATTTATGGTGCTGGATTACTTTCTTCAATTGGTGAAAGTGCTTGGTGTATGACAGATAACGTAAAGAAAATTCCGTATGATATTTCAGCAGCCGACATGAGTTTTGACATTACAAAACCTCAACCTCAACTATATGTAACTCCCGATTTTGCTCAATTAAGTTTAGTTTTAGAGGAGTTTGCAAATAAAATGGCATTGCGCACTGGAGGCTTATCTGGCATTAAAAAACTAATTAGCTCTAATGCTTTAGGTACCATAGAATTAAGTACTGGTATTCAAGTTTCTGGAATTTTTACTAATGTAATTGAACACGAAGGAAAACCTGTTTATATTCAAACTTCAGGAAAAACGGCGCTTTCATATAGAGAAAAAGAAATAGTAGGTCACGGAACAGAATACCATGCCGAAGGTTTTGGTTCACCAATTGGAAAATTAAAAGGAATCAATCTAACTATTGAAGAGATGAGTCCAAGAGATTTACGAGCATATGACATTTACGAAGGAGAACAAGTAACTTTAGAATTTGAAGGAAATATAATCGTAAAAGGTGAAATCATCACAGGTTCGCGTAACTTACAAGGTGAAATTTTATTAATTAAATTCAAAAACTGTACAGTTACTCAAAACGATACCGTTCTTTTCCAACCTGAATGGGGTATTTACGATATGGCAGTGGGTAAAAAAGTAATTTCTGCTTTTTCTGGCCCTGCAGATGTGAATAGTTTTGATATGATTAATCATGTTCCATCTTCTCAAACGATTAAACAAAAAAAATCGGCAGAGAGAGAAGAATTAGAAAAATTATATGCTAGTATTCGAAATATTAGAGAGAATAAAACTGCAACTACAACATTAAAAGAAGCTTTTGCATCTGTTACTGCAAATCATCCAAATGATTGGTTATTGTCCGTCGAGATTGCAGAATTGGCTAAAAAAGAAGGCGATTCTAATTTGGTAGATAAAGTTTTAAATCATTTAGAAAAAGTAAAAATCAATCGTCCAGAAATCAAACATTTAATTGACAATGGATTAGAATTAATTTTTGAAAAAGCGAACATATAGTCACGTCTTAGTAACTTATGTTACTGAAAAGACCTATAATTGCAATTATCTTTGTCAAAAAAAGCAACATTATGGGATTATTAGATTTTTTAGGATTAGGAAATAAAACAAATGACATACAAGAATATGTACAAAAAGAAGCCATTATTTTAGATGTAAGAACACCTGATGAGTTTAAAGAGGGACACATTAAAGGATCAAAAAATATTGCCTTACAAGTTCTAAACGAAAATATCGAAACCATCAAAAAATGGAACAAACCAGTTATCGCATGTTGCCGTTCTGGAATGCGAAGTGCTCAAGCAACTTCCATTTTAAAACAAAACGGAATTGATTGCATTAATGGTGGCGGTTGGAACAGTTTAGAAAACAAATTATAAAAAAAGTCCCGATTGAATCGGGACTTTTTTAATTCACCATATTTAACTGCAAATCTTTATCAGATTTTATTTCATTTCCTTTGTAAGATAACGTCCAACCCATAGAATTTGTGAGAATCAACATTTTTGAAAGTTCACTCAATAATCGGTTTTGAGCATTTGTTTTTAATGTAGATTTTTCAATTTTTTTGGTCAAATTTGCTCTTGCAATTTTATTTATCTTATTATAATCTTCACCTGTAAACTCGTTAAACGTGGAAGATTCGGTGTCATAATATTTAAAATCTGGACTAATTTTAATCTCTTCTTTTGGTATGTTTGTGATTGTCAAAATTTTGTTTTTTGCGTCAATATCATACGTTACTTTGCTCAAATCAAAACCTACCGTAACATCCGCATTAATAACAACCAACGCTTTTTTATCAAAAGACAATCCAGGGATATACGTCTCCTTTTTATCTTTATAGGTTAAAACCTCAGCGAAATGACCTTCAGTTACGACCAATTTACCAACATTCTTTATTTGAACTTGAATCAAATTGGTGTCATATTCAATAGTTGATGTTTCTGATTTCTTAGTAAAAAACTGAAAGACAAAATAACCAATTACCAAAAAAACAATAATATATAACAATTTTCCAGAACGTCCAATGGCTTGAACAATTGGAATTAACATGTTTTTTATTTGAGTTTCAGAAGAAGAAGTTCGTGCCATAATTAAAATTTTACACGAAGATAGGAAGATTTTTACTTAAATGGATGGCGTTGTTGCCAATTTAATTCAGGCTCTAACTGCTTGAAAAATTTTTCCATAAATCTATTAATCAATTTATTATTATGAAAAATGAATCCCGACATATTCACAGGTTTTGCACCAATTGAACTTTTAATTTCTAGAGCTGTTCGTCCAAAAATAATTCGTTTAAAACCTTTTTCAATGCCATACTCGGTCATATTGTACAACATGTTCAAATACAACATATTTTCTTTCTGTATGGTTTCATCATAGCCTAAAAAATAAGTCTCTAAAGTTTCATCATTTAATAAAAGCGTATGAAAACCTACTAATTTTTTATTCAAAAAATAACCAAAAATCTGAAAACGATTACCACATTGCCCTTTTAAAGTTGAAAAATGATTTTTAGCCAAGAAAAACGTATTAAAAGGAGCATTTTTTGCTACATAATGATACAAATCATAAATGGTGTTTTCATGTAAAAGCACTTCTTCAAAAGAAAGATTTTTAACCAAAATACCATCAAATTTCTTGTGCGCACGTTTGTATTGGTCACGATATTTTTTTGAAAGAGCATTGATGTAATCTTCAGCCGATTTCCAATATTGATCCAAATAAAAAATCATATTAGGTTGTGTATTGAACTCGTAGGTTTCTTTAAAACGATACTTTTTCAGTTCAACCGAACAATTTTCATAAAAATCTTTAAAAGAAACTAAATGAATTTTTACGCCTTTTTGCTTGAAATATTCAGTAATTTCATCAGCACTTTGAAGCAAAATTTCGCTAATACATTCAAAATCTATTTCTTTAGAAAACACATAACCATTTTGACCTGTTATCATGTTATTTCCAAGAAATAAAGTATGAGAAGCAAAGTTTTTAAAAATAAAATTTCGAATGGCTGTTTTAAAACATTTATCTCTTTCACCAAACGATTCGAGTTTATTCAAATCTAAATATTGCGCCAAAGAAACGCCAATTAATTCTGAACCTTCGAAAATACCAATATAAAAACATTCCATATTTACCGGTGCAGAGCGTTCTAACACGGATAAATAAGGCATTTGCAAAAAAACATTACTTTGAGCTACCGTATCCCAAAGTGAAGGTAGTGCTGCAATTGAATTGTAAATTTTATAGGTAATTCCGTTCACTGTAAAAAATAAATCGCCCCACAAATGTAGAGCGATTCTTATATAATTAAATGTTAAATTATTTCCAACCGCAAATTATTGCACCCATTAACGTCATTACCACAATCCAATAACCAGAAGTAACAGCTGCATATTTAAATGATTTTTGTTCAAATAAACAGTTTATTGCAATGACAGGTAATGCAACAAAAAGACCAATCATTGAGCCATGTAGAGCGCCATGTTTAAATGTTCTAAATACATTTCCATAATCTGCCATAAACACTGCATAAGAAGACAATGCTTTTTCAGCCTCTGTGGGTCCACCAACCATACCTAATGCTCCAAATTGATGAATTACAAAGGTAGGCATAATGAACGCCAACATAAATGAAAAAACAAAAGTTAATCCGAAGATTTTCGCCATGCTTCCTTGTTTGGCTTTTTCATCAGTCATACCTGTTTCATTCATCCAAATGGTTCCGAAAACTTTGGGATTGTACCATACAAATCCGACAACAAAACTTGAAAGAGCAGCAACTAAAATTGCTGGAAAATTAATTAGTTCCATAATTGATATAGTTTATTGGTTAATCTATCAAAAATAAGAAAAATTAATTAAAAACCGATATAGCAGGTAATGCCTTTTGGTTAAAATCCCAAAGGGCTTGATTTTCCCAAGAAGAACCATTTGTTGAAACTGTACCTCTAAAAGCAATCCATTCGGTACCCCAATAACAAAAACCTAATCCGTTTGGTGTGTTTTTGACAGTATTTTTAATTTGAAGTAAAAATGCTTTTTGTCCTTCTGGAGAAGCAGCATAATTAGGATGAATTTGATTTGCCAAACCGATTACATTATTAGTCCAGTCGTTCCAACCGAATGTAAATGGATACGAAGTTTCGGCAACTAATACTTTTTTATTGTGTGTTTGACCCAAAGACGTTATGGTTTGTTGTAATAAATTAATATCGGTTCCGTGCCAAATAGGATAATAAGATAATCCAATATAATCATAATCAATAGCTGCAGTCTTAGAAAAAAACCAAGAAGCGCCTGTTATTCCAGCATAATGTAACATGATTTTTGTTGCTGGACGATTGATTCTAATTACAGTACTTGCACTTGCTAAAAGCGATAAAAATTGAGTTTCATTGGATTCTAAATTTCCATCAGGATAAATAAAACCATTATTGATTTCATTACCAATTTGAAAAATATCGGGTTGGATTTCGTTTACAATAGTTACTGTATAATTCTCAACTTGTGTTTTTAATTGCGTAAAAGTCAAGCCGTCCCAAGCTGATGGTTTTTCTTGATTCCCTGGGTCTGCCCAAGTATCTGAATAATGCACACTCAACCAAACTTTCATTCCGTGATTTTTAACGCGTTGCGCTAAAGATTTCACTTCATTAAACCCAGATTGATTTACTGTTGGTGTATGCCAAAGCCTAATTCGTATTGTATTGCAACCTGCATTTTTTAGAGTAAGCAGTGCGTCTTCGGCAATGTTATTACTATTGTAGTAAATAGTTCCTTCAGACTCTATCAAAGGCAACATAGACATGTCTGCTGCCTTGATAAATTCTTGAGATGTATTTGATTCTTCTTCTTTAGAACAAGAAAAAGTAATGAGAATACATAATAATGATAATAACTTTCCTCCAATTTTCATTGGATAAAGATACAAAAAACTATTATTCGCTTGCTACTAATTTTGAAGCACTACGGTATAAAAACTCATTATAAATGTGTCTTCTTGCAAAACGACTTGGCGATTCTGCATTAACCATTTTAATGTAGGTAACTTTTGGCACACTAAAATACTCATAGTTACTTCCATCTAAAAATGAAATATACAACACACCATTATCCATGTAAAAATCTTGAATATTTACAGTAGTAGTTGTTTTTAAATAAACTTCTTTATTTTTTTCTTGCGTTTCTGGAGCAATACTTACTAAAAAGTGATATGCTTCAATAATATTTTTACTTCTTTCTTCAGCAGCTAAACGCTCCACTGGATCTGCAATAGTATCAGGATGATCTTCCTTCATACTATTTCTGTAAATAGTTTTCAGTTCTTTTAACGTAGCTGTTTTGGCAACATCAAGTAACTTTCTGTACTCGGCAATTTTCTTTGGATTCATAATATTTTAAAATAAAGGTGCAAAAGTAGTGTTTTTATTATTAAATCAAGCCAAAAAACCAAAACAATAATAAAACATAACCATTTATTAATGAATTAATTACACAAAAAAAGCTCCACATTTCTGTGAAGCTTCTTAGTAGCGGGAACAGGACTCGAACCTGTGACCTTCGGGTTATGAGCCCGACGAGCTGCCTACTGCTCTATCCCGCGATGTACGGTTGTAATTCAATAATTCTTAGTAGCGGGAACAGGACTCGAACCTGTGACCTTCGGGTTATGAGCCCGACGAGCTGCCTACTGCTCTATCCCGCGATTTATGAATGCAAAGGTACAATCTTTATTTAAAATTACAAGACTTTTTTAAAAATAATGTTTTCTTTCTACTATTTCAGGCGTTATCACTACCTTTGTATCCATAAATATATTGAAATGGAGCACAGAGCAGGTTATGTAAATATTATTGATTTGATATTAAGAGGAGAATGTCCAGTGGACATTCGGTTAAAAATGTTACACTTTAAAAATAATTCTCATGCATAAAGCAGGCTATGTCAACATAATTGGTAACCCGAATGTAGGAAAATCAACTCTTATGAATGCGTTTGTAGGTGAGCGTCTTTCCATTATCACATCGAAAGCACAAACTACAAGACATCGTATTCTAGGAATTGTAAATGGAGATGATTTTCAAGTTTTATTTTCAGATACGCCAGGAATTATAAAACCTGCGTATGAATTGCAAAATTCGATGATGGATTTTGTGAAATCGGCTTTTGAAGATGCTGACATTTTAGTGTATATGGTTGAGATTGGCGAAAAAGAATTAAAAGATGAAGCGTTTTTTAATAAAATTATCCATTCTAAAATCCCAGTTTTGTTGTTATTAAACAAAATTGATAAATCCAACCAAGAACAATTAGAAGAACAAGTACAAGCCTGGAAAGAAAAAGTACCTAATGCAGAACTTTTTCCTATTTCGGCTTTAGAGAATTTTAATGTACAAACCGTTTTTGATAGAATTATCGAATTACTTCCGGTTTCTCCAGCATTTTATCCTAAAGATGCGTTAACCGATAAACCCGAACGTTTCTTTGTTAACGAAACCATTCGTGAGAAAATCTTGTTGAATTACGATAAAGAAATTCCATATGCCGTAGAAATTGAAACGGAAGAATTTATTGAAGACGATAACATTATTAGAATTCGTGCCGTGATTATGGTGGAACGCGATACTCAAAAAGGAATTATCATTGGTCACAAAGGTGCTGCTTTGAAACGTGTTGGAATTCAAGCAAGAGAAGATTTAGAAAAATTCTTTGGCAAACAAATTCACTTGGCTACTTACGTTAAAGTAAATAAAGATTGGAGAAGCAGTGCATACCAATTAAAACGTTTTGGGTATAACCAGAAGTAAAAGTTGGGAGTTGTGAGAAAACAAATAATCGCTCCGTCAATTCGAGTGATTTTTAAAAGTAAAAATGCTAATTTTTGCTTTTGAAAATTGTATCGAGAACTATAGAAACGAAATCAAAATCCTATAGTTCTCGATACTTTTTTTATTTGGAAATCTTAGGCTTTCCAAATAAAAAACACTCGAAATGACGCTGGTGGAATTATACTTTCATTTGAATTGTAAATTTTCTTTTTTGACAGAATCAATAAATGATTTTATTAGTTTAAAAACTGTAACAAATTCAGTTTGACAGACATAAATTATTCCAAAACCTTATACATCAAATCTTCTAATTCGTGCATTTGTGGCACACCGCGTTCTCTGTTTAATAGTGCCATAAAATAGAGCGAAAACCAAAAAACTACCATGATTCCCATTATACTGAAATCTAAAACCGTGGATTGTTTTAGCGACCAATGCGTGTAAGCCATCATAGCGAAAACTAAAAACAATCCTGCGATGATAAAGTGTAGAAACATAAAAAGCGTCCACAACAATTGCTCTGGACCAAAAAGACCTTTTACTGTTGTCTTATCATCATTGGCTTCTAATTCCAAATGTAAAAAAGGCGAATAGTATTTTCGTTTTTCTTTGCTGAAATAAAAATACAAATGCTCGTCGATTATTTTTATTTGATAATCGGCTTTGAGTTCTGTTTTTAGCTGTTTTGCTTTTTCTAAAATCTTATCGACACTGTTTTTTGATTCGACTTCAAACTTTGGTCGTAGTGCAATACTTTTTTCAGGCTCCATTTCTTCTGATTTTAAAGCTAATATATACATTTTTAACAAATGTTGAACAAATTTCACACCCTAGCCCAGATTATCTCACATATTAAATATTTTTCATAGGAGTTCGATGAATTTCATTTAAAACGGAAACCCCGCAAATTTTTAATCTATTTTTTCTTTTTATTTGGACAGCGACCTTAGAAGCTGACCGAATAAATTTAGAAAAAAAGAGCTAAAATTGTGGTGTTGTAGTGGATAGCTGGAAAAAGCTCCAAAAAAAATCGTACTTTTGCCGATTCAAAATAAGATTATGAATAATATTGTTGCCATTGTAGGAAGACCAAATGTTGGAAAATCCACATTTTTTAACCGTTTAATTCAGCGAAGAGAAGCTATTGTTGACTCGGTAAGCGGTGTTACTCGTGATAGAAATTATGGAAAAAGTGAGTGGAACGGAAAGGAGTTTTCTGTAATTGATACGGGAGGTTATATCAAAGGATCGGACGATATTTTTGAAGCGGAAATTCGTCGTCAAGTAGAATTAGCTATTGATGAAGCAGATGCTATTATTTTTGTGGTGGATGTAGAAGAAGGCATTACTCCAATGGATGATGAAGTGGCTAAATTGCTAAGAAAAGTTACAAAACCCGTTTTATTAGTAGTAAATAAGGTAGATAATGCAATGCGTGAAAAAGACGCTATTGAGTTTTATAATTTAGGATTAGGAGAATACTATTCGATTTCAGGAATGAGCGGAAGCGGAACAGGAGAACTTTTAGACAAATTAGTCGAAGTATTACCTGAAATGCCAGAAGTATCTGAAGAAGTAGAACCTTTACCACGTTTTTGTGTTGTTGGAAGACCAAATGCAGGAAAATCGTCGTTCATCAACGCTTTAATTGGCGAAGATAGATTTGTGGTAACCGACATTGCTGGAACTACTCGTGATGCAATTGATACGAAATACAACCGTTTTGGATTTGAATTCAACTTGGTAGATACGGCTGGAATTAGACGTAAAGCGAAAGTAAAAGAAGATTTAGAGTTTTACTCTGTAATGCGTTCGGTTAGAGCTATTGAACATAGTGATGTTTGTTTATTGGTTATTGATGCTACTCGTGGATTTGAAGGACAAGACCAAAGTATTTTTTGGTTAGCTGAGAAAAACCGTAAAGGTGTTGTAATCTTAGTAAACAAATGGGATTTGGTGGAAAAAGACACCATGAGTACTCGTGATTACGAACGTAAGATTAGAGAAGAATTACAACCATTTACCGATGTGCCTATTCTTTTTGTTTCAGCTTTAACCAAACAACGTTTATTAAAAGCATTAGAAACTGCAGTGGAAGTTTTTGAAAACAGAAAACAACGTATTTCAACTTCAAAATTCAACGAGTTGATGTTGCCAATTATTGAAGCAACGCCACCACCCGCTTTGAAAGGAAAATATGTAAAAATTAAATATTGTATGCAGTTGCCAACACCAACGCCTCAGTTTGTATTTTTTGCCAACTTACCGCAATATGTAAAAGATCCTTACAAACGTTTTATTGAAAATAAATTGAGAGAACAATACAATTTTAGCGGCGTTCCAATTGACATTTATTTCAGACAGAAATAGTTAAAAAACCGAAGTTAACGCTTCGGTTTTTTTGTGTTTATTGTTAAATTTTTCGTAAGAAAATTTTTATTCACACAATAAATATTTTATTTCGCTGTTAATTACACTTTACAACTTTTAATTCCTTTTCTATGTTTAAAAATTTTATTTATCTAGTAGCATTGCTTTTTTGTACTTTATCTAGCTTTGGTCAAAATTCAATTTCGTTAAAAGGAAAAATTATCGATAAAAACACTTCGGTTCCTTTAGAATCGGCTACTATTTATTTAAAATCTGCAAAAGATTCAACTTTGATTGATTATACGATTTCTGATAAAAACGGAAATTTTGCTTTTAAAACAAAAAAAATGGACAATCCCATCTATTTTAAAATTTCTTATATTGGATACTATGATTATTCAGAAAAAATTGAAAATTTAAAAGCAGATAAGGATTTTGGATCCATAAGACTCGAAGAAAATGTAAGTTCTTTAAAAGAAGTTGTAATACAATCAGAGGCACCGCCCGTAACCATTAAAAATGATACTTTAGAATTTAATGCTTCCTCATTTAAAGTTCGCCCTGATGCCAATGTGGAAGCCTTATTAAAGCAACTTCCAGGCGTTGAAATTGACGAAGAAGGTAAAATTACAGTTAATGGAAAAGAAGTGAATAATATCTTGGTAAACGGAAAACCTTTCTTTGGTAAAGACGGTAAAATTGCAACACAAAATTTACCCGCAGAAATTATCGACAAAGTCCAAGTAACGGACACCAAAACCAAAGAAGAAGAATTATCGGGTCAGAATGCCACATCGGATGAAAAAACAATTAATTTAACCATTCAGGAAGATAAAAATAAAGGCGTTTTTGGTAAAGTCAACGCTGGTTATGGAACCGACGACAGATATGAATCGAGTTTATTGTTTAACTATTTTAAAGACACTCAAAAAATTAGCATCTTAGGATCTTCAAACAATGTTAATTCAATTGGATTTTCAATGGATGAAATTTTTGATAATATGGGTGGCGGCAGAAATAACTCAATTTGGGTAAACGACAACGGTAGCTTTGGTATCAACGGGATGCAATTTGGAGGCAACAACGGTATTACTCAATCTAATATGATTGGAATTAATTTTGCTGACGAATGGGCAAAAAAGAAAATAAATCCAAATGGTAGCTACTACTATTCTAATGCAGAAACCAAGAACAATAACAGAACTAATAGAATAAATTTATTACCAACAGGAAACAGCACCACACTAGCAGAATCAAAAACAAAATCAATTACGGATGGACATAATATAGGAATGGATTTTGAAATTAAACTTGATTCTACTACTACAATTTATATGAGTCCTAGTTTTGCTAAAAGTGAAATAAAAAACAAAAACACTGGCTTTGATGCTACTTTTGACGAAACTGGAGCCGCTTTAAATGAAAATACCACGGACAATAATTGGTCAAGCCAAAACAACACTTTTAGAAACAACATTTATTTTTATAAAGGTTTAAAGAAAAAAGGAAGAGGAATTAGCGCTTCGGTTGAAAATGAAAACAGTAAAAACGAATCTGATTTATTTACTAAAACAACCACCACATTCTTTCAGTCTGGAAGTACTGATGACGATAGAAATCAATTCAGAATCGACAATTCAAAATCAGACAGTTTTAGAGCAGAAATAGGCTATAACGAACCGTTAAGAGATTCATTGGTTTTTAACTTTGAAACTATTTATAAATATAAAAAAAATAAAGATACACGAGAAACGTATGATTTTGACGGCGTATTTAATTCTTATACAAATTTTAACGACCTTCTTTCAAATGACATCACCTCCTCTACTTCTTCTGTAGCTCCAATGATTGGAATAAGCATTAGAAAAAAGAAAATTAGAGGTAGTATTTCTATGGGAACAGAGATTATCAGATTCAACAACCAATCTAATTATATATCAAATTTAACTACGGTAAACAAAAACTATCTGTATCCTAAAATGAATGGTTATATTAATATTACACTTGGCAAGTCTAAATCGATATACAGTTATTATTCCTATGAAGTTAATTTACCTTCAGCAAACCAAATTTTACCCTTCGAAAATTTAGGAAATCCACTAAACACATATATTGGAAATGCTGACTTAAAACCTAACGAAAACTACTCTGTTTATACGAATTTTAACAATTATGATTATGCAACACGTAGTGGTTTTTATGCTTATGCTGGTGGCGATTATAATGTAAACCAAATAGTAGCTTCAACCACATATGATGCCGATTTTAAAGCAACTACCACTTATCAAAATGTAGACAGAGCGTATAACACCTATATTGGCTTTAGTTTAAACAAATCATTAAAGAAAGAAAAAAGAACCTTTAAATATGGTTTTGGACTACAATTAGGTTACAATTATGACCAAGGGTTAACCAATACTGAATTATTTGAATCTAAAGGTTTAACGCTAAATCCAAGAGCTAACATTTCTTGGTCAATTGACGAAATAATTACGATTAATCCCTCATACAAATACACTTATATTACCAATGATTTTACGAATTATGTAATTGAAAACACCAAAAACTTCCTGCACAGTGCCAAGTTAGAAATCACCAGTTATTGGCCTAAAAAAGTGGTTTTAGGAAGTGATTTTGGATACAACTACAACTCCAATATTGCAGATGGTTTTCAAAAAGATTTCTATTTATGGAATTTAAGTTTGGGCTATAATTTTTACCAAGACCAATTATTAGCCAAAGTAAAAGTATACGATGTTTTAAATCAAAACATCAGTTCAACAAGAACTATTACACCAACAGCTATTACGGATATGGAAAATACGGTTTTACAACAATATGTCATGTTTTCTTTAACCTATAAATTAGAAAAATTTGGCGGCAAGAAAAAAGATGATGGCTCCATGATTTTTATAGATTAAACAAAAAACTCGTTAGAAATTCTAACGAGTTTTTTTATACTTTTTATTTTTCACTTCAAAGCTACCAACTTCCACCAGCACCTCCACCCGAGAAACCGCCGCCACCGAAGCCACCGCCGAAACCTCCAGAAGAACCACCGCCACCAAAGCCACCGTTACCTCTTCCAAGGCTACTAAGTATAATAATGTCTCCTAAATCTAAACCGCTACCGCCTCTAAAATTTCCGCCGCCTTTATTTCCTCTGGAAGCTAAAACCAATAGAATAATAACAAAAACAACAATCAAAATGAATGGTAAAGGATTACTTGATTCTTTTCTAGAGCCTTTATATTTTCCTTTTAAAACTTCAAAAATAGCATCGGTGCCTTTATCAAGACCTAAGTAAAAGTTTCCTGCTTTGAATTCAGGAATAATTATATTACGGATAAGCTGTCCATTTATTCCGGCAGTTAATCTATCTTCAACGCCATATCCAGGAGAAATCCATATCTTTTTATCGTTTTTGGCAAAAAGAATGATAATTCCGTTATCATTTTGCTCACTTCCACCAATTCCCCATGTTTGTCCCCATCTTGGAGTTAGAATCCCAATGTCTTCACCTTTTAAATCTTCAATTGTAATTAAGACGATTTGAGTAGTCGTAGAATCGGAATATCGAATTAACTTGTTTTCTAATTCTTTTTCTTCTAGAGGATTTAAAATATCAGCATAATCATAAACACTGGTTTGAAAACTAGGTCGATCAGGAATAGTAAACTGCGCTTGAGCAACAATCCCAGTTAAAACCAATACAAATAAAAATAACTTTCTCATATTAGTTTCTTGAGATTTCGTTAGACAATTCGTTTGTATCATCTGATTGATATGGGAAATAGTGTTTTAATCGTTGTCCGGCTTGTAAAATACCTTCGACTAAGCCCTTTTTAAAATTTCCTTCTTTAAAATTTGCAATTACAGTATCTTTTGTACAATCCCAAAAATCAGATTCAACTACATCATTGATACCTTTGTCGCCAATAATAGCAAACTTTTTATCAGAAACAGATATATAAAACAAAACACCATTTCGATCTTGCGTTTCGTTCATTTTCAACTCAAAAAAAACCTCTTGAGCTCTGTCAAGAGGTGATTTTTCAGAATGTTCTTCTATATGCACTCTAATTTCTCCCGAAGTGTTTTTTTCGGCTTCAACAATAGATGAAACAATTTCTTGCTCATCTTGTTTTGTTAAGAAATCTTTGGTTTTAGACATTATTTTTTCTCGCTATTAAAGTCAAAATCTACCTCTACTGGTTTTTCAGCTCCTGCAACCGCTTTAAAAACAGCTTTCTCTTTGTAATCAGATAAAATTAAACTTCTAGGCATTTTTAACACATAGTTGTTATATTTTTCAACTGATTCGTTAAAACGTGTTCTAGCCATTAAAATTTGATTTTCAGTACTAGCCAATTCATCTTGTAATTTCAAGAAATTTTGATTCGCTTTTAGGTCTGGATATTTCTCAACAGTAACCAATAATCTAGATAAAGCAGAAGAAACACCACTTTGAGCTTGATTAAATTGTTCAAATTGTTCTGGAGTAATGTTTGTTGGATCAACAGTAATAGATGTTGCTTTAGCTCTAGCCGAAACAACTGCTTCTAAAGTAGATTTTTCAAAATCAGCAGCACCTTTTACAGTTTTTACTAAATTTCCAATCAAGTCATTTCTTCTTTGATACGAAGTTTCTACATTTCCCCATTCTTTTTTTACAGCTTGGTCAACTGTAATTGCTCCATTTTTAACGCTAATATACCATAATCCAAATATTAATAATAATACTAGTAATCCTCCAACTCCTATTATCCAAGGCAAAAATTTTCTCATAATTTTAATTTTTAAAGTTTAATTAATTGTTTATAGTTGATTTTTAATCGTATTCAATTGTGCTTTAATCGATTCTAATTTGCTGATAATTTCAAATTTATCTAAGGTTTTTTTCTGACCTTCTTTCAAATGTATTTTGGCGCCTTCTAAGGTAAATCCACGCTCTTTTACTAAATGATATATCAATTGCAAATTCTTTACATCTTCGGGCGTAAACATCCGATTTCCTTTGGCGTTTTTCTTTGGTTTTAGAATATCAAATTCTTTATCCCAAAAACGAATTAAGGAAGCGTTCACATCAAAGGCTTTGGCAATTTCGCCAATGCTGTAATATCTTTTATTTGGTGCTAATTCTAAATGCATTTTTTAAATTCAATTTTTAATTTTTGGAACATATATTAATGAAATTTGAAAAATTAAAATTACTCCTAACTTTCATCGTTCCCGCGCTTGGCGAACTTCGGAACTCATTATTTTCTGTTAAAGATAAAATTTCTTGCGAAACGTAAACGTTAATTTACTGCAAAATTCGCAATTGCGCCAAGCATCTATGTAAAAGCATAACTTTGAGTTTCCTAAAAACGAAGATTATGCAATTACACGATGCTTTAACTATTCCAAAGATATTCATTGGATTAGACATTCACAAAAAAAGTTGGACCGTTTCTATTCAAACGGATTTATTTTTCCATAAAACGTATTCTTTGCCATCCGTTTCAGAGGATTTGTATCAATATGTTGAACGAACTTTTCCGAATCATGAAGTACATTTGGTTTATGAAGCAGGATGTTGTGGTTTTTCAGTTGCGCGTTATTTTTTAAATTTGGGCTGGCATGTTTTGGTTGTTAATCCAGCAGATGTGAAGACTGGTGATAAGGAGCGTTATCAAAAAACGGATGCTTTAGATTCGAAAAACTTATCTAATCAATTAAAAGCTGGTGTCCTAAAAGGAATTTACATTCCTACAGAAGAACACGAACAGTTTACTACTTTGGCACGACATCGGACTCAAGTAACCAAGAAATTACGACAAACCAAATCACATATTAAAAGTATGTTGCTTTTTCATGGTATCAAAGTTCCAGACCAGTTTGATAATTCGAATTGGAGTAAGGATTTTGTTTCTTGGTTAGAAGAATTAAAGTTTAGTACGAGTTGTGGCGATTTGGCTTTACAAGGTAAAATAAGACTCTATAAATTTATTAAATCAGAATATTTAGAAATTGCGAATCAAATGAGATTACATTGTAGAAAAAACAACAAAAAAGATTATTATCTTTTAAAATCCATACCAGGAATTGGCGGTTATTTAGCTAGTGTAATTATAGCAGAATGTGGTGATTTACGTCGATTTAATACCGAAGCACAATTTAGTTCTTATATTGGATTAGTTCCTGGGATTTATAATAGTGGCGATAGTGAAAAATGTTTGGGAATTACACCACGAAGTCGCTCACAACTTAGAAGTTACTTGATAGAAGCGGCTTGGGTTGCCATTAGAAAAGATATCGAGATGCAACAATATTACCGCAAACATCAAGGAAAAAACGTGAAGAGTATCATTGTTAAAGTAGCTCACAAAATGGCACGAAGGATATTATCGGTCATCAAAACAGAAACACCTTATCAAATAAATCGTAATTTAGTTATAGAACAATAAAAAAGTAAAATTTTCTTAACAAGCTCAACCATACAAGAGAAATAGACTACAAAACAGCCGTGGTGGTTCCGATTGATGGAAGCCACAGCGCCAAGCAGGTAGCTATTTTATTTATTCTTACAATCATACCGATGCTGGTGGCTGCGATGAATTGGAGACCACATATAGGAGCGTGAACTTTAAGAATTTAAAAAGAAAAATATGAAATAAAAGAGGAAAATCTATCGTGGCATCATTGATAAAGTTAGCCTAACTTTTTATGTCCTTGCCTTTGGCGGACAAAAGTTAGTTGCCAACTTTACCAACAAGCCGTGTTGCGAAATAGTAACTCGAGAAAAAACGAAATATAACCCTTACTCAAAGTTGTTAATAACTTTAGGGTGCTTTACATAGGAACGTGTGTTAGAAGTAGTACTTATTTTGTTATGTTTTCATAATTCTGTTTTCCAAGTATTCCTTTTTCATAATAGATTCTGAGTTCGTTTTCAAACATTTTCATATTTTCAGTTTTAGTTTGTAAAAAGTGGTATTTATAGATTTGGTTTTTATGATGAATTTCAATATAGTTTTTTAATCCATTTGATTTTTTCGGATTTAAAGCTGAGATATTTCCGTTAAATTTTCCACGAATTGAATAGTTAAGAATACTAATTTTTTCAATATCATTTATCAAGTATGTGTTTTCTCCACAAATTATTTTTTCAGTTTCAATTATTAAGTATCCTGAATAAGTTCCATTTTCAGTTTCGTATCTAAATAAGTTTATGTTAATTACGTAAATTAAGCAATAAACTGTGAAAATAACAACCATTACAAAATATAGTAATTCTAAATTTTCAATATTTTTAGGAAACATTTTTTTTGAAAAATAAGTAATCAAAATAAGAGAAATAAGTATAAATAAAACTTTCGTGGATTTATGTATTTTTATAGAATTATCAGGATAAAATATCTTTAATTTCTTCATTAAGTCTCTATTTTCGTCTGTTCGGATAGTATTACTGCTAACTCCTTACTCTAATCCAGCGATTGGTTTTCTTGGTTTGCTAATTTTGAAATTTCTATATACTCTTTCGCCGAAATACTTCCATAATAGAAATTCAGAGGATTTACTCGTTCTCCATTTTTAAGCACTTCATAATGTAAATGTGGCGCCTGACTTCTTCCTGTACTGCCTACATAACCAATAATATCACCTCTTTTTACACGTTGCCCTGGTCTACATTTGTATTTACTTAAATGCGCATACAACGTTTTATAGCCATAACCATGATTAATTTCAATATGATTTCCATAACCCGATAATGAAGCATCTGCTTTATAAACTACACCATCCCCTGTGGCATAAATTGGCGTTCCTGTTCGTGCAGTAAAGTCCATTCCATAATGAAACTTTCTGATTTTTGTAAATGGGTCACTTCGATATCCGTAACCAGAAGCCATGTGTTTTAAATCCTCGTTTTTAACCGGTTGAATCGCTGGAATTGCCGCCAACAATTTCTCTTTTTTCTTTGCTAAAGCAACAATTTCATCCAATGATTTCGATTGAATTACCAATTCTTTCGTTAATATATCTACCCGTTTAGTTGTATTTTCTAACAACTCTGAATTATTATAGCCTTGCAAATCTTTATACCTATTCACGCCGCCAAAACCTGCTTTTCGCTCTTCTTCTGAAATTGGTGTTGCGTTAAAATATATACGGTAAATGTCGTTATCTCTATTTTCAATCGCTTCTAAAACCTCATTCATCAAATCAATTTTTTTATTCAAAACCTTGTAATTTAAAGCTAATGCTTCAATTTCTCTTGCCTGAATTTTATCTTTTGGGGTTTCAAAATAACTCGTGTTAATCAACAATAGAAAAATAAGAAAGCCAAATAAAGCCGATGACAATAAAAACAACACTACATAAGCAAATTTTTTCCTTTTTTTAGTTCGGATTCGCTTATATGCTAAATTTTCTGAATCGTAATAATATTTTACCTTCGACATATATGAAAATATACTATTTTTGTGCCAAATTTATTGATTGACATAGGTTATACGAACAAATTTAAGAAATGTTTCATTCTAAAGCTATTTTATTTTTTAGTTGAACTATTTTTAGAGAGCATCACGTAGTTTCCTACCAACAATAAACAGTAAAAAACAGAACTAAATTATTGATAATGAAATCGCAAGACATTCGTAAAGCATACCTTAATTTTTTTGAATCAAAAGGACATTTAATTGTTCCTTCGGCGCCTATCGTTTTAAAAGATGACCCAACGTTAATGTTTAACAACTCGGGAATGGCTCAATTCAAAGAATATTTTTTAGGCAATGGAACTCCAAAAAGCCAAAGAATAGCCGATACGCAAAAATGTCTTCGTGTTTCTGGAAAACACAATGATTTAGAAGATGTAGGTTTTGATACTTATCACCACACCATGTTTGAAATGCTTGGAAACTGGTCGTTTGGCGATTATTTCAAGAAAGAAGCACTTGATTGGGCTTGGGAATTTTTAACTGAAGTATTGAAGTTAGACAAAGACCGTTTGTATGTTTCTGTTTTTGAAGGTAATCCAGCAGAAAATGTACCTTTTGACCAAGAAGCGTTTGATATTTGGAAACAATACGTTTCGGAAGACCGTATCATTTTAGGAAATAAAAAAGATAATTTCTGGGAAATGGGCGACCAAGGTCCTTGTGGTCCTTGCTCTGAAATTCATATCGACTTGAGAACGGATGCTGAGCGTGCTGCTGTTTCAGGAAGAGATTTAGTCAATGCTGATCATCCACAAGTTGTGGAAATTTGGAACAACGTATTCATGGAATTCAACCGTAAAGCCGATGGTTCGTTAGAGAAATTACCAGCACAACACGTAGATACCGGAATGGGATTTGAACGTTTGTGTATGGCTATGCAAAACGTAACTTCAAATTATGATACGGATGTTTTCACACCGCTTATTAGCAAAATTGAAGAAATTACAGGATTAAAATATACTTCAAACGAAGTAAAAAACATATCAGAAGATCAAAACAAAACCAACATTGCAATTCGTGTAATCGTTGATCACGTTCGTGCAGTGGGGTTTGCTATTGCTGATGGACAATTACCATCAAATACGGGTGCAGGTTATGTAATTCGTAGAATTTTACGCCGTGCGATTCGTTACGGATTTACATTTTTAGGAACTAAAGAACCTTTCATAAATAAATTGGTGGAAGTTTTAGCCAACCAAATGGGCGAATTTTTTCCAGAAATCAAATCGCAACAACAATTGGTTACGAATGTAATTCGCGAAGAAGAAGCATCTTTCTTAAGAACTTTAGAACAAGGATTACAATTGTTAGAAAATGTAATGGCTGAAACCTCTGGAAAAGAAGTTTCAGGTGCAAAAGCATTTGAATTGTATGATACTTTTGGGTTCCCAATTGACTTAACAGCCTTAATTCTTCGTGAAAAAGGATACGATTTAGACGAAGCAGGTTTTAATGTAGCAATGCAAGAACAAAAAGCACGTTCGCGTGCCGCTTCTGAGGTTTCTACTGAAGATTGGAACGTTTTAATCCCAGGAAACGTTGAAACATTCGTAGGTTATGATCAAACAGCAAATGAAGTAAAAATCACTCGTATTCGTAAAGTAGATTCTAAAAAAGACGGTGTTTTGTACCAAATTGTTTTAGATAACACGCCATTTTATCCTGAAGGTGGTGGACAAGTGGGTGATAAAGGAACGTTAGTTTCAGCCAACGAAACGATTGAGATTATTGACACAAAAAAGGAAAATAATTTAATACTACATTTTGCAAAACAACTTCCAGAAAATATTGAAGCTGGATTTGTAGCAAAAGTAAATACTGATTTAAGAATCTCGACTTCTAAAAATCACTCCGCAACGCACTTGATGCATTTGGCTTTGAGAACTATTCTAGGAACACATGTGGAACAAAAAGGTTCGTTAGTGAATCCAAATTACTTGCGTTTTGACTTTTCGCATTTTTCTAAAGTTTCAGATGAAGAATTGCGTCAGGTGGAAGCAAGTGTAAATACACAAATTGAAGCACAATTACAATTAGTAGAACATAGAAATATTCCAATTAAAGAAGCATTAGATAAAGGTGCTATGGCTTTATTTGGTGAAAAATATGGCGATAACGTTCGTATGATTGAATTTGGAAATAGTAAAGAATTATGTGGTGGAATTCACGTGAAAAACACCGCTGAAATTTGGCATTTCAAAATTATATCTGAAGGAGCAGTTGCTGCTGGAATTCGTCGTATCGAAGCAATTACGGGTGATGCTGTGAAAGATTTTTACACTTCGCAAGAGAACACGTTAGCGGAAATCAAAGAAGTATTGAAAAACCCACAAGATGTTTTAAAATCGGTAGCTTCGTTACAAGATGATAATGCGAAGTTGAAAAAACAATTAGAGCAATTAGTAAAAGAAAAAATTGAAGGATTAAAAAATACGTTAGTTTCCGATTTCCAAGAAATCAACGGAATCGAATTTTTAGCAAAGCAAGTAGATTTATCGATGAGTTCAACTAAAGATTTAGCACAAGCTATTGGAACTTCTAAACCAAATGCGTTTGTATTTTTAGCTTCAATTGAAGATAATACGCCAAATATTCACTGCTACATTTCAAAAGAATTAATTGCCGAAAAAGGATTAAACGCAGGAAACGTAATCAGAGAATTAGGAAAACTAATAGACGGAAATGGCGGTGGACAACCTTTCTTCGCATCAGGAAAAGGAAAAAATGTAGGTGGAATTAAGGAAGCGTTGGAGAAAGCGGTTGAGTATGTGAAATAGCACGCAAAGGCGCAGAGACGCAGAGTAAAAGCTAAATTATGCTATGTGAAAATACGAGTAATAAAAGCAAACTCATTTTAAAGCTCAGCGACCCTGCGTCTTTGCGAGAAATAAATTAACAATATGTCTGAGAACGAAATATCTAAAATCATAGTCGATATC
Organism: Flavobacterium sp.; assembly: GCF_035195345.1. Classification (NCBI taxonomy): domain Bacteria; kingdom Pseudomonadati; phylum Bacteroidota; class Flavobacteriia; order Flavobacteriales; family Flavobacteriaceae; genus Flavobacterium; species Flavobacterium sp. The sequence goes on from NZ_CP136574.1 coordinate 1,172,607, forward strand.
AGTTACAAAATCCACACTCAATTAGGTCTGGGATTGTTAGAATCAGTTTATGAAACAATTTTGGATTATGAATTAACTTCTCATGGCTTAAAAGTTGAAAGACAAAAATCATTACCAGTAATTTGGAATGAAGCTAAAATGGATATTGGTTTTTGAGCAGATTTAATAGTCGAAAATAAAGTACTAATTGAAGTAAAATCAGTTGAGCAAATTGCCTTAGTTCATCCAAAACAAGTACTAACCTATTTAAAAATCACAGGATTAAAATTAGGCTTATTAATTAATTTCAACGAACCATTAATAAAAACAGGAATTGTCAGAATAGTAAACAACTTATAATCTTTGCGACTCTGCGTCTTTGCGAGAAATTATTGCACTACTGCAATCGCTTCAATTTCAATCAACCATTCTTTTCTTCCTAAACTTTGAATTCCAACTAAAGTGCTTGCTGGATAATTTTCATTTCCTAGAAAGGTTTTTCGAACTTTTCTAAAAATAGGTAAATCCACTTCAGGATTAAAATTTACGATGTAAGTGTTCATTTTTACCACATCTTTAAAAGTAGCATTGCAATTTTGAAGTTGCCTTTCTAAATTTTGAAAAGTGGCAATGGTTTGAGCTTGTAAATCTATGCCATCCCCTATTTGTCCTGAAATGTAAAGCGTTTTAAAATTTCCTGTTTTTACTACTACTGTTTGAGAAAAACCTTCGTTGGGTTCTATATATTGTTTTTCAATCATTTTTTAACTAATTAAATGCTGAGTAAAAATACTCGTTTTTTGTAAAAAGTAGTTTAAATTTGAAGCCTAAACCTAAATGATTTGCAATTTACCACCAAAATAAACGTTAAAGAAAGCTGTTTTCCAATCAATTACGATTCGAAAATCTTGCTAATAGGTTCCTGTTTTGCAGAAAATATGGGGGATAAATTTCAGTATTTTAAGTTTCAATCTTTTGTAAATCCGTTTGGAATTATTTTTAATCCCGTTTCTTTAGAAAAGTTAATTCGTCGTTCGGTTGAAAATAGAAAATTTACCGAAAATGATATTTTCTTTCACAAAGATTTATGGCACTGTTTTGAAGTGCATTCTGAATTATCAAATCCGGACAAAGCAACATTTTTAAATAATTTAAATTTAATGGTCGAATTGACACATCGACAAATTGAGACAGTAACACATTGCATTATAACCCTAGGAACGTCGTGGGTGTATCGAAACATTGAATCTAAACAAATTGTGGCTAATTGTCATAAAGTGCCGCAAAAAGAATTTATAAAAGAATTACTACCTATTCATCTGATTGAAGAAAGTTTAGAAAGCATCATTTCTTTAATGCATACGGTTAATCCAAATTGCAAATTTATATTTACTATTTCACCCGTTCGTCACATAAAAGACGGATTTACAGAAAATACATTAAGTAAAGCACATTTAATTGCCGCAATACACAAAACAATCAACCATCATACATCACCTATCTCCTATTTTCCTTCTTACGAAATCATGATGGATGAATTACGGGATTATCGTTTTTATGCAGAAGACATGTTGCATCCCAGCCAAACAGCAATAGACTACATTTGGATTAAATTCTTTGAAAATTATATTTCTGAATCAGAATTTGGACTGATGAACGAGATTTGTTCCATTCAAAAAGGATTAAAGCACAGACCGTTTAATCCAAACACAGCAAGTCATCAAAAATTTCTAGTGGATTTAAAAACAAAAATGACAACTATTGAAAAAAAGTTGCCATTTATATCTTTTGAAAGTGAATAAACTAACTATTTAGCATTTCAATTTCTAATTGTACGTTTTCCCAATCTTCTAATAATTGTTCTAACTCTTTTTTCTTTTTTTCGTATGCTGCAAAAAAAGTAGCATCTTCGATATGCTTATCAAAATTTGAAGCTAGTGCTTTGTCATCTAATTGAATATCTTTTTCTAATTGCTGAATTTGACTTTCAATTTTACTCAATCTATTTTGTAATGATTTGGCTTTCTTTTGGTCTTCGTAAGAAATATTTTTAACAACTTTATTGCTGCTTGCATTCGAAACCACTTCTTTCTTTTCAATTTCGCGCATATTTATGGCGTTTTTCTGTTCTAAGAAGAAATTAATGTCGCCTAAATATTCTCTGATTTTCTGATCTTTGAATTCGTACACAATATTAGACATACCTTGCAAGAAATCACGGTCGTGAGATACTAACAACAATGTGCCTTCAAATTGCTTTAAAGCGGCTTTTAAAACGTTTTTAGACTTAATATCCAGGTGATTCGTTGGTTCATCCATTACCAAAACGTTTATCGGTTGTAAAAGTAATTTACAAAGCGCCAAACGATTTCGTTCACCACCCGAAAGTACCTTTACTTTTTTCTCTACATCATCGCCACGGAACAAAAAAGAACCTAACATATCACGCACTTTAGAACGATTTGTGTCGGATGCAGCATCTTCCATAGTTTGCAACAACGTAATTTCGCCATCTAAATATTCCGCTTGATTTTGAGCGAAATATCCCAATTGCACATTATGTCCTAATTTAATAGAACCTTCGTATTCAAATTCGTTTACAATAGCTTTCATAAACGTTGATTTTCCTTGACCATTTTGCCCAACGAAAGCCACTTTACTACCACGTTCTACTAAAAGTGAAATATCTTTTAAAATAGTTTTATCACCATAAGCTTTGGTAACATGTTCGGCCTCTACAACAACTCTTCCTGGAGTTTGCGAAACCGGAAACGAAATATTCATCACCGAATTGTCGTCTTCATCGACTTCAATTCGTTCAACTTTATCTAGTTTTTTAATCAACGATTGCGCCATTGATGCTTTGGAAGCTTTGGCACGAAACTTTTCAATTAACTTTTCAGTCTCTTCAATTTTTTTAGCCTGATTTTTTTGTGTAGCCAATTGTTTTTCACGAATTTCCTGACGCAATACTAAATATTCAGAATACGGTTTATTAAAATCGTAAGCTTTACCTAAAGAAATTTCAATAGTTCTATTGGTTACGTTATCCAAAAACATCTTATCGTGCGAAACGATAACAACTACACCTGGGAAATTTCGTAGAAAACCTTCTAACCAAATGATACTTTCAATATCCAAGTGATTCGTTGGCTCATCCAAAAGCAAAATATCGTTAGATTGTAATAATAATTTTGCTAATTCGATACGCATTCTCCAACCACCTGAAAAAGTATCGGTTTGATTATCAAAATCTTCTCTTTTAAATCCAAGTCCTAACAGGATTTTTTCGGTATCACCCACATAATTATAACCACCTAACATTTCATAATGATGTGTAACATCGCTCAATTCTTCAATTAAATCAGAATACTCTTGACTTTCATAATCAGTTCTAGTCACTAATTGATGATTGATTTCATCGATACGAAATTCGGCACGTTTGATTTCTTCAAAAGCTTGATAAGCTTCTTCTAAAACGGTTCTTCCTTTTACAAAATCAATATCTTGACGAAGAAATCCCATTTTAACTTCTTTTTCAGTTGCAATCTGACCAGAATCAGGTGCGAAATCTTTCGCTAAAATTTTCAACATGGTTGACTTTCCAGCGCCGTTTTTACCCACTAGTCCTACTCTATCTCCAGAACCTAATCTAAAAGTTACTTCTTCAAAAAGATAAGTTCCACCAAATGAAACCGATAAATTATGTATGTTTAGCATTTAATTAATTTAAATGTTTGTTGTAAAAAAGTTACGATTCAAGTAAACTTAAAATTCAGCAAACAAATTGATATATGTAATAATTGTTACACATAGAATAGTTAGTTATTGTACCTTTGTGTAAAATATTTTGCAAATGTTAAAAAAAGGATCCATATTAAATAGTATTTTAACAGGAAGTTGTCCAACTTGTCATGAAGAAAGCATGTATTTAGACAAAAATCCGTATAATGTTATGAATGTTTACAAAATGCATGAAAATTGCAACCATTGCGGAACCAAATATAAAATGGAACCTTCATTTTTTTACGGAGCAATGTATGTAAGCTATGCTCTTGGAATTGCATTTGGAGTTGCTGCTTTTATAATTACCTATTTTTTTGTTGGAGAAAAAAGTTTAGTCAACAATTTTATTATAATCATTATTACATTAATTGTGTTTATGCCGGTAATTATGCGATTATCTCGTAATATTTGGATCAATTTGTTTATGACTTACGACAAGGACTGGAAACAACATAAAGGAGAAAAGAAAGCTACATTACGATAAACAAAAAAACCGAAATAAATTAGTTTAGGTTTTTTTTATAACATCTTATAATATCAATTTCTTTTTCCAACGGAAATTGATTTTCAATGTGTTCAAAAAGCTGATTAGCTAAATACGGACCTAGCATTACTCCGCGTGTACCTAAACCATTTAAAACATGTAATTGCGGATATTTTGGATGCGTTCCAACAAGAGGTCTTCTATCTTTAACCGTTGGTCTTACACCTGCAAAATGTTGAACAATTTCATAATCGCACGAAATTAACTCATTCAGTTTTTCAATTAATTCTTGTTTTCCTGCTTCAGTAGGATTATTTGTTTTATCAGACCAATCATACGTTGCGCCAACTTTATATAAATCATTACCAATAGGTAGCATAAAAACACTTGATTTTATAACAACATCTAATTTTAAATTGGGGGCTTTAATAATAAGTAATTCACCTTTAGTTCCATCCAAAGGTAAATCATTAAAAAATGGATTAGAGTGTAACCCAAAACCTTCTGCAAAAATGATATGTTTAGCTTTTATGCCTTTGTATTGAACTTCATTTTCTAAAAAATCAATATTATCGTAATCGAATGGTTCAGAAGAAAAACAATTTAATGATTTTAAATAATTAGTATACGCTTCAATTAAAATTGAAATTTCAAGATAACCCGTATGTTTCACTTTTCCATAATGAAAAGGAGACAGAATGCTATTATAAGAAGTAGTAACCAATTTGGAATCTAAAAAAGGAGCTAAATTAGGTTTATCAGCAGCTTGGAACCAATTATTTTGCTCTTCAACTGAATATAATTTACGAAGAATAGGCAATTCAAAATCAAAAAACACATTTAATTTAGATTGTATATTATGGTACAATGGAAATGCAAAATCGATTTGATCTTTGGCTTTCCAAACTTCACTAAATCGTTTTAAAACAACTGGATTATATAATCCTCCAGCAACACGCGAGGAAGGTTGTGAATTATTATCAAAAACATAAATTGATTTATTATTTTGCAAAGCTATTTCTGCAAATGAAATTCCGGCTAAGCCATTTCCTACGATTATATAATCTATCATGGTGTAAAATTAAAAAACTCTTACCAAATGGTAAGAGTTTTTTAAATGAAATTGGAGAAATACTATTAATAATTCCACATATCTTGTTCAAAGTCACGAATCTTCTCTTTTACACGATCAGATTCTAACAATTGCATTTGAGCATTTTCTTTCATATAGTCAGCAATTTTACGGTCTCCGTAAACATTCTCTTCCAAGTAAATTACTCCACTGAAACGACGTGCATTTAAAATGTGGTCAAATGAAAATGGCATAGCTGAATTTCTATTATTGAATGCAGTAGCTTCATGCAGAATATCTCTTGTTGAAGGGAAATATACCCAAAACAATTCAACCATTTCAGGGTTTGGATTATCCATTTCATATACATCAGGAACAACTGGACAAATACCTAATAAACGATATTTCAATTCCCCTTGTCTCTTATCAAAATACCAATAACCAACCACCTTGTATGCATCAACATTATATGCCTCAATTTCTGTTTTTCTAATATACTCTTCAGAAATCTTTTTTGTACCTTTTCTGTAAGCTTCAATATCTTCATTCATTTGCTCACGACCTACATCAGTAGTATCAATTTTGAACAAAGAAGCCTCAATATCTTTTAAAGATTTTTTAGATGTAAAATAACTTGAATCATAAACTTCAGTAATTGTACCATCTTTAATACCTTTAACTAAGACATTATAAAGGGGTCTTCTATCAGGAGATGACATTACATCACCTTCAACAGGGAAATATAAAGGAAAATTAACTCTCTCATCTAAATCAATTATTTCCCAAATACGCTTACCCATTAAAATATCACGATCATGTACATATCCATAAGGAAGTGGCTTGTCATTATCTGCACTTAATTCTGCCTGAGTCTTTTTACCGATTTGATCAGGTGTCTTAGCGTTTAATAAGTTTGATTGAGCAAAAGTAGTAGTACTTAAAACTAAAACTAAAATTGCAATACTATTTCTCCAATTCATTTTATTCATATTTTATTTGGTTTATATTATAAACTCAAATTTATTTAAATTATTGTATTTCGTATGTACAAGGTGATACTCTCTTAGATTCCTGATCGATACCTACAAACTTAGCTTTAATTTCATTAATGATGATAACATCACCTTTTGAAGCTTTAGCAATAACAGCTCTTGCTCGAGAATCCATTTTATTGCCTGAAACAACAACAGTTGGTTGACCAGGAACTTTAATGTTAAATTGAGTCACATTAACAGTTACTGGAAAATCAAAATCTTCCATAATAGCAGTTACTGAACAAACTTCTAAATTGTTTTTAGGACCCTTATTTTTCTCAGAACCACCAACTTTTCCTGTTGGAGCTGGTAAACCTTTAATTCTAAATACTTGTGCACTAGACATTGCTTTACCATCAGGCATAGTAGCTGTAACATTGATTTTTACCTCACTACCAGAACCTGCTTTTAACATAAATTTACCATCACCTACCTTAGTCATTCCAGGAGCACTAGCATTCACTTTATTAGAGGCAATTCCAGGTACAGATATTGAAATTGGATTAGGAACACCACGGTATACAACATTCATTTTATCAGCAGAAATAATAGCTTGATTAGGACGAGGAACAACAACATAAGTACCTTCAAAATTTAAAGGAATTTCTTTACCATCTTCTAAAAATCCAAATTTTCCTGAAAAAGTTTGTTCACCAATTCCACCAGCTGTCATTGAGATAACTGCTTGACCATTATCAATTTTACCAGGACCATCAAAAGATGTAGGGACTGTGTTAGCATCATAACGACCTAAAACAACTTTACCTTTTACTGTTTCACCTTGAAAATAAGCATTTTTTTCTAAGACAACAATAGCTTGAAAATTCTTCATTGATGCAGCAGTTTTCAATGCATTACCTAAAAATAAATTATAAGCTCCTGCTTCAGTATTCTTAACATCATTCTGCATTGCAGTAATAAAAGTTAAAGTAGATACTGCTGGAAAACCTTTAGCCTTATAATCTAAAAATTTAATTTTTACTCCTTCTTTATTAGCTATATCAGCAGTAGAAAATTTCTTTTCAATTTCTTTGATAAAAGGAATATATTTCACATCATTACCTAATACTTTCTTGATATCAGCAACATATTTATCAATTCTTGTAACAATTTCAGTTCCTCTAGGACTATATCCATCACCTTTAAACCATTTTTCATCAATAGTTGATTTATCCATAGATTCAAAAGGTAACTTACCTGTCTTTTCATCAGGAGTATAACCTTCAGTAACTTCAGATTTAACAGTTTCTAAAAACGCAATGAAGTCTTTAGAAATCTTAGCTACATCCTTAGCTTTTTTTGCAGGCTCTGCATATTTAGCTGGTTCATCAGCTGCCTTTGTATTTAAAGCTGATAATAAATTATTGTTAGCTTCTTCAGTTAATTTATTTGACTCTGTAAACTTGTCATTAAAATTACCAAAAGCTGATAATACTTCTTTTGACATATTTAATGCCAACATTGCGATGAAAACCAAATACATAAGGTTAATCATCTTCTGTCTAGGGGTTAATTTTCCTCCTGCCATTTTTTCTTTAAATTAGTTTTAATTAATAAATTTTTAATGATAAACTAATTATCCTCTGTTACTCATAGCAGTAAGCATTCCTCCATAAACAGCATTTAAAGATGCAATGTTAGAAGTCATTGATTGCATTTGCTCTTTCAATTTAGCAGCATTATCAGCAATTTCTTGATTTGCAGTAGCATTTCTAGAAGCGCTGTCTAATTGCAATTTATATAAATTATTTAAAGCTTCCATTTGTGCAGCCGCTGTAGACATTTCCTCAGCATATTTCTTTTGACCAGCCATAGCATCTACAGTTGGAGAAATAGATTTAGCAGCACCTTCAAAATTTTTGATACTGTTGCCTAAACTAGCCATTAATTCACCATCAATTTTAGCTTCTTTTAACATATTATCTAATTTTTGAGATAATAACCCTTGAGCTTCTGCTGGATTTTCTTTTTTATCTTTAGCTTTAGCTTCCCCACCTGCTAATTCAGGATAAACCAAAGACCAATCTAATTCATGTTCTACTGGCTCAAATGCAGATAATGCAAAAATAGCCGCTTCTGTTAATAATCCTACGATAAGCATAATATCTGCACCAGTCCAATGTTGTAATTTAAATAATGCTCCAACAATTACTACTGCTGCTCCCATTCCATAAAGGAAACCCATCATTTTTTTGCTTAATAATGCCATAATAAATAAAATTTAGTTAGTTAAGTTAATTATATAATAAAATTGGTTAATACTATTTTGGTCTGTTACCTGTTGTAGCCGTACCCATATAATCTTGTACAGTTCTAAAACCGATATAACTTCTTGCCGAATCTGCATACTCATAATCTCGTGTTGAAACCTGCATAAAATAAGCAACATCTTTCCAAGAACCACCTCGAACTACTTTTCTTTGATTCTTTTTATCTGCTACATGTGGATTCATTGTAGAAACAAACTCATATGCTTCAGCATAATATGAAGATTCAGTCCATTCAGAAACATTACCAGCCATGTTGTATAAGTTAAAATCATTAGGCTCATATGATTTAGCTTCTACAGTATACAAAGCACCGTCAGCAGCGTAATCACCACGATTAGGTTTAAAGTTAGCCATAAAACAACCTCTGTCATTTTTAGCATAAGGGCCACCCCAAGGATAAGTTCCACCTTCAATTCCACCTCTTGCAGCATATTCCCATTCAGCTTCAGTTGGCAAACGGAATGAATTTACCTGATCTCTTCCTTTTTTCTTTTTAACATAGGCATTTTTATACATTGTTCTCCAAGCACAAAATGCTTTAGCCTGATTCCAAGACACTCCAACTACTGGATAATCCCCATATGCTTGATGCCAAAAATAGTCGTTGTGCATAGGCTCATTGTATGAGTAAGCAAAATCTTTTATCCATGCGGTTGTATCAGGATATATTTCAATTGGCGGTGCATCTTCATAAAAGTTTTTACGTCCCTTTTTCTTTACCGCTTTATTTAAGTCAACTTGATTATATTTAAATTTTAATTTCGAAGCATCTATAGTCTTTAAACCATTATACGACTCAGATTCAGGTAAATACATAGAATCCATAACCTCTACATAAAATTCATCAGGATACTTACTTGGCTCCTTAATTACCTTAATTTTTTTATTTAATTTTCTACCTGCATAAATATCATCATCAGTACCTACACTATAATAATTCTCATACATGTATTTATCATAAGGAGTCATTTTTTCAGGATCAACGTCAGCAAAAGCAAAATCGCCAATTCCATCACCTGGTTTTTTACCTTGCTCATCAGCAAAAATAGCTAAGCGTGTTCTAATTGTTGAATCTTTTACCCATTCAACAAACTGACGGTACTCGCTATTTGTAATTTCTGTTTCATCCATATAGAATGAGCGAACCGTAACTGTTTTTGTAGGTGCGTCTTGAATGTTAGCTAAATCATCATCGGCTTTACCCATAATAAAAGCTCCTCCAGGAATTAACGTCATACCGTAAGGTTTTTCAGGATGCCATTTCCTTCCTTTAACTCCTACTAATTCTCCTTTATCGCCTTTACCACAACTGATAAATAATGACAAAATTGCTGATAATGCAACAAACTTCTTCATATAAACTTGGGTTAAATATAATTTCTATTTAAGGGCGTAAACCTATTCAATAATTTTGAAAAAAACAACATTTTTTTTAAAAAGTTCAAAATTTATTAAATTTAAAGTTTACGTTTGAATTAACTTTACGTTAACATATTAAAAAACAACTCTTTTAAGCTATATTTCTTCTTTGGGCTTTCCACCATCTTTCTGGAATTTCTTGCTCGCAAGCCGCTAAATAATCTTCATGCATGCAAGGTAATAACGTATTTCTTTTTAATTTATTGTTAACATGTGTTAAAAAAGGTATTTCTATCCACCATCTTCCTGTTATATTACTCTTATAAAACACCAATTCTTCATCTTCAATTAAGACAATATACTTAATATAATTTTCTTTTGTACCAAATGGATACTCATTTGAACGAAAACAAAAGCCTTCTATAAAGTACCATAACATTTGAGTTATTAGAACGACTTCGTTTGTATTTGAATTAAAATTAAAAATTCCAAATGAAGTTACTTTATCACTAATTCCGGCATAACGTGCCAATGCACATATTTCTTTCCCTGTAAATCCGTTAGGAGAAAATTCCTTATTATTTCCAGAATAAGACGACTGAACTGCATTCATATCTACACTTACTAAATCTGCATCTCTAAAAACAGGTTCTGCAACTGCAATATTATTGGAAACTTCTCCTAATCGATAAGCTTCAAAATATAATTTTTCAATTAAATCAATTTCTTCTTGTGAATTATAATAGGTTTGAAAGCCAATATTAGCATAATTAAATAGATTATTTGGCTCTTCAACAATAATTTTTGACAAAAAAGAATTGTAAACCAAAGAATCTTCTTTAGCAAAACCAAATTTACTATCCACAGAAACTAAATTCACCATTTGATCTAAATTATCATAGGCACGATACATTGCGTACGTTAAATCTTGACTGCCACCTACAATAATTGGTGTAATTTTTTTCTTTACAAGCTCTTCAACAAGCTTTTTTACAACAAAATAAGTATCTTCTATACTTTCACCTGCCTCAACAGAACCTAAATCTACTATAGAAACATTCCAATTTCCAGGATATAAACTGTACAATTGTTTTCTAAATTCTTCAAAAGCAAAATCTTCATTTTCTTTATTTGCACCTCTATATTCATTAACCGTGACAATAGCTAACGATACATTTTCTAAAACCGGAAAATCGGTTTGAGTGTGCAACGCAACTTTTTTACCTAATGTTTGATTAGATAATTTTGAAATAAATTGTTCCACTGAAACCGAAACAGGTTGCAAAAAATCAAAAACCATTTGCTATTTCTTTTTTGTTGTTGTTTTCTTAGCTGTTGCTTTTTTTGCAGGCGCTTTTTTTGCTGGTGTTTTCTTTTCAATCATTTCTTGAACTTGCTCCAAAGTCAATTTAGAAGCATCAACATCTTTGCTTAATTCTATTTTGATTTTCCCTTTTGTAATTACCGAACGACCCCAACGTGCTTTTTCCACTTTGATGCCTTCTGCTTTCCAATCGTGCAATACTTTATCAATATCTTTTTGTTGTTTTTCTTCAATTAATTCATTCAAATCTGATTGCGATAAATTATCGAAATTATATTTTTTATTCACATTGATAAACATGCCGTTCCATTTGATAAAAGGACCAAAACGACCAACACCCTTTTGAATAGGCAAATTATCATACGTTCCAATTGGAGCATCTGCTTGTACTTTTTCATCAATTAAACCTTGAGCTGTTTCCATAGTTACATCCATTGGATCAACTCCTTTTGGCAACGAAATAAATTGGGTTCCAAATTTCACATACGGTCCAAAACGACCATTGTTTACTTCTATTTCTTCTCCTTTGTAAGTCCCTAGTTGTTTTGGAAGCAAGAATAAATTCAACACCTCTTCTAACGTAATATTTCCAATATTTTGATCTTGACGTAAACTAGCAAATTGTTTATTTTCATCAACAGCTTCTCCAATTTGAGCCATTGCTCCGTATTTTCCTAAACGAACCGAAACTTGTTTTCCTGAAACAGGATGCACACCTAAAATACGTTCTCCACTTTCTCTATCGGCATTTTTTTCAACATCAACTACATTAGGATGGAAATGGGTGTAGAAATCATTCATCATTTTTGCCCAATCCACTTTTCCTTCTGCAATTTCGTCAAAATCTTGCTCTACTTTTGCTGTGAAATTGTAATCTAATATTGTGTTGAAGTTTTTAACCAAGAAATCATTCACGATAATTCCGATATCAGTTGGAACTAATTTCCCTTTGTCCGAACCTACATTTTCAGTTAAAACTTGAGCTTTAACTTCGCTGTTTTTCAAAACGATTTGTATATATTTTCGTTCTTGACCTTCAAAACTACCTTTCTCAACATAAGTTCTGGCAATAATCGTTGAAATAGTTGGTGCATACGTAGATGGACGACCAATTCCTAATTCTTCTAATTTTTTAACCAAAGAAGCTTCGGTGTAACGACTTGGCGGACGCGAAAAACGTTCGGTAGCTGTAATATAATTATTGGCAAGTTTTTCGTTTATTTTTAAAGCAGGTAGCATTCCTTCTTGTTCCTCATCATCATCATCATGTCCTTCCAAATATACTTTTAAGAAACCTTCAAATTTAATCACTTCTCCAGTTGCTGTAAAAGTTTCTGAATGATTGCTAGCTTCAATTTTTACGTTGGTTCTTTCTAATTCAGCATCACTCATTTGAGAAGCCAATGTTCTTTTCCAAATTAAATCATACAAACGCGCTTGATCTCTATCAATAGCTACTGTGTGACGCGACATATCCGTTGGACGAATGGCTTCGTGCGCTTCTTGTGCTCCTTTTGATTTGGTATTAAAACTTCTTGGTTTAGAAAATTCCTTTCCGTAGTAACTTGTAATTTCAGCTTGAGCTGCTGCCATTGCTTCTTGCGATAAGTTTACACTATCCGTTCTCATATACGTTATGAGTCCGGCTTCGTATAAACGTTGTGCAATTTGCATCGTAATTCCAACAGGTAAATACAATTTTCTAGCCGCTTCTTGTTGCAACGTTGAAGTCGTAAAAGGCGCTGCTGGTGATTTTTTGGTTGGTTTCGTTTCTAAATCTCCTACTTTGTAGGATGAACCCATATTTTTAGTTAAGAAATCTTCTGCTTCTTTTTTAGTAGCGAAGTTCTTAGGTAATTTTGCTTTAAATGCTTTTCCAGCTTCGTTAGTGAATTCAGCCGTAATACTGTAAGAAGCTTCTGGATTGAAATTTTGAATTTCTCTTTCGCGTTCTACAATCAAACGAACAGAAACCGATTGCACACGACCAGCTGACAAACCACCTTTTACTTTTTTCCAAAGTACTGGCGATAATTCGTAACCTACTAATCTATCTAAAACTCTACGCGCTTGTTGCGCATTTACTAAGTTATAATCAATTCCTCGTGGATTTTCGATTGCTTTTTGAATAGCCGTTTTCGTAATTTCGTGAAAAACGATACGTTTTGTTTTTTCGGGTTTTAAATTTAATTCTTCAGATAAGTGCCAAGAAATTGCTTCTCCCTCACGGTCCTCATCGGAAGCTAACCAAACCATTTCGGCATTTTTAGCTAATCCTTTTAATTTTGTCACCAATGTTTTTTTATCCGCCGAAACTTCATATTTTGGTTTAAAACCATTTTCTACATCTACTCCAATTTCTCTTGAAGGTAAGTCGGCAATATGGCCGTAACTCGACTCTACTTGATACTCACTTCCCAGAAATTTCTCGATGGTTTTTGCCTTAGCTGGTGACTCAACGATTACTAAATTCTTTGCCATTTCACTTTTTGTTTGTTTGGCAAAAGTATAGGTTTTTTTTAAATTTTAACATCCTGAACTTTTTTTTACCTTCAATTACCCTAAATATTGGCTAAATTATACCTATATATATAGGTGTAAAATCCATGTAAAACGGCTACTTAGAATCGGAAGAAAAAATAATTTAAAAATTTCATGTTAAACCTTTTCTGCCATCTTGTCAGATTTTAGATTTTAGTATTATCTTTGCAATCCGAAACTTCGGAATGATTTAAAGGAATCTTTGATATGGAAAAGGTAATTGATGAAAACAAACAAGGTCAGAGTCTAGTGCTTGACCAAAAAGAAGGAAATACAAAAAAACTTTTTATAGAGAGTTATGGTTGCCAAATGAACTTTTCGGACAGCGAAATTGTGGCTTCAATTCTTTACGAAAACGGATATAATACTACTCAAAATCTTGAAGACGCAGATTTAGTTTTGGTAAACACTTGTTCTATTCGCGATAAAGCGGAACAAACGATTCGTAAACGTTTAGAAAAATACAACGCAGTTAAGAAAATCAATCCAACGATGAAAGTCGGGGTTTTAGGTTGTATGGCAGAACGTTTGAAAAGTCAGTTTTTAGAGGAAGAAAAAATTGTGGACATGGTGGTTGGACCGGATGCTTACAAAGATTTACCCAATTTATTAGCGGAAGTAGAAGAAGGAAGAGATGCCATCAACGTAATCTTATCAAAAGAAGAAACGTATGGTGATATTTCTCCCGTTCGTTTAAACAGTAACGGTGTTAATGCTTTTGTTTCAATTACAAGAGGATGTGACAATATGTGTACGTTTTGCGTTGTTCCTTTTACACGTGGTCGTGAGCGTAGTCGTGAACCACAAAGTATTATTGACGAAATTCAAGATTTATACGATAGAGGTTTCAAAGAGGTAACCTTGTTAGGTCAAAATGTAGATAGTTACCTTTGGTATGGTGGTGGTTTGAAAAAAGACTATGAGAAAGCTACTGAAATGCAAAAAGCGACTGCTGTTGATTTTGCGCAATTATTAGACAAATGTGCAACGTTGTTTCCAAAAATGCGTTTTAGATTTTCTACTTCGAATCCGCAAGATATGCATGTTGAAGTGATTGAAACCATGGCAAAACACCATAATATTTGCAACTACATTCACTTACCTGTTCAAAGTGGAAGCACTCGAATTTTAAAAGAAATGAATCGTCAACACACCCGTGAAGAGTACATGACGTTGATTGATAAAATATACTCAATTATTCCAGACATTTCATTATCGCAAGATATGATTGCCGGTTTCCCAACAGAAACTGAAGAAGATCATCAAGACACATTAAGTTTGATGGAATATGTAAAATACGATTTCGGATTTATGTTTGCGTATTCAGAACGTCCAGGAACATTAGCAGCCCGCAAAATGGAAGACGATGTGCCAGAAGAAGTAAAGAAGAGACGTTTAAATGAAATCATCGATTTACAACAAAGAATTGGTTTAGAAAGAACACAACGTTTCATTGGACAAGAAGTAGAAGTATTGATTGAAAAAGAATCAAAACGCTCGGATGCACATTGGAGTGGAAGAAATTCACAAAATACCGTAGTGGTTTTCCCAAAAGAAAATTACAAGGTAGGCGAATTCGTACTAGTAAAAATCACAGATTGCACCGCTGCAACATTAATTGGAGAAGCGGTTGGATATTCAGAATTAATGAATTAATTTTTTTTGTTTCAAGTTCCAAGTTTAAAAGTTTCAAGTTAACTTTCTAAACCTGGAACTTGAAACCTGAAACAACATATATGGAATCAGTACAAGCTATAAAACAACGATTTGAAATTATTGGGAACGACCCAAAACTCAATCGTGCCGTGGAGAAAGCCATTCAGGTAGCTCCAACGGATATTTCGGTATTGGTAACAGGTGAAAGTGGTGTAGGAAAAGAAAGTATTCCAAAAATCATTCACGCGCTTTCACATAGAAAACACGGAAAATATATTGCTGTAAACTGTGGTGCTATCCCTGAAGGAACAATTGACAGTGAACTTTTTGGTCACGAAAAAGGTTCTTTTACAGGCGCAACCAACACGCGTGAAGGTTATTTTGAAGTAGCCGATGGTGGAACTATTTTTTTGGACGAAGTTGGCGAATTACCTTTAACCACGCAAGTACGTTTATTACGTGTTTTAGAAAATGGTGAATTCATTAAAGTGGGTTCATCACAAGTGCAAAAAACAAATGTTCGTATTGTAGCGGCTACGAATGTGAATATGTTTGATGCCATTGAAAAAGGAAAATTTCGTGAAGATTTATTTTATCGTTTGAGCACGGTTGACATTATGTTACCACCGCTTCGTGAACGTAAAGACGACATTCATTTATTGTTTCGGAAATTCGCATCAGATTTTGCGCACAAATACAAGATGCCTGCCATAAAATTAGATGATGACGCGATTCAATTATTGATAAAATACAGATGGAGCGGAAATATTCGTCAATTGCGAAATGTGGCTGAACAAATTTCGGTTTTAGAAACCAAACGTGAAATTTCATTGCAAACGCTTCACTCCTATTTACCTCAGGAAAATGCAAATTTACCTTCTGTGATTGGAACTAAAAAATCGGAAAGTGATTTTAGCAACGAAAGAGAAATTTTGTACAAAGTTCTTTTTGACATGAAAAGCGATTTGAACGATTTGAAAAAGCTTACGATGGAATTGATGCAAAACGGAAGTTCAAAAGTACAAGAAGCAAATAAAGGATTAATTCAGAAAATTTACGGAAAACCCGAAGAAAATACTATTTTTGAAGAAGAACCAAGAGTTGAAATGTTTTCAAAACAAAACAATTTAGTTCCAGAAGTTTTCGAAGAGGAAGATGATGATCAAAATTATTTATTTGCAGAAACTGTTGATGAGGAAGAAACCTTAAGTTTAGAAGCGAAAGAAATTGAATTAATCAAAAAATCGTTAGAACGCAATAAAGGAAAACGAAAAGCGGCGGCTGATGAATTGGGAATTTCAGAACGAACTCTGTACAGAAAAATTAAACAATACGATTTATAATGAGATATTTAATAATTGCTTTTAGTATTACTATATCACTTCTAGTTAACAGTTGTGGAGTTTATAATTTTACTGGAGCAAAACCTGTTGATGCAAAAACATTTCAAGTGAATTATTTTCAAAATAATGCGCCTTTGGTGGAACCAGGAATTGAAAGAACTTTTACTTTAGAACTGCAAGACATTATACAAAGTCAAA
Organism: Flavobacterium sp.; assembly: GCF_035195345.1. Taxonomy (NCBI): domain Bacteria; kingdom Pseudomonadati; phylum Bacteroidota; class Flavobacteriia; order Flavobacteriales; family Flavobacteriaceae; genus Flavobacterium; species Flavobacterium sp. The sequence continues at coordinate 1,189,653 of NZ_CP136574.1, forward strand.
CCAATTTAAATTTAGTATCACAAGGTGGTGAATTACTCTATGAGGGTGAAATTGTAGACTACAGAGTTACTCCAATGACCGCAACAGCCGATCAAAGAGCTGCACAAAATAGATTGACAATAACAATAATGGTTAGATTTAGCAACCGAAACAAAGAAGAAGATAATTTTGAAAAACGATTTTCATTCTTTTATGATTTTGATGCCAATCAGCAATTAGTCGGTTCTCAATTAACAACCGCTTTAGATGTGATTTTTGAACGAATAACACAAGATGTTTTCAACGAATCGTTAGCAAAATGGTAATTAATTTATAAATTTTGAACATATCCGATTTAACATATCTTTTAAACAAGCCCGAAACTATAAACGAAAAGCAAACTATTGCTTTAGAGAATGTAGTTTTGCAGTTTCCTTATTTTCAGGCGGCTCGTGCATTACATTTAAAAGGTTTGTTTAATCAAGATAGTTTTAGATACAATTATGAATTAAAAAAAACCGCTGCTTACACTACCGATAGAACCATTTTATTTGAATTTATAACTTCTGATAATTTCACAGCAATCCAACAAGAAAAAATTGATGCAATACAAAAATCATTATTAAATATTGAAGTGCATCATGTAGAAGAGGTAATTGAATTGCCTCAAATAGAAACCATTTCTATTAAAGAAGAAAAAGTTGAACAAGATGAAATTATAAAAACTTCGGGAGAAAAATTAGACCTTGGGAAACCCCTACCTTTTACTCCAACCGAAAAACATTCGTTTCAAGAATGGTTACAATTGACGAAATTCAGTCCAATTGAACGCGAGATTGAAGATAAAATCATTGAAAATAACCCAGAAAAACAAAAAAAAATAGATATAATAGATAAATTTATTGAAGCCAATCCAAAAATTGCTCCAGTAAAAGAAACGACCAAACCGCCTGCAAATATTAGTAAAAGTACAGAAGAACCAACACACTTAATGACAGAAACATTAGCAAAAGTATATTTAGAACAAAAAAAATATTCAAAAGCAATACAAGCTTTTGAAATATTAATTTTGAAATATCCAGAAAAAAGTAGTTTCTTTGCAGACCGAATAAATGAAATCAAAAATTTACAACAAAATAATAATTAATTATGGGATTCACAGGTTTTTTAATTGCGATAACAATTGTTTGTTTTTTATTAATCTTAGCTATTATGGTTCAAAACCCTAAAGGTGGAGGTTTATCTTCTTCATTTGGTGGTTCTCAACAATTAGGTGGAGTTCAAAAAACAACTGACTTTTTAGATAAAAGTACTTGGACGTTAGGAGGGATTTTAATTGCTTTGATTTTACTTTCAAGTTTTAGCTTTAACGGAGCTGCAACTGGTTCAAAAGTTTTAGGAGAAGATGAAACATCAGTTCCAACAACAACTATTCCTACAACACCAGAAGCTACTAAACAAGCTGCTCCTGCTGCAACAACAGCACCAAAAGCAACTGATTCTACAAAATAAGAATTGACAAATTATATAAAATGCCAGCACTGACATGCTGGCATTTTTTTTCCGAAAAATTGGCAGAAATTAGCTTTGGCACAATTTCTGAATAACAACAAGCAACAAATTAATTTTAATAAACAAAATATTCAACTATGTCATTAAACATTAAACCTATTTCAGATCGTGTAGTGATTGCTCCATTGGCAGCAGAAACTACTACAGCTTCAGGAATTATTATTCCAGACACTGCAAAAGAAAAACCTCAAAAAGGGACTGTTGTAGCCTTAGGAAATGGTAAAAAAGATTACACCATGACTGTAAAAGTTGGCGATACAGTATTATATGGTAAATATTCAGGTACTGAATTCAAATATGAAGGTAAAGATTACCTAATTATGAGAGAAGACGAAATTTATGCAATTTTATAAAGTATTAAGATTGAAGTATTGAGTATTAAGACTAATAAACAATAAAAAAATTATCAACCGAATCTAGAATTCTAAATTCTAAATTCTAAATTCTAAATTTAAAAATGGCAAAAGATATAAAATTCGATATTGAAGCGCGCGATGGTTTAAAACGTGGCGTTGATGCATTAGCAAATGCAGTAAAAGTAACTTTAGGACCAAAAGGAAGAAATGTAATTATTTCGAAATCATTTGGCGGGCCAACTGTAACTAAAGATGGAGTTTCTGTAGCAAAAGAAATCGAGTTACAAGATCCATTAGAAAATATGGGTGCTCAAATGGTAAAAGAAGTAGCTTCTAAAACCAATGATTTAGCGGGTGACGGAACAACAACTGCAACGGTTTTAGCACAAGCTATCGTTAAAGAAGGTTTGAAAAACGTAGCAGCTGGAGCAAACCCAATGGATTTAAAAAGAGGAATTGATAAAGCTGTAGAGACAATTGTTGCTGAATTAGGAAAACAATCGGTAGCTGTGGGTGATTCATCTGAAAAAATTAAACAAGTGGCTTCTATTTCTGCTAATAATGATGATACGATTGGTGATTTAATTGCAACTGCTTTTTCAAAAGTAGGAAAAGAAGGTGTTATCACTGTAGAAGAAGCTAAAGGAATGGATACTTACGTTGATGTGGTAGAGGGAATGCAATTCGACAGAGGTTATTTGTCTCCTTATTTCGTTACAGATGCTGATAAAATGGTGGCAGAATTAAGCAATCCATACGTTTTATTATACGATAAAAAAATATCAAACTTACAAGAATTATTACCAGTTTTAGAACCAGTAGCTCAATCTGGAAGACCTTTATTAATTATTGCTGAAGATGTTGATGGACAAGCATTAGCAACATTAGTAGTTAATAAATTACGTGGTGGTTTAAAAATAGCTGCTGTAAAAGCACCAGGCTTTGGAGACAGAAGAAAAGCTATGTTAGAAGACATCGCTATCTTAACTGGCGGAACTGTAATTGCTGAAGAAAGTGGATATTCATTAGAAAATACTACTTTAGACATGCTTGGAACAGCAGAAAACATTACAATTGATAAAGATAATACTACAATTGTAAATGGTTCTGGTGATGCTGAAAACATTAAAGCTAGAGTCAACCAAATCAAATCACAAATTGAAACAACTACTTCAGATTACGATAGAGAAAAACTTCAAGAACGTTTAGCTAAATTAGCTGGTGGTGTTGCTGTTTTATATGTTGGAGCTGCTTCTGAAGTTGAAATGAAAGAGAAAAAAGACCGTGTTGATGATGCTTTACATGCAACTCGCGCAGCAGTTGAAGAAGGAATTGTTGCTGGTGGTGGTGTTGCCTTAGTAAGAGCAAAAGCGGCTTTAGCAAACATCAAAGCAGAAAACGCAGACGAAGCAACAGGAATTCAAATCATCAATAAAGCGGTTGAATCTCCTTTGAGAACTATTGTTGAAAATGCTGGTGGCGAAGGTTCTGTTGTAATTGCAAAAGTTACAGAAGGAAAAGACGATTTCGGATTCAACGCTAAAACAGGAGAATATGTTCAAATGTTAGCTGCTGGAATTATCGACCCTAAAAAAGTAACACGTGTAGCTTTAGAAAATGCAGCTTCTGTAGCAGGTATGATTTTAACTACCGAATGTGCTTTAATAGACATCAAAGAAGAATCATCGAGTATGCCAATGGGCGGAGGAATGCCAGGAATGATGTAATTCGAAGTGCCAAGTACGAAGTGAAAATTACAAAATATAAAAACCCCGATTTTGAAAATTTCAAATCGGGGTTTTGTATTTATTTTCTCCAATCAAAATTGGTTACATAAGTTAATCTTACTGTGGGATTACTTTCTTGAAATGTATTGGTGTAATTCCAAATATTTTGATGAATATAACTCAATTGCATCTGATGGTTTTTATCAAAATTATAACCAACTCCACCTATCAATCGATTCTGATTTAAAAAGGTTTTTCCTGCGTTGGATCCAATATTCATAAAAACCTCATCACCAAACAAAGCAAATAGCTTCGTTACCTCTTCTTTTTTCATTAAAGGATAATTAAATAATAACATATATCGTAATCGGTTTCGGTAATCGTAATGATCAATTTCTAAATTGCCATTATATTGTGTTTTCGCAACTCCAACATATCGAAATTCATCTCGTAATCGGTGTGTAATTTTTAAATTACCATTTACATGTACAAAGGTTCCTTGCATCCAAAAATGATTTTCTGGAATACTAATTTTATTCATTGCTAGATTTCCATAGGAATAGGTGTTGTAATGACTAAATCCAACACTTCCCATAAACTTTTTAGTAAACTGATAATCTATTGAAGGCCGAATGAAATATTGTTGCTTTTCCGAAAATCCGTTGGCGTAGCGCATTGTTGCTTCAAATGAAATAGAAAACTTTTCAGTAATCATATTCTTTCCAAAATAGTGCAACCAAATATTATTATTGCTTTCTTTAAGTTGTGCAAAACTACTATACATGGTAAATAAGCTCGCTATTACTAAAAAGAACAGCGAGCTTCTATTGAACTTCATAAACATTTATTCTGTAATTAGATTTTTTCTAGAAGCTTTTGGATGTGAAGATAAAGGCTTGTGATTATCTAAACCTATAATAGTCACAGTTCCACCATCTTCATGTGCTTCATAATCATGTTTGAAATGCTCTAAATTTTCCATCACAGAATGATCTACTAATTTTGTGTTTTTCAAACAAATACTCACTTGATAGCCTGGTGGAATTTCCTCTAATTTTCTTTTAATTCCCAAATAATTAGAGAAAATAGCTGCTTTACTAATTTCTACTTTGTATTCATTATTTACAAAGGACACTACTGTAGGTGCTTTGAAGAAAGATGAAACAGGTGTTCCATTCAACACATGAATAATCATTTTCACCAACATTCCTGCTGCAATTCCAAGTAATAAATCTTCAAATAAAGTTACCAAAACTGTTACCGTAAAAATGAACAATTGTTCTTTTCCAATGTGTAACATATGAATAAATTCTTTTGGATGCGCTAATTTTATCCCAACACTAATTAACATGGCTGCTAATGCTGCGTTAGGAATCATTTCTAGTAACGGAGCAGCTAATAAAACGAAAAGTAAAATAAAAAATCCGTGAAAGAAATTTGCCCAACGTGTTTTAGCACCATTATTAACATTAGAAGAACTACGAGCTACTTCAGAAATCATTGGCAAACCACCAAAAAAAGCAGCAAGTGTATTCCCAATACCAACAGCAATTAAATCTTTGTTTGTATCTGATTTTCTTTTAAATGGATCTAATAAATCGATAGCTTTTACCGTTAACAAAGATTCTAACGTTCCCACCAAAGCAAACATAATCACATATTTAATAAATAATCCTGTTTGACTAATTCCTGAAAAATCAACATTCCAATTGATATTATCTACCAAGTTTCCGATTTTCACCAACGCATAAGGTGGTTCTGTGTGTGCAAAATCCATAAATAATTCGCACGGAATAGCAAATAACAATACTACTAAAGGAGCCGGAACCATCTTAATCGATTTATTTTTGATATACGGCCAACCCAACATAATTACTAAACTCACCACCCCAATAATAGAAGCTTTTGCATCTAAATTAATGATGAATTTTGGGATATTTAATAACAATTCTATCGGCCCCATTCCTTTTGCTAAAACAGGATTATCATTTAATAAAACTGGAATTTGTTTAGCAATAATAATAATTCCAATAGCTGCTAACATTCCGTGAATAGTAGAAAGGGGGAAGAAATCGGCTAATTTTCCTAATTTTAAAACTCCAAAAAGAATTTGGATAATTCCAGCCACAACCATTGCTCCTAAGGCTAATTTCCAACCTAAATCGTTGTTTCCTTGACCAAATTCAGCAACAGCGCCAGCAACAATAACGATTAAACCGGCAGCTGGCCCCTTAATTGTTAAGCGAGAACCCATAAAAAACGAAACAAACAAACCTCCTATAATCGCAGAAATTAATCCCATAATTGGAGGAAAATCTGAAGCTTTTGCAATTCCTAAACTTAAAGGTAAGGCTAATAAAAACACAATAAAACCAGAAATTGCATCCGATTTAAAATTCTCTTTTAAGCCTGCCAAACCATCAGCAGGTATATATTTTTTTATTTTTGAAGTCATTGTTAACTAATTTTATGATGATTTGTAAGGTAACTCATGGTATGTTTTCACATGAGGCCCAAGAAATAAACGAGCATAAATTCGGATTCCAGCAATACCAGAAACCACAAAACTTGATGCTACAAAAAAGGCAAGAACAATTTGATTACTGTCAATGTGACTAAAAATTAAATCCTCACCAATAAAGGTTGAAGTAATAGGAAATCCAGTAATTCCAAGTGTTGCCAATAAGAAAAAGAAAGCGAATTTCGGATGTTCATAAACATGTCCTAAATATTGACTAATTAAAATGCGCATTTCTATTTTTTTCAGCTGAAGCAAAGCAATATAACCTATGCCTCCTGCAAGAATAATTCCAACTAAATAAAAGGCAATTTCGTTTACACTAACTTTGTCGTTGAACACAATGGCTAAAGCAATCCAAAAATGATTTAACACCATTAATATCCATGCTAGAAACGGACTTTTTCGTTCTGAAAAGGATTTAAAAACAAATACCAATCCAATAAACGCAAAAACTTCTGGTAAAACCGAAATAAGTTGTTGTGGCAAATCTACTTTGAATTTATAAGCTAAAAAGCCCAATACAAAAAGCGGAATAAAAAAGTAATACACTCTTTTTATATCTAAGAAATCTAATGATTTTCCGATTGTTTTTAAGGGTTTCCAAAGTACTAAATTCAAGAAACCTTCCAAATTAAATTCCTTTAAAGCAAGAATATACAAAGTGTTTTCAATTCGTTTTGGAAAAAAGAAATTAGCTTTTTTACTTTTTGGTTGAAAATTGTAAAATTGGTCTCTAATCAAATAACTCACCACTGATGGCGAAACTAACAATTGATACGTTCTTAAAAAGGCATTTCCTGCAAAGTGAATTAGTGCCAAAGTTTCAAATCCTAATGCTATTTCGATGAAAATAATTCCTATTTGAGATATAGAACTATAAGCTACCTGACTTTTTACAGAAGATTGCACTCTCGCCATCAATGAAGCCGCAATACTAGTTGTAAATCCCATTAAACCAATAGCTATTCGCATAGTGGTTTGATGTTCCCAAAATGGATAGGTTCGTAACATCAGGAAAACCCCTAAATGCACAGATAATGAACCGTAAAAAATTGCACTTGAAGGTGTTGGTCCTTCCATTGCTCTTGGCAACCACGATGAAAACGGAATTTGAGCCGATTTTGCCGCAGCAGCACAAGCCAAACAAAGTGCTATAAAAACACCAATAAATGAATGACTTTGCAAATGTTCATTAACCAATTCATAATTATTCAACTTCATGAACGTAATATTTTCATGGAATAAATGATGGCTAGCCCACATGGTTAAAAGTAATCCAACATCGCCGATTCTATAAATTGAAAACACTTTAAATGCGTTTTTAACTGGCAAATAACGTTCTCTGTAAAAAGCGATTAATAAAAATGATGAAATTCCGATGATTTCCCAACCAATAAATAAGGTTTCGAAATTACCCGCTAAAATGGCCAAATTATAACCAAAAAAGAAAAACAAAACAGTATTAAAAAAACGTTTGTATCCTTTTTCTCGGTGTAAATAATAGCGACTATAAGTTGCTGTCATTGAGGTCAATAAAGCACCCACAAACAAGTAAACAGCGCCAATTTTATCAAAATAAAAATCTATAAAAAACTCATAATGCTCTGTCTTCAAAAGTGTAATTTCTTTTAAATTCAAATCTTCTGAACCATTGAAAATCCAAAAACCGATAAACAATACCAATCCTAAAAATTGAATAAAAACCGTTCCGAAAGCAATTCCCGAAATTAGTTTTTCGTTTTTTTCTGGTAAAAAGATACTTAGTATAAACCCTAAAAAAGGTATTATTATAAAATATTGAAGTATATGTTCCATGATATTACGCGTTAGTTAGAATTCCTACCGGAAGATTTTCCTTTGTTTTTTCAGCTAATGCTAACTCATTTTCAATATGACTAGCTTTTTGAATTGGTTGATATTCGATAAATTCCTCCTGTTCAAAAACGAATATTTGCTTCGTTTCTGGATGAATAACCGCTAATCGTAACCATTCGTTTTTATACCATTCATAAGTAGCAAGATTTTTTGAAATCGCTTTTTTAACTACTTCTGGATAATGCTCTACAACCGCTAATAATCGAATTGGATCATGAACTTCTATCATTTGACTGGGCAAACCTGGGCGCAAATCGCCATCAATACCGTTAGCAACACCAATTAATCCCATGACATTATGAGGTAATTTTGATCCAGCTCCTAATTTTTGATTGTCTACTCTCGAAAAATAATATTCCAAATTAATTCCTCCAGCTACTGGTGCTACTTGACCTAGAATTATGGCTAAATAATAACCCGAAACATCAATTTGATAATCATAAGAATTTAAAAATGAACGTCTGTCTAAAAACAATTGTTTCGACAAACTTCTTCTGCCTACAACGCACATTGCATTGGTAGCATGATTTAATTCTGGTCGAGGTTCAAATAAAGAAAAAGCTCGTTTTTTTACGTTTTCATGAATTTTTTCTATTGTTTCGGTTGAATCAATCGTATCAAATCTTCTAGAACGTTCTTTTGCGTTGTTTGCTAAAGCTATTCCAAAGGTGATTGCATTTTCATGATGTAACTTTTTATTGACATCGTTCAAAATATCTTCATCATAAAATGCAATTTCGTCGCGTGTGGTATCGTGTAAAGCTGGTAAAAATTGAGTTTCTGCTGGTATATTAATTCCTCGTTCTTTCAAAATAGCTCTCACATTTGGATGATTAGCCGCATAGGATGCTACTTTGGCATTTACCGAACTTGGTCTTCCACAACAAGCTCCACAATCGTATCCTGCATAATGTGTGTTATTTACACTTGTTGCTCCATGTCCAACTACATAAACAATAGGAGCAAAATCAGTTACCAATCCTATGCTTTTTAGTAATCCTTCAACCCTATTTGCCATTTCTTCAATGGTAAACCCAACTTGCAAATCATCAACTTTTTCATTGCTATTGTTTTCAATAACCAATTTTGATTTTTGATGCAAATGCTTGAAAGAAGCTGTAGTTGCAGGTGACATTGAAGGCTTGAAAATATTCAAAAACAACTTGAATGCTGATGAAAACCCTAAAGTTTGACTAATTATCCAACCAAATAACAATGAATGAGATTGCTTGTGATAATGTAAATCTTTAGCCTGTTTTTTCTTTCTATGTTCTTCTTTAATTAAAAATTTAGGTGTTACAGGTGCAGGACATAATTTTGTGTGAAATTTTCCACCAACAGGCTGAAAATAAAATTCAAAATTAAAAAACGCTGCTGTCCCAAAAGTTACTGCTTGTTTGTCGATATGTTCGATATGTCTTCTAAACGAACATTCTCTATCATCCATACAAAACAACCCTTGAAAACTTGGAATTTCTTTGACGTCGATTTCATTTACTTCTTTTACTCCAGATAATACCTCATCATAAAAGCTAAATTCAAAAGCTTGTTGCCAAATTGATAATACATCAAATAGCTCATTGTATTTAATGGTTTCAAACAAATGATATTCCTCTACTCTTACTTTTAGTCCTAATGGCGACCAATTACTATTGAACTTTTTATCTAAAACATCAATTTCTAAGAGTAATTCAAATTGCACTAATTCTTCAAAAGTAATGGGTTTGCTATCTAAAAGCGAACTTGGATTGGATTCAATAGTAGCAATCATACCACTCCATCCTGGATGCGAAAATTGTTGATCAAACAAATAATACTCGTACAACTCTTCTTTTCCAACAACAATTTCTAACAATTGTGTTATTGAAGCCTTATTGAATAGCAATTCTTTTACTCTTTTAGAAGTAAAAATTCCAGTAGCCGTGTTTTTTTCTAAAGCAATGATAGAGTTTAAAAAACCGTTTTCGTTTTCAGGAAAAGTCCACATAGCAATTCCTTGGTCTAAATAGCTACACAAAACTCTAAACAACAAACTATGTGTTGATTTTTCTAGATTTATAGCATATTCTTTTTTCCAATTGGCACGTAAATTTCCTATTCTTGATTGAACGGATTCATCATAGGATTGATGTAATAATTTATTTTTCCAAGTTTCTAGATGTTCAACTCCTTTGCATTTGGAAATAACATGGTTTAAAACCTGTTCTTTAATTTCATTTTTAGCAAATCTATTTCTAAACTCCGCCAAAGAAAGATAGGTTTTATAGCCGAAAATTGTATTAGCTTTTGCTAAAGCTTCTTGAAATTCTTTATGTTGAAATGCGTGTAATGTATTGTGATGCACAAAATCTTTCAACGGGTTTTGTGCTGGTAAATAATGGGTTAAATGATGAAGCACTTTTTGTTCATCAAAACCAACATTTTGTGTTTTCATTTTATAATGAAATTGAATTAATACAAATAAATTATTGATTTCAAAAGGCTTTGAAATCGTAAAAAATAATTATCGTATTAAGACAAATGGAATTTCCAATTACAATATAAATCGTAAAGTGGAATCGTTTCTTTGTAAGAAAATAATTGAGTAGAATAAGAATTTGAGCTTTCGGTAAACTTACTGTTTTTAAAATTTACAGATTTTGTTGGAACTGAAAACCAATCTAACTCTACTTCAAATTCAGGTTCGGATTCAATAATTACAAACTCTCCTTCTTCAACCTCAACAGTATGAAAATGAGAAAAATCAGAAGCCTTATATTTTTGTTGAAATTCAACTTGGGAAGCTAAAACAACTTTTTGTGAAGGATTAAATGAAACACCAATAGCCCACATAAAAAATGTGAGCATAAAAAATGGAAAAAATTTCATTAATCTATTCAAATTGATTTTACTTTATACCTAAAAGCACTACAAATGTAAAGTATATTTTGATTCAACAAATTAAATTTATGATTTAATTAAAAAATCCGATTAGAAATTCTAATCGGATTTGGTATTATTCTATTCTTTCATAGTTACAACAACTATGCAGTTTATTGTAAACTTCGTCTTTTGCTTTTACAAATTCAGTATCGTGACCTACAGCAGCAATTGCTTTTGCTACATCTTGTACTGAACATTTTGTTTCATCAATAATCAAATGAATATCGCCATGATCAGCATGCCATTCTGCACTTTTTACTCCTTTTACTGAAAAAGCTGCTTTTTCAATACGTTTTTCGCACATTTCGCAATTTCCTGCAACTTTGAATTCAACTTTTTTGTTTTTACTTTTCTTTTCCTGAGCTTGAACTGATATTCCAATTAATGAAACCAGCACAATTAAAATAAACTTTTTCATGTTATTATTTTTTTTGTTTTAATACTTAATACTCAAATCTTAACACTACTTAATTTTAAATCGTAATCCAGCATAATACATTGCGCCAAAAGTAGGCCCGTATATCATACTACTATCAAAATAAGTACCAAATGGGTTTTCATTTTGAACAATTCCATTCATTTGTTTGTAATTCCCCATGTTTTCAACTCCAATATACACCTCAAAAGTACTTGAAAAAGTTCTGGTTATTTGTGCATTTATAACAGCAAAAGCTGGCGCATAATCACCTAATTGATACATTGAAGGATTTGAAGTTGTATTAGGTAAACGTTGTTCGCCTAGCCAATTGTATGTAACATCAAACTTCCATTGTTGTCCTTTGTCTTTAATATGTGTTTCATAAGCAACATTTGCGAAAAATCGGTGTTTAGCTTGTAACGCTCTTTGCAATTGACCGGTTTGAAACTGGGTTTGCACATCATAAAATTTATAAGAAGTTTTAAAATTTAAGTGTCGGATTACTTCAATATTAAATTCTGCTTGAAATGAATTGGCAAAACTTTTCCCTTCTAAATTGTAAAACAATACTTGTTGTGGTGAAGCATCCACATCAACCACTGCTTGATTTTGAAAATCCGTTCTGTAGTAATCTAAAATTACTTCTGCATCTTTTCCTGCTAATTTGAATTTTTGGATAAAACTCAATCCGTAATTCCATGCAATTTCAGGATTTAATCCGTATAATTTTCCATCGTTATTTAAAATGGAGAAATTTCTATTAGAAGCAAACAATTGTTGGTTTTCAGCAAAAATATTAGCCGCACGTTTTCCTCTTCCTGCAGATGCTCTAATTACTGCTTCTTTCCATGGATTATAACGAATATGTAATCTTGGCGTGATAAAAGTTCCTAAACGATTGTGATTGTCTACACGTGCTCCCGCTACCAAACTAAAATTATCGGTATTATCATACGTATATTCAAAAAAGGCACCTACCGAATTATCAATTCTTGAAAAATCGCGATTAAAATTTACTGCTACGAATTCATTATAATCATCGTAAGTAAAATTTAAACCTGTTGTGAATTTATTCTTTGTGTTATTGATAATCGAATTGAACAACAAATTCGAATAAAAACTTTTTTGATGAATATCATACTGACTCAAACCAAAATATGAATCTTGTTTGTGCGATTGAAACGAATTTTGAAAGCCGAAACTTTGATACGGCATATCTGGAAAAACGTAACCTGTTTTGTTTGAAATTTCAATTTTTTCAGTATTGATTTCACTTCCCCAAGCATTCATTGTTAATCTATCATTGTCGGGATTGAAATCCATTTCACCTGCTTGTTTTTCATCATTCATATAACGAACATTTAAAAAACTTACGATTCCATTTTCGGCATCATTATATTGCCAACGGTTTAAAATATTAACTTGTTTTCCAATGGGGCTATCTAAAAATCCGTCGTCGTTCATGTCGTTTTTACCTACACGTGTGTTACCGTGTAAAAACAAAGTCGAACTTAATTTATCCGAAAATTTGTTATTAAAATGCGTATTGATTTCATAGCGTTCATCTTGTGAAGCATACGCGTTTAAGAAAAACGGAATATCATTCACTGGTTTTAAAACTTCATAATTAATTTGACCTGAAATACTTTCATAACCATTAATAACACTTCCAGCTCCTTTGGTAATTTGAATACTTTCTACCCAAGTTCCTGGCACAAATGACAATCCATAAGCTTGTGAAGCACCACGAACCGAAGGAATATTCTCTTCGGCAATTAAAATATATGGACTAGTTAAACCCAACATCTTAATTTGACGATTACCGGTTACAGCATCCGAAAAATTAACATCGATGGATGGGTTTGTACTAAAACTTTCGGACAAATTACAACAAGCGGCTTTAAGCAACTCTTTTTGTCCCATTACTTGAACATTGGTTACTTTATAAAGTGATTGTTCGGTACTTTTCTTGGTCTTGGTAATGGTTACTTCTTTTAAAATATTTACTTCTTTAAGAACAACTGAAATTGTATTTGAAGTAACATCTATTTTCTTAGTTTCAAAACCTACGTAACTCACTACTAAAAAAGTGGTTTCGGGAGATTTTTTTATGGTAAAACTCCCATTTCCATCAGTTGTGGCTCCAATTGCAGTATTGAACCAAAACACATTAGCCCCTAATAAAGGTTGATTATTTTCGTCTGTTACTATTCCTTTTATTGTTTCTTGCGTATAAATAAATTGAGAAACAAAGAATAGCAAAAACGCTATATTTTTAAACATAATAAGCTTATTTATTGTTATTAATTCTTTGATTTACAGAATAAAAAACAATAAATTATGCGTAAAAAACTAATTGACAATAGAGTTTGTAGAGTGGCGGTGCATGAGAATCACAGTAAAAAGCTACTTCGTTTGATGTTGTAGCTATTGGTCTAAATATAACTACATTCGGATTCCAATTAGTACTAAAAACTGCTTGTTCTAAATCTAATTGAAACGTTTTAACCAATATATCATCGGTCTTTTTTTCAACTTTGATTAATTTGTTTGAACAACAAGAATCGTGAGAATCTTCTTTTGCACAACATGATTTTGCTTCCTCAACACAAGGTTCGTCTTCTTGATATTGAAAAGAAACCGATGCGATTTCATCTTTACAATAATGTACCACAAAACTCAACCCTAAATTGGCAAGCAATATTAGAGCAGCTAAAACGATACTTATGTGTTTTCTGAAATTCATTGGGACAAAAGTAGTAATTATTTTGAAAACTGTTGATAATAAAATGCGGGAATAAACAGAATTAAAAAAAGAGGTTGTATTAAAAATCGTCTTAAATAAAACAATATCAAATAATCAGGTTCATTAGTACATCGCAACACTACAAAAAACAAAATCACAAACAAAAGAAACAAGACCAAAAATAATATTGCTGAAAATTTAACCAATTGAAGTTGTTTAAAAAGCAAATAAATAATACTTAATGAAAAAAAAGTGTTTAATGAATATCTAAATAAAAACCCAAAAAACAATTTTACATCATTTAATTCTGGTACGGATTGATTTTGAGAATGGCTTTTAAAAAAATTCAAAAAAGGATCGTAAAAAAGTACATCTTCAAAAAAACGCACACAAACTAATCCTATTAATGAGAGAAAAATAAATAGAAAACGTAGTTTGTTATTCCTAATTTCTTTTAACATACCCCGAAAATTTAGTGATCCATAAAATCCACAATAAAAACACTACACCATAAATAAATAAAGGAAAAATTGTACCATGCAATAGTTCTTCATAGACTGGATAATAATACAACGCGTAAGTTAATAAAGCAATTCTTAAAATATTCAACGCATGAATTATAAGTATTCCTAATACAATGTATAAACCTGTTTTTACCCAACGATTTGAAAAGGCAAAAATAAAGGCTGCAAATAAAATCATAACACTTACAGCATTACATCCTTCAACAACGCGTGCTAAATATTTATCTTTAAAAAATACTTTTATAGATGATTCTGTTTGATGCGGTAAATTTTTTGCTTCACCAACAACTAAATTTAATAAATCGATTGTTTGATTAGCTACAACTTTTGTAAAATAATCCACTTCATTAGTTGCTGCATCATATTGATTCAAGTACATTTTATACAAGAAAGCAAAAACCGCATAAAACAGTAGAAACTTAAGCAAAAAAGCAAAAAAGGGTTTATATTGAATTAGAATGTTTTTCAAAATATGAATTTTTAACAAAAATATAGATTTTTTTATAGCAAGGAATAAATACTTTTGTAAAAAAAATACCACTATGTCATTTGAAGAATTAAAACCTATTGTTACCAACATTATCTTGAAAGAAAATGGAACTCGCGACGAAAAACTAAAAGAAATTTGTCAATTATTAAGCGAAAACGTTTCATATTATGATTGGGTTGGTTATTATTTTGCAAATCACGAAGCTAAAACATTGCATTTAGGCCCCTATGTTGGCGCAGAAACTGATCATACCGTAATTCCATTTGGAAAAGGAATTTGCGGACAAGTTGCCGTTTCAAATTCAAACTTTGTTGTTCCCGATGTAAAAGCACAAGACAACTATATTGCTTGTAGTTTTACTGTAAAATCGGAAATAGTAGTTCCTTTATTTGTGAATGGTATTAATATTGGGCAAATAGATATTGATTCGCATGTTATTGATCCTTTTACAGCAGCTGATGAACGCTTTTTAGAATTTGTAAATGAGGAAGTTTCAAAATTATTTTAAAGAAATAATAACATCTCGCTCTTTTTAATATATTTGTCTTAAATTAACGATCTAATTAAAATTTTAATATGCCGTTTAACGTACCCAGTTTAGAACTTCCTTTTTTTGCTAATCTATTAATATTATTAGTATTAGCTAGAATTTTTGGTGAAATAATGGAACGTTTTAAACAGCCAGCAATGATTGGTGAAATATTGGCGGGGGTTTTATTGGGTCCAACTGTATTAAATTTCATTCATAGAACCGAAGAATTAAAGGTAATATCGGAACTAGGGGTTTTTTTATTAGTAATTATAGCTGGATTAGAGATTCATTTGGATGAAATAATTAAATCTATGAAAGGTCGAAATATTGTTATTTCAATACTAGCCTTTTTCATACCAATTGTTTCCGGATATTTAGTAGGAAGTTATTTTGGACAAGATGTGATGTCGACCATTTTTATCGGCCTTTGTGTAGCAATTACTGCATTACCCGTAAGTATCCGAATATTAATGGATTTAGGAAAATTAAATTCTCCTGTTGGTCAAAAAATTATATCCGTTGCTATTTTTGATGACGTAATTGCCTTAACCATATTAGGTGTTTTACTAGACATTAAAGATGTTGAACCTACATTTGCAAATATTACTAAAGCAACACTTATTACCATAATAAAATTGAGTTGTTTTTTAATATTAGTAATTGCAACTTACAAACTGATTAAAAAATTATCGCGAGAGGAAAACTTTATTGAAAATAAACTCAATAAAATATTAGAAATACTTAAAGGTAAAGAATCATTATTTGCTGTTTTCTTTGTATTTATTTTAATTTTTGCTACCATTACAGAAAGCATTGGATTACATTTTATTATTGGATCCTTTTTTGCTTCTATGTTAATTTCTAAAGAATTGGTAGGCGAAAAACATTTGAATACGTTTCACAATACCACAAATAGTATGGCGATGGGATTTTTAGCACCAATCTTTTTTGCTGGAATTGGATTAGAATTTCAATTTTCATCGATTCAAAATTATCCTTTATTAATTGCGATAATTGCTGTTTCATTCCTTTCAAAAATTATTGGCGGATACGTTGGCGGTCGTTTTGCGAGATTAGATCATAAAATTTCACTTGCATTAGGTTTTGGATTAAACGCAAGAGGCATAATGGAATTAGTAATTGCAAATATTGCTTATAAAGCTGGAATTATCAATACCGAAATCTTCTCAATGCTTGTTATTATGGGACTAATCACAACATTATCTACCCCTTTCTTATTAAAAAGAGCATTCAAATCAATTGAAAAATCGGTTTAATTTTCAACTTTTTAAAAATATTTCTAAATACATATTTCTAAATTCCAAAATATTCCTATATTTGCACCCGAATTGCAACCATACAATTCATACATAAAAATCATTTAAAATAATATTGGCATGTACTTGACAAAAGAAACAAAAGCTGAAATCTTCGCAAAACACGGAGGAAAAGCTGAAAACACTGGATCTGCTGAAGGGCAAATCGCATTATTCACATTTAGAATTTCTCACTTAACTGAGCACTTGAAAAAAAATCGTCACGATTTTAACACTGAGCGTTCGTTAGTACTTTTAGTAGGTAAAAGAAGAAGTCTTCTTGACTATTTAAAGAAAAAAGATATCAACAGATATCGTGAGATTATTAAAGAATTAGGAATTAGAAAATAATCAACTAAAGGGGCTTTGTGCCCCTTTTTGTTTTGTATATATTAACAGAAAAAGTTTGGTTTTTCATTGGGTTACAAACAACTACACACAACAACAACACAACTGACCCTTTGTTTAATTTAGAATTAAAAAAATTATGATTCCAAAAGTATTCCAAGAAGTTATCGATTTAGGTGACGGAAGAAGCATCACGATCGAAACTGGAAAATTAGCCAAACAAGCAGATGGATCTGTTGTTGTTCGTATGGGCGATGCCATGTTATTAGCAACAGCAGTTTCTGCAAGAACATCAAATCCTGGTGTTGATTTTTTACCTTTAACAGTAGATTATCGTGAAAAATTTGCGGCAGCAGGGCGTTTTCCTGGAGGTTTCTTCAAAAGAGAAGCTCGCCCAAGTGACAGCGAAGTATTAACAATGAGATTAGTTGACCGTGTATTGCGTCCACTTTTCCCAGATGATTATCATGCTGAAACGCAAGTAATGATTCAATTAATGTCGCACGACGAAAACGTTATGCCAGATGCATTAGCTGGATTAGCAGCTTCAGCAGCATTAGCAGTTTCAGACATTCCTTTTTATAACTTAATTTCTGAAGTTCGTGTAGCACGTATCGATGGAAAATTTGTCATCAATCCAAGTAGAGAAGAATTAGCACAATCAGACATTGATATGATGATTGGAGCTTCATTAGATTCTGTTGCGATGGTTGAAGGAGAAATGAAAGAAATTTCGGAAGCAGAAATGGTAGAAGCTATCAAATTTGCTCACGAAGCTATCAAAATTCAAATTCAAGCACAATTACGTTTACAAGCTGCTTTTGGTAAAAAAGAAATTCGTACGTATGAAGGTGAGAAAGAAAACGAAGAAATTTACAAAAAAGTAAAAGCTGCGGCTTACGATAAAATTTATGCAATTGCAAAAGTTGGTTCGGCTAAACACGAAAGAAGTGCTGCATTTGCTGAAGTAAAAGAAGAAGTAAAAGCTTTATTTACAGAAGAAGAATTAGCTGCTGACGGAGATTTAGTTTCAAAATATTTCTACAAAACAAACAAAGAAGCTGTCCGTAATGTAGTGTTAGAATTAGGTATTCGTTTAGATGGAAGAAAAACAACTGAAATCAGACCAATTTGGTGTGAAACAGATTATTTACCTTCTGTTCATGGTTCGTCTTTATTTACACGTGGAGAAACACAAGCTTTAGCTACAGTAACTTTAGGAACTTCAAGAGAAGCTAACCAAATTGACTCTCCATCTGAACAAGGTGAAGAAAGATTCTATTTACATTATAACTTCCCTCCTTTTTCAACTGGTGAAGCAAAACCTTTAAGAGGAACTTCAAGAAGAGAAGTAGGCCACGGGAACTTAGCACAACGTGCTTTAAAAAATATGATTCCTGCAGATTGTCCTTATACCATCCGTGTAGTTTCTGAAGTATTAGAATCGAATGGTTCTTCTTCAATGGCAACGGTTTGTGCTGGAACAATGGCGTTAATGGATGCTGGAGTTCAAATGGTAAAACCAGTTTCTGGTATTGCGATGGGATTAATTACTGACGGTGAAAAATTTGCTGTATTGTCTGATATTTTAGGAGATGAAGATCACTTAGGAGATATGGACTTTAAAGTAACTGGAACTGCTGACGGAATTACAGCATGTCAAATGGACATCAAAATTGATGGTTTACGTTATGACATCATGGAACAAGCTTTAGGTCAAGCGCGCGATGGTCGTATGCATATTTTAGGAAAAATCATTGAAACTATTGCAACACCAAGAGCTGAAGTAAAACCAAAAGCACCAAAAATTATTACAAGAACCATTCCTGGAGCATTCATTGGTGCTTTAATTGGTCCTGGTGGAAAAGTAATTCAAGAATTACAAAAAGCTACTGGAACTACTATCGTAATTAATGAAGTAGATGAACAAGGTGTAGTTGAAATTTTAGGAACTAATCCAGACGGAATTGCTGCTGTATTAGCTAAAATTGACTCTATCATCTTCAAACCAGCAATGGGAGAAGCTTACGAAGTGAAAGTAATTAAAATGTTAGATTTCGGAGCTGTAGTAGAATATACACAAGCACCTGGAAACGAAGTTTTATTACACGTTTCTGAATTGGCTTGGGAAAGAACTGAAAACGTTACTGATGTAGTAAATATGGGCGATGTGTTTATGGTAAAATACTTAGGTGTTGACCCTAAAACACGTAAAGAAAAAGTGTCAAGAAAAGCACTTTTACCAAGACCTCCAAGAGAAGAAAGACCTATTGAAAAAAAGGATACACCACAAGGTTAATACTTTAAATTATTAGTTCATATAATAGCCCAATTCACTATCATGAATTGGGCTATTTAATTAGAAACCGGTCTATTAAAAATTCCAACTTCCCGTCAAACCAAAATTAATTGAAGAACCACCAAAATTCTTTTCAACTTTTTTATTGAACAAATCATAGGGAGCATATTGATAATTACAGTGTAAACCAAAACCATAAAACATAAACTTTATTCCTTGTGAAATACCAATTGTATTTAAGGTAGGTTTCAAATCTAAATCGTCATAAATTTCATCTTCTGGTTTTGAGTAATGCAGGTATTTCCAGCCAATTCCTGAATTAGATTCGATATGGAAATTTTCATTCTTAGATTGGAATAAAAACCGAGTATAACGAAACCCTAAGAAAAGTGCCGACTTACTTCCATCTAACCAAATATTTTCATTTCCTGCATTATAATTGATGCTATTTCCTTTCACAATTCCACTTAATTCTACACCAAAATCAATAAACTGTCGCTTTGCAATTTTAGTACGCATATAAAAAGCAGTTGTAATTGAACTTTCATACTTATTCGCCAAATTTCCGAGTGGTTTCCCATAACTAACTTCTAAAATATTTCTTTTAAAAGCGTCAATTTTAGGAAAAACAATGGTGTCTTGTGCTTGTAATTGAAAAGCAAACAAAACAAAGAACAATACCTTATTCATCTTTTATAATTTTAAAAATATATTTATTTTCTAACGAACTTCCTGCTCCAAAAAACAAAGCCATCCCTTCATTCGTATCAGCTCTTTTAACTAAAATAGAGTCATCATTAGGAAACTCAAGAACAAATTTTGTCATTTGCTTGCTAATAAAAATTACTGGAAAAGAAACCGTTTCATAATTCGTATAAAAAACAAAACGTTTCCGATATCTTTTTCCACTTACTTTAATTACAAATTGCTTCTTCAACGTATCTTGAAATTTAATATAAAAATAGTCTTTCTGAAGTTTCAGCTGGATGGGTTCACCATAATCTATATTTTTTTTATCAGTGAATTCATTTACAAAACTTCTGGTAAAAAACTGATTTCCATATTGGTGCTGAATGGTATCTAATTTATCATAAAATCGAACTGACATAGATTTTGGAATTTTCTCAAATTCTTCCTTGTTAATTGCATCTTGAACGCTACAGGAAACCAAAAAAAGGACAAAAACAAATCGAAACTTTCGTTTAAAGTAACGATTAACTATTCTAGAGTACCGTTTTAGATCTTTCTCTCGAAAAGATTCTAAATGTTCTTCAATTATTTTTCTCATAATTATTTAATTATACAGATCAAAATTATTTCATATTTCGCAATCATACATGTGAATAATACTAATTAAATTTTATATTTTTGTGAAAATCGCAAATATGAAACATCAAGAAATTCTATTAGCAAGAATTAGAAATCAAATGCCAAAAAACATTTCACTAAATGATGAAATTGCTAAAATATTAGATATTAGTTACGATGCGGCTCATCGACGTGTATCCATGAAAAGTAAATTTTCAATTGAAGAAACAATCACACTTTGCAAATATTATTCAATATCAATGGATACTTTATTTGGTGATAAAAACTATTTACTTGTTGAAAAAACAAAAAAAATAGAAACACTTTCAGATTTCAAAGATTACTTTAGAAAAACAAACGAAGTGCTGTCACATATGGACACCCAAGAAACTACCATATATTATGCAGCAAAAGATATCCCAATGAATTATACAGTTTCTGGAACCTTATTTTCAAAATTTAAATTTTTTATTTGGTTCACCCTCTTAAACAAAAAACAATCGTCTAGTTTTGAAAAATTCACCTTTGAGGAATCTGTTTTAAATGAGAACAATAATCTTAAAACATTTTTTGAAAACACCAAAAGAATAGAAATTTGGAATGATACAACTATAAATAGTTCTTTACAACAAGTCAATTATTTTTTTGAAGCTGGTCTTTTAAATTATAAAAACGCCCTTCTTATTTTAAAAGACATAGCAGAAATCATAAATAGCATTGAAAAGAAATGCGAATTAGACACTCATGATTTTCAACTATATTATAACGAGTTACTCATCTTAAACAATTCGGCTTTATTTACTTCAAAAGAAAAATCGGCTTTTTTTCTTCCTTACAATGCTTTGGGATATTATGTAACTTCTGATCTTAAAACATGTGAAGAACAAGAACAATATATCACAAATCAAATTTCAAACTCAAAATCACTCAATCAATCTGGGAAAAAAGACCGAAAAATTTTCTTTAATAAAATGCATCAAAAAATTGAGTTCCATAAACAAAAAATTGAAAACTATATATTAGAATAATTTTTTTGAAACTTTTGTAACTTTTTTACAACTTCTTGCGTATAACATATAAGAACTTTTAAAAGTAAGGAGAAAATTAAATGAGACAACTTAAAATTACCAAGCAAGTTACCAATCGTGAAACTGCTTCTTTAGACAAATATTTACAAGAAATTGGAAAAGTTGACCTTATAACTGCTGACGAAGAAGTAGAATTAGCACAAAAGATTAAAGCCGGTGATCAAAGAGCTTTAGAAAAATTAACAAAAGCTAATTTACGTTTCGTAGTATCTGTAGCAAAACAATATCAAAATCAAGGACTTACACTTCCTGATTTAATTAACGAAGGAAATTTAGGATTAATAAAAGCAGCTCAACGTTTTGATGAAACACGTGGATTCAAATTCATTTCATACGCTGTATGGTGGATTCGTCAATCGATTCTTCAAGCTTTGGCAGAACAATCTCGTATTGTACGTTTACCATTAAACAAAATTGGTTCTATCAATAAAATCAACAAAATGTATGCCTTATTAGAGCAATCTAATGAGCGTCCGCCTTCTGCTGAAGAAATTGCAAAAGAATTAGATATGACTGTAAATGATGTAAAAGAGTCAATGAAAAACTCTGGCCGTCATTTATCAATGGATGCACCTCTTGTTGAAGGAGAAGATTCTAACTTATACGACGTTTTACGTTCAGGAGAATCTCCAAATCCAGATAGAGAATTAATTCACGAAAGTTTACAAACTGAAATCGAAAGAGCGTTAGAAACTTTAACTCCTAGAGAAGCTGATGTGGTTCGTTTATATTTTGGTTTAGGCGATCAACACCCAATGACATTAGAAGAAATTGGAGAAACTTTTGACTTAACTCGTGAACGTGTTCGTCAGATTAAAGAAAAAGCGATTAGAAGATTAAAACATACTTCTAGAAGTAAAATATTAAAAACGTATTTAGGATAATACCTAAATTACAGCAACAACAGTCTAAGACTGTTCGTTTTTTGATTGATGATTGAAACTCCGGCTGATTACCGGAGTTTTATTTTTTAAAAAACTTCAAAATTTAACATTCCAAGTTGAATATTCAAAATTCAAAAAATGAAAGTTTATAATTTGTACATTTGCAAAAAGATTGAATATTCAATGTTGAACAACGAATTTTGAAATCTACAATAAACAACATAACTACAACATGAAAAACACACTTATTGCTCCTTCAGTCCTTGCGGCTGATTTTGCTAATTTACAACGCGACATTGAAATGATTAACGCTAGTGAAGCGGATTGGTTTCACATTGATGTAATGGACGGTCATTTTGTTCCTAATATATCATATGGAATGCCTGTAATTCAGGCTATAAAAAAGCATGCCACTAAACCATTAGATGTTCATTTAATGATAGAAAAACCAGAGAGATACATTGAAGAATTTGCAAAAATTGGCGCTGATATTATAACTGTACATTATGAATCTACGGTTCATCTTCATAGAACATTAAGACAAATTAAGGCTGCTGGATGTAAAGCTGGCGTTGTTTTAAACTTAACCACACCCGTTTCTGTTTTGGAAGATATTCTACCAGAATGTTACATGGTGCTTATTATGTCTATAAATCCTGGTTTTGGGGGTCAAAAATTTGAAGAAATTACTTATCAAAAAGTAAAAAAACTTAAAAAAATGATTACAGAGCAAGGTTTAGAAACTCTAATTGAAATTGACGGTGGCGTAACCAATAAAAATGCAAAACAATTAGTTGAAACTGGTGCAGATGTTTTAGTGGCAGGAAGTTACGTATTTGGAGCAGAAAATCCGATAGCGACTATTGCTGATTTAAAAGAAATCACCAAATAATATAAAATAAAACCTGACAGGTTTTTGAAACCTGTCAGATTTATTAATACTGATCAATCAAATACTTTATTAAATCGGTTGTGGTTATAATTCCGACCAGCAAATCTCCTTCACAGACAGGCAATGCATGAAACTCTTTTGACGCTAAAATTTGAGCCGCTTCTTTAATTGTAGTTTCAGGAGAAATAGAAACTAATTTTTTGGCCATTACTTGCTCAACCGTAAACATATTATAAACTGTTGTATCTACATCATCCTCATCCTCAATTGCATCTGCAAAAGAAATCCGAAGTAAATCAGTATAACTTAACATTCCAATAATTACATTGCCATTTACTACAGGAATGTGTCTAATATGATGTTTTTTAAATAATATTTCAGCTTTAGTTAAATCATCAGAAAGGTTTAATTTAACTACATTTTTTGTCATAATTGATGACACCGGAACTGACTTTTTCATAACTAACTTTTTTAATGATATAAATTTACTCAATAAAAAAAAGTAAAAACATGACAGATATCAGTATTTAAATTTCTGAAGCAATAAAATATTTTTCATTATAATTAATCATGTGCTTGACTTTTAGAAAAATACTTGGAAATTTAGATTTAAATTCTTGCGGAGACTCAAAAAAATATTCTAACAATACCGCAACAAATTCAAATTGATTTTCATAAGCATAGTCGCGTAAAAATCCTGAAGTTATTAATTGTTCTTTTAGTTGCGGATTTGAAACTACTTTAAATAAATTCTGAAGCGATTCATTAAATAAAACAGCTGTTGCTTTGTCGTTTTTTAATGAATGAATATGAAAAGCATGTGTAAACTCATGTAATCCCAAATTCAAATTATCATTTGTAATTTCTATACCTTCTTTAAAATGTTTCCATGAAAAAACGATGCTCTCTAATCTTGGATTAAATTCCCCTTTGTGATAATTTTCTGTTTGATCAGAATAATAAATATCAGGAAAAATAATAATTCTTTTGAATAGCGGATTTAGGTAATCTCGCATTCCAAAAGTTAACATAATTGCGGTTCCTGCAATAGTAACTTTCATTTCCTCGGTTACCGAAATATCTCTACCTACAAACTCATAAGTATTAATAAAATTTGCAATTCGATGTTCGAAATAACGTTTGTATTTAGGCTTTAATTGCTTGTAAAATTGAAAATTTTGAGTCAAAATTTGTTTCTGCGATTCTTGTAATTGGTAGAAATTTACATTTGCAAAAACCACTAAAGGTTTTTTATAGTTTCGCAAATAAATAATTTCAATTACATAAAACGAAAAGAACAAAAATAAACTTAATAAGGGTGTGATTAGAATGAGCATTCCAATATAATCACCAAATACTAGTTCATACTTGTCTTCCGGAAGTAATGCAATTAAGTTGCTTATCATATTTACAAATAACGTAAAAAAAAGTATGTTAAAAAACAAAAAACGTCAAAAAAATTTGACGTTTTTGTATCCGAAAGTGACCTCGAAGGGATTCGAACCCCCAACCCTCAGAGCCGAAATCTGATATTCTATCCAGTTGAACTACGAAGCCATTTTTTTAAGTAAATAGTGCAAAGTGATAAGCTAATTTATCTTCTTACTTTTCACTTTGCACTATTACTATTCTATTAAACTAATAATTTCTTTACAATTCCAGAAATCACTTTTCCTTCCGCTTGTCCACCAATTTGATCTGAAGCCAATCCCATAACTTTTCCCATTGAAGCAATTCCTGAAGCACCTGTTTCTGCAATAATTTTAGCAATTACAGCCTCTACTTCTTCTTCTGATAATTGAGCAGGTAAGAATTTTTCAATTACTGCAATTTGAGCTAATTCTGGCTCTGCTAAATCTGGACGATTTTGCGCGGTGAAAATTTCAGCACTATCCTTACGCATTTTTACTAAACGCTGTAACATTTTTATTTCTTGATCTTCAGACAATCCATCTCCAGCACCCGCTTCCGTTTTTGCTAAAATAATTGCAGATTTAATCGCTCTTAATGCTTCTAAAGCCACGCTATCTTTTGCCTTCATAGCTTCTTTCATGTTGTCCATGATTTTTACTTCTAAACTCATATCGTATTTTTTTAATGTAGTTGATATCATGTTAAAACCCATTCAACAGGCTTAACAAAAGCAATGCAAAGGTAATAAAAAAACCCAAAGATTGCTCTTTAGGTTTTATATAAGGTAGGTTAATTTAATGGAGATTAATCCACATTATCATGAAGAAATGAATTGTTTGAACGAAGTTGTACATCATCATTACTATCAATTCCTAACGACATTCTTGATTGATTATTTGTGTTAGGAGTTGAAGTAATATCAATTCCCATTCTTTTATAAGCCGGTTCTTTTTCAAATTCATCAATTTGCGAATTGCTATTGTTGAATTTGTGATTGAACTCTTTCATTTTTCTTTTACGTTCTTCCGCTCTAAATTTTAACGATTCTTCAATCGACATTTCAAGAGGTGAAACAGCATCAAACTGAATATTGCTTTCTAGTTTTTCAACTTCTTTTTTCATCGTGAAGTTTAATTCTTCATCTAATGGTTCAGCAACAACATCTACTGGTTTAGAAGCAACTAATTCACTTTCTTTTTCTAAATAATCTTCTAATGAATATTTGATGATTCCAGATTGATTCACTTCAGTAACAGGAACCACATTAATTGGATCTTTCACTTCCATTGAACGCGTTTCTTCTGTCAAATCAAAAACAATAGTACTTTCTTGTTTAATTTCTGCTTTTGTTTCAAATAAATCAAATGAAAAATTAATTTCTTCTTTTGCTACAACAAACTCAGGGTCTTTAACTTCAATTTCTCTAATTTGAGGTGTAATGATTTCAAAAGTTGGTGCTACATTTGGACTAACTATCTCAAAAGTTACATCAATATTTTTTAAAAAATCTGAGGTAGGAACTAAATCAATTGTAGCTACAGGTGTATGAATTTCAAAAGTTGGCTCTTCTACCTCTTCTAAAGTAAAAACAACTTTCTCTTCAACTTCATCACAAATAGGATTAATGATATCTGCCTTAATTTCTTCAACTTTAGGCGTTTCAAATATAGGATCAATAACAGGTAAACTAGAAACTGTTTTATTCAATAATTCGTGAACAATTTTTTGTTCATCTTCTAATGAATGAATGATTTTTTTTGGCTCTTGATTAACGATTTCAGCTTGTTGTTCAATATTAAAACCTGTAGCGATTACAGTAACAGATATTGAGTTTTCAAGTTTTTCATCTTCGCCTAAACCCATGATTATATTTGCGCTATATCCTGCTTCGTTTTGAATATATTCGTTTATTTCGCTGATTTCATCGATACTAACTTCATTTTCTTCACCAACACCCGAAACAATAAGAAGTAAAACTTGTTTAGCTCCTGTAATTTTATTGTCGTTTAACAACGGAGAATCTAAAGCACTAGTAATAGCTTTTTTTGCTTTCCCTTCACCTGAAGCAACTGCTGAACCCATAATAGCTGTTCCGCTATTAGCAAGTACTGTTTTAGCATCACGTAAATCGATGTTTTGAATATAATGCTGTGAAATTACTTCAGCAATACCACGAGCTGCTGTTGCCAACACCTCATCAACTTTAGAATAACCAGATTTATAACCTAAGTTACCGTATACTTCACGCAATTTGTTATTATTGATAACTATCAAAGAATCTACTTGCTTTCTAAGGCGGTCAACTCCAGCTAGTGCTTGATCTGAACGATTTTTACCTTCAAATTGAAAAGGGATAGTAACAATACCAACTGTTAAAATATCGCGTTCTTTTGCTAATTTAGCAATAATAGGAGCTGCTCCAGTACCTGTTCCTCCACCCATACCAGCAGTAATGAAAATCATTTTGGTATTGGTATCTAACATTTTTTCTATTTCAGCAATACTTTCAATAGCAGATTGTTGTCCCACTTCTGGGTTTGCTCCAGCACCTAAACCTTCTGTTAAACTTACGCCCAACTGAATTTTATTTGGTACAGGACTATTTTGTAATGCCTGAGAATCAGTATTACAAACTACAAAATCAACACCTTTAATACCTTGCTTAAACATGTGGTTAATGGCATTACTACCTCCACCACCAACGCCAATTACTTTAATTACGTTAGATTGGTTTTTAGGTAAATCAAATGAAATGTTTCCAAATTCTGACATAGTATCTCCTTTTATTCTGCGTTATCTAAAAATTCTTTAATCTTATCAATGTACTTATCAAAAAACGAACGTTTGATTTTATCATCGGTTGTTTCTGTTTTGATAGGTTGAGTTGCTTTTGGTTCCTCTTTTTCTTCCTCAATAATTGGCTCTTCAATTACAACCTGAGGACGAGTCACCACAACTGGCTCTTCTTTTTTCATTTCTACAAACGGAGTAGCACTTTTTGTATTGTTTCGAATACTATTCATTACTAAACCTACCGCTGTAGCGTATAATGGGCTCGACAATTCCTCGTCTGAATCTCCTGCTAAATGCTCATTTGGATATCCAATTCTAGTATCCATACCTGTAATGTATTCTACCAGTTGTTTGATGTGTTGCAATTGCGCTCCACCACCTGTTAAAACAATACCTGCAATTAGTTTTTTCTTAGGATCTTCGTGCCCGTATAATTTCACTTCCGCATATACTTGCTCAATAATTTCTACGACTCTAGCGTGAATAATTTTTGACAAGTTTTTTAGCGAAATTTCTTTCGGTTCTCTACCTCTTAACCCAGGAATAGAAACAATTTCGTTGTCTTTATTTTCTCCTGGCCAAGCAGAACCAAAACGAGTTTTTAATAACTCGGCTTGTTTTTCGATGATTGAACAACCTTCTTTAATATCTTCCGTAATAACGTTTCCTCCAAAAGGAATAACTGCTGTATGACGAATGATTCCATCTTTAAAAATGGCTAAATCTGTTGTTCCACCACCTATATCTATCAAAGCAACTCCTGCTTCTTTTTCTTCCTGACTCAATACTGCATCAGCAGATGCTAATGGTTCTAATGTTAATCCAGATAATTCTAATCCAGCACTTTTAACACATCTTCCCAAATTTCTAATGGAAGCTGCCTGACCTACTACTACGTGAAAACTAGATTCTAATCTTCCGCCGTACATTCCGATAGGTTCTTTAATTTCGGCCTGACCATCAATTTTAAATTCTTGTGGCAACACATGGATAATTTCTTCTCCTGGCAACATCGCTAATTTATGAACCTGCCCAATTAAAGTATCTATGTCTAAATCGCCAATAACTTCTTCTGAATTAGGACGACTAATGTAATCGCTATGTTGAATACTACGAATGTGCTGTCCTGCTATACCAACAACAACATCATTAATTTTGTATCCAGAATCGTTTTCAGCATCCGTAACTGCTTGTTGAATAGATTGTATTGTTTGCGTAATATTATTTACAACTCCTCTATGAACACCTAAACTTTTAGATTTTCCTACTCCAAGAATCTCTAGCTTACCGTATTCATTCTTCTTACCTATCATCGCTACAATCTTAGTTGTACCGATATCTAATCCTACTGCAATGTTGTCTTTGTTCATAACCTTACTTCTATTTCTTACAAACCACTTGTTGTGTAAACATCACGTTCACTTCTTTATAACTTTTAATCACTGTATCCTTTATCGCATGTTGAAAAAAGGCTTTATAATTCTTAAGTTTTTTTTCAACATTTATTGGTTTCCCAAATACTATTTTATAATCATAACTTCTGTTGGTCAACACCACATTTCCTGAAGTCATAATTTGTGCACCAGTAATATTTTTGCTTAAAAAATCATCTTTTTTGATTTCATTAAACAAAAACAAAAACGGTTTACAATTCCTTTCACTTATTTCACCAGTAACTAGTGGAACTCGTGCTGAAAAATTTTCAGACAACGACATTCTATTCCCTTTTGAATCAAGGTAATAGCTTTCATCATCAGTAATAACTCTTACGATTGGGGTCTTTTGAGTAATACGCGTACTTAGAAATCCATCTATTGTTGAAAAAACTTGTGCTTTTTCAATCATCTCGTGATCATCGAGAACAGCTTCTAAAGTATTCAAATCTACTTTATCTTTTTGAATAGTTGAAGCACCTCCAAATTTTTGTATTAACAAGTTATTAACCATTTCATGTGTTAAAAACATATTTTCGTTTGACTCAAATTTGATATCTATCTTGCTGATTTTACGCTCACTATTCCTTTTTAACGAAAAAGCAAACAGAAAAATCATCACAAAAACGACTAAAATTAAGCGAACAGTATGCCAATTAATTTTTTTCATGGAGCGTTTTTTTAATATTTTTTACCAACTCACCAATATCCCCTGCACCAATAGTTATAAACACTTCCGCATCTGAAATTTCAAAAGCCGTGAACAACTCTTCTTTACTAACTAATTTTTTATTTGGATTGTTAATTTTACTCAACAACCAGGTCGAATTTACCCCTTCCATTGGCAACTCGCGAGCTGGATAAATTTCCAATAATAAAATCTCGTCGAATTGGCTTAAACTTTCTGCAAAACCATCTACAAAATCTTTCGTTCTACTAAACAAATGTGGTTGAAAAGCAGCAATGATTTTTTTACCCGGATATAATTCACGAACCGCTTGATGCACTGCCTTAATTTCGGTTGGATGATGTGCATAATCATCTATATAAACCAATTTTTCTTCTCTAATTTGGAAGGAAAAACGTCTTCTTACTCCTTTAAAACTTGCTAAACCAGCAATGATTTT
The DNA here is from genome assembly GCF_035195345.1 of Flavobacterium sp. NCBI lineage: Bacteria > Pseudomonadati > Bacteroidota > Flavobacteriia > Flavobacteriales > Flavobacteriaceae > Flavobacterium > Flavobacterium sp. The sequence goes on from NZ_CP136574.1 coordinate 1,220,216, forward strand.
CTCATTGGAAACACCGTAAGATTTTGCCATTGCAAAAGCCAATAGTGCGTTAGTCAAATTATGATGACCTGGCAAACCAAATTTTACATTTTCAACTACTTCAGTAGGCGTTTTAACATCAAACGCATAAAAACCATTTTCAATGCGGATGTTTTGAGCTGAAAAATCAGCATCATTGTTAACTCCAATCGTATTTCCTTCTAATCGCAATCCTTTGATTACGTATAAATTATCACTTGATGTTTTAGCTGCAAATTCTCTGAACGATTCTTCAATACTTGCAGCATCTCCATAAATATCTAAATGATCTGCATCCATTGAAGTTACGCAAGAAACATTGGGATGTAAATGCAAGAACGAGCGATCAAACTCATCCGCTTCAACTACCGTAACGGTTTTTCCTGAGCCGATTAAATTAGAATTATAGTTTTCAACTATTCCGCCTAAAAAAGCTGTTACATCAACTCCACTTTCATATAAAACATGCCCTAAAATACTTGATGTTGTTGTTTTTCCATGCGTTCCTGCAACCGCAAAACAGTAGGTATCTTTCGTAATAATTCCTAAAACTTCAGCGCGTTTTTTTATATTGTATTCTCTTTCAACAAAATAATTCCATTCTGAATGCGAAACTGGAACGGCAGGCGTTACGATTACTAATGTATTTTCTACATAAAAATCAGAAGGAATTAAATTGATATTGTCTTCAAAATGAATTTCTAAACCGATAGCTTGCAATTCATCTGTTAACTGCGTAGGTGTTTTATCATAACCCACTACTTTTTTTCCAATGTATTGAAAATAGCGCGCTAGAGCACTCATTCCGATGCCTCCGATTCCGATGAAATAAACGTTATGTATTTGATTTAGATTCATATTTTTTTGTTTCAGGTTTCAAGTTTGCTTTGTTTCAGGTTTTACAACTTGAAACTTGGAAGTTGAAACATTTACACTAATTTCATTATCTCTTCAACAATATCTTTAGTTGCGTTTGGTTTGGCTAATTTCTTTATGTTTTGACTTAATTCTAGTTGCTTGCTTTCATTTGAAATTAAATCGGAAAAAATCGTTTCAAATTGAGTTTCTAATTCGGATTCTTTAATTAAGATTGCTCCGTTTTTATCTGAAATTGCTTTCGCATTTTTAGTTTGATGATCTTCAGCTACGTTTGGTGATGGAATAAAAATCGTTGGTTTTCCAACAATACATAATTCCGAAACGGATGAAGCACCTGAACGAGAAATCACAACATCGGCAGCAGCATAAACCAAATCCATTTTATCAATAAACGCTACTACTTGAACGTTGTCTTTCTCATTGTATTTTGAGTAATCGTTCAAATATAATTTTCCGCATTGCCAAATGATTTGGATGTTTTGACTCAATAAAAAATCTAATTCTTTTTCAATTAATTGATTGATTCTTCTGGCGCCTAAACTTCCTCCTAAAACTAACAGTGTCTTTTTATTCGCGTCTAGTTTAAAATAAGCAATAGCTTCACTTTTACTCGCTTCGTTAATTAAATCTTGACGTACTGGATTTCCTGTCAAAATCATTTTATCTTTTGGAAAAAAACGTTCTAAATTTTCATAAGCCACACAAATTTTATTCGCTTTTTTAGCTAATAATTTATTTGTGATTCCTGGATAGGAATTTTGCTCCTGAATAACCGTTGGAATACCCAACATTGACGCTACTTTCAACACCGCTCCACTTGCAAAACCACCAGTTCCGATTACCACATCGGGTTTGAAATTTTTGATTATTTTAAACGAATTCAACAAACTTGAAGTCAACTTCAATGGAAACATTGCGTTATCTAAAGTTATTTTTCGTTGAATTCCTGCAATCCACAATCCTTTGATAGCATAACCTTCCTGAGGTACTTTTTGCATTTCCATTTTATCTTTGGCACCTACAAAAAGGAACTCTGCTTCTGGAAAACGAAATTTTAATTCGTTTGCAATTGCAACTGCCGGATAAATATGTCCGCCAGTTCCGCCGCCACTTATTATGAATCTTGGTTTTTTCATTACTTTTTATTTAAAACTGCGTTCATTGGATTTTGTCCGTTTACTAACACATCTCCATTTTCGTCTTCAATCAAAGATTCTCTGATAGAACTTTTAATATCATTTATTTTTTGCTGATTTTCATCGGCTTCTTTTTCTTCATTCAATGCTACTTGCGCATCAATAATTTGTTGTAATGCTTCATCTCGTTTGCGTTTTTCTTCTAAATCTAAAGCGACTTCTTCTTCTTTCTTCGTAACGCTTAAAATAATTCCAATAGCGATACAGGTCATCCAAATCGAAGTTCCTCCACTACTAATCAATGGCAATGGCTGACCGGTTACTGGCAATAATTCCACAGCAACTCCCATGTTAATAAATGCTTGAAATATGATTGGAAATCCGAGTCCGATGATTAATAATTTCCCAAACAAACTAGAAGCTTTTTGAGCATTTATAATAAAACGAATGAACAATAACAAATACAATCCGATAATTCCTAAAGCACCAACTAACCCATATTCTTCCACAATAATTGCGAAAATAAAATCGGAAGAAGACTGTGGTAAAAAGTTCTTTTGTACACTTTTTCCAGGACCCAATCCGTAAATTTTTCCGGATGCTACTGCAATTTTTGCTTTTTCAATTTGATAATCATCTTCGTTTGGTGTATCATCAAAAAAACTATCTACACGATTCATCCAAGTATCCACACGATTAGGCATCGCATCTGGAAAAGCCTTAGCCACCAAAACAAACATCGTCAAACTTACAATACCAGCACCAATTATAATTCCTAGATATCGCATGGGATATTGTCCAATAAAAACCAACATACACACCATTGAAAAAATCAAAGCTGTAGTAGAAAAGTTAGCCGGAAGGACTAATGCTAAAATAGCAAAAACAGGCGCCCATAATTCCAACAACGAATCTTTAAACGAATATTCTTTATCGCTTACTTTAGCTAAATAACGTGCTACATAAATCATTAATACAATAAATGCTAGCGTAGAAGTTTGAAAACCAATACCAATAAAAGGAATTTGAATCCAACGACTGGCATTAGCTCCGTCAATAACAGTACCTTTGAATAATGTATAAACTAACAACAATATTACTAATGGAATTCCAAATATAGAAAATGCTTTAAAGTAATGGTAGGGTGTTTTGTGAATAAAAAATATAATTCCGAAACCTAACATTACATGTACAAAATGCTTAAACAAATAACCAATTGTAGTTCCTTTTCCTATAACATAAACTAAATTGGTACTCGCACTATAAACTGGCAAAAAAGAAACCAAAGCCAATAGAAAAACTATGGCCCAAATGGTTTTATCTCCTCTTATTTTACCAATGATATCGAACATTTTTTATTTTTTTAAAACACATTGGAACATCGTTTTTTTCCTAGATTGTGTTTAGTTATTGCATTTTCAATAGTTAACAGTAGATTTTACAAATTAAATATTGCTTGTTTGAATTGTTGTCCTCTGTCTTCGTAGTTTTCAAATAAATCGAAACTTGCGCACGCTGGTGACAACAAAACAGAATCTCCTTTTTCTGCTAAACGTTGAGCTAATTGAACAGCTTCTGACATGGAAGTAGTTTCTACCATCACATCTACCACATTATTGAATGCATTAATGATTTTTGTATTATCAACACCCAAACACACAATTGCTTTTACTTTTTCTCGAACTAACGGCATCAATTCGTCATAATCATTTCCTTTGTCAACACCACCAACAATCCAAACCGTTGGCGTTGTCATACTATCTAAAGCGTAAAAAACAGAATTTACATTCGTTGCCTTAGAATCGTTGATGTATTGCACACCTTGAATTTTCAATACTTTTTCTAAGCGATGTTCAACACCTTGAAAATTAGTCAAACTTTCTCTTATGGTCTGTTTTCTAATATTCAACAATTGTGCTACAGCAGTTGCTGCCATTGCATTCTTTATATTGTGTTTTCCTTCTAAAGCTAGTTCGTTGATTGGCATAGTAAATAGTTCTTTATTAATTGTGCTGTTAATGTTGTTATCTTCTAAAAATGCTCCTTGATTTTCTGGTTTTGTTATCAGTGAAAAAGGAACTTTATTTGCTTTAATCTTGTTATTTTTTAACCAATTTTGAATCGCTTCATCTTCATTATCATAAATCAAATAATCGGCTTCGGTTTGGTTTTTAGTAATTCTAAATTTAGAACCGATGTATAAATTGTAATCGTAATTATATCTGTCTAAATGATCAGGGCTAATGTTCATAATAATCGCAATATGAGGCTTGTAATTGATAATACCATCTAACTGAAAACTACTTAACTCCAACACATAAATATCATGTTTGTTCTCGGCTACTTGCCAAGCAAAGCTTTTTCCAATATTACCCGCCAATCCAACATTTAAACCCGCTTCTTTCAACAAATGATATGTTAAAAGTGTAGTGGTAGTTTTACCATTACTTCCGGTAATTCCAATTGTTGTAGCATCGGTAAACTGAACAGCCAATTCAATTTCAGAAATTACTGGAATTTCTTTTTCGATTAGCTTTTTTACGATGGGTGCTTTTTCAGGAATTCCTGGACTTTTCATTACTAGATCGGCATTCAGAATTAATTCTTCTGTGTGCTTTTCATCTTCCCATGCGATTCCATTAATACTAAGAACTTCTTTATAATTTTCTTTTATTTTACCAAAATCCGACACAAAAACATCATATCCTTTTTGCTGACCCAAGATGGCGGTTCCTACGCCACTTTCGCCTCCTCCTAAAATTACCAGTCGCATGTTATCTTAATTTTAAAGAAACAAGTGAGAAAATCGCTAATAGAATTCCAACAATCCAAAAACGAGTAACAATTCTACTTTCGTGATAGCCTTTTTTCTGATAATGATGATGTAAAGGTGACATTAGGAAAATACGTCTTCCTTCGCCGTATTTCTTTTTAGTGTATTTGAAATAACTCACTTGAATCATGACAGATAAATTTTCAGCTAAGAAAATTCCACAGATTACTGGAATTAATAGTTCTTTACGAATAGAAATTGCGATTACTGCAATAATCCCACCTATGGTTAAACTTCCAGTATCACCCATGAATACGGATGCTGGGTAAGCATTGTACCATAAAAACCCAACTAAAGCTCCAACAAAGGCCGCAATGTAAACCGTCATTTCACCTGAATTTGGAATATACATGATGTTTAAATAATCGGAAAATATGATATTACCCGAAACGAAAGTGAATAACCCGAGTGTCAGTACCGAAATGGCAGAAGTTCCTGCTGCTAAACCATCAATTCCGTCGGTTAAATTAGCGCCATTTGAAACTGCTGTAATGATTAAAATTACCATTGGAATAAAAATCAACCAAGCATAATTTTTATAATCATCTCCCATGAACGACAATACTTCTGCATAATCAAATTCATTATTTTTAAAAAAAGGAATGGTAGTAGCAGTCGATTTTTCTTCTAAATCTGATGGTTTAATATTGTTTTCGATTTTAACTCGTGATGTTAATGTATCTTTTCTAACTGTTACATCTGGACTCAAATACAAAACGGTGCCCACAATTAAACCTAAACCAACTTGCCCAATTACTTTAAAAATTCCTTTTAAACCTTGTTTGTCTTTTTTGAATATTTTGATATAATCATCAATAAAACCAATTGTACCCATCCAAAGAGTAGTTACAATCAACATAATTATATAAATATTATTCAACTTAGCCAATAACAAAACCGGGATTAAAGTTGCTAAAATAATAATGATTCCTCCCATTGTAGGCGTTCCTGCTTTTTGTGTTTGGCCTTCTAAACCTAGCTCACGAACGGTTTCACCTACTTGTTGGCTTCTTAAGTAATTGATGATTTTTTTTCCATAAATCGTTGCAATTAACAACGATAAGATAAAAGCTAATGCCGAGCGAAAAGTAATGTATTGAAACACTCCTGCTCCAGGAACATCAAAAGCTTTGTCTAAGTATTTAAAGATGTAATATAACATAGTTTAAAAGTTTATGGTTTAAAAGTTTAATAAGGTTGAATCTTGAAAACTTTAATGCTGTTATTTTATTTATTTAACTGTTTTAATAATTCGGTTACTATTTGTAAATCATCAAAATCATGGCGTACTCCATTTATTTCTTGATATGTTTCATGACCTTTTCCTGCGATTAGTATAATATCGTTTGGATTTGCCAATTGACAAGCGGTTTTAATGGCTTGCTTCCTATCTAGAATCGAAATTGTTTTTTTGAAATTTTGAGGCTCTACTCCTTTTTCCATTTCTTCGATAATTGTTTCTGGATTTTCGGTTCTTGGGTTATCTGAAGTAAAAATGGCTTTATCGCTCATGGACGAAGCAATGTTTGCCATGATGGGTCTTTTTGTTTTATCTCTATCGCCACCACAACCAACAACAGTGATTAACTGCTCATTTTTTGTGCGAATATCTTCAATGGTTTTCAAAACATTTTCCAAAGCATCAGGCGTATGTGCATAATCTACAATAGCAGTGATTTTGGAATCTGAAACAATAAATTGAAATCGTCCTGAAACACTTTCTAATTCTGATAGTAGTCGTAATGCTTCATCATTTTTAATTCCTAATTCAACAGCTACTCCATAAATAGCCAGTAAATTATAGGCATTAAACGAACCAATTAATTTGACCCAAACTTCGTTATCATTGATTTTTAAAAGTAAACCTGTAAGTTGATTTTCTAAAATTTGCGCTTTATAATCGGCGTATGATTTTAAGGCATAACTAAGTTTTTTTGCTTTCGTATTTTGAAGCATTACCAACCCGTTTTTATCGTCGATATTGGTAATTGCAAAAGCATCTTTAGATAAACTATCAAAAAAAGATTTCTTTACATCACGATATTCAGCAAACGTATTATGATAATCTAAATGATCGTGAGATAAATTGGTAAAAACACCACCTGTGAAACGCAATGCTTCAGTACGTTTTTGATGAACACCATGCGAAGAAACTTCCATAAAACAAAATTCGCAGCCATCTTGAATCATTTGATCCAAATAATAATTCAGCGTCAAAGAATCTGGCGTAGTGTGAGTTGCTTTGAATTCTTCGGTGTCAACCATGATTTTAACAGTTGATAACAAACCTACTTTATAACCCGCTTTCTTAAACAATTGATATAATAATGAAGCAATTGTTGTTTTACCATTAGTTCCTGTAACGCCAACTAATTTCATATTTTCGGAAGGATTATCGTAATAATTAGCGGCTAAAAATGCCAATGCTTCGTTAGAATCTTTTACTTTAACGTAAGTAACCCCATTTACAATCACACTCGGAAATTCCTCACAAACAACAGCAATTGCACCAAGACTTAATGCTTTTTCAATATAATCATGACCATCAGAAAGAGTGCCTCTAATCGCCACAAAAACATCGTTCAATTCAATTTTTCTTGAATCGAATTCAATTTTTGAAATAGTAATATCGGTAGCTCCATGAACTGCTTCAATCCCTACTTTATATAATATATCTTTTAATTGCTTCACGATAATTCAATTATGATTGTTTGATTTTTATTAAAAGCTTGTCCTGATGTTAAAGATTGTTTTTTTACTCTTCCCATACCAATCACCTTCACTTTTAATCCTAAATTTTCTAATAATGCTAAAGCATCCATTCCGTCCATTCCTTTTACATTTGGAACAATTTTGGTTTCCTTTTCAACTTTTTTGTAATAGCTATTATAGCTATTCTCTTGTGAAACCAATTTTGCATCAATATTTTTTACATGATTTGTAGAAGGAGAATCGGTAAATATTTTTTGAGCAATTCTTTTGAAAACAGGTCCAGCTACATCCCCTCCATAATATCCTGCTGCAACGTTAGGCTTATGAACAACTATGATGCATGAATATTTAGGCTCATTTGCTGGAAAATAGCCCACGAATGATGAAGCATAATACATTTTTGATTTGTCTTTATATCCCACTTGAGCGGTTCCTGTTTTTCCCGACATAGAGAAATCTTTAGAATAAAGTTTAGAACCTGTTCCTTTTTTTACTACATTTTCTAAAATCGCTTTTACCTTATTCAGCGTTTCTTGTGTGCAGATTTTTGGATTAATTACTTCTGTATTGTACTTTTTAATGGTTTTATTCCATTCTTTTATTTCACTAACAAAAATTGGTTTTACCATTACTCCATTATTAGCAACAGCATTATACAATGTTAATGTTTGTAGTGGAGTTACTGATAATCCATAACCAAATGCCATCCAAGGCAAGGCAACACCTGACCAACGATTTGTACCTGGCTGAGGAATTATAGGCTTTCCTTCTCCTTTTATTGGTAATCCTAAGGGTTTATTTAAACCATAGCTATTTATTCTATCCACAAATTGCTTTGGATTATTTTTATAATTATTATAAACCGATTGAACCAATACTGTATTTGATGAAACTTCAAACCCTTTAGCTAACGAAATTTTACCATAACCTCCAGGTTTAGAATCTTTTACTTTTCTACCAAAATATTCAATTACGCCCCCTTTAGAATCGTAAACTGTACTGGTATCTGCCTTTTTATCATCTAAAACTGCTATTAAATCAACCAATTTAAAGGTCGAGCCCGGTTCATGCGATTCGGTAATGGCATAATTTTGTGTTTCATAGTATGAACCATCCTCGGCTCTTCCTAAATTTGAAATCGCTTTTATATGTCCAGTTTTTGTTTCCATTACAACCACACAACCGTGATCTGCAGTATAATATTCTAATTGTTTTAATAATGCATGGTGCGCAATATCTTGAATATAAACATCTATAGTTGAAATAATATCATAGCCATCTTGCGGCTCTTTTTCGTTGATGTCGCTAATAGGTTTCCATTGATTTTTTGCAATTTTTTGCATCAAACGATGACCGTTTTTTCCATTCAGATAATTACGGAAAGCATATTCTAGTCCTTTTCCATCTTCGTTAGAACGCTCATAACCTATTGTTCTTTTTGCAATGAGTCCAATTGGATGTTCTCGCACAATTTTTGGTTTAATAATAAGACCGCCTTTGTTAGCACCTTTATTAAACAACGGAAATGATTTCAAACGTACTTGCTCGGTATAACTTAATTTTTTAGCCAAAAAAACATAGCGGCTTTTATTAGCTCTAGCACGTTGTAATTTTGCTTGATAATGTCCGGAAGATTTTCCAAACATAACCGATAACGAATCGGAAAGCCCTTCTATATTTTCTTTAAAATTTTTATCTGAAGGCGCTACCGCATCAAAATAAACGGTATACTCAGGAATTGATGTTGCCAATAAACTTCCATCTGAAGAATACACATTTCCTTTATTGGCTGGAATTGTGAAATTTTTAACCGTTCTTTCTTTGGCAAGTTGACGGTAGTATTTTCCTTCTACCCACTGAATATTGTTAAGTTTAATCAAAATAAATACAGCCATCATGAAAAACACAACAGCTACAAAATACATGCGATACGATATTTTTTTATCTTCTATTGCCATATTTTTAATTTATCCCAAAAACCTTTTTTACTTTCTTTATCTTCAACTACAATTTTAACAGGCGGAACTTCAGAAGGCAAAATATTACGCACTTCCATTTTTTTTGCCACAGTAGATTCCATTTTTAATTTCATCAACTCAGAACGACGATCTACAAATTCAGAACGCAATTCTTTTACTTGATTATTTAATTCGGTAATTCTATAATTTTTAGCATCGTATTGATGATTATTAGCAATTGCAAACATTCCTAAAATCACTAAAAAAACAATAAATTTCCAGTTCTTAAGAGCGTCATCACTAATAAGAAACTTAGCTTTTAACAAACTGTAAATTCCGTCTTTCATAGTATTATATCTTTTCTGATACTCTTAATTTTGCACTTCTTGCTCTATTATTGATTGCAATTTCTTCTTCAGATGGTACGATTAGTTTTTCGATGGTTTTAAAAGGAACTTCGAAATTTCCAAAGAAATCGCGTTCTGGTTCACCTTCAAACATGCCATTTTTCACAAATCTTTTCACCAATCTATCTTCTAAAGAATGATAAGAAATCACACTCAATCTTCCACCAGGTTTTAAAATTTCTAACGACTGTTCCAAAAATTCTTTCAACACTTCCATTTCCTGATTCACTTCAATACGAATCGCTTGATAGATTTGTGCTAAAATTTTATTGCTTTTATGTCCTGGTAAAAACTTAGCCAACACTTGCTTAAGTTGCTCAGAATTCTTTATTTCTTTGTCTTTTCGAGCAGTTACAATTACGTTTGCCATAGCTCTGGCGTTTTTTAACTCACCATAATTAAACAAAACACGAGAAATTTCTTGCTCATCATATTCGTTTACCACATGGTACGCACTGATATCGCCTTTTTGATTCATTCGCATATCTAATTCGGCATCAAATCGGGTTGAAAAACCTCTTTCAGCCACATCAAATTGGTGTGATGAAACACCTAAATCAGCTAAAATCCCATCTACTTGCTTGATTCCGTGGAAACGTAAAAATCGTTTTATGAATCTAAAATTTTCATTAATTAAAGTAAATCGTTCATCGTCAATTGCATTTTTCAACGCATCTAAATCTTGGTCAAAAGCGAATAGTTTTCCGTTTTCTCCCAAACGACTCATAATTTCTCTCGAATGTCCACCACCACCAAAGGTAACATCCACATACACTCCATCAGGACGAATATTCAATCCATCAACTGTTTCTTTTAACAATACTGGATTATGATATTCCATCTTCGTCGTCATTTAAATTACCCATTACTTCTTCTGCCAAATCTGCGAAATCATCTGTAGCATTTTCAATCGCGTTTTCGTATTTATCTTTATCCCAAATTTCGATAATATTGATAGCTGAATTCAACACAATATCTTTATCAATTTGAGCAAAAATTACTAAATCTTTTGGAATCAAAAGCCTTCCTGTTACATCAATCTCTACCATTTTAACTCCTGCCGTAAATCTTCTAATAAAATCGTCGTTCTTTTTAACAAAACGATTTAATTTATTGATTTTCAACATCATTTTATTCCATTCGCTCATCGGAAACAACTCCAAACAAGGTTGAAAAACCGAACGTTTCAAAACGAAACCATCCTCTAAAGAACCTAATTGTTTCTTTAGCGACGCAGGTAGCATCAGCCTTCCTTTGGCATCCACTTTACACTCGTATGTTCCGATTAATGTTTTCAATTTTTTATTTCAATTAGAATAAGTACAAATTTAGAAAAATTTTACCACTTTTTACCACAAATTACCACTTTGTTAATAAGTTTTTATATTTTAAAAACTGCTTTACCACTTTTAACAAAAGAATATTTGCAAAATCAAGAAATACGAAGATTTGCAGACATAAAAACGATTCATACAATTCTAAATATTGAAAGCAAAAAACATTCAAAATTGTTGATAACTAACATTTTATGAAAACCAAAAGCGTAAAAATATCGCTATTAAATTTTTCTTTACTTTCTTTAATAAAATAGTATATTTGTCAATCATTAGAACTAATACCTTAAGTGGAATTTATGTTAAGAAAAGAAAAAAAATACACCTATTTTGAAGCTGGCGAAGGAACCCCAATAATCATTCTTCATGGTTTAATGGGCGGTCTAAGTAATTTTGATGGTGTGGCAAATTTTTTCCCTCCTAAAGGATACAAAGTGGTGATTCCAGAATTACCAATTTACACGCAAAATATTTTAAAAACCAACGTTAAAGCCTTTTCAAAATTTGTTAAAGACTTTGTAGTTCATAAAGGATTTGACCAAGTAATTCTTGTAGGAAATTCATTGGGTGGACACATTGGATTGTATTTTACAAAAATGCACCCTGAACTTGTTAAGGCATTGGTGATTACTGGAAGTTCAGGATTATATGAAAGCGGAATGGGTGAAAGTTACCCAAAACGTGGTGATTATGAATACATCAAAAAGAAAGCAGAGGACGTTTTTTACAATCCAGAAATAGCAACAAAAGAAATTGTTGATGAAGTTTTTGCAACGGTTAACGATAGAATCAAACTGATTAAAACCTTAACAATTGCGAAAAGTGCTATTCGTCATAACATGGCAAAAGATTTACCAAAAATGACTACCCCAACGTGTATTATTTGGGGAAGAAATGACAAAGTAACTCCGCCAAATGTTGCCGAAGAGTTTGATAAATTATTACCCAATTCAGAGCTATTTTGGATTGATAAATGTGGGCATGCTGCTATGATGGAGCATCCAGAAGCATTCAATCAAATTTTGTTTGATTGGTTACAAAAGAAGAATTTATAATAGTTCCCCTTTTTGGGGAATTTTATTTTATAGTCTATGAAAATTAATACTGCCGAGTTCGTAATTAGTAATTCAGAAGTTGACAAATGTCCGAAAGATCGGTTACCTGAATACGCTTTTATTGGTCGTTCTAACGTGGGAAAATCATCTTTGATTAACATGTTAACGAACCATAAAAATTTGGCAAAAACATCATCTAAACCTGGAAAAACTCAGTTAATTAATCACTTTAAAATTAACAATAACTGGTTTTTAGTGGATTTACCTGGTTATGGATATGCAAGAGTTTCTAAAAAAGCAAAAGCCGTTTTCCAACAATTTATCATGGATTATTTTGAGCAAAGAGAACAATTAGTTTGTGCCTTTGTTTTGATTGACATACGATTAGAAGCTCAAAAAATTGATTTGGAATTTATGGAGTATTTAGGTGAAAGTGAAATTCCGTTTGCGATAATTTTCACCAAATCTGATAAATTAGGAAAAAACAAAGTCAACAATCACGTAGAGGCTTATAAGAAACAATTATTAGCTGGCGATTGGGCTGAAATGCCTCCTTTTTTTGTGACTTCCTCTTTAGAAGCTATTGGCAGAGAAGGAATTTTACAATACATCGATCAAATTAATGATGATATTTTTAAGAATGAAGGTTTCATTTAAACAATAAAAATAAACGATTCAAACAAAAACGCCACTAACTATTAATTAGTGGCGTTTTTGTTTATGCTTTTAACTCCATTTTTTCTGCAAAATAATCACAAAAATCGCGCATAGTATCCGACATTTTTTCATCGGCAGTAGCGCGTTGAAAAGTATCAGCCATTGCTACTAAAGTTTGATGAAAAAATTGTTTCATTTCATCAACCGGCATGTCTTTTGTCCATAAATCAATACGTAGGGTTTCTTTGGCTTTACTATCCCAAACCGACAACAACAATGCTTTGGCTTCTTCTTGCTCAATTCCGCCATCTTGTGCCGTCCATAATAACTTATCAGGAACATTATTCTCGTCTAAACCTACGGTGATTTTTATATCTGATGTTTTCATTTTAATTAAGGCTTTTTTGGTTTGTATTTTGAATTTTCGAAAATGGTTTTTGCATCCATTGTTAACAATTGCTCTAAAGTAACATCGTCATTATTTTCCATGTAACTTCTAACAATTTGCCAACCTAACCATTGCCCTACTCGTCCAGGAGTTTGGTTGTCTATCTCTAAATAAAATTTCGTAAACGGAGCTGGTTTAATAAAACGCAATTCATTCTTTGGATTTGAATCATATAACAATTTATTCTCCACTAAATTACTCCACATATAATATTCATTTGCTTGGCAAAATTGCAATTTCGTTTCGGTATAACCAATTTTTACAGCATCAGAATAAAAAGGAATTAATTTGTCTTTTACATATAATTCTTTTCCATAATAAATCATTGCAGCAATTAAAGTTCTATCGGTTGGAGGAGCAATTTTACCATAACAAAAAGTTGATACCAAATTAGGTAAAATTTGATTTTCTTCTAATTCCATTTTTTTGTATTCTGGAAAATCCACATAAAAACGATGATCTTTTCCTAAATAACAATCTAAAGAAACCAAAGCCAAAGTATCTACATAAAAAGCTTTCGCTTCAGTATCAACCTCACTAATCAAGGTAATCACTCGAGGTGTTTTATACTTTGGAAAATAGTACTGCACATAGGCAAACAATTTCTCCATATCGTTTTCAATTGGACCCAATGTTGGGTATTTCATTTGTACTTCTTTATACAATTCCTTTAACAATGGATTTTTAAGCTTGTTTACCCAAATAGAATCTGGATTTCCTTCTGGAAAAAAGAAAGGATATTGCGCTTTAATTCCTTGTAAATCTTCTGGTTTTGATTCATAAAAAATTTTGTCAAAACGTTCCACTTTAAATTCGATTGGAATTTTAGCAACAGCTTCATCTACTTGACTATCTTCTTTACATGAAAATAAAGTTATTAAAACAAGAACAAATAATAATTGTTTCATATAGCGTATTTTTTATATTTTTATCAAAACTAATTTGGTTTGCAAATATACAGTTATCGACTAATAAATTTTCATAAAAAAATGACAAATTCCAATACTTTTCAAGCAGAAAAAATCAATCAACATATTGTAAAATGGTTACTCGATTATGCTACTAACGCAAAAGTGAAGGGTTTTGTTGTGGGAATCTCCGGCGGAATTGACAGTGCTTTAACCTCAACATTGTGCGCGCAAACAGGTCTAACTACCTTGTGCATTGAAATGCCTATACATCAAGCAGAAAGTCATGTAAATAGAGCCAACGAACACATTGATCAATTAAAAAACCGTTTTCCGAATGTTTTTAACGAAAGAGCCGATTTAACTCCGGTTTTTGAAACGTTTAAAGCACAAGTTTCTACTTCAGAAAACGAAGCACTCTTAAACCTTTCTTTAGCAAATACCAGAGCGAGATTACGCATGACTACATTGTATTATTTTGCAGGAATTCATGGCTTGTTAGTTGCTGGAACTGGAAATAAAGTAGAAGATTTTGGCGTAGGCTTTTTTACTAAATATGGCGATGGCGGTGTTGATATTAGTCCGATAGCAGATTTAGTAAAAAGTGAAGTCCGTTTATTAGCCGAATTTTTAGAAGTTCCAAGCAGCATTTTAAAAGCCAAACCCACTGATGGCTTATTTGGTGATGATAGAAGTGATGAAGATCAAATTGGCGCAAACTATGATGAATTAGAATGGGCTATGACACAAATGGAAAACGGAAAAACTGTTGCCGATTTTTCAGGAAGAGAAGCCGTTGTTTTTTCAATTTTCAAAAGACTTAATTTTATCAATCAACACAAAATGAATCCGATACCCGTTTGTGAAATTTCAAAAAAAACAAAATATTTATCTAATTAATTGACAAATATTTACTTTTTTTCGTAACTTTGAGTATATGTTATAAGTAAAGTAATTTTAAAAATTATGATTAAATTATGTGTCGCAGATAGTTTTCCAGTCGTAACTGAAGGATTACAATCATATTTCCAAGGTAACTCAAAAGCTGAAATTGTAGGGACTGCTAAAAACTTAGAATCACTTCTTGTGTTTTTAGATAGCAGAAGATGTGATATTTTACTTCTTGACGTAGAATTTGATGGCTTATCAAGTATTAGAGATATAAAAAGTTTACTCAAAGACTTTACAGCCACTAAAATTATTCTTTTCACAAACGTTTCTGAACAAATGTATGCGCCAACCGCTATTAAAGCAGGTGTTTCTGCATATGTTTCTAAAAAATCAAACTTAAAAGAACTAGAAGCTACTATTTTAAAAGTGGCTGAAGGTAAAGTTGTTTTTAGTGACACTGTTAAGAAAAGCATTGAAATGCTTAGTAAAGGAAAAAAATCTGAACGCTTATTTAAAAAATTATCTACTAGAGAAATTGAAGTGCTTCGTTACTTAAATGATGGTAAAAAAAATAAAGAAGTAGCACAAATTCTTGGGTTAGATGAAAAAACAATTAGCACCTATAAACTACGTTTATTAGCGAAGCTTAATGTTACCAATTTAGTAGATTTATTGAAAAAAGCGAAAGATTTGGATGTGATTTAAAAACATCCAAATCTTTTATTTTTTAAAATAATCCGTTCTCACCCTTTTTATAGTATTGCTTATTTCAGTCTTTAACTTAACGTAGTCGGAAACTTCTTCTTTAATTGAGTTTCTTATTAATTCATCATCGTTATTGAGAAAATCTTGCATCAAGTTATTCATTAGTTTTTGAAGCAAGAATTCTCTATATGTATATAAAGTTTGAATTGTATGTTCCTTTACTTGAGAGTCATCATCTTTTGATTTAACAAATACTTGCTTTTTCTCTAGCCAACCATCCAAAGTATATTTTTCATCTTCCATCTGAATATCGGCAATAATATTTTCATATTTTCCATCTGACTCAGCAATAAATTCACTTCTATCAAAAACACCTTTTGTTAAAAAGGTTTCCAATATTCTTTTAGCTAAATCTTTAAAAATTTCATCTGAAAACTCTACTTCATCTTCTTGTAAATTCAAATAAATTTTTTCAAAAACTCTAATTTTTCTTTTTTCTGCTACTGGCTTAACCTCTCCGTCTTCATTGGGCCTTAAAAAAATATCTTCTATTTCAATAATTCTATCACCATGTTTAATTAAAATCCCAAGAATACTCCTTTCTATCAAAGAAGAAATCTCTACACTTGTCAAAACATTTGACGAAACATTATCACTTTTTACAACTTCAAATGCTTTTTGCTCTTCTTTATATTGTTTATTTGCTTCCGATAAATCCTTTTTGACTAATTGTGCTAAGGTATTAAATAGTACATCTTCAGAAATGTCCATAATTCGAGAACATTCCTTGATATAGACTTCGCGTTTGATTCGGTCTGGAATTTTAGAAATACTAACTACCATATCACGAATTAAATCGGCCTTTTTAATCGGATCATTCTTAGCTTCTTGAATCAATAAAGACGCTTTAAACTGAATGAAATCTTTTGCATTTTCCTCGAAATACAACTGCAAATCGTCATACGATGTTTTTCGAGCAAAACTATCTGGGTCATCGCCATCAGGAAACGTACATACTTTTACATTCATTCCTGCTTCCAAAATCAAATCAATTCCTCGAATCGAAGCACGAAGTCCAGCTGCATCACCATCAAAAAGGACGGTAATATTAGGCGTTAAACGATTGATTAAACGAATTTGATCAGGCGTTAAAGCCGTTCCAGAAGACGCAACTACGTTTTCAATTCCGGCTTGATGCATTTGTATAACATCAGTATAACCTTCTACCAAAAAACAATTGTTCAATTTAGCGATGGATTGCTTCGCATGAAAAATTCCGTATAAAACTTTACTCTTGTGGTAAATATCACTTTCAGGTGAATTGAGGTATTTAGCTGCTTTTTTATCATTGGTCAAAATACGACCTCCAAAACCTAACACACGACCACTCATACTATGAATAGGAAACATCACACGACCTTTGAATCGGTCAAATTGTTTATCTTCTTTTACAATAGAAAGTCCGGTTTTGTCTAAATAATCTAACTTATAACCTTTACCGAGTGCTTCTTTGGTAAAAGCATCCCACGTTTCTGGCGAATATCCTAAACCGAATTTTTTAATCGTATCAGAAGTAAACCCTCGTTCTTTAAAATAGGATAATCCGATGGCTTTGCCTTCTTCAGTTTCTAATAAGATATGATGAAAATATTTCTGTGCGAATTCGGAAACCAAATACATACTTTCCTTTTCATTGGCTTGCGCTACATCTTCATCAGACTGAACTGTTTCTTCAATTTCGATATTGTATTTTACAGCTAAATATTTGATAGCTTCTGGATATGTAAAATGTTCGTGTTCCATTAAGAAAGTTACGGCATTTCCACCTTTTCCAGAAGAAAAATCTTTCCAAATTTGCTTCACAGGCGACACCATAAATGAAGGCGATTTCTCGTTCACGAATGGGCTCAATCCTTTCAAATTACTTCCAGCACGTTTGAGTTGTACAAAATCACCAATCACCTCCTCAACTCGGGCGGTTTCAAAAACTTTTTCTATGGTGTCTTTTGATATCAAACTAACTATTTAGGAGGGCAAGTTACAAAGTTTTTGAATATTATACCTACAAGGTTTTGAAAACCTTACATGAAAATAAAAAAAGCACTCCATATGGCTGAAGTGCTTTTTTAAACAGAGAACTTAAACTAACCCCTAATTTTTAATTAAAATCAAAGCGTATTCCTAACGAAACGTTGTTTTGATCTATATTATTGTGTTTGAACATTGGATTTAAGTCATATTTAACATATAGACTTGTAACTTTATAACCTACATAAGCACTTAAACCATAAGTAAAATCATTTACATTGAAATCTGCTTTTGTTTTTTCATTAACTTTTTTTCCATCCAATTCATATCTAATAAATTGTTTCGAATTGGTATTAACTCCAGCAAATCCTCCTAAACCAAATCTAAAACCTTGATGCGATTTGAATATTTTTTTTCCATCTTTTTCTTCTGTTTTAGAAAAATCAAATTCTAAATGAACAGGCATAACAAAATAAACATTTCTGAAATAAGTATGATTATCTTTAAAATTAATAGGATACGTTTCTAAAACTGTTTCACTTCCAGTGTCTACAAAAACTCTATTGTCGGTTGCATGCAACATGTTGTATTGAAAACCTAAACCATATTTTAAATGCAATAAATTAGAATTTTGACTTAATCTAGTATTTAATGTTAAACCCCATTCATAAAAAGTTGAACGTAAATACCCAAAATCTGAATTAGCAACAGCTCCATCAGTAATTAAGTTATTAAACCCTGTAGCAAAAACGAATTGCGAAGTTGTTCTTCTTTCTCCATCGTTATTTATTCTATAACTGTTTTTATATCCTCCAGGAATCGATATTGAATGTTTTTTTCTAATTATTGAATCTGATTCAATAATTCTACCTTCTACTTTATCTTGAATCAATTGTGCTAATTTAACTTCTTCAATTGCCAATTTATTTTCAATGTTTCTCGCGCGTTCTTCTGCAATTTTTTGCTTTAACTCTTGCGCTTTTTCATAGGTTATCTTTCCATCTTTAACTTGCAAATCAATGGCTTCAACTTCAACTTTCAAAGCTTTTTTTTCTTCTGTTGTTATCATTTCGATTTGGTTTGAAATTGCTTTTGCTTTTGATTCAAAAGTAAAATTCTTTGGACTTCTTCCTTTTACAATACCCGTTTCGATAGTTGAATCGTCAACAATTTCAATAATTATATCTTTAAACCAAATCTGACCTGTCCCATCTAATAAAACGCCATAAGATATTGATGATGCCTCTACTGGTATATAAAGTACTATTTCATACCTTGTCCAATCTGTAGTATTCTTTATTGGTCTTGAATACATATTGTCGAAAGCAAGAAGTGATTTTAATTCATCTACTCGCATCCAAAGCCCTGCCCACGATTTTACATTTTCACTTTTTAAATACCCCGACATTTTAATGGTTTTTCCTAAATATTGATTTGGATTAATCGTTTTCGATAAACCTCCAAAACCCTTTATTCTTTTTTTAATGGATTTAATTGTGAAAAAATTTTCTCTTTCAGCATTTATATCATTATCAATTCCCATTTGATAACTATCTGATGCGCTTCCGTGTTGTTCCCATTCCGTAGAGGGTTCTATCAATTTTGTTTCCTGAGCAATAACTTTACTGAGTAAACTAAACACAATAACAATTGTGTACAAAATAATTTTTTGCATGACTGTTTGATTTTTAAGTAATGATGATTTTTATTTATTCGTAATTTCTATTCGCTAATGCTGATTTTGCATCTTGAAATTTTTTAGTTAGTTTATCTAAAGTTGTTTCTTTGTAATTTACGTCTAATTCTTTTTCAACGGTTGATAATAAACTAGCCGCATCTATTTTAATTTTAGATTTAACACTGTTTTTTTTAATTAAAGGAATTTCTTTTTGATTGACTTGAACTTCAACTAACAACTTTTCAGATGACGGGTAATCGTTAATGGTTGATGGATTTAGTTGTATTAAATTCACTTCTTTTTCTAACTCATCTGCTTTCTTTAATTTATTGTTTTTTGCTTCTGGATAATTTACTTCATTCTGAACTAAAACTAGTTGATTATTTTCAACTGAAATATCATTTATTTTATTCGTTTCAACTGAATCTTTTTCTTCGTTAATTGTTGTTACAACCGGAATTGAATTATTAATTTCTGTAGTTTCGTTTGAACTGAAAATAAAAAATCCCATTCCGAAAAAAAATAGTGTAGAAGCTGCCACAAAAAACCAACCGTAACCTTTCTTTGGCTTTTTTTCTTCTGAAATAGTTAACATAGCATCTAATCTATCCCAAGCTTGAGCAGAAGGCTGAATCTCTCTAGCATTCAGCTTTTCTCTAAATTGATTATCTATTTTATTTGGTTCCATTGAGTTTCTTTTTTAAATCCGAAATTTGTTGTTGCAATAACTTTCGGGCGTTTGATAATTGCGATTTTGATGTCCCTTCGTTTATTTTGAGCATTTCTGCTATTTCCTGATGTTTATATCCTTCAATTGCATATAAGTTGAACACCATTTTATAGCCATCGGGCAAATTATCAATCATATTTTGAATATCGTCAACTGAAAAATCTTCCATTTCATAAACCGATTCATTCTCGCTAACTGTTACATCATCAATATCTTGGTGATTGAAGTTATTCTTTTTAACCCGAAGAAAGTCAATACATTCATAAATCATAATTCGGCGAATCCAACCTTCAAAACTACCTTTGTGTTCAAAACTTTTTAGATTGGTAAACACTTTCATAAATCCGGTAATCATGACATCTTCTGCGTGGTGAATATCTTTTATATATTGGCGACAAACACTTAACATTTTAGAAGAAAACTTGGCATAAATCTGCTGTTGTGCTTGTCGATTATTTTCGACAGCCAACATAATAAGTTGCTTTTCTTCTTGATGCAATTGAATTACTTTCATTTTTAAATTTAGAATTCAGAAATTAGAATTCAGAATCTTACTTCTAATTATATAGACGAGAATGTTTTTAAAATGGTTGCATGATTTTAAAAAAATGTGTCAATTTTCAATGTGTCAATGTGTGAATATCAATAAAAAGGCACATTGACTTATTGACTCATTGACTTATTTTTTACGTTCAATAACGTAATTTACCATTAAAATAAGGGAATCTTTATAGTGTGAAGATGGAAAATCTTGTAGTAATGAAAGTGCTTCTTGTTGAAATTGTACCATTTTTCCTTCAGCGTAAGTTAAACCGTTTTTGTCTTTAACAAATTGGATAACTTCTTTGACGCGCTTTTTGTCTTTATTGTGATTTTTAACCGAATTAATTGCCCAACTTTTTTCTTTTGGCGAACAATTGTTTAAGGCGTAAATCAATGGTAGAGTCATTTTTTGTTCTTTGATGTCAATTCCGGTTGGCTTACCAATGGCATCGTCGGTATAATCAAACAAATCGTCTTTGATTTGAAATGCCATTCCGATTAATTCTCCAAATTTTCGCATTTTTTCTACCAAAACAAAATCATCTGGTGCAACTGAACAAGCACCAAGTGAACAACAAGCTGCAATTAAAGTAGCGGTTTTTTGTCGGATAATTTCGTAATAAATAGCTTCGGTGATGTCTAGTCTGCGTGCTTTTTCAATTTGAAGCAATTCACCTTCACTCATTTCACGCACTGCGACTGAAATGATTTTTAGTAAATCGAAATCATTATTATCAATGGAAAGTAACAAACCTTTTGACAATAAAAAGTCGCCCACTAAAACCGCAATTTTATTTTTCCAAAGTGCGTTTAAAGAGAAAAATCCGCGACGTTTGTTACTATCGTCAACTACATCATCATGTACTAAAGTTGCGGTATGAATTAATTCAATAACCGAAGCACCACGATATGTTCGTTCATTAATCGTTCCGCCTGAAACCATTTTAGCGGTTAAGAAAACAAACATAGGTCGCATTTGTTTTCCTTTTCGGTTAACGATGTAATGGGTAATCCTGTTTAATAAAGCTACTTTAGAAGACATGGAATCGCGAAACTTCTCTTCAAAGAGTTCCATTTCATTTGCGATAGGTAGCTTTATTTGTTCGGTTATTTTCATCATTACAAAGGTAATACACTATCAAGTAAAAGAAAAATATTTTTACAATTAAACCTTTTTTGTATATTTGAGTCTAAACTACGTAAACTCTAAAAAAATTAAGATGAAATCAACATTTAAATTATTACTTGCTCTTTTTCTTCTGACAACAATCAGCTGCGAAAATGACAACGAATTAACATCTAGTCAATTAACTTCAGAAGATGCTTTAGTGAATTCTAAAATTGATATAGCTAGTGACGATATTTCCAGTATTGCCGATCAATTATTTGACAATGTAAATAGCAACACTATTAATTATAGAAATTCTAATACTGAAAATTCGGTATTTTCAAATTGTGCAACAATTACCAGAGTACCTGCTTTTGGAACTATTTTAACTCCTGGAACGCAGGTAACTAAAACAATTGATTTTGGCACAACGGGCTGTACTTTAAATAACGGCAATATTGTTAAAGGTAAAATTATAATAAGCTTTGTTTTTGAACCTAATGCTGCTTCACATACAATAACATATACTTTTGATGAGTTCTATCATAACAATATTAAATTTGTTGGTACAAAAAATTTTACACGTTCAATGACTGCTGCAAGCGCTACTTCGGTATCACACCCAATTGTAGTTATGCAACTAGATATGACAATTACAATGCCAAATGGTGATGAATATACTCGCGTAGGTTCTAGAACTAGAGAATTAGTAGAAGGATTTAGTACGGATACGTTTTTAGATAATATTTACCGAATCACTGGTAGTTGGACAACAACAAATGAAAATGGAAACCAGCACACTGCAACAATTACAGAACCGCTAATGGCAAAAATGAGTTGTATTACTGTAAATAAACCAATTTTAGCTAGAGGAATTATTACATTCGTAAAAAACAACATTACCTCAACATTAGACTATGGTGAAGGAGAATGTGATAATATAGCTATTTATTCAATAAACGGTAACTCTTATACTATAAATATTGGAAATTAAAATTTCAAACATTTTTTAATAGGCTATTCTTTTTTAGAATAGCCTATTTTTTTATGATTTATTCGCCAATTGACCACAAGCCGCATCAATGTCTTTACCACGACTTCTTCGCACTTTTGCTACAATATTACTTTTTGCTAAAGCAGTAATGTATACATTTGTAGCTTCCTCAGAGGCTTGTTGAAACATTCCATCATCAATAGGATTGTATTCGATAAGATTAACTTTACAAGGAACATATTTACAGAATTTCACAAAAGCATCAATCGATTTTTTATCATCGTTTATTCCTTTCCAAACTACGTATTCGTAAGTTACTTTGCTTTTTGTTTTTCTGTACCAATATTCCAAACTTTCACGCAAATCAGTTAAAGGAAAATTCTTAGTAAATGGCATGATTTCATTTCGAATTTCCTCCACAGCAGAATGCAAGGAAACCGCCAATTTGAATTTCACTTCATCATCCGCCATTTTTTTAATCATTTTCGGAATTCCAGAAGTGGAAACGGTGATACGTTTTGGCGACATTCCTAAACCTTCAGTAGACGTAATCATATCAATCGCTTTCATTACGTTAGGATAATTCATCAAAGGTTCTCCCATTCCCATAAAAACAATGTTTGATAAAGGTCGGTCATAATACAAACGACTTTCATTATCAATTGCAGCAACTTGATCATAGATTTCTCCCGGTTCCAAGTTACGCATGCGTTTTAATCGAGCGGTTGCACAAAAGTTGCAATCTAAACTACAACCTACTTGCGAAGAAACACAAGCCGTAGTTCGGGTTTCAGTTGGAATTAAAACCGATTCTACAATTAAATCATCATGCAAACGAACAGCATTTTTAACGGTTCCGTCTTCGCTACGTTGTAATGTATCTACTTTAATATGATTGATTACAAAATTTGCTTCTAACATGGCACGTGTTTCTTTAGACACATTGGTCATGTCTTCAAAAGTATGGGCGCGTTTTTGCCACAACCATTCATACACTTGATTGCCTCGAAACGCTTTGTCTCCGTTAGCAACAAAAAAATTTCGCAATTGTTCTTTTGTTAGTGCTCGTATGTCTTTTTTCTCGATTTGCATGGTGCAAAAGTAATGAATTTAGAAATTAGAAATTAGAAACTTTGAAATTTGTACTTTTGTTTATTGAAATTTTCAAATTATGCACTTTATATCAGAAGATTTAGAAGATTACGTAGCGAATCATTCACAAGTAGAGCCTGAATTATTAGCAAAATTAAACAAAGAAACTTACCAAAAAATTATGCAACCCCGCATGTTGAGTGGTCATTTTCAAGGTAGAGTTTTGAGTATGCTTTCAAAAATAATTCGTCCAAAACACATTTTGGAAATTGGAACATACACAGGTTATGCTGCATTGTGCTTAGCAGAAGGATTAGCTGAAAACGGAACTTTAGATACGATTGATATTGAAGAAGAATTGGTTGATTTTCAACGAAAATATTTTGATGCTTCGCCATGGAAAGACCAAATTTTTCAACACTTAGGAGATGCTGTTGATATTATCCCAACACTAAATAAAAAATTTGATTTGGTTTTTATTGATGCCGATAAAGAAAACTATGTGAATTACTTTCACTTAATCGTTCCGATGATGAATAAAGGCGGTATCATTTTATCCGATAATGTATTGTGGAGCGGAAAAGTGTTGGAAGAAGTAAAACCTAACGACAAAAGCACACCCGTTTTATTAGAATACAATCAACTATTAAACACTGATCCAAGAGTAGAAACAGTTTTATTACCGATTCGTGATGGTTTAACAGTTAGTAGAGTTTTGTAATGAAATTGTGTTTTTTCCAAAAAACAAGTACAATTTATAAAACACAAATCCAAAAGTAGCTCCAAAAGCATAACCAGTTAAAATATCGGCAGGATAGTGTAATCCCAAGTAAATTCTACTGTAAGCGAAAATTAATGGGAATAAAAACAACAGATAAGTGTGTTTGTAATAGTTACGAAGTATTAATACAATAAACGTTGTAGAAGCAAACGAATTGGATGCATGTCCAGAGAAAAAACTAAATGATTTTCTAGTAATTACTTTTCTCATAATTCCATCAAATTCTGGATTATTACAAGGTCTTAATCTTTCAAAAGAGTATTTGAAAAGATTGGTCATTTGGTCAGTAAAGGTTATCAATGCCGCTAAAAAAAGAATAATAATTCCTAAACCTTTCCAACCTACTTTTTTTTGAAGGAGATAAAAAACTGTAATAAAAAGAGGTGACCAATAAATTTGTTTGGTAATAATTTTCCAAAAACCATCAAAAGGTTCCGAACCTAATCCGTTTAAAAAAAGAAATAACTCTTTATCTAGGTTTATTAACTGCTCCAAATTACAATTGTCTTTTTACAGGTCCAGTAATACTTTCAATATCTTCTTTTACTTTTTCGATTGGATTTTGAATATTTAAATCGATATTTTCAATCGGATTTACCATCTTAGTTATTCCTTCTTTTGCTTTAGTTATTTCATCTGAAATACCACCTGTTAGCGAATTCATATCCAATCCGGTATCTTGAGCTCCTTTTTGAATTTCGCTTTTAATCTCGTTAGTTGCGTTTTTTAACTGCGCCATACCTTTTCCTAAAGCACGTGCTATATCTGGAATCTTATCCGACCCAAACAACATCAAAACAACTAAAATGATGAAAAACAATTCACCTCCACCTATTCCAAACATAGTGTATTTTTGAAAATTAACTTCGCAAAGTTACAAAGTTTTGCTCCTAATTATCTTAAAGTATTCAAAAAAAAGACTATCCGAAGATAGTCTTAATTATTATTTTTTTTCTAATGTATCAAATTTTGATTCCGTTTCTCCTTTAGGCCAATAGTTGTTTTCAACATCAACATCGGCAGTTTCTAATTTTGGATCCACTTGAATTTTTACCACTTTTTTCTCTGTTGCAAAAACGCGTTTAGCTGTATCATTATTTCTTCTCCAAATTTGAGCAGGGAATTTCTGCGTTTCACTAGTACCGTCTTCAAATTGAAGTTCTACGATGATTGGCATGATTAATCCTCCTGGTTTTTCAAACTCTACTTCATAGAAAAATTTAGGCGATTTTAAAGCATTTTTTTCTTCAGCAGTATAATTTTTATCTAGATATTCTGAAAGTGCTTGAATATTTTTCGCATCCAATCCTTTCTTTAATTCTTGTTTAAAATCAGGAGTGTCTTCTGTTACTAAATATAACATTGGCTCGCCATCGCTTATTTTTCTACCTCTTCTATTAAACATAGCTTGTGCTTCTTTTGAAGCTTCTGTAGATACATAAAACTGTTTCACCGATTTTACTCCTATATCAGTGTAATCTGTTGAGTAAAACCAACCTCTCCAAAACCAATCCAAATCAACTGCCGAAGCATCTTCCATAGTTCTAAAGAAATCTTCTGGAGTTGGGTGCTTAAATTTCCAACGATTTGCATACGTTTTAAAAGCATGATCAAACAATTCTCTACCCATAATAGTTTCTCTTAAAATATTTAAACCAGTAGCTGGTTTACCATATGCATTAGCTCCGAAATTATAGATATTCTCAGAGTTTGACATAATTGGTTCTAAATATTTTTGATTTCCTTTCATGTAAGGCACAATGTTTTTAGCTGGTCCACGTGTTGAAGGGAAATTTGGATCAAAAGTAGATTCAGCAAGAAACTCTAAAAAAGTATTTAAACCTTCATCCATCCATGACCATTGTCTTTCATCTGAATTGACAATCATTGGAAAGAAATTGTGTCCAACTTCGTGAATAATTACGCCTAACATTCCGTATTTGATTCTATCGCTTACAAACCCTTTTTCATCTGGACGCCCGTAGTTCCAACAAATCATTGGATACTCCATTCCTTGATCTTCTGCAGAAACAGATACTGCTTTTGGGTAAGGATAATCAAATGTAAAATGAGAATACGTTTTTAAAGTATGCGCCACCGCTTTTGTAGATAAATCTCCCCAAAGTGGATTTGCTTCTTTTGGATAAATTGAAATAGCTAATGGTTTATTGGTTGGTAAATCAACCGCCATGGCATCAATAATGAATTTTCTTGATGTTGAAAAACCAAAGTCACGCACATTTTGTGCTTTAAATTTCCATGTTTTCTTTTTGTCTGAAAAGCTACTTTCTTTTGCAACTGCTTCTTCTTGAGTAACGATTACTACTGGTTTATCAAACGTTTTTTCTGCTAATTCCCATCTTTTTACTTGTTCTGCTGTAAAAACTTCGCTTCTGTTTTGTAAAACTCCTGTTCCTTCCATAACGTGGTCTGCTGGAACTGTAATATTTACTTCGTAGTCTCCAAAAACCAAAGCAAATTCACCTCTACCCCAGAATTGCATATTTTGCCATCCTTCTACATCATTATAAACTGCCATTCTTGGGAAAAATTGAGCCATAACATACAATCGGTTTCCATCAGGAAATTGTTCATAACCTGAACGACCGTTGTTAGCACCTTCCATATAATTTACAATATTATACCACCATTTGATAGAAAAAGAAACTTTTTCTCCGTTTTTTAATGGCTTTGATAAATCGATACGCATCATGGTTTGGTTGATGGTATATTTCATTGGATTTCCTTTAGCATCTTTAACATACTCAATGTTAAAACCTCCTTGAAAAGGACTTCCCATATATTTTTTAGCAAAGGCACTTGTTGAAATTGCCTTGTCCATATTTTGACTTTCTATTAAAGGTGTTTTAGAATCAGGTCTTTCGATATTTTGGTCTAATTGCACCCATAAATACTCTAACGATTCTTTAGCATTGTTATAATAGGTTATGGTTTCCGAACCATATAATTTTTTATTCTTATCATCTAATTCCAGATTCATTTTATAATCAGCTTTTTGCTGATAATAAGCAGGACCAGGAGCTCCAGATGCAGTTCTGAACATATTTGGAGTAGCCATTTCATCATACATTTGACGAAATTTATTCTCATTATAATGTCCGGGTTCACGCTTTTTATCTTCAGACTTAACTTCTTGAGCAAACACTCCAAATGCAAGCGATAAAGTTAAAAACGCACTAAGTACAATTGACTTTTTCATAGTATATAGGATTCTTTAATAGTCTATTTTTTGTTCAGTATCACTATTAGTAAACAAAAAGCTGTTTTTGTTACTATTAATATGAACATGAACAATATTTTGTTGTTCCTTGTAAATATCAGTTAATAATGAATTAAAGATATCGAAGGTATTTATTTTTTTTGAAATAGCAATTTTAGTATAAAAAATTAACACATCACCCTCAACTTCTCGTGCTAAATAAACAATCTCCTGTGGCCTTTTATTTATAGAAATTTTAATATTCACCTTTAAATAATTTTTAATAAGTGTTTCCGCCTCTGGAAGTTCTTTTGTTGAAGTTAAATATACTTTTTTCTTGTATTTTTTTTCCAATGCTTTTTCCAAATCATCGATAAAAATTCTGTGGGTAATTTCTATTCGCTTTTTATTAGGCACGTAATCTATTTGAGTTACAGAAACATAAAACTTATGCCATGCAAAAGAGCTCAATAAAACTATTGATAAAAGTGGCAGAAAAAATCGCAATAAATTCTTCTTCATTTGGTAAAAATAGTAATTATTCTTTTGGAATTTCAGATTTAAACATTTTTGCCTTTGAAGTTAAATATTCTATTAATTGAAATTCATTTTCAGGTTTCAAAAATAAAGACAAATCATTTATAGGCATTTCGGCATATTGCAAAAACAATGGAATATCTTCGTGCTTAATTTTTAAGGTATCAACAAAAAAATGATGCGGTAAGCGCTCAAATATATGATCAGAAAATGATTTGGATTGAATATCTTTTTGTCTTCGCTCCTCAAAAACTTGTTCCGAATATTCTTTAGTGTTTCTATCTTTTACAAGTAAACTAACTAATCCAGCTCCCATCGCAATAAAATTAAAATTCGAACCATTTGGCGCAAACTGACTTGGCATTACCGTATTTGTTGGAGTTCCCAATCGTACATCATCTTCATAATGCATGATTTTTTTTGCATCAATTTTAGTAAAACCTTCACCATATACTTGAATTCGCTTGATATCAACTTCTACAATACCTGTAAGTGTGTAAGGTGTAATTTCTACTTCATTTAATTCAGTAATTCGCACTTGCAACCTTATTTCTAATTCTTCTAACCAAAAATCTTTATCAGTTAATATATATTTCTTAGATTCATAAGAAATACCTTGAATATAAAGTGTATCTGTTGCTCTTGCTTTGATTGAAAACTTACCATCGGAATTGGTAACCGCACCTATATTTGATGTAATATTAAATACCGTAAGATTTTCAACTTCGATAGAATCGGCAACAATTCTTCCTTTCAACACTTTTCTTTCAATATGTTGCCCAAAACCAATTTGAACAAACAAAAAGCAAATCCAAACGATATAATTATTTTTCATTTAATTTAGTATTTGAAATTTCAACTTCCTTTAGTTTTAAATATTCTACCGCTAAACCAGACAAAAGGAAAGTTGCCATATCCTTATTTTTTTCTTTCATAGCTTTTGCATATCGTTCATTTTCTACAATGTAAAATAAAAAACCATCTACATAAATCTCAGGGATTTTTAACGTTTTAGTAAAATAATCTCTTTCAAAATAATCGGTTGTTTTTAATTGGAGCATTTCTTTTTTCTCTACAAGTACTTCTTTTTTCAACATGCTAGTTCTGCCACTTATTGAGTTAATTAATCCATCAACACTCATTCCACCTAACGGAATTAACAAAGGGCTATACCATTTAAAATCGCCAGCCGCTAAAAGTTTTCGTTCTGCTGGCGTATATGTTCTTTGATTAGCAGGCACAATGCCAAGTGCAACAGCATTGATATTTTTATAATTAATAATTGCTACTTCCTCTAACTCGGTTATAAGTGATTCCATTTTAATCAATAATAAATCGTTAGAAAAATCACTCTTTTTAATGCAGTAACGTATTGCTTTTAAATTCACAGCACTAAATTGCAAAGTATCCGAAGTATTCGCTTTTATTTCAAAATAACCTCTAGAATCAGTAACGGCTCCATTTTTTTTAGACAAATTTAAAACATGAATTCCTTCCAAAAAAGAAGATTCGGAAACAATTTTACCTTTAACAATAGAATCGTGCTGTGACAAAACGACTAAAGGAAAAAAAATAACAAATAGAAGTAATCGTTTTGTCATAAATTACATTTTTATACTTTGTAAATTTAAATGTAATCTTATAAAATGAAATCCTAACAAGATGATAAACTTATGTTAATACAATTTGATAAATTTGCAAAAAAATAATTTATGAAAAACATCATAATAGCTAGTACTTCCACTTTACACGGCGGTAATTATTTAGAGTATTTATTACCTGAATTACAATCGTTTTTTTCAAATGTAAAACAATTACTTTTTATTCCATACGCAAGACCAAGCGGTATTTCACATGACGATTACACAAAAAAAGTAAGTGAAGCTTTTGATAAAATAAATATTTCGGTAAAAGGAATTCACGAATTTGAAAATCCAGTTGAAGCCATTGAAAACGCAGAAGGAATTTTTACAGGTGGAGGAAATACGTTTTTATTAGTGAGCCAACTGTATAAAAACAACGTTATTGATGCGCTCGAAAAAGTAGTCAAAAACGGAACACCCTATTTAGGAACCAGTGCAGGAAGTAATATATGCGGATTAACAATGAATACTACTAATGACATGCCAATTGTATATCCACCGAGTTTTAGAACTTTAGGATTTGTTTCATTTAACATAAATCCACATTATTTAGACCCGATAGAAGGTTCTACTCACATGGGCGAAACACGTGAAACCCGAATTAATGAATTTCATCATTTTAATCCGCAACCAGTTGTGGGATTGAGAGAAGGAAGTTGGTTAGCTGTTAAAGGCGATTCTGTAAAATTAAAAGGAACTTTAACTGCAAGAATTTTCAAAAGAAACGAAAATCCAATTGAGGTGATTCCAGAAACTGAACTTAACGATTTAAAATAAAAAAAGCCTTGCAATTGCAAGGCTTTTTTGTAGAGCGGAAGACGAGGCTCGAACTCGCGACAACCAGCTTGGAAGGCTGGAGCTCTACCAACTGAGCTACTTCCGCATTTGATAATTTTTAAAACTTTATCTTGTTTTGGAGCGGAAGACGAGGCTCGAACTCGCGACAACCAGCTTGGAAGGCTGGAGCTCTACCAACTGAGCTACTTCCGCATTTGAATTACAAAACTCTAATTTTATTAACAGTTGTATGTATTTCTTTGGTGGGTGCAAATATACTTCAAAAGTTTTTTTAATTGCAAATTTTTTTAAATATTTTTTCGAAGCAATTACACTAACTTTACACTAGAATAAACACATTTTACTAAATGATTAGCTTTTAATAAGTTATACAATTATGGAAATAAAAAAAATCAGTTCATCAGCCACTTATCCTGTTAGACACGAAGTTTTAAGAAAAGGAAAACCTATTGAAACTTGCCAATTTAAAGGAGATGATGATGAAAACACTGTTCATTTCGGATTGTATCAAAAAGAGCAATTGATTGGAATTATTTCCATTTTCAAAGAGCCTTCAATATTATTTTCAGAAAAAAATCAACTTCAAATAAGAGGAATGGCGGTTTTAGAAGAATTTCAAGGCAAAGGATTCGGAGCCGAATTAGTGAAAGCAGCTGAAAATTATTGTATTAATCAGAATATTGATTTAATATGGTTCAACGCTAGAGAAAAAGCTGTTCTTTTTTATAAAAAACTAGGCTATACAAGTATTGGAGATTCTTTTTTAATTCCAGATGTTGGGATTCACTTTGTCATGTATAAAAAACACACAAAGGAGTAATTCAATAATTCTTACTATATTTATATCTCATTACGTTTTATGAAAAAAATTACGATTTTACTCTTTATTCTCTCCTTATTTTCCTGTAAAAAGGAACCTAAAGTCATCGCTTTTGACAATAAAATCATTAAGGACACTGTATTAAACATCATCATAAGACCTGTTCATCCTAACTTACTTGAAGGCAAATCAGATAGTTTGATGGCCTATTATCAAAAACTTAATTTTCACGAAATTTGGTATTTAGAAGAAAACAGAAAAGACTTAATTAATGAAATCAAATCTTGCTTTGAAGACGGATTAAATCCAAACGATTATGAAATCAAAATAATTGAAGATTTAGAAAGTAAGAGATCCGAATTAAATGATGAAGATATCGTAAAGTATGACATTTTACTTACTGAAACATTCGAAAAATTAGCCAATCATCTGCATAAAGGAAAACTAAATCCAAAAAAACTATATACAGATTGGGACTTAGTAACTAAAGAAATTGCTCTTTCTCCCCTTTTAGAGAAAGGAATCAAAGAGAAAAAAATTGCAAGTACTTTTAAAGACTTAAAACCAAATCATATTGTATATCAATCACTCAAAAAAAATTTAATAGAAATTGACAAACTTCCCAATATTACTTTTGAAAAAATAACTGTTAAAAATAAAATTGTTTTAAACGATACCTTACCTGAAATGGTTAAAATCAAAAAACGATTAGCCTATTGGAAAGATTTCAAAAACAAAGACAGTCTTATTACTTGGGCATACGATTCGTTAACTTTCAAAGCTGTTAAACGTTTTCAAGCACGACATGGATTATCTCAAGATGGCGTAATTGGTATAGGCACAATAAAAGCATTAAATAGCACAAAAAGCGAACGTATAGAACAAATTATTGCAAATTTAGAACGATGGAAATGGTACCCTTCTGATTTAGGTGAACAATATCTGATTGCAAATATTCCAGATTATATGCTTCATTATGTTAGAGGTAAAGACACAATTGCCAAACACAGAATTGTAGTTGGAACACCCAAACGAAAAACGCCAATACTAACATCCAAATTATCTAATTTTGTTTTTAACCCAACGTGGACAATACCACCAACAATTATAAAAGAAGATTTAAAACCCGCTGCCACAAAAAACAGAGACTACTTCCCTTCTCGACAACTTACAATATACAATAGTAGTGGTAAAATTGTGAATCCAAACGATTGGAATCCTGCTAAAGCAAATAATTATAGGTATGTACAAAAACCAGGAAACAATAACTCTCTTGGATTAGTAAAACTTAATTTTGCAAATCGACATTCTGTTTATTTACATGATACTAATCATCGTGATTACTTTGTAAAAACCTATCGCTCTTTAAGTTCTGGATGTGTTCGTGTTGAAAATCCTTTGGTGTTAACCCAGCAAATTTTGAGCAAAATTAATCCAGAAAAATGGAGCGGAAAAGAAATTGATTCAATTCTAAAACTAGAAAAAACAAAAACAGTATCTGTAAAAGACACTGTAAATATTTATTTATTCTACTGGACAAGTTGGTTAGAAAATGGCAAACTTCAATTTAGAGAAGATATTTATGAACTTGACAAAGAGTTATATTTAAAATTAAGAAACTAATTTAGACTTCGCAACATAAGTTCTTGATGGATGATAAATAAAGATACAAGATTTACCTTTAATGGTTTCAATCAGTTCTTTATGTAATTCGTAAGGAACAGCAGGACATCCTTGACTTCTTCCCAATCTTCCCGTATTTTTTATAAAAGATTTGCTTACATAATCTGCACCATGAACCACAACTGCTCTATTTCTTGCATTGTCATTTATTCCATACTCCATTCCATCTAAACGCAAAGACAATCCATGTTTTCCTGTGTAAGTTTCACCTGTAATATAAAAACCTAAACTGCTTTTAAATGATTCATTTGTATTAGAAAAATCTTTTGCATATTCCAATCCCGAATTTCTACCATGAGCAACCAATGATTTTAAAAGAACCTTTTGATTTTTCATATCAATAACCCACATTCTTTCTTGAGTAGACGACAAACTAAAATCAACAATCGTTAATATTTCATTTTGAATTTTACCTTGTTGTTTTAATAATTCATAACCCTCAAAAGCTGCAATAAAACTATCGAATGTTGGCAAAGAAAAACCATTAGCATCAATTACGTTAAAACATAATTTCGCTTTAGCTTCGAAGGTTGCCTTAATATTGGCTGCAATTAATTTAGGATCAGTAGCATTTATTTTATTCTTTGTGCTTTCTATTACATTTAAAGGCTTAAACGAAAAAATACAAAATAAAATTAGAGGCAAAATTCGATAAATCATTGTTAATCTAGCAGTTATAATGTTGTTGTAAGTGCCAAATATATTTATTTTTTTCTAACCTGCAAACTTTATTGTGTGTTTTATCGAAATTTTAAGTCTTTCGTCGATTATTCTCGTAAAAGTTAAACATAATATAAAAAAAGTAGACATATAAAGCAATATGATAATTTTGCATTCTATTTATACTATATGACAAATTCTATAAAACTACTTATATTTTCTTTCACTGTTTTTTCAACTTGTGTAGTAGCGCAACAAAAAAAGACAATAACAACAACCAAAACAAAAGAATTTATTTCTATTGATGGTGAATTGAATGAAAAATCATGGGAAAATATAGACATCGCTACAAACTTTGTTTCCTTAGAACCTAAAAATGGAACTCCCATTCCTGAAGAATTTAAAACAGAGGTTAAAGTATTGTACTCGGACGATGCAATTTATATAGGTGCTAAATTATACGACCCAAATCCTTCTCAAATATTAAAAGAGCTTGTAGAAAGAGACGAAATTGGTACATCCGATTTTTTTGGTATTTTTATTAATGGTTATAATGATGGACAGCAAGAATTTAGATTTTTTGTAACCGCTGCAAACGGACAAATCGATACTAATTTTACTTCTTCAGATGGTGAAGACGGTTCTTGGAATGCTATTTGGGAAAGTAATGCAAAAATTACCGACTTCGGCTATGTCATCGAAATGAAAATCCCCTATGCAGCTCTTCGTTTTCCAGAACAAGACAAACAAACTTGGGGTCTTAATTTTTTTAGAGAAGTTAGAAGAGAGAGACAAAAATACACTTGGAGTCCAATAGATAATAAAATTGGAGCTATCTCGCAACAAGCAGGATTATTGACTGGAATTGAAAACATTAAAACACCAACTCGATTGTTTTTAATTCCTTATTCTTCATTTTATTTGTCGGGAAGTGACACTCAAAAAACCAAAGGCGAATTAAAAGGCGGTCTCGATATTAAATACGGCATAAACGATGCTTTCACCTTAGATGCTATTTTAGTTCCCGATTTTGGCCAAACTAAATTTGATAATGTGGTTTTAAATTTAGGTCCATTCGAACAACAATTTAACGAAAACAGACCCTTTTTCACAGAAGGTACCGATATTTTTAATAAAGGAAATTTATTGTATTCGAGAAGAATTGGTCAAACTCCCAATCTAAACATAAACATTGCAGAAAACGAATCTATCATAAATTATCCTGGCGCAATAAATTTATTAAACGCAATGAAAATTTCAGGACGAGATAAAGACGGGCTAGGTATTGGTTTTTTAAATGCAATTACAGAAAAAACAATGGCAACGGTTTCAAATGATGACAATGGCGAAACAAGACAAATAGAAGTTTCTCCATTAACCAATTACAATGTAACTGTTTTTGACCAACGCTTTAATCAAAATTCATCAGTAACTTTTATCAATACAAATGTTACCAGAAATGGAAGTTTTAGAGACGCAAACGTTACGGGATTACTTTTTGATTTAAACGATAAATCAAATAAATATAATATCTCTGGAGGTTTAAAATCTAGCAGCATTAACGATACTGAAAACTCTAACGGAATAAACGCATCAGTATATTTGGCTGAAAAAAATGGTAAATTCAGATATAGTCTTGGTGGTGATTATGTTTCAAAAGACTTTGATAATAATGATTTAGGAATCAACTTCAGAACAAATTATTACTCAATTTACAACGATGCTAATTATAGAATTTTAAATCCAAACAGCATTTTTAATACCTTTAGAATAAGCTTGGCTTCCTATTTTGAATTTTACAAACCAACCAATCAAATTCAGTCAAGTAATTTTAATATGAACCTAAATTCTACCAATAAAAAAAATCATTACTTTGGTGGTGGATTAAACTTTAATCCTTTTAAAAATTACAATTATTACGAACCTCGAGTAGCCGACAGATATTTTGTAAATCCAGAAAATGCAGGAGGTTATTTCTATTTTTCATCCAATTATAATAATAAATTTGCTGTAGACTTTAATCCATACATCACGCATGTTCTAAATGAAAATCGCTACGAAGCGGGTGTAAATATTAGTCCCAGGTATCGATTTAATGATAAATTTTCATTAGTATATAGTTTTGATTATTTCAAACAAAAAAATGACATAGGGTTTATTGATTTGGTCAACGATGACATCATTTTCGCAAGACGAGACAGAGACACCTATACCAATTCAATTACAAGTAAATTTTCAATTAGTAGTGTAATGAATTTTAATTTATCTGTAAGACATTATTGGGCTCTAGCAGAAAACAACCAAATTAACACTTTAAACACTGACGGTAGCTTAACACCTAACGACACCTATACAACTAATAAAAATTCAAATTTTAGCACTTGGAATTTAGATTTATCCTATTCCTGGTGGTTTGCCCCGGGTAGTCAAATGTCTGTACTATATAGAAACAATGCTGCTACATTTGACAGAACCATCAATAAAAGTTTTAATTCAAATTTTTCCAATTTATTCGAAGATAATCTAAATCATGTTTTATCGATAAGTGTTCGCTATTTCATTGATTACAATCAAGCTAAAAACTGGATTAGAAAAGGTTAAAACACTTAATCGTTTTCGTAATTTTAGAACTGTTTTTTGCGCAAAAATTAGCCAATTGTTTATCTTTGTACAAACACACAAAATGAACAAAAAAGTAATTTTAATGATTTTAGATGGTTGGGGAAAATCGCCCGACCCAAAAGTTTCTGCAATAGATAACGCGAATACTCCTTTTATTGATAGTTTATATACCAAATATGCAAATGCACAATTAAGAACAGATGGCTTAAACGTAGGTTTGCCTGAAGGTCAAATGGGAAATTCTGAAGTTGGCCATATGAATTTAGGCGCTGGACGAATTGTATATCAAGATCTAGCCAAACTTAATTTAGCCGTTGAAAACAAAACCATGAGTCAGGAAAGACCGCTTATGGACGCTTTTAATTATGCAACTAAGAACAACAAATCGATTCATTTTTTAGGATTAGTTTCTGATGGCGGAGTGCATTCTCACACATCACATTTACGAGGTTTAATTGATGTAGCTCAAGAAAAGGGTGTTCAAAACATGTTTGTTCATGCATTTACAGACGGAAGAGATGTTGATCCAAAATCAGGAGCAAAATACATTTCAGATCTAGAAAAATATTTACAAAACACTAACTCAAAATTAGCTTCCGTGATTGGAAGATATTATGCAATGGATAGAGACAAACGTTGGGAACGTGTAAAACTGGCTTATGATTTGGTTGTTAATGCAGAAGGGACTCATTCCAAAAATGCAGTAGCAAGTATCAATGAAAGTTATTCCAAAGACGTTACTGACGAATTTATTCATCCTATTGTGATGGTTGACGAAAGCAACAATCCAATTGCAAAAATTCAAGACGATGATGTAGTAATTTTCTTCAACTTTAGAACCGATAGAGGAAGAGAATTAACGGAAGTTTTATCCCAAAAAGATTTCCACGAATTCAATATGCATAAATTGAATTTGTATTATGTTACCATGACCAATTATGATGAAACGTATAAAAATGTTCATGTAATTTATGACAAAGACAATGTAACAGAAACCTTAGGTGAAGTACTTGAAAAAGCTAATAAAAAACAAATTCGTATTGCCGAAACCGAGAAATATCCGCACGTTACGTTTTTCTTTTCTGGCGGAAGAGAAGAACCATTTGTAGGCGAAACACGTATTTTAAAAAATTCTCCAAAAGTTGCAACATACGATTTACAGCCCGAAATGAGTGCTTTTGAACTAAAAGATGCTTTAGTCACAGAATTAAAAAAGAAGGAAGTTGATTTTGTATGCCTTAATTTTGCCAATGGCGATATGGTAGGACACACCGGTGTTATGGAGGCAGCAATTAAAGCCTGCGAAGCAGTTGATACTTGTGTAAAAGAAGTAGTTGAAACAGCATTAGAAAACAACTATACTACAATTATCATCGCTGATCACGGAAATTGTGAAACAATGATTAATCCTGACGGTTCTCCAAATACTGCACACACAACAAATCCTGTTCCTATTATTCTGGTTGACAAAGACCTAAAAAAGATTAATAATGGTGTTCTTGGCGATATTGCACCTACTATTTTAGAATTAATGGGAATTCAAAAACCCGAAGTCATGACATGTAAATCATTACTGTAATTATATAAATTATTTGTTTACTTTTTATAAAAAAATGTTAAACAATTTTTATTTTAAATATAATTTTAAATATATTTGAAAAAAATTAAATAGCATTATTATGAAAAAATTAAAACTTATTTTAATACTTTTTGCTGCTTCAGCATTAATTTTCCAATCGTGTTCTAGTAATGAAGATTCATTAGAAATCGAAAAAAGTTCGGCTTTACGAATGTTCTTGAGAGAAATGAAAGTTGCCAATAATATTTCTGGAAGAACTTCGAGCGACGATTCAAACATGTGCTTTGAATTTGTTTATCCATTGACACTTTCATATAATAATGGAACAACTATTACTGTATCAAGTCAAGTAGAATTGTTTTCGATATTAGAAAACGAAACGGATGTATTATATATTGAAGGAATTTCATTTCCGTTTGACATTATAGTTGCAGGAAGCACATCTCCTATAACTATCACTAGCGAAGAAGGCTTTTGGAATATAATCCAAGCATGTGACATGGACACCTATGACGATGTTATAGGAGAAGGCCCATGCTACACTTTCGTTTACCCGTTTTCGTTAATGACAATCAATAATCAAGTTATTGTTATTTCTAGCGAAGAAGCACTATATAATTTAATTGACGATGACAATCAAGACAATTATATTATTGATTTTGTATATCCATTTTCAGTACTATCAAACAATGAAATTATTCAAATTAACAATTCTTATGAATACGAACAATTAATCAATAATTGTGTTTCTTCTAATTGCAATTGTCCAGATGTTTATGAACCTGTTTGTGTAAATATTGGCGGGCAAGTAATCGAATTTCCAAATGCTTGTAATGCTGAATGTGCTGGATTTTCATCTGATGACTTTGTTGACACTTTTGATAATATTTTAGATAGTTGTTTAAACATATCCTATCCTGTTCAGGTACAATATAATGGTGCTGTTGCTACCGCTCAAAACGATGATGAATTGTTACAATTATACAACCCAAACCAAAATTATCTACCATTATTTAATTATCCTATTATAGTTTCATTCGATGATAATCCATCTGAAACTTATTCAATTTTGAATGAGGAACCACTTATTGAATT
Organism: Flavobacterium sp.; assembly: GCF_035195345.1. Classification (NCBI taxonomy): domain Bacteria; kingdom Pseudomonadati; phylum Bacteroidota; class Flavobacteriia; order Flavobacteriales; family Flavobacteriaceae; genus Flavobacterium; species Flavobacterium sp. Next base: position 1,259,768 of record NZ_CP136574.1, read on the forward strand.
AATTAATTTGCATTGTAATTAAACCAAAAAATATTAAAGACTAGTCCAAAAAAAATCAATACAGATTTAATTAGTCAAAATAATAAATTAAACACTTGTAAAACTTTTTACAAGTGTTTTTTATTTTATAGATTATAATTTAGGCTTTTAAACTATTGATTTGTTCATAGCATTTGATCAGAGCGCAATTCTTTTCTCATAATAAATTTCATAGTTTCTTTTATTATTTGTTTCATAATTGATAATTCTCTTGGTATTTATCAAAGTATAATTCTTTTTTAAAAATACAATTAATTCGTTCTTGATTTTTTCATAAATATTATTCTGTATAAGTATTCTAGGACTTGATAAATCATAACTCAAAACCCGATTTTCTCGTGATTTGAGTTATTGCGATTTCTAAAATAAAAGTTAAACTTTTTTATATTGATAGTATTACTATTATATTTGCGCTATTAAAATACAAATTATGCCTAATTTACTTTCAAATGTAAAAATTACAATTAATGAAAAACTATATGTTAAAGATCCTGAGACATCAGAATTGGGTAGAAACATATTAAAAAATAGTATTCTGTTAATTGACGAAATTGGCTTTGAAGCATTTACTTTCAAAAAATTGGGAGAAAAAATACAATCCAATGAAAGTTCAATTTATCGCTATTTTGAAAACAAACACAAATTACTAGTATACCTTTCTTCTTGGTATTGGTCATGGATAGAATACAATTTAGTTTTTGCAACACATAACATTACCAATCCCGAAGAAAAATTAATCATCAGCCTTAAAATAATAACTCAAAACATTGTAGACGATAAAAACACGCCACATATTGATGAGTCTATTTTAAATAGGATTATAATATCTGATTTTTCAAAAACATTACTAACAAAAGACGTTGATGAAGAAAACAAAGAAGGTTTTTTCTTAGTATACAAACGTTTAATATATCGTTTAACAGAAACCATAAGTTTAGTAAATCCAAATTATCCTTATGCAAAAAGTCTAGCGTCATCAATAGTTCAAGGAGCCTTACACCAACACTATTTGAAAGACCACTTTAAAACCATTACTAACTTATCTGAAAAAGATTGCTTGTCTGACTTTTATATTGATATGATCAAAAAAACATTATTATGACACCATTAAAAAGATTTAAAAACTTAATTTACAATGATAAACAAGATGTTTATCAACTATTAATTTACGCAGTTTTAGCGGGTTTAATTAGTTTGTCAATTCCATTAGGTATTCAATCAATTGTAAATTTTATTCAAGCAGGACAAGTTAGTACCTCTTGGATTGTATTAGTGTTCATTGTTGTTGTTGGTGTTGCTTTCGTTGGCGTGTTAAAAATCATGCAATTTAGAATTACAGAAAACCTTCAACAAAAAATATTTGTTCGTTCCTCGTTTGAATTTGCTTACCGATTTCCAAACATTAAATTTAACCAGTTATACAATTTTTCGCCACCCGAACTTGCGAATCGATTTTTTGACACATTAACTGTTCAAAAAGGTTTTTCAAAACTAATTTTAGAAATTTCAACTGCGGCGTTACAAATCTTATTTGGTATTTTATTATTATCGGTTTATCACCCGTTTTTTATATTTTTTGGAATAATATTATTGTTTATGCTTTATATTATTTTTAAAATTAACTTCAATGAAGGCTTGGAAACCAGCTTAAAAGAATCAAAATACAAATATAAAGTTGCTCATTGGCTTCAAGAAATTGCAAGAAATCATTTAAGCTTTAAAAATGATAAAATATTTAATTTCTCATTACAAAAAAACGACAAGTTAGTTACAGAATATTTATCGCATAGAGAAAGTCATTTTAATGTATTAAAAAAACAATTCATTCAACTAACAGGTTTTAAAGTACTTATTACAGCAGGGCTGTTAATTATTGGTGGGATTTTAGTACTTAACCAACAAATGAATATTGGTCAGTTTGTAGCTGCAGAAATTATTATCATTACCATTATTAGTGCTGTAGAAAAATTATTTTATGGATTAGAATTATTCTATGATGTAACAACATCCTTAGAAAAACTTGGCACAGTAGTTGACTTAGAATTGGAAAGAGATAATTTGCCAAAAGAAGCTCGATACTACATGGAAAACGATGAAATTTGCATAGAAGCAAAAAATATTTTCTACCAATTTCCAGATAGCGAAACAGCTGTTATTAATGGAATTGATTTAACAATTAACAAGAATGATCGCATTTTAATTCAAGGAGAAAATGGTTCTGGAAAAACTACTTTACTACGTATTCTTTCAAGAATATTTGAACCTTCTGTTGGAACTGTTTTCTTAAACAATACAAGTTATAAAAAATATTGTATTGAAGATTTTAGATCAAATATCGGAGTAATCAATATTGATGATAGTCCTTTTGAAGGAACAATTTTAGAAAACATTACTTGTAACAATCCAACCATAACAAAAAAAGAAATAAGCCACGTTCTAGAAAAATTAAAGCTAACAGAGTTGATTAAATCTTTACCTTTAGGGTTAGATACGCCAATGTTTTCGGGTGGAAAAAGAATAAATTCAGCTTCAATTCAAAAGATATTACTTGCAAGATGTGTTCTTACGAAACCTAAATTACTATTTTTAGAAGAACCGGTTGAAAAATTAGACAAATTTTCTGCTGGCGAAATTATAGATTGGCTAACCGCTCCAGAACAACCTTGGACATTAATAGTTGTAGCAAAAGGCAACTATTGGAAAGAAAAATGTTCAAGAATCATTACTTTAGAAAATGGTCAAATTAAAACCATAAAATAATCATGTTAAATATTACAGAAAATAGAGTTGAAAAATGGATTGACATGAATCAATTCAAATCGGCAAAGATATTTGAAGACAACAAAGGCTATCGCATGGTTAAAAAAACCATTTGGATTTTAGGATTATTATTGTTGGTTTTTTTATTCTTACCCTGGACACAAAATGTTTCTGGTGCTGGTTCGGTAACAACTTTAAAACCCAACCAAAGACCACAAACAGTTCAATCTGCCATTGCGGGAAGAATTGAAAAATGGTATGTAAATGAAGGTGATTATGTAAAAAAAGGTGATACAATCCTATTTATTTCAGAGATAAAAGAAGATTATTTAGATCCAAATTTAGTAGAAAACACAGGCAAGCAAGTTGATGCTAAAGTAAGCTCTGCCTCTTCATATGCCTCAAAAGTGAAAGCGTTAGAAAATCAAATTGGCGCTATTGACAATGAAAGAGGATTAAAATTTAAACAAGCTCAAAACAAACTTATTCAAGCTAAATTAAAAGTTCAAAGTGATAGTATCGACTTAGAAGCCGTTAAAACACAATTAAAAATTGCTAAAACACAATATAATCGTTCTATCAACTTAAATAAAGAAGGCTTAAAACCATTGACAGACGTTGAGGAAAAAAGGGTAAAACTACAAGATACAGAGGCAAAAATAATTACTCAAGAAAACAAATATATTGCAGCTCAAAACGAAGTTTTAAATGCAAAAATGGAGCTGAATAGAATTTTAGCAGAGTATTCAGAAAAAGTAGCCAAAGCACAAAGTGATAAGCAAACGGCATTAAGTTCTCAATTTGATACTGAAGCACAAGTAAACAAACTTAAAAATCAATATCAAAATTATCAAATCAGAAACGGAATGTATTACATTGTGGCTCCACAAAATGGCTATGTAAACCGAGCGTTACAAAGTGGAATTGGAGAAACCATCAAAGAAGGCACTTCTATTGTAAGTATTATGCCTGCTAACTTTGATATTGCTGTGGAAACTTATATAAGTCCAGTAGATTTTCCATTAATACACAAAGGCGAAAAAGTAAGAGTATGGTTTGATGGATGGCCTTCAATTGTATTTAGCGGTTGGCCCGGTGCTTCTTTTGGAACTTTTGGAGGCGTTATTGTGGCTAAAGAAAACTTTATAAGTGAAAATGGAAAATATAGAGTTTTAATTGCTCCCGATAAAAATGACAAAGTATGGCCTAAACAATTAAGTATTGGAGCTGGAACACAAACCATAGCTTTATTAGATAATGTACCTATTTGGTTTGAAATTTGGAGAACACTTAATGGTTTTCCACCTAATTTTTATGAACCAACACCAACTGAAAAAACTAAAAAATAATGAAATCGAAGCTAATTTATTTCATACTTTTCATTTGTAGCAATCTAAGTGTTTTTGGACAAAACACCATGACCGAATTTAGTTTTAATGAATTTTTAGGGTATGTAAAAAAATACCATCCATTGGTAAAACAAGCCGATTTAAAACTAAATGAAGCACAAGCTAATTTAATGCTAGCAAGAGGTGCTTTTGATCCAAAAATAGAAGTAGAATACAACGAAAAGCAATTTAAAACAAGTGAATATTATTCTATCTTAAACAGTAGTTTCAAAATTCCTACTTGGTACGGAATTGAACTAAAGGCTGGATTTGATAACGCAGAAGGCATCTATGTAAATCCTGAAAACACGTTACCCAACAGTGGATTAACTTCACTAGGAATAGCCGTTCCTATTGGTCAAGGATTGTTCATCAATCAACGTATGACCGATATTAGAAAAGCTAAAATTGCTAGAAATTTAAATGCTGCCGAGCGAAATCTCCAAGCAATTGAAATTATTTATGAAGCTGCTGTTAGCTATATGAATTGGAAAAGAAGTTTTGAAGAAGTAAAACTCTATGAAAATTACATTCAAAACGCTTTAATTAGATACAAAGGCATCGCTACTTTAATAAATGAAGGAGACAAACCTGCCATAGACAGTATAGAAGCTGGAATTGTGGTAAAAACACGCCAATTAAACTTAGAAGATGCTAAACTTAAACTCACTAAAGCTAAATTAGAATTATCTAATTATTTATGGTTAGAAAATAACATTCCACTAGAGTTAAATGATAATTTACGCCCCGAAGATTTTCTTACAAATACTATTAAAGAAACACTTCAAATTAACGAACTCGCTCCAATTGATTTAGACAATCATCCAAAAATTAAAGCCTTAGATGCAAAAATTGCAATGCTAAAAGTAGATCGAAAATTAAAAGCAAACGCACTCTTGCCTAAATTAGATTTAAGTTATAATTATTTATCTGAACCAAGTTATATTGATAATTACCGTTTTGAAGATTATAAAATTGGCCTAAATTTTTCGTTCCCATTATTTCTTAGAAAAGAAAGAGGAAGTTTAAAACTAGCGGATTTAAAAATTAAAGATTCAGAATTCAACTTACAATTTGAACGAAAAAATCTTGAAAACAAAATCAAATCGCAGCAACAAGAAATTGTTTCACTCGAAAAGCAACAAGATTATAACGATAAATTAGTTAAAGACTTCACTAAACTACTAAATGCTGAAGATCGATTATTTGAAATGGGAGAAAGTTCTTTATTCATCATCAATTCTAGAGAGAATTCATTAGTAAGTTCACAACTAAACGAAATTGCTCTAGAAAATAGATATTTAAATGCTTTAATTAGCATTTACAAGACCTTAGCGAATCCAAATTAAAAACAAAACAAAACAAAAGGAAAGTGTTAATTATGTAACTTTAAAAATTAATAAATTTGCCCCCCAAACTATAAACATGAAAAAAAGAGCTCTTATTATATTAATTTTTATACTTTTTGTAAGTGTAAATGCCTTTGGTCAAGGTGGCGCATCTTCATGTGCTGAGTTGACTGCTAATCCGGGCGCGTATCAATCTTGTGCTACCAGCATACCTTTTAGTAGTTCTGTTGGTGGAAATGGGGAAAATTTTAATTCAACCTGTATTCCGACTCAATATGTGGGACCTACTTGGTTTTTTATTGAAATCGATACCCCAGGAAATGTTGTTTTACAAATCAGTCAACAAAATTTAGCTGGTAATGGTTCAGATGTTGACTTTGTTTTATGGGGACCTTTCCAAAATTTAAATAACATTTGTAACCAATTAAATACTACTAATGAAGTAGATTGTAGTTATAGTACAGCTAGTCTTGAAACGGTAACTATCCCAAACAGTAATGCTGGTGATTTATATGTAATTGTAATTGATAATTATTCAGGACAGGCAGGAAATATTACTGTTTCACAAACTGGAGGTTCTGGAAGTACGAATTGTGATTTCTTATCGTCTGTAACGTTAAATAATACAGATGGAACACTACTTACTAATTTAGAGTATTGCAAACCTGATACAAAAGAAATTGTGGCTACTATAGACATTTCAGATTTTCCGGGTGTTCCCAGTAATTTAAGATTCAACTATACTTGGTTTAAAGATAATGTTCAAATTGATGCTATTTCAAATTCAACAATTTCAACAAACAACTTAATTGTTTCAGAAAGTGGTGTATATAAAGTAATTACAACTGCTTATGACATCACCGTAAATCCAACAGGAAACTTAACGGGACTTAGAGTGAGCGAAGCTGAAGCTAATTTAAAATTTCATACAAAACCACTTATTAGTATTTCAAATTCTAATACCGTTTGTTTAAATACAAATCCTATATTATCATCAAATATTGCAAATAATACCGATTTAAATCCAACAATTGATATATTAAACTATCAATGGTATCGCAATAACAACCCTATTGGTGGTGAGACAACAACTGCTTTTACACCAACTTTACCAGGTGATTATTTTATCAAAGTAACCAATTCGCCTTGTTCAGAAACAAACTCTAGTATTATTAGAATTATTGCTAATCCAAATATTCAAATTGCTTCAAATACAACTATTTGCGAAAACGATTCTTATACTATTACTTCAATAAATGCAAATGCGAGTATTAACAGCGCACTTTCTTACCAATGGATTAAGGATGGTGTAGCTATAGCTGGCGCGAATGGTTCAACTTATACGGTCAACAAATTTAATCAGGCTTTAAATACAACATCACAATATTATTTAGAAACTACTGAACAAGGAACGTGTTTAAATTCTTCAAATACGATTTCAGTAACTATTAATGCGTTACCTGTAATTAACACTGTTGCAACAACTTTAGAACAATGTGATTACATCAACAATACACTTGATGGAATTGCAGAAACTAATTTATTACAACTGTATAATTATTTTACCAATAGCACTGCAGGATTAACTTTAAATTTCTACACTGATATTGCTTTAACGCAACAAATACTAAATCCATCAAATTATATTAATTTAACTTCTCCGTTTTTACAAACTATTTATGTGAAATTGGTAAATGAAAATGTAACTCCAAATTGTACCTCTTCTGGTGTTGGAAGTTTTACATTACAAATTAATCCAACAAGTGTTGCCAATTACCCTAACATTCCTGCCGTTTGCCCAGAAATTAATCAAAACTATGGTTTTTTAAATTTTGACGCACAACGAATAGCTATAAAAAACGCTTATTTTGCCAGTTCAGATGTGAGTATCTCTTTTCATTTGAACACATCAGATGCATCAACAGGTTTAAATGGATTGAGTAATTTGAGTCAAATTCCAATTGGTACTACAACCGTATACACTAGAGTTATTTCAAATACTACACAAAGCTGTGAAGGTATAGGAACATTTGAAGTTGTGGTAACACAAGCTCCTATCCAAAGTTTAATTACAAATGAAAATTTATGTTTATTAGATGCTTATTTATTAAACACAAAAGATGTTGAAGCTTTAACTGGTCAAAACCCAACCGTTATAGTTTCTTATTTTAACACATTTGATAATGCGAAAGACAATATTCTTGAGATAAATAAAAACACTCCACTTCCTTTAACAACAGGAACTAGAACTATTTTTGCTCGATTATTTGACACGCTAACTCAATGTTTTTCTATTGTAAACTTTAATATATTGGTTTTTCAAAATCCAATTATTATTCAACCTTCCCCTATTCGTTTATGTGGAGATACAACTGCTACTTTTAATTTAACCAGTCGAATTAATCAAATTGTGAATGGAAATTTAAATTATCAAGTAAGTTTTTATGCTAATAATACTGATGTTTTAGCCAATAATCCAATCACAACGCCTGCTAATTATTTGAGTGCATCAACAATCATCATTTGTAAAGTTGTTGATCCTACAAATAATTCTTGTGAAACATTCACTACATTAACTCTTGAAGTGATGGCATTACCTGGAAGTAATTCTAATCCTACAGCAATTGAATTGTGTAACGATTCTGGATTTGAATTTTTCGATTTAACTACAAGAGAAATACAAATGGCAGGTACAACTCCCGTTAATACTATTGCATTTAAATACTATACAGAACTTGCAGACGCTTTGTTAAATGGAAATACAAATCGAATAACCTCGCCAAACATTTTTCAAAACACAACCATTAATTATCAGAAAATTTATGTTCGATTAAACAGTAGAACTAACATTGATAGCGAAACAGGATTAGCTTGTTTTAAAATTTTAGAATTAGATTTATATGTAAGACCTTATCCAGAAAACAAACTTTCAAATGATCCATACATTATTTGTGTTGACCAACTGAATGCCATTACACATCCTGTAGAAATAAAAACGTTATTAAATAATACTGATTATATTTTTCAATGGTATATTGGACATGATGCACAAATAGGAAATGAAATTCCTGGAGAAACTAACACATCTTTTACTACCTCAACCGTAGGAATATACTCTGTTAAAGTTACTAATATTTCAAATGCTGCCAATTGTTCTTCAGTATTTAATGTAAGTACTCAAAATGCTATTGTACCTAATACACTTGCTATAACTCCTAATGAAATCATTTCGTTTGGGATTGAAAATACGATAACTGCAATAGTTTCACCTGTATCAAACGACTATTTATACTCTATCGATGGAACCTATTTTCAGCCAAGTAATACCTTTACCAATATACCTGGTGGCGATTACACATTAACTGTTATTAACAAGTTTGGCTGTGGTGATGTTACTAGTCAATTCACAATAGTTGATTATCCAAAGTATCTCACACCTAACGGTGATGGTTATAATGACACTTGGAACATCAAAGGAAGTAGTGCTTTAGAGGCAACAACTATTAGAATTTTTGATCGATATGGAAAATTAATAAAACAAATTGATCCAAATGGAGAAGGATGGAATGGAACTTTCAATAACAAATTACTTCCTGCTTCTGATTACTGGTTTACAATTGAATACACCAAAGATAATGTAACCAAAGAATTTAAAGGACATTTTAGTTTAATTCGATAAATTAAAAATAGAGCAAATAAAAAAGCCTTCGCGATGCGAAGGCTTTCTGCGTTTTATATCCAAAAAGTATATTAATAACGACCTCTTGAGTTGTTATCTCTATTATTAGAATAACCACCTCTACTTCCACCAGCGTTACGATCGAAGCTTCTTCTTTCTCCTTCTGGTTTTGGTTCAGATTTGTTAACAACGATTTTTCTACCTTCGATAGTTCCACCGTTTAATTCGTCGATTGCTTTTTGAGCCTCAGCATCATTAGCCATTTCAACAAATCCAAATCCTTTACTTCTTCCGGTAAATTTGTCAGAGATAATTTTAACTGATTCAACAGCTCCATACTCTTCAAAATAACCTCTTAAATCTGCTTCCTCTACACTGAAAGGAAGACTTCCTACAAAAATGTTCATCTATGAAAAATTTAATTCCTTACAAAGGTAGACTATTTAATGTTGCTAAAAGGTTAAAGTTTAGTTTATTTTCAAAATCAAGGTTATTTAGCTAAAAAATTCGAAATCAAATTATTAGTTTTTTAAAATTTTATTAAGCTATTTTAAATTTTATTACAAACTACTTAATAACAAAAAGACAACCTCTCGATTGTCTTTTTACTCTTAACTCAAATTTGTATTATTTAGGACAACCCGTCATTTCGTGATATGCACGTTCAACAGCTTCCTGATGATTTGGATGTGCAATTCTTACTAATTCTGAAACACGCTGTTTTAAGGTTTTACCATATAAATCGGCTATCCCATTTTCAGTAATAATATAATGGGCATGTGCTCTTGTGGTAACCACTCCAGCACCTTGTTTTAAATAAGGTACAATTCTACTTTCGCCTCTTTTAGTTGTAGAAGGTAAAGCTATAATCGCTTTTCCGCCTTCACTTAACGAAGCCCCGCGAATAAAATCCATTTGTCCTCCTACTCCTGAATACATGGTACTACCAATAGAATCAGCACAAACTTGCCCGGTTAAATCCACTTCAATAGCCGAATTAATAGCTACCATTCTTGGGTTTCTTCGAATACGAGCTGTATCATTCACCATAGAAGATTCTTTCATCTCTATAAACGGATTATCATCTACAAAATCGTACAAACGTTTCGAACCCATTAAAAAAGTTGCTAAAGCTCTTCCTCTTAAAGTGCCTTTATAATTACAATTGATGACATCATTTTCAATTAAATCGATTACTCCATCTGAAAACATCTCCGTGTGTAATCCTAAATCTTTATGATTGGTCAATTTACTTAATGCCGCATTCGGAATCGAACCAATTCCCATTTGCAGTGTACTTTTATCTTCAATTAATGAAGCAACATAAGTTCCTATTTTTTCTTCTTCGGCTGTAAATGGAGTTACTTCATGAGCAAAAATTGGGACATTAACTTCTACAAGAAAATCAATTTCAGAAACGTGTAGAATTCCATCACCAAAAGTTCTTGGCATATTTGGATTAACTTGTGCAACAACCGTTTTAGCATTTTCAATTGCAGCCACAGTTGCCTCAACAGAAACACCTAACGAACAATATCCATGACTATCAGGTGGTGAAACATGTATAAAAGCAACATCTAATTTCAGAACATTTTTACGAAACAATAAAGGCAATTCACTTAAAAAAACAGGTGTATAAGAACCATTTCCTGCTTTAAGTGTATGACGAACATTTGCTCCAATAAAAAAAGAGTTTACATGAAAGCTATCCGCTAATACAGGATTTGCATAGGGCGCATCACCTTCTGTATGTAAATGACATATTTCTACATCTCTAAGTTCAGAAGCTCTATCCGTTAATGCTTTTGTTAATATTGTTGGTGTAGCCGCCGCTGCCTGAACATAGACCCTATCAACACTTTTTACTACTTGTACAGCTTCCGCTGCGGTTACATATTTTCCCATACCTAATGAAATTTATAGTACAAATTTATGTGGTAATTTAAGACTAAAATATGACATTTCTCATTTTAAAGTAGGAAGTTAGAAGTAGGAAATTCCATGTAAAAAAGAGTATCCTTTAAAATTAAAGTTATTCTTGAAATTGAAATTGCTATCGAATTCGTATTTTTGTTGCGAAATTTTGTATTATGATTGTACTTAAAACCCTTGAAGAAATAGAATTAATGCGCGAAAGTGCTTTAATTGTTTCTAAAACACTAGGAATGATTGCAAAGGAAATTAAACCTGGCGTTACTACTTTGCATTTAGATAAATTAGCGGAAGATTTTCTTCGTTCGCACGGAGCAGAACCTGCATTTTTAGGAATGTATGGATTTCCAAACTCGCTTTGCATGAGTCCAAACACACAAGTAGTTCATGGTATTCCAAACAATGTTCCGTTGCAAGATGGCGATATTATTTCGGTAGATTGTGGTGCTTATAAAAATGGTTTTTATGGCGATCATGCCTATACTTTTGAAGTAGGTGAAGTTGCTCCAGAAACAAAAAAATTATTACAAATTACCAAAGAATCTTTATACGTTGGTATTCGTGAAACTAAAGTGGGCAATCGTGTGGAAGATATTGGTCATGCCATTCAGCAATATTGCGAAAGTCATGGTTATGGAGTAGTTCGTGAATTATGTGGACACGGTTTAGGCAGAAAGATGCACGAAGACCCAGAAGTTCCTAACTATGGAAAACGTGGCCGTGGAAAAAAACTAGTCAATGGAATGGTTATCGCAATCGAACCAATGATTAACATGGGAACCAAAAACATCAAACAACATAAAGACGGCTGGACGATTACTACTGCCGACGGAAAACCAAGCGCACATTTTGAACATGATGTTGCGATTGTTGATGGAAAACCTGAATTGTTATCCACTTTTGCTTACATCTACGAAGCCTTAGGAATTGTTAGCAATGAAGAAGATGGCTTAAGACAAAAACCATTAGTATTATAATCTAACACATTTAATGTATGAATTGTAAAACTTGTAATAATCCTTATGAAAACACCGCGCAATATTGTTCAAATTGTGGTGCTAAAATTGTTGATGACAGACTTTCATTAAAAGGAACTTGGGAAGAATTTATTGGCCCATTTTTTAGTTGGGATAATAATTTTTGGAGAACTTTCTTTGGTTTGTTTAAAAATCCCAAAGATGTTTTAGAAGCCTATATTTCTGGTGCCAGAAAAAAATATTTCCATCCATTTTCATATATAATTTTATATGCTACGATAGCTGTTTTTTTCTATAAATTTTTTCCAATGGAAATAATAATGGATTATTCAGAAGGTTTTACAAAAGACTATAATTCAACAAATCCCTCAAGTAATGTCCCTAAAATAGACATGAAAAGTTATATGGAAACACTAATGAGTTATTACAACTTTTTTGTGTTATTGTTAATACCTATATATGCGCTGACTAGTTATATTATATTCAACAAAAGAGGTCATAATTTCTTCGAACATTTGGTATTTAATAGTTACTTACAAACAAACTTAGGTTTTATATCATTAGTATTACAAGTTATATTAGTAAATATGTTGGGAATGAGTTTTGGCACTTATTCTATGCTATTTTTGTTTTTATTCATATTTTTTACACTTTACGCTTTTAAAGAATTATATAATCAAAATTTAAAACAAAGCATTGCTTCTGGAATTAAGTACCTACTGCTTTTCTTTGGATTATATATCGGTATAATAATCGCATTTTCTCTTCTATTTGGAATTATATACGCCATAACTTTAATGAAATGAAAAAACTTTTTAAACTTATATTAAACACCATTCCTCGTCCGATATTAATTAGATTGAGTATTGTGGCACGTCCTATTTTGGCTTTTTTATTAAAGGGAAGTCGTTTTACAGATCCAATTGATGGAAAAAGCTTTCGTATGTTTTTGCCTTATGGCTACGGAACGCAAAGAAACAATGTATTATCACCAAGTACGCTTTCATTAGAAAGACATCGTTTATTATGGTTGTATTTACAAAATGAAACTGATTTTTTTACAGCACCAAAAAAAGTATTACACTTTGCGCCAGAACAAGAATTTTACAAATGTTTCAAGAAACAATCGAATTTAGATTACACGACTACCGATTTGTTTTCGCCTCTAGCCGATGTTAAAGCTGATATTTGTAATTTGCCTTTTGAAGATAATTCGTATGATATCATTTTGTGTAATCACGTTTTGGAACATATTCCAGATGACACAAAAGCCATGCAAGAATTATATCGTGTTTTAAAACCGGGCGGAATGGGAATTTTTCAAATTCCACAAGATTTGTCTCGTGAAGTTACTTTTTCTGACGATTCTATTACAGATGAAAAAGAACGCGCAAAAATCTTCGGGCAATACGACCACGTTAGAGTTTACGGAAGAGATTACTTTGACAAACTAAGAAGCATTGGTTTTAAAGTTGAAGAAGTAGATTACACCAAAACAATTGCTCCTGAATTAGTAGAAAAATATTGTTTAGCAAAAGGAGAAAAAATCCCAGTTTGTTATAAATAAATTTTGTTTAGATGCTGAAATTAATTTAGCATGACAAAATGAAAGAAAATCATTTGGTTCATAAATAAAAAAATCCCGCAATCATTACAATTGCGGGATTTTGAATTTAATAAAAACCTATTTATTCTTCAGGCATTAATATACCGATCACTTTATCTTTAGCTAGATATTTCTTTGCTACTTCATGAAGATCTTTTACTGTTAATGCGTTTAATTTAGTCTCGAAATCAAAAATTTCTTCTGGATTAACTTCATCTGTATATTGACGTTTTAAAACTGCCATCCAGTATCTGTTTTCTTTCAAACTTTCTTTGAATTCTAATCTTGAAGCTTCTTTAAATTTATCCAAATCTTTTTGTTCTGGACCATTTGTAACCATTTTGTTCAATTCTCTTAAAGCAGATTCTGTAAGCTTTTCAGCATTTTCAGGTCCGCATGGAAATGAAATTGAGAAATTGTAACTACCATAAGGCACTTTATTCATACTTCCTCTAGCACCTACTCCATACACACCACTTTCGTTTTCTCTTAATTCTTCCACTAATTTTATAGTCAATACTTCTCCTAATGCTTTAAATGCAAACGCTTCTTTAGCATCGTATTTCGTATCTCCATAAATCATAATATTTACAGTACTCTTAGGATCTTTTCCTTTATTGATTACTTTTTTGTGTGAACCTTTCAACATTCTATATCCTAAATCCTTTGGTGTTTCCTTGGTGTTTTTATCTGAAGGCAATGAAGCAATATATTTTGCTGCAAAAGCTTCTAACTGAGCTTCATCAAAATTCCCAACAAAATAAAAATTGAAATCAGCTGCATTTGCAAAACGCTCTTTGTATTTTTTATAAGCTAATTCATAATCTGCTTTATCAAAATCCTCTTCTTTAGGAAATCCTTTATATCTTGGATTTTCTTTATTCAAATACGTGTAAAATTCATTTGAGAAATAAGTAGCAGGTTGTGACATCATGTTTGACATGAATCCTTTTTGCTTAGAAATAAATCCATTAAACGCTTCTTTATCTAAATTCAAATCTGTAAAATAAGCATACGTCATTTGGAATAAATATTCTAAATCTTTTGGAGTTGTAGAACCATTTAATCCTTCAAAAATACCACCAACATAAGGATTTACTCTTGCCATTTTTCCAGTCATAAATTTATTAATGTCGTTTTTAGACATTCCTGAAAATCCTGCCTCTGTTAATCCACCCATTGCTAATGAAACTTTAGCCATTTCATCGTTAGTAAACAAATTGGAACCTCCAAAACTAACCGCTTCAAACATTACTTGGTCGTTTTTAAAATCGGTTTTCTTGTAAACTACTGTTGCCCCGTTTGAAAGTTTTAAAGTAGTAGTTCCTAATTTTGCATTACTTTGTTTTGATACAACACTTCCTTCTTTTACAGGATTTCTTAATAAACTTTCAGAAACTTTTGTTTCAGTGTAAGCAGTTAACTCGTTTTTATTAACTGTTAACGAATTTAAAACTTCTTGTTCTGTTGGTTTTACCAATCCGTCTTTTTCTGGACCTGTTAAAATAACAACTCTATTGTCTTCTTTTAAATATTTTGCAATTAAACCGTTAGTATCTTCAACACTTACTAAAGGCAACATTTTTTTGAACACATCAAATATCCATTCAATACTAGGAATTGGCTCTTTTTCAAGGAAATTTGCCTGATATTCTGAAACATAATTCTCAGATTCATTTTTCTCTCTCTCGTTATATTGTCTTTCCATTTGAGATAAAAATTCGGCTTTTGCTCTCTCTAATTCACCTTGCGTAAATCCAAATTGTCTAACTCTTTCGTTTTCTCTTACTAATACTTTTAAAGCCTCAATTTGTTTGTCTTGCGCCACCATAGCAAAAGACTGAAAAGCTTCTTTAGTTCTTGCATAAGTACCACCATGATATGTATAACCAAAGTTAAAAGGAGGATTTGGACTGTTTTGTAATTCTTCCAATCTATTATTTAACATCGTAGAAAAAAGTCCTTTAGCAAGATATTCTTTAAAATCAGCTAGAGTAACTACATCCTTTGGTTGTTCATAATCTTTATACAACAATTGAACTTGCGAAAAAGCAGCCTCTTTATCAGATTCTACAGAAACAAATGTTTCTTTGTGATTTGGTACATCATATATTTTACGCTCTTTTTCGTTTTTCGGATTTTTATATTTACCAAAATGAGCAATGATTTTCTTTTCCATTTCAGCAACATCAATATCTCCAACAACAATTACAGCCATTAAATTAGGACGATACCAATCTTTATAGAAACTTGTTAATTTATCATATGTAAAGTTTTCTAGAATTTCTTTTTGACCAATAGGAAGACGTTTTGCATATAACGAATTGTACATCATTTTAGGCATAAAACGACCCATCATTCTTTTATCAGCTCCTAAGCCTAAACGGTATTCTTCTAAAACAACACCTCTTTCTTTATCAATTTCTTCTGGAGTTAACGTCGTATTGAAAGCCCAATCTTCGATAATTTGGAATCCTTTTTCTACTTTTTCTTTATCATCTGAAGGAATTGGTAAAAAGTAAACTGTTTCATCAAAACTTGTGTAGGCGTTCAAGTGTTGACCAAATTTAACTCCAATACTTTGAAGATAATTTACTAATTCATTCTTAGGAAATCTTTTGGTTCCATTGAAACACATGTGCTCCATGAAATGCGCCAATCCTTGCTGTGCATCCGTTTCTTGAATAGAACCTGCATTAACCACTAAGCGCAAATCTACTTTATCTTCTGGTTTTGCATTTTTACGGATGTAGTAGGTTAATCCGTTTGATAATTTTCCAATTTTAACATTTGGGTCTGTTGGAATTGGATCTTCAAGCTTTAAGCCCTGCGCAAAAAGAACCGCTGGAACAAATAGCAATAAAGAAATGGAAAATTGTAATTTCTTCATAAAATTTAATTTTGTTTTGATAAAATTATATCTATAACTACAAAATCAAAAATTTATTATACAACATTTAACAATTAAATGCTTGTTTAGAATTACTCTTTAATCAATGCTTTGAAATTCTCTGTGGTAAATTGCTGCATTTTATTATTAGCATCTACATATAACAACATGACGTACAAATCCTTATGATTTTGTAAGAATAATTTGCTTTCCTCTAAACTCATTAACATAAAAGCAGTGGCATAACTATCAGAAGTTGCTGAAGATTTTGATAAAACCGTAGCGCTTAACACATTATTTTTTTGTGCTAACCCTGTTTTTGGATTAATGATGTGTACGAATTTTTTACCCGTTTTTTCATCAATCATTACTTTGCGATAATTGCCTGAAGTTGCCATTCCTAAGTTTTCTAAATTTACTTTGGCAATTAAAGTACGTTCTTCTGGTTTTTGTAAAGGATCATCGATTCCCACAACCCAATTCTTATTTTCAATCGTGTTTTTTCCTAAAGCGAATAATTCACCACCAATTTCAACAATGGCATTTTCAATTCCTTTCGATTTTAAATAATTTACGACCACATCAACGGAATAACCTTGCGCAATCGCATTAAAATCGATGAAAGTATTGTTGTATTTTTTTGAAATGGTTTTGTTAGCGTTCAAAGCAATTTTATCAAAACCAACAAATTGCAACAAACTATCGATTTGCTTTTGAGAAAGATTTTCTTGCTTTTTATTTGGACCAAAGCCGTAAGCGTTTACTAAAACACCGATTGTTGGATCGAATAAACCATTCGTTTCTTTATAAATTTGATTAGAAAGTTGGAACGTTTCTGTAAAAAAATCATCTACTACAACTGTTGAATCTCCTGAATTAATTTTAGAAATCTTAGAATCTGGTCGATACGTAGAAAGCGATAAATCGAAAGCAGTTAACAACGAATCGATTTCAATTTTGGAAACTTTTTCTTCGTTAGCAATATACTTGATGCTATAAGTGCTTCCTTGTGCTTCGCCTTGAATGGTATAAAAATCTGAGGTTTTATCACATGAAATAAATAAAATTACTACTACTAAAAAACTACAAAATCTCTTTAATTCCTTCATAATTTAAAATATAATCTTGATTTTTTAAAACGGGCTTTTCGAAATCTTCTGCATTAGCAAAACCAACTCCTGCATATAACACCTTAGCTTTTTTCCCTTTGGCGTGATTGATGAAGGTTTCCATAAACAAAACATCGTATTGGGCAGGATTATCTGGATAGGTAACCGCTTGTACCATTACAAAATGCAAGGTATTAGTAGGTTTATCAACGCAAACAAATTGTGGATGTTTTTTCAATTGGCTATTAATGGCGATGAACTCAAATCCTTGTTTTTCGAGTTCTTTTCCCACGTGATTCATGGCCAAATGATGTAAGTCTTGTAGTGATAATGCTTCCATGTTGCAAAGGTAGTTATTCTATTTGAATGCATAAAAAAACCGACTCATTTCTGAATCGGTTTTGGTATTTAAAATTTGGATTAACCTCCAAAGTCGTCAAATCTAATGTTTTCTGGATCTAAACCAAAGTCTTCACCCATTTTTTGAACAGCTTGATTCATCATTGGGGGTCCACAGAAATACAATTCAATATCTTCTGGATTTTCATGATTTGCTAAATAATTATTGATCACCACATTGTGTATGAATCCTACGAATCCATCACCTTCTCCGTCGATTCCTTCTTTCACTTTCCAGTTATCTTCAGGTTGTGGTTCAGATAAAGCCAAATAGAATTTAAAGTTTGGAAAATCTTTCTCTAACGCTCTGAAATGGTCTGTGTAGAACAATTCACGTTTAGAACGACCTCCGTACCAATACGTAACTTTTCTTCCTGTTTTAACTGTACGGAATAAGTGGTACAAGTGCGAACGCATTGGCGCCATACCAGCTCCACCACCAACATACAACATTTCTGCTTCTGATTCGTTGATGAAGAATTCTCCGTAAGGTCCTGAAACTACTACTGGATCACCTGCTTTTCTTGAGAAAACGTATGAAGAAGCAATACCTGGGTTTACTTTCATCCAATCGTTTGTAGCTCTATCAAAAGGAGGCGTTGCAATACGAACGTTCAACATAATTTTTCTTCCTTCCGCTGGGTAAGAAGCCATTGAGTAAGCTCTTTCTACCAATTCGTCATTTTTCATAACTAATGGCCATAATTTGAACTTATCCCACTCAGCCTTGAATTTTTCTGGATCACCAGGATGTTCTTCTGGGTGCGCCATAATATCCATATCTGAGAATTTTACTTCACATTTAGGGATTTCAATTTGGATATAACCACCTGCTTCGTAGTGCATGTCTTCTGGTAACTCAACGATAAATTCTTTAATAAAAGAAGCTACGTTGTAGTTAGAATATACTTTTGCTTCGAATTTTTTGATACCAAAAATTTCTTCTGCCACTTCGATTATCATGTCTTGTTTTACTTTAACTTGACATCCTAATCTCCATCCGTCTGCTAATTCTTTACGTGAAAAGTTAGGTATTTCTGTTGGTAATGGTTCACCACCACCATCTAATACTTTACATTTACATTGTAAACATGAACCTCCACCACCACAAGCGGATGGTAAAAAGATTTTATTATTTCCTAAAGTAGTAAGAAGTGTGCTACCTCCACCTACTTCAATTTCGTTTTCACCATTAATTTTAATCTTAACAGCACCTGAGTTTACCAACTTTGATTTAGCGTATAATAGCATAAACACCATTAGTAAAATAAGCACTAAGAAAGCTAAAATTGAATATGTAATTAATTCTGTTATACTAAACATGAGCTCAATTTTTAATGTTATACTATACTATTATTTAACTACTTGAGTTGAATCTACTTTTACTGAATCTACAGCTACTTGAACTGAATCAACTACAGGAGTTTCTACAACAACTGGAACTGGAGTTTCTACTTTTGCTTCAGGCTTTTTGTTTAATGCGTTAAGGTCAATTCCACCAAAACTCATAAATCCAATAGCCATTAAACCTGTTAAGATAAAAGTAATACCTAAACCTCTTAGCGGCGCTAATACGTTAGAATATTCCATTTTTTCACGGATAGCTGCCATTGCCACAATAGCAATTGTCCAACCAAATCCAGATGCAAATCCGAAAGTTACAACGTGTCCTAATGAAGAGTAAGTTCCACCATCAACTCTTTGTTGCATGAACAACGAACCTCCTAAGATAGCACAGTTTACTGCAATAAGTGGTAAGAAAATACCTAATGAGTTATATAATGAAGGTGAAAATTTCTCAACAATCATTTCTACTAACTGTACCATTGTTGCTACAGAAGCGATGAATAAAATGAAAGTTAAAAAGCTTAAATCTAATTCAGCAAATGATGGGTCTAACCAAGCTAATGCACCAGCACCTAAAACATAGTGATAGATTAAATAGTTTAATGGAACCGTAATTACTTGTACAAAGGTTACAGCAATTCCAAGACCTATAGCTGTTGATACTTTTTTAGAAACGGCCAAAAATGAACACATTCCTAAGAAGTATGCAAAAATCATGTTATCAATGAAAACTGATTTTAAAAATATATTGATATATTCAAACATAGCTATTATTTTTTCTCGATTAATTTCTTGTTAATTCCTCTTTGTACCCAAATTACGATACCTACCATAACTAAGGCCATTGGAGCCAATAACATGAATCCGTTATTAACATATCCTGTACCATACAATCCTGTTTTTTCAACAGAATTTCCAAGAATTTCGATTCCGAATAATTTTCCTGAACCTAATAATTCTCTGAAAAATGCTACTACCATTAAAATGATTCCGTATCCTAAACCGTTACCTAAACCATCTAAGAAGGAAGGCCATGGTTTGTTTCCTAAAGCAAATGCTTCAAAACGTCCCATTAAGATACAGTTGGTAATAATTAATCCTACGAATACTGATAATTGCTTGCTGATATCATAAGCATACGCTTTTAAAACTTGGTCAACCAAGATTACTAAAGCAGCCGCTACAACCAACTGAACAATAATACGGATTCTACTTGGAATTAAATTTCTTAATAATGATATAATTACATTACCAAAAGCTACAACCGCTGTTACAGAAAGTGCCATTACAAAGGCGTTTTTCATTTGAACTGTTACCGCTAAAGCTGAACAAATACCTAATACCTGAACCGTTACTGGGTTATCGTCATTAAATGGATTCGTAATTAATTTAATATTACTTTTTGAAAATAATCCTTCTTTGTTGTTATCTGCCATGACGATTATTTTTTATTAGATTTTAAATATTTTTCATATGGTTTTAAACCTCTAACTAACATTTCAGTTACACCATTACCTGTTAAAGTTGCTCCAGAAATTGCATCCACTTCACCATCGGCTTTGTTGTCTTTCCCTTGATATCCTTTAACTACTTTTAAACCTTGTAAGTTTCCGTTTGCATCAAATACATTCTCTCCAATAAAACTTTTTTGGAAATAATCTTGAGTGATTTCACCACCTAAACCTGGAGTTTCTGCTTTATGGTCAAATACAATACCGTCCACTTTTAAGTTTTCATCTACTGAAACATATCCCCAGATAGCATCCCATAATCCCATTCCTCTTACTGGAATAACATAGAATTTTTTACCATCTTTCTCAGCGTTGAAAATTGGGAATTTCCCTTTTTCTTTAGCAATATCAACTGTAAAAGCGTCTTTACTGATTTCGTTTCCGTTTTCATCAAAAACCACTTCACTAATAATGTGTTTTTTATAGGCTACTTCAGAAGCATCTCTATCTACAGCTACTCCAAACGATTTTAGGATGTACTGCATTTTCTCTTTCTTAATATTTGCATCTTGGTCTGGCTTAAGGGCAGTTGCAGCAAATGCCAAAGCAGAAGCTACTAACACCACCATTACAGTCGCAAACAAAAATGTATATCCGTTACTTTCTCTATTCATGACTATGCAGATTTTAATTGTTTAGACTTAGCCAATCTTTTCTTTCTCTTAGCAATGTTTCCATTTACTACGAAATAATCGATAGTTGGCGCTAAAGTGTTCATTAATAAGATAGCTAACATTACTCCTTCAGGGTAAGCAGGATTGAATACTCTAATCATAATACTAAAGAATCCTATTAATAAACCGTAGATGATTTTTCCTTTATCGGTTTGAGCCGCAGAAACTGGGTCAGTTGCCATAAATACAATACCAAAAGCGAAACCTCCAACTACTAAATGATTTGTCCAATCAAAGTTCATTAAAGCAGTTAAACCAACAGCATTGAACATCATAGCTGTTAATGCCGCTCCGATTACTCCAGAAACCATAATTTTCCAGCTACCTACACCTGTTGCGATTAAAACAAAAGCACCTATTAAAATAGCTAAAGTTGATGTTTCACCAATAGAACCTGGAATAAATCCTAAGAACATATCCATGGTAGAATAAGCTACTTCTTTTCCTTGTGCTAATGATCCTAAAATAGTTTCTCCTGAAATTGCATCAGTAGTACTTGCCTCACTAACCCAAATTTTATCACCTGACATGAATGTAGGATAAGCAAAAAAAGCAAATGCACGCGCTAATAAAGCAGGGTTGAAAATATTCATTCCCGTTCCACCAAAAGCTTCTTTACCAATTACAACTGCAAAAGCTACTGAAATAGCCAACATCCATAAAGGTAAATCAACTGGCATAACCATTGGAATTAACAAACCAGACACTAAATATCCTTCGTTAACTTCGTGACCTCTAAAAATTGCAAAAGCAAATTCAATACCTAATCCAACTGCATACGATACAATAATCATTGGTAACACTTTCCACAATCCGTGTAAGAAGATATCCATAAATGGAGGTAAAACACCTTCATTTAATTGAATAAAGTGTTGATAACCTGAATTATAAATTCCGAACAATAATGCAGGTACCAAAGCTAAAACCACAGTAATCATGGTTCTTTTTAAATCCACTGCATCTCTAATATGAGCTCCGTGCTTTGTAGTATGATTAGGCACATATAAAAATGTATCTAATGCATTAATTGCAGGTGCAAATTTTTCAAATTTTTGCCCTTTCTCAAAAGGCTTTTTAATTTTGTCTATTTTATCTCTTAAAAACTTCATAGCTATTATCCTACTTCTTTAATCATTAAATCAAGAGCTTCACGAATGATTTGTTGCGCTTCTAATTTAGATGTGTTAGTATAATCAATTAAAGCAAAATCTTCTGGAGCTACTTCGTAAATTCCTAAGCTTTCCATTTTATCGATATCACTTGCCAAACAAGCTTTTAATAATTGCATTGGGAAAATATCAAGAGGCATAACTTCTTCCATTTCACCTGTTACAACTAAAGCTCTTTCTTCACCATTTAAATTGGTGTTAGGCGCATATTTTTTTCCTGGCATCAACCAAGACAATCCTGTTCTTGATGCACTGTGAACGCTTGGTGAAGCAAATGGCATCCATCCAAACATTCTATATACATTTCCTTCTGGAATTACAGTTACTGTATTGCTGTAGAAACCTAAATTTCCATCCATTTTTACTTTAGTTCCCGTTAAAACATCTCCAGAAATAACTCTTACATTATCGCCTTCAATTTTTCCTGCAACTAAATCTGAAATAGGAGCACCAGAAATCACATTATAATATTGTGCCTCTTTAACCTCAGAACCAACTAAAGCTACCGTTCTTGTAGCATTAAATTTCCCAGTTAAAAATAATTCACCAATAGTTGCAACATCTTGAGGCGCTACAGTCCAAACTCTTTCTCCGGCATTAATTGGGTCAATTTTAGAAATTAAAACACCAACATTTCCAGCAGGATGTGGACCATAAACTCTGTGCAAAGCAACACCTTTAACATCGCTAAAAACAGACTTACCTTTACCTTTTAAAGATAAATGCACTTTACCAGATGTTAATTTTGCTAAAGCATCAACACCTGCTTGAAAAGCAACTAACTTGTCTGCTAATACAAAATCTACATCAGCAGCTAAAGGAGCTGAAGCATACGTTGAAATAAAAATAGCTTTTGGTGTATCGGCAGATTTAGCAATTACATCATATGGACGTTGATTGATAAATGGCCAACAACCAGAAGCTAACAAATGTTCTTTTACTTCTTCTGTTGATAAATCGTTTGGATTTTTCTTGCTATGCTCAACGAAAACATCTTGAGAATCAGCAGTAATAAGAATCTCTAAAATGACTCTTTTTTCACCACGTTTGATTTCTTGAATCTTTCCGCTTACAGGAGCAACAAACTTAACTTTCTCATCTGCTTTAGAATAGAAAATTACTTCTCCCGCTTTAACGTTATCTCCTTCTTTTACTACCATCTTTGGAGTTACTCCATGAAAGTCAGAAGGTTTAACAGCATAGACTTTCGATCGAGTGGCATCAGCTACCTTGTGAGCTGCTTCACCCTTCAACTTAAGGTCTAAACCTTTTTTAATTCGAATGTCTTTTGACATATTTTTGAAGATATGATTGTTAAAAAATTTACTATAAAACGTGCAAATTTAATCAAATACATAACACCTTACCAAAAATAAAGTAAGTCATTTAGTTTATTTATAATTATTCTAAATTAACAAATGTTAATAAATTAATTGGAATTACGTTTGTACTCAAAGTTTTACTATTTTTACAACTTTATAACACTAAAATGAATAGATTTATTTTCATAATCAGCTTATTACTTTTTCATGTTGCTTTTTCTCAAAAAGGAATTGAACACGAACCACCTTTTAATATAAAAACCATTTCTTTTGCTATCAACAACAATAATGTAATCCCTTTTTTTAGACTTGGAGAAACATTTGAACTTCGATTTGACGATTTGTTTGGCGATGAAGCAGATTATTATTACACCATTACGCAATACAATTATGATTGGTCTGCACCATCCGATTTAGGCAAAGTAGAATATTTAAACGGAATGGACAACCAGCGAATAATTACGTATGAAAATTCATTTAATACCCTGCAACTATTTTCGCATTACAAACAAGTTTTTCCAAATAAATTCAATCAAATTACCAAAAGCGGCAATTATTTAATAACCGTTCTTAACGATGAAAGCGAAATCGTATTTTCTCGCAGGATTATAATTTATGAAGAACAAGTTGCAGTAGGTTTACTTGTAAGAAGAGCTCGTGATTTTGAGAGTATAGACGGAAAACAAAACATAGAGATGACCATAAATTATGGCGATAAAACATTACAAAATCCAATTCAAAATGTAAAAGTTACTCTTTTTCAAAATGGCAATTGGAAAACAAGTATTTCAAACATCAAACCACAATACACGCTAGGTTCTGAATTAATATACAGATATAACACAGAAACGCAATTTTGGGCCGGAAATGAAACTTATAGTATTGACAACAAAATAATTAGAGCTACTAATAATACCGTTGCAAAAGTTACTACGGGAGAAAGCATTTACAATACCTATTTATATGTGAATACACCAAGAAAGAAAAATCCTTACACCTATTTTCCTGACATAAACGGAAACTTTTTTATTCTGAACGCTAATGCCGCTAACCCGCAGATTGAAGCAGATTATTCTTGGGTATATTTTGCTCTTAATACCCCTAATTTGTTAGATAAAAATATTTATATCGTTGGAATGTTTAATAATTACACATTAAGCGATGAATATAAAATGGAATTTGATAAAAAAACAGGTTTGTATGAAAAAGCAATTTTACTAAAACAAGGTTTTACAAATTATCAATATGTTATTACCGATAAATCCGGATCAATAGATTATGAAAATGCAATTGATGGAAATTTCTATCAAACAGAAAACAATTACACCGCCATAGTATACTACAGAGGAAATAACGAACGATACGATCGTGTAATAGGAATCGCAAATACAAATAGTGAAGTTATCCGCAACTAATTATGAGTAGAAAAGATTTAAAATATAGAGGAACGCAATGCATAAATTGTGAAACACCTTTAGATGTTAGTGAAAAATACTGTCACGCTTGTGGTCAATTAAATTCAACCAAAAAACTGACAATTAAAGATTTTATTGAAGAATTTTTCGCCAACTTTTATGCCTACGATTCTAGATTACGAAATACATTTTTTTCTTTATTTTTAAAACCCGGAATTGCAGCAAGAGAATTTTGCGAAGGAAAAAGACATCATCATGCCAACCCTTTTCGTTTGTTTTTAAGCATCTCCATTCTGCTATTTCTAATTTCAGATTTTGGAAGCCCGCTCAATGACACTCCTCAAGAAACAAAAAAAACAAATAAAAATATCAAAACAACTGATAGCTTAAAAACTAAACAAGCACTAAATAGTAATCCTGAATTTATTCAAATTGGTAAAAAAACAACCAAAGAATTTAATCGCGACTCAATATACAAAGCAAGTGAATTAGGAAATGATCCTGAGAATCTTAACCATTTGAATTTAAAGCTAACAACATTTAGAAATTACAATCTTAAAAATCCAAATTTATCAAGCGAGGAAGCATTAAAAAATCTTGGTTTCGAAAACAAAAATTGGAATCGTTATTTATACGAAAAAGCAAAAAGTTTAAAATCTAACGATGTCTTAAGGGAAACGAGAGACTATTTGCTAGCGAAACTTCCTTTTCTTATTTTCCTATCGATTCCATTTATAGCAATTATTTTCTGGATTACCTTTTATAACAAGAAATTCAATTATACTGACCATTTAGTTTTCACTTACAGCTTTTATTCATTTGTGTTTATTTGCTTAATTGTATATGAACTAATAGGTTTTCTTTCTGAAGATTTTTCACTTTTTTTAATTGGAACTAGTTTTACTTTTCTGTTTCCCATTTACCTCTACAAATCTTTAAGAAATTTTTATCAAAATAGCCGTTGGAAAACAATTTTTAAATTCATACTTTTGAACATATTGTTCATACCTATTTCATTATTAGCAGTTTTAGTGTTAATGGCAATATCGGTAATCTTATTTTAATATATGGTAAGTCAAATTACAAGAGGCATAAAAATTTCGGTTTTAACTAGTTTTGAAGGCACCTACTTCAAAAACTACAAAATCCATTTTGCCTTTTCGTATCATGTAACTATAGAAAACCAAAGTAAAGATTCGGTACAATTAACCACACGTCATTGGGAAATATATGATGCGTTGAACAACTTAGAAGTTGTAGACGGTGAAGGCGTAATTGGCAAAAAACCCGTTATAAAGCCAGGCGAAAGCTACACCTATTCTTCTGGATGTTTACTCTCATCTCCTATTGGCGCTATGAAAGGCTACTTTAACATGGTAAACTTTACCTCAACCAGAAGTTTTAGAGTCATTATCCCAACTTTCAAGCTAAGCGCTCCTTTCGCAATTAACTAAATAGTATATCCATTTAGCTTAGTAACATTTGTTATCGATAATTCAAAATATACTTTGTATTTTTGTATTCGTTTACGAAACATTCGTAAATCAAAATGCAAAATTGTCTAATTTCAAAATACAACACCATGTTAAAAGGATTTTTTAATGTCCCAAAAGCGGTTAACGAACCCGTAAAATCGTATGCACCTGGAACTCCCGAAAGAGCAGCCGTTGCAGCAACTTATACAAAAATGTGGAACGATCAAGTAGAAGTTCCTTTATATATTGGTAGCGAAGAAATCAAAACCGGAAATACTAAAAAAATGTCAGCCCCTCACGATCATCAACATATCGTGGGTATTTATCATCAAGCCGACAAAGCTTTAGTTGAAAAAGCAATTGCTTCTGCTTTAGAAGCTCGTAAAAAATGGGCAGCAATGGCTTGGGAAAACAGAGCTGGTATTTTCTTAAAAGCAGCTGAATTATTAGCAGGTCCATACCGTGCTAAAATCAATGCAGCAACTATGATTGCACAATCAAAAACCATTCACCAAGCAGAAATTGACGCTGCATGTGAGTTAATTGATTTCTTACGATACAACGTAGAATTCATGACGAAAATTTATGCAGATCAACCAGCTTCTACATCAGATATGTGGAACCGTGTTGAATACAGACCATTAGAAGGATTTGTATATGCCGTCACTCCATTCAACTTTACTGCTATTGCTGGAAATTTACCTTCAAGCGCAGCATTAATGGGTAATGTGGTAGTATGGAAACCAGCAGCAACTCAAGTATACTCTGCTTATGTATTAATGCAGGTTTTCAAAGAAGCAGGTTTACCTGATGGCGTTATCAATATGATAATGGGTGATTCTGGAATGGTTTCCGATGTAATTTTATCAAATCCTCATTTAGCAGGAGTTCACTTTACTGGTTCAACTGGCGTTTTCAATGACATTTGGAAAACTATTGGTCAAAATATTGCAAATTATAAAACATATCCAAGAATTGTGGGTGAAACTGGTGGAAAAGATTTCATCATCGCTCATCCATCAGCAAATCCAACACAAGTTGCAGTAGGAATTGCTCGTGGTGCTTTTGAGTTCCAAGGACAAAAATGTAGTGCGGCTTCTCGTGTTTACATTCCACAAAGCCTTTGGCCAGCGGTTCAAGCTAAATTAGAAGCTGATTTGAAATCAATGAAAATGGGTTCGCCAGAAGATATGAGTAATTTTATTACAGCAGTTATTTCAGAAGCTTCATTCGATAAATTAGCCCGTTACATTGATCAAGCTAAAAACGATAGTGATGCCGAAGTAATTATTGGAGGAAATTATGATAAATCAAAAGGATATTTCATCGAACCAACAGTTATCTTAACTACAAATCCAAAATACTCAACTATGGAAACGGAATTATTCGGTCCAGTAGTTACGATTTATGTATATGAAGATGCAAAATGGTCTGAAACATTGAAATTAGTGGACGAAACTTCAGAATACGCTTTAACTGGTGCAGTATTTAGCCAATGTCGTTATGCAGTAGAAGAAGCAACCGTTGCACTACAAAATGCAGCAGGAAACTTCTACATCAACGACAAACCAACAGGTGCTGTGGTAGGAATGCAACCGTTTGGAGGTGCAAGAGGATCTGGAACGAACGATAAAGCGGGTTCATCTCAAAACTTATTGCGTTGGGCTTCTGTTAGAACAATCAAAGAAACATTCGTTACACCAGAAGATTATAAATATCCGTTTTTAGGATAATTCGAAGTACGAAGTGTAAAGTACGAAGTACAAAATAAAAACCCGATTTTTAGTTGAGAATCGGGTTTTGTTTTTTATAGCTAATCACTAATTACTTTTCACTAATCACTACTTCTTATACTTCAAAGGCAAATGAACCACTTTCTTAGTTTCAAAAAACTCATCGGTAAAGAAATCCGATAAATTATATTCTGTTGCTTTTGGAAAAGCCGCCAATTCTTCGGTTAAATCGCCGCCTTTTAAATATAAAATTCCGTTAGCTAATTCGTGATTTTGTTTTTTTGAAATTTTACCATCTACCCAACTCACAAAATCAAGCATATTGGTTACGGCTCGACTTACGATGAAATCAAATTCTTGTTTGACTAATTCGGCACGTTTTTGTTCGGCTTTTACGTTTTTTAAGCCTAATCCAGTAGCCACTTCATTTACTACTTTGATTTTTTTTGCAATAACATCAATCAAGTAAAAATCAACTTCTGGATATAAAATTGCCAATGGAATTCCAGGAAAACCACCACCCGTACCCACATCCATAATCTTTGAACCTGGACGGAATTCGATAATTTTTGCAATTCCTAACGAATGCAAAACGTGACGCGTGTATAATTCGTCGATATCTTTACGTGAAATTACGTTAATTTTTGCATTCCAATCTTCATATAGTGCTTGCAATTTTTGAAACTGAAGTGTTTGATTTTCAGATAAATCAGGGAATTGCTTTAAAATCTCTTCCATTCGTTAAATTTTGCACAAAAATACGCTTTTTGGTGAATAAAAAATGACGAATATCATAAATGAAAAAATTATAATAATTATCTTTGACAAAATTTGAATACAATTATATGAGTACTACAACCCCGATTTTCTCAAAAGAGGACAATCTGAAATTTTTCAGAACTTTAAATAAAAGAGTAAACGATTATTTCAAAGATAATAAAATTGATAAAACTGGAAATTGGAAACTTCACTTAAAAACAATAGTGATGTTTGGTCTTTTCTTAACCCCTTATTTCTTTTTACTTGCAATGGATATGCCTTTTTGGGTCTATTTATTACTGAATGTAGTCATTGGAATTGGAATGGCTGGCGTAGGTATGAATGTTATGCACGATGGTAATCATGGCGCTTATTCAACTAAATCATGGGTAAATAAATTAATGGGCGGAAGTATCTACATCTTAGCTGGAAATGTGTATAACTGGCAAGTTCAACACAATGTTTTACACCACACATACACTAACATTATTGGTCATGATGAAGATTTAGAAGCTGGAAGAATTTTACGTTTTTCAAAAACAGCTAAATGGTACAGTCACCATAGATTCCAACATTATTATTCTGTTTTCTTATACGGATTATTAACTTTCAACTGGGCTATCACAACTGATTTCCTTCAAATGAAACGTTATTTAAAAAGAAACTTGTCTTATGGTGAATTCAAAAAACCAACAATTCTTTGGACTACTTTAGTGATTACAAAATTAATTTACTTTTCAATTTGGTTAGTTTTACCAATAGTTTTAGGAGTTGACTGGTGGTTGGTAGTATTAGGATTCGTCGTAATGCATTACACTGCTGGTTTAATTTTAAGCGTTGTATTTCAATTAGCACACGTTGTAGAAGACACCATCAACCCTATTCCAGATGATAATGGAGAAATTGAAAACACTTGGGCTATTCACCAGTTGTTTACTACTGCTAATTTCGCTCCAAAAAACTGGATTGTAAATTATTATACAGGTGGATTAAATCATCAAATTGAACACCATATTTTCCCTAACATCAGTCATGTTCATTACAACAAAATTGCTGAAATTGTAAAACAAACAGCGGCAGAATGTAACTTACCGTATAACGAGTTCAAAACGACTCGAGCAGCAATCGCCTCTCACTTCAAACATTTGAGAGAATTGGGAAGAAAACCACAATTAGCATAATAAATAGAGAGACGCGAGAAATCGCGTCTTTTGTATTAACTATAATAACTAACTCACAATGAACCCGTTATCGGACAGAATTAACAATTTAGCTGTTTCACAAACTTTAGCAATGGCAGCTTTAGCAAGAGAATTAAAAGCACAAGGAAAAGACATTATTAGCCTTAGTTTAGGAGAACCAGATTTCAATACTCCAGAATTCATTAAAGAAGCTGCAAAAAAAGCTATCGATGAAAACTACAGCACCTACACACCTGTGGAAGGTTACTTAGAATTGAAAGAAGCGATTTGCAAAAAATTTAAAAGAGATAATAATTTAGAATACAAACCCTCACAAATTGTAGTTTCAACCGGAGCAAAACAATCTTTATACAATATTGCACAAGTAATGTTAAACGATGGTGACGAAGTAATTCTTCCTGCTCCCTACTGGGTTTCGTATTTCGAAATTATCAAACTTTCTGGTGGTGTTCCTGTTGAAGTTCCAACTTCTGTTGAAAGCGATTTCAAAATCACACCAGAACAATTAGAAGCAGCCATTACGCCAAAAACAAAAATGATGTGGTTCAGTTCGCCTTGTAATCCAAGTGGTTCGGTATATAATCGTGAAGAGTTAACTGCTTTAGCTAAAGTTTTAGAAAAACATCCACATGTATATGTTGTTTCTGATGAAATCTACGAGCACATTAACTTTTCAGGTACTTTCTGTAGTATCGGTTCTATTCCTGGAATGTTAGAAAGAACGATTACTGTAAATGGTGTTGCAAAAGCATTCGCTATGACAGGTTGGAGAATTGGTTACATCGGAGCGCCAGAATTCATCGCAAAAGCATGTACAAAAATACAAGGTCAAGTAACTTCAGGAGCAAATTCTATTGCACAAAGAGCTACAATAACTGCAGTTGAAGCAGATCCAAGCGTATTGAACGAAATGGTTTCAGCATTCAAAAATCGTAGAGATTTAGTGGTTGGATTAGTTAACCAAATTCCAGGATTCAAATTGAATGTTCCAGAAGGAGCGTTTTATGTTTTCCCAGATGTATCTTACTATTTTGGTAAAACTGTAAAAGGAACAGAAATTAAAAACGCAACTGATTTCTCAATGTTCTTATTAGCAGAAGCAAACGTTGCAACAGTAACAGGAGACGCTTTTGGAAATCCAAATTGTATTCGTTTCTCTTACGCAACAAGCGAAGCTTTATTAACTGAAGCGATGAAAAGAATTAAAGAAGCGGTTTCTTAAATCATATTCAAATACATATTAGCACGAATTAATTTATAAATTAGATGAATTCGTGCTTTTTATGCTTCAAATTCAAAAAAAGCGAACTCGAATTAGAAATCTTGGATTTTTTATATGAACTTTGCACACTTTTTTTCGGCAAATCCCGAATAATTAAAGCTTTACAAATGAAGAAGAAGATTGAAATTTTAGCGCCTGCAAAAAATCTAACACAAGGAATTGCTGCCATAAACAGTGGTGCTGATGCGGTTTATATTGGTGCTCCTTTATATGGCGCAAGATCTAATGCAACCAATTCTGTGGAAGATATTGCTGAATTAGTTAAATACGCACACCTATATAACGCTCAGGTTTTTGTTGTTATCAATACCATTCTATATGATAACGAATTAGAACCTTGTCGCCAATTGATTTGGAAATTGTATGATATTGGTGTAGACGCTTTAATCATTCAAGACATGGCGATTATGGAAATGGAGTTGCCTCCTATCGTATTGCATGCTAGTACGCAAACCAATAATCGAGATGCAGATAAGATTAAATTCTTAGCCGATGCCGGAATCAAACGTGTGGTCTTAGCGCGTGAATTGAACTTGCACCAAATCAAAGAAATCAGTGAAGCTTCTGATGTAGAATTAGAATTTTTCGTTACTGGTGCTTTATGTGTTTCGTTTAGTGGAAATTGTTATATGAGTGTTGCCAATGGTGAACGTTCTGCAAATCGAGGTTCTTGCGCACAAAATTGTCGTTTACCCTATAATTTAATTGACGGAAATGGCGACACTTTAATCAAAAATAGTCACTTGCTTTCGATTAAAGATTTTGATGTTTCTAATCAAATTCCAAATTTAGTAGAAGCAGGAATTGTTTCTTTCAAAATTGAAGGTCGCTTGAAAGACATCGTATATGTAAAAAATAACGTTTCCTATTTACGTCAGAAATTAGATGCTTTCTTAAACGAAAATAGCGATAAATACACCAAAGCTTCTTCTGGAAAATGCACGTATTTATTTGATTCTTCATTAGATAGAACCTTCAATCGTGGCTATACCGATTATTTTGTAAACGAAAGACATCAATCAATCGGTTCTTGGGAAAGTCCAAAATCAAAAGGTCAATACATTGGAAAATTAATTAAAACCGTTGGAAATTCATACGAAATTGAAAATGGCGAATTATTAAATAATGGTGATGGATTGTGTTTCATCAACGAAAACAACGAAGCCGAAGGAATTTACGTCAACCGTGCTGAAAACGGAATCGTTTATCCAAATGTGTTGAAAGAAATCAAAGAAGGTACTTTTATTTACAGAAATAACGATGCCGCTTTCATTAAATTGGTAGAACGTGAAGACAGTGCCGTTCGAAAAATCAGCACAACTTTACTATTAAAAGAAAACGAAACTGGTTTTGAATTAATCGCAACTGATGAAGACGGAAATGTAAGCGTTGTAAATTTGGTTCACCCAAAAGAGCCAACAAAAAACAACGAATCTTTAGCAGAAAACTTCAAAATCAATTTAGCTAAAACAGGATTTACTCCTTATACAGCTGATGAAATTACGATTGAATTTTCTGGAAATTGGTTTTTACCTATTTCAAAAATCAATGAAATGCGAAGAACGGTTTACGAACAATTATCGGAAATTCGTTTGAAAAATTATGTGCGCAAAGAACACCAATTGGTAAAAACATCGCACCCTTATCCAGAAACGAAATTGGATTTCATGTATAATGTGGCTAATAAAACTGCTCGTAAATTTTACGAACGTCATGGTGTAACCGAAATTGAAAAAGCGTTTGAATTGCAATGGGATCCTGGAAAATCGCGAGTAATGACAACTAAATATTGCATCAAATATGAATTAGAACGTTGTCCAAAATACCATCGTGAAAACATGGACAAAAAAGTAAAAGAACCTTTGGTTTTGAAACAAGGCGAATTGGAATACAAACTAAAATTCAATTGCAAACCTTGTGAAATGGAAATTTGGGAAAAAGATGCCGAATTTGAAATTGAAGAAGATCATTTTCATTAACAAACAAACCGATGCTTTATTGAAAAGACATCGGTTTGTTTATTCCTTTAATTTTTTAATCACTCTGACTGGATTTCCAACAGCAAGAGAATTTTTTGGAATATCTTTGGTAACGACAGAACCCGCACCAATTGTACAACCATTTCCAATTGTGACACCTGGGCAAATTACAGTGTTTCCTCCTATCCAACAATCATTTCCTATTGACACTGGTTTCGCAAATTCTACCGTTTGCCGTTCAACAGCATTTGTAGGATGGGTTGCTGTATAAATATGGACACCCGGACCAATAAAAACATTACTACCGATAGTTACTTTTGCTGCATCTAAAACTACACAATTCACATTAAAATAAACCTTTTCTCCTAAATGAATATTGTAGCCATAATCGCAATGAAATGGAGGTTCGATGTATATTCTTTTATGCGCATTTGGTAATAATTCTCTAAGAATAGCACGGGCGTTTCCGTTCATCAAATATTCAACAACATTTAATTTATGCAGCAATTTTTTTACTCTATTTCTATCTAAAGTCAGCTCTTTATCATTGGAAAAATAATTTTCTCCCGACAGCATTTTTTCTTTTTCGGTTTTCATATTTAGAGATTTTTTTATCATTTTTTCTATCACTGATAAATGCAATAAATAATTGTAAAAAACAAGTGTTATTGTTCATCCGTTTAGTGAGATTATAAACTTCATATACTTACATTATCAAATATGAAAAAAACTCTCCCGAAAAAACGAGAAATTAAATTTACAACAAAATTACCCCCTACAAAGTATCATTATATAAATTTTAATTGAGTATCCTAAAAATATAGTTCTTCTTGTAACTATTTAGTGCAAATCAATATCGACCAAATTTTTATAAATTTTAAAAAACAAAGCTTTATTCAAAATTATTAACAACTCTATATTTCTACACATAGAAACCTTTATTTTTAATAGTTCGTATAGCGGCTTTAAGAAATTGTGATTTTACAAACCCCAAAAAATCTTTTAAATATCACAAATAAAAAACACAACACAAACTTAAATTAAGTTCAAAAATGTTCATTTCTTATAACCGCTATTGTGCAATTGTATTTTTTATTTTAAATAATCTATTAATTTTGGTTCTTTATTTTTCTTTTCAAATTCTTTTTCAAACTCGTTTATTTTGCTTTTTCTAAATTTTTCATTTCTAAAATTATATTTAAAAGATGTTACTATTCTATCACTAATGAAAAATGATAAAAAAATAGTTACTGCAATTATTGTTGCATAAGCTAATAATAATTTGAAAATTCCATCTTGATAAAAAATCGTGTAAACATAATATATAGTATAAAAGAAAATAAGACCAGCAATCATGAAATAAAAAACATACAATTTGTATTTAGGTAAATCATCCCATTCTTTTAGCAGATAATAATTTTTTTTTTTTGTCCATATATCTAAATCTTTACGAAATAAAATTTCTTTGATTCTTTGATTTTCAAGAATTTCAATTAATTTACTTAAAATTCTATTCTGTTTTTCAATTTTGTTTTTTTGTGTTAACAATAAGTTAGCATCACTATTTGCATTTTGTAATTTCTTTATTGAAGTTTTAACATTTTTTTTTAAATCTTCTTTGTCGAATTTAAGTTTGTCAATTTCTTTAGAAATTTCAGTTTTGGTAAAATTCTCCAAATTTTTGCCTTTTTCGGTTTTCATATTAAAAGAATTAAATTGCCATCATTTTTTCTATTACTGTTAAATCTCAAAAAATAATTGTAAAAAATTACTGTTATTGTACATCTGTTTAGTAAATTTTACAAACTTTAATTATCAACTATGAGAAAAATTCTCACTAAACGAGAACTTGAACTTTAATTTTCAACAAAATTCACACCCATATAAAACATCATTGTATAAATTTTAAACTGAATGCTATAAATAAAGTTCTTCGTGTAACCATTTAGTGCAAATAAAAATCAATCAAATTTTTACAAATAAAAAACAAAACACATAGGCCTTACTCAAAGTTATTAGTAACTCTATATTTTTTTCATA
Organism: Flavobacterium sp.; assembly: GCF_035195345.1. Lineage (NCBI taxonomy): Bacteria > Pseudomonadati > Bacteroidota > Flavobacteriia > Flavobacteriales > Flavobacteriaceae > Flavobacterium > Flavobacterium sp. Next base: position 1,295,804 of record NZ_CP136574.1, read on the forward strand.
TGATTGTCTATTAAGTGCTGGCCTTTTCGTTTTCTAGTTTTTAATAGAATTCTTCTTTTAACAATATTAATTTAAAACAGTTGTCAGAAAATTTAAAACCGTCTTGATCATAATCGGTGTCAGAAATACGTTTAAAATCAAAATCACCTCTATTTAATTTTGATAATGTATGAATAATCCCGAGTCCCATTCCTGTTCCTTTTTCATACATTTTTTTTGCTTGCTCACTTCTTTCACCATTAACTTTCCCGTTTTTTAAAATTTCATCTGTCAAGTATAGGCTTCGCATTTGAAATTTAATTTCTACAAATTCATTTCGAATTTGAGATGTACTAATTGATATATTTGTTTTAGGCATTATATAACGTAATGCGTTAGTAAAAAGATGTGTTAATACAGTTTGAACAGTATTGTAATTTACATATACTGATAAATCAGTAGCTGAAATATTTACAAAAACACCTTTGCTATTAAAATCCGTTTCAAACTGATAAAATGACATTACAAGAAGTGAGTGAACTCTTTTATAACCAAATTCATTTTTTTTGATAACTATATTGGGTTTCAGATAGTCAATTACATTGTAGTCATTACTAATTTGTGTTGAAATTTTTAATATTGAAAGAACCTCTCTAGCAAACCCTCTAGTATTTCTATTAATTAAGTTTTCAATATATACTACTTTATCTTTAGATTCAGACAAGGTTTCTTCTTTTAAATAACTTAAAATTTTTGAAGTTATTTGAGCATTTAAATTTTTCGTATTATGTATTGATGCTTTGACCATTTCTTCATAATTATCATGTCGCGAATCAATAATTGGATTTGCCATTAAAAACATATCGATAGTATGTTTTGCGTAAAAATTTGCTTCTTTCCGAACTTTAATTCCATCAAAGCAAATAGCAAAAAAGTGCCCAGATTTTTGATCGTTTTTTACAATAAAATATCTGTCTTTCCCGCAACTACAAGCATCTCCAATAGTAATTTTTCTTGAACTAATACAATCATGCTTATCATCAATATTTGAATATTTAAATATTAAATTATTTGTTTTTGAATCGTAACAATAAAATATCATGATACAAAATGTATTAATAGTGTTTTTATTCCACAAGCTACTTTCATGCCTGCCGCTGTAATTTTTAATATCTTTTCCACGTCTATTTCATTTCCATCTATTGCAGTTTTCATTTTTATACTAAATTCTTCTAAAGTAATTTCTATACCAAAATCTGATTTGTATTTAAAATAAATTTCTTTAATTAAAGAATCCCAATCAAAAAGCTTGTATGAAAGTTCTTCTATAGCACTATCAAAAGGATGTGTTTGACCATCTTTATAAACTTTTTTGTCAACCAAATCAATTGCGTTGTCAAATATATCATGAGAACTTACAGAAGAACAAAGAATAATTCTCTTTTCAGGATATTTATCTTTAATATTTCTTACTAGTCCTAACCCTTCTTCTTTAATGTTTAATTTTTTACCAACTCCTTTAATGTCAACACATACAATGTGAGCGTCTTTTAAATCAGTGTTTGTATATTTATCAAGATCTTCAATATATTTTATATGCCAACCCTCGATTTTTAAAGATTCCACCAAACTTGTTTCTTCATCATCAATCATTAAGATTCTAGTTTTATCTTTTAATTCAGGCAATGATTTTTTTAAAAACTTTTTATTTTGTTTTTTTTTAAACGGATTCCACATATTATTTTAATATTATTTTTATTAAATTCTTAATCTCTCCCTTTTTGTGAGGCTTGCAGCTAAAGTTATGCAACTTGCTATGGGCGGATTAAAGAAGTCTGAACTTTCGATTTAACTGATTTACAAGTACAAAACTGATTTTAAATTAAGTTCATAGCCCCATTTTGCCAACGATGGTTTCAGGTTACTTTTTCTTTTTATTTCAATGTACCTAACAAAATTATTTCGTCAACATCAGAACGTATAGGTTGCCAATAAACATCTCCCTGTTTTACTTCCGCTGTAATTTTATAAACTAAATTTGTGGTTTTAGATGTTAAGGGATATATTTTATAAAGCAATAGCCCATAATCTTCAGTCATTATAGTTTCAGATTTGTCAAATTCATAGTCCTTCCCTTAGTAATTAATCAAAACAGAACCATTCAAGAACATTCGGCTTTCACTATCAGTATTTTTAAATGTTGCATTTATGATTAAATATAAATTTCCATTTTCAGGTTTTAAGTCTGAAAATTCATTTCTTGTACTTATACGGTCCAGTAATTCCGCTTTATTAACAGTTATGTCAAAATAATATGCTTTTAAAACTTCTCCAATTTTTACTCCTATTGGTGCTTCAGTGGTTTGTTCAGTTGAACTCGTTGAATTGTTTTCTTCTTTTCCTTTTTTGTCTTTACCAGCATTAGATATTATTCCGATTACTACTAGAACTCCAAATCCAATTAGATTTTTTTTCCCAAGGCTCATTTTGTTTTTTGGCGCTTGATTTTTTTCATTTTTAACCCTTAATTATTTATAAAAGTACTGTGTGGCATTATTGTCGATTAAATTAATTTTGGTTTTAATGCTATTTAGTCAGCAATAAATTATTTTTATGGTTTTCAATATTTTAAAGAATTTTTTTCTTATTTAACTTTTAGTCGCTTAAAAATTATGCTTAACTAAATATTTCGCCTAATAATATGTCTGAAAATTTATTTCTAATTTCTTTAAGACAACTATTTTACTTTTGAATCATTACTATTAATAGTTTTATTATCGTTAGCAAAAAATGTTAGAAACGTTAAAAAATAAAATTAAGATTTTTGTTTTCTTTATAAATATTAGACAACTATCTTTTTGGGTATATGTTCAGCTTCTTTTCCTTGTTGAAGTAATCATTTCAATTAAGAACAGCCACCCTTGAATAATATTATTAGTTATTTCTAAACGTTAACTTATGTAAAATCACTGTCAACTTATAAATTTATCTGTTTTAACGCTGAAAAATCACGTAAAAACTTATAGCTAACTTTTTCTATTATTTCAATTTTATCTATAACTTTATTCACATATTCAATACCAATCGTTACATCACCATGAGCAATTTGATTTCGTATTATATTATGTTCTTTAACCCAATTTTCATTTCCTCTAATTAAAGGCCATTCCGAACATTGTCCCCAAACTTGTCTAAAGCAATCCCATATTCTATTTATTACATTCGCTCGAGTTTGTTCGTTATCATTGAAATATGTGTTAGAAATAATTAGTATTGAATTCCAAAATGAAAGAAATTTGTCAAATAAATTATCAGAATTCATTCCTTTTCTATACCAACTATAAGCACACAACATCTTATTGTTTTGTACATGAAGATTTAATTCTATTGCTAGTTGAAACGCCCGTTGTATTTCTTCAAAATTTACAATTGTTTTGATATTATAAATTGAGTTTCGGTTTTCAAATAAGCTAATTTCTAATTTACAATTTGTCATTACAGCCAAAACATCCAGAATATTTCCTATATATACCGCTGCAACTTTTTGGGCGCTATTAATATTTTCGGCAGAAACAACTGAATAAATTATATTTGATTCATAAGAAGTTTGAATGTTAATTTCATTATTAAAAACTCTTCCTACATTTAATTCAATTGTTCCTTGAAAATTTAAATTGTTTTCAAATCTTATTGGACCAACTATGTAAAATTGTACTTCAAAAATTTTCATAAAGTATTTTTATTTTAAAGTTAAATCCATATGATGTATAATGAAATTTTGTCAGTTATATCATTCATAATTATTTTTTTTTATTTTATTCAAAATGTATATCATCCAAATTCATGATAAAATAACTATATTTTTAAATCATTTTTCCGTTTTTACTTTATTTGAAAATTGTTGCAATGATATCCTAAATCCAATAAAAATTGCAATAAAAATCATATAAATAATATGATAATCTATTGGAGCATCAATAGGATTTTCATCCAATGGTTCTCCAAAATCACCAGGAGAAAATTCTTGGGAATAAGCAAATAAATTAAAAAAACAAAAAAACAAAATATATTCTATTCTATTATTTTTCATAGTGTAAGTAGTTTAAAAAAAGTTAATTACGTTTATTCACTTAAAAAAAACTAAGAATAACTTTTTATGAATAAATAGTTTACAAAATTTATAATAAAAATAACCCTATGAAATACATATAAATATGTAATTTTGCTTATTTAATATTGCAAACTATTAAATAATTTAACATAAAAAATAGTACAAAAATAACTCTATTAATGAATTACAAATAAATCAAAAAATATTCCCCCTTAATTTATTTATCAAATTAAATAATATAATAAAAATATTATAAGTTTAAAATTAATTCTTAACCCATTTTTTTATTTCGGTATTACCTTCAAAAAATATTTTGACAAAATAAAAGCCACATGATAAATCACTTACATTGAGCTTAATTTCATTTGCTGTTTTAATGATTTGTCCATTTGAATTAATTATTTCAATATAATCAATACTTTTTTTTCCATTTTCAATAACGATAAAGTCATGTGCTGGATTGGGATATAATTTTGAGGTGTGGTTAGAAAAAGAAATAGTATTTAAAAATGTAGTATTATTTATTAAACCTAACTGCCTTTGATTGTTATTTGCAGTATCTATTCCATACCAAATTATATCATTATCACCGTCATTATCTATATCAAAACAATAAACATTCCTAATAAATTTGTTTGCTTCTAAAATAGATTTATTGTTTAGATGACCACTTCCATTATTTGATCTCCATGCCAATTTATGAGTCTCATCAGCATAAACGATATCAAAATAATTATCATTATTCAATTTTGAAAATTGTACTGGGTCATATTGAGTTTCTCCGCTAAAATAGCTTTGATTTTCAAATAAAGTGAACACTCCATTGTTAGAATTTAAGTATGTATCACAAGTTAAAGAATTGTTTGCTTTCACAAAAACATCTACATAATTATCATTATTAAGGTCTGCAGATTGTATAAAACTGTGCAAATCAGTAACTATTAAAATTGGTGAATTTAATCCTAAAGCAGTGCTATTATAATATACTTCTGTACCATTAGACGAAAGAATAGCTAAATCGGTATAATTATCATTATTAAAATTGCCAACTGTCATATTGTAATATTCTTCACCAGATGAAATAATATTTCTTTGACCAAAATTTCCAAAGCCGTCATTTAAGTATAAGGTAATCATTAAATCACAACACGCTACAATATCCATATCTGAGTCTGCATCAAAATCGACAAAAAAAGACTTAACACAGGCTATTGGAATATTACTATCAATGATTGTTTCGGTATTAAATGGAAATTTGATAACAGCTATTTTCGAATTATTCCCATTATTATCAGTTATTAAGAGGTCTTCAATTTTATTACTATCTACATCTGCTTTGTCAAAAAAACGTGGACGAACAACCGAAGATGGAATTACTTGAGGGGAATTAAAATTACCTTGTCCGGTATTTTTATACCAGTTTATTTGTCCAGAATACTGACCCGCTATTATATCTTTTAAATTATCTCCATCTCTGTCAAGCCCAATGATTTCTAAAATATTCGAATTAATATTTGAATCGATTATTTGACTTTCTGAAAATTGTGAAAAACCACTAATTTTAAAAAGTAATAAGATTATTAATGTAATTTTTCTCATAGTAAATTTAATTTAGTTAATAATTAACTTTTCAGTTTTAGAAAAATTATCTGATGTAATATTCACAAAATAAATTCCTTTATTTAAGTCCGAAATTATTATTATTTCATCACTCTTAATATTATCTTTTGAAATTACAATTTTACCTGAAACATCAATAATATTGATTGAAATACCTGAAAGACTAGTTTCATTTTGAATCATAAAATATTCTGATGCAGGATTAGGATAAATAATCATTGCTTTTTTGTTATTGCTTTCAATACCTAAATTACATGCAATTGGATTACTATACTTTGCTATGAAAGTACCTGCTATGCCACTTGTAATGCTATTGGAAGTAATATTTAGAACTCCAGCTGCAGTAGGGTCAAAGTCTAAAGTATTTCTAAAACTACCAGAGATAAAAAGGTTATTATTATTGTCAATACTTATAGGTAAATATCCATTAAATTCTACAAATGTAGGAGTTCCAAGACCTGCAATTGGCATGACCCAATTGTAAGTACCACTGTTTTCGTACATCGCTATAAACACATCTGTATCGTTGATTTCGGTGGTAAGGTTACCTTGGTTTGCAACTGTGCTAAAATTACAATTTCCTGTGAATTCACCTGAGATAATAATACGATCACAAGCATCAATTTTCATATTTGCAATCGATGAATTTCCAGATGAAGCGCCAACTGGTTTTCCTATAGTATCTGCCCAAAGCAAGTTACCCCCATTGTCAAATTTTGCTAATGATGAGATATATTCAAAATTAGTATCTAAAGTTGTTGTTGTTGAAAAAGAAGCAACACCATTAAAAGAACTTGCCAAAACTAAATTATCATTACTATCTTTCTTTACAAGAGAATAAACAAAATCAGTATCACTATCTCCTTCCAAATGGTTAGTCCAAATTAGATTTCCTGAATTGTCAAATTTCGCAATAAATGAAGAGCTAATTGCTCCAAAAGAATTTGATAAAGAGGAAATAATTGTTTGACTAGAGGATGGATTGACATCTACATCCCCAACAAACTGACCTGAAATAAAGATATTATTATTGTTGTCTGTTTCTAATCCAGTAAGAAATACAGCACCATTCGTTAGAAATTGTTTTACCCATTGAAAATTTCCATTTTCATTAAGCGACAAAAGAAAACCATCATTATTAAAAGCCGTTAATAGATTCGATTGATTAACTGATGGATTAAAGTCAACTGTTAAATTAAAAAAACCAGTGATAAGAATGCTATTATTGGAAAATTTAATGGCGTATGTAAAAACATTATTTGTTTGTGCATCATTGAAATACTTTGTCCACTGCAATACTCCTGTATCATTCCATTTAGCAACAAAGAAACCTTTTGTCATGGTAAAACCAGTTAAATAAATATTATTATTATTGTCTAAACATATTGCAGTTGGGCGTTCTTCATTTAAACCGGTAAAACTCGGATCTATTAATGTTCTAACCCAAATAAGTTCTCCATTATTGTTATATTTAGCTAAGTAAATATCGGATTCTCCATTGGTGTCATTTAAAGTCCCTCCTTGATAGGTTAGTGATGAGACTCCTGCAACTGAAAGGTCAAAGTCTGCTGTGCCATGAAAGAAACCGGCTACATAAAGATTCCCTAAATTATCTGTCGCATTGGCTCTACACCAAACCCCTTGGTTATGTGCAGATTGAATATGCTTAGCAAATTGAACTTGAGGCGTTTGAGAGTAAATAGTTTTAAAAATAAATAATAATAGTATTACTAGAGGAAAATTAATTTTTTTCATAATTTCAATTTTTAAGTTATATATTTAAAATTTAAGCAATAGCGAAAATATTGATGGGTTTGTATTTTATGATTGCACAATAAAATCATATATGTGCCGTCTATAACTTTTATAAGGTTTTTTAGCCCTGCCGATTCTAATAATCATTTGAATTTTCTTGATTTCATTAGTTTTTGTTAATTTTTCAAACTCTTTTCTAATGTTATCCATTTCAGAATATTCTTGAATAACTTGATTTAATGGATGACAATAAAACCCGTTTTTAGCAAGTGAAAGACAAAACTGATAAAAATCTCTACCCACATTAATTTGATCTAACAATGTATTATTTGTGGTTGTAAAAAAAATAAAATCCCTTGAAGAATCTAGACTTTTATTAAAATTCGCAAGTCCTTTTTCAATAGTTAATTTATTATTCCAACTTTCTATTGTGTTTTTAGTAAAAGCCTTTGCAAAAAAAAGACTCAAGCCATTTAATCCATTAGCTTCAAATGTTAATCCATCACGCTGAATTTTTGCTTCATTTTTATTAAATCTAAACATTCTCCTTGTTTCTTCATTTGTTGATAAAGTATTAAATTCTATTTGCATGGCTTTACTAAAAAAACTTTTATAATTTTCAATTTCTTTAGAATCCTTGAAATATGCAATTTGAGAATAAAAAATATTACAATTTTGCTTTACCATTTCAAAATCTTCTTTTGAAAAACTATCACTATAATATATAGAACGATTAGTTTTGCGTTGAAAAATATAATCAAACAATGGATGCTTGAGTAATGATTTATTTTGAGTTAATTTAATTAAAGCAACAGGTTTTTTTCCAATATCTTCATGCTTATATAAATCATTAGGAAATAAAGTTATCTCTGATTCAAAACCAATACCAATACTTCCAATTGCAAGTGCTTCAATAAAACATCCACAACTAATATGAATTTGTCTAACTGAGGGATCTGTTTTGGGTAGTAATTTTGTTTCATCAACATAAAGAAGCCCCTCTAAAGGATTAATAATCTCAAATTTCCATGGCTGTGTATTATGAGCACTAGGAGCATTTAAACCAATCGTGAAAGCTTTAATTATAGGTATATTTAATAATTTGTAATCATCTCTTTTCTCTTTATCATCTATAACAACATCATTTATTTCTTCACTTATGCTTGAATTAAATGACAATAAAGTAGTCGCAGTAAAAAACATTCCATAGATTTCAATAAATTTCCTTCTATCCATAACTTTTAACCATTTATAAAAAGTAAATTTAATTTAGTAGTTTGCTACTGCACTGAACAATTGTTAAGAAATTAACTTACAATAGTTTTTCTCAATCTGCTTAGATGCTGTGGAGTTATTCCGAGGTATGAAGCTAAATACTTTAATGGGACCTTTTTAATCAAAATTGGGTTATTTTTAAGCATATCCTGATAACGCTCTTCAGCGTTTTTGTTCAGAAAAAGAAAGATTCTTTTTTCCATATTTAAAGCAATTTTTTCTATTGCTTTCCTTCCAAGTTCTTGTGTATTTGGCAACTCTTGATATAACTTTTCCAAATCAATTTTTGAGATTACTAATAATTCCGTAGTAACAATTGCTTGAATATTTTCAATTGATCTAATTTCTTTTGAAAAACTAGCGAGTGATGTTACAAATTCAGTTTCAAGTGAAAAATAACAAGTTATTTCCTCTCCATTCTCATTAGTATAGTAAATCCTCAACAATCCAGATTTTAAATAGACAACATGACTGCAGTAATTTCCTGATTTTAAAAAAAAATTTTTTTTTTTAAAATCATAGGTTTAAAAAATGTTAACATATAATCTAAATCATCATCCGAAATAGAAATCAAAGCCTGAATTGTTGTTCTAAGTGATGCGTTCATATTTTATAGATATTCTTTTTAACATTAGCATTCATTGCAAAAAAACTCCTAAAAAGATTTTTTTAGTGTTTATAAGCAAATAAACATAATAAATACCTTCGATTTATTGACTTCATTAAAATATTTAGCAATACAATTACATAATAAAAAATATTATTTATCTCGTTCCATGAGGTAAATATTTTTACACTCATTTTATAATTCAAAATATTAAAACTCTCGTTTTGCTTATAAATTTATTTGTTAAAACAACTATTTGTTAAATCCCTACAAACAACAAAAAAATTTAATTTAATTTGATTAAAATTTATCAACCATTAACGTTTATAAATCATTATAAGTTAATTAATGATTTTTTTAATTATTGATACACCCTCCATAGAAGTTATTTCAATAATTAAAGGCTCGTTAGTTAAAAATAAATTGAAATCAGTCATAGTAGATTGAATGTTTTTATTGTGTAATAATAAACGACCACGCATATCAAAAATTTTTATAGAATCAATAATTGTTTTCCCAGAATCAATAACCCAATTTAAGTTTGATTTATAAATTATTACAGACTCGCTTGTAAAGTTATTATTATCAAGACTTAAAGCATTATTATATCTTAAAATAAATCTATTATCAATTAATCCAGGCTGTGTAGTAAAATTGTAATCTCCTGAATTTAAATCATGAATTACATTTAAATAAACATCTTCCAAGTATATGCTTTCGTCTACAAAAAAGGGATCAAAATGATCTAATGAAATTTTATAAACCCCAGCTGTATTAACTTTAAAACCTAAAGGCACTATATCTGTATTATTAAAAGGCAGTGATTTGGTTTGGATTTTAAGTTTATAATTAGGTATCAAACTAAAAAAGTCAATCTCAGAATCTTGATTATTGATTATAGCTTCATATTGTTCATCGAAATCATTAGATGTGTTTGCAGCATATGCTATTAGTTGTTGTGTAAACAACCCTTGATCATTACTTAAATTCAACCATACTTTATAGTTTTCAATAATTTGAGAAACGGCTGGATTATTATTAATAGTTTCTCTGTAAAAGGTATTGTTATGTCCAGCAATTCGATGGCTATTTTTAAAAGTAATTATGCCTCCTGAACCATAACTTTCTGTGAAAAAGCCTTGACCAGCACTTACATATCGACTTGGAGATTGACCGCCTGAAATTGCAGGATAACCCGTACCAACACCAGCCCCTAAAAAGGCATTGTAAATAGCATAATCATCAGTAGTGTATAAGTTATTTGTAATAGGCGTATTATGGGTCCAAAAGTAAAAGTTAGCTTTTACTTTTGAATTATTATCATTGTAGAAAGCTTCTATATCTATAGTGCTAGGGTATGGATTACTGATTAAATTTTCATCATTTGTTCCCGTTGTTGTAACTTCTAAATTTATTTCGCCGTTGTTTGGAACACCACTGAAAACCCCTTGCCAAAAAGAACCAATACTAAAGCCATTATAACCATTTCGAGCTCTTGTAATATAACCTTTACCGGGAATCATATTTGTAGTGGCGGTTTCAATTTGCCATCCATTGATTGTATTGTAACTATAAAATGTGTCAGCTAAATTTGAACCCATCCAAATACTTCCCAAAGAATGATTTGACATTGGAGAACCCCAATAAACAAAATCATAATTATTAAAAATTGAAGATGTATTTCTCTTATAAGTAATATTACCTACATTTATAGAATTATTAATTTGAATAAGTGAGGCATCGTTTTCAAATATTAAATTTCCAGAATTGACTTTAAGGTCATTTTGAATAATTAAGTTATGTCCCGAGTTTATAACAACATTCCCAAAAACAATTTGAGCCGAACAAACTTCAATATTATTCAGTGATGAATAGTTCCCATTAAAAATAACTTTTTTCGTAGAATCCGGCTCACCATTACTCCAAAAATTTCCATCCCAAACAGTTACATTTAGATTAACTTGAATAGTTGCAGTAGCACAATTTGAAGGGTTGTTATTTTCACATATACTATAAACTAGAATATATTGATTTAAATATAAATCGTTAGTGATTGTTATATTACCTGTTAAAGCATCAATAGAAATGTTAGGATTTGCACCAGATATTATACTTACAGTTACATTATTTGGCATCAAAGAGGCTCCATTTAATGTATCGTTTGAAAATATGTTACCTATTAAACCTGTTGTACTGCAAGATGGGCTATATGTGTCGTCCACGGCATTTATTACAGGCGCAGTAACATTAATAGTCACAGTAGCTTGGTCACAATTTAGAGGGTTTAATATATCACAAATACTATACGTTAAAGTATAAGTCCCTTGAGGAGTTCCTGCAGCTACAAGAACACTAGTTCCAGATAAAGTAATTCCTGAATTTGTAGATGAAACAAATGAAAGATTTACTTGTGAAGCAACAATAGCGTTCCCATTTAATTTGTCATTTTGAAGAATATTTGAAATTGAAGTTCCTCCAACAAAACCATTGATAGCAATACCTGTATCATCTACTGCTTTAATGCCTTCTTTTAAACAAAGAGTAAAAGTCCCCCAAGAAGTATCACTTCGTGAATCAACAGAAATATAGTAGGTGTTTCCTGGAATTAGATTAGAACTCTCAACACTAACATCTGGTCCGTTTACTGAAGTTGCATATGTCTGACTTGCTATTTCAGTTATTCCATCTGATTGCCAAAGAGCCATTTGCGTGTAAAATTGAGTACCTGTTACAGTGCCAATATCGACGATTATATTCATATGTGCCGTTGAAGCAGTAAATTTAAACCAACGGTTAAACTTTGGGCCAGAATTATTCCAATTACTTCCAGCCAATTTATCAGGAGATCCTCCTACAGTAGTATAACTTGCGTTAGGAGAACAACTATTTATAAAACTTGTAACATCAATAGCACCTTCATAGAAATCATAATCTATATTGCTTTGTAAACAAAGCGTGAAAGAACCCATAGTGCTTGAATCAAAAGTATCAACAGAAATATAATACGTGCTTCCTGGTGTTAAACCAAAAGCTCCAATCGAAACATCCTCTCCATTACCTGCATATCTTTTACTATTTATTTGAGTGATACCATCCAATTGCCAAATTGCAATTTGTGTTCTAGATTGAGTTCCTTTTGCACCACCAATGTCAACAGTTACATTTATTTGACCTGTTGAAGGTGCTGTAAACTTAAACCATCTATTGAAACGAGGACCGGAATTATTCCAAACACTTCCAGCTAATCTGTCTGGAGTAGCCCCTGCAGTAGCATATATAGCATTTGCAGAGCAACTATTAATTATACTTGTTACATCAATAGCACCTTCGTAGAAGTCATAGTCAACAGTGCTTTGTAAACATAAAGTAAAAGTTCCGAAAGAAGTATCACTTTGTGAATCTACCGAAATGTAATAAGTATTACCTGGTATTAAACCAATATAGTTTATTTTGACATCATCATTTGGACCAGCATACCTTTGGCTTGCTATTTCACTTAGCCCATTTGATTGCCAAAGAGCTAATTGTGTTCTAGTTTGAGTACCATTTACACTACCAATATCAACAGTTATATTTATTTGACCCGTACTTGGTGCTATAAATTTGAACCATCTATTATATTTAGGAGCAATACTCCAATTACTTCCAGCTAGTTTATCAGGAGATCCACCTACTGTAGTATAGCTTGCGTTAGGAGAACAACTATTTATAAAACTTGTAACATCAATAGCACCTTCATAGAAATCATAATCTATATTGCTTTGTAAACAAAGCGTGAAAGAACCCATAGTACTAAAATCAAAAGAATCAACAGAAATATAATAGGTATTTCCTGGTGTCAAACCAAAAGCTCCAATCGAAACATCCTCTCCATTACCTGCATATCTTTTACTATTTATTTGAGTGATACCATCCAATTGCCAAATTGCAATTTGTGTTCTAGATTGAGTTCCTTTTACACCACCAATGTCAACAGTTATATTTATTTGACCTGTTGAAGGTGCTGTAAACTTAAACCATCTATTAAAACGAGGACCTGAATTATTCCAAACACTTCCGGCTAACTTATCAGCAGTACCGCCAACAGTTGTGTAAGCGGCATTTGGCGAACAACTATTTATAAAACTTGTAACATCAATAGCACCTTCATAGAAATCATAGTCAATAGTGCTTTGTAAACATAAAGTAAAAGATCCTAATGTACTCGCATCAAAAGCGTCAACAGAAATATAATAGGTGTTTCCTGGTGTTAATACTAATGACCCTATAGAAACATCCTCTCCAGTCTGGGCAAAGCATTTACTTGTAACTTCAGTAAGCCCATCAGCTTGCCATATAGCAATTTGGGTTTTTGTTTGGGTACCTTTTCCACTACCAACATCAATTGTAGCATTTATTTGTCCTGTGGCAGGAGCAATAAACTTAAACCAAACATTATACTTTGGCCCTGAATTATTCCAATAAACCCCCGCTATTTTATCAGGCGTTCCGCCAGAAGTAGTGTAAGCCGCATTTGATGAACAACTATTTATAAGTGATGTAACATCAATAGCATTCGCATAATTGTCATTTAAAGGCTGTCCAAAGGCAGAAAAAACCAAAAAAAACAATATGAAATTGAAGTAAAAATGAATATTGGTACGCATAATTTTTTAATTAAAGTTTAAAAAAGCTAACACTTTACAAATTTTAAACTTATATACAAATTAATAAATACCTATAAATATGTAATTTTTAACCCGTTGGCTGTAAATATTTTTATACAATTACACCCAACGGGTAATTTTTACTCTTTACAGAAAGTAAACTAACTCAAATAATCTCATTTTTTATTTTTTCTATAACTAATTTCATTTTTCTAAAATAATTATAAGAAAATCATAACATAATTTTTTTTGTAAATATGCTACCGTTTTGACTAAATATTTTTACTAAAACTACTTGGTCTGTGGCTTTGATTGCGTCTGTTTGAAAATTAGAGTTATTAATATCTCCTTTTTCATAAATTACCCGACCTTGTATATCAGAAACTATTACTTTACTTATTAAACTTATATTGCTTTTTATAAACAATGTTTCATAATTCATATATAATAAAACATTGTTTTCATTTAAAAATAAATCTGAACTTAATTGTGGTTCTTTATAAACAATCTTAAAACGGTTATCAAAAGTCCCAACATCACTAGTAAAAGTGTAACTATTATTTTTTATATTGGTAATGGTTTCTAGCTGAAGATCTTTTATGAAAATATCTTGACTGCCATCAAATAGTCCGTCAACATCATATATTGAAATTGTAAAAACACCGGCTTCCGAAGCTTTAAAACCAAGAGAAACTTCATCATCAATTAAAAATGGCAAAGCTCTTCCTTGAATTGTATAATTAGAATTATTTAATACACTATAAAGATAACTTCCTGCACTTCCAAAACTTAAACCATCAAATCCGTTATCAATATCATTTGTAGCACCAGCTGCATAGCCTACTAAAATAGTATTTAATGGATTTGTAGGGTTGGATAAATTTAACCAAATTCTATGCCTTTCTATATTGTATTCTGTTGAGGATATGGAAGATGTTGAACTCGTTCTGAAAAATTGATTGTCCGAATTACCTATACGCATTGAATTAGTAAAAGATAAATCTCCCAATTGTGTTGCCTTAACAAAAAAACCTTGTCCAACTTGAATTATACCATTTGGAATAACTGGACTACTCCCCGTTCCTCCTGACCCTACAGATGCAGGAGTGCCACCCATTCCAGGATTCCATGTTGCATAATTAGTACCTGATGGAAAAACACCCACTGAATTCATAGATAGTGTATGCGCATAAAAATATAGTGTACCCGTAATTTTATCACTATTAGCACTAATAAATGTACTTCCATCAATTGTTGATGGATAAGGATTGCCAACACCATTATAACCAACAGTTGAAACTGAATATAATATATTACCATTATTTGGCGTTCCCACAAAACTACCACTCCACTCAGAAGGATTAGTGCCCCAATTGTTCGGCGCACGAATACCAATTGCTTTCGCAAGTGGAAAAGTAGAAGTCATGCCAATAGGCGAAAAACTATTAGAAACTGTATTGTAAACATAGAACCTATTCGATAATGTTTGTGGTGAAAACTGTTGAAGAGTTTGCTGACCTGTTACCGGAGTTGACCATAAAGTATGATCTAGTCTAACAATAGGAGCAGAATTTCGATTCACAATAATATTCCCACTATTTGTTACATCATTTATTTGAATTAAATTAGCATTGTTTTCAACTATTAAACTTGAACCAGAATCAACACTTAAGTTGTTAACAATCGTTAAATCAATCCCCGAACCTACAATTACATTTGCTGAATTATTAATATGACAGCTACATGCTATTAAATCAGAAGTTAGTATTTTGTCTTCTGAAAAAATGATATCCTTAGTCGAATCCGGCTCACCATTACTCCAAAAATTTCCATCCCAAACTGAACTTCCTCCAATTAAAATTTCAACAACATTAGAATAAGCAATGGGCACACAAATCCCACTTTCAACTACAGCTCTAAAATAGGTGTTACTTGTCAAATTTCCAATTTCAACTCCTGTTAAGGAATTAGTTGTATTTATAATATCTGTGACATTTGAAGAAAAATCAATATTAGTAGATTTTTGCCATTTAATAACAGATCCTGAATTACCAGTTAAATTCAAATCATTTGGCTTTGTACCAAAACAGATTGTTTGATTTGAAGACGCATTACCTCCAAATGCTATTTCGGATGAATAGACTGCTGTTATATCCTTTCGTATATAATTATTTGAAATAGCTGTTGCTGTATTAGTAACATAAATTTTATTAATATTATTATTTCTAAAATCCCATCGATAATTAATTGTAGGCCAATTTTGAATAGATCTTAAATCTAAACTACTTAAAAAATTATTTGAACAGTCTATTACATAAAATATTGAACTTGAACATAAATTCAAACTTGTCAATTGATTATTTTTACAATTTAAACCTAATAAATTTGGACAAAAAGTTAAATCTAAACTTGTTAAAAAATTATTTTGGCATTGTAAATTATTTAAATTAGTTAACTGACTTACATCTAATTCTGTTAATAGATTATCACCACAGCTTACTGATTCTAATTGACTTAATCCATTAAAATTCAAATTACTTATTTGGTTATTTTCACATCCAAAAGCACCTAAATTAACTAATGTACTAATATCAATAGTACTTAAATTATTGCCCCCAAGACCTAAATAAGCTAATGTAGTAAGGTGACTTACATCAATAGAGTCAAAATTATTATCCCCTAATTGTAAATCTATTAAACTTGTTAATCCACTCAAATTAATATCTGCCAAATTATTTCCATAAAGTTCTAACATCTGTAAATTTGAAAGACCCGAAACATTAATGCTTGTCAACAAATTATTAGTTATAAAAACCAATTCTAAATTAGTTAACATACTTAAATCAACTTCTGTAACTAAATTATCTTCACAAAATAAAGCCTTTAAACTAATAAAATCTTGTATCCCTTCCAAACTAGAAATTCCATAAAATTGAAGATTTAATTCTTCAATAGTATTAATCTCATCAGTTAAAATTTGATGATCAATAATTGGATTTGAATCAAATCCAAAATCAATAAGTGCCTGCTCAAAATTTTCATCTGGAATAAATGTATATTCTTGAGCTATTGAAGTATGAGAAATTAATAGAAAAAGAATAATTCTAAAAAAAAGAGTCGACGGTTTTACTTTTTTACTTAAAAAGTTTAATAATTTCATTTATTTAACAATCTTTAAAATTTATACTAAAAAACATATTTAAATATGGAAATTTTTATTAAATTAAATCTTCTAATTCAAAAAAATATAAAATCAATTAAAACTTACTTTATACTTCAAATAATTGATATTGCAAATTTTGACATATAATTAAGATTATAAAATAACTATAAATATGTATTTTTACTTATAAATATGTATTTTAAAACTTATTTTTGTAATTTAGGCTAATCTTTAGTTTATTTATTCTAATATAAATTTAATTATGACTGATTTATTCAATGAATATTTAAAAATGCGTACAAAAATATTGAAACAAGGAAGTTTAATTTTAGAAAAAGAATTAAAGGAAAATCTAGAAACTAAACTTGTTAATATTTTTACAGTTGGTGAATATTATTATACCATTTGCAATCTGGAAGAAGGTGTTTTTGAATATGTTCATCCTTCTATAACAAATATTTTAGGTTTTGATAATGATAACTTAAGTTACGAGTTTTTTTTTAAAAGAATTCATCCTGACGATGTTGGATATTTTTTAGATTTTGAACAAAAAGTAGTTGATTTTTTTACTTCCTTACCAGCAGATGAAGTACCGAAATACAAAACTAGATTTGATTTTAGAATTCAAAAACTTGACGGAGAATACATTAGAATTTTACATCAAGCTATACCAATTCAATGCAAAGATGATGGTGGTGTTATTAGAACTTTAGTTGTACATACCGATATTTCAAACTTAAAAACAACAAATAAATCAAAATTATCTTTTATTGGACTTGAAGGAGTTCAATCCTATATTGATGTTTCAGTTGATTCTTTTTTTAGTGTTTCAAAAATTAAATTAACCAAAAGAGAAAAAGAAATTTTAATTTTGCTTGCTAATGGTAAAAGCAGTATTAATATTTCTAAAGAACTATATTTAAGCAAATACACTATCGATAAACATCGTAATAATATGCTTTTGAAATTTGGAACAAATAATATAACTGAACTCATTTCAATAGCAATAAACGAAGGTTGGATTTAAATTAACAAAATAATCTTATTGTGAATAACAGAATTTTACACAAAGAAAATTCACGTGGCAATGCAAATCATGGCTGGTTAAATGCATACCATAGCTTTAGTTTTGCTAGCTGGTTTAATCCTGAAAGAATTCAATTTGGCATGCTTCGTGTATTAAACGATGATACCGTAGCTGCAGGAATGGGATTTGGAACGCATCCACACGATAACATGGAAATTATAACAATTCCACTTGAAGGCGATTTGGCTCACAAAGACAGTATGGGAAATGCCGCAACCATCAAAACAGGAGATGTGCAAGTAATGAGTGCTGGAACAGGAATCCAACACAGTGAGTTCAACCCAAATCACGACCAACATACAAAATTGTTCCAAATTTGGTTGTTTCCAAAATATAGAAATGTCGAACCTCGTTACCAACAAATTACATTAGACCAATCGTTACAAAAAAATAATTTCGCTCAAATTCTATCTCCAAATCCTGATGATGCAGGTGTTTGGATTCATCAAGATGCTTGGTTTTATTTAAGTGATTTTGACAAAGATTTCTCTAAAAAACTATCACTTAAAAAAGAAGGAAACGGTTTTTACATCATGACAATTGAAGGAGAAATTGAAGTAAATGGCGAAAAACTAGAAAGAAGAGATGCTATTGGGATTTGGGCAACCAATGAAATTGAAATCAAAGCCAATATTGATTCAAAGTTTTTAGTGATGGAAATTCCTATGGAGCAATAAATGGTGTTACATGTTTCGTTTTTAGTATTCCTTTAAAAAAAATACTATTTTTGCTTAAGTTTTGAGTTTAACTTTAAACTCACAAACCTTAAACTTTTAAACTAAAAACATGAAAGCATACGTATTTCCAGGTCAAGGAGCACAATTCTCAGGAATGGGAAAAGATTTATATGAAAATTCGGCATTAGCCAAAGAATTATTCGAAAAAGCCAATGAAATTTTAGGTTTTAGAATTACCGACATTATGTTCGAAGGAACTGCAGAAGAATTAAAAGAAACTAAAGTTACGCAACCAGCTGTTTTTTTACATTCGGTAATTTTAGCAAAAACATTAGACAATTTTAAACCTGAAATGGTTGCTGGACATTCGTTAGGCGAATTTTCAGCATTAGTTGCTAATGGTGCCTTATCATTTGAAGACGGATTAAAATTAGTTTCACAAAGAGCAATTGCCATGCAAAAAGCATGTGAAATTAAACCATCAACTATGGCTGCAGTTTTAAATTTAGACGATCAAATTGTGGAAGATATTTGCGCTTCGATTGATGGAGTTGTGGTGGCTGCAAATTATAACTGTCCAGGACAATTAGTGATTTCTGGCGAATACAAAGCCGTAGAATTAGCTTGCGAAAAAATGAAAGAAGCGGGCGCAAAACGAGCATTAATTTTACCTGTTGGTGGCGCTTTTCACTCACCAATGATGGAACCAGCAAGAGAAGAACTAGCTGCCGCAATTGAAGCAACAACTTTTTCAACTCCAATTTGCCCAGTATACCAAAATGTAACCGCAAATGCAGTTTCTGATGCAAATGAAATCAAGAAAAACTTAATCATACAATTAACGGCTCCCGTAAAATGGACACAATCTGTACAACAAATGATTGCAGATGGCGCAACAAGTTTTACTGAAGTTGGCCCAGGAAAAGTATTAGTTGGATTGGTAAATAAAATCAATAAAGAAGTCGAAACTATTTCTGCTTAATCATATAAATACTTAAAATATTAAATTCCTCATGAAGTTTTATTCGTGAGGAATTTTTATTTTTGAGAAAAAGAAAAAATGAAAAATCTAATTACTCTTTTCAAATCAATTGAAGCCGCAAAAGTTATTGCTCCAGAAATTGATTATTCTAAATATGTTCCGTTGAATTTATCTGTTACGAATCCTGAGTTGAGTCAATATAAATTAGAAACCTCTCAAGATTATGAAATTTTCATCCAAAAACATTTAGATAAAAATGATGGCAAAATTGCCTTTGGAGGGTACATTGAAACTCGAAATTTGTACCAAAGAAGTACCGTTTTTAAAAACAATGCTACCGAAGAACGAAACATTCATATAGGATTAGATTTATGGATTAATGAGTCGGCAACAATTCATGCTGCATTAGATGGTAAAATTCACAGTTTTCAAAACAATAGAGCACTTGGTGATTATGGGCCAACAATTATTTTAAAACATGAAGTAGAAGGAATCAAATTCCACACGCTTTATGGACATTTAAGCGAAGTAAGTTTAATTGAAAAAAAAGTAGGAAAAGTTATAAAAAAAGGAGAGCAAATTGCCACTTTAGGGTTGCCACCAATTAATGGCGACTACGCACCGCACTTGCATTTTCAAATCATTATTGACATGGAAGAAAAAACTGGAGATTACCCAGGAGTTTGTAGTGAAAGAACAATTGCATATTATACCAACAATTGCCCAAATCCAAATTTTCTATTAAAAATAATGAAAAAAAATTTGGGTGTTCTCTAACATATTTTGTACCTTTAAGATGTTAAATTCTTAATATATAAATATGAGAAAGGTATTTTTAGGATTAGTAGTTTTAGCTTCTATTTCGTTTGCTTGCAAAGAAGAAACAAAAGAAAAAATAGTAGAAGCGAATGAAGCGGTTGGTGCTGAAATTGAAGAAAAAATGGACACTGCCTCTGTTAAAATAGACAAAGCAATAGACTCTTTACAATCAAAAACGGGAGACGTTTTAGAAAAAGGTGCTGAAAAATTAGACAAAGCAGCTGGCAAAATTAAAGAAGCAGCCCATAAATAATAAGAAATCCCAAGTTACAAAACTTGGGATTTCTTTATATTCTAATCTTTTGTTCCCATTTCCATGCACTTGACAGAGCATCTTCTAAGGATAATTCTGCTTTCCAGCCTAGAACATTATTCGCTTTATCAGTGTTAGCATAAGCTTCAATTACATCGCCTTCTCTCCTACCAACAATCTGATAGTTTAATTTTTTTTGAGAAACTTTTTCAAAAGCAGTAATTACTTCTAAAACCGAACTTCCAGTTCCTGTCCCTAAATTAAAGATTTCAACTTTTGTTATATTTTGTTTATTCAACAAACGTTGCAGAGCAATTACATGAGCTTTTGCTAAATCAACCACATGAATATAATCTCTAATTGCCGTTCCATCTGAAGTTGGATAATCACTTCCGAAAACTGATAATTTTTCACGAAGTCCAATAGCCGTTTGTGTAATAAATGGCACTAAATTCTGAGGAACACCTATAGGTAATTCACCTATTTCAGCTGAAGGATGCGCTCCAATCGGATTAAAATATCGTAATAAAATCGAATTGATATTAGTTACTTTGGCTATATCCGTGATGATTTCTTCCCCTATTTGCTTGGTATTACCATAAGGTGACATCGCAACTTGAATTGGAGCATTTTCAGTAATTGGCATAGATTCGGCTTGACCATAAACGGTACAAGACGAACTAAAAATAAAGGATACTTCTGGTTTTTTTTGTAATTCTTGAAGCAAATACACTAAAGAATTAATATTATTTTCATAATACAACAAAGGATTTTCAACACTTTCTCCTACCGCTTTTGAAGCTGCAAAATGAATCACTCCTGAAATATCTGGGTATTTCGAAAAAAAAATTTGAACCGCTGATTTATCTCTTAAATCAACATTTTCAAACAGTGGTTTTTTTCCTGTTATACGCTCAATTCCATCCAAAACACCAATAGATGAATTAGAAAGGTTATCTATCGCAATTACATCAAAACCTTTATTTTGCAATTCCACAACCGTGTGCGAACCAATAAATCCTAAACCACCTGTAACTAATATTTTCATGTTATTTTGTTGTACAGACATTGCACTGCAATGCCTCCTTATCTATATAATTAATGATAAAAATCGTTGCATTACAACGATTCTACAATTAAACAAATTCTAAAATTGCGTCTATAATAAATTTAATTTGATCGTCGTCTAACTCCGTATGCATTGGCAACGCAATTACTTCTTTTACCAATTGATTAGTAATTGGAAAATCAGCTTCATTATAACGAGTATCTGCGTACGCTTTTTGACTATGTAATGGAATTGGATAATAAATTGCACATGGAATTCCTTTACCCTGTAAATGTTCCAATAAACCATCACGCTTTCCGTTTAAAATTCGGATTACGTATTGATGAAATACGTGACAATCACAAGAATCACAAATAGTTGGCGCCCAAATATTTGGATTTACACTTAAAGCCAAACTATATTTTCTTGCGGCATCTTGACGTGCTTTGTTGTACGTATCTAAATGTGGTAATTTTGCTTTCAAAACACCCGCTTGGATACTATCTAAACGTGAATTTACACCTACCACATCATGATGATATCTTTCATACATTCCGTGATTTACAATTCCTCTGATTTTATGTGCTAAAGCATCATCATTCGTAAAAATTGCTCCACCATCACCATAACATCCTAAGTTTTTAGATGGGAAAAATGAAGTTGCAGCTACATGACCAATAGTTCCTACTTTCTTTTTAGAACCATCTTTTGAAGTGTAATCAGCTCCAATAGCTTGTGCATTATCTTCAATAACATATAAATTATGCTCCTTAGCAATTTCCATAATCGCATCCATATTCGCAGCGCGACCAAATAAATGTACAGGAACAATTGCTTTTGTTTTTGGCGTAATAGCTTTACGAATTCCGTCAAGCGAAATATTCATATTATTCATATCAACATCTACTAAAACTGGAGTTAATTGCAATAACGCAATAACTTCCACTGTTGCAGCGAATGTAAAATCGGCTGTAATTACTTCGTCGCCTGGTTGTAAATCCAATCCCATCATGGCAATTTGCAACGCATCGGTTCCGTTAGCACATGGAATTACATGTTTTACTCCCAAATATTTTTCTAAATCTGCCTGAAATTGTTGAACCAAAGGTCCATTAATGTATGTACTCGTATCTAAAACCTCTTGAATAGAAGCATTCACTTCTTCTTTTATTTTTTCGTATTGACTTTTTAAGTCAACCATCTGTAATTTTCTCATTAAAAATAAGTTTAAAAGTTTAAAGTTTAAAAGTTTAAAGTCGATTCACCTTAATTTTTTCTTTTAACAAGAACAAAAATAGTCAATAATTGATTAGTTGGCAATGTATTTTCACAAAGAAACTGTATTTTCGCAATAGATATTTATCAACATGTTATTTCTATACAACTTAGTAGTCATATTGGCTTCCCAACTTTTAAAGATTGTAGCCCTTTTTAGTCCGAAAATGAAACTTTTTGTAGACGGACGAAAATCGGTTTTTGAAACTTTAGCAAAAACCATTCATGCTACAGATAAAACGATTTGGTTTCATGCGGCTTCTTTAGGCGAATATGAGCAAGGCATACCTGTTATTGAAGCTATAAAACAGCAATTTCCAACACATAAAATTGTAGTTACGTTTTTTTCACCTTCTGGTTATGAAGTTCGAAAAAACAATACAATTGCTGATGTTACGGTTTATTTACCATTAGATACGATTTCAAATGCAAAACAATTCATTAAAATAGTTCATCCAGAAATGGTATTTTTTATCAAATATGAATATTGGCCAAATTACCTGAACGAACTGAAAAACCAGAATATCAAAACCTATCTTATTTCTGGAATTTTACGAGAAAACCAAGCATTTTTTAAATGGTATGGTGCATTTTACAGAAACGCCTTAAAAACATTTGATTACTTTTTTGTTCAGAATGAAAGCTCAAAAAATCTTCTGCAAAGTATCGGATTTAATAACGTAAAAGTTTCTGGTGATACACGATTTGATCGCGTAGTTTCGATTTTAGAACGTGATAATTCATTGAATTTTATCGAACAATTTAAAGACAATAAAACTACTATTGTTATTGGTAGCTCTTGGCCAAAAGATGAAAGTTTATTAGTGAATTACATCAATCAGAGTTCGGATGACGTGAAATTTATTATTGCACCGCATAATATTAAGCAAGAGCAAATTTTAAATCTCAAAAATCAAATTGAAAAGAAAACGATTTTGTTTTCTGAAAACGTAGAGCCGCTATTAATCGCGGCTCTACAAGAATACAACGTTTTTATCATTGACACCATCGGAATTTTAACCAAAATTTATTCGTACGCTGACATTGCCTATGTAGGTGGTGGTTTTGGAAATCCAGGTGTTCATAATATTTTGGAACCTGCAACTTTTGGAGTTCCAGTTGTAATTGGTCCAAATTACTCGCATTTTGCTGAAGCTACGGCATTGGTAAATATGGAAGGTTGTATTTCGATTCAGCATCAAAGCCAATTAAACGAAGCTTTTGATTTATTACTTCACAACGATGACGAACGATTAGAAAAAGGACATATTTGCAGCACATTTGTTCAAATGAATAAAGGAGCCACGCAAACGATTATGAACCATATTTTGAGCTAATGACAACCTTCAAACCATTAGAAAAAGCAGACATTCCAACCATCACCCAAATGATGCAAGATTTCTATGCAATTGATAATTATCCGATGGATATTGAAGAGTCCAAAAAACTATTTCAAGAATTTATTACCAATGAAAATTTAGGTAAATCTTGGTTAATATTTTCCGAAAATGAAATTGTAGGATACATCATTCTCACTTTTATTTTTAGTTTTGAATATGGCGGAAAAATAGCTTTTATAGACGAATTATTTATCAAAGAAACCGCGCGTGGAAAAGGATTTGGAAAAGAAGCCATTCAGTTTATTCAGGTAGAAGTTCTTAAATTATCGTTAAAATTACTTTATTTAGAAGTCGAAACGCATAATGAAAACGCACAAAAATTGTATCTTGCACTCGATTTTGAACTTCACAATCGAAAATTAATGAAGTACAAAATAGTTAACTAAATTTATATCATGAAATTTTTAAAATTATTACTTGTTTTAGTTGTTTTCCATGCGCAAGCGCAACAAGGAGGCATGTGGATTCCATCGTTACTAAAAGGGACCAACGAAAAAGAAATGAAAGCTTTAGGAATGAAAATTAGTGCCGATGATATTTATTCGGTAAACAATTCCAGCTTAAAAGATGCTGTTCCTCATTTTGATGGCGGTTGTACAGCGGAAATGATTTCTTCAAAAGGACTTTTATTAACCAATCATCACTGTGGTTATGATAACATTCAAAGTCATTCTACTGTAGAACATGATTATTTAACTGATGGTTTTTGGGCTTATAAAATGGAAGACGAATTACCAAACAAAGATTTAACCGTAACCTTCATTATTAAAATTGAAGATGTAACGAATAAAATTTTTGAAGGTGTTTTAAATCTTCCGACTGAAAGCGACAAACAAAAGAAAATTCAACAAAATATTGCAGCTTTAAATAAAAGCTATACTATAGAAGCTTGGCAAGAAACAATGATTCGTGCATTTTATGACGGAAACCAATACTTATTATTTGTAACCGAAACGTTCAAAGATGTTCGTTTAGTAGGTGCACCACCAAGTTCAATCGGAAAATTTGGATCGGATACTGATAACTGGGTTTGGCCACGTCATACGGGAGATTTCTCTTTATTCAGAATTTACGCTGATAAAAACAATCGTCCTGCGGAATACTCAAAAGATAACGTTCCTTACACTCCAAAACACTTTTTCCCAGTTTCTGCAAAAGGAATTCAGGAAAACGATTTTACAATGGTAATGGGTTACCCTGGAAGAACTCAGGAATATTTACCATCATTCGCTGTAGAACAAATTGTTAATGATTTAAATCCTGCTAAAATTGAAATTCGTGATGCGGCTTTGAAAGTGCAAGATGGTTTCATGAGAAAAGACAATGCTATCAAAATTCAATATGCTTCAAAATACGCTGGTGTTGCAAACTATTGGAAAAAATGGATTGGTGAAACTAAAGGTTTGAAAAAATCGAATGCTGTTACCTTTAAACAAAATTTTGAAAAGAAATTCCAAGAAAGAGTTAACAAAGCAGGCAAGCAAGCTGAATACGGAACTATTTTAATTGATTTCGAGAAAAACTACAAAGACATTAGAGAATATGCTATTGCTAGAGATTACTTTACCGAAGTAGTTTTACGTAATTCAGAAATTTTATCATTTGGATACCGTTTGTACCAATTAGAACAAGTATACAACACCAAAGGAGAACAAGCTTTTAACGATCGTAAAAATAACCTTGTTGCAAGTTTTGAAGGTTTGTATAAAGATTACAGCGCTCAAGTGGATGAAAAAGTTTTTGAACAGTTAATCAATTTGTATGCAACAAAATCCCCAAAACAATTTTTACCTGAGGGTTTGAATAATATTAATGCTTCAAATTTAACTGCAAATGTTTTTGGTTCGTCAAAATTAACCAACTACAATGGCTTAAAAGAATTACTAAGTGGTGATGCAAAAGCGATTTTAGAAAAATTAAATCAAGATTCTGCCTATAAATTGGTAAAATCAATTGCAGATAGTTACCAAAAAAATGTTGCGCCTAAGTTTGATGAAATCAATTTAAAAAACATTGCTTTACAAAGAACTTATATGAAAGGAATTATAGAATTCTTTCCAAACGATAGAATTTTCCCAGACGCCAATAGTACTTTACGTGTAACGTATGGAAAAGTAAAAGGCTACAAACCTAGTGATGCTGTTATATACGAACCTATAAGTTATTTAGATGGTGTTATCGAAAAATATATTCCTGGCGATTACGAATTTGACGTTCCAAAAAAATTAATCGATTTGTATAACGCGAAAGATTACGGAAGATATGCTGATAAAAATGGAAAAATGCCATTAGCTTTTATTGCAACTAATCATACTACTGGTGGAAACTCTGGAAGTCCAGCTTTAGACGTAAAAGGAAACCTTATCGGATTAAACTTTGATAGAGTTTGGGAAGGCACCATGAGTGATATTTATTACAGTTCAGAGATTTGTAGAAACATTATGGTTGATGCGCGTTATATTTTATTTGTAATTGATAAATTTGCTGGCGCAAAAAACCTTATAGAGGAGATGACAATAGTATATCCTAAGTCTCAAAAAGCCAAATAATTACAAATTTTTTCAAAAATAAAAAGTTTGGCACGCCATTTGAAATAAAGCATTTCGGAATCCAAAGAAAAAAAAATGAAAAAATTTGTCTAAAAATATTTTGACATGTTAAAAAATTTATATCTTTGCTCCGAATTAATAATTAACCTTTATAATTTAGTAAGATGAAAAAAGTTGTTTTAAGTTTAGCAATTGTTGCTGCTATGTTCGTTTCTTGTAAAGAAAATGCTGCTGAGGAAACTCCAGCAACTGATTCAGTAGTTGAAGCTCCAGTTGAAGAAGTTGCTCCTGCAGCTGACACTACTGCTGTTGACTCTACTGTTGCTGCTCCAGCTACAGAAGCTCCAGCTACAGAAGCTCCAGCAAAATAATTATTGCTAGAACAAAAAAATCAAGCCTCACAATGTGGGGCTTTTTTAATGAAAAAAAAATCTAAAAAAAATATAAAAATGAAAAAAATCGCTCTAAGCTTAGCAGTTTTAGCTGCTATGTTTGTTTCTTGTAAAGAAACAACTGCTGAAGTAGAAAACACTATCGATTCAACGACTACAAAAATTGAAGAAACTGCAACTGAAGTTATAGACTCTACTTCAGCGGTTGTTGATTCTGCAACTGCAAAAGTTGAAGGAACTCCAAAAGTAAGCCTTAAAAGAATTGACGAATAAGGTTGATATATTTTAAATCAAAGCCCTACAAACAATGTAGGGCTTTTTTGTTGCTATCCATTTATATCTGAACCAAAAATATCCTCTGCAGAGGAAAAATCTAAATATTCAGCTTTATGAGCATATTTTACAATTTCATCAATTCCTTTTTGAAGTAACAATTGTGTAGTATACCTCCTGCTTACTGCCACTTCATGGTCATCTAATATCAATCGAAAGAAAAACTTACCGCTAGACGATTTAAAACGCATAAAAACACATCGTTCAATTGCATTTTTAAGTCGCTCTATCTCTTCTTCACATTCAAAACGCAATTCAAAATCGTTGCTTGTAAAAATAGTTTTCCCCTTTCTAGAAACAAACTCATATTTATAAGCCCCGCTTAATCGTTGTGCGATTACAAATGTACCCATAGTTGTGATTGATAATTTTTTTAAAGAATTCTTTAAAGATAATAGAAAATTCTAAATAGAGAGTTTTATAAACAAAAAAAGCTCCGAACAATGTTCGGAGCTTTTGTACTCAAGGCGGGACTTGAACCCGCACGGGCATTACTACCCACTGGATTTTAAGTCCAGCGTGTCTACCAATTCCACCACTCAAGCAAATATTTTGGTATAGAGCGAAAAACGGGGTTCGAACCCGCGACCTCGACCTTGGCAAGGTCGCGCTCTACCAACTGAGCTATTTTCGCGTTTCGTATTATAATTTTTAAAGAACGTCGCTATACTTGTTCCGTATTGCGAGTGCAAATATAGTACATATTTTTATTCTTGCAAGGACTTTTTAAATAAAAATTAAAACTTTTTTATAACCTTTTGATAACGAATTATTTATTTTGAAATTATTTTTTTACCAACATTCGTTTTATTTCGTTTAGCTTCATTAAAGCTTCCACAGGAGTTAACGTATTGATGTCGATATTCATGATTTCTTCTTTAATATCTTCTAAAAGTGGATCGTCTAAATTAAAGAAACTCAATTGCAATTCATCATTTGCTGATTTAATTCCGGATAATTCTTCGCTGGAATGTCTTTTCTCTAATTGCTTCAATAATTTTTGCGCTTTTTGAATCACAATTTGAGGCATTCCCGCCATTTTCGCTACGTGAATACCAAAACTATGTGCGCTTCCACCTTTGACTAGTTTACGAATGAATAAAACTGTATCTTTT
Organism: Flavobacterium sp.; assembly: GCF_035195345.1. Classification (NCBI taxonomy): domain Bacteria; kingdom Pseudomonadati; phylum Bacteroidota; class Flavobacteriia; order Flavobacteriales; family Flavobacteriaceae; genus Flavobacterium; species Flavobacterium sp. The sequence continues at coordinate 1,324,890 of NZ_CP136574.1, forward strand.
AATTCCTTTACCGAAACATTGAAATTCTGGATACGGTCAAATGTAACTTCCATTTCGTTTAATTCATGATAATGCGTAGCAAAAAGTGTTTTGGGTTTATTTGGATGTTCGTGCAAATATTCTGAAATCGCCCAAGCAATTGAAATTCCGTCATAGGTTGAAGTTCCTCTTCCAATTTCATCTAACAACACCAAACTTCTTTCTGAAATATTATTCAAAATGGAAGCGGTTTCATTCATTTCAACCATAAAAGTAGATTCACCCATCGAAATATTATCACTTGCTCCTACTCTAGTGAAAATTTTATCCACAACACCAATTCGCACGCTTTCTGCTGGAACAAAACTTCCCATTTGCGCCATTAATACAATCAAAGCCGTTTGACGCAAAATAGCCGATTTACCCGACATGTTCGGACCCGTAATCATGATGATTTGTTGGGTTTCTCTATCCAAATACACATCATTGGAAATATACGGCACACCAACAGGCAACTGCTTTTCAATTACTGGATGACGTCCTTCTTTAATTTCCAAATCGAAACTTTCATCTAAATCAGGACAAACGTATTTATTATCAATCGCTAATTGGGTGAAAGAAGTCAAACAATCTAATTGCGCAATTAAATTGGCATTCAACTGAACGTGTTTGATATACGTAGCAATCCAATTCACCAATTGCTCAAACAACTGCGATTCTAATTGATGGATTTTTTCTTCGGCACCTAAAATCTTCGATTCGTATTCTTTTAGTTCTTCCGTAATGTATCGCTCTGCATTCACTAAGGTTTGCTTACGAATCCATTCGGCTGGGACTTTATCTTTATGTGTATTTCGAACTTCGATATAATACCCAAAAACATTATTGAACGAAACTTTCAACGATGGAATTCCTGAAGCTGCACTTTCGCGTTGTTCTAATTCTTCTAAATAGCCTTTTCCAGTGGATGAAATAGCACGTAATTCGTCTAATTCAGAATGAACTCCAACAGCAATTGCGTTTCCTTTATTCACACTTACTGGTGCATCTTCTTGAATAGTGGTTTTGATTTTTTCTCGTAACAATTCGCAAGCGTGTAAACTATCTCCAATTACTCGTAAAGCTTCATTATCGCTTCCTAAAGCCAATGTTTTAATTGGTATAATTGCATCCAGCGAATCTTTCAAGAAATTGACTTCTCTTGGAGAAATTTTTCCTGTAGCAACCTTTGAAATCAAACGTTCTAAATCGGAAATTTGTTTGATTTGATATTGAATTTGCTGTAAAACTTCTGGATTGGCTTTCAAATACGAAATCACTTCATGGCGACTTCTAATTTTTGAAATATCTTTCAACGGAAGTGCCAACCAACGCTTCAAAAGTCTTGCTCCCATTGGCGAAAGCGTTTTGTCTATCACATCTAAAAGCGTTACTGCATTTGGATTATAACTGTGGTATAACTCTAAATTTCGAATGGTAAATTTATCCATCCAAACGTAAGCATCTTCGGCAATACGTTGAATATTAGTGATATGTTGAATCTTGTTATGTTGCGTTTCCGACAAATAATACAAAATCGCACCTGAGGCAATCAAACCTTCAGTTAATTCTTCAACACCAAAGCCTTTTAGCGAATTAGTTTGGAAATGTTTGGTTAAACTTTCTAAAGCGTAATCTTCTTTATACACCCAATCTTCCAAAAAGAACGTATGAAAATCGTCTCCAAAAACAGAATTAAACTGATTTTTAAACTGTTTCGGAATTAAAATTTCACTTGGACGAAAGTTTTGCAATAATTTGTCAATGTATTCTTCATTGCCTTGCGAAACTAAAAATTCCCCTGTAGAAACATCTAAAAATGCCACACCAAGCGTTTTCTTCCCAAAATGAACAGCTGCTAAAAAATTATTCGACTTCGATTGTAACACCTCATCATTCATTGAAACCCCGGGCGTAACTAATTCCGTAACTCCTCGTTTTACAATAGTTTTAGTCATTTTTGGATCTTCTAATTGATCGCAAATTGCTACTCGAAGTCCGGCTTTAACTAACTTAGGTAAATAGGTATTTATGGAATGATGTGGAAATCCAGCCAACGCAGTTTCAGTCTCAGAACCAGCACCACGTTTTGTCAAAGTAATTCCTAAAATTCCGGCTGCACGCACTGCATCTTCTCCAAAAGTTTCATAAAAATCGCCCACACGAAACAACAAACAAGCATCGGGATATTTATTTTTTATCTCGTTGTATTGCTTCATTAATGGTGTTTCCTTTGGTGCTTTATCGGGAGTTGCTGCAGATTTTTTAGCCACAATTTCAAATTTTAAGTATGATTGCGAAGGTAAGAAAATAAAGTATTAAGATAAAAGAATTAAGTAGCAAGACTAAAATCTAAAATTTTTAACGCAAAGAAGCTAAGTTTTTCGCAAATTTCGCAAAGGCTTGTATGAACTTAAATGGCTTATATGTTTAAAAATTGACACATCGACTAATTGTCTAATTGACACATTATATCTATTTTTGCCACATGAGAAAATTAGCCAACGCAGAATTAGAACGTAAAAACATCAACGAGTTTAAGGAAGCTCAAAAAACACCAATTATTGTCATCTTAGACGATATTAGAAGTTTGCACAATATTGGCTCGGTTTTTAGAACTTCGGATGCTTTTTTGATTGAAAAGATTTACTTATGTGGTATTACGGCTACTCCGCCCAATAAAGAAATTCATAAAACGGCTCTTGGCGCTACGGAAACTGTGAATTGGGAATATGCTAAAGACGTTTTAGAAGTGGTGCATCAATTGAAACAAGAAAATGTAAAAGTGTATTCTGTGGAACAAACTGAAAATGCCATTATGTTGGATAATTTTCAACCAGAAACCAATACAAAATATGTCTTAATTTTTGGAAACGAAGTAAAAGGTGTTTCGCAAGAGGCTATTAATTTAAGCGATGGTGTGATTGAAATCCCGCAATTGGGAAGCAAACATTCGTTGAATATTTCGGTTAGTGCTGGAATTGTAATTTGGGATTTGTTTCAGAAGTTGAAATAATTCTTTAAACATATAGTCACAATAGAATTACTTTGTGTTGATTCTTAGACGTTACACTTTACAAAATAAACATAGAAAATCCGTAAAAATCAGCGTTGTGAAGCATCAGTTTTATCCGCGTGCTAATGCTATTTTTCTATTAATTTCATTAAACAAAAACACATAATCCTCTTGTTTTTTGACAAAATCCAAATCCGAAACATCGATAATCAAAACATTCAAATCGGTTTGCGTTTTGATGTAATCTAGATAACCTTGATTAATTTTTTCTAAATAATCGGCTGGAATTTCTTGTTCGTAACTTCTGCCACGCTTTTTGATGTTTTCCAAAAGGCGATCCGTATTTTGATACAAATACACATACAAATCAGGTTTTGGCATTTCTTTGTGGATGATGTCAAACATAGTTTTGTACAAACGAAATTCATCTTCTTGAAGCGTTACTTTAGCAAAAATCAGCGATTTAAAAATGTGATAATCAGCCACTACAAAATCTTTAAATAAGTCAAATTGCGCTAAATCATCTGATAATTGTTGGTATCTATCGGCTAAAAACGACATTTCTAAAGGAAACGCATAGCGACTTTGGTCTTTGTAAAATTTTGGCAAAAACGGATTATCAGCAAAACGTTCTAATACTAATTTGGCATTGCAATCTTCAGCTAATTTGGTTGACAAAGTAGTTTTTCCTGCTCCAATATTTCCTTCAACAGCTATGTAATTGAATTGTTGTAATGCTAATTTTTCAATGGGCGAAACTATGGAATGAACAGCTTTAATTTCACTATTATCTTCAGTTTGAAGCAATAATTGAGCAATAGTTTTTTTCAACGTTGGATGTTCCCAATTCAAACCTAAATCCAACATGGGTTGCAAAACAAATTTTCTATTTTGAAGTAACGGATGTGGAACTTGCAAGGTTTCTGTAGAAATAATTTCTTCGTCAAAAGCAATGATATCTACATCAATAATTCGAGCTTGATAACCTGAATCTTTAGAACGTACTCTGCCTAACTTTTTTTCGACTTTCAAAACTTGTTTGAGAACTTTTTGCGCCGATTTTGAGGTATGAATTAGAATAGCAGCATTAAAAAAAGGCTCACTTTCAAAACCCCAAGCAGGTGTTTCATAAATTTTAGAAACCTTTACAACTGTTGCTACTTCATTATGAATCAAATCAATACAAGACTGAATCGTTGCTAATCGATTGCCTTGATTGCTTCCTAAAGATAAAATTACTTGATGCTGACTCATATTGGCAAAATAACGAACATTTTTAGACTTATAATTTACCTTTCTTGTTTTTTTATGAACATGTAACAATTTTATATTTTTAACTACTAATTAGGTAAATAATAAATAAATTGAAATGAAATTTTTAGGAAATGTATTAGCTACAATTGTAGGTATATTTATTTTTTGTATGATTTTTTTCTTCGGAATTATAATCATTGGTGCCATTGCGGGTGGCGATGAAGACACGGTTAGTGTAAAAAAGAATTCAGTAATTGAATTAGACTTATCCAAAGTAACTTTAGATTATGCTGGAAAAACAAATTACAAAGACTTTGGTTATTTTGAAGCAGAACATGATGGAGTTACCGATATTTTAAATGCAATTGAAGCTGCTAAAACCGATGACAAAATTAGAGGCATTTCTATCTTAAATAACCAATCACAACTTGGCTTAGCCCAAAGTAAAGCTGTTCGTGACAAACTAGAAGAATTTAAAAAGTCAGGGAAATTCGTTTATGCGTATGCAAATTTTTTCACACAAGGCGAATATTATTTGAATTCGGTTGCCGATCAAGTTTATTTGAACCCTATGGGGGAAGTCGACTTTAAAGGTTTATCTGCTGAAATTTTATACATGAAAGACTTGCAAGAGAAAACAGGTGTAAAAATGGAAGTAATTCGTCATGGAAAATACAAAAGCGCGGTTGAACCATTCTTAACACAAGAAATGAGTCCTGAAAATCGTGAACAAATGACTGTTTTATTGAATTCTGTTTGGAGTACTATTGTTTCTGATATTGCAAAGAGTAGAAAATTAACTGTGGTTCAATTAAATGCTATTGCCAATTCATTAGGAGCAAGAACACCTGAATTAGCATTGGCTAATAAATTAGTTGATAAAGTAGCTTATGAAGATGAATATCATGATGCCATTAGAGCAAAATTAAAGTTAGATAAAAAAGAAAAATACGACTTTGTAAGCATCACAGATTATGCAAAAAAGGCAGCATCAACTGTTGAAGATTATTCTAAAAATGACATTATTGCTGTGATTTATGCACAAGGCGAAATTACAGGAGGAGAAGGAGATGTAAATATAATTGGTGAAGGTTCAATCAATCGTTCATTGAAAGAAGCTCGTGAGGATGATGATGTAAAAGCAATTGTATTGAGAGTAGATAGTCCAGGTGGAAATGCATTAACTTCTGAATTGATTTGGAGAGAAATCGAAATTACTAAAAAAGTAAAACCAGTGGTGGTGTCAATGGGAAATTATGCGGCTTCTGGTGGTTATTATATTGCTGCTAATGCGGATCGAATTTTTGCAGAACCTAACACAATTACTGGATCAATTGGCGTTTTTGGGATGTTACCCAACATGAACCAATTAGGTAAAAATATTGGAATCAATGCTGAGCAAGTAAAAACACATGATAATGCAAGTGGATACAGTGTTTTTGAACCTATAGACAAAAATTTTAAAGGTTATGTTTTAGAAAGTATCGAAAGAATATATGCTACTTTCTTAAAACGTGTAGCCGATGGACGAAAAATGACAACTACGCAAGTAGATGCTATTGGTCAAGGGAGAGTTTGGACCGGAGTTGACGCTCACAAACTTGGATTGGTAGACGAAATAGGTGGTTTAGATGCAGCGATTAAATATGCCGCTAAATTAGGAAAAACGTCTTCGTACAGAACTGAAAACTATCCAGAATACGAAAAAAGCTTTGATGATTTGTTAGCTAATTTCACTGGAATGGCGATGTTTAAAACCAAAGAACAATTGTTAAAAGAACAATTAGGAGAAGAAGGATTCCAAATGTTAGAACAAATCAAACGAGTGAAAAGCAGAAAAGGTATTCAAGCAATGATGCCTTATGAAATTGAGATTCATTAATTCATTTCTATAAAACACTAAATCCCAAAGACAATTTGTTTTTGGGATTTTTTTATAATTTTTACTCAAAATTAATGCGTAAATTTACAATTGGCACTACTTTTGTCTCCCTAAAATAAATCACTTCAAAAAATACAATTATGTTAAAGAAAGTTTTAAAAGGACTTGGGATTTTTCTATTGGTAACCATCATTGCCTTAGCTGCAGCCCCTTTTTTGTTTAAAGACAAAATCAAGGAAATGATTGCTAAAACCCTAAATGAAAATGTAAATGCGAACATTGCGTTTGAAGATGTAGATTTAAGTTTATTCAAGAGTTTTCCAAAAGCGAACGTTACCATTGACAAACTTAGCATTATAACAAACGCCCCTTTTGAAAAAGATACGCTTTTATATGCTGGAGAAACCAACGTAACCATGAGCATCAAAGAGCTTTTTAAAGGCGAAGGAGAAGCTATGAATCTAGAGAGTTTTAGTATAGTGAACGGCATCGTAAACATCATTTTTAACAAAGATGGTATTGGGAATTTTGACATCGCTTTAAAAGAAGAAACTGAAAAAAAACCTTCTGATAGCAAACCTTTTGCTATGAATATTCAGGATTACGAAGTAGAAAACTTAAAATTTACTTACCTTGATGAAGGTTCCAAAATGAAAATGGTTTTAGACAGTATTTATCATGAAGGAACAGGAAATTTTGCCGCTCAAAAATTAGATTTAGAAACTAAAACTACTGCAAAACTATCTTTTGATATGGACAAAATAAACTACATAAACAACGTAGCCATTTCATTAGATGCCATTTTAGGGATTGATTTAGAGAAAAGCAAATATGAATTCAAAGACAACAAAGCGTTGATTAATCAATTGCCCATAGAATTTAATGGTTTTATTCAAATGGTGGAAGCAGGTCAAACCTATGATTTAACATTCAAAACACCAACTTCTGATTTTAAAAACTTCTTGGGATTAATTCCAGCGGCATATTCGGGCGATATCAATAAAGTGAAAACAACAGGACAATTTTCGGTAGATGGAAAAGTAAAAGGAAATTTAACCGAAACAACCATTCCTACTTTTGATGTAAAGATTGCTTCAAACAATGCTTCTTTCCAATACCCAGATTTACCAAAATCAGTTAAAAACATTGTAATTGACACACACATAGTCAACGAAACAGGTTTAATGAACGACACGTATGTAAACTTACATAATTTATCATTTGCAATTGACCAAGATGTTTTTAATGCCAAAGCAACGGTTAAAAACATTGCAGAAAATGCACTTATTGATGCCGAATTAAAAGGAACTATTAATTTAGCAAATGTTACCAAAGCGTATCCTGTAAAATTAGACAAACCATTAACTGGAATTCTAAAAGCCGATGTAAAAACGAAATTCGACATGCAATCGGTAGAAAAAAGTCAATATCAAAATATACAAAATTCTGGAACAATTAGTTTGACTGGATTCAATTACGAAGGTCCAGAAATGGCGAAACCGTTCAAAATCAATCAAGCTTCGGTTGCCTTTAATCCGAACCAAATTCGCTTGAATCAATTTGATGCCAAAACAAGAACATCTGATATTCAAGTAAATGGAACGTTGGACAATTTTTATGGCTTTATGTTTAAAAACCAAATCTTGAAAGGAAAATTCAACATGAATTCGACCAAATTAGTAGTTTCAGATTTCATGGCACCAACCACTACTACAACTGATGAGGGAAAGAAAACAACCGAAGCAGTTAAAATCCCTTCATTCTTAGATTGTAGTATTACAGCAAAAGCAAAAACAGTTGTTTATGATAATTTGAATTTAAAAGATGTTTCTGGAAACATGGTTATTAGAGATGAAGCCTTAAGCTTAAACAATTTAAAAATGAGTGTTTTTGGCGGAAATATAGGTTTAACAGGAACCGTTTCAACCAAAGGAAAAACACCTACTTTCAACATGAATTTAGGTTTAGATAAAGTTAATATTGCCGAATCGTTCACACAGTTAGATATGCTGAAATCAATTGCACCAATTGCTGGTGTTATTAATGGAAAATTAAATTCGACCATTAAACTATCAGGCGATTTACAAAACGATATGACACCCAATTTAAAATCCATTTCTGGTGATTTATTTGGTCAATTATTATCAACTACCGTAAATGAAAAAAATTCAGCTATGTTAACGGCTTTAAGCTCTAACTTAAAATTCATAGACATGAGTAAAGTTAATTTAAACGATGTAAAAGCCGCTTTATCTTTCAAAGATGGAAAAGTAAACGTAAAACCATTCGACATTAAATACCAAGACATTGTTGTAAATATAGGTGGTACAAATGGTTTTGATCAAACTATGAATTACGATTTGAAATTTGATGTTCCTGTTAAATATTTAGGTAAGGATGTAAACAATTTAATTGCTAAATTAACACCAGCCAACCAAAAACAAATAACGAGTATTCCAGTAAATGGTTTAATGACAGGGAATTTTTCTCAGCCTAAATTTAGCACCGATTTAAAACAATCTACTACAAATTTAACTACACAATTAGTTAAAATGCAAAAAGACAAATTAGTGAATCAAGGAACAAGTGCCTTAGGTAATTTAATTAATGGCACAAAAGCAAATACATCTGGAACCTCAACTGCGACAGATACTACAAAACCTAAAACCACTCCAAAAGAGGAAATTAAAACCAAAGCAACCGATGCTATAAAAGGCTTGTTTGGAGGAAAAAAGAAAAAAGAATAAAAACGGAGGATATAATTAAAAGACAAACCCTTTCAAAATTTGAAAGGGTTTCTTTTTATAAACTCATCTTCACCACATAACCTTCATAGGTTCTTATATTAAAAACAGTGCCATCTTCAAAAAGTAAATATTGGCCTTTGATTCCGGTTAGGGTTCCTGAAAAATTGGGTGTTTTATCTAAATTTAAACTCGTGACTTTTTTTGGATAGTGTAAAACTGGAAAATCAAGTTGAATTATTTTTTCTTCGGTTGGGAAATAGTCTTTTACTTCTGTTGGTAACCAATCGAAAACTTTATTTCGTTCAGCAATTAAATCCATCTCTAGATATTCGTTTTTTAGCATTTTTTGCCAATTGGTTTTATCAGCAAAATGGTTTTTTAACGCCACTTCTGTAATTCCTGCTAAATATCTATTTGGAACTTCTACAATTGGAATAGCTTGCACAGCACCTTGATCAATCCATCTTGTGGGCACTTGCGTTTTTCGGGTCACGCCTACTTTTACTTCACTCGATAGCGCTAAATACACCACATGAGGTTGCAATTGCACGCGTTTTTCATACGCTAAATCTCTATCTTCAATCTCTAAATGAGCGGTGCTTAATTCGGGTTTCATAATCCAATCGCCTACGGCTGGGCTGCTCATAAAACAATCGTAACAAAAGCCTTGACGAAAGATTTTCTTTGCTTTACCGCAATTCAGACATTGGTAGCCTTGGAATTCAATTTCAAATGTTTTACCCAAAAGCTGATTGAGGTTTAAAAAACTATTTTCAAAAACCAAATAATACTGAATAGGTTTCCCTAATTCGGTTTGCATTTTGGTTAGTGTGCCATGGTAGATCATTTTATGTTAAGATTTGCTTTTTATCGAAATTATTTAAAAAAAATGCTATTTTTGGTAAAGTTATTATTCCCAATTCATAATTCAAAATAGAACGCGCTAAATGCCATTACAAATTATAAATTCTTTTGCTACTTGGATTTTAAAAAAACGAATTCATCAAATGGAATTGTTTTTAAAATATCCGCATGAAGTACAAGATGAGTTGCTTTTTAGCCTAATCAAATCAGCCGAAAACACTCAAATTGGTAGAAAATATGATTTTTCTTCGATGAAAAACTACACGACATTTAGTGAAAGAATTCCTGTTTCAACCTATGAAGAGTTAGAACCTTTAATTGAACTCACGCGAAAAGGAGAACAAAATGTATTTTGGAATTCTAACATTAAATGGTTTGCAAAATCGAGTGGCACTACCAATGCTAAAAGTAAATTTATCCCCGTAAGTTCAGAAGCCTTAGAAAATTGTCATTATAAGGCTAGTAAAGATTTATTATGTTTATTTTTAAATAACAATGAAGATTCTCAATTGTTTACAGGAAAAAGTTTGCGCCTAGGTGGAAGCAAGCAATTGTATGAAGACAACAATACTTTTTTTGGTGATTTATCAGCTATTTTGATTGACAACATGCCTATTTGGGCAGAATTTAGCTCCACACCCAGCAGTAAAATATCGTTGATGGGCGATTGGGAAACCAAACTTCCAGCTATCATCAATGAAACAATGAATGAAAATGTTACTAGCTTGGCTGGAGTACCTAGCTGGATGATGGTCTTGTTACAAAAAACATTAGAAACTACAGGAAAATCAAACCTATTGGAACTGTGGCCAAATGCTGAAGTGTATTTTCATGGCGGTGTGAGTTTTGAACCCTATAAAGAACAATACAAAAAGTTATTTCCAAAAGATAGTTTTAAATACTACGAAATCTACAATGCTTCAGAAGGCTTTTTTGCAATTCAAGACCAAAACGATAGCGATGAGTTACTATTGATGCTAGATTATGGTATTTTTTACGAATTTATACCCATGGATACTTTTGGTACACTGAACCAAAGGGTTATTCGACTGAATCAAGTAGAATTGCATAAAAATTATGCTTTAGTTATTACGACTAATTCGGGCTTATGGCGCTATTTAATTGGCGACACTATTCGTTTTACTTCTTTAAGCCCTTATCGAATTAAAGTTACAGGAAGAACGAAGCACCATATTAATGTATTTGGAGAAGAATTAATGGTAGAAAACACGGATGCAGCCGTTGCAAAAACCTGTAAAGAATTCAACTGTGAAATTGTCGACTATACGGTTGCACCCATTTTTATGACCAATCAACAAAAAGGGGCTCATGAATGGATTATTGAATTTAAAACCAAACCCAATTCTATTGAAAATTTCCGAAAAGCCTTAGACGAAAACTTGCAAAGTGTTAATTCAGATTATGAAGCTAAACGCTACAACAATATGACCTTAAATCCGTTAGTGTTAAATATAGCCAGAGAAAATTTGTTTTATGATTGGCTAAAACAAGAAGATAAATTAGGCGGCCAACACAAAGTACCCAGATTATCAAACGAACGAACGTATTTAGAAAATTTATTAAAATTACAATTATAACCATGATCAAAAAAACAAGTACTGCCCTACTTCTTTTACTTTGTTTGGGCTTTCTTTCTTCTTGCGGACCCAGACGTTACGGCTGCGGCCCTCGAAGATGCGAAATAAAAACGCAACCCCAACCCACTTTACCGCAAACGCTAGAAAAAAGCAGAACTTCCTTATCTTAAACTGAATTTATAAGCACTACTTTATAAAAAGATGTACATCTTTTGATTAATTACTGTACATCTTTTAACTAAATGCCCTACATCTTTTGAGTAAAAGATGTAGGGCATTTGATTTATTGATCAAGTAAAAGTAAAAATAGTGCAGTAAAGAAATTTTTTATTTCTAATGAACTTTTAAATACCTTTGTAGTAACATAAAAACAAAAAATTATAGCAATATAAAAATATAAACATATCGTTGAGCTTTTAGCTCTTATTCTTGCAACTCGAAACCTGAGAAATTTCACAATATGCACGAGAATAAGTCGCGAGGTTCACACCAGTCTGGTGTGGACCGTTCGTGCTTATTTGTGCATAGGGTCTTCTCAGGTACCCGAGTTGAACATAAGCATTTAAACGGACGGCAACCACACCTTTTTTTTATGCTTATTAGTTTAAGAGCAAGCTTCGCTTTTAAACTAAACTATGGCAAAGCAATCTTCCAACACCAATCTTCACAAAGCCAAAAACAATAAGAAAGACGAGTTTTACACCCAACTTTCGGATATAGAAAACGAATTACGGCACTACAAAGAACACTTTAAAAACAAAGTAGTTTATTGTAATTGTGATGACCCTAGAGTGAGCAACTTTTTTCATTATTTCTCTTATAATTTTGAGCATTTAGGACTTAAAAAATTGATAGCCACTTGCTATAAAAACCAAGATGCCGATTTGTTTAGTACTAATGTATCCGATAAAGCAGTTTATCTTGAATATACGGGCGACAAGAATGGGAATAGTATTCCTGATGCTCATGAAATTGGAGTAAAAGACTTACAAGGTGATGGCGATTTTAGAAGCCAAGAAAGTATTGAACTCTTGAAACAAGCCGATATTGTGGTCACCAATCCACCTTTTTCTTTGTTTCGAGAATATGTGACTCAATTAATTGATTTTGAAAAGAAATTTATAATTGTTGGTAGTTATAATGCAATTACCTACAAAGAAATTTTCAAAATAATTAAAGAAAATAAAATGTGGTTAGGTTATGGGTTTAGCGGCGGGAATGCATATTTTAAAACCCCATATTCAAATGATAATTTTGTTGAAGGAGTTTATAATATAAATACAGGTCTAGTGAAATTTCGAAATGTAACGTGGTACACTAATTTAGATATTGAAAAACGTAATGTTGATTTAATACTCCATAAGAAATATACACCTGAAGAATATCCAAGCTACGATAACTATGACGCTATTAATGTGGATAAAACCAAAGATATCCCTGTTGATTATGTTGGAAACATTGGAGTGCCAATTACATTTTTAGATAAGTATAATCCGAATCAATTTGAAATTGTAAAATTCAGAAAAGGTGACGATGATAAGGATTTAGTAATAAATGGAAAGTCACCCTATTTTAGAATAATTATCAAAAACAAAAAACTATGAACATAGAACTCAAAGAAATATCGGTTAGAGAATTAACCAACGGTTACAAAGACAATAACGATGATGGTGTGGTGGGTTATGGTGGAAAACTTGATATTCGTCCGCCTTACCAAAGAGAATTTGTATATGATGTAAAAGAACGCAATGCGGTTATTAATACGTTGCAAAAGAATTTTCCGTTGAATGTAATGTATTGGGCAGTAAGAGATGATTCGACAAGCGCAGTACAAGAATTAGAAGTGATTGATGGACAGCAACGCACTATTTCTATTTGCCAATATGTGAATGGTGATTATTCTATTGATGGCTTAGCATTTCATAACTTACCAAAAGACAAGCAAGAACAGATTTTGAATTACAAATTAATGGTTTATTTCTGTTCGGGTACCGATAGCGAAAAATTGGATTGGTTTGAAACCATCAACATTGCTGGAAAAGTATTAACAGAACAAGAATTGCGCAATGCAGTCTATTCGGGTTCTTGGGTATCAGATGCCAAACGGTATTTTTCGAAAAATTCTCGTCCAAAAATTGGCGATGAATACTTGAACGGCTCGGCAAATCGCCAAGAATATTTAGAAAAAGCAATTGATTGAATTTCTGAAGGAAAGATAAAAGAATACATGTCTAAAAATCAGTTTGAATCCAATGCTAATGAACTATGGTTGTATTTTCAATCGGTGATTAATTGGGTCAAAGTTACGTTTCCAAAATACCGCAAAGAAATGAAAGGGATTGAATGGGGCGTTTTATATAATGAATTTAAAAATGAAAAATTAAACGCTAAAATATTAGAAGAAGAAATCACATATTTAATGTTAGATGAAGATGTTTCTAATAAAAAAGGAATTTATTACTTTGTCTTAAACCGAAAAGAAAGACATTTAAGCATTCGTGCTTTTTCGGAAAAACAAAAACGAGAAGCTTTTGAGCGTCAAAAAGGAATTTGTGTGAAATGTGGCGAAAAATTTGAACTGAATGAAATGGAAGCCGACCACATAACTCCATGGCACGAAGGCGGAAAAACGGCTGCTGATAATTGTCAAATGTTGTGTAAACACGATAATAGAATAAAGTCTGGAAAATAATTCCGCAAGGTCTTTTTTTGACCTTGTAGGTATTTAAAATTATAAGACACCTACAAGGTTTTGAAAACCTTGCAGGAGTAATAAAGCGCACAGATTAAAAAAATACAGCTCAAAAACATACGTTTCTGAGCTGTATTTTAGTTTTTACTGAGCGACAAATTAAGAAACTAACATTTAATTTATTTTGTAATTTAAAAAATTAATGCATAATTTTATACACATTAAGAAAATTAAACATAATTGGTATGAGAAAATTAAAAAATTTAGTAGTAATTATTACATTACTATTTTTTGTGGTGTCTTGCTCAAGTGATAGTTCTAGCAATTCAAACACCTTGAATATTAAAGCTAGTGCAACCTATTCACCATCAGCAAACAGAACTTCGCTAAACAATGGTGTATTATTAAATACATTTAAAATTAATCTAAAAGAAATTGAATTTCAATTAGCTGAAGGAATAGATGACGATTCTGATGGAGATTTAGATGATGATGGTTATTATGACAGTGATGAAGAATTTGAACTGTATGGTCCATTTGAATTAGACTTACTAAATCAAAATGCACCAGTAACAACAGTAACTGTTCCAAATGGAACGTATGAAGAAGTAGAATTCAAATTGCACAAAAGCACAAACAGTGCTTCTCAGATGTTTAATAAATCAATTGAAATTACAGGAACAATCAACGGAACCCCATTCGTTTTTTGGCATACAATAGATGAAGATTTTGAAATTGATTATGAAGATACTAATCAAAACTTAGTAATCAACAATAACTCATTTGACTTAGTTTTCAACTTCGATTTAAATCAAGTATTGAGTAGCGTAGACTTAAGCACTGCAGTTGATGGAGATGGAGATGGACTTATAGAAATAGGACCAAACGACACTGATGGTAATCGTGCTCTAGCAAATCAAATTGCTAATAGCATTGAAGATTCTTGCGATTTAGACGATTAAAAAAAGTTTTTTTACAGTAAGCCCCATTAGATAAAATTCTACTGGGGCTTATTTATTCTAATGCGTAACAAACTACGAAACCGCTTTCAATCGTTGCAATAAATTTTTGCTCAAACTGTTTTCGGCATATTCTTTTGTTACTTGTAAGTGTTTATCGTCAGAACTTGGTAGTTCATACATTGCATCGGTTAAAATAGCTTCACATAATGAACGTAATCCTCTGGCACCTAATTTATATTCTAACGCTTTAGAAACAATATAACTCAATGCTTCTTCTTCGATTTCTAACGTTACCTCATCCATTTCAAACAATTTTTTATATTGTTTTACCAAGGCATTTTTAGGTTCAGTTAAAATAGCTCTTAACGTAGCAGCATCTAAAGGATCCATATGTGTTAAAACCGGTAAACGACCAATGATTTCTGGAATTAATCCAAAATCTTTGACGTCTTTAGGAATTAAATATTGCAACAAATTATCTTTATCAATATGGTCGGTTCCAATAGACGAACTATAACCTACCGCTTGTCTGTTCAAACGTTTTGAAATGATTCTTTCAATTCCGTCAAAAGCACCACCAGCAATAAATAAGATGTTTTGAGTATTTACTTCCACAAATTTTTGATCGGGATGTTTTCTTCCTCCTTTTGGTGGCACATTAACCACCGTTCCTTCTAATAATTTCAATAAAGCTTGTTGTACCCCTTCACCAGAAACATCACGCGTTATGGATGGGTTATCACTTTTACGGGCAATTTTATCTATTTCATCAATAAATACGATTCCACGTTCAGCTTTCGCTACATCATAATCAGCAGCTTGTAACAAACGAGTTAAGATACTTTCCACGTCTTCTCCTACATAACCTGCTTCTGTTAATACGGTTGCATCAACAATTGCTAACGGAACATTCAACATTTTTGCAATGGTTTTTGCTACTAATGTTTTACCGGTTCCGGTTTGACCTACCATTAAAATGTTACTTTTTTCAATCTCAACTTCGTCTTCCAATTGAATTTGCATCAAACGTTTGTAGTGATTATATACCGCTACACTCATTACCTTTTTAGTTTGATCTTGTCCAATAACATAATCATCTAAAAACGCACGAATTTCTTTTGGTTTTAACAAAATCAAATCGGCAACCAAATCTGAATTACCTGATTGCTTTAATTCTTCTAAAACAATTCCATGCGCTTGTTCAATACATTTGTCGCAAATATGCGCATTAATCCCTGCAATTAATAAATTGGTTTCAGGCTTTTTCCTTCCGCAGAATGAACATTCTAATACTTCTTTAGCCATTTTTCTTAGTTGACAGTCACAGTGTACAGTCGCAGTTACATTGCTGAAAACTGTGACTGAAAACTGAAAACTGAATTTATCTTGTTAATACTTCATCAATCATTCCATACTCCTTTGCCTCTGCAGCAATCATCCAGTAATCGCGCTCAGAATCTTTGTGCACTTTCTCGAACGATTGTCCAGAATGTTTAGAAATGATTTCGTATAATTCATCTTTTAATTTCAACATTTCTTTCAAGTTGATTTCCATATCAGTTGCTACACCTTGCGCTCCTCCTGATGGTTGGTGAATCATCACTCTTGAATGTGGTAATGCCGAACGTTTTCCTTCTGCTCCAGCACACAATAAAACAGCTCCCATAGAAGCAGCCATTCCTGTACAAATTGTAGCTACATCTGGTTTTACAAATTGCATAGTATCGTAAATTCCTAATCCAGCATACACACTTCCTCCTGGAGAATTGATGTAAATACTGATGTCTTTAGACGCGTCAACACTCTCTAAAAACAATAACTGTGCTTGAATAATATTCGCTACATAATCATCTACTCCTGTTCCCATGAAGATAATTCTATCCATCATTAAACGAGAAAAAACATCCATTGAAGCTACATTTAATTGACGTTCTTCAATGATGTAAGGCGTCATACTTCCTACAATTTTATCATAATATAGACTGTTTACGCCGTGATGCTTAGTAGCATATTTTTTAAATTCTTTTCCGTAGTTCATAATTTAAGTTTAAAAGTTTGTGTGTTTAAAAGTTTAAAAGGAATTAAACTTTTAGCCATTAGTATTTTACAAAGGTCGTGCCTTTTTTTCTGCCTGACAAACTGACTCGAAACAAAAAGCGCCAAAACTAGTTTGACGCTCAAAGATAATTATTTTTTTGTGAGAAATTATTCTCCGTACATTTCTTTAATGAATTGATCGTAATTTACTTCTTTAGTTTTAGCCGATACTTTTTCTTTGTAAAGACCTAACATTTTTTCGCCCATTACTTGCTCTGACAAACGTTTTACTTCGTCTTGATTTGACATTACACGAGCAACAATTCCGTTAATTTCCTCATCTGATGGATTTAATTGACCAAATTGCGCCATTTGTTTCTTGATTAATTCAGCAGTATGTGCTTTTAAATCTTCGAAAGTAATTTGTAAGTTATTTTCAGCCATAACTTTTCCTTCGATTAATTGGAAACGTAATCCTTTTTCAGCTTTAGCATATTCCTCTTCAGCTTGTTCAGCAGAAAGTGGATTTTCTCCAGCCGTTTGAATCCATTTTTTCAAGAAAGCAGCTGGTAAATCAAATTTAGTAGATTCAATTAAGAAATCTGTAACATCATTTAAGAATTTTTGATCTGCTTGTTGTGCAAATTGAACTTCTGCATCTTCTTTTATTTTAGCTTTTACGTCTTCAACCGAAGAAACAACACCAGGTCCAAATAATTTATCAAACAATTCTTGATTTAATTCTGCTTTTTCTACTGCATTGATTTCTTCGATAGTAAAATCAACATTGATATCTAAACCGTGAACCTCATCATGACTTACTTTCAAATAATCCATTAATTTGTGATCATCGTCAAATAAACCTTTTGTTCCAATAGTAACTACATCACCTACTTTTTTTCCGATAAATGATTTTGCAACATTTTTATCAGCAAAAATATCTAACGCAAAATTAGCTGGAGCGTTGATTCCTTTTTCTTCATTTGCAAACGTTCCTCTTACTTCAAAATCAGCTTTTACTTCTGCTTGAGAAATTAATTTTCCGTATTGTTTTTGAATTCTTTCAACTTGATCATTCAACATTTTATCATCAGCAATTACGTTGAATTTAGTAACGTTATTTTTAGCTGTTAAATCAACTGAAAACTGAGGCGCTAACCCTAATTCAAAGTCAAAAGAAAAATTCTCTGCATCCCAATCAATAGTTTCTTTAATAACCGGTAATGGATTTCCAAGAATATCTAATTTTTCAGCCGTTAAATAATTATTAAGTGAAGTTTGTAACACTTTGTTTACTTCTTCTAATAAAACAGCTTTACCATATTGTTTTTGGATCAAACTCATTGGAACCGCTCCTTTTCTAAATCCAGAAATTGCTGCATTTTTTCTGTAGTCAGCTAATACTTTTTCTACCTTATCTGAATAATCTTCTTTAGTGATTGCTACTGTTACAATAGCATTTAATGCATCAACTTGCGTTTTTGTAATGTTCATTTATCTGTTTGTTTAAGTACCATAAAAATTGGGTTGCAAAATTATAGAATTTTTACAACCCAAACAAGTTTTTAATTTATTGAAATTCAATTCGCTAAAAATTATTTTTGATCTATAAAGATTTTATTCAAAATAGACTGAATAATAGACAATAGAACACTGAACAATAAAGCATTTATAAATCCATCCACATAAAACTCAGCAATAAAATAATCACAAATTAAAATTATGATTGCATTAATTACCAATAAAAACAACCCTAAAGTAAAAAAGGTAACTGGAATAGTAAGCAATACCAGTATTGGTTTTAGAAATGTATTCAACAAACCCAATACAACAGCCACCATTAAAGCACCTGTTAAACTAGTAACATGAACTCCTGGCAAAAAATAAGACAGCACAAAAACTACAATTGTACTGATTAAAAGCTTAATAATTAAATTCATTTTAATCGTATTTAGAAATTTAAAATTACAAAAAAAAGGCATCAATATTGATGCCTTTTTAGAAATTTATTTCAAATATTAATTCGAAGATACTATATTAATACCTGGGAAATAAGATGGATTATGTAATGGTAAATTAGCATTATAAAATTCATTAATCACTTTTATAACTTCATTAGCAATTACTGCATAACCACGTGCATTTGGATGAACTCCGTCTAAAGAAAACAATACAACACCTTCTGTAGCCGAACCACTAAAATAGTTAGCTGTATACAATTGTCCCGTTTCGATTCTTAAACCAGATACTAATTGATTCATAATTGCATTCATATCTGCAACAGCAATATCATTTGCGTTTGCAATAGATACAATAGCTGCATTATAAGCTGCCGTAGCATTAGCTACTTTAGCTTTTTCATTCGCTGTTAATACCCATTTGTTTGCTAAAGGAGCTGTAATCCCATTTAAATTAAAAGGAGCAGGAAGGCTAGCATTAACATTGTTTGGTGGCAATAAAATACCACTCGCAGTTAAAACTACTAAATCTTCAGCTGTTGCCAATCTTGATTTACCATATATAGCACCCAAGGCATTTGCATTAGAAACTAATAAAGGATTTCCTGAAGCATTTGCATAAGCTGTAATTTGAGCACTTAAACTAGTCAAATCAGAATCATTAATAAGTAAAGCATTATTAACTCCGTCAGTTAAGTTTAAAGGTGTAATTCGCCCATTAGTAGCCACTGATAAAAATCCATATAATTGAACCAACAAAGATGCTTGAGGATTAGATGCAATAGCAGCATCTGAAATAGCATTATATTTAACAGTTGTAAAATATGGAATAGAAGTTACACTAGGTACTGTTGCTACAACACCTTTTGCACCACCAGAAGTCAAGGTAGTAACTATTGTTGAATAAACACTAGCAAATACATTAGAATTTGTAATATCATTCATTCCATAAGTTGCAGGATTCATATTCCCAGTCGAATTGTGATCAGCCGCTGGCGTTACACCATCTGCTTGAGCACCACCACTAGTTGCATAAGCTAACACGTCATTAGCCCCAATCCAGTTAGTGAAAAAAGTTGGCACTTTAGACATCGCATCACCCAAAACTGTTGCTGTAGGAGAAGTTGCATGTCTTGTAAAATATGGATTCAATGCCCCATATCCAGGAAAAGTTAAATGAAACGATTTAGCACCAGGCACTCCCATATTGTTATAAGCAGTTGCCTGAGGAGTAAGTGTTATTGTAGGTGTTCCTGCAATTGGCTGAACACCACCAACAGAAGCATTAATTACTAATCTAGTTCCTGTTAAACCTTGAATTCCTCCTAAATTATTCACATCTTCTGCATAAGATGGTTGGGTAAAAGCCCCACCACCTACTAATGCAAATTGTTGCGCTAATAAATTTGGAAACGAATAAGTCTGACCTACTCTAGAAACAGTTCCATCCATGTAACCTGCAGTTAATGAGTTTCCAACTGCAACGTATGTAGTAAAATCAGCATCTCCAGCAGTATAATTTGCATCTACTGTATTTTCAAATTCTGGTTCACAAGAAGCAAATCCAGCAGCTATAATAGCTAAATATATAAATTTATTTTTCATTTTTCTGTTTATTAAAAATTAGAACCCGTAAGTAATACCAATACCTGGTGAGAAAACTGAAGATTTATAAGTTCCACCAAATGGTAGTGTATTTCCGTTTTCTTGATAGTAATTATAAGAATTATCTGTTTCGTCAAAATGTAAATATAAGAATGAGAAATCAACTCCTAACTTGCTATTTACTTGGTATGTTAACCCTCCTGTATAACCCATTGAATCATTTCTTGGAGTTTCTGGAGCAAAATAACCATCTTGAACTGGGCTTTCATCAAAATACCAACCTGCTCTGAATGTAAATTTATCATTTGCTTTATACTGAGTACCTAATCTATAGGTACTAGAGTTTTTATAATTTCTTGGATTATTTGATGTATTTCTTATAGAACCATCAGCATTAAGGAAATCAACAGTTAAAGCTTCATAAACTCCCCACATTGCTCTATTATAATCGAATGCTAAAAGCCATTTGTCTGTAACTTGATACGACATACCTACTGTTAATTCTGCTGGTAAAGGTAAATCTGCATTAAAAGTAGTGTTTTGAAGTGTTGGTGAAGTTGCAGCAAAACCAGGAACATCGTTAAAGTTTGCATCACCATCACGCGCTTCCATAATAATTTCAGAACGATAATTCATACCAATTCTAAATTTATCAGTTGGATTAAACATAAAACCAGCTGTATATCCCCAAGCGGTAATTCCTTTAGCATCTAAAGTTACATCTGTTCCACTTCCATCAACTGACAACAATGGATTTATCGCTACATTTCTATTAA
This sequence comes from Flavobacterium sp., assembly GCF_035195345.1. Classification (NCBI taxonomy): domain Bacteria; kingdom Pseudomonadati; phylum Bacteroidota; class Flavobacteriia; order Flavobacteriales; family Flavobacteriaceae; genus Flavobacterium; species Flavobacterium sp. Next base: position 1,346,299 of record NZ_CP136574.1, read on the forward strand.
AATTGACTGAACCTGAAGCAAAAATTGGACCACCACCAATACTAAAATGTTCTCCAACTCTTACTGATATAGAAGGTTGAACGAATATGGCAGCTAAATCAATATTGTTTACTAAATGTGCTCCTTGCCAATCTTGATCCCACTCTACAGAACTTCCGTAAGGTGTATAAACTGCTAATCCAGCGGTAAACCAATCATTTAATCTATAAGTAGCATAAATACTAAATGGAGTTCCCAAGTTATTGGTTTCCGCTTCCCAATTGTATTGAGAATTTTGAAATTTTGTGTTTGCAAATAATCCGTTTCCACCTACCGACAAATTGAATTTTTTATCTAAATAAGCCATCCCCGCTGGATTGAAGAACGCAATCTCTGCACTGTTTACTACAGCTACACCGGTGTGTCCCATAGCTAATTGTTTTTGCCCTTGGATACTTACTCTATATCCACCTGCAAAAGCAGAAGAGCCAACCAAAGCCAATAATGTTAAAGAAAGTAATTTTCTCATAATGTAAAAATGTGTTAGTTTTTTTTCTGAATTTGTAATAATCAATACTTCAAAATTATAACAAAATATGAATTTTACAATTTTTTTAACTAAAAAATTATGCATGCATAATTTTTTAGCCTTTTTATTTAATAAAATCTAGTACCGTTGATAAAAAATCTTTGGGGTTTTCGGCATGCAACCAATGCCCTGCATTTTTTATCGTTTTTATACTGGCAGAAGGAAAATGATGGTAAATAGTTTCGAAATCACTATCCAAAATATAATCAGATTTATCTCCTCTTAAAAACAAGGTATCTTTAGAAAAAGTATTTTCAAAAGGTAATGCCGTTCCAACTGTTTCAATCTTTTCATTAAAAACTTTTAAATTAAATCGAAAAGCTAATTGCTCAGAAGTTTCCCAATATAAATTCTTAAGTAAAAACTGTCGTGTTCCAAAATCTTTAATATAACCTGAAACTATCTCTTCTACTTCTGCTCTACTCGGTTTTTTTAAAAAATCAACAGCGTTTAGTGCCGCTAAAATGGTTTGATGATGTGGCGCATAATATTTTGGACCAATATCAGCCACTATTAATTTAGAAACCAATTCAGGATAAGTTGTTGCCAAAAGCATAGCTACTTTTCCTCCCATGGAATGTCCAACAATAATGATATCTTTTAATTGATGGTGTACACAATATTGCATTACATCAGCTGCCATAACATCATATGAAAAATCATCCGTATGAAAACTTTTTCCATGATTTCTCAAATCTAATGCATGCACTTGGTACCCTTCATTTGCAAATTGAGTTCCTAATGTTTTCCAATTGTCTGACATTCCTAAAAACCCATGAATAATTACCATCGGCTTTCCTTCTCCTTCTATTCTTGAATGCAACAACATTTTATTTCAATTTTTGAAGATACATATTCACCACATTTTCTAATCCTAAAAATAAAGATTCCGAAATTAGCGCATGACCGATAGAAACTTCTAACAAATTTGGAATATTATCTTTAAAAAACTTGATATTATCTAAACTCAAATCATGTCCGGCATTGATCCCCAAACCTAATTCATTTGCTTTGATTGCTGCTTTAACATATGGTTCAATTCCGTTTTTATTTCCCAAATCGTACTCATGTGCAAAGGATTCGGTATACAACTCAATGCGTTCTGTTCCGGTTGCTTTAGCTCCTTCAATCATTCGTTCATCGGCATCCACAAAAATGGAAGTTCTAATTCCGTTGCGTTGAAACTCTTGGATTATTTCACTCAAATACGATTGATGTTTAATAGTATCCCATCCAGCACTTGAGGTTATAGCTCCAATAGCATCAGGCACCAATGTAACCTGAGTAGGTTTGCATTCTAAAACCAAATCAATGAAATTATGTTGTGGATTTCCTTCAATATTGTATTCTGTATAAACAACCGATTTTAAATCGCGTGCATCTTGATAACGAATATGTCTTTCGTCTGGTCTTGGATGAATAGTTATTCCTTGTGCTCCAAACTGCTGAATAGCCGTTGCAACTTTCAATAAATCAGGGACATTACCACCTCTAGCATTACGAAGTGTAGCTATTTTATTAATATTTACCGATAATTTTGTCATGATAATTTTAAATTTATACAAAAATACAAAGTATAAGTTAGCCAGCATATGGTATTTTTTGATTATTTTGCGATATATTTTCAGTAAAGCGCTATGAATAATTTAACAAGCTACATTAACAACGAAATAAAACCGCTAAAGCATACCCAAACTATTGCTAATGCGCAGGATTTATTTTTAGACATACCCTACACTCATTTCCCCGTAACTGAAGAAGGCATTTATATGGGTTGCATAAGTAAAGAAAATGCAGAGCTACTAAACAGTGAAGCACTTATAAATGATAGTCGCTTTAATTTTGATCGTTTTTTTGTACGAGAAAATATGATTTGGCTAGATGTTTTAGAAATTTTCGCTAAGAATGATAGCAATATAATTCCTGTTTTAGATACAAAAAACACCTATCTTGGCTATTATGAATTAGAAGATGTTATCCGTTTTTTACATGAAACTCCTTTTCTAAAAGAAGAAGGCGGAATTATTGTGGTCGAAAAGGAAATAGATAAATTTTCGATGAGTCAAGTAGCGCAAATAATAGAAAGTAATAACGCAAAAATTTTAGGTATATTTATCTCAAATGTAGTAGGAAACAAGGTTGAAATTACAATAAAAATTAGTCAAAGCGGAATAAACGATATTATTCAAACTTTTAGACGTTATGAATATGAAATCATATCGGAACACCAAGAAGACTCCTATTTAAACAGTCTTAAAGAACGCTCTGAATATTTAGACAAATACCTGAATATTTAAAAAATAAAATTATGAAAATAGCGCTCTTCGGTCAATATTACCAAAACAGCACCGCTGAAATCGTTCACAAAGTAGTTGATTTTTTAGAATCAAATGGGATTGCAATTGCATTTGAAATTAATTTTTTAGCTATTCTAAAAGAAAAAAACATCCTTTCTAAAACCTACGAAACTTACGCTGGCTACAGTGATTTAGATGCAAATCATACTGCATTAATTAGTATTGGCGGAGACGGTACAATTCTAAAAGCAGCCACATTTGTAAGAGATAAAAATATTCCTATTATTGGAATCAATGCAGGAAGATTAGGGTTTTTAGCTACTATACAATTTGAAAATATTGAATCGCTATTACAAAAACTGCTTAATAAAGATTATGCCATCTCCAAAAGAACTCTTTTAAGCATAGAAACTTCTCCGAAACATGACAATTTTTCGGATTTAGATTTTGCGCTAAATGAAGTTACCGTAGCCAGAAAAGACACCACTTCGATGATTACAATTATTACGTATTTGAATGGTGAATATCTTACTTCGTATTGGGCAGATGGTTTAATTATTTCAACCCCAACAGGCTCTACGGGTTATTCCCTTAGTTGTGGAGGACCAGTATTAACCCCCAATGTTGAAAGTTTGGTTATTACACCAATGGCACCCCACAATTTAAATGCAAGACCTTTAGTGATTCCAGATGACATGGAAATAGAACTTAGAATTTCGGGCAGAGAAGAACAGTTTTTAATTTCGTTAGATTCCAGAATTTCTGCAGTTTCAAAAGAGACAATTGTGAAAATTAAAAAATCCTCATTCTCCATTTCAATCATTGAATTTAAAGAAGAGTCCTTTCTAAATACAATACGAAAAAAATTACTTTGGGGTGAAGACAAAAGAAATTAACATACTATTTATATCATTTTTCATTTTTTAGCGTTTTTAACATGCTAAAAGACAACAAAAAAAACCTTTAAAATAGGGATAAGTAGTCATTATTGTTATATTTGCAAACTATTTCAAAAAATGAAGCACTTTTTTTTATATATATCATTAATTATCTGCGGGTTCAGTACGTATGCTCAAATAAACGAATTGGGTGTATTTATTGGTGGCGTAAACTATATTGGAGATGTTGGCCCAACCAAATACATTGCCCCAAATGAATCGGCATTTGGAATTCTATACAAATGGAACAGAAGTCCTAGACATTCCTATCGATTTTCTTACACACAAGGAAATATAAATTCAAAAGATATTGATAGTGATGTTCCTAGTAGAAATCTTAGAGGTGTTTCATTTGAAAACAGTGTAAAAGAATTTTCGGCAGGATTAGAATTTAATTTTCTTGAATTTGATTTACATGACTCAGATCCAAAAATGACTCCTTATATATATAGTGGCATTAGTTACTTCATATATGATGAAATTTTCATTATTGACCAAACAAGTCGAATAGATTACCAAAGTAGTGCAGCATCAATACCTATGGTTATTGGAGTGAAAGGAAGATTTTTAAAAAAATTTATTATTGGAGCTGAAGTAGGCGTTAGATATACATTTACCGATAACTTAGACGGAAGTAATCCAAAGAACGACAACTTTGAAACCTTGCGTTTTGGAAATTTAAATAGTAATGATTGGTATGTATTTACCGGTTTAACATTAACATATACATTTGGGAAAAACCCATGTTTTTGCGGCGAATAAACAATGGAACTAGTTCAACAAATAAATACTTCAACCTTACCCAAACATTTGGCCATTATTATGGACGGAAATGGAAGATGGGCTAAACAAAAAGGTTTAATCAGAGCTTTAGGTCATGAAAGTGGAACAAAGTCCGTTAAAGTTACTGTAGAAACTTGTGCTAAATTAGGAATTGAAAACCTTACACTTTATGCTTTTTCTACAGAAAACTGGAACCGACCAAAATTAGAAGTTGAAACACTAATGAAATTGTTAATCTCTTCTTTAAAGAAAGAAATTAAAACATTACAAGCCAATAACATTAAATTAAATGCTGTTGGAAATTTAACAAATTTACCACTAAAAGTCCAAAAAGAATTACAAGAAGTAATTGACAAAACTTCTGAAAACACTAGGATGACACTAACTTTAGCGCTAAGTTATGGTGCTAGAGAAGAGCTAATTCAAGCTGTTAAAAAAATTTCCAACAAAGTTAAAAATAATATAATTTCTGAAGAGGCTATTGACGAATCAATTATTAATCAGCATCTTTACACACACAATTTACCTGATGTAGATTTAGTAATTAGAACAAGCGGTGAACACAGAATAAGTAATTTTCTATTATGGCAGATTGCTTATGCTGAATTTTATTTCACAGATGTGCTTTGGCCTGATTTTACAGAAAACAATTTGTATGAAGCAATTATTAGTTATCAAAAAAGAGAACGCCGATTTGGAAAAACAAGCGAACAAATTATACCCGAAAAAAATGTTTAAAAAAGGAATACAATTACTTTCAATATTTATAATATTAACAAGCTCTTCACTTTTTGCACAAGACACAAAACTAGAGAGTGGCAAAGAATATATCTTAGCCAAAATTGATGTAACTGGAAAAATAAGTTACAACGAACAAACCATAACTACGTTTACGGGATTGGAAAAAGGACAACAATTAATTGTTCCTGGCCAAGATATTAGTAATGCTATTAAAAAATTGTGGAAATTAGGATTGTTCTCTGATGTAAACTTTTATGTAAATAAAATTGAGGGTGATAGTATCTTTTTAGAACTAAATATCAATGAACTTCCAAAACTATCCGATATTAAAATACAAGGAGTAAAAAAGGGAAAAATAGAAGAATTAATTAAAGAAACCGATTTAAAGAAAGGTAAAATAGTAAATGAAAATTTAATTACTACAACCAAAAATTACATCGAGAACAAATATAAAAAAGAAGGCTTTTACCAAACAAAAGTGGTTATCAACACTGTGCCAGACAGTTTAGACACTGAAGTTAAAATGGTTGTTAATATCGACAAAGGCGATAAAGTAAAAGTAAAAAGTATCGAATTTGAAGGCAATAATCAAATCAGTGATGCTAAACTAAAAAAAGCATTTAAAAACACCAAACAACGTAATCCTATTCGTATTTTCAAGAAATCTAAATACATTAAAGAAAAATACAAAGAAGACTTAGTAACAGTTATTGACAAATACAAGGAAAAAGGAAATAGAGATGCCCGTATTATTTCTGATTCGGTTATTTACGATAAAAAATCAAATACTATTGCAATTAAGGTAAAACTTGAAGAAGGAAGAAAATATTATTTTGGAGATATTCGATACCTTGGAAATACCGTTTATACCGAGCGTCAACTGAATTCGATTCTAGGAATTAAAAAAGGAGATGTTTATAATGGAACCATTTTACAAAAAAGAATTGCAGACCAAACAAAACCTGACGGAGAAGATTTAACAAATTTATACCAAAACAACGGTTATTTATTTTCTACCATTAACCCTGTTGAAGTTAGAACTGCTAATGACACTATTGACTTTGAAATTAGAATTACCGAAGGTCCTATTGCTTATTTTAATAAAATTACGGTAGTTGGAAATGACAAAACAAATGACCACGTAATTTATAGAGAACTTAGAACAAAACCAGGCCAAAAATACAGTAAAGAAGATTTAATTCGTTCTATTCGTGAAATTGGACAACTAGGTTTCTTTGATCCAGAAGCTATCAAACCTGATTTCAAAAATGTAGATCCTCAAGCTGGAACGGTTGACATTGAATATAATGTTGTAGAAAAAGGTTCAAGTCAAGTAGAACTTCAAGGAGGTTACGGTGGTGGCGGTTTCATTGGAACATTAGGATTATCATTTAACAATTTTTCGGCAAGAAACATGTTTAAAAGAGGAGCCTACAAACCACTTCCAATGGGAGATGGGCAAAAAATGGCTTTAAGACTTCAAGGAAGTTCATTCTTTCAAACGTATAGTTTATCGTTTTCTGAACCTTGGTTTGGTGGTAAAAAACCAGTTAGTTTTTCAACATCATTATCACATAGTAAACAATTTTTATTCAATTCTAGATCAAGAGATGTTGATAGAAGCCAAAGTTTTAATATTACATCTTTATCTATTGGTTTAGCCAAAAGACTTACTGTGCCAGATGATTATTTTGTGTTATCACAGGCATTATCATTCCAATATTATGATTTAAATAACTATAACACTGGATTATTTACTTTTGGAGATGGTGCGTCTAGAAACTTAGCTTACACCATTGGTTTATCAAGAAATAGCAAAGGTGTGAATCCGATTTTCCCTACGGTGGGTTCTGAATTCAGTATTTCAGGTAAGTTCACACTACCTTATTCTCTATTCAACGGAATTGACTATGCTAATTTAGAAAATTTAGCTGAAAATAAAGTAAGGGCAACTGTAGCAAGTGAGGCTCCAGATGGAACAAATTATCCAGCGGGTAGTTATTTAAATAGTGAAGGTTATCCAGTAACCGATCCAGCAGATGCGGCAGTAGATAGAGGAAAAGTAGATCAGGAAAAATTTAATTGGTTAGAATACTACAAAATTAAATTCAAAGCAGACAACTATACAAGAATTTACGAAAAACTTGTGCTTAGAACTAATGCAGAATTTGGCTTTATGGGTGCTTATAATTCAGATAGAGGTTTAGTTCCTTTTGAGCGCTTTTTCCTTGGAGGCGATGGTTTAGCTAACTTTTCATTAGACGGTAGAGAAGTTATTCAGTTAAGAGGATATCCAAATAATTCATTATCTTCTCAAGATGGAGGAACAATATATAATAAATTTTCTGCGGAATTAAGATATCCTATAACATTAAATCAGTCTGCTTCTATTTACGCATTAAGTTTCTTAGAAGCGGGTTCAGCATTTGACACCTTTAAACAATACAATCCTTTTAAATTACAACGTTCTGCAGGAGTTGGAATTAGAGTTTTCATGCCAGCATTTGGGTTATTAGGAATTGATTTTGCACATGGATTTGATGCGGTGCCAGGAGAAACTGTAAAAAGTGGTTGGCAAACACACTTTATTATTGGACAACAATTTTAAGGTTTGTTAGTACTTTTTTGTTAAATTCGTAAAAATATTTTATTACTTATTACGTTTGACATATATAAAAGTAGAATCTAAATAGATTCAACTGCTAAACAAAATTAAATTTAAAATGAAAAAACTGTTATTTATACTTGCTTTAATTACTTTTTCCTCACAGGCTCAAACAGCTAGAGGCGTTAAAATTGGATACATAGATATGGAATATATCTTAGAAAAGGTACCCGATTATGCAGAAGCAAATAATCAATTAGAGCAAAAAGCTCAAAAATGGAAGCAAGAAATTGAAGTCAAAAAAACAGAAATTACAAAGTTAAAAGACGCTTTAAAAACAGAAAGAGTTTTATTAACTAAAGAATTAATTGAGGAAAGGGAAGATGAAATTTCTTATTTAGAAAAAGAACTTCTTGATTATCAGGAAAAAAGATTTGGTCCAAAAGGCGATTTGATTATTCAAAAATCTGTTTTAATAAAACCTATTCAAGATCAAATTTTCACAATCGTACAAGATGTTGCTGAACAAAGAAAATATGATTTTATTTTTGACAAATCATCTGATTTAACTATGTTGTTTGCTGCTCAAAAATATGATATCAGTGATTTTGTGGTAAAAAAACTTTCTTCTTCTCAAAAAAGAGAAGAAATGTCTAAAAAACAACTAAAAGCACTTGAAGCTAAAGAAGCCTTAGAAGAAGGTGTTGAAGAAAATCCTGCATTTACAGAAAGACAAAGAATCTTAGATGAAAAAAAGGCGGCTAGAGAAAAATTAATCGAAGAACGCAAATTAGCTAACGAACAAAAGAAAGCTGATGCAATTGCAAAGAGAAAAAAATTACTTGAAGAGCGTGATGCGAAAAAAAATGGCACAGTAATTGAAAAGGATCCTAAAGAAGAACCGCAAGACAATCAAAATTCGAAAGAAGAGAAAGAAGAGAAAGAAGAAGAAATTACAAAAGAAGGGGAACCTACAAAAGAAGGAGAAATAAAGGAGGAAACAAAGAAGAAACTAACGCCAGCTGAAATAAAACAAAAAGCGATTGATGATCGTAATAAAAAATTAGCAGATCGCAAAAAAGCGATAGAAGATAAAAAGAAAAAAATAGCTGAAGATAAAGAAGCTGCTAAAAAAGCAAAAGAACAAAAAACAGAAACAGAGAATAAAAATTAAATAACTTAAATTTTAAAATTAAAAATGAAACATTTAAAAACAGTAGCAATCGCAATCATCTTATTCATTGGAACACAAGTTTCGGCACAAACTAAAGTTGCTCATATTGACTTACAAGCATTAATGACTTCAATGCCAGAAATGAAAGTAGCACAAGATCAAATGAAAAAAATTCAAGAGACTTATGATAAAGATTACAAAAATATGGTAGCTGAATACCAAACAAAATTGCAAAAATACGAACAAGAAGCTCCAACTGCTGGAGAAGCATTAAACGAAACACGTTCTAAAGAAATGCAAGATATGGGAACTAGAATCCAACAATTTCAGCAAACAGCTCAAAAAGAATTAGGTCAAAAAGAAATGGACTTATATAAACCAATCATGGAGAAAGCTCAAAAAGTGATTCAAAAAGTAGCAAAAGAAAAAGGTTATAACTATGTTTTAGATGCTACAACTGGAAGTRGTTTATTAGTGGCTGATGGAACAGACATATTAGCAGATGTAAAAAAATCATTAGGTTTCTAATATTTCAACCTAAACAATTAAAAACTGCTCAATCTTGATACGGATTGAGCAGTTTTTTTTTATTTTTGTTTATATGAAACAAGAAAATGCCATAGGATTGTTTGATTCTGGAATTGGAGGAACTTCTATTTGGAAAGAGGTTCACGCATTATTACCAAATGAGAACACAATATACCTTGCCGACAGCAAGAATGCTCCTTATGGATTAAAATCAAAAGATGAAATTATAGGACTAAGCTGCAAAAATACGGAACTTTTACTTGAACTAAATTGCAAGATTATCATTGTAGCTTGCAATACAGCCACAACAAACGCGATGAAAGAATTACGAACAAAGTACAAAGTCCCGTTTATTGGAATCGAGCCAGCCATAAAACCTGCAGCTTTACAATCTAAAACACATACCATTGGAATTCTTGCAACTAAAGGAACCCTGAATAGTGAATTGTTTCACCAAAGTGTCTCAAATCATCCAGATGTTAGAATCATCGAACAAATAGGTCACGGTTTAGTTCAATTAATTGAAAATGGAGATATTGATTCGCCAGAAATGCTAGAACTTTTAAAAAGTTATCTCATTCCAATGGTAGAAAAAAATATTGACTATTTAGTATTAGGTTGCAGTCATTACCCCTATCTAATTCCGCAAATTAAAAAAATCATCCCTGCTTCAATTAAAATAATAGATTCAGGAGAAGCAGTAGCTAAACAGACTCGAAAGGTTTTAGAGCAACATCAGCTATTGAATATTTCGAATGAAAAAAGTGTACAATTATTCTATACGAATAGTGAGCCGCATGTTTTAGAAAACATTTTAAACAATCAGGAAAAAGTTGTGTACAAACAATTTTAGTCTTTAAACCAACCAGAGTACATTACATAATTATTAGAAATTCGTTCAATTTCACCCGCAAAGTCACTTTGATTTATATCTTTTACTTTTTTGGCAGGAACACCCGCATAAATACAACCCGATTCTACAATTGTATTTTGTGTTACAACAGAACCAGCAGCTACAATTGAATTACTTCCTATAACGCAATTATCCATTACAATAGCTCCCATTCCAATAAGCACATTATCATTAATGGTACAACCATGAACAATAGCATTATGTCCAATGGAAACATTATTCCCTATAATTGTAGGATGCTTTAAGTAGGTACAATGTACAACCGCACCATCTTGAATATTTACTTTATTGCCAATTGAAATAGAATTTACATCGCCACGAATTACAGCATTAAACCAAACACTACAATTGGAACCAAAGGTTACATCACCAACTATCGTTGCATTTTCTGCCACATAGCAATCTTGAGGGATTTGAGGATACTTTCCGTTTACTTCTTTAATTAACATAATTATCTTTTTAAAAAAAATGTCCCGAATAAATCGGGACAAATATAATTGAAAAATTTGTTCTTAATTAACTGCAGGACAATTACAATCCCAAGCTTTGTCTTTACAGAAAACGTTAATACCTAATGTAATTTGATGAAAACCACCGTTATCAAACTTAACATCACCCATAATATGAGAATATGTATAAGAGAACATAAATTTATCATAATTCAATCCAATTATAGGAGTAATCCATTGTAATTTTTGCTCTTGTAATCCACTTCCATCAACATATTGAGCACCATCAAAACTTCTTCTGTAAGACAATCCTCCCCAAAGTTTACCAAATTCTAATTGTTTGTAAACTTTTAAATTTAAATCAATAGATTTTTCTTTAGTTTCTGAGACATATTGAAACATGAATGAAGGTTCAAATAACAAATCATTCTCATTACCAAACACTGCACCAGCGCTCCATAAATATTTACTTAAATTGTCAGACTCAATATCTCTAGTATATAATTCTCTTCTACTCGCTAAGAAATTTTTAATTGTAAAATGCGTAAAGAAATCCATATAGTGGTATGAAACCCCTAAGTCCACATTAAAATAAGAATCTTTCTGAATAACCCCTTGAACAATAACTGGGTCAAAACCTCTATAATCTCTACCATCAATATTACTCTGAACAAAAGCAGCACTTAAACCAAAAGATAATTGATTTAAATCTAAAGTTCCTCTAGAAAATCTTAAATGATGCGCATAAGTAAACTTAGCACCTTGCTGTGAATGATATCCATTTTTATCATTAAAGAAAATCATTCCTAATCCAGATATACCATCTTCATCTAAAGCTGTATTAAAACTAACGGTTTGCAAAGCTGGAGCATCTTCTTGACCAAACCATTGTTGACGTCCAGTCAATCTAATTTTTCCACAATTAGCAGCACCTGCCATTGAAGGGTGAATTAAATAATAATTATCCGACAAATAATCCGAATAAACAGCAACCCCTTCTTGAGCGAAAGAAAATTGTGCTAATAAAAATGCTAAAATAAAATAACTCTTTTTAAAATTCATTGTAGTTATTGTTTAATGAAAACATAATTCTTTTTAATTCTAATTGTACTTAAAAGTTCTAAAATTAGAATATTATTAATAATAAAAAAACTTCTAAATAAATTAAATTCTTCTTTTTACTATGAACTTGCCAAAGATATAAATTTTTAGGTTTCTTTTACCTTTCGAATAAAATATTCTTAAGTTAAATTTACATTTTTTTAATATTTGAAAAAAAAGGAACAACTTTGTAATAATAATTTATCAAAATAAAATAAAAAGTTAAATACAAAAGTCTACATCTAAAATAATCCGCATATCTTTTGAACTTTGTATCTTTGCAAAAAACAATATCAAAATGCAAGTAATCGCAACAAAAATAACTCAAAATCCAGCCATTGTAAAATTTGAATTGGATGAAATAATCGTTAGAACCGAAAATTTTGAATTCAAAAACATTGACGAAACACAAAATTCTCCCTTAGCAAAACAATTATTTTTTTTACCATTTGTGAAAACAGTCTATATTTCAGGAAATTTCATAGCTATTGAAAAATTTTCAATAGTAGAATGGAAAGATGTTCAAGAAGACGTAGCAAATCAAATCAACGAATTTATATCGAATGGTGGTGTAATTATACAAATTGACGAAAACAAGTCAAAAAAACAACCTGTAACCGTTTATGCTGAAACCACACCCAATCCAGCTGTTTTAAAATTTGTTTGCAACAAACTGTTAACTAAAACAGCACTGGAATGTAAAAATATAGACGAAACAATTGCCTCTCCATTAGCAAAAGAATTATTTAAATTCCCATTTGTAAAAGAAATTTTTATAGATGAAAATTATATTTCTGTAACCAAATTTGCTATAACTGAATGGGACGAAATTACATTAGAAATTAGAACTTTCATTAAAGAATACATTGAAAACGGGAAAACCGTTATTGATGAAACTGCAATTGTAAAAACGGAGATACATCAAAAACAACAAGAAGCTTATTTCGATACACTTGATGTAACTTCACAACAAATCATTAACATTATTGAAGAATATGTAAAACCAGCTGTTCAAAGCGATGGTGGAAACATTATGTTTGAATCTTTTGATCCAATTGAAAAAAGAGTTAAAGTTGTTTTACAAGGCGCATGCAGTGGTTGCCCTTCTTCTACCTTCACTTTAAAAAATGGTATTGAAAACATGCTTAAAGACATGCTTAAAGACGAAGCTATTAAAGTAGAAGCCATTAATGGTTAACAAAACTACTTTATAAATCATAAAAAAGAGCCTTTCGGCTCTTTTTTTATGATTGTTACTTCTTATTATTCTGTAAGTTAAATTCTCTAAACAATTCTAGCAAGTTCATGATAGATTTTATCAAATCATTTGTTTCAAGTAATAAAGAGAAATACAATTTACTGTTTTTAGGACTTGTCTCTATAGTTCTAATGCGAACAATTTGTTTAGTAATTAATTCTGAAACAGTATCTAAAAACACATTTTTGTCTTTTAAAATAATATCTAGTTTTGAAAAATCTTCTGAATTAAAACTCTCTTCTAAACGACTAAATAATTCTTGCAATTGAGTATCAACCGTTTTAAGATCGCGAATTTGATTGAATTTCAGTTTTTTATGATTATTATTTACATGAGAATGGCTATTGGAAGTAATAAATTCAATTGACTGCACCATATCTTGCAAATAACCTAGTATCAAAATATAAAATTTACTAGCCTCAACTGAATTTTCATCGAGATTTTTGATAAAATAGAAAACATTGCTTTTTAATTCATCAATTTCTTTTTCAAGTTTCTTGAGTGATTTCTTATTTTCTTTCAGTTTTGTCAAATCTTGTAATCCCAAATTATCAATAACATTTGAATACAAAGTACTCGTTTTGCGTAAAACTTTAGAAATTTGAGAAGAACTTTCATTAATCATTTCTTTTAATGTTACAATATCTTCTTTACGTAAACTTTTAATTTCTTCTTCTTCGATAAGTTTCTTTTTATGAACTTGGTTACTTCTGTAAAAGAAAAGAGCAACGATAATCATAAAAGCAAAGAATGCAAACACTTCACCAACAAACAAAATGTAAGCAATGATGGCTGATGATAAGAAAGCGGCTAATGCAGTTACAAACCAACCACCAATTACATTGAACACACCTGCAACTCGATATACAGCACTTTCTCTATCCCAAGCTCTATCCGCAAAGGAGGAACCCATGGCCACCATAAATGTAACATACGTTGTAGATAAAGGCAATTTCATTGATGTTCCAATAGAAATTAAAACCGATGCCACAATTAAATTTACTGAAGCACGAACCATATCAAACATAGGCTGTTCGTCTCTTTTTCCAGTATATTCCGGTTGTACAAACTGAGCATCTAATTTTTGCTGTACCGATTTTGGTAAAATAAAACTAATTATATTACCAATATACATAATACCACGAACTAAATTTCTAGATAAATTATTGGCATTGTATTTCTCATTTCCATCACCTTGACGTGATAAATTTTGTTCTGTTTCAATAACTGTTCTCGCTTTTTTAGACGTCCATAAGGTATAAACCATTACTAAACCTGCCAATGCTAAGAAGATAAATGGTGCAGGCAAATTATCTTTTTCTAATCCGGTCATCATAAATTCAGTTGCTCCAACTGTTTGCCCAGGTGCTGACCAAATTTCAAAAGCTTGATAAGCAGCAATTGGCACACCAATAAAGTTTACTAAATCGTTTCCAGCAAAAGCAAGTGCTAATCCAAAAGTACCAACTATAATAATAAATTTAAAAACACTGTATTTAAAAACACTTATTAATAATTGACAAACGATTGTCCATAAAATCAATGAATATGCAATAATTGTAAACGGACTTTCTTTAATGAAATCTTTTACTTCTGACGGCACAAATGTTATTGATTTTAATCCTTTTACCAAAATGAAAAAAGTAATAGCTGTCATGGCAACTCCACCAAAAACAGCAGCAACATACTTATATCTTTTTTCGATATGGAATGTAAAAATTAACCTTGAAACATATTGTACTAACGAACCTAATGCAAAAGATAATGCTACTGATAATAAAATACTATAAACAATTTCGGTCGCTTTTTCAGTATTAATATAATTATCTAATGTACTAAAACTATCTCCACTTACAACTACTTTATAAATCGCTAATACGACTGAAGCTCCTAATAATGAAAAAATCACAGAAACTGTAGTTGAAGTTGGCAATCCTAATGTGTTAAAAACATCTAGCAATAATACATCTGTAATCATTACCGCTAAAAAGATAATAATTACGTCATTAAAGCTAAACATACTTGGAGTAAATATTCCATTTCGGGCAATTTCCATCATCCCGTTTGAGTACAAAGCTCCAACTGCAACTCCAATACTCGCAACAATCATAATTGTCTTAAACGAAACCGCTTTTGATCCAATTGCAGAGTTTAAAAAATTAACTGCGTCATTACTAACCCCTACCATCAAATCAGTGATAGCAAGTATAGCTAAAGCAATTAACATCATAATATAAATCTGTTCCATTTGTATAATTTAATAATATGCAAAAGTCTTTCAAGAATTCTGTTTTAATGTTAACTTAATGTTATCAATTTAAAAAATGAAGGTTTAAATCTAGAAAAAACAATGCTATAAATTTGCAATTAAAATATTTCAATAAGTACATATTGTTAAAACAACAACTTATGTTAAAAATCTGAATTTTTAGTTTCTTTTTTACGTTTCAATTCAAAATAATGCATCAAAAAACTAAAGCATAAAAAATAAGGTTTTTAAGTTTTTTTTAGGCTTAAAAGATTCTCTGAATATCTTTGCAAAAAAATTAAATATGACAACAATAGAAATAGAAAATTATTTTGAAACGATAAAAAAATTAATCTTAGAATATTCTCCTAAATTTATTATAGCAATTGTTATTCTTTTAATTGGACTTTGGGGAAGCAGTTTTATTACCAAAACCGCCAAAAAGATAATGTTGAAACGAAAAATTGAACTAACACTTTCAACTTTTATTGGAAATGTGATTTTTTGGACACTCCGAATTCTATTATTTGTCACCGTAATTTCAAAACTTGGCATTGAAACTTCTGCCTTTGTAACTATTTTAGGTGCCGCAGGTTTAGCTATTGGTCTTTCATTACAAGGCTCATTATCAAACTTTGCTGGTGGTATTTTAATTATTTTATTTAAACCTTTTAGATTAGGTGATTTTATTGAGGCACAAGGCGTTCTTGGAACTGTAAAAGATATAAAAATATTTTCTACCGTTGTTACATCTCCAGATAACAAACAAATTGTGATACCAAATGCTGCGTTATCAAACGGCGTTATTACCAATCATACCATTAACGGCATAAGAAGAGTAGATTTAATAATTTCTGTGGATTACAAAACAGATTTACAATTAGCAAAAACAACCTTAGAGACCATTTTAGAAACAATTCCTGAAGTTTTACAAGAACCAGCGGCTATGGTATTTATAAACAATTTAGGCACAAGTTCTATTGATTTTGCCGTTAGACCATACACTAAGAACGAAAATTTCTGGAAAGTTAAATCAGATGTTTTAGAAAAAACTAAAATAGCTTTTGACCAAGTGGGCATAGAAATTCCCTATCCACATCAAGTGGAAATTCACAAAGAATAATTTTATTTTGTTAAGACAAAATCTTTCAAGTAAAAAGGTTCAAAATAAGCGACATCAACAAAATTATTTTCTTGATATTTCTCAAAAGACAACTGACTCATTTCTTTTGCAGATGGAAATACTATAGCTGAGTGAAATATAAATTTAGAATCTGTCAAAGTATTTTTGAATTTTTCTATTCCATCGCCAACTAAATGTATCGTGTCTGAAATTTCCTGATAGAATGTCTCATCAATTATTTCAGCTTGTGTGGTTCTAATTTGTTGGTAATTTTTATCATAAAATGCTGAAAAAACTTCCATTCTACGTGCGTCAATCATCGGAATGATAATTCCATCTCCAATTTTAATTTGTTTTGCTAAAAGTTGAAGTGTGTCAATCGCAATCATTGGAATATTCAACGCATAACAAAATCCTTTTGCTGAAGAAACACCAATACGCAAACCTGTATAAGAACCTGGTCCTTGGCTAACAGCAACAGCATTCAAATCAGAAAATTGCAATTGATTTTCTGAAAGTAGTTCTGCTATAAAAACGTGTAACTTTTCGGCATGAGAAAAATTCTGCTCTGCAATTTCTCTAAAAGCTATTATTTTTCCTTCTTTAGCTATTGCAACCGAACAATTTTTTGTAGCAGTTTCTATATTTAGAATAATTGGCATAATGACATTTTTGAAGTGCAAAGTTAAGAAGATAATTAGGTAAAAAAAATAAGACGCTATTTCTAGCGCCATATTTACCCAAATAACTAATAAGAAATCTATTTCTTACTTTCTTTTTTATCTTTTTCTGTTTCTACACGAACTTTATCATTTGAAACTAAATCTTTAGAAACCGTTGTATAAGGTCCAATTATAATTTCTTCACCTGGTTTTAGTCCCGAAATAATTTCAATATTAGAATCGTCTTGAATTCCGGTTTTTACAACTCTTAATTTAGCTTTATCGCCCACTTTCACAAAAACACACTCGTATTTTTTATCACTTTTAGGCGCAGTTCCTTTTTTCTCTTGCTCTTCTTTTTCTAATTCTGCTACAATATCCTTTTTTACAGAAGTAGTATCGTCTTTGATTACAACTGAACTAATTGGCACCGAAATAATTTTTTCTTTTCTTTCAGTAATAATATCAACGGTAGCGGTCATTCCTGGTCTAAACGGAGAATAACTTTCAGGTTTTCCATTTAACAAATCTTGATATGATTCTTTTAAAATTCTAACTTTAACTTTAAAATTAGTTACTTGATCAGCGGTCAATGCAGCACTAGCCGAATTTGAAATACTAGTAACAATTCCTTTAAATTCTCTTTTTAAATAAGCATCAACTTCAATATTTGCAGAATCACCAATATTTATTTTCACAATATCATTTTCATTTACATCTACTTCTACTTCCATGTTATTTAAGTTCGCAATTCTAAGAATTTCCGTTCCTGTCATTTGCTGTGTTCCTAAAACACGTTCCCCTAATTCAATATTCAACATAGAAATAGTCCCATCAGCAGGTGCATAAATAGTAGTTCTCCCTAAATTATCTTTAGCTTCAGTTACTGTTGCAGAAGCACTTTGTACTTGATAATAAGCCGATTGTTTGTTCGCTACAGCTACTTCATAAGCAGAAACCAATCTATCCCATTCTGATTTTGAAATAATTCCTTTCTCAAATAATTTTTTATTTCTGTCGTAATTTGCTTTTGCTTCTTTTACTTGGGCATCAGCTTGACTTAAGCCTGCTTTTGTAGTTGACATAGATGCTACCGAACGATTTACACCTGATTCATATAAATCTGGATTTATACGTACCAATAAATCTCCTTTTTTAACCTGTTGACCTTCTTTTACAGGTAACGCGATAACTTCTCCAGAAACTTCTGACGAAATTTTCACTTCGATTTCTGGCTGAATTTTACCTGTTGCTGAAACCGTTTCAACAATTGTAGTTTGCGCCACTTTTGACAATTCTACAATTTTAGAATCATCATTATTTCCGACAACACCTCCTTTTTTTAGTCCAACTAATAGTAAGATTAATCCGATGGCACTTCCTAATAAAATGTATATGGTTTTCTTTGACATGACTTAGTATTTATGTTTTATTATTGTTTTTTAATTAATGGTATTCCGAAATAAAATTCTAAAATTTTGGTTCTAAAAATGTAATCGTATTTAGTTCTCAATACTTCAGATTGAGCGTTTACATATAATGTTTGCGCTTGATTGAAATCAAAAACATTTATTAATCCAACTTCATATCTTGCTTTAGCGTATTCAAAAGATAATTTTCTAGCTGATAGTGTTGTTTCAGCTGCTTCATAACTTTCCTTTGCTGAATTTGCATCACTGTATGCAGTAAAAACAATTCTTTCAACATCTAAATTTTGTTGTTCTAAATTTAATTTAGCTCTTTCCAATGCAACTTTACTTCTTTGAACATTGTTTCTAGTGGCAAATCCATTAAAGATTGGAATAGTTAATTGTAATCCAAAATTTTGTCCTTTATTATTACTAAATTGATCAATAATTGAATCTGGATTTCCTAAAATTGGCAAGTAATTTTGTTGAAGTACGGCTTGATTTGTTCCGTCAACATAACCAATTACAGATGTTGGATTATTAATGTTTGGTTGAAAACCAACAATTTTATCACTATAAGCCGCTCTTGTACTAAAACTATAAAAACCTGAAATTGTAGGTTGATATGCTCCCTTAGCGATTGATACATCTTTTTGAGCTAATTCTAGATTTGACTGTGCAATTTTAATCTCTGTTCTAGTTTCTTTTGCCTTTTGCATAATATCTTGAGACGTTTGCAATAATATTTCTGAATTGAAAGATGGAATTTGATTATCATCTATATCAAAATTAACAAAATCTTCTAGTCTTAACAATTGAGCAAGACTTAATTTTGATATTAACAATGCATTTTCAGCAGCAATTACTCTTTGGTTATCAGAGGCAACAGTTGCTTTAATATCTAATAAATCACCATTTGGAACTACACCCGCTTCAACTAATTCTTGCGTTCTTTCTAACTGTTTTACATCGTATGCTTTTTGTTGAACTTGAACTTTTAAATTTTCTTTGTTAAACAAAATCTGCAAATAAGCATTCGCTACATTTAAAGCAATATCTTCTTGCATTTTAGTTATTTGATACTGATTTGCAATAATCTGTAAATTTGATTTACGTAATTGCAATTGATTTCTTAACCCATTATAAATATCAATACCCACATTTAAGCCAGCAGACGTAAATTGCGTAGTTTGATTTTCTAACAATCCCGTTGTGATATTTTGATTCAAACCAATATTCCAAGAGTGAGATGCATTACCATTTATACTAGGTAAAAATGCGCCAACTGCATCTTTTCGATTAATATTAGCATTTTTTAAATCCAATTCAGACTGCTTAATGGATATATTATTTTGAATGGCATAATCTACACATTCTTCTAAAGTCCATTTCTTATCTTGTGCCGAAAGTTGAAAGCCAACTAGCAATAGAAAAAGAATTATTTTTTTTGTTATCATTTTATGTACTTTACTTCTCATTTCTTATAAGACCTTCTTT
This sequence comes from Flavobacterium sp., assembly GCF_035195345.1. Taxonomy (NCBI): domain Bacteria; kingdom Pseudomonadati; phylum Bacteroidota; class Flavobacteriia; order Flavobacteriales; family Flavobacteriaceae; genus Flavobacterium; species Flavobacterium sp. Next base: position 1,366,593 of record NZ_CP136574.1, read on the forward strand.
TTACATTTTTGTTACAGATATCAATTAAAATTTTACTTTTACAATAAAAAAAAGAACCTTTATATTGCACAATGAAAACAATTATCGCTTTTGCACTTCTTGCTTGCACCCTACTTATATCAGTATCTTGTGGAACAACCAATAAAATTGAAGCCTTAAAACCTGCCCCTTCAAATAATGCTGCCGTAGTATATAAAAACAAAATATCGTTTGTAGCAATGCCCATTGAAATTTCTTTAAAAGAAATTGAAAGCCAATTAAATAAAAATTTAACGGGTTTAATTTACAACGATTCGATTTTAAGCGATGACAAAACCGAAATGAAAATTTGGAAAACGGCACCCATAAAACTAGCTGAAAAAAACGGTAATATTGTTTCAGTTATTCCACTAAAAATTTGGGCTAAATTTAAATATGGTACTGATTTTTTAGGGTTAAATGATACCCGAGAGATAAATCTAAACGGAACAATTACACTAAATAGTGTTACTAATTTATACAACTGGAAATTAACAACTACTTCAAAAATTGAAGATTTTGAATGGAGCGAAAGTCCAAACATCCTTGTTGCTGGAAAAAAAGTGCCAATTACATACATAATCAACCCCACTTTAAGCATTTTTAAATCTAAAATTGCTAAAAAAATAGATGATGCAATTAATGCTACTTGTGATTTTAAACCGCAAGTTTTATCTGTTTTAGAAAAACTGAGCACTCCTTTTTTAACTAGCGAGCAATATGAAACTTGGTTTAAAATGGTTCCGATTGAGCTTTACGTTACAGAAGCTAAACTAGGAAAAAGAAAAATCACCATGAATATGGGATTAAAATGCAATATGCAAACAATGGTTGGTCAAGAACCAAAAAATAATTTTGATGCTGCTAAAATTATTTTAAAACCAATAGCATCCATCCCAAACAAAACAACGGTTTCAGTAGTTGCGGTATCTACTTATGAAAGTGCTAGCAAAATAGTAACCAAAAACTTTCAAGGGCAAGAATTTGCTGCTGGTAGTAGAAAAATTGTAGTTCAAAAAGTAGATTTATGGCAAAAAGATGGAAAAATGATTATTGCTTTAGATATTATTGGCAGCATAAATGGAACCATATACTTATCTGGAATTCCAAATTACAATGCAATAACTAAAGAAATTTACTTTGAACAAATGGATTATGTTTTAAACACCAAAAACATATTAATGAAATCGGCAAATTGGTTAATGCAGGGTACCATTTTAAAAAAAATTCAAGAAAGTTGTCGCTATTCAATACAAGGAAATTTAGAAGAAGGGAAAAAAAACATGAATCCTTATTTATCTAATTACTCACCAATGAAAGGTGTTTTTGTAAATGGAACTTTAAATGATTTTGAATTTGAAAAAGTAGAAATAACAGACAAAGCAATTATTGCGTTTATAACTACTTCAGGAAAAATGAATATTACAGTTGATGGAATGGAATAATTTTAAATTACAATTCTAACTGTTTTTAGACGACAGCTATTTTATCTATACGAAAGGAATAATTTACTCTACTTTCTTTTTTCCGTATTTTAAACGATAAATTGCATAACCTAAAACCCCAACTAAAATGTAAGGAATTGCCATTAAATAAACAATCCCATCATTTACAGCCTCGGCTTTTACACCACCTCCTTCACTTTCAAGTGCGGCACGACACATAGCGCATTGGGCTTGAGTAGAAAGAGAAAAGAAAAAAGAGAAAAGAAAAAAGAAAAATATTTTCATCTTACAACCTCTTTGTTCTATTTTCTTTGTTCTATTTTCTTTAGTGTGCATAATAAGGAGAAATCATAATATAAACAACAACACCCGTAATGGCAACATATAACCAAATTGGAAATGTAATTTTTGCTAATTTTTTATGCTTGTCAAATTTTTCAGCCCATGCTTTAACATACGTTGTTAAAACTAATGGGATGATTATAATAGAACATAAAATGTGGGTGATTAAAATAAAATAATACAAATACTTAATAACACCTTCACCACCAAATTTTGTAGAATCTGATGTCATATGATACGCCACATACATTGCCAAAAACGAAACAGAACAAGCAATTGCTAATTTCATTAAATTTTCGTGCAATTTTCTATTTCCGTTTTTGATTGCAACAACAGCAGCTATTAGTAAAAAAGCTGTTGCTCCATTAATTGAGGCATAAATTGGAGGTAAAACATATAGAGGTTGGACATCAAAACCCAATCTTCTAAGATTTACACCAAATAACAAAGCTACTACCAAAGGGATAGCAATTGATAATACGACAATTAATTTATTAAATTTTGTTTCTTTATTTGTTTCCATTTTATTCAACTAATAATTTTTTTATATCTTCTTTAATCGCTTCTACTCCTTTAGGATCTAATCCGTCGTAGTATAAAATAGGATTCCCTTGAGCATCTTTTCTACAACGTATTTTACCTTCTTTATCAACTAAAGCAAATAATCCTGAATGCTCAAAACCACCTGCCGCTTTATTATTTTCACCAGCGTATAAATTAAATCCTTTATTTGCTAAGTTAAAAATATAATCTTTATCTCCTGTTAAAAAATTCCAATTGTAATGTTTTACTCCTAAAAGGCGCGCATGCTCATTTAAAAACTCAGGTGTGTCATTACTTGGGTCGATGGTGATTGAAACTAAACCAAAGCTAGGATTTCCGTAAAATTCATCTTGTAATTGTAGCATACTTTGATTCATTTTAGGACAAATCGTAGGACAGGTTGCAAAGAAAAACTCCACTACATATACTTTACCCAAATAATCTTTATTAGAGATAGTTTTATTATTTTGATTCGTTAACTTGAACTCAGGAACAGGTCCAATTTCAACTAAATCTGATTTTTGAAATTTAGCAATAATCTTAGGCACAGCCCAAATACCAAAAATTAAAATGATAAATGATATCCCTATGTATGATTTATTTTTCATTCCTATTTATTTTGTTTTTCAATATTTTCTTTGATGTTATCTCTAAAAACATCTTTTCTTTCATTTTGATTTTTTTTAAGTGCTAATCGGTATTCGCGTAAAATAATTTTTACATCATCCGTCATTTCGTTATGCAAATCAGCAGCCGAAATGGTGTTATAACTTTCTTTAAACTCGTCTTCTCCTTTTTTATTTTTACCCTTTCTACCACGATGATTTAACTCTTTGTCCACAATAATTACAGCTGGAGTCCCTTTATTTTCATCCAATTGCCCGATTAACTTGTAGCTATCATAAAAATCTTGAATGCTATCAGGGGTTGAAAATGCAAATTTCCATCCAGTCATCTCTCCAGTAATAGGAGCTAATTCATCAATTATCTGTTGGCATTTTTTTTCATTGCCTTCAGGAACAACCATAATCATTTGAAAATCTTTAAACCCTTTGTATTTGTTATAAATTTTTTGATTCAGATTAAAAAAATTACCTCTGTTCTCAATTACATTATCACCTACAAAACCAAGAATAGTAATTTTATCTTTCATTGAAAGTGGATTACCATCTAAACTAGACCAATCTGCTGGGATATCTTGGTTACTTTTAGAAATAGTAGGTAAAAAAAGAGAATTATGTGAAGCCGTTGAAAAAACCAAATAAATGGCAATTGGCAAGATAAATAAGGATATTAGAACTAATTTGTTTTTCATTAGGTTACACTAAATTTGTTCATACAAAAGTAAAAAAAATCCCGATGTAAATCGGGATTATATTATAGAAACAAGTGTTAAAATATCCACTTTAAATGACCTGTTTTGTAAATACCATAAACGTAATCACCTTCAACTAGTAAAATAAAACATAAATAAAGGATTAAGAATATAACTGTCCAAACAATAGATCTTCTAAACCATTTTTTTTCACCTTCCATGTGCATGAAAGCCCAAGTAATGTAATATGCTTTAACGATAGTTAAAATGATGAACAACCAGTTTAACAAATTCATTCCTAAGAAATTATTGAAGTATAATGATTTTGGTTTATAAATACCAAACAAAACCTCTACGATAGTAATGATAGAAAGAATTCCAAAAACTACCCAAATTCTTTTTGTATTTGATTCGTGTGCGTGTGCCATGATATACTTTTATTATATAATTATACTAAATAGAAGAAAGTAAATACGAATACCCACACTAAGTCGACAAAGTGCCAGTACAATCCAACTTTTTCAACCATTTCGTAACTTTTTCTTTTCTCGTAAGTACCTAATAACACATTAAAGAAAATAATGATATTAATTAATACTCCTGTAAATACATGGAATCCGTGAAATCCAGTTATAAAGAAGAAGAAGTTAGCAAATAATTTATGTCCGTATTCGTTTCTAACTAAGTTAGCCCCTTCAACTACATATTTAGCGTCTGCTAATCTTTTTAATGACTCTTCTCTTGATAAAACAGTTTTGTGTTTTTCAGCATTTAAAAATTCTGAACGTACTAAAATAGATTCATCTGCTTTAAAACCAGCAACCACTTCGTTTACTGAATAAGTAGGTAAAGTAGCCTCATCCATAAACCAAACACCATTACTTCTTTCGTGTTGTGTTCTCGCTTCTGGTAACGTTGCAGAAAAATCAGCAAGAGCTACTCTTTTGTATGTTCCATCTGCTTGTTTTTGTACAAATTGAAGAATAGAACCTCCTTTTGTTTCTACTGCACCATATTCACCTTTAATAAAATTTTTCCACTCCCAAGCTTGAGAACCTAAGAAGATAAAACCTCCAATAATAGTTAAAAACATGTAGAAAGCTACTTTTGCTTTATTCATATGATGTCCAGCATCAACCGCTAAAACCATAGTAACTGAAGAGAAAATTAAGATAAAAGTCATTAAAGCCACATAATACATAGGCGCATTTACACCGTGTAAGAATGGAAAGTGGTTAAAAACCTCATCGGCAATTGGCCAAGTTTCAATGAATTTAAACCTTGAAAAACCGTACGCGGCTAAGAAACCTGAAAATGTTAATGCATCTGATAAGATGAAAAACCACATCATCATTTTACCATAGGTTGCTCCTAATGGTCCTGGACCTCCGTCTAAAGCGTGTTCATCTGAAATAACTGTCGCTCCCATAAATTTTTTAATTGTTAAAAAGTTCCCAAATTTATTATTTTTTTTCTATTTGAAAAAATAGAAAAACAAAAACAAATAAACCCAAATAAAATCCATAAAGTGCCAATACATCGCACTTAGCTCTATACCAAGGGTTTGAGCAGGATTATACCTTTGTTTATAATGATTATAAATTACCACAAAAAGTGAAATTATACCTCCAAAAAGATGCGCAACATGCACAATAACAAATGCATACAAAAACGAAACACTCACTGTGCTTGATGGCCCAGTTGGAACTAATTGCATACTAAATAGCTCTGAAAAACCATTAAATTGAAAAGCAATGAATAAACATCCTAAAACCAACGTTGATATTAAAAAGAACATTCCTCTAGAATTCATTCCTTCTTTAATATATTTTTTAGCCAAATGAAACGTAAAACTACTAATTAATATAATAATAGTACTTAAAATAAGGGATTTTGGCATTCCAAAATCTGCAACCCAATCAGGACGTTTTTTACTAACAATAAAACCACTTGTCAATCCGGCAAAAATCATACAAATACTGATCATTCCGAACCATAACAACATTTTATAGGTTTTGCCTTTACGTGCTTGTTCTTCTTCCAAAGTCATTCTATTTTCCATAACTATCGTAAAAATTTATCTATAACATATATGATTTGCAACAAAGATATGTAAGAAACACTAACCAACATTAGTTTTCTAGCAGTTTTTACACTCATTTCTTTGTGTAATTTAAAAGCATAAAACAACATCCACAAACCTAACAAAACTACTATAACTGCAGCAAATTTACTCAAAATCAAATTACCCGTAAACCCAAAAACAGGAATTACAGAAGCCATAATTGTCCAAATGGAATATAATACTATTTGCAAAGTAGTTTTTTTATCTTGCTTTCCAGAGGGTAATAAGAAAAATCCAGCTTTTTTGTAATCTTCATATAAAAACCAACCGATGGCCCAAAAATGAGGAAATTGCCAAAAAAACTGTATAATAAATAAAGTTCCTGCTTCAATACCAAAATGACCTGTTGCAGCAACCCAACCCAACATAAAAGGAATAGCTCCTGGAAATGCACCCACAAAAACCGACAAAGGTGTAACAGTTTTTAGTGGCGTATACAAACTTACATACATGAAAATCGAAATAGCACTAAACATAGCGGTTTTAGGATTTACATTATACAAAATAATTAAACCTAACGTAGTTAAAACTGTTCCTAATATAAATGCATTTTGTTTTGAAACTCTTCCTGAAGGCAATGGACGATTTTTAGTTCGGTCCATTTGAGCATCTAATTGAATTTCGATGATTTGATTAAAAACATTTGAAGCACCCACCATACAGTAACCGCCTATTGCTAACAAAAACAAAACACTCCACTGAAAAGGCTGATCAGTATTAAATCCTAACAAATAACCCGCAATAGTAGATACCACCACGCTAATAGATAAGCGCGCCTTGGTGATTTCCACAAAGTCTTTGTATAACGATTTTTTTATTTGAGGTTGCGTATTCGTGTCCACTTTATTGTTTTTCACTGTAAAATTGCGTGCAAAGATACAATATGAAAATTAGAATTTAGAATTTAGAATTTAGAAAATTCGTTAAAACTACTAATAATCGAAATACAAGTTAAATAAATCGCTTCTTAGTCCAATTGAAAACCAAGTCGTGTTTGATTGTATTGTTGAAGCAGTTTCTGCAGTTGGGTCAAAATTTCTTAGCATTACATTTCCAAAAACCTTCAGATTATATGCTGGATTTACTACATATCCTACTTGTAAATCAGCAATCATAACGGTTGTTTTATTTCCTTGTGCAATTGAAACCCCATTATCATAAGGACGATTTTCATCGTAATCTAAATAGATATTTCCTCCGTAATTAAAATTGTTAGTTCCATCATTGAAATCAAATCCGCGTTGGCCGTAAATTAACTTGGCATCTGCAAAATATCTTCCTCTATAATAACGAGCAATTGCAACAAACTCCCTAAAATTTGCACCCCATAAATGCCCCATACTTTGGTTGTTATGACCATAATTTGTAATAGGATTACTGTGCGAATACACATAAGGACGCACTTGATTATATTCTACCTGAAGTAATAAATTTTTAACTTTAAATGCATCATAATATTTAGCTCCTATTTGATAAGCAAATTTATTTCTCCAACTTTGATTACTTTCTTTAACATCGCTAATAGCAAATTCATCAATTAAAAACTGTCCGTAAAAATTGATTTGATTATTCCATTTGTATTTTGAAGTCAATCCTAATAACGCATTTCCTGTTTTGGATGACGAACCAAACTCAACCGTTCTATAAAAAATTAATGGATTAACAAAATTGAAATCAAAACCTCTTTCATTCGTATTAGTCCATACAACATTTTCAAAGAAACCTAAATTCCAACGCTTAGTCACATTCATACTTAAATAATGACTTGCCATGTATTTTGTAGTGTATGTTCCATCAATCGTAACCGCATCGCGTACATCTTTTAACCACATGTACGTATTTGTATATTTTATCTTCCAAAAAGTTGTATTGATTTTAAAATACGGATACGGACTTGCCGCATCACTTTGTAATAAGGAACGATATCCGTCACCTAAAAAATTTCTACCATACCCTAATTGAAGGTTGATAAACTTATTTGGTTGGTATTTAATATTGGCTTCTGCTAAAGGAAAATCATAAGCATCTTCTTTAAAACGTTTTGCAATACCAATCCCTGGAATAATTGCTGGATTACCTCCTGAAGGTCTTATACTTTCTGCATATGCATTATAATAATCTGCAAATCTTCCTTGACTTTCGTATATGGATGTGGTGAACGTCAATTGCTTGCCTAAACCTCCATTTACAATAATTCCTCTAGTATTTACAAATGTATTTGACGCCTGACTTTCTGTGTCTTTACCAACTCTAAAATCAAGAATTGGATTTAAAGTAAACCAATATTCTTCCCCTTGAATGGCTACAACATTTTCATTCCACAATTTTCTTCCCCACCAAGAGTCTTTTTTCTTTAGGAATGATTGATTTGCCGTTTCTAAATCATAATATTTTGCTACTTCATCATAAGAATAGGGCTTAGATGCTGTATGATTATTACTTCCTACTTGATTTAACAAAGCATCAAAAACTCCATAATTCTGATGCGAAAATTGAACAATTCCGGTACTTTTAAATTGCGGATTTTCAAAAGGTTTATATTGAATATTATCGTATTCTGACAATTCTTTTTTATTGTCAATTAATAACGTATTTGTTTTAGCATACTTAGTTGATTCGTTTCCATCTATAGAATTTGGCGCAACCAAAGGAATATTAATCTTAATTGTAAATTTTGAATAGGTTGCCTTTCCTGAATAAGTAGCAGGAGCAACTTTAGGCAAAGATTCGAAAACTCGTATTGCTTCTTTTTTTAGTAATTCATGAGCCGCATCGGCATATAAAACCTTGAAATTTCCGACAGTATCCACTTCAAAAAGGACTATTACAGTTCCTTTGTATTGTTGATTTTGAAGTTCTTGTGGTATTTTATAATTTGTATAAAAATAGTTTTGAATCGTATTGTAAAAACAAGATTCTTGTTGCTTTCCTACCAAACCCTCACAATCATGGAATAATGGAAATTGTTCATTATTAGAATTTTGAGCAAAAGTTGTTAATCCTAAAATATACAACAGAAAACTATATACTTTTTTCATCTGGTAATTATTAATAATTACTATTTGAAATTTCTCCCGTTGAAATAGCTTTTGCTGCTGAAGTTCCAATTCGTTTGACACCCAATTGAATCATTTCAACGGCTTCTTCATACGTTCTTACACCTCCCGCGGCTTTGACAGCTAGTGGACACGAATTTTCTAACATTAATTTTACAGTAGAAACGGTAGCTCCGTTTGGAACTCCTTCGGGTGTTTTGTAAAATCCTGTAGATGATTTTACAAACACTTTATCATATTCCTTTTCACTAAAATTAGCAATTACAACGTTTTTTATTAATGCTGATAATTGTACTATTTGATGATTATCTAAAGCAGCTACTTCAATGATCCATTTTACTATTTTATGATGTGCCAAACCTAATTTAGTACCTTGAAGAACTTGCTCTTTTATTGTTTCAATTTCTCCTCTTTTGAAGGCTTCATAATCTAGCACATAATCTAAATCATCTACTCCATTTTCAATCGCTTGTTTTGCTTCAGCTAATTTTTCTTCCAATGTGCCGTTGCCAAATGGAAAATCAATAACAGTTCCAATAGTAACTTTTGAATTTGCTGCTTCAATCATTTTTTTAGCTAAAACAACTTGATCAGGGCGAATCATAATTAATTTAAAATCATAATCAATAGCTTCTTGAATACATTTTTTTACCACTTCGGTATTTTCTTGTTCTGAAAGATTGGCTTGAGCCGCCGTTTTGAGATAAGTTGAATCTAAATAGTGCTTAATGTTCATTTTAAATTGAATTATGAAAGTGTAAAAATAAAAAAATCCCATCGAAATGGGATGTTTTAACTGGATTATATTTATTTTATTTCATTCTAAACACAACAGGTATAGAATATTTAATTTTAACTGCTTTATTCCCTTGTTTTGCTGGGATTAATTTAGGAATTCTTTTTACAGCTTTTTCAGCAGCTTGTTGCATTTCAATAGTAGCTCTTTTGTTATCCAACGCTTTAACATTAGTAATAGCACCATTTTCGTCAATAACAAATTCTACTTGCGCAACACCTTGTCTTCCATTTTCTATATCACTTTCTGGATAATTTAAATGTTTTGCAACCGCTTTAGCTAATTGCGCATCAAAACAAGCTTTTTGATCTGCTCTGCTCAAACGTTTACAAGCTT